>NZ_BLBG01000005.1 GCF_009687905.1 Lacticaseibacillus zhaodongensis | reverse complement strand
CAAATCATCTGTGGCCTAAACCACGTGTAAAGTTATTTTGATGATATTTGCTTGTCTCCTTGACAGGTACCAGTACAGCCATAGGACATATTTTAAAATATGCGCAGGAGTTGCCATTAAGTCAGTCACGGCAAGGGTTTCAGCAATCGGCCAAAATATGAATTGGCTAAATTTCCTGCAAAGACTCGGATCTGCGATAGCCCCCTTTGAGGAGACAGCTAAACATCTATGTTCTCTGAGTACAGGCCAAGTACAACTATCATTCCACTTCAAAATCACGATTGCAGCCATTCACATATTTTAGGTGAATCTGCAATCCCAATGATATCAACAGTTACAGCCGTTTCTGCGCATATTTAAAAATATGTCCCGACCTTGATATGGTATTTTTCGCAAGGCACCCGTTTCCACTTACGGCTGTCCTTCAGCTACGGCCTTCTAGCCTACGGTGCCGAGTCGAGCTGCGCGGGACAGAAGCTTGCGGCTAGCTGACTTTGCGCCCAGTACCTAAAGCCTAGGCGTTTCCTTGATTACAAAACGGACTTAGCTACGTCCCACTAGCTTACGGTGCCGAGTCGAGCTGCGTCACCCTGCTCCTTCCGCTCAAAATGACTTAGGCCTTGACGAGAAAACCACTCGTCAAAACCTAAGTCACCTTGATGCTCAGTAGCAAACCGGGTGACTCCGCTCTGTGTACAAAAAAAGCGTCCCGCTCTCACGGCACGCAGGTCAATTAGGAAGCCTGAACTTCTTCATCGCCAAATTTAACTTCAATTGATTTGGTAAGCAAGTCAGCATAACTGTATGATACTCGCTCAAATGCGTTCTCGTCCTGGTCAAGATCGACCACGAAAATTGCGGGGAACGTTTCGCGAAGTACACCCTTACGCCGGGTAACCTTCTTACGACCCGCCTGCGCAACAACCATGATGTTCTCACCGATCTTGCTGTCGAGTTGGTGCTTGATACTAGATAATGTAATTGGCATCCAATTCACCCCTTATGCACACCAGTATAGCACTTACTAAGAAAAAATGCAATTATACCACGCAGGGGCAAATGCGACAAGGTGAAAATAGCGTTAAATCGCAATTGAAGGCGGATTCTTTACCGAGTTTGTGAATCACAAAAGGCCCTGACTTTGCAAGTTTTTTTGTAATTCGGCAAATTGCGTAATCGAAAGTTCTTCCGCGCGCTGGGAAGGCTTAATATCACTGGCTTCAAGCGCGGCTGTGATGCTCCCCTTTGCGGCTGGAGCCTTGCCGTAGAGCCGAATCAGGTTGTTCCACAGCGTTTTGCGCCGGGACGCAAAACTCCCCTTCACGAGCTTGTCGAAGGCCTTCTGGTCGCTGATTGCCGCAACCGGGTCAGCCCGCTTCTTCAGCACGACGATTGCGGAGTCAACGTTTGGCGCCGGAATGAAGGAGTTACGGTTCACGACGAAGGCCACCTCAACGTCCATCGTGTTCTGCACGGCGATGGACAGGCTCCCGTAGTCCTTGCTCCGCGGTTCCGCGGTCAGGCGGCTGGCAACTTCCTTCTGCATCATGACGGTGATATTGGTGAAGTCAACATCCAGGGCCAGCAGGTGCATCAGGATCGGCGTGGTGATGTAGTATGGCAGGTTGGCGACGACCTTAATGTTATGTTTGCCGTCAAAATGCTCCGCAAACAGCGCCGGCAGATCAGCCTTGAGCACGTCCTGGTTCTCAACCGTGACGTTCGGGTACGGTGCCATTGTCTCGGCAAGTACCGGCAACAGGCTCTCGTCAATTTCGAGGGCGAGGACCTGGTGGGCGCTAGCGGCGAGGAACTCGGTCAGTGAGCCGATGCCGGGGCCGATTTCGAGCACATCGTCATCCTGGCTCAGTTCGCCGGCAGCAACGATGCGCTTTAAGACTTCAATGTTGGTCAGGAAGTTTTGGCCAAGGTGTTTCTTGGTGCGGATGCCAAATTCCTGCATGATGGCCCGCGTGCGGGCTGGTGCTGCCACTGGTGGTAAAGTATTAGTCATTTTCGTCCTCGTTAATTGTCTTTAGTGCCGTGGCAAAATCTTCCCGGCTGACCCGGAACTCTTGCAACCGCCGGAGCAGCTGCTTGCCGTTTGCATAGCCGATCCCCAACAGGTCGCCCAATTGTTCGCGCCGCTTAGCAGCAGCAGCGCCGCCCAGTAGGCCCGCGGTCATTAAATCATCACGGGTGATCAGCTGCTCCGCTTCATGCTCCGGCTGCTTGGCCTCTGCCAGCGCGGCACGCAAGGCGGCGGCGCTGGCGTGTTCAACGCCCAGCGAACCGCCGCTCTTTTGCGGCACCGCCTCCGTGCGCGGCAGGAACGCGTGCTGCGCGTCTGGGACCGCCTGACGGATAATGTTACGAATCCGCTGACCCTGGAAATCCGGGTCGGTCAGCACGATCACACCCCGCCGCTTTTGTGCCAGGGCAATCTGGTTCAGGGTGGCGGCGCTAATGGCACTGCCGCCAGTTTCGATGGTGTCGACGTCGCCAATCAGGGCGCGCAGCCGCTTGGTGTCATCGCGGCCCTCGACCACGATGATCTGTTCAAAGGTACTCATTATTTGCTGTCTCCAATGCGGAAAATCCGGTGCGCGTTGGCATGCGTGATTGCCGCGATGTGCTCAACGCTATCCCCGCGGAACTTAGCCACGGCCTCCGCCACGAAGCGGGTGTAACCGGGCTGGTTCGGCCGGCCGCGGTGCGGCTCAGGCGTCAGGTACGGCGCGTCCGTCTCCACGAGCAAGCAGTCTTCAGGAATAATTTTGACTGATTCATGTTCTTCTGGTGCGTTCTTGAAGCTGACGATCCCGGAATAAGAAATGTACATCCCCAGGTCCAGGAACTTGCGCGCCCACTCGGCATTACCGGTAAAGCTGTGCATGATTCCCCCAAAGTCCTTGATGCGACTCGCCTTCAAAATGGCGTAGGTATCCTCAAAGGCGTCCCGACTGTGAATGGACACGGGGATATTGACCTCGGCGGCAATGTCCAGCTGGCGCTTGAACACGCGGCGCTCAACGTCCTGCGGTGAGGTGTCCCAGTGGTAATCCAGACCGATTTCCCCCAGCGCAACCGCCTTTTCTTCAGCCAGCTGCTCCTCCATGAGGTCCTCTTTGGCCTGCGTGTAGTCCTTTGCAAACTCAGGGTGCCAGCCAACGATTGCGTAGAGCTGCGGAAACTGCTTGGCGAGGCGAATTGCGCCGGCGTTCAGCCCGGTGTCCGAACCCACGATGGCCATTTCGGTCACGCCCAACTCTTGCGCGGCGGCTACGTACTCCGCCTCCTTGCCAGCGTACGGCGTGTCATTCAGATGGGTGTGGGAATCAAAAATTTGCATGCTTTATCCTTTCGTACTGTTGTTGCGATCGTGATTCTTATTGAACAGGGGCTCATGCATCAACGTCGTCAGTGTGACCAACCCCTCATCGCCAGAAGTGGGATTAACATCCTTCTTGATGCGAATGCTGTCGCCATCCCGCTCCACGAGCAGGACATCCCCCTTATTAATGCCCAGCTCACTGGCAATGTCTGCCGGAATGGGTACGCACAGGCTATTGTGGACCAGTCCCACTTTGCGTTCGGCTCTATCCATCTTGTTGCCCCCAGAATAATTTTGTCTTTCCGCTCAGTATATACCACGAAGGGCGTACGTGTCAGCGGGCATAGTTTGTACCTTCGTGTATGCGCCAACTATGGGAAAACTACAATCATCCTACTTTGTTCGTGGCAGGTTAGCAGTTTTGCATTTCCAATGCTGACTGACACTGGGCCGTTGCTGATGTATGCCAAATGATGCTGAAGTAAGTTTGGCTAATTACCCTAGCCCCACATTCAAATCTGGAAGACACTTGCACCCTCTACGAAATGGATAACGCCAAGACGTCTCACGGCAGTACACCGCCTCGTATATTAACTTCACTGCCAAAAACAGTGTGAGGTTCGGAAGGCATGACTACTAGGATAAAAGCAACAACTCGTTAGTCACACCACAAAATGGCGCTGATATCAGTGCTGAGCGGTTGGTACCCTAACGAGCGATAAAGGTCCCCAGCCGCTATCGCCTTTTCACTTTGCACAAGTGTAATGTTTTCGACCCCGCGGCGCGTTAAATCGGCTTGCACTGACCGGCAGAGCTGAGCCGCAATTCCCTGATGTCTTGCACTCTCACGAACCGCAACGTACAGCAATCTTCCTATGGTTCCGACCTGCTCAGCAGATGCATAACCGACTACTTGGCCCTGCTGACGCATCACAAACAGTGGGTGATTTGGTGTCACTATGGCGACCTCCTCACCGGTGAATAACTGATGGTGCAGCGCGATGACCTGATTCAAATCTTTAGGTACAGACTCAAGCGCCGCCACCTGCAGCTTTTCCTTCAACAGCGGTACTTTCCAAATCGTTTCACCAGTTAGAACCGCTCCATGGCTTTGTAACCAGGTCGTCATCTTATGGTTTTTACTCGTGTAAAAAAAGTGCAACTGTATCGGCCGGTGCGTAACGTGCTGCTGAATCTCGTAGAATGCCTCTTCTAGTGGTCTAGCACCAAATGGCCCCCATACTTCAACTTCCCATTTTCCGTCTACCCGATACTGATCAAGTGCCATTAACAAATCTGGAGCTTGCAGGATGATCACACCTGGATTGCTCAGGTCTTGTTTAACTTCCGCCAAACTATCTGCGATGTACGGACATTTTTGTGTTGTATCTCGATTAGCCTGCAAAAATGCTGCTGCTTGTTCCGCTATTGTCATGTCTCTGCCTTCATTTAACTAACTTTCTTCGCTAGATTTGGCCCTAAACCACTTACGATTCTCAGTGTTAAAGCAATCGGACAATTCACACCATCTCAACTTCATATTGAGAGTGTAAGACTTTTATAGTCAACGTACAATTACTATGTTTGCAGCAACATTGGCCCCCAATTCAAGCAATTTTTCATGTTCTGTTCACTTCTCAAAGTGCCCCCAAGCGGTCCAAACATTACTACAACTGAATTATCCATTTCATAATCCTATGGCACCGGATCTGGGGTGTGTTTGTTGCACTTTATGTTGGACTCTGCAGTCCCACGTTCAAACACACTGTATGAACTAGAGTGTGTTTGAACGTGGAAAATAATGCTACGTATTGAAGCCATTCTAACAATTCAATGCTTGATTACAGTAAGAATATGATTATTTGTACATAGCCTAGTTAGATATCAATATTTCCGTTCAGTATACCGTTTCGCCAGCTAGTGACCCTGCTGTCGCGATTGATAGCGTTGGCTTTCGTTACCAATCGGGGAGAGCGGAGAGACCGCCTAGTAGGTTATGAGCACCATTTGCGAGTTTACCGTGGCTGCAATTACATCACGGATGGGCTTCCAGTGGCCCCATCATGCCCATTATGTCACTATCGCCAGCGTAACGTAGCGACTTGTACTTTTGCGGCTCTGCCGCAATTAGTACAATCGACACCGGAGCAGCACCGCTGCGGAGGGGAAAATGCGCCCGCAGCCTGGCTCCTGAAGCACACCAGAAGCCACAACAAAAACGGCCGCCCCCATTACAGAGACGACCGTTATCATTCAGTATCAATTTTGCCTTAACCGAGCAGTGCCCCGTTTTCGAGTGCTGGATCAACGAAGGTCAAGCTGATGTGACCCTTGCTGTCCTCGGTCGATAGCAGCATCCCCTCACTGGCGATGCCCATCATCTTCCGTGGCTTCAGGTTAACGACTGCCATGACCTTCTTGCCGACCAACTTCTCGTAGTCGGGGTGGAACTTGGCCATGCCGCTCAGAATCGTGCGGGTGCCCTCGTCGCCGGCGTCCAGCGTGAACTGCAGCAACTTGCTGGAACCCTTCACCTTTTCAACGGCCAAAATCTCGGCTACCCGAATTTCGGACTTGTCGAAGTCGTCGAAGCTGATTTCTTCCTTGCGGGTCTTCGGATCCACAACGACCTTGTCAGCGGCTGGAGCGACCTGCTTATGCTTGTTGTTCTCAGCCTTCTTGTCCTTACTCTTGGCCATCTCGCCCTTGATGTAGGCAACTTCTTCATCCACGTCGAGACGAGGGAAGATTGGGGTACCCTTTGCAACGACCTTGGTGTCAGCTGGCAGGTTGCCGAACTCTGGGTTCAAGTTGGCCTCATCGTCAGCGTCCAAGCCAAGCTGCTTGAAGATATCCTTTGCGGACTGAACGAGAACTGGCCGGGCCAGAACTGCAATCACCCGCAGACTCTCAACCAAGTGGGCCATGACTGAATCGAGCTGGTCTTTCTTGGCTGGATCCTTGGCGAGACTCCAAGGTTCGGTCTCGTCAATGTACTTGTTGGCCCGGGAAACCAGGCGCCAAGTTGCATCGAGCGCATCGGAGAATTTCAAGTTGTTCATGTCGTCCTTGTACTCAGCGGCTGTCTTCTTAGCAAGTTCTTCCAAGCTAGCGTCGAAGTCAGTTTTGCCGGTGCCAAGCGCGGGCACATTGCCACCACAGTACTTGTTAACCATGGCAACGGTCCGGTTCAAGAGGTTCCCGAGGTCGTTAGCTAGGTCAAAGTTGATGCGGTTAACAAAATCTTCAGGGGTGAAGACACCGTCGCGACCGAATGGAATCGCCCGGATCATGTAGTAGCGCAATGCGTCCAGGCCGTATCGGTTGATGAGGGTCTCTGGGTAAACGGCGTTACCCTTGGACTTGCTCATTTTGCCGTCCTTCATCAGCAGCCAGCCGTGACCATAAACCTTCTTAGGTAATGGCAGGTCAAGGGCCATGAGAATTATTGGCCAGTAGATGGTGTGGAAACGCACGATTTCCTTACCAACGAACTGAACGTCAGCAGGCCAGTACTTCTTGAACAAACTCTCATCATCGCTGGTGTAACCCAAGGCGGTGATATAGTTCAGGAGGGCATCGACCCAGACGTAAACAACGTGCTTGCTGTTGCCAGGAACCGGCACGCCCCAAGTGAAGCTGGTCCGGCTCATCGCAAGGTCTTCAAGGCCCGGCTTGATGAAGTTGTTGATCATTTCGTTCTTCCGGGACTCAGGCTGAATAAAGTCAGGGTGCTCGTCATAGTACTTGAGCAGGCGGTCAGCGTACTTGCTCATCTTGAAGAAGTAGCTTTCCTCCTCAACCAGCTGGACATCGTGGCCAGATGGGGCCTTACCGCCGATGACCTTGCCGTCAGCGTCGCGGTAGACTTCGGCCAGCTGCGTTTCGGTGAAGTACTCTTCATCTTCGACGGAGTACCAGCCGCGGTACTTGCCTAAGTAAACGTCACCCTGATCAATCAAGCGCTTAACGATCTTTTGGACAGCGGCAACGTGTTCCTTGTCCGTGGTGCGGATGAACTTGTCGTTGGTGATATCAAGAGTCTTCCACAGCTTCTTAATGTCGGCGACCATGCCGTCAACGTATGTTTGTGGGTCCATGCCGAGTTTCTCGGCCTTTTGCTCAATCTTCAGTCCGTGCTCATCGGTCCCGGTGAGGAAGAACACGTCAAAACCCGCCTGGCGCTTGTAACGGGCAAGCACGTCGGCAACGATGGTCGTGTACGCATTCCCGATGGTCAGCTTGCCAGAGGGATAGTAGATTGGCGTTGTAATGTAATAAGTCGGTTTTTCAGCCATGAAAAGAAGCCTCCAGAATTTAATAGGGAAAACTAATTTTAATGCTTTTCCCATAGATGATTTGAGTATAGCACATGGGAGTGGAATAAGCGGCGTTTAGCTCCTGAGCATTAGTGTAAAATCCAGTATAAACACGCGCACTTTGTGTTTATACTGGATTTTATTCTAAGCGGAAGGAGCTGCCGATTATTCCACGTTCAAAGGCCGTTTTCGCACCATTCACTCCTTCTCAGATTGGTCCGAAAACGGCCGAGGACGATGGACAGTGTAACCTTAGCGGCTCTATCCCCACGTAATCGTTACTGTCTTCCTACCTAACAAAGACAAGCTTCTCACCATAAAAATGGCCCGCAACATCGACATAAATGCTGCGGACCATCCATAAATTTTAGAACAGATCCAACTGCTTCGGTGCCAACCCCGCGAACTGCACGCCCAAAATCTCTTGCAGCCGCAGTGCGTTGCGGGCCGCAGCGTGCCCGGCGTTGTTGTTGAAGATGTAGCAGATGTTCTCCGCCTTGCCGGCCGCATCGGTGGCAATCTGGCGCAACTCCTCGTCACTATAATCGTAATTGGTGCGCTCTTTGACCGCACCGCTGATCCAACCACTCCGATTGCGACCGTGCAGGCGGACGTAGAGCGTGTCGCCAGCCGTTAACTCGGGTACGAAGGGCACCGAGTTCGCGCCCACTTGTGGCTCATCGACGGCAACGTTCGCTAAGTGCGCACTGCGCAGCGTCTCCAGCGTGGTCGCCCGCATTGATGGCGCGAACCAGCTGGAGTTGCGCAGCTCAATGCTGATGGGCAGCGTTGGCAACCACTCGCGCAGCCGGGCCAAATAACGGACGTTTTTGGCACTCGCCGCAAAGCGCGGCGGAAACTGAAAGAGCACACTGCGCAGCTGGTCCTCCGCGACTAGCGGCTGCAGGCTGTCCGCAAAGAGTGCAAACTCCTGAATCAAGGTCGCGGTGTTCGCGTGCTGGTGCTGGGTCATGAGCCGCGTCGCCTTCAGGATGAAACTAAAACCCGCCGGTACCTGCGCCTGCCAGTTGGCCACCACCTGCTGCTTGCGGATACCGTACGCCGTGGTGTCGATCTCAACAACTGGAAAATTCTGCGCGTATTCAGTTAGACCGCCGCCATCAGTTAAGAGCTCGGGGTGGTCGGTGAAGCCCGTGAGGCCGATGCTAATCATGTTTATTCACCTGGAGTCCGATAAAATCATCCCCGGCGTAATTCGCGGTCAGGTCCAAGTCGGTGCGCCCGCTCATCATTTGGGGGAGTACCTCAATGAGGTCCGGAATCGTGCCTTGGTTGTCAGGTGCCGCCAACCACTCAGGGTCAAGCGCGGCCAGCAAACCCTCCCGCGTCATGCGCGGCAGTGCCAGTTCAGAACCGATGCGGACGGTGAATAGGTAGATTTTGCCCACCAGTTCCCCATCAATGCGCCAGTCCATCACGCCGAGCTTAGTGAAGCGTTCCGCGTCCAGGCGGACCCCACTCTCTTCAAAAGTCTCGCGCACCGCACCGGTCAGGATATCCTCGCCCGGTTCGACCTTGCCCCCGATCAGATTCCACATGCCCTTGAAGGGAATTTTGCGGCGGTTGATGACAACCACGCCGACTGGGGTTTGCAAGGCAATTAATGTGTAATTTTTCACGGTAAATCTCCCTTCTGGAAAGGCTACTTCCTTTGCGGCGTGCGGTCCCGTTCGGCAACGTGCCGCTCGAGGACTTGGTCGGGCAGCGCCCAACCCGCAATCGTCAGGACGTCGATGATCACGACTGAAGGTGCCCACAAGAACCCGCAGCCAATGGCAATCACGTTGATGCCAATCGTGATCAGGGTCTTGTTCAGGCCTCGGCGCAAGATTGCGACCGGCGCCTTGCGCTTGCGGTTATCGCAGATCAAGGTCCACACGAGCAAAGCGTAAGCACCGTTCGTGAGCATGTTGACGAACCCGTAGAACGCGGCCGGCACCAACGCAATCAGTGGGTGGGTACCGATCCATGCAGTGGCAAACGGATAGAAAGACATCGTCAGCAGCATCAACATGTTCGCCCACAGAATCGGCGTGCTGACGTGGTGCACGATTTGAAACAAGTGGTGGTGGTTGATCCAGTACACGGCCAGAATCAGGTAGGACGCCAAGTAGATGATGAACTCACTGCGTAGTGACCAGAGCGCGGCAAAAGTGTCCGCGCGCGGCGCCTTGAACTCCAAAACCATGACCGTGATGATGATGGCGAGAATGCCATCCGTGAACGCAACCATGCGTTTTTCTGACATCGCTATTCACCCCTACCGCAAAAATTCAGTGCTACTTAGTTTCTGGCTTGCGCTCGTAGAAGCCGATTTCGTATTCATCAAGGACGTCACGCAATGGCCGTGCGTACAGCTTCTGGAAGAATTCGGGACTGGTCTGGTTCTTGGCCAGTTGCAAAACGAATGCGGTCTGGCCATCCTGAATGCCTTTTGCATCGTAGGCAATCGTGTGCGGCTTGTTGCTCGTGTAGCCGATGTCCTGCAGCTGGTAGATCTGGTTCAAGGACAAGCGCAGCTGGCGGGTGGACAACACGGGAGTGACCACGATGAAGCCCGCAAAGTCGAGGGCGATGTCAAACGCAACCATGACTTCGTTGAACTTGTTAAACAGCTTGACGATGGCCGCCCGGTAACCGCGCGCATCCTGAATGTCAGTGTCCTGAATCACCTGGAACAACTTGGTGGCAATGTCCAACGCAACCGGGTACTTAGTGTACCAAGCGGAAACCAAGTCGCTTTCGGGGCCGCCCAGCAAAACGAGGCCGTCCAGCAAGTTGAAGATGCGGGTCAAAACTTCGCCATCATCCTTAACATCTGTTTCAACTGGTGTGTCTTCCTCAATGCCCTTGCGCACTTGGGTGAGCACCTCTGGGGTGACGATGTTGTTATCCATCTGCCAGCTAATGACGAGACTGTGAATCACAGCGGATTCCAAGGCGCCCGCAATTGCCCGCATCTGGTCGTCAAAAGACTTGTTGGCGGTGTGCACAGCAGTCCCGGTCGTTGGGTAGTTCATCTCTTGGAGCAGCAGGTGCCAGAGCTCATGGCTCAAGGTGTAGTCAACGTTGGTGCTGTCACTGATGGTGATGGTGCCGACCCCATCGCGGGTGACTTCGGTGTCCCCGTTGTCGTTGCGCAGTACGCCGCTCTTTGTGTCTTCATCAACCTTGATGTTTATTGGGGTGTCAAAACCTTGGTTTGCTTGGTCTAACAGTTCCTGAACTTGTGGGTTTAATTCAACCATAATTTTCCTCCATGCCGGCGCGATATGTATCAAATCACGCACTTTCCTATAGGTATCATTGTACCGCTTGCATGCCAGCTTCCCAAACCCCGAGTGGTGACATCCCGCAAAAAAGATTATGTTTCGTGACTATTTCCCGGCAAAAGGTGCTAGAACGCCCCCAATGCGGCATAATAGAAGTAGCAAAATTTAAGCGAAGGAGCGCTAATTATGAAAATCGCAGTTCCAATGCAAAATGGTCTGTTACCAGATAAGTACGGCAAGTACGCCGCAGCGGCCGATCAGCAAGATGGCTACCCGGTCCGCAGCTTTCCCATCACGATCACGGACGCACCAGCAGGCACCAAGACTTTTGCCTTGAGCCTCGTTGACTTCGACTCCGTACCGGTGTGCGGCTTCGTCTGGATCCACTGGACGGCGGCCAACATTCCCGCTAGCCTGACCAGCATCCCGGAAGACGCTAGCCAGCAGCTCGCGGACCAATTCGTCCAAGGCCACAACTCCAACGTTAGCCGCTTTGTCGGCCTGGCGGGCACGCCGCGCGCCAGCGGCTACGTTGGCCCCCAGCCACCAGACAAGACGCATGACTACACCCTGACCGTTTACGCGGTCGACAGTGAGTTGCCACTGCAAAATGACTACTACCTGAACGACCTGCGCCACGCCTTAACTGGCCACACCTTGGCCAAAGCCAGCATCGAGTTGCCATCGCGCGCATAATTGGCAGCAGTAATTAATAACACAACAAGGGTTGGGTATAAATCAAATGCATATTTTCCGCAAAATTCTCAATGGCTTTCTATTATTACTCGGCCTGGTAACCACGGTAATCATCCTGGTCGATACCATCAAGGCGGTCCACAATACCGTCATGACCTGGGCCGCCATCGCTGCAATTTTATTATTTGTCGTGATTGCGATCCTGTTAACGCTGACTCCACGCCGTCGTGGTTGGCGCATTGGTATTCTGAGCGTCATCCTCATCGTTGCCTTCGCCCTGCGTGCAACGTGGATCCTGCACACCCGCAGCTTCCCGGTCGCGGATTTCTACACTTTTTATGAGGCGTCGATCGATTTCGCGCACGGCGTGAACCCATTCCACCACCCCGGCTACTTCGCCACCTGGCCCTATCAAAATGGCTTCGTAATCTGGCAGTCCTGGCTGATGCGGATCTTCGGTACCAGCGAGCTCACTTTGCAGATGGTCAACGCGGCGTTCAGCACCCTCACCGTTCTGGTCATCTACTTTCTGGGTAAGGAACTCATGAACTTCCGGACCGGCCTGCTCGCCGCTTACGTGTACGCACTTTATGTGCCCGCAATCGTAATGAGCAGCGTTCTGACCAACCAAACCGTTGCCACCCTGTTTTACCTCTGCGGCTTCTGGCTGTTGCTCCGCAGCCAAAAGAATCTGGCCGGCTCATGGCGCTGGCTCTGGGGTTCCGCCGGCGCGGGCTTCCTGCTGGCGTGCGGCAACATTTTGCGGCCACTTGGCTCCCTCATCATGCTGGCAATTGGCGTGTTCTACGTCTGCTACATGCTCTGGGCGCAGCGCGGGCACTGGCGTGACGTGCTCAAGCCACTCGCGTTCGTCGCCGTTCTCTTCGGACTATACTTCGGCACGATGGGCGCGGCCAACACCGCCATCGTCGCAACGGGTACCGCGCCTTACAAGCTGGTTAACCGCAACCCCACGTGGAAGTTCGTCACCGGGCTCGATTACGACAGCAATGGTATGTACTCAAACATGAAGATCCGTGAGCTCGGCACTTACGCCCTCGGCCACGACCGCAACGTTCACGGCAAGTGGATGATCCAGCAGGAAACGAAGGACAAGGGCAAAATTCTGCACCTGTTCTGGAACAAGGCACGTTACATGTGGTCCCACCTTGACGACGCCTACAACTGGGCCGTTAACAACGACAGCGCGGCCATCAACCCGAATAACCGTGGGCAAAAGTTGGCCACAACGCAGGCCTTCCAGGGCATGCAGTGGTTCACCATCTTCCTCGCCTTCGCGGCCGGCTTGCTGGCAATCTTCACGCGCTGGGGCAAGCGGCTGCAGATCAGCTACATGGCGCCAATGTTTGTCATCATGTGGTTCGGTTATGCGGCCGTGCACCTGCTGATCGAAATACAGCTGCGGTACCGCTTCTTCATCATGCCGACGATTATTATCATCGGCGCGATGGGGGCGGTCGCGACTTGCCAGTGGGCGTACAGGAAGTTGTTGCCGAACGACCCGCTGCAATTGCGGCTGGATGACGAAAAGTAAAGCGGACTAAATATAGGCCTGTTCCCGTGTTGGGAGCAGGCCTATTTCTGTATGCTTCTAAAATGCCGGACGGCGGGCGCATTTTCCGTCCACTGCGCCGGCGGTAGTGACAGACAGGCATGCTGGGGCCGTTGCAGACTTGGCAAAATACGCCAAGTCTTCCGCTGAGCTCCGAGCCCGCCGTGTTCAGTCATCTCACACGGTAAACTTACATTTGGTGGCCATATCTCCCTTGCGGTCTCTCCACTCACCCCGAATATTGAAGGTAGTAGTCTTGTAAAAACCACAAGACTACTACCTTCAATATTCGTTTCAGCATGGTCACTACCGCCGGCTCCGTTACCGGAAAAGGCGCCCGCCGCCCTACTAAGATGTACTAAGTCAAACAGTATTAATGCTGACCGTTTCATCATAATTGGCTTCAAATACAACGTTGGCAGCACACATCTCCATAATCACTAGCACGGCTGAGTCCGTTCTCGAAATCTGGTGTACAAATCAGGATTACATTTCTTGGTGTGGCAGTGCTTTGCTCAATTTGCGGAGAAATAGCGCCGAATTCCTTTATTCCAAAGCCATCTGGATAACAGATACAACACGACTTCAAAAAGCACAATGTAAGCAAAATGCCAATAACTGCTTACAGTCAACTTCAAGGAGAGAACGGGTAAATTCGTTACCAACAATACCGGCACGATAAACATGAAAATGAATCGCAGAATTCGTGGAAATATGCCGGCAGGCCTGCTTAGAAGGTCGATGGAATCTTCCATTATCCCTCCCAAAGCGGTGAAACCATCCACCCAGAAAGTGACGGTCACGACCGCCTTATTCAGAATAAAGAACAATCCAAAAGCTAACAAAGCTGCAAACACGTACAACACAACGCCCACTGCTGTGAAGCTTAATTGTTTTAAACTAACGCCAACGACAACCAAGGAAATTACAAAATTAAAGATGCTGGGGACATCAATCTGGGCCATGGAAGTGAACCAGTACGATGATACTGGCCGAATCAATGTGTAATCCAGGTTACCTTCAAGAATATCCTCACTTAAATTCTCATGACCAACGATGAAAAAGATATTGTATAGATACACGACGCTCGAGACAGTGGCAATTAACAGCTGATATGATTGCCCATCCCAGCCATTTACGCTCCCGGATGCCGCAAAGAAAATGTGCCCGGCTAACAATTCGACCACGAAGAAGATCGCCGCCAAAAAGAACGTGAAGAAGCTGGTCGCACGGTAGATGAAAAACTCTTCGACACTTACTCGCCACACCGCTTTAAATAATCGCATCAAACACCAACTCCTTCAAATCTCGCAATGCCTTTTCGAATCACGACTCGATAAAGCAAAATAAACACAATGATCCACCCCACAACGACTGCTAAATACGTCGTTATCGATTCCCCTGATTGGCCCAGCAATAGTCTTGCCGGGACGTCGCTAACCAGGGAGAACGGATTTAAGCTGAGCAAAAACGTGTATTTGCTCCCCAAAAAGCTTAAGGGAAAATACAGTCCGCCTAAGAGCAGGTAGGCAGCATTGACGGCCGAACGCAATGGCCAGACATTAATCAGCCAGAAACTGAGCGACCCCAAAAGCATCATAAATGTAAAAAACATCATTACGCACGCTAGCATGTAAACAACTAGCAGGAGCATCTGGAACGGGCTCTTCGATATTAATTGCGCAACTAAAAACACAAGCAACACGATTATGTAGATGATTTGCCCACCGAGAAACGTTGCGAGGCCCTCGCCAAAAATAGAAATCGGCCGATACAACAAGTTGTTGAGCGCACCCGTCCGGATCTGACTAGATAAGCGGAATATCGGTGACGTGCTGAAGATGATCGCCGCGAGATTCGTAATGATCAAATACTTGGTCATGTTTTCAATCGAGTAGCCACCGATGGATGACTGATTGTTATACAGAAACCGCCACATCCATATCGAGACCAGCATTCTCGCAATATTTGTTGCTAGCTTAGTGATTTCATTACTGCGGTAGGCAAGCCGGCTGCTAAAACTATTTACGCCGATCAGCAAATACTTCATTTCTGAACACCACCATTCTCGTATAGATTCAAAATGAAGCTTTCAAAATCGGTTCCGTCGCGCGTAATTGAAACAACGTTCTGATAACCAATGGCCGCAACCTTTTCGTCAACATTATCTGTCGTCGCTTTAACTGTGTACTCGTTGTCAGCTTGATCCCGCGCAACGATTGTAAATTCTTGGAAGGAGTTCGAGTTCATTGGCAGCTTGTCCGGCGCACCATTGTAAACGATCCGCCCCTTAATCATGACCATCACGCGTTCAGCAATTTCTTCGATATCTTGCAGATTGTGCGATGTCACCAGAATTGTCGTCCCATTTGTTTCGTTTTCTTTTTTCAGGAAGCGATAAATTGATTTTTGGGTCGGCAAATCCAGCCCCAATGTGGGTTCATCCAGAAACAAATACTTGGGGCTGTGGATCAGTGCCGCTATTAGTTCACAGCGCATGCGCTGGCCAAGCGACAGTTTCCTGACCGGTCGGTTGATAAATTCAGAGACATTTAACATCTCAACCAGTGCGGCTCGTCTAGTTTTGTATTCTTGCGGACTTAATTTGTATATCTGTGCAAGCATGTTGTATGTATCTGCTGGTGGCAGGTCCCAAGCTAATTGGGATTTTTGACCAAACAGCACGCCAATTTCGGACAGAAAACTTTTTGAATGAATCGATGGCTTCGCTCCGTCAACCAAGACATCGCCTTGATTCGGTGTCAGAATGCCGGTCAACAATTTGATCAAGGTCGTTTTGCCAGCACCATTGGGCCCCATGAGGCCGACCATTTCACCATCCTGCACCGCAAAATCAAAATCCGTCAGTACTTGAATGTCCTCTTTGTCACGATGAAACATATCTTTTAAAGTTCCGGCTAGTCCCGGTGTTTTCTCAAAACTTGTGTAGTGAAAGCTGATTTGGTTAGCATTTATCATTTTGACTATCTCCCGCGGATAATGTCCGCTCCTTACTTAATGGCCATGTTATACCCCCCCTGTTCAAAATCAAACCTTTATTTAATTTATTTATAATGGTCATGCAATCGCTGTGTTTACACCAATCCACCGCAATTCCTTCGAAGGTGACTGGTTCAATGCTGATTTTAGGCAAGACGACATCACCGCTAAACAAAACATTTCTAATCGTGAGTGGAGTTGAAATGCAATAGTCGGAAACAGCAAAAAACCTCGGGACGCATCCCGAGGCTTTTACTATGCCGTCAACGAAAGTATTGACGCTCAATTTTGCATGCGAGTTAGTGCTGCACAACGACCTTGGTGCCGTACTTGATGTGCGTGTACATCCAGTAGGCATCGGAAACCGTTAGGCGAATGCAGCCGTGAGAGTGCGGCCGCTTCCCGAGGAGTGCACCCTCTTGGGCGAGGTACTGACCCCGACCATTGATCGGAACGGAGTGGAACAGGTAAACGCCGTGGTCCTTCCATGAAACGTAGTAGCGGGCACCACCGAGGCTACCGCCAAAGACGGGGCCGCGTTCACGCTGGATGGCGTAGGTGCCGGTTGGCGTTGCGTCACCGGGACGACCGGTCGAGCAGAGCATCGTGTACAAAACGGTGTTGCCGCTCATCAGGTAGACGCGCTGCTTGGAAAGGGACACCTTGACCCAGACGTTGCGGTAAGCGTTCAGGTTCGGGTAGGCGTGATCAACCTCAGATGGGCCGTGCCAGTCAACGGTGGCTGGGTTGATGCTGACCCAGTTGTTGCCGCCAAGGTTGTACCAGGTCAAGCCCTGGTAGTAGCGCACGGCGAAGTACTTCCACTTGGAGCCGTAAGCCAAGCTCTTGATGACGCGATAACCCTTGCCAGGACCAGCTTGCAGGTTGCGCTTGGCGTTCAGGCGCAAAGTCCCACTGCGCTTAACGACGCCACTGAGCGTTGTTGCGGCAGGCTTTTGGCCGGGACGAATGCCGACCCACTGGTTACCACCAACGTTGTACCAGTTCTTGCCTTCGTAGTTGCTACGAATTGCAAAATACTTCCAGCTGGAACCAGCCTTGAGCTGCTTAACGACCCGGTAGCCGTTGCCGGCACCGTTCTGCAGTGCGGCGTTGATCGGCAGCTTGATGGTCCCCTTCTTGCTGACAACGTTGCTGCTTGGTGCTGCGGCAGGCGCAGTTTTGGAAACACTGACCCACTGGTTACCACCCAGGTTGTACCAGAAGTAACCCTGGTAATCACGCACAGCAAAATACTTCCAGGTGCTGCCTGCTGCAAGTGGCTTAATGACGCTGTAGCTCTTACCGGGACCGGTCTGCAGGTTGCGTGCAGACGGTAACTTGATACTGCCAGTCTTCACGGTCAGGCCGCTCAGTGCCGGCGTGCTGGTCTTAGCGGTCGCGGTGCTGGCTGCATGCTGCGTCTTGGCAGTCGCTGTTGCTGTAGTTGCAGCCTTGCTGCTACTGCTGTCACTGGCAGCGGTAGTTGTGCTAGCTGTACTTGCGGTAGTAGTATCAGCTGCGCTTGTCGTGCTAGCACTGGTAGCACTAGCCTGTTGGGAGCTCTGCGCAGCGCTAGTAGTTGCAGCTTGAACCGCCTGCCCGTGCAAGCCGGCAGTGGCGAGCGCCAGCGTTGCCGCAAGCCCAGCAAGCCGAATGATCTTAATGCTCTTCATGATAATTCCTCCAAACATTTCTACGTCC
This sequence comes from Lacticaseibacillus zhaodongensis, assembly GCF_009687905.1. Lineage (GTDB taxonomy): Bacteria > Bacillota > Bacilli > Lactobacillales > Lactobacillaceae > Lacticaseibacillus > Lacticaseibacillus zhaodongensis. The sequence goes on along the minus strand of NZ_BLBG01000005.1, from coordinate 166,609 downwards.
TTTAGCATTCTGATTCTGCGGTGGGACCTTGTCAATCAGAAGCGGTGATTAGTGGCTAATAATTAATTAATAACTCTGCTACGCCACATTTTGGCATGCGCACAAAAAAAAGACAGCCGCCAGTGCGACTGCCTAATTGATTAATTACCATTTAGAATAATGATTTTACCCAGTCAGCAAGGGCGCTGAAGAAGTTGCTGATTGCGGTCATGACCCGCTGGAACAGGTTCTGGCCCTCCTGCGTGTTCAGGTTGGCCTTCACCTTGTTGAAGAGCCCCTTCGCGGAGTTCTGAATCGAATCAGAAAGCTTGCTGGCTTGACCCTTGAAGTCGGTACCCTTGAGCGCACCGGAATTCTGAATCTTGACCAGCAGGTTGACGATCTGGGTCCGCTGATTGTTGTTGATGATGGTGCCCAGATTGTTGTTCTTGAGCTGGCTGTCGACGATGTTCCCGATTTGATTCTGGGACAAGGTCTGCTGGCCGTTGTTGGACTGGCTCGCCATCTGCGACTTCATCCCCGCAACCGCGTTGTTCAGCTGCTTGTCGGAGTAGCCGTCCTGGTTCTTGTTCGCCTGGGTGATGCCACTGAGTGTGTTAACTTCATCCTGCGCGGCGGCAACTTGGCTGCTGCTCAAGTTCTGGCCGTGCTGGGCAAAAGCAGCGTAAACCCCGGCGAGCGCGCCGGAACCGTCAATTTTGACTGCGGAGGTGATGTAAATGTTCGCGTTAGTGACCCCGGCGGTGAGGGCGGCATTGCGGTACTGGTCAGCGGTGATGGTGGTGATATTGTTCACACCAGCGTAATTCAGAATCTGGACGTTGATGCCGCCGTTGTCGGTCTTTTGCACCATCGCACTGGACCAGACACCTGAACTGCTGGTGAAGTTGCTGCCGCTTGGGTTTAGGTACTTGACCAGCGTGTCCCCATCAACGGTGAGGGTGTCAAAAGTACCGCCGTTCAGGCTCGCGGTTAACGTATTGGTCGTCCCCCGCTTCTGGCTCTCAGTTAATGAGGAGCCAAGGGTGACCACCGGCTTATCCCAAGCTTCGCCGGTATCCGCGTTAACGTGCTGAATGCCAAGGCCGAATGCACCGAATGCGATTGCCATAATGGCTGTTAATAATCTTTTCATATCTGTGCGTCTCCATTCACGTACGCGAATGCCGCGTACCGACTTTTTACCGAACGAACAGCTTATCACCGCTCGGCACCCCCTCATTCTAGCAAAAACGCACGTCAACTGCGCAAAAGTCGGCATTTTCTTAAACTAAACATATCCAGTCACGATTTGGCTATTGTCTCAATAAGCCTAATTTAATCGTAAAGTAATCGCTTGCATGATCCGCAAAATTAGCGTTAAAACGCAATTTTTAGCTGTTATTAAATGTGTTGCCGAATATTGTCACATTTGCATTTTTGTTCAGCAGTTTCGGACACTTGTGTATGTATTGTGTCACAATATTAAGCTATCGTTAAATTATTTTAAATAAACGCTATGGAAACTGCTCATAAAGGGTGCTATCCTTATGCCATTCTGGGATGTCAAGATAGTCTGGCGGCAGTGGCCCAGACCGGGCAAATAATAGGAGGTACACATAATGAGTGGAAGAAAAACACTACTGGGAGTGACCGTTCTCAGCTCCATCTTGTTACTGGCTGCTTGCGGCAACAAGAGTGCTAGCGGGCCCAAGAAGCAAACGATTCGCATGATGCAGGGCGATGTCATCCAAACCATGGATCCAGCGCTGGCAACTGACGTCATTTCCGGTCAAGTGATGCAAGATACATACGCCGGATTGTACCGTTACTCCGGTAAGAAACTGCAGCCAGACATGGCCACCAAGATGGCGACCGTCAGCAAGGACCAGCTGACCTACACTTTCCACATCCGTAACAACCAGAAGTGGTCAGATGGCAAGCAATTGACCGCCAAGGATTTTGAATACGGCTGGAAACGGGCCGTTGACCCCGCAACCAAGTCCGAATACGCCTACGTTTATAGTGGTATCAAGAACGCCGACGCCATCATGGCTGGAAAAGCAAAGCCGAGCACCCTCGGCATCAAGGCAACTAGCAAGTACGGCTTGAAGGTCACCTTGGAGAAGCCGATTCCGTACTTCAACTCCCTGATTACCCTCCAGTGCTTCGACCCCGTGGAAAAGAGCCAGGTCGACAAGTACGGCAAGAAGTACGGGACGAACTCGAACACCCTCACCTTCAACGGACCATACACGCTGGGCAAGTGGAACGGTGCTAACAACTCTTGGACCGAAACCAAGAACCCGAAGTACTGGAATGCCAAGAATGTTCACGTCCAGACCCTGAAGACGCAGGTTGTTAAGGAAAACACCACCGCGCTGAACCTCTACCAGGACAACAAGCTGGATGACGTCGTGCTCACCGGGAACTCCGCTTCCCAGAACCAGAACGACCCCGCTTACCACATCGTGCCGCAATCCGCGACCTACTACCTGGAGCCCAACAACGCGCAGGTACCTGAATTCAAGAACGTCAAAATCCGCCAGGCGCTGTCCCTCGCCGTCAACCGCAAGGAATTCATCCGCAAGGTCCTTGGTAACGGCTCACAGCCGGTTCACTCAGTTGTTGCCGCAAAGATGTTCTACAACGAAAAGACTGGTCAGGATTACGCTGACGCCCTCGGCAAAAAGTCAGATAGCTACTCCGACTACAACCTGAGCAAGGCCAAGACCCTGTTCAAGCAAGGTATGGATGAACTGGGCGAAAAGCACTTCACCTTCACCCTCACCGGTGACGACACTGAAGCAGCTAAGGCCACGCAGGAATACTTGCAGTCCGCACTCCAGAAAGTCAGTTCCGGGGACGTTTCCGTCACCGTCAAGACCCACTCCGTACCATTTAAGACCCGGGTTGCGCTGGCGCACGCCCACAACTTCCAAATGCTGATCACCGCTTGGGCGGCTGACTACCCTGACGCCATCACCTTCCTCGACATGTTCCGGAGTGATAACGAAAGTAATGACGCCAAGTGGTCCAACCCACAGTTCGACGCATACATCCACGCCGCTTCCGGCAAAGACGTTGCTGACCCACAGAAGCGCTGGGACGACCTGGTCAAGGCCGGCCGCGTCATGACTGAAAATGTCGGCGTTATCCCGCTCTACCAGAACGGGGCTTCCCACCTGACCCGCACCTCAATCAAGGGCATGAAGATCAGCCCAGCTTCAATGATTAACTTCGTTGGGGCTACAAATAAGACTAGCAAGTAGGAGTGCTGGAAAAGCCGGTTAGCTCCTGAGCATTAACGTGAAATTCACCCTCAACACGCACTTTGTGTTGGGGGTGAATTTCGTGTTAAGCGCAAGGAGCTGGCTTTGGAAGCACGTTCAGATGTTGGGAGAGTTTGCGGTTTACCGCTTACTCTCCCACATGCGAAGCAACGCGGAGCGGCCGAATTCGCACCAACTGGCTCCTATTCAGATTGGTCCGAATTCGGCCGGGGCGATGGCGGCCAAAACCTCGGTAATCTCGCCGGGGTTTTGTTTTGCCCAGCTACTTGCAAATAGTAAAACTCGTTCACGATTAACCATAGATGTCAACATTGCGCCTCAATTAGGACCCAGCTATACTCTGGTTAAATAATGCTTAAGGAGAAAAAATATGCCATATTCAGGAAATGCTTCATCGACCGCTTTCAACGTCCGCAAAGCCCGCCAACAGTTGGCCCTGCTCAAGGCGGCCTACACCGCTGACCATCAGAATCTGACTGATTTGCGCATGTGGCACGACGAGCGTAGTGACCGCCGCAGTGTGCCGACTGATGCCAAGTGGGAACCGGCCAAAATCGGGACGACCTGGTCCGGCCGCGACGCGTACTACTGGCTGCAGTTTGACCTGGATGTTGACCCGCAGCAACAGGAACGCAGCGTGGTCACGTTGAACCTCGGCCGCACCGGCGACGGTAACAACGACGGCTTTGAGGGCCTCGTCTACATCAACGGCGCCATTTATCAGGCCGTTGACTCCAACCACGAGCAGTTGTTCCTCGACCCGGCCGAATTCGGCGGCCACAACGTCATCAGTATCTGCATGTGGTCTGGTCTTGAAGGCGGCGGCCCGAAGAAGATCCAGCATTTTGCCATCAAGACGGCCATGGTCGGCCCAGAGCACGCGGCGATTCGCGAAGCTTACACCTACCTCTGGAACATCTGCGACCTCATCCCCGAACTGGCCGATGACAATCCGCTGAAGTACGATTACGTGCGCCTAGTCAAGAACATTTTCCGGCGCTTCTTCTGGGCGACCGAAGACGCGGTGGCAATCACGCAGCACGCTAGCGAAGCGCTGGCGGACATCCACGCCTTCACCAAGGAGCACCAAGGTGAGAAGCTCGGTTTCGATGTCGCCGCAATCGGCCAGACCCACATTGATGTCGCCTGGCTGTGGCGCTACCGGCACACGGCCGAGAAGGCGACCCGCTCTTTTGCCACCGCACTGCAGCTGCTGCGCGAGTTCCCTGACTTCAAGTTCTTCTACTCCACGCCCCAGGTCCACAAGTGGGTCGAAGAGCGTGCCCCCGAGCTCTTCAAGCAGATGCAAGAGTATGCCCAGGACGGCCGCTGGGAGGCTGACGGCGCTACTTGGGTCGAGCCCGACACCAACTTGCCGAGCGGTGAGGCACTGACCCGCCAGTTCCTGTACGGCTCCGGCTATTTCAAGGACAAGTTTGACGCCAAGCAAACCGTCCTCTGGCTTCCCGACGTCTTCGGCTACTCCGACGCCCTACCGCAGATCATGCGCGGCTTTGGCATCAGCGATTTTGTGACCTCCAAAATTTCCTGGAACGACACCAACCGCGCGCCGCACGACACCTTCAAGTGGCGCGGGCTCGACGGTAGTGAGGTCCTGACCTACTTTCTCACCAGCACCGAGAGCATGTACGACTACAGCCAGGCCGACATGTTCAAGTACACTTACAACGCCGAGATCACGCCCCGCGTCGTGCTGCAAAGTTACCGTGAGTACCAGGACAAGCAGCTCAACAAGCGTCTCCTGATGCCATACGGTTTCGGTGATGGCGGTGGTGGCAGCACCCGTGAGATGGTCGAGAACATCCACGTCATCAACGAGCTGCCCGGGCTGCCCCACATCCGCAACGAGCGCGTAGATGACTTCTTCACGAACCTGCGCCAAGAGGTCAAGGACAGCGGTGAGCAGTACCCCGTCTGGTCCGGTGAACTCTACCTGGAGTTCCACCGCGGCACTTACACCTCCCAGGCCTTCGTGAAGCGCGCCAACCGCAAGCTCGAATTTGCGCTGCGCGACCTCGAACGCTTGGCAACCGCCCGCCGCGTTTACCAGGGCGTCCCTTACCCTCACGCGCAGATCCGCAAGCTGTGGCAGATTTTGCTCAAAACGCAGTTCCACGACGTCCTGCCCGGCTCCGCAATCGGTGAAGCATACGAAGATGTCCGTAAAGACATCCAGACCATGCGCAAGGGCATCGTCGCCCTGCAGGGAATGGCCGGTGGCATGACGCTGGTCAACCCGAACGCCACCCTGACCAGCGGCGACGTGACGCTGCGCGACATGGAAGACGGCAGCTTCACTCTCGCCGGCAAGCCGGTGTCCGCGCTGCGTAACGGCAAAGACTACCAGTTGCTGAACGTACCGCTCGCCCCACTCACTAGCGCCAAACTGGTCTTCACACCCGGGGAGCTACCAGCGCCAAGCATCAAGGATGACGTGCACGCCATCAGCACCCCGCACTACGACATCGAATGGAACGCAGCCGGCACTCTCACCCGCATCTATGACCGCGACAACAAGCGTGAAGTCTTGGCACCCGGTGAGTTCGGTAACCGCCTGACCATTTACGAGGACCGGCCAACGACCTTCGATAACTGGAACATCGATGCTGACTACACGGACAAAGCCGTGCAATTAAAGGGGCAAAGCATCACTGTCACCAGCAACGATGTGGCCACCACGGTTGATTTTGAATACAGCTACCACCAGTCCACCGTCTCCCAGCGGATGATTGTTAGCAACTCCGACCGCCGCATCGATTTTGCCACCACGGCCGACTGGCACGAACACGAACTGCTGCTGCGGACGGCATTCGACCTCAACGTGCAGACCGACTATGCCACCTATGACATTCAGTACGGTAACCTGCGCCGGCCAATCAACCGCAACACTTCTTGGGACACCGCCAAGTTTGAGGTGGTGGGGCACAAGTGGGCCGACCTCTCGCAGCCGGATTACGGGGTCGCGCTCATGAACGACTGCAAGTACGGCTACGCGGCTGAAGACCACAGCCTGTCCCTGTCGCTCATCAAGGCCGGCACCTACCCAGATACCGACGCGGATCAGGGCCAGCACGAGTTCACCTACAGTCTCTTCCCGCACCAAGGCGACTGCATCACTGGCGGTGTTGAACCCGCAGCCCTGCGCCTGAACGCCCAGCTCAATGTCGTTTACCAAGATCAGGAGCTGCCCGCGCTGTTCACCGTCACTAACGGTGAGCACGTCGAAGTTGACGCCATCAAAATCAGCGAGGACGATAGCGGCGTCATCATCCGCCTGCACGACTTCTCCGGTAGCGACCAGAGCGTCACCGTCACCCCGAACTTCACCGCCAAAACGGCTAGTGAGGTGCGGCTGGATGAGACGCCCGTCAAAGACCTAGACGACCCTAGCAACGTCACACTAGCGGTCAAGCCATACCAGGTCCGCACACTGCTGTTTAAGCTATAATCTACAAATCAAAAAAGTGCCCAGACGAGAAATTATCCCGTCTGGGCACTTTTGCGTTGACAATGAGTGTCTTCGAAATGACTGGCGACATCGCTGCCGGCCGACTCCTGACCGGTCATAATTATGGTGAGGAGTCGGCCTGTAAACGTGGCCCACAATGCAGCTCCTTCCGCTTAGCCTAAATAAGGTGTATTCCCAAGTTCGGGAATACACCTTATTTTGCTAATGCTCAGGAGCTGACCGCATTGTGGCCCACTCTCTTTTAGAAGTTCGTCGTGTCTGGGTCCGTCGCTAACCCGGAGACACCGTGCAAAGCATCGAGTGCCTGCATGTCCTCAGTGCTCAGACTGAAGTCGAAGAGCGCGGTGTTTTCCTGGATGCGGTTGTCGTGAACAGACTTAACCAGCGGCAGGAACCCGTGCTGCAGGGACCAGCGGAGCAGGACCTGGGCTGTTCCCGTACCGTACTTTGCGGCAATCTTCTTGATTTCCTCATTACCAAGCAACTTGCCGGTACCAAGTGGGCTGTATGCTTCGGTGAGCAGCTGGTTGTCAGAGTTCATCTTGGTAACTGCCGGCTGCAAGTCGGATGGGTTCAGAAAAATCTGGTTGACCATTGGCTGCACGCTAGCGTCCGCCTTGATCACATCAAGGTGTTGCTGGCGGAAGTTAGAAATCCCAATGGCGCGGGCCTTACCATCCTTGTAAACCTGCTCCATGCCGCGCCAGGTATCCTTCAGGCTGTCCGGGTATGAATCACGGAAGCCGGCTGGGTTTGGCCAGTGGATCAGGTACAAGTCCACGTGGTCCAAACCGAGCTTGCTGAGTGAAGTATCGATTGCCTTTTGCACAAGGTCGAAACTGTGCGCATCGTTGTTCAGCTTGGTGGTGACGAACAAGTCGTCGCGACTCAAGCCGGTAGCTGCGAGGCCTGCCTTGATGCCTTCGCCGACCGCGTCCTCGTTGCCATACATGGCGGCGGTGTCGATGTGGCGGTAACCAGCCTTGATGGCGGTCTCAACACTGTGCTTGGCGACCTCACCCTCTGGCGTCTGCCAGGTCCCAAAACCAACAATTGGAATCTTGACGCCGTTGCTCAACGTGTAAGTGTCGCTCATTTTTGTAATTTCGGTCATGATATCCATCCTTTCTTAAGTGCTTTCAAAATCAATTATAGTCTAAGCGGCAGCCGTTGGGCAGCAGGCACACTTACTAATTGGCAGGACAGATTAGTGCAGATGCACGCAAAAACCCACACCAAAAGGAGCCCGCACGAACGATTGCAGCTCGTGCGGACCCCTATATTTTGAACGACTGTTAAGCTTTGTAATCGCGCATCATGTCCGTGATGACTTCCTGAACGGGCTGAATCGCGTGCACCATGGAAATCCCGGTTCCGACTGAAACGTAACCATGTTCCAAGTCGCCATCAAGCATCCCAATGCGCATGCCGCTGGTGCCGCCCATCAACTTGCCGTTCGCCTTGACTGCTTCGTCCCGCGGCAGCTGCTTGTCGTTGGCAATCATCTGTTCACGCAGCTTAGTTGGCAGGGACCGGTAGTAATCCGGAACCGTCCGGAACAAGGTCAAATCCTCAGCGGTTGAATCAACAATCAGCTGCTTAACATTTTCCGCCGCCGGGTTCTCAACGGTTGGAATGAGCCGCGAACCAACGTACACCCCTTCTGCACCCAGTGCAAAAGCGGCGTTCACAGTGCGGGCATCCCCAATCCCACCAGCCAGCAGAACGGGAATCTTAACCGCATCCGCAATCATTGGCATGATGGCAAAAGAGCCAATCTCACCACCTGGCAGCGTACCACCTTCATCAAAACCGGTAGCAACGTAAACGTCCGCACCCTGCTTCTCAACGGCCTGGGCGTCTTCGATTGATGGCTGGAGCGAGCGGACAACAGTCTTGATTCCGTGGCCCTTGAGTACGGCCATGGTTTCTGGATCAACTCCAAAGTCGGCACCGGCCACACCACCAAGCGAGTTCAGCAATACTGCCGGCACGTGCTCAGCAAGCACAACGTCCAGAATCTTCTTAGTAAAGATTGACGTTGAGCTGCCGGTGACAATCAAGGTAACGGCAAACGGCTTGTCGGTCAGCTGCTGCACCTGTTTGATTTGGTCGCGCATGCGCTCCGCGGTCTCGTCCGCACTCGTGGTCACACTGTGCTGACCGGCGTTGGGCCCAAGAATGCCGAGGCCACCAGCATTGCTAACGGCGGCCACGAATTTTGCGTCCGTGAGCCACGACATTGCGCCCTGAATAAATGGATACTTGATGCCGAGAATTGATGCCACACGGTTCATTTTGTTTACCCCACTTTGATATTGTTAACTTCAATGTACAAAACGCGCCGCGGGGGTTCAATTGGCAATGATTGCAGCAATGTTAGATAAGTGGCATTTATCTGGTACAATGTCCTATAAGAGGAGAAACAATGAATAAAAACGATCTGCGTTATCTCAAAACTGAGGCCAACCTCCACCGCGCTTACCTGACCCTACTGGCCCAGCAAGCGTGTCAAACGATCACGGTCAAACAAATCTGTACCCTAGCCCAGTGCAGTCGCAACACATTTTACTTGCACTACCATGACCAAATGGCACTCCGCGATGCCATCATTGGCAAGGTCAAGTCTGACCTGCTGGGGGCATTCAACTCCCCCAACACGCGCCTAGCCGAAATCGACCAGACCAAAATCAAGGAATACGTGGCCAACATCATCAGCAGTGTCACCGCCCAAAAAGCAACGCTCACAATCCTATTCAGCAAGGACGATGGCTCCTTCCAAAAGCAACTAGAAGACGTCATTTACACACAGGTCCTCACCGGCGACCGCGAACTGTCCCAAGCCGCCGACACCCCAGTGAACTACCTGAACGCCGCCTATTTAGCCGCGGCCGTTGCCGGATTCATCGCCAGCTGGATGCGGCAAGCAGACATTAGTGACCAGACCGCCGAACAGACCTTGCTCGCGATCCACCAAGCAACAATCAACACCAATTCCGCATACTTGGCGACCGCACAGCGGTAAATCGCAATCAATCCCAAAAGAGCCGGAACACAGCCTCTGCCCGTTCCGGTTCTTTTCGTTCTACAATTATTCGAATCACCGCGCAAAATGCCGCACCGCCGCAATCAAAAACGCACTCGCCCCGGTTCCACCGAGCCGGTCATAATTCGCACCAAAACGCGCATCGGCGGCGTACATATCCATCAAGCTGCGGTGCATTGCTAGCTCATACTGCGGCCACATAATTTGCAGCCACTGCTGATGCAAGTGGAAGACCTGTTCACCAGCCGCGCCAGTCGCAGCGGCATCGGTAGTCACCGCATCTCGTAATGCCTGCGCGAGCTCCGCTTCCACTTGCTGGCTGCGCTGATACGTTGCTTCATCCAGCCCGGCAAAATGCTGGTCCGCATCCATTTTAGCGGCAGCACCCCATTGCGCGCTCACTTCATCCCCATAGCGTTTGTCGTTCTCCGCGAGCGCGTTCCGCTTGAACGCTGCGAATTTCTCACTATCACTCATTTGCTCGTCCTCCTGATTGGCAATCGTACTGTCCACTTGGGCGATGAGGACGGCCAAATCATTTTGCTGCCGCAAGAGTTTGGTGCGCTGAACGCGCAACTTCGCTAACCGTGTAGCCTCATCATCCTGCAGCAGTTCACCCACTGCCGCGAGACTAAAACCGGCCGCGGTGTAAAACTGAATCAACTGCATCCGGTCAGCATCAGCGCTACTAAACTCCCGGTACCCATTAGCGGCAACGGTCGGCTTAAGCAGCCCCAGCGAATGGTAATAGCGCAAGGTCCGCTCACTAACGCCGGTCAAAGCGGAAAACTCACTAATACTGTAATGCATCCTCATCACCTCCAAGGAACAGGATAAGGGCTGACGTAGTGTCAGGGTCAAGAGTTATCGAAAAAAACGTTTCAAATAGTAGCACGCGGTGGTTAGTAATCACTCTCCTCACCACAATGGCTGATTGACCGTAATTAAGATTAAGAACACAAATGTAGGGCGGCGGGCGCCTTTTCCGGGAGCGAAGTCGGCGATAGTGACCATGCTGAAACGATAATCAGCGTGGTCTTCGCTGATTATCGGGGAGAACGGAGAGACCGCTAAGATGATAATAGCAGTGACTGCAAGCTTACCGTGATCGGTTACGACAACACGGCGGACTCGCAGTTCAGGGTCAAGACTCGGTGCTTTTCCGAGGCTTGAACCCGGCCCCAGCATGCCTGTCACTACCGCCGACGAAGCGGGAGGAAAATGCGCCCGCTGCCCGGCATTCAACAAAGCGAAAGTGGCCTGACCCACATAAGAGTCAGACCACCACCAAACGATTTACTTGTTTTCCCCGATGCCAAGCTCACCATCACTGACATCCGCACTATCGACCTCATCGGTATCCGCAATGTCAGTCGCCTTGACCTCGGTCGCCCCGCCGATAACCCGCTGGACCCCGTTCAGGTGCTCGAACAACACACCTTCGCGCAGCCCGTTCTGCGAGAACATCAGGCGGTCAGAATCGTTGTAGCGCATCATCGTGACCACCGGAATCAGCCCGGCAACGATAATGTCGGCGCGCTCCTTGGACAACCCGGGAATCGCCTTGCGTTGCTCGAGGTCGGCGCCAAGGATCTCCGTGAAGATTTTGTTGATCTCCGGCGTGTACATCCGGAAACCGTGAATCTCTTCCATGTCCTTGTAGTTTTCCTTGCGCCGCTCGATTTTGGCCAGCGTGCGGTTACTACCACCGAGGGCAATCACGGGCAGGTTCTGGGCCTTGCGCAACCACCAGATACCATTGAAGGTCCGGTTGATGGCCGTCATCAGCTTGAAGAGGTCGGACGCATCCATCGGGTCACTGTCAACGAAACGCTCGGTCAGGTTGACGGAGCCGAATGGAATCGAGATCAGGTGCTGCATTTTGCGGTTCTGCACCAGAATCAGCTCGGTCGAGGCACCACCGGTATCCATGATCAGCGCATTTTGAACCGGCAAGGTATTGATGACCCCGCCAAAATCAAATTCCGCTTCCTTAGCGCCAGGAATGACCGTGATGTCGATCCCGGCCTCCTCCTTCGCCAGCTTCAAGAAGCGCTTCTGGTTGCGCGCCTGGCGGACAGCGGCCGTGGCGTAAGCCTTGTAGGAACCGTTATCCATCTTGTCGATCTCGGCTCGGAACCGTTTGAGCGCCGCAATCGTGCGTTCCATCGCGGGTTCCTTGAGAATTTTCTCGCGGCCCATGTCTTCGGACAGGCGCACCATTTCCTTAAGCTTGAGCTCAGGGGTGTAATCGCCGTTGTCATCGATCAGCCAGCTGCTCATCCGTGCTGAATTACTACCTAAATCAATTACTGCAAAGTGTTCCATTATTTGTCTTCTCTCTCGTCATCATCAACGTCTTCTGGTGCCCGCAGCGGAACGAAGCGCCGCGGCCCGGTCGGGTCATTGGGCCTGTGTCCTTCTGGTTCGTCGTTGCCACCAATCAGATCATCGGCTAGCTCCTTAGCGTGTTCCAGCAGGTATTCTTGAGCGTTCAGTGGGGTCCGGCCACGCCGGTCGATGTGCTGCCAGCTAGCGTCAGGCTGCAAAATCCGCGTCTTGGCGTTATCATCCCACAATATTCCATAAATACCAATTATTTGTTCTTTTATATCCGCCTGCAAAATCGGGAACAGGATCTCCACCCGCCGCGAGAGGTTGCGGGTCATGAGGTCGGCGGAGGACAGGAATAGCTGTTCATCCCCGTCGTTGTAGAAGTAGTAGATCCGGCTGTGTTCCAGCAGGTGGCCAACGATCGAGTGGACCTCGATGTTCTCAGAAACACCGGGAATGCCCACTTTCAGGTTGCAGATGCCCCGCACGAGCAAGTGAATCTCAACCCCGGCCGCACTAGCTTCGTAAAGCTTGCGAATCATTTCCGGGTCGGACAGGGAGTTCATCTTCATCTGGATCAGCGCCTTACGTCCAGCCTTGGCCGCCGTAATTTCGTCGTCGATGCGTTCGCTCAGGTAATCGCGAATCCCCATTGGCGAGATGACCAACTTGTGGAAATATGGTGGTTCGGAAAAGCCGCTCAACATGTTGAAAATGTTGCTGGCGTCCTCACCGAATTCCTGATCCGCAGTGAACAGGCCCATGTCGGTGTAGAAGCGGGCGGTCACATCGTTGTAGTTCCCGGTTGCCATGTGCATGTAACGGCGAATGCCGTCCTCTTCTCTGCGCACGACCAAGGTGAGCTTACAGTGCGTTTTGAGTCCGACCAGTCCGTAAATAACGTGGCAGCCGGCGCGCTCCAATTCCTTGGCCCAGTGGACGTTGTTTTCTTCATCGAAGCGCGCCTTGAGTTCAACCAGCACGGTGACCTGCTTACCGTTGTCCGCGGCTTGCTTTAGATACTTGATGATCGGCGACTTGCTGGACACCCGGTAGAGCGTCATTTTGACCGCCAGCACCTTCGGGTCAACGGCCGCCTGATGGATGAACTCAACCACCGGTGTGAAGCTGTCGTAAGGGTGGTGCAGGAAGTAGTCCTTCTGCCGGATCAGGTCGAACATTGAATTATCCTTGAAAATCTGCGGCAGGTATGGCTCGTGCTTCTTGTAGAGGTACTGCTCCTTGTCGGGAATGGTGATGCCCTTAACCAGCTGACTAACAAAAGTAAGGTCGATGGGTCCGTTAATTGCGTACACATCGGCCTCGTCGATGTGCATGTGCTTCATCAGGTAGTGTTCGAGGCTCTTGCTCATGCTGCCATCGATTTCAAGACGCATGACGCGGCCGCGTTCCCGCTTCTTCAGCTGCGCCTGGATTTCCTTCATGAGGTCGGAGGTATCCTCCTCGTCAACGTCCAGCCCCATGTCCCGGGTGACCCGGAACATCGCGGTCTCACTGATTTGTGCACCCACGAATAGTTCGCCGATGTAGTGACGAACAATTTCCTCCAGCATGATGAAGTCCTGTCCGTCACCGGGCAGCCGCAAAACACGTGGCTCGGTGGACGGAATCTGGACGGTGGCGAAGGAACGGCCCTTCCCCTTGGCCTCATCTTCCGGCCGGACCAGGCGCACGGCCATGTTCATCGTGCCGTCAGCAAGGAATGGGAACGGCCGCGAGACGTCAACCGCCATCGGGGTCAAAATTGGGTAGAGCTCGCGGTGGAAATAGTCGTCGATGTAGTCAAGCTGCTCGCCCTTCAATTCCTGCGCGGTCAGGATGCGCACCCCGATGTTCTCCAGGTGTGGCACGAGCGAGCGCGAGAAGGTCCGGTACTGCTTATCGACCAACTCGTGAACGTCATGACCAATTGCCTTCAACTGCATGGTCGGCGTCAGTCCAGCCGCGTCCGGCTTGTCGTAATTGACCGACACCATTTTGCGTAGGGACGCCACGCGGACATTGAAGAACTCATCGAGGTTACTCTGGGTGATGCCAAGGAACTTCACCCGTTCCAGCAGCGGGTTGCTCTTATCGCGCGCTTCTTCAAGGACCCGGTCGTTAAACGCGATCCAAGACAGTTCCCGGTTAGTAAAATATTTGGGATTGGTAAAAGTCTTTTTACTCATGCTAAACTCCTCCACTTCAGACGAATCGGCATCCCGAAGACAGCCTCAAAGAAGCTGCCCTTTTTGGCAAGAGTCCACTTCTCCAGCTCCAGGTTCTCATGGCTGTCCGCGGTGATGGTGACCTTACCGCCACGCGTCGAGACGCTGATATTACTGATCTTTTGCCGTCGCGACGTATCCAGCGAGTCAGCCACTCGCAGCAGCGCGGAGAGTTTGGCGACGATCAGCCGGTCACTGCCATTGAAGGTGCGCATCGCCGACATGTCCAGCTGTGGCGTCGCGCTCGTGTGGTAATGCGCGATGGTCGCAACAATGCGCTGCTCCCGACTCGACAGGCCCATGATGTCCGAGGCCTGAATGATGTAATCACTATTCAGCGCGTGTTCATGGGTGTCGATGTAGCTACCGACATCGGTGATCAGCGCCGCCGTTTCCAGCAGCAGCCGCTCACGCTTACCGAGGCCGTGCAGCTTGTGCAGCCGGTCGAATAATTGCAGGGCAAAGCGGACAGTGCAGTCGCGGTGCTTTTCGTCCACGTGGTACCAGTTAGACAAGGTCAGTGCACTGGCGAGCGTCTCCTCGGTCGGGTCAAACTTCACGGCCTTACTACCGGAAATGATGCTGGCGTTGACCTCCAGCCCATCGATGAGCTTTAAGTCGCTGCTGTAAATCGACTCGGGCCCCAGCTTTTGCACTAGCTGGTGCAGCAGCATCATCGTCGGCAGCACCTGGTTGACCTCATCCGGGTCGATATCGTAACGGGTCGTGATCTGCTGGTCGCTGGCCCGCGTGATTTCGTGGTAGACGCTGTGGAAACGATCCTGGTTCACCAGCTGATGCTTGTTCTCCGGCCACATATTTTGCAGCAGGCGGGCGCCGGTACCCATGATGATCATGTTGGTGTAATCGTGTTTTTGCGGCAGCAGGCGCAGGAAGTCCAGCAGCCGACTGTCGATGTAGTCGCGCAGGATTTCCACGTAGTTGGCGGCTGTCCGCTGCACGTCCTTCATGACCTCGAACACCCGCAGCGGGCCAAGGTTCAGGTTCCGGGCAAAACTGAAGGCCCCGTTGTTGAAGGCGATGATTTCAACGGTCCCGCCGCCGATATCAACCAGCACGGTCCCATCCTGGATCAGCTTGTTGAAATGCGGAAAATTCTGCATGACCGCGCTTGTCCGGTAGTAAGCTTCTTCGGGAATTGCCAGCTGGTGCACCCACATTCCCGTCCGGTTGAACAGCTGGTCACGCACGAAGTCGGCATTGTCCGCCTCAAAGAAGGACTGCCCGGCGTAGACTGCCGACCGCGTCACCCCGTAATCCGCAAACACCTGCTTGACGGCGCTCAAAGCCTCTTGCAGCGCGTCGGTCATTTCCGGGGAAATGATCCGGCCGCTGTAAATTTCTTCACCCACTGCGACCGGATAGCTACCGTGCTCGATTTCGCCTAAATCCTTGGGGTTCGTGATGCTAAAGGTAACACCTTGACTTTCAACAACGACCAAGCCTTGACTTATCTCTGCCACAATCTTCACCCGCTCTTTCTGTTATAACTTAATAATACCATGCAAATGGCGGAAATGCCGCGGGTATCGGGTTTAGGGTCAGGGGTAATCGCTGCCAAAATATCGGCTGATGGATTCTAAAGCTGGCGGGAGCGGCTTGCTATTGGGGGTTAATGCTGAATTTAGTTAGGGCTTACGTGAGTATATAAAAAAACACCGCGCGGGATAGCGGTGACTGGCCGGGTGGCGGGCGCATCTTCTTCCACTGGCGCCGCCGGGAGTGACAGACAGGCATGCTGGGGCCGACTACAGGCTTGACCAAAACCAGGTCAAGTCTTCCGTCTGAGCTTCGAGCCCGCGTCGCTGCGCTCCTTTGCGGTCTCTCCACTCTCCCCGACAAATAAGACCGGTATCCTTGCAAAAAACGCAAGAATACCGGTCTTATTTGTCGTTTCAGCATGGTCACTCCCGGCTGCTTGTTCCAGAAGAGGCGCCCGCCACCTTACTTCAGTTGTTGATAATTACTTATTAACCCCTACGATGTGCTCAATTTAAGCACGAGCTCAACTAACGGATGTATTTATAGCCGCTCCCACGTCTCAAAGCTGTGGGTTAACTGCGGGTCATCGTTTTCTACCGTTCTTAACCCCGTGCGCTTGAACTTGCTGAAGTCTAACTCCGGCATTACAGTGTCACCCGTGAAAGTGCCGGCAATACGGGTTACGTACAAGGTATCGACTTTATCTGCGAAACTCATGAAGACGCCCGCGCCACCGATTACGAATAGCGTTTGGTCAGGCCGAGCCTCGGCATATTCCAATGCCGCTTCTGGACTGGTAACTACAGCGATGTTGTCGCCACTGACCTGATAATCAGCCTGCCTAGTTAAGACCAGGTTATCGCGTCTAGGCAACGGGCGGGAGCCCATCCCCTCGAAGGTTTTGCGGCCCATGAGTACAATTTGGCCGAGGGTACGCTGCTTAAAGTACTTTAGGTCATCGGACAAGTGCCATGGCAAGTGGCCGTCCTGCCCAATTAACCCATTGGCGTCCTGTGCCCAGATGAATGCAATTGTCATGAATTAGCTCCTCCGCTTCTGAACTCCTGGTTCCGTCTGCGTTCTAGTCGAGCTACGTGAGGCAGAAGGCTGCGGCTAGTATGCTCCAGGGTAAATGCTTAAAACCACGCCTTTACACTGGAGCACCCTAGTCCTCACCTTCAAACCGTTCTCCTCCGCTCTGTTTTAGACTGCCACTGGTGCCTTAATTGCAGGCAGCGGATCGTAACCAATCAGCTTGATGTCCTTCATCGTGAAGTCCTCGAGGTGCTTCTTCTCCGGGTTGAGCCACAACTTTGGTGCTGGCCGTGGGGTGCGGCTTAGTTGCTCTTCAACCTGCTGGACGTGATTACTGTAAATGTGCGCGTCGCCAAACGTGTGGACGAACTCGCCTACCTCCAAACCGGTCTCGCGGGCCACCATACTGAGCAGAAGCGCGTAGCTGGCGATGTTGAACGGCACGCCGAGGAAGACGTCGCCAGAGCGCTGATAGAGCTGGAGCGAGAGCTTACCCTCGTTCACGTAGAACTGATAGAGCGTGTGGCACGGTGGCAAGGCCATCGTGGGAATGTCCTCGGGGCTCCACGCGCTGACAATCAGCCGCCGGGAATCTGGGTTGCGCTTGATTTCGGCGATGACGTCCCCCAGTTGGTCAATCGTTTCACCCTTGCTGGTCTTCCAGGCCCGCCATTGACTGCCGTAAACCAGCCCGAGGTCACCATATTTGGCGGCAAAATCCGCATCGTCCACGATTCGCTGGTCAAACAGGTTCATCTGCTCGTGGTACTGCTTGGCAAAGTCCGCATCAACCAAGCTGCGCCGGCCAAAATCAGTCATGTCCGGACCAGTGTATTCAGCTGATTCAGTCCAACGCTGGAAGGCCCACTCGTCCCAAATGTGGTTGTGGTGCTGCAAAAGGAAACGAATGTTAGTGTCCCCGTGCAGGAACCACAAGAGCTCGCTTTTGATCAGACCAAAAGGCACCTTCTTGGTGGTCAGAATCGGAAAGCCCTCCGCCAAGTTAAAGCGCATCTGGTAGCCGAAAATACTGTAGGTTCCGGTTCCGGTGCGGTCATCCTTGTAGTGCCCAGTGTCCATGATCGTCTTTGCAAGATCTAGGTAAGACTGTTCTAACATCCAATCAACCTCCACGCCATTTTGTTTCCAGTATATCAGCCGGCGTTCGGTACGACACAAAATTTACCAATTTCGCTAGATGTTAATCTCTGTTTAGTTAGCGCCTAATCATTTCCGGTTTCGGCACTCAGCCTAGTTGTAGCCCCCAGTGAACAGCATAACGTTGACTGGTAACTAGTAATTACCACTGAAAAGCCAAACCTACTCAGTATGTCCGGCCAAAAAAATGTCCGTACCGTCTTGCGCATGCACAAGAAAGCACCGACATAATTGGTGAAATAATATCAATTCTGCATTACTAATCAAAATGAAAAGTGACTCGCCACGACTTGGATGCCCAAGCTGAATTCAGGCTCGGAAAATGTACATCGCCAGAAAATACAGAAACAGGCAGGTTAAGAAAAATATGCTCGCCAGAGAAAAGAAAAACAATAACGGCACCTTCGTCCGCAACGGCAGTTCAATAATCAGCCCGATAATAATACTGAAGAGAATCAGGAAGGGCCGGCCCGCTTTTGACGGAATGAAGCGGCCGACCCTTTTGATCAGCGCTGTGCTTTGCGGCTCATGCTTCAGCTCTTGCCTAGTCTGGCTGGCCTGGGCAATCAGGTCAAAAATGGGGACGTCAAAATATTTACCGAGTGCAAACAACGTATCCAAATTCGGCTCTGACTTATCATTTTCCCAACTGGAAACCGTTTGGCGAGTTACCGAAAGCTCATCAGCTAACCCTTGTTGGGAAACACCTGCGCGAACCCGTAAGTCCTTGATCACCGCTCCAACTTCCACATTTGCCACCCCGCTTTAAAAGCAAAAGCACAAAACCACCGGTACGCAACTGTTCATTGCGTCAATGCAAAGCATCTTTGCTAGCTTAACAGTTCAACTGGCAATACAATTTAATCAAGCCGGTCGATAACAAATTAAGCTGCGTCCAGACAGCGCTTACGTAATAATTCTGCTTTAATTATAAACCACAAACTCCCACCACGGGAATACCAGCAACATAACCCCAGCTCGTTAAAGGAGAAACAATGATAAAACAACATGCGGTGTCAGTGACAATTATCGGCATCTTAATCCTGATTCCAATCTTATTGATGGCAATTGGCAACGCGCCCCTACAGTTTTTTGGCATGATTGCCTGGCTAGTAGTCGTGGCTGGTATGTTAACAGCTCTAGGTATTAAAGGATTGGCCAAATTTTTCCATGGCTAACCACCATATACAAAATGGGCACCAGCAGCGGCTGATGCCCATTTTTTGATGCTTATTTTTCTGTTTGTACTTCAGTTTGCACCGCTTCGTCCTGCGGCTTATCCAGCTTAATGCCGATCAGCCCCTGCTCACGCTTGCGTAGGTTGCGCATCGTACGGATGTAGGATGCGACCAGCACGGAGACGGAACCGATCCACGCCAGCGGGTTGGCCATGGACGCACCCGCGAACCCAAACATTGGCACGAGGGCGACGCCGGCGATAATCCGCATAATCAGTTCGAAAACCCCGGCAAGCGTTGGCACCATCGTCTGGCCCAGACCCTGCAGTGCGTAACGCACCGTGAACAGGATGGCGAGGAACCAGTACATGCTGGAGTTCAGGTGGAAGTAAGTCTGCGCCAGGTTGGTGACGGCAGGATCATTCGGGCCGATAAACATATTGACGAGTGGTTTACCAAAGATAATGATGAGCGCACCCAGGATGGCGGAAATACTGCAGTTCAGCAGCAGCGTCTGCTTGATTCCGGTCCGAATGCGGCCAAACTTGCGGGCACCCAAATTTTGCGCACAGTAGGTGGCCATGGTGACCCCAAAAGATGAGGCCGGCATGGTTGCCAGCTGGTCGATCCGACCCGCGGCGGTGTATGCCGCAACCGAGGTGGTGCCCAGCGTGTTCAGCATCACTTGGATAATCACGGAACCGATGGCGATAATGGACATCTGGAAGCCCATCGGCAGGGAAATTTTGAGCTGCTTAATGATTTCCTGTTTGTCGATCTGCATGTCCTTGCGGCTGATGCGCAGGTAGGGAATGTTGCGGCCGATGTACCAGACACAGCACAATGATGAAAACACCTGCGCGGTCACGGTCGCAACCCCGGCCCCGGCAACCCCCATGTGGAATTTGAGAATGAACAGAAAGTCGAGGGCGATGTTCACAACGCAGGCGATGATGAGGAAAATCAGCGGCGTGCGCGAATCGCCCAGCGCCCGAATCTGGTTGGACAGCATGTTGAAGGCCATCGAAGCGCCGAAGCCGAGGAAAATGACGCGGACGAACGCGGCGGAATCGTTAACGATGGCGGCCGGCGTCTGCATGATGTGCAGCAGCGGCACGGTGAAAGCGGACGCCAGCGCCGTGATGACCACCGTCAACATGATGGAAATCCAGATGCTGGCGACAAAACTACGCTTAATGCCCTTGTAGTCACGCGCACCGAATGCCTGTGCGGTGGGGATGGCGAGCCCGGAACTGGTCCCCTGGGCAAAGCCGATGACCAAGAAGGTGAGACTCCCGGTCGCGCCGACCGCGGCGAGCGCGTTCACCCCAATGGTCCGGCCAACAATGAGTGCATCCATGAAACTGTACAATTGTTGAAACAGATTGCCAATGAGGAGTGGAATCGTAAACATAATAATGAGCCGCATTGGTTTGCCGCTGGTGAGTGAACGCAAGAAAAAATCTCCCTTCTAGTCGTGAAATTGGTTGCAGAATATGTAGTGATTACTAACAAAATCTTGACTACTCTAGTCGAATAAATACAGTTATGCAAGACCATAATTGTTTCTGTAACGTACTTGGCATATAAAGCGCTCCATGGGCCAATCACTAAATGTTTCTGTAATCTGTGGCCGCCTCGATGAGCTACAGCAGCGGAGTGTTACCATTGAACAGAAAGACGGTGGCAACGGCCACCATGATAACTAGAATCATCACCGAAAACGCACAAATCAGCGTTAGAATATGGAACATGCAGTACCTTACATAAGGAGGAAGCATTATGCCTGAATCTCGAACCGCGCGCCGCAAGCAACGTAAAACCACACCGCGCAAACGTAACCCCATCACCCCGCGCACTGCCAAAGCCCGCTTTGGCCATCCCGGTCAACGGCGCTTCGTGAGCTTTTTGCTGACGCTGGTGGCAATCATCGGTATCGGCATCGCCGGCCTGCAAGCGACCGCGCTGAACGCGAACTTCACCACCAAAACCTTGACGACCGGCGATAACCTCACCACCATCGAGCAGAAGGTGCAGTCCACCGCCGGCAGTAGTTTGACCAACATCCCCGGCGCCAGCACCTTGGTCTCGCGGGCAATCAGTGAGGCGACGACCAAAGCCGTTGTTACCGCCGCGGTCACCGACATCTACGACAACACGACCGCCCAGATCGACTTCACGGCGCTGGACAACACCGTCCGTACTGCCCTATCTAGCAGCACGAGCGGCCTCAGTGCCACCCTCGGCAGCAGTATCGCCAACTCAATTTTGCCGACGCTGCACAACTACCTGAGCAGCCAGCTGTCAACGCAGACCGCCAAAGCCAAGCAGGCCTACCAACAGGCCAGCAGCGCCATTGCCAGTGCCGTCATGCCGCTGACCATCATCGCCGCGGTCCTCGCCATCTGGTTGCTCCTCGTCGCCGGCGGGTTTGGCCGCTTCCTACACAGCTTGGGCTGGATCGGCATCTTTGCCGGTGTCCTCGGCACGGCTGGCGTGCAAGTGGCTGCCAAAATGCCGGAGATCACCTCGCTGGCGGCCAGTGCCGGTGACCTGCGCAATGTCGTGCTCGATTACGTGGCCACGGTCGTGAACCACATGAGCGGTTACTACCTCATCACCGCCGGGGCGGGCCTGATTCTGCTGCTCATCACGATTCCAATCATGCGGCGGCGCTAAAACTAAATATGCAAGAAAATGGCAGGAAGTGTTGGGCTCCCTGCCATTTTTGTTGCCTTCAATTTGGATTATTTACTCTCTAATTTTAAAACCGGGCGCCCGTTCAAATCCTGTAAGGCGCGGTGGTTGTCCGCCGGGAAGTACTCCTGGTACATGGCGAGCTGCTGCACGCTGACGGTCAGCGGCTGCGTGGCCACGTACCACGCGACCCCCTCCTGCACGGGCGGCGTCGTCAGCGAGCCGCGGTAATGCAGCCAATCAGTTTGCTTCGGAAGGAGCGCGGCGAGCTTGATCGGGTACGCCAGTTCGCCTGTTGCCACCGCCGTCAACACCTCACCAAAAGTTGGGTTGGCCGCACCGACTACAAAGGGCACGGCAACAACTGCGAGCCCGCCGTCCGCATACTGGTGCACAAAATGGGCTTCTAGCGGCGCGCGGACACCATCAATGACGTGTTCACCCTGGCTGTGGAAGTGGAGCTGCTGGAAAGTTGCGGGCCGGCCGTCAAGAACGTCGTTGCCAGTCCCGGCAATCGTGATCGTGTAAGTACTGCGGTCGCTGTCAGTTCCCCGCAGCGTCGCAAAATCAGGTGCCGGCCATTTAACAGACTGCGCCGTTTTGCTATCTAGAGCCACTGGTGACTGCTCCTGACCACTAATGATCTGCCAATCGCTTTGGTGCTGATAATCAAACATGTGCTCCATCTCCATTAGTCAGTGTGCATTGCTAATTATACTCCAAGGAAAGCGATTCCGACCCGCAGTTGGAGAATGATGCGCATAAAAAGGCGAGCCGTGATTCACAGTCCGCCTTATGTGTCTTCGATTTTAATGGCGTCCATCGCTGTCGGCCGCTTCCTGACCGTTCGTAATTATGGTGAGGAAGCGGCCACCTCCGCTGCGCTACGGATGTAGGAGAGTAAGCGGCAAGCCGCCAACTCTCCCAGCATATAAACGTGCCCCACAATGCAGCTACTACTCCGTTGTCCATTCCACTATGGGCAGCAAGCTGCACAAGTGGAAATGGCTCCGCTTAGCCTAAAATGGCCCTAAGCACGAAGACCAGTGCTTAGGGCCATTTTCTGCTAATGCTCAGGAGCTAAACGCATTGTGGAGCACTCTCTTCTACACGCTGGCACCGCCACCGCCGGAGGATCCGCCGCCGAAGCCGCCGCCTCCGCCGAAACCGCCACCACCGAAGCCGCTACCGCCGCCAAAGCCACCGCCGCCGCGGTTGTTCCAGCCACCACCCCCGCCGAGCATGTCGCCGAGGAAGAACCAGAGGAGGCCATTGCCGCCACCGCCGTGACCGTTACCCCCACGTAAAACGACGATGAGGATGACAAAGGCAACGAAGAGCACAAGGAGAATTTTGAGCACCAAACCACCACTGGAGCTATTACTTTCGCTTTCGCCGCGGTAACGCTCGTAGTCGCTGTTGCTGATGGTGTTCTTGTCCGCCTTGAACTTGTAGTGCTTGTCGACCATGGTGCTGACGGCGTTGAAGACGTTTTGCAGGGCCTTATTCGTTTTGGCCTTGTCTTTCGACTTCAGCCCGGATAGGTTATCCTGCAAAATGCGGCCGGACATGGCGTCGGTCAAGTAGCTTTCGGCGCCGTAGCCGACTTCGATGCGGACGTTGCGCTTGCCACCGTTCAGGGCGTAGAGGATCAGCACCCCGTTGTCCTTATCCTTTTGCCCGATGCCCCACTTGCTAAAGAGATCAGGGGCGTAGGAATCGATCGAATCGCCACCGGTGGACTTGATTGCGGCCAGCACCACCTGGGGCTTTTGCTTAGTGGACTGGTAGAAGTTGTTCTTATCTTGCACCAGCTGTTTGGTTTTATCGCTGAGCAAGTTGATGCCGTCATAATAATTGGCATCCGGTTGAGCGGGCATGCTCGCGGCCTGGACGACTGCCGGGCCAAAAGACAGTGCGAGTGCGATTCCCGCAAAAAGGGCTAAAAGCCACGCACGCAAACGGCGCATGTGCCCACCTACTTTCCGCTATCGGTGTTCAAGTCAACTTTAGGCGCGGAGCTAGCCTTGGCGTCGGCCTTGAAGTAATCCTTCTTGCCGAGCCCCATCGCGTTGGCAAAAATGTTCTTCGGGAAGGTCACGACACTCTGGTTGTAATTCTCGACCGCATCGTTGTAGCGTTGGCGCTCAACGGCAATCCGGTTTTCACTACCCTCAAGCTGAGTCATGAGGGTCTGAACCTGCTCGTTACTCTTGAGATTTGGGTAGTCTTCACGGATAACACTGATCAGGGTGCCAACACTAGAATCCAGCTTGGCGTTCGCGTTGGCCTTCGCCTTGGTGCCGCTAGCATTGTTGTACTGCTTGCGGGCATCGGCGATTTCGCCAAAGACCTTCTGTTCCTGGGTCATGCTGCCCTTAACTGCGTTGACCAGGTTCGGGACCAAGTCGTAACGCCGCTGCATGACGTTCTCAACTTGGCTCCACTTGGCGTCGACAGTTTGCTCCTGCTTGACCAGTGAGTTGTAGGTGCCAATGCCCATTCCACCAAGAATGACGACAACGACAGCGATAACGATGCCGGTGATGGCGCCGGAACTAAGTTTTCTCATTGCGTTATTTCTCCTTTTCGCACCGCATAACGATGGCTTATTAATAGCTTAATTATACCGTGTCTATGAAAGCGATAATCAGCCTTAAGACGGATTAATTCACGCTGGGGTCAATCCCTTACAACAATTTCCGCACCCGCGCCTGCAAATCGGGCACCACCGTCTCGTCAAACCACGGATTGTGCTTCAACCAGCCGTAATTAAGCGGCGATGGGTGGACGAGTGGGAAGTACTCCGGCAGGTAATCTTCGTAGTGCCGCACCGTTTCCGTCAGCGTCTTCTGCCGGCTTTTGCCTAGGTAGTACTTCTGCGCGTACTGGCCAATCAGCAGCGACATTTGCACGTGCGGCATCAGCGCCAGCAGCGGCTCGTGCCACTTCTCCGCAAAGCCCTTGCGTGGCGGCAGGTCACCCGACTTGCCCTTACCGGGGTAATAGAAGTCCAGCGGCAAAATCCCCAGTTTATTCGAGCCGTAGAACTCATCCTTAGTCACACCCATCCAGTCGCGCAAACGGTCCCCGCTCGGATCATTCCAGAAGGATTCAGTTTCCTGCGCCTTGCGACTGGGCGCCTGGCTGATGATGAGCAGTGTCGCCTCGGGGTTGATTTTGTACAGCGGCTTAACGCCCGCCTGCGTGTATTCGGCGTTCTGGGGGTCATCTTGTATGGCCTGGAAAATGTCACTGGCTGTTTGCATGTGCTGGTCTCCTTCGGTTAGTTGTTGAACCAAGTATAGAACACAGAACCGTCACAGGAAAATTCCACCACCAAACTCAGGTGACTCATGTAGCCACAATTTTTAGACTTCAGATGCAGTCTTTGATGCTATAATGTATATATAGAAGAAAGGAATGATTGCAATGGCTGATACGACCGTAACCTCACTTCGATTTAAAAATGATCAATACAACAAAGTTAAAGAATTAGCGGCTTTCAACGGCGTTTCCGTGACCACCTACATGCGCCAAGCTGTAATTGAACGTATGGAAGATGAAGAAGATTACCGTGATGCGCAAGCCAATCTCAAAGCAAGTGCTGGCGAAACCGTTAGCCGTGCCGAGATCATGAAGCGTTTGGGAATGCAGCCATGAGTAAACAATACCACTGGCTTTTTGCTAAACGGGCAGCAAAACAATTTGCCAAATTAGACAACCCCGTCCAGCGCCGAATTGTACAATGGCTCAATACGCATATTGAAGGCTACGACAATCCGCGTGCTTGGGGGAAAGCCCTTGAAGGCGAGTTAGGTACGCTCTGGCGTTATCGCGTTGGTAATTATCGCGTGATTGCTGATATTGATGACGGCAAGTTTACAGTTCTGATTGTGAAAACTGGTAAACGAAACGATGTATACAAACAACAATAATCCATTTGTTTGTGGACTACGCGTGCAAAAAACAGGCTCCTAAATTCGCCAGTACAGCGAATTTGGGAGCCTGTTTGCTTAATAATTATTGTTTACCAGCCCTGTGCCATCATTGCTTCGGCAACCTTGCTGAAGCCAGCGATGTTCGCACCGGCGAGGTAGTCACCACTGACCCCGTACTCGTCAGCAGCCGCAACGCTGTTAGCGAACAGAGTCTCCATGATGTCCTTGAGCTCGCCATCAACCGTTGCAAAGCTGTCGGAGTTGCGGCGGGAGTTCTGGCCCATTTCGAGGGCGGAAACAGCAACCCCACCGGCGTTAGCGGCCTTAGCAGGTCCGTAGAGCACCCCAGCATCCTGGTAAGCGGCGATCGCCTCAGGGTTGCTTGGCATGTTGGCCCCTTCAGCAACCGCGAATGCCCCGGCCTTGATGATGCCGGCAGCACGCTTGCCGTCGATTTCGTTCTGGGTCGCGCATGGCAATGCAATGTCGTACTGCAGGTCTGCATCCCAAACACTGCCTTCGTGGTACTCGGCGGTTGGCACGATTGCAGCGTAGTCCTTCATGCGGCCCCGCTGCACTTCCTTGATCTGCTGCAGCTTCGGTACGTCGATCCCGTTCGGGTCAACCACATAACCGTTGGAATCGGAAGCGGTGATAACCGTTGCCCCGAGCTCCTGCGCCTTCTGGATGGCGTAAATTGCCACGTTCCCGGCGCCAGACACAACGATCTTCTTGCCGGCAAGCTCCTTGCCGTTTTCCTTGAGCATTGCGGAAGTGTAGTACAGCAAGCCGTAACCAGTTGCTTCGGTCCGGGCCAGGGAACCGCCATAAGTCAGACCCTTCCCTGTCAAAATCCCGTTCTGGCTGCCCTTGAGCCGCTTGTACATACCGTAGAGGTAGCCGATCTCACGGCCACCAACACCCATGTCCCCGGCTGGCACGTCCATGTCGGGGCCGATGTACTTACTCAGTTCCAGCATGAAGCTCTGGCAGAAGCGCATGATTTCGGCATCGGACTTGCCTTTAGGGTTGAAGTCGGAACCACCCTTGCCCCCACCAATTGGCAAGCCGGTCAAGCTGTTCTTGAAGGTCTGCTCGAAGCCGAGGAACTTGATAATGGATAGGTTAACGGATGGGTGGAAACGCAAGCCCCCCTTGTACGGTCCGATTGCGGAGTTGAACTGAACCCGGAAGCCGCGGTTGACCTGCATTTTGCCGGAATCATCCTGCCACGGCACCTGGAACTGCAGTGCGCGCTCGGGTTCGGTCAGGCGGGCGAGAAGGTTGGCCTTGATGTACTCAGGGTGCTTCTCGAACACCGGCGTGATGGTCTTCAGAAAGTTACCAACCGCCTCTTGAAACTCGGGTTGGTTGGGGTCACGCTGCTTCACCGTGGCCGCTACTGCGTTAATATAATCGCTTGCTTGTGTCATAGAACACACCCCTAAGTATTTTATAGTTGAGCTGAGCAAAATTGTACCCGAACGAAGGCAGCACAAAATTGCCAATTCCAAGAAACATTTCCGTCCACTGCTATTCAATTTATTTGAACAAAATTAGAATAGCACATTCCGTACGGCCGCGATACGATTGTTGGCAAAAATAATAATTAAAATGCACTCAACGTAATATTTAATCGCTAGTTTGCCCACATTTGCGGCTAAAGCCGAACTTTATCCAGTTGGTTATGCAGATTGTGAATGTAGGAATTAGTACGTTTTGCAAAAAGCGCGCGCCCAGATTGCAAAAAAATGAGCACCACCGCTTTCAGAGATACTCATTGCAAATATTGCTTAACTTTTTTGAACCAGCTGTACCGCTAATCTATTCGCTAAAAACGGCTTTGAACGTTGCGTTCGGGTGGAACGTGCAGTAGCTCCGGTCAATGTACTGATCGCCACCAAGATCATAGTAAACTGTGTCGGCTTTGCCGTTCTTGGTCTTGTAAAGGATCCCGTAAACATTCCAATTCGTTTGCCCTGGCAGCTTCTTGGCCTTACCATTACTGGTCTTAACAGCTGTGTGCTGTGCGGTCCAGATCTGGATTCCGTACTTAGCTGGGTAGTTAACGTGGATGGTCCCTATTTTGACCAAGCCCGCCGCCTTGGCGCTAACATACGCCGTTTCGGCGCCGGCCTCCAGCTGGTAGTACTCTTGGCGACCATCCGCCGCAATCCCCACAACGGGGAAGCCGGCGTTTTTGACTCCAACGTGTTTCTGCAAGTTCGCAGCGCCATGTCCATCCACTGGGGCGAGCTTGGTCCCAGCTTCAACTGTGGTCACACCGTTGAACGGCCGAATGGAATTCAAATTGGGGAGGGCCGCGGAATTAAACCCCGCTGTCGGTGTCCCATCCATGTAAATCTGCGCAGCACTCGTAGTTACAGCTGGCGCAACAAACGCCGCCGTTCCTACCAGTGTTGTGACGGTCGCAATTCCCAGTGCCCACTTTTTTCCAAAATCCCGTAACTTCATACCCATCGCTCCTCCGTTGAAATTTATTTTTACACGGATAAACATACTCGCCCAGATTCATAAACGTCAAGCAATTCGGCCAACATAACATAAACACTATTGCGATGCTATGGATTGTCATTGCGGTGATGAAAGCCGTATCAGATTACAAATTATGCTTAATCAGACCAAACACGGTTTCTGGACACACCTGACCAGAGACTATTTTCACAGGGTGTTCATGTATATTTTTGCGTAGCTTTGTGTACAAAGTTACATTACTTTGCGTTGCCAAATCCTAATTCACGGGACCGTCCGTCGCATGATGACGCCTGCATGTTGCATGATAATGATTGGAAGCGTCCAAGTACATAATTTGCAATCACCATTCACAAGTAAAACTTTTTTTCGGGGAGGCCAAATTAATGATCACAGTTCGTTTATTTACCAAATCACTAATCGCCGTCAGCTGCGGTCTTTGCTTTGCCGGTTGTGGTTCCCAGTCCGCAACGATTTCTGACTTCAGCAGTGCTTCTGATCCCAGCCGAGTACACTTCACTAAATCGGCAATCAAAAACAACGAACCGGCCCCGCACGTGCTGGAATCTAAGGGGCGGAACTACACGCTTAGCAGAACACGCGCAGAACAACTAGCACGCGCCTACCAACGGGTGCTGCTAGCAAAATTGCGGCCGCAGACTGTCCAGGTTCGAATCGACAAGATCATTTTGGCGAAGAAAGACTACCAGGTCCGCTACACCAGCCTGACCACGAGCAACAAGGCCCGGCACGAACGAGTTACTTTCTACTACAACGGTCTGATCACAATGGCCGCTAAGGATAGCGCACCCCGAAACACCGGGTTATGCTGGCACTAAACGCTTGCCACACGCAAAAGGTGCTTGGATAGCCAGTTGTAAGCTGGTTCACCCAAGCACCTCTTTTAATTAGATAATATCAGCTAGCTGATAGTTCTTAACGTACCGTAACGTAGTGCGCATCGATGTACTGATCACCGCCGAGGTTGTAATAGGTGTTGCCGTCAATAGTTGCTTTGCCGTACACCTTCCAGTTAGTCTGCCCGGGCAGCTTCTTCGCACTGCCGTACAGATTCTTACCGATCTGGTGCCGCGCAGTCCAAATCTGAATGCCGTAATGGCGGTTGTAGTTCACGTGCGCCGTCCCGTACTTCCGAACGGTGACGTCGCTGCTGCGGACATAGCTTGAGCCGCCCACACCATAATAGGCCTGGCCGTCAACATACACGGTCTGGAAAGTCTTGTAGGCTTGCCCCTTCCCCAGCAGCTTCAGCTTACTGAAGCTGTTGTCGGCATTCCGCCGCAGCAAGGTCGCCGCGTGCTTCATGACCACGACGCCCTTGTAGGCAATATCGTACTGCGGCTTGCCCAACTGTTCCCAATGGTAGTAGCGGAAAGTGGTCTGCGGCAAACCGACCGTTGTCTTGTCCGTCTTGGTGTTCTGGTCGATTTCGTTATACCGGTCCCAATCGGAGACCTCCGTGAAGTCATACGCGACCTGACCGCCCTGCGGATTGTAACCCAGACCGCTACGGCCACTACTAAACACCAGGTTGGCGCGGTGACCCCAGTGACCCGATTGGTGCGCCGGAATCACGTTGTAAGTGTCGTCGTACCAGCCCATAACCAAGTTGTAGGCCATTTCCTGGTCTGACTGCGAGCTCTCCTCGATGAATTCAAGGTTCTCGCCGTAATCACCTGATCCCGCGTGACTAAGATCGTTACCCTGTTGGGCCAACGCCCGTTTCTGCGCAAAAGCCATCGTGGCGGCGTCCGGATGCACGGCGGGCGCATGGTTAAGTGCCGCCAGCTGGTTCCGGTACTCATAGAAGTATTTGACCACGTTGTTCCAATTCATTTTGTAATCAGCCTGGTATGGCACGTCAATCGTCTTGGTCCCGGAGGCAAGCACACTGCTCGGCCAATCCTTAGCGGTATAGGTCCGCGTCCGGTCGAGCACCTTTTTGTAGCGCGGCTTAGCAGTCGTCGCGGCGGCAGCTTGCTGACCAGTTGCAAAATTCTGCCCAAACACCGCTCCGGTGGATAAGACCGTTGCAGCAACCGTGACCGTAGCGATGAGCGCCCGCTGGATGTAGTTTTTCTTCATAAGTTTACCTCCAAGAATCGTGATCATTGGCATCACTGCGGCATTTAGAGCCGTAACGATAAGAACATTATAGCAATTAGTGAAAGTGTTTGCAGCGCTTACAGTGACAGCTAACGCTGAATCCAAAAAAATCCCGCAACCATTAATTGCGGGACAGAGCTTACATTTAATTTTATTGGTGCATGTTTTACCGAATTTCCTTCAGCCGGTCATCGATCTGGCCAAGCACGATATCGATGTTGCCGGGCTTCTCCAGGTCGTACTTTTGGAGGTCGATCTTCATCTTCGGGGAAACGTCGTAGTCGGCGTACCACTGCTTGTAGGCGTTCCACATCTTGAAGTAGTAGCTCTCAAGGGTTGGGTTGTCGTCAAACTGTTCGTAGTCACGGCCGCGCTTCTTGATCCGGTACAAAATGGTGTCGAAGTCAGTTTCGGCGTACACGAGCAGGTCCGGCGCCTTCTTAGGCATTTCCTTGAGCTCGTCCATCATGTTGTCGAGGAGCTTCAGGTAGACGTCCAGCTCGGTGTCGGAAATGTTGCCTTCAGCATTGTTCTCCTTGGTGAACAGCGCGTCTTCATAGATGGAGCGGTCCAGAACGTTGTTATCGTCGGACAGTGCCTGCTTGATCATCGCAAAGCGCTTGTTCAAGAAGTAGATCTGCAGCAAGAATCCGTATTCCTTGGGATCCTTGTAGTACAAAGGAAGGACGGGATTGTCCCCGACTGGTTCGAAGTACGCCTTCGTGCCCAGATGATCGGCAATCTTACCCGTTAATGTAGTCTTCCCAACGCCAATCATTCCTGCTGTGATTATCACCATGGTGGCCCCTCTTTACTCAATATTTGTTTCCAGTATTTATATCATACTACATCTTAGGGGCAAAAGTATGTTCGCCTCTAGTCCCACAGAGCGAAACCAACCGGGTTGCTCCTGAGCATCAAGGTGACTGTGGCTTTGGCGAGTGTTTTTCTCGACAGAGCCGTAGTCTTCTTGAGCGGAGCCATTTCCACTTGTGCAGCTTGCTGCCCTTAGTGGAATGGACAACGGAGTAGGAGCAGGTTGGTGTAGCTCGACTATGCACAGAGCGGAACCAACCGGGTTGCTTTTGCCCCGGTTGCATTCCTATGTCAGCTCCACGCAACGCTCCTTCTAATGTATCGCACGCAAGCGGCAGCCAACGCGTTACAATATAATAGGTAACGTTCATTAGAGATTGGAGCTGACTATTTGTATAAAGCAGTTGTGTTTTTTGACCTCGATGGCACCTTACTGTTAGACGACAAGTCCCTCAGCACGGACACCATCACGGCCGTTCGCAAACTCAAACAGAATAATATCTTACCCGTAATTGCCACTGGCCGCAACTTATTTGAAGTCCAGTACGTGCTCGATCAGTGCGGCATCGACTCCATTGTGAGCGCCAACGGTAGTTACGAGGAATATGAAGGCAAGCGGGTGCACGCAGAATTCATCCCCGTGCCCCTCATCAAGCGCGTCCGCGATTTTGCCGCCAAGTACGACGACCCCGTGACCTGCTTCAACAACAAAACTTGTGCCATTAACAAAAACAACGATATGACGCGGGAGAACTTCAAGCTGCTCGGCTTCACACCCAAACTGGACCCGAGCTGGTACGAAAGCAATCCCGTCAACTTCCTCTTCGTCTTTAACACGGACCGGGAAGAAATTTACCAGAAACAGTTCGCAGGTGAGCTGTCCTTCGTGCGCAACAATCCACGCGGGCTGGACACAATGCTGGCCGGCGTCAGCAAAAGTTCCGGCATCAAGCATCTGCTTGAAGCTGCCGGACTGACTAAGGTGCCGACTTACGGCTTCGGTGACCAGCTGAACGACCTCGAAATGTTCGGGCTCGTCGACCACGCAGTTGCGATGGGCAACGGGCACCCCAAGGCAAAAGCAGCGGCGGAATACGTCACGACTAGCAACATGGCCGGCGGAATCACGCACGGGCTGCGGCATTACGGATTGATTGACTAAAAACTGCGTGTTTCTGGGACCGTTACTATTGGCGTAACGGTCCTTTTAGTGTGCTTTTAGCTCCCGGGCGGCGGGTAAATCTACTCCCGCTCCGTCACGGGGGTGGTCCATGCACAGGGTCGCGTTCAAGCCTTGCAAAACCGGCAAGTCTTGCCGCTAACCTCCGGGCCAACGCTCGCCTCCGGCACTCCGCTGCGCTTCGATGTCCGGGGGCTCTAAGGACTAAAGTCCTAAGAGCCCCGGCTCACATTGTTGTCCCTACGGTTCCCCCAATTCTGAGCGGCAAGCCACGCACAAACCGCGTGTCTCGCTGCTCAGGATTGCGATGGCATGGACCACCCCCGTGGCTACCGCTCCCGTAGATTCACCCACCGCCCTACACTTATCGTTAACAATTCAGACATCATAAAGTACAACGACTGATGTCCATATGGGGAAAGTACATAACCGCGTACATTTAGAGTAGAATGGCGGTAACAATTCCAGAGGAGTGGTTCTGATGAGCAAATACGAGTGGCGTAAAAAAGAGAAGTCGTTGTACTTCCCCAAGCAGCCAGAAGTTTGCGACCTGCCCGCCCAGAAATACATCACAATTGACGGCGTGGGCAATCCGAATGATTCTGACTTTTCAGAGCATATCTCTGCGCTTTACCCCGTTGCGTACGGAATTCGTATGGCTCTGAAGCGTGGCGAGCTGGGCGAGCCCTTTGAGTACACCGTTTACCCGCTCGAAGGCATCTGGACCACCAGTGATGGTTCGCGCGGTGCTGCCTTGAACAAGGATGCACTGGTTTACCGCATAATGATCAAGCAGCCCGACCGGGTCACCTCAGAATTATTCACTGCAGCTCGTGACGCCGCCTTTGCCAAGAAGCAAAATCCGCTAATTCAGCAAGTGCAATTTGCAAACTTCCCCGCCGAGAAGGTCGTTCAGGCCATGCATGTTGGCTCTTTTGATACTGAAGGCGCAACTTTTGCAGCAATGGAATCTTTCGCTGAGGAACATCATCTGACTCGCATCCCCATGGTTGACGACTTCCAGCATCGCGAAGTCTACATCTCCGATTTCCGCAAAACGGCAGCGGAAAAGCTAAAGACACTGCTACGGTTCAAGGTCACAGAAACAAAGTAAGCAGTACATTATTACGAGAAACCAGAACAGGCTCGCTCACCCGGAAACTACGGGGTGAACGAGCCTGTTCACATATGGCTTTCTAGCGTTTAGATATTTGGATAACCGCATGCTTAGCTAATGACACCAATAACCAATACATCCACGTTAACGTAATACAGCTACCGTAGGCTGGTGGGCGCCTCTTCCGGGAGTGAAGCTGGGGGTAGTGACCATGCTGAAACGATAATTACTAGTCTAGCCGGGTTTTGGCTAGGCTAGTAATTATCGGGAATGGCAGAGAGACCGCTAGTGAAATAAAAGCACTACTGCAAGCTTACCGTGGCTGTACCCGACAACACGGCGGGCTCGGAGCCAAGTGGAAGACTTGGCGCTTTTTGCCAAGTCTGCAACGACCCCAGCATGCCTGTCTGTCACTACCGCCAGCGGAACGGACGGAAGATGCGCCCACCAGCCGGCAGTTCCCGCCAGACTGATTTTGCACTGATAGCAAGTAGCCTACTTGATGTAAGCCGTCTTGTAGCTCCACTGCGTACCAGCCGTGTTGTGCACCAGCCCGCGGACCTTAGACTTCTGCTTCCAGGAGTACACACTCTGGTACAGCGGCGTTACAGCCTGCTCCTTGCTGACGAGCTGGGTGGCCTGCGTCATGTCCGCCCACCGTGCCGTCTGGTTGTTGGCGTCCGTGGTGCTGGCCTTGGTGACCAGGGAGTTGTACTTGCTGCTTTCGAACTTACCGTAGTTGTACGAGGAGTTCGTGGTCAGAATTTGCAGGAAGGACATCGGGTCGTTGAAGTCAGCGCCCCAGCCGCCCAGTGTGATGTCAAAATCACCGTCGTTGCGCAGGTCATTTGCGGCCTGGCTCGGAACGATTTTGATGGTGATGGTGACGCCGGGGAGAAGCTTCTTCACTTGCGCCTTAACGTACTGCACAACATCCTTAGTCGTTGGGTCACTAGCATTATCGGACGCAGCGAGCAGCTCAATTTTGGCACTCGTGACACCGGTTTCCTTCTTCGCCTGTTCCCACTTGCGGGTGGCTAGACTCTTGTCGTAGGTGTTAGCACCCGCCACCTTTTGGTCTGCGGAGAAATCCTTGCCGTTTCTCGGGTCAGTTGCCAGTTTGGAAGCCACGAAGCCGGTCGGGATGATCGTGTTAACGCCGACGACCTTCTTGGCCAGCAACTTGCGATCCAAAGTTGCGGAAATGGCCTGCCGGAAGTTCTGGTTGTTAAATAGCTTCCGTAGCTGCGGGTTCTTGTCCTTGCGGTTGTAGGCCAAGTAGCTGACGTAGGAGTACGCATAGGTGCGGTAATCCTTGTCTTTGGCGTAGTTCGCAACCTGCGTTGGGTCGAGCTGACTCATGTCGATTTTGCCAGTCTGGTAGAGGTCCAGGCTCGTTGCGGCGCTATTCACAACTTGGTAATTGATTTTGTCCAGCTTGACCTTACTCTTGTCCCAGTAGTACGGGTTCTTGGTGAAGGTCCAGCTGTTACCCGTACCGTTCCACTTGCTGATCTTGAACGGACCGGAGTAGACGGAGTACTTGGCGTTCGTGCCGTACTTCTTGCCGTACTTGTCCGCGACCTGCTGACTTTGCGGGCCAAACAGCGGGTAAGCCATCAAAACTTTGAAGTAACCAATCGGCTGGTCGAGTTTGATCTGGACCGTACGCTTGTCGAGAGCTTTGATGCCCAGCGTGTCGGGATCACCCTTACCAGTGCTGATTGCCTCCGCGTTCTTGACGCCCGTGAACAGGTACGCGTACGGTGAGGCCGTCTTCGGCGTGACGCTGCGGCGCCAGGAGTAGACAAAATCCGCCGCGGTGATGGGCTTACCGTTGCTCCACTTGGCATCCTTGCGCAGCGTAAAGGTCCACGTTTTGCCGTCCGCACTCTTCTTCCCGGATGATGCGAGGCCAGCAATCGGCTTGCCGCCCTTACCCAAGCGGTAGAAGCTTTCGTAGACGTTACCAGTCTGCCCATAACCGGTGGACTTAGAAATATCAATCGTGTCCAACTGCGCAGACGCGGGCAGATTCAAAACCTGCTGCGGCTGACTACTGGTTTTGCTGCCACAAGCGGCCAGAAGTAGTGCTAGGGCCGCGGTGCTCGCAGCCAGAATGGTGGTCTTCTTCAAATTACTCGTCATAAATAACTCCTCTTTCTACAACTTGCAAAATTTATCCAGACTTATTTTTCAATTCGGTGGTTTTAATTACTAAAGCCCACATTCGGCACATGCAAAATGGCATGACCGGATCACCCTCTTTCACTGGTTCTTAGTTTGTTCGCAACAGCTGTGGATGCCCCGAAGACACAAAAAGCGCCCCCACGATTCCGATTGAATCGCAGGGGCGCTGCCGCACGTTACCACCCTGATTGGACCACAAAAGTCCATCTCATTCGCTGCTTAGGCATAGTACCAAACAGCTAGCAGAGTAACGCCTGCCCCCGGACCAGCAGCTTGCACCACTGGTCTTGCTCCGAGCTCATTTTCACAGCTTCGTGCATCAGGTCTTTCACCAAATGACCCGTCTCTTTCTATGCCCACCACTGATCTCTTCTCATCAACGCAATTGTTGTCGAACTAATTGCTGGTAATTATGGTCATTACGAACCCGGCCGTCAATAGCTTCACAATTAAATAAATTCGGTCAACCCAAATCAAATTATTTACGTCACGCAGTAGCATGAAGCGCGAACATTTGTCCAGCAAGAATTTCCAGCAAGCCAATCACTCGTGTGCGACTAAATAAAAAGATGATAAAGAAACAGTATGCAGACTAAACAGTTTGGTGAAACCAGTTAGCGACAAAAAAACCGCTCACCCGCAGACACAAACGAGTGAACGTTTTAGGAAATGAAATACTTTCAAGCAGGTGTTGCCGTTAATTCCACAAAAGCATGGTACATCTTTAGAGGCTGGTGGGCGCCTCTTCCGGGAGTGAAGCTATTGGGGGTGACCATGCTGAAACGATAATTACTAGTCTAGCCGGTCTTTGGCTAGGCTAGTAATTATCGGGGATGGCGAAGAGACCGCCAAGAATGATACTCCCACAATTGGCAAGTTTACCGACAGTGCCGAGAAAACACGGCGGGCTCGGAGCCAAGCGGAAGACTTGGCGCACTTTGCCAAGTCTGCAACGACCCCAGCATGCCTGCCGTCACCCCCAATAGCGAAACGGGAGGAAGATGCGCCCACCAGCTGGCAGTTACCGACAGACTAACCCAGCACCTGATTTTGCACTATTTAACAGCTGATACATCCTTATCCATGTGCGCCTTCACATTGCTCAGCGTCAACTCCGCCGTGCTCGGGAACACCATGTCCGCCTGCTTCAACACGTCCGCATCCCCGATGCCGACCGCGACCTCGCCCGCAGCCTTGATGCCCTGCACCCCGGCTGCCGCGTCCTCAACACCGACGCACTGCTCCGGCTTGAGGCCAATGCTCTCAGCCGCCTTGATGAAGATTTCGGGATCCGGCTTGCCGTGCTTCAACGTGCTCGGGTCAACAATGTTCGGGAAGTACTGACTGATGCCAAGGTTCTGCAGCACGCGTGGCGCATTCTTGGATGCGGACGCAATCGCCAGCTTGTAGCCACCGTCATCCAGACTCTGCACAAGGTCCGCAATCCCCGGCAAAATGTCGTCCGGCGTCAGAGTGTCGACTAAGCGCAGGTACTCCGCATTTTTGCTAGTGGCCAGGGCGACCTTCTCATCTTCCGTGTAAGCATCCTGCTTGCCAGCCGCCTGCAGGATGATGTCAAGTGACTCCATCCGGCTAATACCCTTAAGCCGCTCTGCCAGTCCCGCCGTCCAGTGGGCGCCGACCTTATCGGCCACCTTGCGCCATGCCAGTGAGTGGAACCGTGCCGTGTCGGTGATCACACCGTCTAAATCGAATACGAAGCCCTTGATGTCGCTGAATGAAGTCATCTAATCAATCCTTTCGTTAATTTACCTTGCTAAATAGTTTTGCTACCTAAGTTATGATGCTTCGGTTTCCGTCACTACTTCTGGATACGGAACCTCTTGCTGCTTACCTGCCTTGAGCTGCACTTGCTGGTCGCCAACCTGAACCGCCAGGTCGTGGTCCGCCAGCAAAGTGATTGTGGTCGCGGTAATCGTGACCGTGAGCTTGGTGCCGCGGATGGTCTGGGCAAAATGCAACTGCTGCCAGGATTCGGGCAGACGCGGCGTGATGACCACGTGGTCGCCGCGGACGTCCACCCCGCCGTAGACCCGAGTGAGCACGTTGAGCGTTGCCCCCATGACCCCGAGGTGAATCCCCTCAGCGGTGGTGCCGCCCTGAATGTCGTAGTAATCAGAGAAGAGTGCCTGCCGGAACAACTGCCAAGCGCTGTCGCTGTCGCCGTTTTCCTCCTCTAGCGCCGCGTAAACGATCCGGGAAAGCGTGGAGCCATGGGTGGTGCGGTCGAGGTAGTACAGCAGGTTCTGGCGCGGATAGTCTTTATCCAGCTTGTAACCCATCTGCTTCAGAATGCCGTCGACCGTATCGCGGTTCCAGTTGTACAGCGGCATGAGCGTATCGGCCTGCTTGGCAACTTGGTATGCGTCCGGCGTCTTACCCTCGGCCTTCAAAATGCGGTCGAGGCGCGAAATATCACCGTAGTGCTTGCGGTACTTATCGAAGTCGAGCCGCGCCAGCTTGAAGTAGCCGGCAAACTGACCGATGATGTTGCCCTTGATGCCGAGGGCGAGCTTGGAGCTGACTTTGGCCATCGCCTGGTAGTCGGCAGCACTAATGCCGAGCTGCTTGCTCAGCTCCGTGAAGCGGGCCTTGGAAACCTTGGTCCGCAAGTCCGCAACCAGGTTGAAGAGCCAGACGACCGCCATGTTGGTGTAGGCGTTGTCGCTGAGCCCATACTCAGCGGCGTTCGGATACTGCTCGTGGAACTTGTCGGGGCCCATGACGCGGCGAATGTGGTAGCGGCCGTCCTTTGCGTCGTACTCGCACATGCTCAGCCAGAACTGGGCGGTGTCGAGTAAAATTTCCAAGCCGTACTGGTTCATGAAGTCCTTGTCACCGCTGACGTGGGTGTAGAACCAGACGTCGTAATCAACAGCCAGGGAAACGTGCCGCTGCAGGTGGCTGTTGTCGGGATCCCACTTCTTGCTGACGGGGTTGTAGTGGGTCGACTGGGACTGCTCGTCACCCTTTTGGCCCGACTGCCACGGGAACATGGCCCCGCGCTTGCCGACCGCCTTGGCCGCCGCCCGCGCTGCCGGCAAGCGCCGGTAGCGGTAAAACAGCATCTGCTTGGCCAGTTCAGGATAATGCAGCGTGTAGAACGGCAGGGCGAACATCTCGTCCCAGAACACGTGGCCCCGGTAGGCTTCGCCATGCAGGCCCCGCGCGCCGATTGAAGCATCAATTTTGCCGGAAGCCAGAGCCGCCGCGGAGGTGAAGAGGTGCACGATGTTGACGCGGCTGAGCTTTTGGCTGGTGACATCCCCGGTGATCCGGATGTCGCACTCATTCCAAACCTTGCTGTAGTAGTCACGGGTGTGGGCAAATGTACTGGCAAAACTGGCGGCATTTAATTCCTTTTCCACGCTCGGTGCCAGCTGCTCCGCTTTAACATCATTGCTGGTGTACACGGCCACGGTCTTTTCGAAGCTGTAACTCTTACCCTGCTGCACCGGAACGCTGAAGCGCTGCTCAATTTTGTCGTTTTCGGTCGTGGCCTGCATATCACCGGCGATGTCGCGGTCGGCCATCGTCACGCGGGTGCCAATGGTGAAGTCGATATTACTGTGCTTGGTGCGGCCGCTGAGGAAGGCGTCGGTGCCGGCACTGCTCATGCCGGTCACGTCGAAGTGGCGCTGGTCGAACTGGGCGTAGCGGTCAACGTTGGCGTTTATCACGCTGCCGTCGATCCCGGTGTAAATCTGCAGCGAGCCGGACCAGTTGATTGGCGTGAGCGTGACTTTGATGGCAAAATGGTGCCAGTCATGCATGTCGGCCACCTTTTGTTCCTGCAGCAGCAACTTGTGCCCCGTTGCCAGGGTGATGATCATACTCGTCGTCAGCATCCCTGTGTGCAGGTCAAGACTCCGGTAGACGTCATCGACCGTGCGCTTGTGGACCGCAAAAGGCTCACCCTTGTCGACTCCGAAGCTCATGTACTGAGCGTTCGGCAGGTTGACGAGGTCCTCATTGGTGACATCCTTGCCATTAATGTTGCTGGTGTTCTGGTTGTAGACCCCGGCCACGTACATGCCGGGGTAATTGTCGGCATCGGCCTGACTGGCTATGTACGCACCGCGTAAACCCAGGTAACCATTGCCCACGGTGAGGAGCGCCTCCTGGCCGTAGTTGCGCTTGCCACTGTACTGGCCGTAGTAATCAAGGTGCCAGCCATCGTAATCCAGTTTCTGCTTATAGGCTTCTTCAAGGCCCAGCTTGTTGACGGCGTTGCGGGACAGCACCGGTACGTTGAACATGTTGGTCAGCGCCAGGCCGATATCAATACGGCGGTGATTAATGCCCACGATGGTGTCTGAGAACGCGTAGCTCAGGGGATTCTCCAAGATGATGGTGTCAAAATCGACCCCGGCCAGCTGGACCTTGATGTTTTCGAGGTTGTCACCCACTGACTGGTCGGTGATGTAGGCGATGCTGACGTGGCGCTTGGTGCCGGCATCAGCACCTGTGGCGTAATCAAGTTCGATGACTTCATCGCTAACTTTTAACGAAATTGTTTTCAATTGATAATCCCCTTTCGCGAGTGTGGTTACATGATTATGTTAACTTAAACCAGTGCGATTAGCAAACCGGCTAGCTGAGTGCTAAGAGGTAAAATGCCGTTAGTTCTATATTTTGCGGCACTTTTGCAGTATTGATGCGTATCATTTACAAAATAAATGATATGCAAAAAGTGCAGTAGCATCTAACTAATTGTGACCTCTGCCGGGCTTGACAGCAGTTAATGTGTGGCGTATATTGAGGCCAATATTAAAGTGTGATGGCAGGATGAGTAGGAATGATTGCCGTTTCCAGAGAGTGAATGCACCGCTGCAAGTTCACAACGGAAATCTTCCGAATATGGTCCGGAATCGATTCAACTTGGGTGACCAAGTTGAGCTAACACGAGCTACCGAATGCTTGAGGTAGTTCTGGGTGCGCCCACTACAGCGCCGTGGTTTCGTGCGTCAGCACTGAACCCAGTGAGGAAGCGGCTGTGAGGTCGTTTCAAACCAAGGTGGTAACGCGACTAAAGGTCGTCCTTGACCCCTGCTATTTGCAGGGCGTCAGGACGACCTTTTTTGATTTCAGACTATTTCAAGGTTCAACACACAGACATTAATTTATAAGGAGACCACTCATGACAACTACTATTATCGGCTACCCCCGCATCGGTGAACACCGCGAGTTGAAGTTCGCGACCCAGAAATTCTTTAAGAAGCGCATTAGCGCGGCTGAGCTGCAGCAAACCGCAAAAGAATTACGCTTGCGCCACTGGAATGTGGTCAAGGACGCCGGCATCGATCAGATTCCGAGCAACGATTTTTCATATTTTGACAACACGCTCGACGCGGCTTTCTTATTGAACATCGTGCCTAAGCGCTACAAGGACCTGGGGCTCGATGGCTTGGACGAATACTTCGCCATCGCCCGCGGTTACCAGGGCGATGCCGGTGACGTTAAGGCCCTGCCAATGAAGAAGTGGTTCAACACGAACTACCACTACCTGACCCCAGAATTCGACCAGGACACCCAGATCAAGCTCTACGGCAGCAAAATTTTC
The DNA here is from genome assembly GCF_009687905.1 of Lacticaseibacillus zhaodongensis. Classification (GTDB taxonomy): domain Bacteria; phylum Bacillota; class Bacilli; order Lactobacillales; family Lactobacillaceae; genus Lacticaseibacillus; species Lacticaseibacillus zhaodongensis. The sequence goes on along the minus strand of NZ_BLBG01000005.1, from coordinate 125,220 downwards.
GATGAGTTCAGCGAAGCCAAAAGTGAGGGCATTCTCACCCGCCCTGTCATCGTCGGCCCCTACACCCTGCTCCGGCTCGGCCGCTTCCTTGACGGCAAGAAGCCCGCTGACTTCACCGCGGACCTGATCAAGGCCTACAGCGAAATCATTGAAAAGCTGGAAGGCCTCGGCGCTAAGTGGATCCAGATCGACGAGCCCGCACTGGTTTACGACCAGACTCCGGCCGACCGCGACCTCTTCAAACAGCTCTACGATGACATTTTGCCAAACAAGGGTGGCGTCAAGGTCCTGCTCCAGACTTACTTCGGCGACCTGCGTGACTCCCTGGACCTCGTTACCAGCCTCGACTTCGATGGCATCGGCCTCGACTTCATTGAGGGCCGCAAGAACCTCGAAGTCCTTGACGACGTAAAGTTCCCCGCTGACAAAATCCTCTTCGCCGGCGTTATCAACGGCAAGAACATCTGGAAGGCCCACTACGCCAAGGTCCTGAGCACGCTTGAAGCCATCAAGCAGCGCACGGACGCCAAGGTCGTCATCAGCACTTCCTGCTCCCTGCTGCACGTACCTTACACCCTGCGCAACGAAACCAAATTGCCGGACAGCAAGAAGAAGTACCTGGCTTTTGCCGAGGAAAAGCTCGCCGAACTGCACGACATCGATGCAATCGTCGCCAGCGACCTGAACAACCCGGCTTACACCGCCAACGTGGCCCTCTTCAGCAAGCCGCGCTACGAAGAGAACAAGGAACTGAACGCCAAAATCGCCGCACTGACGGATGCGGATTACACCCGCACCCCAGCCCGCGCTGAACGCCTCAAGATCCAAAAGGAAGAGTTCAAGCTGCCAGAACTGCCAACCACCACGATTGGTAGTTTCCCCCAGTCCCGCGCCGTCCGCCAGAACCGCTCCAAGTTGCGCAAGGGTGAAATCACCCGCGAACAGTACGACCAGTTCAACGAAGAGGAAACCAAGCGCTGGATCAAGTTCCAGGAAGAAATTGGGATTGATGTCTTGGTCCACGGTGAATTCGAGCGGAACGACATGGTTGAATACTTCGGTGAACACCTGAATGGTTACATCTTCACCGAGAACGCTTGGGTCCAGTCATACGGCACCCGTGGCGTTAAGCCCCCAATCATCTGGGGTGATGTTTCCCGTCGCGAGCCGATCACCGTTGCCACATCCGTCTTCGCCCAGAAGCAGACGGACCACATCATGAAGGGGATGCTCACCGGCCCCGTTACGATGCTCAACTGGTCCTTCCCGCGTGAGGACATCAGCCGCGAGCTTTCAACTAAGCAGCTCGCTCTCGCCCTGCAGGAAGAAGTCCTCGACCTCGAAAAGCACGGCATCAAGATTATCCAGATCGACGAAGCCGCACTCCGCGAAAAGTTGCCGCTGCGCAAGTCCGACTGGTACAGCAAATACCTTGACTGGGCCGTTCCTGCATTCCGGCTCGTTGCCAGCAAGGTCCAGCCTACGACCCAGATCCACACCCACATGTGCTACTCCGAATTCGGCGACATCGTGAAGGCCATCGACGACCTCGACGCCGACGTCATCTCCTTCGAAGCCAGCCGTGGTGACCTCACCCTGCTCGATGCACTCCAGAAGAACCACTTCGAGACCCACGTGGGCCCTGGTGTTTACGACATCCACTCCCCACGGATCCCGTCCGAACAGGAAATCATCGACGTCATCCACAAGATTTTGAGCAAAATTCCGGCCGACCACGTCTGGATCAACCCTGACTGTGGCCTCAAGACCCGTGACGAACCCGAAGCCAAGGCCAGCCTGATCAACCTGGTCAACGCAACGAAGGTTGTCCGCGAGGAACTCGCCAATGAAAACAAGTGATTTCTTCCGGCAGGACAAACCCGTCTTCTCCTTTGAGGTTTTCCCGCCCCGCAACATTGACAATGACGGTGCCGAAAAGCGCGTCTGCGAGACCATGGACGTGATTCAAGAAGTTCAGCCCGATTTTGTCTCCGTCACCTACCGCGGCGGTGGTAGTAACCCCGCAAAGGCGACCATCCAAATCGCCAGCATGATCAAGGACCGCTACCACACCGAATCCGTTGTCCACTTGCCAGCCGCCCGCCTTGACCGCGCCGCCGTCGACGACTTCTTGGCCCGCGCCAAGGACGCAGGCATCCAGAACATTCTGGCCCTGCGCGGTGATATTCCCGAAGGTGGCCGTTACAGCGACGACTTCCACTACGCCAGTGACTTGGTGGCCTACATCAAGCAGCACGGCGACTTCAACATTTTGGGTGCCTGCTACCCCGAAGGCCATCCAGAATCCCCGGACGCCCTCAGTGACATCCGCCACCTGAAGACCAAGGTCGACGCCGGCACCAGCGAGCTCATCTCGCAGCTGTTCTTCGACAACGAAGCCTTCTACAAGTTCGTCGACCGCTGCCGCTTCGCCGGCATCGACGTGCCGATCGAAGCCGGCATCATGCCGATCATGTCCACCAAGCAGGCGGAGCGCATGCGCGCGATGTCCGGTGTGGAGCTGCCGGCCAAGCTGTCGAACATCCTCGACAAGTTCGCCGACAAACCCGACGCCCTGCGCGATGCAGGGATTGCGTACGCCATCGAGCAGATTGTCGACTTGATGGCGCATGGCGTTGATGGCATCCACCTGTACACGATGGACAACCCGACAGTGGCTGGGCGCATCATCGAAGCAACGCGGAACATTATTCGTAGCTAAACCTAGACCGTTAAAGCAAAGCGCCCTGACTCCAGTATGTGGAATCAGGGTACTTTTTGCGTTTGGATAGTTCTGGCCGCCGGGAGGGGCGCAGCTGCTGACGTTTGCTTCCGGGCGACGAGCGCATTTTCCGTCCGCTTCACTGGCGGTAGTGACAGACAGGCATGCTGGGGCACGGCTCCAGGCTTGGCAAAAAGCGCCAAGTCTTCCGCCTTAGTTCCGAGCCCGCCCGTGCTTTCGCAACACCATCGGTAAACTCTCAGCACTACATTAATCTTACTAGGCGGTCTCTCCACTATCCCCGATAAAGAAGAACGGTACCCTTGCATAGACCGCAAGAATACCGTTCTTCTTTATCGTTTCAGCATGGTCACTACCGCCAGTTCCGCTCCCGGAAAAGGCGTTCGCCGCCCTACAGAGATGCTCTCATTTGACACTCACATAACTCAACACAGATGAGATTGCGGCGACTAACAACGACACAGCTTACTTACAGAATTACCATCGGCTATAACAGCCGATCAATAGTCTGACACAAAACAGGGCTGCACCAATAAGCTGAAAACTCGCTTAGGACATATTTACAAATATGCGCAAAAGCGGCCCAATCCGCTGATATAACAGGCTTTACAGGAACAATCAAAATATGAATCGTAGTTTAAGTCGAAATACTGAATAGTTCGGTAATTTCGGTGAACTTGTGAACATTGTAGCAAGCCATATTTTTAGCAATCGCTGGACACCTTGTCCCGCTTGACTTTTTGCGACATATTGCGCGTTTGTAAAAATATGTCCTAAGCCTGTTATGACAGTTTATAGATTTGCACGTTGTAACTGGCGATAGTTGTTGAATTCAAATTGCTCCGGGAAAGTTTCGAAAGCTATTAAGCTGGATCACAGTTGCGCGTGCGATTCGTTCCATTGTAAGCTACCTATCTCATGGAAACCAATGTAGCCGGGAGGGGCGCCGCTGCGTAGCGTAGCAAATACCGCGTAAAGCCCAAACAGTTGATAAGCAGCGGACTTCTGCTTATCAACTGGGGGTGATTTTGGGACCGCAACTGAACGAAGTGAGGGCGGCCCCAAAATTAGGCGGGAGCCACACGGAGTGCAAAGCACGGAGTTTGGCGGGAGCCGGCCCCGGGCTGTTCCACGCGAAAGTATTTGCGACGCGGAGCAGCGGCGCCCCTCCCCGCGGGCTTACAGCACACCCACTAAAATTTTGCAGTTAGCGAGACGTGACCCAAGAAAAATAGGCATCCCCCTGAGGACGCCTACCCGATATTCATGTCGTTCGTTGCCTAGTCAATCTTCATCGTGCATTACAGGTTATTCATGAACTCGATTGACATGACCGCGATGCCGCCGATCAGCATGATTGCCGCGCACGCATACCCGCACACACTCTCCATGCTGGCAGACATCGCCATACCGCTGCCACCATTAGTGTTCAACATGTGTGTATAACTGTACGCCTTGCGGAACTCAAACACCGCGATGATAACTAAAGCCAAACCCAAAAACATTGCTGCGTAGCTCATAATCTTTCCTCCTGGGGGCGTTGCCACACGGTCTTTGGTTCAGGCATTGGCTAATGCTGCGGTGTGGTGGCGCTCAAAACGGACTTACTCTGCTTCCCTGTCCGCCTAAATTATGTAACGGCCCCCATCTAATTGCAAGCGTTTCCATATAGATGTAATATCACAAAATTACGGCAACCATGCAGCTAAAAGGTCAAATTTTGATTTCAGCAGCAAAATTCCGCTGATTTAGCCAGATTTTGTCCTGTTTCACGGGGACTTATCCACATATGTCCACAGCGAACATACTTTTGCCACTTATTTAGGCGACTTATGCCCACTGTCCACAAGTGCTTGTGGACAAACTAATGATTGGGTGCAAAAAGCCGCCTGCTTATCCACAGACGGCTTTGTTTCACATATTTAATTCGTAGGCAAACCGCTCCCGGTCTTCACCGTGGTCGATCATGATGATGCCGCGCTTGGTGAAGCCAAACTCGGTGGCCAGGTGCTGCATGGCCTTGTTGATGCGGTGCGTGTCCAGGCGCACGTTGTGAATCCCGCGCAAGTAGAGCTCGCTAATGATGTTGCTGAAGAAGAACTTAGCTAGGTGTTGGCCGCGGTGCCCACTGGCGATGGCGATGCGGTGAATGGTCGCGTAATCAGCGAATGGTTCCGCCCACTCACCATCATGAATCACGTCATAGGTCGGCTCGTTGCCAATGATCACGCTGGCGGTCCCGGCAATTTCACCATCCACAATCAGGACGTGGGCCACGCCGGCCGTGATATCCGCCTCCATTTTGGCCTTGGTGGGGTAGCCGTCCTGCCACTGCGGACTGTTTTCCGAAGCCAATAGTTGCTTTGCCTCCTGAATGATCGTCCAGATTGCGTCCAAGTCCTCCATTTGCGCCAAGCGCATGTAGATCAATGCCATGAATGATTCCCCCTCAGAGATGTAGTTATTGCCGTTAATTGTAGCGCTTTGCATAAAAAAAGCCCACGTTTCCCGTGAGCTAATATCACAATCTATGGCAGTAAATCGTACTGCACTCCGCGCACCGTGAAGTGCTTGGTTCCGGCAAAATGCAGCGTGGCGCCAGACATCAGTTTGATTTCATACTTGTTTTTACCCAAGCGGCGGGTGGAACGGACGTGCACATTCACGCGCGGACTTTTGGCCACGCACGCCGCCAACGGGTTCGTTTTGCCCACCCGCTTGGCAATGAAGGCCAGGGGCTTGCCGGCGGTTTGTTCCGCGCCATAAATACCGTTACGCTGCACGGTGATGTAGTTCTTCTCGAACTGCACGCGCACGCCCAAATACGGCCGCGTTGCCGTACCGTGGGCCTGACCCGTCGCACTGCGGTGGTCAATGTAGGATTGCTCGAATAATTCGTTTGGAATTGGCGGCCGCGCGGTCAACTGGTGGATACCCAGAATAACAGCAGCAGCTACTGCGATGATCAGAACCATCCGTAGCAGCCGGCCGCGAATACGCTGCCCACGCTTCTTTTGCATTATGCAATCTCCTCTAGGCAAAACGGACTAACAGTAACTTCACTTTACTGCGCTACGTCCGCCTTGTACACCAGCAAATCGCCCGGCTGGCAATCCAGCACCTGACAGATCTCAGCCAGTGTTGAGAAGCGGATGGCACGCGCCTTGCCCGTTTTGAGGATGGACAAGTTGGCGAGCGTCATCCCCACCGCGTCGGCCAGCTGGGTCAGCGTCATTCCGCGGTCTTTGAGAATCGCATCAAGGTTTACCTGTATCATCACGGCCTCCTAAACGGTCAAATCGCTGTCGGTCTTGTAATCCAGCGCCGCCTGCCAGAGCCGCTGCAAAATTGCCAAGAAGACGGTGATCACCGCGGGCACCATCATGAAGATACCGAAGAAGAAGATGGTCCCCGGTGCATCCTCACTCTGGGCAATGACGTACACCTGCGGCAGCATCAGCAGCATGGCCGCAACAATGACGCCCACGCCCCACTTCAGCCGCCGAAGCAGCTGCACCGCGCGTTCCGAAAAGGCCAACTGCTGCCCAATCGTCCGCAACAGCTGCCAGCCGATGAAACAGGAAAACGCAAAGGCCACCACGATGATGTACAGCCCCACCCCGGTCAGGAGGGCGGTTGCCAGGTTCTTGTAGATCGTGTACATTTTGCCAGTCAGGGGCCAGAAAGCAAAGATGGCCAGTGCCAGGTCAATCAGGACGGCAACAAGCAAACATAATTGCAGGAACAGTGTTCGTATACGCATTACGCGCACCTCGTTTCGTTTTGATGCTTTGAGTATAGCAGGATGTTTATCGATAATCGATAAACATTTGGTAAAGAATTCGCTTGCAGTTATCGCTTGCTACTATAACATGTGCCGCAGTGTTCGCTCTCTCCCCCTAAATCAACCGCTGTTGTGGATTTTGGTTTCTTCATCGTTCCAGCTACCGCTTAGCAGCTGATACTCGGACCGTTTCCGCTTTCTCCAAAAAAGTAGTTCGCAGCGCGATTTCCCTCGCCGGTGTGACCGTTCCAGTTGTTAAAGGCAACATGTCTGTCAAATCAGCACCTCACGCAAACGTTGCGCAGACCTGGGGCGGCCAGACCACTCTTTTCACGACTGATAACCAATCAACACACATGATTGGCCACAACAACACTTCATTCGGTAAGATCGTCAACCTCAAGAAGGGCTCCAAAGTTACTGTCCACGACGTTAACGGCCGGGTTCGTGTTTACCACGTTACCGAAGTCAAAAACGTTACTGACCAGGGCTACATCAACGGTACCAAGACGTCCGTCTACAAGCAGATTGTTAACCCTAACCAGGGTGAACAGATCGTTCTGCAGACCTGCCTCAGCGAAACCGTTAACCGCCTTGTATGGGCACGGTAATCTGAATTTCAAAATAGCCAAAAAATGATCCGACCAACTTCTCGTATTGATTGAGAAGCTGGCCGGATTTTTTGTGTAAAACCATGTAGATAAACAAAAGGGACGCCATCTGACGTACCTTTTGCTATTGATTCTTAGCTATTGCGAGATGATGAACGATTGGCAACCCCAACAATCATCGCTTCGTATGGACGCAATGGTTCTTTGAGCGACCGACGATCCGCATAGTTAGTGATTATTATCTTGCAAGTTTCTTCAGCAGCTTGCGAATACGGCGTGATTGATTGCTCATGTGCACTTAAGTTTGCAATAACAAGTAACCGTTGATTAGTGTCGATCCGCCAATATCCAAAGACATGCGGATCCTCAGGGGCAATCAATTCATAGGCCCCATCGGTGAGCACTCCCAACTCATGCCGTAGCTTGATCAAGCGCTGATAGTATTCAAACACTGACTGTTTGGATTCCAAATCATTCCGAACATTAATCTGCGGAAATGATGGGTTCAGCGCAAACCACGGTTTTCCGGTAGTAAAACCACCCTGCTCACCACCATTCCACGGAATTGGCATTCGTGCATGGTCGCGACTGACCTTATTAGCAGCTTCAACGAATTGAGACTTAGTCATTACTTTCTGTTCTTCAACCAGCTTATGATATGCGCCTTTAGTCTCAACATCTTCATAATCCTCTAGTTTCAGTTTGGTATTGGTTAAACCAATCTCTTCACCTTGATAAACGAACGGGGTCCCCCGTAACCCATGAAGAGCAGTCGCAAATGCTGTCGCACTTTGATACCGATACTTCCCATCATCGCCCCAACGAGAAGGAATTCGCGCCCGATCATGGTTTTCGAAGTACAACGCACTACCGGCATTTACCGAGGCTAATGTCTCTTGCCAACGGCTCAAAACACCCTTCAGATAAACAACGTCTAGTGGCTGCAGGTCAAAATGGCCGTTACCACCTGGGACAACATCACTCTTCATGTGCTCAAAAGGGATGACCATATTCAGCTCATGCTGATCAGGTGCAACCAACGCAAGCACATTTTCACTGGAAGAATCTGGGGCCTCCCCAATGCTCAATTGATTGAGCGGCGTAAATACCTCCCGATTCATCTCAGCAATAAACTCATGCATTCGGGGTCCATTATTTTGGCCAGAGGATACATACGGCAGGTGCTTAGGGTTGGGCCGGTCGCAGAATTGCTGATCTTTTGAGATTGACGTAATTACATCAAGCCGCCAGCCATCAACACCTTTGACAACCCAGTAGCGCATGATGTCGTATACCGCCTGTCTAACCTTGGGATTCTCCCAGTTTAAGTCCGGCTGTTGCGGAGAATAGTAATGCAAGTAGTACTGACCACGTGTATCATCAAATGTCCATGCTGAGCCGCCAAAACTCGATCCCCAATTATTCGGGACTCCACCATCTGGTGCTGGATCGCGCCAAATGTAGTAATCCGAGTACGGATTATCCTTTGATTGCCGACTTTGCTTGAACCAAGCGTGCTGATCTGAAGTGTGGTTGGCAACAAGGTCCATGATAATTTTCAATCCAAGGTGATGTGCCTGCTTAATTAACTCATCCATATCAGCATCTGAACCAAACATGGGGTCAACGTGCCGATAGTCCGCGATATCGTAACCATTATCAACCTGTGGCGAACAGTAGACCGGGCTGAGCCAAACAGCATCTGCACCTAAACGCTTAATGTACGGCAAATGTTCAATGATTCCTTGCAAATCGCCAATACCGTCGCCATTAGTGTCCTGAAAGCTTTTGGGATAAACCTGATAAATGACCGCCTGGCGCCACCATTGATTATTCATACGTAAAACCTTCCTATAGTGTGGTTGCTACTGCGGACGAGCCTTCTGGGTCTGTCAATGCCAAGATACCGTCCCCGGTACCGACATGTGCGCCCATAATTGGTTCCACATCAGCATATTGCTTAGTATTTGTCACTACAACCATTACGGTAGGATCATACCCGGCCTTCTTGATAGCGTCCACATCAAATGTTCCGAGCAATTGCCCTGCCTTAACCTGATCGCCCTGAGAAACATTACCAGTGAAGTACTTGCCCTGCAGGTCGACCGTATCAATTCCGATATGAATCAATAATTCCGCCCCATCATCAGCACGTAATCCATACGCATGGTGCGTTGGGTAACTGACAGCAACAGTTCCATCAAACGGCGCGACTACTTGTCCTGAATCTGGAACAATCGCAATGCCCTTACCCATAATTTCAGCTGAAAATACTTTGTCATTCACTTTAGAAATTGCTTCTGGTGTACCACTGACTGGAGTCGTGATGACTGCATCCGCGTGGGTTACATCTGGCTCAACATCTTCATCTTCTGATGATGCAGGCAGCTTGTACTTGGCATAAGCAAACGTAAGAATGAACGATGCGATAAACCCAATTACGATACAAATCATGAACGCAACCATAGATTTTGCAGCAATTGAGATGAACCCAATGATTCCTGCAGGGCCCATCGATACAGAAAGTACGTGGAAGAGCCCTAAGAAGGCACTACCTATACCTGACGCAATCGCTGCACAGACGAATGGGAATTTTAACTTGAGGTTAACACCGAAAATTGCTGGTTCTGTAATCCCAAGAAGTGCTGAGAGACTAGCAGATGAAGCCAAAGCCTTCTGTTTCTTATCTTTAGTCGTGAAGAAGATTGCGGCAGTTGCACCACCTTGGGTTACGTTGGCCATTGCTGCAACTGGGAAGATAAAGGAGCCACCAGTCTTAGCAACGTTGGCGAGAAGCTGGGTTTCAATTGCGGGAAACATCTGGTGTAAGCCGGTGATGACAATTGCGGAGTAGAAAAGCCCGAAGATACCCATGCCAACCCAACCAGTGGTGCTGTATAGCCATACGAGACTGTTAGTGAGACCATCGCCAACCGTCCGGAGAACTGGTCCAATGATCGTGAAGGTCAAAAAGCCGGTAACGATGACCGAAATCATTGGTGTAAAGGTAAAGTCGATGGCCCCATGCAAGTGTTTGTGCAGGAATGTCTCCAGCTTGGCCAGAATGTAGGACACACCCAAAACTGGTAGAACCTGGCCCTGGTACCCAGCTTGCGCAATCTTTAAGCCAAATACATTCCAGTAGAGCATCTTATGTGTTGCCATCGCAACAGCAACGCTGTAACCATTCACCAATGAAGGCAAGACCATGATCATTCCAAGCGTTGCCCCAAGATATGGATTACCACCGAAACGCTTGGTAGCGGAGAAGCCAATCAATATTGGCAGGAAAGCGAATGGTGCGGAGGCCATCGCGTTGACCATTTCTGCGAAGCCCGCAAGTCCTGGCCACTGCTCAACAATCGACTTCGCCATAAATAGGTGTTCAGCCGTCAAAACGTTGTTCAGTGCCATTAGCAACCCACCAGCAACCAAGGCTGGAATTAACGGAATAAAGATGTCCGACAATAGCTTGAACAAAGAAGTTAATGGATTCGTCTTTTTGTTTCCAGCAACCTTTTTTAAATCGTCGGTAGTTGCTTCTTTGAGGCCAGTGAGTTTGATCATCTCGGCATAAACCTTATCAACATCACCAGGCCCGATAATTATCTGATACTGACCATCGGTTTCAAATGTCCCCTTAACATCTGGGTCTTGATCAAGAGCTTTCTGATTAATTGCCTTATCGTCTTTGAGCACCAACCGTAATCTGGTGGCACAATGTGCAGCCGCCTGAATGTTATCTGCCCCAACAGCATTAATGACGCGCTGTGCAACTTCTTTATGTTTCATGTTCATCACCTCGCAAGTTTTTATAAAGCGCTTTACATTCCGAATGATAGCGGCTTCACAATTAGTTGTCAAGCGTTTGACAATTTAAATTCTGTGCTGATGCGTTTGCTGCCTGCAAAATTGTCAAGAAATGTTATCCGTTTGACAATTTAAAAGAAAGCGCTATTATTAAGCTAACTTATTTCATAGAGAGTGCGGTGACACATTATGACGCAAATCGTTTGGAATCAACAAACACGCTATCGTCCTTACATTCAGTGGTCTTCAAACTACTTACGGACCATTCAACAAAAGGTTGAGCAGAGCATCTGGCGGACTAATACTCATATACAACCAGTGACGGGGCTACTGAACGATCCTTGCGCCTTTAACTTCTTTAATGGCCAATGGCACCTATTCTACCAGTCATTCCCATTTGGACCGGTACATGGACTAAAATCTTGGTACCATCTCGTTTCAACCGATCTGCTGCACTGGCAGCCTTCAGAGCAGCAACTATTGCCAGACGGGCCTTTCGACCATCAAGGAGTTTACACGGGAAGTGGGTATGTTGCCGACAACCATCTACAACTTCTGTACACTGGTAATGTTCGTGATTCCGACTGGAACCGCCACTCCTACCAGATGCATGCGCAGATGGACCGTAACGGTGTTATCACCAAATCATCGCAACCGATTATTGCTACCCCGCCGTCTGGATACACAGCAGAATTCAGAGACCCATTTGCCTTTTCAAATAATAATGAGCGCTACTGCCTAATCGGCGGGCAAACGACTACTGGCCACGGTGCAATTCTGCTTTACCATCAAGAACCAAATAAAGAATGGAAGTTTCTTGGCCCTCTAGCTATCCCGACTACTATGACTGGCTACATGGTCGAATGTCCAAATATCGACTGGGTTGATAATCATGTGGTGTTAACCTTCTGTCCCCAGGGCCTAGATCATAAAACCTTGTCTTACACCAATCGCTATCCAAACGTTGCAATGATTGCAGATGACTTTGACCCGTCAACGCGACAATTTAGCGGTGAAATGCATCTGCAACTCGTTGATTATGGTTGCGACTTTTACGCCTCCCGCACAACCGTCGCTCCTGATGGTCGCCATCTTCTGATTGGCTGGATGGGGATGCCCGAAAGTGAGTATCCCAGCGACCGCGATCAGTGGGCCAACTGCTTAAGCTACCCCCGTGAACTCCATGTGAAAAATGGCAAACTGCAACTTGCGCCATTATCTGAACTAGAACAGCTGCGTGAAGATGAAATAGTGCCTGATGCCACAACATTCAATTTTAGCGCTACAGCAGAATTCGAGTTTAATACCACTTCACAGACAGAATTCAGCGTGTACGCTAAGGGACTGGAAAGTCTCAAGTTGAGTGTGACCGGACAAAAATTATCAATCATTTCAGCTCACGCTACCCGCCATGTACAACTGCCTAACAACACCAACCACATAGTCCGACTTTTTATTGATGGCTCAGCATATGAATGCTATGTAGACGACGGTGAAGTATGCCTGACCGGACGGTTTTTCCCACAATCGGCTCCAGATTCGGCTATTATAAAAGAAAATGGCACCGACACCAGCTGTCACGGTTGGCGTCTGGAGAGGAGTAATCACTAATATGAAACCAAAACTACAAGACGTGGCCAAGATAGCAAACGTTTCGCCCACCACCGTTTCCAGAGTCATTAACAATTATGGTCACATCAGTGAGAAAACTAGAACTCGGGTCCATGAAGCAATGGCCCAACTTAATTACCAACCAAATAGTTTGGCGCGCTCGCTTCAGGGCAAATCTTCGCACCTTATCGGTTTGATTTTCTTCGACATCAGCCACCCATTTTTCGGTGAACTCGTCGCCAGACTCGAAAACCTTTTATTCGAGCAAGGCTATAAAACGATTCTCTGTAATAGTGCCAACAACCCTGAAAAGGAACGCGAGTACATCAACATGCTTGCCGCTAACCAAGTCGATGGAATTATTGCAGGGGCGCACAATACCGATATCAAGGAATACCAGGAGTCAGAACTGCCAATTATCTCTTTCGACCGGTTCCTGTCAAAGACGATTCCGATTGTGAGCTCTGATAACTTTGCTGGGGGCAAGCTAGCGGCCAAAGCCCTTTACGATGCCGGCGTACGCCATCCCGCTATGATTACCGGGGTTCAGAGTGCCAACTCGCCCACAAACAACCGTGTACTTGGTTTTAAATCTGGCCTTAAGCCCTTCGATATCGCTCCGGAAGTGATTGAGTTACCATTTGAATCCGTCCCCGCTCTCAAGCAGGAACGCCTTACAGACATTGTCAAATCAAAAAAGTATGACGGCATTTTCTGTAGTGATGATCTGACAGCCCTGCAGGTAAAAAACGCAGCACAAAGTACCGGTATTGCCATTCCAGATGATCTTAAGTTGATTGGTTATGACGGCACAAAATTAATTCAAGACTATAACCCTGATTTAACTACTGTCGTTCAGCCGATTACGGAAATCAGCCAGCTACTCATTGAACTACTCCTGACAAAAATTAAAAATCCGGAGTATCCACTGAAGTCAGACTACACACTGCCCGTTCGACTCTCAAACGGCTCCACGGTTTAACAAACTAACTGGAAAGGAGTCAACGTATTGATTCATTACGACAAGCAAAGACAAATTTTCACCCTACAAAACAAGCAAATTAGCTATATTATTCAGTTGATCCACGGATATCCTGTTAAACGCTACTTTGGCCCCCGACTTAAGGCCTTCAATGGCAGCGCACGTCTGGAAGACTTTAATCACGCCTTCGCAGTCGCCTCCGATGCATCCCCATATTCAATGACGACTTTGCCATTTGAATACAGTACGTCGGGGACCGGTGATTACCGAACTCCTGGCTATCAAGTAAACGATGGTAACAATCAGTTAATTCCGCCTCTGCGCTACGCCAGTCACCGTATTATTTCTGGATCTGGTAAGCAACCAATCGACCTACCACAATTACGCAATGCAGCCGATAATAGCGAAACGTTGATTATCACCCTGCAGGATCAGCTCAGTGGCCTTCAACTCAACCTGCAATACACCATTCTAAATAACCTGCCCACGGTTGTTCGCAACGTCCGTTTTTCTAACCATGGCAAAGACACACTAATACTCCAAAAGGCCGCCAGCCTCCAACTGGAACTCGATGATGATGAGCTACAAGCGCTCTACTTAACCGGAACACACGCCCACGAAGCCAACGTTCAAATAACAGCGCTTTCTTCAGGCGAATTCACTATTTCTAGTAATAGCGGTGCAAGCGGCCCACAAGCAGTCCCGTTTCTTGGCTTGTGCGAACCAGCAGCTACGCAATTCAACGGTAATGTCCTCGGTGTGACACTTCTGTGGAGTGGTGATTGGAAAATCACGGCTACGGTTGATCAATATCAACGAACCCGCGTAACGGCGGGTGTTAATCCAGAAACTTTTTCATGGCGATTACCACCAGAAACTGAATTTTCATCGCCACTAGCTGTACTGAGTTTTGCTACGGATGGTTTTAACGGACTTTCGCAAGCCTTTCACAGCTTTTTTAATAACTACATCATCCCCAACCAAAAGCCAAAATTGCTTGCCTACAACACCTGGGAATCATCGTACTTTAAAGTTAATGCGAATACAGTGGAAAAGCAGCTGCCTGCGCTCAAGCGCCTAGGTGTAGAACTTGTGGTTGTGGACGACGGCTGGTTCATTAACCGAAACGGTGAAGACGGTCAATTGGGTGACTGGATTGTCGATTCGATTAAATTCCCGAGCGGACTTACTGCCCTCGCTCAAGAATGTCATCAATCTAACTTACGTTTTGGCGTATGGGTTGAGCCAGAGATGGTAACTCAAAACAGCAATTTGTATCAGCAACATCCTGACTGGGTTTTGCAATATCTGGGTAGGGATGTAATTACCAGCCGTAATCAACTCGTACTTGATTTGTCCCGTCAGGCTGTGCAGACACATCTAATCGAAACGCTGACGAATCTGATTAGCACCAACAGTCTGGACTATCTGAAGTGGGACTACAATCGGCATTTCACTCAACCTGGAAGTAGCGCATGGCCAGCAGTCCAACAAGGCGAGGTTTCATTCCGCTACATGACGGGCCTATACCATGTTCTGCGTGTATTACGTACCCGCTTCCCGGAGCTGATTATCGAAAATTGTTCAGCTGGTGGTGGCCGACTTGATGGTGGAATGCTCTACTATACCGACCAAACCTGGGTGAGTGACTTATCTGATTCAGTTCTCCGCATGGAAACCATGGACGGTTTTAGCCTGCTATTCCCACCCAGTATCTTTGTCTCCCACATCACACCATCGCCAAACGAACAAGATTACCGCCTCTTACCGCTGAGGACGCGAATGTTACTTTCTTCAGTTGGCATTAGCGGCTTAGAATGCCCACCTGAATCCCTAACAAAGGATGAACAAGATCAAATAGCCGAATTCTTCCAGCAATACAAAATCCATCGACAGTTCAACCAGTACGGCCATCTATACAGACTAACAACATGGCCTCATCGCGAACACGAGGTTGCTTGGCTAGTCGTAAATACAGAACGGACACTAGCAATTTGCCTATGGTCAGCTGGAGTCGTGTCACCAGTTCATCGTAACCGCCGCGAATCTCTGCATTATCTGAATCCAAACGTCCAATATCTGGACAGTAATCACCAACGCTTTTTTGGTGATGAGTTGAACCTCTCTGGTATTACCCTTCCACAAGCGCGTGGCGACTTTGACGCGGCACGCTTAACTTTTACGAAAGCAGATGACAAATAATGAAATTAGGCAGTATTGAAGCTGGCGGGACTAAATTTATTCTCGCCGTCGCAGATAATCAAATGCATATTATTGAACGTAAGCGGATTGAAACACGCTCGCCAGAACTTACAATCAGCGATTGTGTCGACTTTTTCAAAGCAAATCCTGTTGATGCAATTGGTATCGGCTCTTTTGGCCCGATTGATATCAATCCTGACTCAACCACTTACGGTTACGTTCTCAAAACGCCAAAGCCAAACTGGTCCAACACAGACTTCGTTGGGCCACTACAAACACAGTTGCATGTTCCAATCGCCTTCACCACGGACGTAAACGCCAGCGCATACGGTGAATACACAAAGTGTGACGCCAAGAGCACCGTTGTTTACTTTACAATTGGCACCGGAATTGGTGGTGGCGCTGTCCAGGCCGGTCACTTTATCGGTAGTAGCGCACACCCAGAAATGGGGCACACATTAATTACCCCGAGAGCGGACGATGACTTCGCAGGTAACTGTCCATTCCATGGCAACCGTTGCTTCGAAGGCATGGCATCCGGCCCAGCAATCGAAGCTCGGACTGGTAAACCCGGTGAGCAATTATCCCGTACTGACCCCGTCTTTGACCTTGTCTCCTACTACGCAGCCGAAATGGCATACAACACCTACATGCAGATGCGGCCCGACAAGATTGTGTTTGGCGGCTCAGTGCTGAAGCCAGAAGATATGCCGCGGGTTCGCAAATACTTCTCAGACTTTAACAATGATTATGTAGCTACGCCTGCACTTGAAAGCCTAATTACCTTCACTAGCATTCCAAATAATGGCTCAGCAACACTCGGGGATTTCGAGCTTGCGGCAAGAGCTTTGAGCAACAAATAAGCATCGGGCAGCTAAACCATCGCGTCGTATGAACACGATAATCTGGTTTTAAAAATGCACCACTATAACTCCGGCCAGCTTCGCATACTGATTGAGAAGTCGTCCGGAGTTTTTGTCAGTCATAGCGCACTCTTTGTCTCTGGAAGCACAACAAAGCCGCCTAGCCCGGATATTCTCCAGATTAGACGACTTCATTTTTTTGCTAAAACTCAACAATCAATTTTCAAAAGATTCCGTCTTCAAACTGACTCGTTGTTTAAATGCTAGATTAATGTAACTTGATGAAAAGTAAAACGGAGGCAATAGCAGCTGAAACGGCCAACGTTACCAATTCAGCTTTGGAATAGGTAGGCTGTTTCTTCTTATTCTTGCCGTGTGGCTTAATTGTGGCAACATACAGTATTATCAAAAGTATTGCCCCAATAACTATCAAACCGACTTTCATGATATGCCTCCCTATTCCTAAATCTCATCTAGTCGCAACACCAGCTTGAATCTGGCTTACTTAACCTTATCTTCAAGCGTCTTAATCCGCTTGAGCATGCGGATCAGGTAACGGGTCTCATCAATGAGCAGCATGGTAGTCATCAGTGTATCCTGCCCGTGGACCATGATAAAGGTAACATCCATATTGGCACCGCCAGCTTCTTTGGCTAAAATGTCAGTCTGCTGGTTGTGAGCGTCATTGATATCATCCTGTGCTTCTTTAACAAGTGCATCCGCCTTGTCAAAGTCGCCTGCTTCCGCAGCATCCAGAGCGTGTAACACTGCAGTTTTAGCATCACCCGCGTACGCTACCAATTTGAATCCAACCATTGAGATTTCTTCTTTAGTTGCCATAGATATTACCTCCAAATATTGTTATGGTTCGATGCCACACGCGACATGAACTTCTATCACCCGCAGCTCGATGCCATACCGATAGCTGAGTGATGCTTTTCTAAGACCAGTTGACTACAACATCAATCTGGAATTACGTGCGTGTCACTAAGTTGCTTAAACCAGAGTGCGCTCTGCTTGATGTACCGCTTCTGCGTCGGAAAATCAACGAAGAACAATCCGTAGCGTTTGCTGTAGCCGTTAGTCCAGGAGAACTGATCTTGAAGCGACCAGATGAAGTAACCCTTGACGTTAGCACCTTCGCTAATTGCGTCAGCAATTGCGCTCAAGTACTTCTTCAAGTAATCGATTCGCTTAGGATCTTGGATGATTGTGTCAGCAGTCGCCCCTTCAGGTAGTGACTCCTTCATCCCAATTCCGTTTTCAGTGACGAAAATTTCAGGTACTAACGGGTAATCATTGTGAATCCGCATCAAGGTGTCATGCATACCACGTGGATAAATTGCCCAATCCCAATCGGTAGTTTCAATTCCATCTGGACGCTTTTCCTCACCAATACCATGCAGGCGGGAAACTGAAGTCCCTTTTGCACCAGTACCGTTGTGGTGAGTTTCCGATGCACCGTTGTAAGCCCGCAACCACTTACTGAAGTAATTGTTCACGCCGACAAAATCTAGTTGGTGCGCAGCTTTGTCTAACTCGTCCATCTCTTCTGGTGTGGTATTAAACATCGGTTGCTCATTAGCATCCAGAATTTCCTTTACCAATGCCAACGTCTCAGGCGAATACTTACCGGCTAACGTTCCGTCGAGGTACAGGCGATTCTCGAAAGCGTCCTGCAATGCCGCAGCATGTTTATCCGCCTCGGTATCGCTGTACGGATATACTGTCTGGATTGCGTGGACAATGCCAATCTTACCACCTAAATCCATATCCTTGTATGCATTTACAATCTTGGCGTGAGCAACCATTTCGTTGTGTTCGGCTTGGAATGTCTTATCAAAGCGCCCGGTTTCTGCTGGTGGGAAAGTGCCGCTAGTGTATTGCTGGACTGCCATGGATGTTGGTTCATTAATCGTAATCCAGTACTTAACTTCAGGAAACTCCTTGAAGCAGAACTTTGCATAGTCAACAAATGCATTAACCATGTGCGGACTCAGCCAGTCGCCTTCTTCATGCAGTTTCTCAGGAGTATCAAAGTGATGCAAAGTAACAAACGGTTCAACGTGGTGTTCCTGGCATGACTTAAATACCCGGTGGTAATAAGCAACACCTCGTGGCTCAACCTTACCATCACCATCTGGGAAAATCCTTGACCACGCAATCGAAAGACGGAGTGCCCGGACACCGTATTTCTCAGACAAAGTCAAATCCTCATCATAGTGGTGATAAAAATCAGCGGCAGGATCAGGGCTAAAGCGCCCCTGCTTTTCCAAGTAGTCATCCCAAAGAACACGGCCCTTGCCGTCCTCTTTAGTCGCACCTTCAACCTGATACGCGGCACTAGCGCCACCGAAAATGAAATCTTTTGGAAATGTCTTACTCACAAATATTCCTCCTCACTCAGGTTACAGGTTGCTCTCAACAAAATCGAGTGCCATGTCGCCATCGTTTGTTAAAGCAATGTACTGACGACCAGTCGTGGTTACAAGCTTCACTCCATACTTATCGGTAATCTTTTGCAGATTGCCTTTCATACTATCCATTTGTGGGGCAAGAATAACCATATCCATATCTTGGATCAGATCCATATCTTGACCATAGGCACGAGCAGTCGCAGAAAGCTTTAATTCCCGCTCTTTGGACAACTTATTCAGTGCGTTAGCGAGGATACCACTTGTACCACCACCGGCACAAAGAACCAATACATTGACTTCATTGTCCTTAAAGTATTGCTCGCCCTTGAGCGTCTTATTCGTGACCGCTGCAGTAGAACCGGTATTAGTAACAGTACTTGGAGCAGATTCAGCAACGGCAACTGCGGATTCAGTTGTAGCGCCAGCGGGAACTGCTGCAACACCAGCACCTGCAGGAATAGAACCTGCAGCGTTTTGAGCAGCTACTTCAGCAGCTTTGGCCTGTTCCTCAGCAACCAACTGCTTGTCGTACTGACGGAAGAATGGCCAGAAGATTACTACGTCAACTGCAAGAAGCAATGGCACCAGTAAGAATGAAAGTGGTGCGAACCCCGTAGCGGCGATAATACCAATTGGTGCTGGAATCGTCCATGGCAGGTAGTACATGATACTGTTCATACCTAATGTAGTGACAAAGAACTTGAACAAGGAAATGTTAACCATTGGTGTAATGATGAACGGAATGAAGAAGATAGGGTTCATAATGAGTGGAACACCAAATAATACTGGCTCATTAACTGAGAACGTTGCAGGAATAACCGCAGCTTTACCAATTGCTTTAAGTTGGGCTGATTTTGCTGCGAAAATCAAAACATATGCAATGATAAACGTGGATCCAGTCCCACCAAAGTTCATAATGTAGTCCATAGCGTTCTGAGCAAACACATGGGATACATGGACACCAGCTTGGTACTGGGCCAAGTTAGCAGCCGTGTTAGCAATCATGATTGGCATAACGGCTGGGGAAACGATTGAAGGGCCTTGGACCCCCAAGAACCAGAAGAACGCCATCGCACCGGCAATAATACACAGACCAATGTATGAATCACTGGCAGTAAATACTGGTGAAAGAACTTGAATGATCCAACGCGGAAGAACGGTACCAGTTGCCATCTTGAAGAGAACACCAAACAACCAGAAAATTGTTACGGAAGCGCCCAGTGGAATTAAATCTTTAAATGATTGAGCAATGTTGCCTGGAACCTGTGGAGGCAGCTTAACGGTAATGTTGTTCTTAATGAAGAAATTGTAAATCATTGGAACAATCAGTCCAACGATGTAAGCACATACCAAGCCTTGAGAACCAAGGTAAGTAAGATCAACACCTGTCTTAAGAGGCATGATGGACAGAATAATAAACGTAATCTCCGCGGCGATAATTACCGCGATTGGGTTAATCTGATTAGTTTTCGGTAGGTTTACGTTCTCACTATCCGTGAGACTCTTCGCAGTGGTCCCAGCGACAAACAGTGCCAGCAAACCCATTGAGTAGTTGTACCCAATTAGCAGGGTGTTTGTTACGGCATCTGGCCAGTGAAAGCCCCAGGCATTTGGTACATAAGCAATCATCATGAAAATACTGGAGAAAATGATAATTGGCATACATGCGATAAACCCATCACGCACCGCCGACACGTACTTGTTCGCAGCGAAAGCTTGGAACGCCGGCTTTACTTTTTCAAACGCTTTGTTCATGACTTAATCCTCCTATTGATGGGGCCGACACTCAGCTGCGCTGAACGTCCTGCCCTCGTCACTCATAGTGAGGTATCTTGCTCACACTTCTGTCATTGGTGTTTCAGCAATTAACCGCTGAATATGAATGACAAAGTAGAGACGTTCATCCTCACTTATTTCTGGATAAATCTTTTTCTTGATTTCGTTAAAAATTTCCGAAGCAATGACATATGATTTTGGATAACTATTTTCGAGTTCGGATATCACTTTCGGTAAAATCACAGTACCGGAATGATCAGAATGTTTAATCCTATCAACTAAGTACTGTAAATGGATCATGAACCTGTCGTAATAATTGTCATTACTTGTTGACCGTAAGATTCCGTGTTTTGATAAAACATCCTGAACAATCTCGCTAACAGTTGCCTCAGAGGTTTGATCAAAACGCTGTTCTTCATCACTTTGCCCAATGGCATTAATAAAGTGGAGCGCTAGATTTTTAGCTTCGGACCTTGGAAAATTAACCCCAAGGTTATTATTAATAATTGCTAGTGCTTCATACGCCGCAGCGTATTCCGTTTGGTACTGCTTGTGCAAATCCGGGACCAAACTTTCAAGGTAGGAACCATCTTCCAAACGCTTAACGGCACTGAAAATGTGATCACTGAGCGTGATGTAGACATAATCTAAAGTTTTGACATGATACTTTTGCTGCGCAACATCAATAATTTCATACGTGGTCGTCACCACATCGATTGGAATATCCTTCAGTAGGAAGTACAAATTCTGGCGTGACGTTTCAGTTTCCAAGGTGAAAAGCTTTTCAACCCTGTTCGCCTTGATGTAATCTCCACGCGTTTTCTTAAATGCAATGCCCTTGCCTTTCGCAACGGCTTGGCGCTTGTTATCTAGATTAACTAGTGCAACGTTGTTATTAAAGACCTGAGCAATTCTCAACATGGAAATCACCTCCGAGCACAGAAAAAGGCCACAAACCACCTGCCACTAAAGGCATGGGTAATTTGCGGTCTTGCCTAATTTAATAGTCACAATCCACAATCGATATCCCATCGACAACTTCAGTTTAGCACGAACAAAATATTTGTAAACGCTTTTTTTGATGAAAAAAATGAGAACGAGTGGTTTTCAACAACTAGTGATTAGCTACAACTTGGCTGATAAAAAAACGGTTGTTAGCAACTTACGCTGTTAATAAGCGGGCTGGCGTTCAAAAAATCGACATCATTATGGTGACTTGACAAGGATTAAGTCCACGCCAAAATCACAAAAAACAAATCTGATTACAAACAAATAACTGCCCGTTTCAAAAGACGTTTCAGAGCTAATTATCGTTTACCACTATGCCTTACAGTTTGACAATGAAATAAGGCACCAAGCAATTAGTAAAAAAGCGTTTTATGAATCAAGATAGATGCATGTTAAATGTTTTCAGCCAATTATGATTAACGTGTGCATACTCTAATAGCATACCATAAGATGGAAAGCATCTATTAAGCCACGACCACAAGAAGCACCTAGCAGACGCGACTGCTTATTTAGTTGTAATTGCTGCTCCGTGCTTACGGTACTCTAACGGTGACATCCCCATGTTCTTTTTAAACACGCGAGAAAAATAATATTGGTCCGTGAACCCTACGCCACTCGCAATTTGCCTAATCGATATCGTTGTATCGAGCAAATAATGAACCGTTTGCCGCAGCTTCACATCAACAATAAACTGATTAACGCTAACGCCGACCGTATCCCGAAAGATTCTGCTCAGATAGCTGGCCGACACTCCTAATTGTCGCGACACGCCGCTGAGCGAAACTTTGTCGTCTAGATGGTCATAAATATACTGAACCGCTTGATTGATATACGGATTACCAACAAGTACCGCATCACTATCGTCCTGCGTCTGCATCCAAATATAAGCCAACATTGCCCCCAGTGTTTGTGATGCAAAAAAGATGGCATTGTACGCAAAGCCCTTTGTGAGTGCGTCCATCATTTGTTTAAACTGCGTCATCAACAAATCAGTGTCCCGCGGTTTAATGTGTGTCTGGATGAACAGGTTTGGATTATCGGCAACTGTTTGTGGCAAATAATCAGTAACATTTGTGCCCGTAAAATGCACCCAAAAAATGTCCCACGGGTTCATCGTTGATGCCCAGTATGTATGCTCCTGATTAGGTGGTAGCAATACTAGTGAACCCCGTCCGACGTCCACGGTTTTTCTGCCAACTTTCACATGGCCTTGACCGCGAACGCACAAAATTAAGATCCACTCACTGGTACCATTCTGCCGATGAACATAGTGGTCCTTTGCGTTAGGGTAAAAGCCCAGGTCGGTTATGTACAACTGCTGCAACGCCGGTGATGCGGCGAAGTTTTTAATAATACTTGCGGGTAGCACATACAGATATTCATCAGGAAAGCCCTGCTGTTTAGCCATCAATTAACACCCCCGAACACACGATTATTGTACCCCATTGTCTCCCCTCTAAGCATCAATTAGGTTCACAATAATCCATTTATTTAGCAAATTCGTGCATTCACAGTAACCGCTTTCGCTAGTATGTTTAAGCCATCAAAGCTTAAAGGGAGACATAATCATGGAGCACAAAAACGAACCCGTCACCTTACTACACAAAACATTAACTATTCCAACATACGGTACTGGGGCACCCGAGAAAAATCCGCTGTTTCTGGAGAATCGCGCGTACCAGGGCAGCAGTGGCAAAGTCTACCCCTTCCCCGTTACGGAACACGTTCTTGACGTCAAACACGACCAAGAATACCACGCCATCATCATGGAGAATCAATACTTACGGGTAACGTTTCTACCAGAATTAGGTGGCCGCATCCAGCGCATGCTCGACAAGACCAACAACTACGACTTTGTTTACTACAACCACGTCATTAAGCCAGCCCTAGTCGGCCTCAGCGGGCCTTGGATTTCTGGCGGGATTGAATTTAACTGGCCGCAGCACCACCGTCCGGACACATTTCTGCCCATTAACTTCTACTCCGAGGATCACGATGACGGCTCCAAAACGCTGTGGATGAGCGATACGGACCGGATGTACGGCACAAGGATATTGGTCGGCTTCACCATGTTTCCGGATAAGGCTTACCTCAAGATTGATGAAACCTTCACCAACCCAACTGATTTACCACAAACCTTCTTATGGTGGGCAAATCCGGCCGTTCCCGTCAACGACAACACTCAGTCTATCTTCCCGCCTGACGTTCATGCCGTCTTTGACCATGGCAAACGGGCCGTCTCCACATTCCCAATTGCTACTGGCGAATACTACAAGGTAGATTACTCCTCTGGGGTAGATATTTCGCGCTACAAAAATGTTCCCGTGCCTACAAGCTACATGGCGGCACACTCCAACTACGACTTCCTTGGTAACTATGACTACAAAAAGGGGGCGGGTCTGCTACACGTGGCGGATCACCACACCTCACCAGGTAAGAAGCAGTGGACCTGGGGTAATGGTGACTTTGGTCAGTCCTGGGATCACCAACTGACTGACAACGATGGACCATACATCGAATTGATGGTCGGTACGTTTACCGATAATCAGCCTGACTTCACGTGGTTAAATCCACATGAAGAGAAGCACTCTACTGAGTACTTCATGCCCTACAAGGCGGTCGGCCAAGTCAAGAATGCCACCATCGATGCCGCCGTTAATTTTACCAAAGATGGAGATTCCGTTCACATTTTGGCGTACACCACAGCAGAATTCACTGATGCGCACGTGCAACTAATTCAAAACGATAATGTGCTGATTGATGATACTTGTACAATCAGTCCCACCCGGCCATATGCAACTACCAAAGCTGGCGTTTCGGGAACGGAACAATCACTCACAGTCGTCATTACAGATGCGCATGGCCGTACTCTGGTCAGCTACACGCCGGAAGCCGATCAGATTGACCGTATTCCTGAGGCTGCTACAGCAATTCCTGCACCAGCCAAAATCAAAACAAACGACGAACTGTATTTTGCTGGTCAGCACCTTGAGCAGTACCGGCACGCTAGTTTCCGCCCCGAAGATTATTATCGCGAAGGACTCAAGCGGGACCCACTTGATCAAAGGATAAACGACGCTTATGGTTTGCTGCTATATCGTCGGGGCTTGTTCAGCGAAAGCGAGCAATATTTCCGCGCCGCCCTTCGCCGGCAAAATGAACACAATACCAACCCCAAGTCAGGTGCGGTTAACTATCACCTAGCGTTGAGCCTTGATAAGCAGGGTAAATCCGCTGCGACCTACGATGCGCTTTATAAGGCAACTTGGTCGGCCGATACTCAAGAAGTTAGTTTTCTCGCACTGGCAAAGATTAAAATGCGGGCCGGTGATTTCCACCATGCATTATCATTTCTTGACCTAGCGCTGCAGCACAACGTTAATGACATTGAAGCTCGTGCATTGAAAATCCACGCACTCCGCTTGCTCAACCGCACTGCCGCCGCGCAGTCATTATTAACCGCCAGCCTACAAATTGACGCCAGTGCTGCTGCGTTGTTGTATGAGCAAACATTGCTCGTGGACACTGATGACACGAAGAATACCTTGATCAAATTCATTGGGCACAGGTTAAACGATACCCTGGCGCTCACAGAAACGTTTATTGGTGCTGGCCAGTACCAAGACGCCATCAATATCCTCAACTGCTACCAAGAATCAAACCCAATGGCGGCATATTACTTGGCTTATAGCTACGCTCAGCTTGGCGATAAACAGGCCGCACTAGCCGCAGCCAAGGCCGGTGCCAAAATGTCTCCGGATTTTGTTTTTCCTAATCACTTGTTTGACATTCAAGTCCTCCAATTCATTGCCCAGCTGAATCCGGCAGACAGTCAAGCACCGTACTTCCTGGGTAACCTTTTTTACGACCGCCGCGTTTATGCGCAGGCAACCCAGGCATGGGAAAAATCAGTCGCACTTAATCCTGAATACGCCATGCCGCACCGCAACCTTGCAATTGCCTATTTCAATAAGTTCGACCGCAAACAAGATGCCCTGCAGCAACTCGAAACTGCATTGCGGCTTGATTCCACCAACGCGCGCCTCGTATTCGAGTTAGACTCACTCTACCAGAAGTTCAATTATCCCCTCACTAAGCGGCTAGAATTCCTGCAATCACACATGAATCTGGTCGAACAACGCGATGACAGTTACATTCAGCTAGTTATCCTACTGAACGAAACCGGCCATTTTGCGGATGCTTACGCGAAAATGATGCAGCACACCTTCCACCCGTGGGAAGGTGGCGAGGGTAAGGTCAGCACCCAGTATGAATACTCATTGGTTGAAATGGCCAAGCAAGACCTACAGAAGCACGATGGCAAGGCTGCCCTAAAAAAGCTAACGACTGCACTAACCTATCCGCGCTCTCTCGGCGAAGGCAAATTGCCAATTGCCAATGACACCATCATCAACTATTACATGGGAGAGGCCTATGCTGAGTTGGGCGATACGGCACAAGCAGCAAAATATTGGCAAAAAGCTACCGTTGGCCTTGCCGAGCCTACCGATATGATGTACTACAACGATCAACCCGCCGATACTATCTTCTATCAAGGGTTAGCCTACGCACGACTTAACCAGCCCGAAAAAGCGGCCGGCCGCTACCACAAACTCATTAATTACGGCGAGCAGCACTTATTTACTAAGTTCCAAAAAGACTACTTCGCTGTTTCATTGCCTGATGCCCTGCTATTCGATGAGAATTATCAGGACCGCAACTCAGTCAATTGTTACTATTTGATTGGTCTCGGCTACCTTGGTTTGAACAATTTGCAAAAGGCCGCGGACGCATTCGCCAAGGCCACAGAATTAAGTAATAGCAATCAAGGTGTAATCAGACACCAACGGATGATTGACGAGAAGCAATAACACAATAACCGCCAACATTTGTCGCTGCATAAATGTTGGCGGTTGTGCGTCCCAAATTAAAATGGAGGAACAGAGAATGCAGAGGATTACGGTAACTCAATATCAATATGTCAACAACCGCGCTTACTGCGAAATTTCACTAGTCAACAAGCACAGTGTTCGAGCCACCATTCTAAATTATGGTGCCACTTTGGAAAAGTTCTCCTTGCCAGGATCCGCACAAAACCGCAGTGTGATTCTAAGCCTGAAAAATCCCACTGACTATAGTAAAGGCCGGAACTACCTTGGCGGGACCGTTGGCAGAATTATCGGCCGAATGCGAGCTGGCAAGTGGAATGATGGTACCACTATGCACCAATTTGAACTAAACGATGGCCCTAATCATGCACACGGTGGTCCCAAGGGTTTCGACACCCGTGTTTTCAGTTTTCGCGTGCATTCGAACGACCATTCAGCGTCTGTGGTACTCGATTTGGTTGATGCAGCCGGTACTGCTGGCTATCCTGGCAATCTACACCTAACCGTCATTTACACACTAGACGATCAAGACACTCTGACGTACCAACTGCATGCCACAACCGATGCCAAAACGTTGTGTAATCCCGCCAATCACACCTATTTCAACCTGGATGGAACCGGCGATATTTTAAACCAAGAACTAACTATTGCCGCTTCGAATTACTTACCACTCAACGAAAACAGCATCCCTGATCAGGGACTACGGTCTGTAGCGAACACGGCATTTGACTTGCGCAGTGGTAAGCCTCTGTGCCAGGCAATCAGCAGTACCAACCCAGATATTCAGCGGCAACACGGGCTCAATCATCCGTTCATCTTAGATGGTGATCCGATTGCTGCCACGTTAACCAGCAGCGACAAACAGCAACGCCTGACACTCAAAACAACCGCACCAGCAATTGTTGTTTATACGGGTAACCATTTCCACCATGCTGGCCTGACCGCAAACCTTGGTCAATACGCTGGAGTTGCCCTAGAGACTCAATTTCCGCCAACATCCGATTCAACGCTAAACGCCATCACGCTATTACCTGGCGAGACATTTACAGCGCAAACTAGTTGGCACTTAGATTACTAGCGGCTAGTGCGAAAACTACACAATAATTAGCCGTCCAATTGCTAGGTCGTTTCTTACGCACCTGAAATGTACTAGTATTGCGACCGTAAACACATCGTTATTAAACTCACTTACAGTCTGGATACAAAACGCCAAAATAGTACTAATCACGCTAAGTCGAAAACAAGAGATTTGTTTTTAAAATTGGAAAGCGTTTACACAAGAGGTGCCAGCTGTTATCCTAATTAGTGTTGAGAGTGATAGTACCAGTGGAACGTGACTATTAAATTAGGCGTGACCATGGCTGTTCCGTTTATAAACGGGACGTGCCATGGTCATTTCTTTTTTCAAAGACCAAAGATAGCCAAGACTCACTGTCTAGAAGCTTTCTGAATTTCAATTACCAAGACGCGCATTCCTTCCCACTGACACAGGTGACCTAACGCAGCGGGTCCTACCTAATACCATCAGTTATTCAAGGAATCCATTACGGCTGACACCCCACGAGCTTGATGCTATCACCTCACACCAAGGCCATTGTTCACCAATGAATTATTTATCCATCAGCAGCAAAACAATGAACGCATTAACGTAAAAGAAATCACCGCAGACTTTGATTCCGGGCGATTCCTTTTGCGGTACATAATAAGGGGGTACCTAAAAATGCAGATAATTACGAACTTCATTACTCATAATGCCGTCATAACCATGGCCGTTGTTCTCCTACTAGCAACCTTAATCGTCCAGCATAATCTCCCTAACGCATTAGAAGGCGCCCTAAAGCTAGCGATTGCCATCACCGGGATCGCCGCAACAGTCAGTCTGATGTCATCTCTGTATCAGCCAGCCCTGCACGCACTCGCAAAGCAGACCGGCATCAATTTACCCGTTGCCGATGTCGGTTGGGCACCAATTGCCACTATCACCTGGTCATCCCAGTATACGCTACTATTCTTGGCCCTGGCGATTGCAATTAACCTGATTATGATTCGCCGCCACTGGACAAAAACTCTCGACATCGATATTTTCGACATCTGGCACTTGTCTTTTACTGGCTTACTCGCAATGTACACTGGGGCCCCACTTATCGTGACGTTGATTTTCGTTGGCTTTATCGCAGTGCTTAAATTTATCAATGCCGACCTGATGAAGCCGACCTTCGACGATCTGCTCGGTAATCCCGCCAGCATGATGACCACCACGCACCTGAACTACATGATCAACCCAATCGTGATGCTCCTCGACCGCATCTACTCCTTACTATTTGGCTGGTTAGACCACTTTGATATCGATGCAGCTGCCCTCAACAACAAAATCGGCTTTGCAGGCAGCCGCTTTGCCATCGGGATTTACATTGGTCTCTTCGTTGGCCTATTAGGGCGCCTGCCCCTGGTGCAAACCTTGACCCTCGGCTTCACGCTGGCAACAACGCTTGAACTATTCAATATTATCGGCTCATGGTTCACGGCCGCCGTTGACCCCTTCACTCAGGGTTTAACCAACACCCTCAATGGCTGGACGGAAAATAAGCAGCCACTAAATATCGGTCTGGACTGGGCATTCCTGTCCGCAAACGCCGACATCTGGGCAACCGCGAACATTTTGGCACCAATTATGTTCATTGAAGCTTTACTGCTGCCTGGCAACAAAGTCATTCCCCTTGGCGGCATTATCGCCATGGGGGTGGCACCAGCGTTACTAGTCGTTACCCGTGGTAAAGTAATTCGCATGGTAGTCATCGGTGCCATCGAAATGCCTCTGTTCCTGTGGGCCGGCTCATTCTCTGCCAATTTTGTCACCCATGCTACCCGTGCATTGTCCGTAGCCGGCCACATCATGCCAATTGGTGCTTCAACCAAGGAAGGTCCAATTGAACAACTCTTAGCAATTGCACTGGGAAAATCGAGTTCCGGTAATATCAAGTGGATTCTCATCACCACTGCCGGACTTATCGTCTACCTAGGCTTGTTTATCTGGTACGCCCAGAATATGAAAAAGCGCAATACGCTATTTAAACAGCAACCTTAACCGATAAACGTAAGCCTCCGTCGTTAGATGATCCATCACAACTAGAACCAGGACCTATATCAAATCGTCTTTCAGCAGAATCGTCAAACATCTTACCTACAATTGGAACAAGTAACTCGACAATAACTGGGCGCTATAGGGCTAATCTGCGGATCGCTTCCATGGCGCCATTTCTGTATGATTACGCAAAAGCTCTCAGCCAGCGTTTGCGGCTAAGAGCTTTTATGTTTTCTAAATTTTGCTAGTGAAAGCTTACGTAATTGGCATCGATGTACTGATCTCCGCCGAGGCTGTAATACGTTGTCCCATCGGCCTTGTAAGTCGCATTGAAGATTTTCCAGTTACTTTGGCCGAACAACTTTTTAAGTTCACCAACCTTATGCCCTGTCTTCTTGGCTTCGGTTGCACCATAGCGAACTGGCTTGCCAGCTCTGGTCCAAACTTGGATGCCATATTTCTTACTGCCCTTAATGTGCGCAGTCCCTCGGCGCGCTTTTGTCGATTTAGAAGTCGGCTTGGCTGCTGGCTTTGTTTGGGCAAGAATCTTTTTGGCTAGTGCAATCGCGGCTGCGAGGGTCGGCTGCTTGAGAATCGCCTCCGTGACTGCTTCCGCTTTTGCCTTGGTAGCTTGCTGGAATATTGCTTCACCAATAACATCCCGATCGGCGTCTTTGGCTGCTAACACAGCGTTCATTGTGGTAAATGAGCTTAACTTCTCCACTGCGAGAATTGCTGCTTCGGCCAACCATTCCTCTTTTGCTTGTGCTGCTTCTTCAGCTGGTGAGCCCTTCAATAACGGGCCAGCAGGATTGTAGGGATTAGCTTTCGGACTAGTAACGCCAAAACCAAGGTTGTATTTAGCAGTATAAATATCACCGATAACCATCTCGTCACGGGACCACTTTTGGACCGCCGCGTCTTCAGCTGGGGTCGCAGTCGTGACCGTAACCGCACTAACAGTATTAACCGCAGTCATTCCAACCGGTGCAACCAGCGCGAGTGCAGCCACACAGACACTGAGCTTAGTCGATAATTTCATAGTTTTCCTCCAAAGAAAGTCCATCTTTTACAACCCGACAATTTTGCTTACTTACCAGCGCAAAAGTGCGGAGACAGGAACATTTTTCTATAATTACACAACATGTTCAATTAACACCATGATAATAACAAAATCGAATTAACATAGTCGCACTGCCACAAATCTTTTCCGTATCAGCAACGATATCACGCAAAAAATAACTAATCCGACCTTTTAAGTGGCTTAAAATGGCCTATAATCATCATCGGCCCATGTTCAGTTAATCGCTACTTTTACCCAGATTGGATTTTGGGGTTCGACTTCACCTCTGGGTATTGTTTCAAAATACATTTCTGGGAGAAATATTATAAAGAAGACCATGTCCCTGTTCTTGGCACTAATACTAATCGCGGTCGGCTTGTCCGCTTGTTCTTTTGCTAAACCAATTGGTAAGTATTCCGAACTTGCCAGCTCCTATAACTCAATTGCTGACCAGGAAGATTATAGTACCCGGATCGCCACCACGCCTGCGCGCACCGTATCGCCAACCGGTGCGGGCGACAAAGTGATCGTTCACACATTCAACAAGCAAGTAACCGCAATCGATATCACTGCCACTAGAAACCAATTTGTCTCTGACACTCCGTCTAAAGGCACGTATTCCATGGCAGTAATGATGGCCGCTGCTACATTGATGGCACACCAAGATCATCTTAAACTCTTGACTGCCGCTGAGAGCACGGCAAAGAACATGTCCAAGAAAACCGTGAACTTAGGCAAGGCCAAAGCGGTACTGAACGGAACGGATCCGAAACACTGGACTTGCATCATCACCGCGAAGTAACGAATCGTCAACAATCCTACTCAGCTATTTCAACGCCACCCACATTTTTTGTGAGTGGCGTTTGTTTTGACAGAAACAGCCAACATTGCAGCCACAGACTTAAGACATTCGTCACTACCTACCTGCCCCCTTCCGCCAGCAAGCCCGTAGTCAGAATTTCCTGACGTTCTTTCAATGAACTGAAGTTAGTTTGGTAATTATACGCGTAGATACCAGCAAATAGCACCGTCAACAAGTAATCAATGGCAAACTGCGAGGCGATCGTTCCCATCTTCATGAAGTCGTACTCATCCCCGTAAACGTCCAAACCGTTGCCAGCTCGGCCATCAGGGACTCCGGCCGGCCAGTAATCAAAATCATGGGCACCCGGGGCTGTTTGAAGTAGCGCATGACCTGCAACTGACTGTGATTTTGCCCGCGATAGCTCACAAATAACGCACCGTCAGCAGTCTTGACGTTGGTAGAATTCCAGTTGCTCTCCTCGAGCACATCGGCAAGCACACCTAACCAGTTTCTACTGCACAGCCACTATGATTTATTTCTAATCACCTTTACAGGCCAAAATTAGCTCCGCACCGGTCTGCAATCATTACGATTACGAACTGGTACGGGGCTAATTTAGTCGCTAATATCAAAAATGCCCCGGAGGCTGCGACTCCGGGGCACTGTTTGTTGTTGTTGCTGCATCACGTCTCTAAAGAGTGTGGTACAACTATTTAGTTTTATGATCTAGCAACTAGCGGCTGGACCCTTTTGGCCAACAGCAAGTGGTGTGTCTTCCTGAATCTCGACGGTACCAACAGTACTGTCGAGCAAACCGGTTTCGTCACTGATGCTGAAGGCGTTGCCCATACCGAGACTGATCTTTGGCTGGTTGCCAAAGTAGTCGGTGGAGTAATCCTTGATGTAAATCGGACCAACTTCTGAATCAAGTTCCTGGTTGAAGTCAGCCCCAACTTTATCAGCAGGCGCCGCAACAACGTTGAAGTGTGTGTTCAGCGCACAAGAACCAAGGCTGGAGAATGGGCCAACACCATCGTCCAGGTCCAAAACGAGCTTCTTACCACCAGCGCTCAGGTTGCGGAGCTTGCTTGCTGCTTCTGCGGTCAATTTTACTTCTGTCATAGACGGGACCTCCTATAGTGAGTGCCAACGGTTAATTTACTTACAAATGTATAGTATCGTGTTTGTGGCAAAATTGCAAGCGTTATTTCACAGCCAATTACGATTTAACAAAATCACAAGAATGGCGCAGCCGCATAAGCACAAAATGGCAAAAACCTGCGCATTTGCACGTGTTAAAGCTTATCAATCAATTCGGGCAGTTTTAACTCGCACGCGATTACTTATCCCATTATCTCATGCACAATGGGTTATCTATTCAACCGTAACGAACAATCAGCACACAGATAAAATATGTCACGCTACTTATCCGCCAAATACTGCATTGCGTCTATATACTTGTCAATCTTCTCATCGATTTCATGCAAGTTAGCTGCGTTTGGAGCCCTCTTCGTTAGTTTAAGCCGTTCACAGGTTGTTTCCAAAATAGCAAAGTGACGATGGTCATTCGTACGTCTAACAACGCGCCATTTTGATTTAATTTCAGCCATGATAATCACCTCTGCGCTATTATGAGCTACATAAACGCCAGCGACAATTGAGGGTGGCTACTAGTGTGCAATGTCTGTGGGCCCAAACTAGTGCAGATTATCACATCCTTCGTAAAGCGGCGGGCGCCTTTTCCGGAACAAGCCGCCGGGAGTGACCATGCTGTCGCGATAATCAGCGTGTTTTTCGCTGATTATCGGGGAGAACGGAGAGACCGCTAGTAATTCAGAAACTGTTAGACAAGCTTACCGTGGCTCTATTAGACAACACAGCGGGCTCGCAGTTCAGGGTCAAGACTCGGCGAACTTCCGAGGCTTGAACCCGGCCCCAGCATGCCTGCCGTCACTCCCGGCGGCGCCAGTGGAGGAAAATGCGCCCGCCGCCCGGCCTCCAACCACACCAAAAAGGCTCAACCCCCACGAAGGGAGTTGAGCCCACAAACATCATCAAGTTTAGAAGTAGTTGACCCCAATTGCCGCCCGGACTTCAGCCAAAGTCTGTGCCGCAACCTTGTTGGCCTTCGCGGAGCCGGCCTTGAGCATGTCGCTGACCGCGCCCATGTCCTGAGCGTACTGCTCGCGGCGGGTGCGGATCGGTTCGAGCAGGGCTTCCATGACGTCAACCAGGTAACGCTTGAGCTTCACGTCGCCCAGGCCACCAGCCCGGTACTGATCCTTCAGCTCCTGGATTTTGGCCTTGTCGGTGCCAAACATATCAAGGTAAGTGAAGACAACGTTGCCTTCGACCTTGCCGGGATCCTCGACGTGAATGTGGTCGGGATCGGTGTACATGCTCATGATTTTCTTCTGGACGGTGTCGGCGTCATCAGCGAGGTAAATCCCGTTGTTCAGGGACTTGCTCATTTTGGCGTTGCCATCGATGCCGGGCAGGCGGCCGCTACCCTTAGGTGGGAAGTAGCCCTCTGGTTCAACTAGAACGTCGCTATTGTAGACGCGGTTGAAGGTGCGAACGATTTCGCGCGTCTGCTCGAGCATTGGCTCCTGGTCATCCCCGACTGGCACAGTGTTGGCCTTGAAGGCGGTGATGTCAGATGCCTGGCTGACTGGGTAAACCAGGAAGCCGGCGGGAACTGATTCACCGAAACTCTTCTGCGCAATTTCGGACTTCACAGTTGGGTTGCGATTCAGGCGCGCAACGGTCACTAGGTCCAGGTAGTACATCGTCAGTTCGGACAGTGCCGGAATCTGGGACTGCACGAAGATGGTCGATTTCTCGGGGTCCAGACCGACAGCGAGGTAGTCGAGCGCCACCTGCAAAAGTGAGTGCCGGATCTTCTCGGGGTCACGGGCGTTATCGGTCAGCGCCTGCATGTCGGCAATCATAATGTATGAGTCGTAGTCGCCGGAGTTCTGCAGCTCAACGCGGTTCTTCAGGGAGCCAATGTAGTGGCCAATGTGCAGGCGGCCAGTTGGGCGGTCACCGGTCAGGATAATTTTCTTTGTCATGCTAATTTTTTACTCCTTAATTGTATGTAGTCTACCTGCGTATTATACCACGGGACTCCGCGGGCGCTGGGGCAAAAAGCAAGCCCGCTCCGCAGTGTTCATAGGCAAAATACAAGTGTTCTCAAAACGTCGAATATATAACACAAGCTAGCTATAAGCTACATATAATGTGCAAAATCATTTTTCTTATTGATTTTTCTTGGAATTGTTGTAATATAAATAGGTCCGCGGAGTCAATGCACCAGTTTTCACTCCGCACATGTGTGGCGATACTGGGGGGTATCGGTTGCAGGTGAGTGCAAAGTTTAGGTAACGCAACGTGCTGCTATGTTTATTACTTATGAGCTGGCAACAAGCTATTGATCATTTATACAGACGTCCTGTTTGCACGGCAGGACGAGTTCACGCGACACACCGCGGCTAGCAAGCCCCGGTGTGTTTTTTTGCATCCAACTTGAATTAATCTGGGGAACTGTGGTGCTCGCCCGCACCTATTAAAACTGATTAGTTATGTGCACTAACTTATACCGATTCAAAGTTTTATTTAGCTATTTAGCCCAGATTTAGCGGTTGAAGGGTCCGTGCCGGCGCCTGCTGTCGCATAAAGCGGGGACTAATTGCCCGCTTCGTGAATAAATTCACAGTTTAAATAACTAATTTTCCCGATTTGCCTGCAGTCAGCCCGCTCCTTCTTGCAGAAGCGCAAGTACGGGCGTACAATTGTTTAACTTAAAAGTATTAATTGGCGGATTGGCTGCGCGGAGGGATAAACATGGATCAAACTCAAGAACAAAAACGCGTCGACCGGGTGCGCACCTACATTAAGGGGCGGCTGGTGACAGTTGCTGACCAAATTGCGACCGCCCACGCGGAAACGCAGCAAGTTGAACGCAACTATGGTGACAACACTAAGGTCAACACCACCGAAGTCGATGACGCGATGGAAACCAACGCGGCCGTGCAGCAGCAGAAGATGCTGGTCACCTCCGCCGCCGAAAACGAGCGCATCTTGAAGCACGAGCAGAGCACCCTGAAGCGGCTCGACCCGGCTCCGTATTTTGGCCGGATCGACGTGCAGGAAGCCGGCAGCAAGACCAGCGAACCGCTCTACATCGGCACCGGAAGCCTGCAGGACGAAAACGGGCACTTCCTCGTCTACGACTGGCGCGCACCGATTGCTTCTATCTACTATAACGGCACGCTGGGGCGCGTCAGTTACGATACCGTCAGCGGCAAGCAGACCGTCGACCTCACCCGCAAGCGCCAGTTCCGCATCGAGGACGGCCAAATCGTCCACATGTTCGACACCAGCGAGACGGTTGGCGACGAGATGCTGCAGGCAGTGCTCGGCGAACAGAGCGACGAGTACATGCGCAGCATCGTCAGCACCATCCAGCGCGAGCAAAATGCCATCATCCGCGACACCAGCAGCCAGCTGCTGATCGTCCAGGGGGCGGCCGGCTCCGGCAAAACGTCCGCGATCCTGCAGCGCATCGCCTTTCTGCTCTACCACAGCCGCAACACGCTGGAATCCGACCAGATGGTGCTCTTCTCGCCCAACCGAATTTTTGCCAGTTATATCTCCGCGGTCCTGCCGAGCCTGGGCGAAAAGAACATGATTCAGACCACGCTCAGTGAGTTCTTGACCCAGCGCTTCACAGGCTTGCAGGTGGAGACACTCTTTGACCGCTTCGAGGCCGACGAGACCAACCTGCCGGATAGCACCGCCGCCATGCGCCGCTTCAAGGAGAGCGCCGAGTTTATGGATCTGGCGGAGCATTTTGCCAAAACGCAACATGAGCTTTGCTTCCAAGATATCGAACTGGACGGCAGCACCTTCTTCAGCAAGGAGACCATGGCGCACATCTACGCCGAGCAGCCGGCAGCGGCAACGCCCGCCGACAAGTTCGCCGCGGTGCGCAAAACGCTGATGAAGCGGCTCAACCTGCGCATCAGCATCGAGGCCCACCAGGACTGGGTCGACGAGGTTCTCGCCGGGCTGTCCGAGGCGGATGTGCGCCACTACATCGGCACCGAGACTTTTGAAGACAGCGGCGATGAGCTGCGGGCCGTCGCCCGGGCGGTGGTGGCCGAGAAGTTCAGCCCGGTCTACACGGCGCTTTACGACGACTACTTCATCGACCCCTACGCCGAATACCTGCAGTTTCTGAATAGTACCGAGCAGGACCTAGTATCCCGCGGCGCCTGGCAGGAAATGGCCCGCGCGTTCGCCCGCGGCCTGGAGGAGCACAAGCTGCGCCTCGAAGACGCCGCGCCGATCATGCTGATTCGCGACATCCTCACCGGCAGCGGCCAGAACCACAGCATCATGGCCGTGTTCGTTGACGAAATGCAGGATTACTCACCGGCCCTGCTGCGCTACATCCACCACGCCTTTCCGCGCGCCACGCTCACCTTCCTCGGTGACGAGGCACAAGACGTGTTCTCCAGTCGCTACACGAAGAGCGGCTACATCGACTCCTTGCAGCGCGCCTTCCCAGACCTGCGCCAGCGCGTGATCACGCTGAACCGGGCCTACCGCAGCAGCGCCCCCATCACCAAGTTCGCCAGCAGCCTGTTGCCGGGCGGGAGCAAAATCCAAGCCTTCGCGCGGGATGGGGCCCAGCCGCGGCTGCTCATTGCACCGCGGGAAGAACTCCAGCAGACCCTTTTGCAGGCCCTGCGTCCGTTAGCCGCCGCGTACCACACCGTCGCGCTGATCACCAAGACCAGCGCGCAGGCCGCGGCGCTCACCGCACAGCTGCACTTGGCCGCGCCGGAACTAAATGCCAGCGAGCTCAAGGCCGACGACCAGAAACTCGGTCACGGCGTGCTGGTACTGCCGGTGTACCTGGCCAAGGGGCTGGAGTTTGACGCCGTGATTGCTTATGATGTGTCCGCGGCTAACTACGGCGCTGCTAGCGACCGCGACATTCTGTACACCGTCGCCACGCGGGCGCTGCACGAACTGCTGCTGATTGCCCGGGACACACCGGCCCCGATGCTAAGCGCTCCGGAAACGCAGCAGTTCCTCGATGTCCAGCGCAGCGGCGTGCGGGAGGCCAGTCATGATTGATGACATTCGGATCTGGGTGGGCATCGCCTCGCTGGTCGCGATGGCGGGCATCCTCATCTGCGCCATCGTGATCATCATCATCAACATCTGGCGTCACTAAGCAAAGGAGGATTCCATGCGGCAACACCTTTTGAAACGAACTATCGCCGTCCTACTCGCATTTCTGGCCTACCAGGCCGCCGAGCTCATCGCAATCCTGCCTGGCAGTTTGCACCTGGCTTACGCCACCATGAGCGGCGTCATCTTGGTCATCCTGCTCTTCAGCTTCCTGATTGGCTGGCTGTGGCGCATGCAGCGGCGCTTCCAGGCCGGCATGCAGCCGCCGGACGCCACCACACCGGCCTTCTCTTGGGCCAAAATCCGTGGGGCGCTACCCGGCATTGTCATCATGATCGTCGTTCAGGTCATCGGCTCAATCATGGTCAACCGCGGAATCGTGCCGAACTCCGGCAACGAGGTGGCCATTGATGACCTGATGCGCTCCAGCCGCGTGGTGATGTTACTAATTGTCAATGTCGCCGCGCCCCTAGTCGAGGAACTGATTTTCCGCGGCCTGTTGATGAACGTCGCCTTCAAGGAGCGGAACCGCTTCAGTGATATTTTCAACATCATCCTGAGCACGGTGGCCTTCGCAATCGTCCACGGACCGACCAACCTCTTTGATTTTGTAATCTACGCCGGCCTGGGCTTTGCGCTGGCACTGACCTACGTGCGCACGCGCGACGTCAGGTACGGCATGGTCATGCACATCATTAACAATTTAGTTGCATCGCTATAACACAAACGGACCCCTGCCAGCGCGGCAAGGGTCCGTTTTGATTATTCGCAGTTATTTTGCTTGGTCAGTTTTACCCAAGAACACATCTGCATTATCGGCAACAAACTGGGCAAAGGAAATCGGCGCGCGCCCAAGGACCTTTTGAACCGTGTCCGTGACCGTTTTGGCGTTACCCATGCGCGTAATCACGTAGAGCATGACCATCACGTTCACGAAGTCCTTCTTGATGCCGCGCTTCAGCATCGTCCGGCGGAATTGCAGCAGGCCCGGGTGAGTGTAAGTGAACTTGACGCCCAGAACGTTCGTCATGATCGCAGCGGCCTGTTCATAGCTGATCGCCGTCCCGCCAGTGATTGCCAGCTTCTGACCCAGGTACTGCTTGGGGTCCAAAAGCGCCTTGGCGGCCACCGCGGCGATGTCGCGCGCATCAATGAAGCTAGTGAGCGCGTTGCCGGCAGGGATAAACAGGTCGTGCCGGTCACGAATGTCCGCCAGGTGCGTCGTGCTCAGGTTCTGCATGAAGAAGCTGGGCCGGATAAAGGTGTGCGGCAAGCCGATCTTTTCGATGTACTTCTCGATTTTGTGGTGCGGGGTGACCACGTTCTTCTCCACGCCGATCATCGACACGAAGACCGTCTGCTGCACGTGCGCGGCCTTCACCGCGTCTAGGAAGGGGAACATGTCCTGCTTCGGCTTGGACAGTTGCGGCGGCCGCACGAAGAAGACCTGGTCAACTCCGGCCAGTGCGGGTGCAAAAGTTGCTGCATTGAGGAAGTCAAAGCGGCGCACGTCAATCAGTGGCTCCGTCTTGAACTGTTCGGGCACGTGCAGCGGGTTGTGCGCCCCCGCAACGATATGCTTGCCCGTCTTGAGCAGCTCCTGAACTAATGGCCGGCCAATGTTACCGTCAGCACCCAGTACCAAAATCGTAGCGCGCATTACAAATCGCCGCCTAGTTTCGTCAGGATTGAATGGAACTGCTGCTGCTCTTCTGCCGTCAATAGTTTCATGTACTGAGCCAGCACCTTGTCGCTGAGGTTCATGGCGACGAGCCCGGCATCCTTGCCAGCCGGCGTCAGGTACAGATCATAGGCCCGGGCATCGTTTGGTCGCGGCCGCCGCTCCAGCAGGCCCTTTTGGACCAAACGCCGGACAATTGCGGAGACCGTGGGCTTGTCCATCCCCAGCAGTGTGGTCATGTCGGCCGCACTGATCGTTCGTTTAGCCGCAGCTGAGCGGTGCACCTGCGCGATTACCGCCCACTGCGGCGTGGTCAGGTCCGCCGCCGCCAAGGACGAGTTCAAATCATAACGCATCCGTTTAGCAACGTTCATTAACATGTAGCCGTCATTACCCATAAAGCCACCCCCATTTAATAATGTAACTGTACTTACTATATTAGTGAAAGTAAAGGGGTAATGCGTAAATGTACATCTTTTTCAGGCAAAATTGGCTAGTCAATCGCGCTTGCGGCCGCCAAACAGCTTTCCCCACGGACTGACATAGGGCCGCTCCGGCCGCCCCTCCGCGGGAATGTAATCCGCTTTGGCGACTGGCGTGTGCTGGGCGTGCGTCTCCGCCTGAAAATCACTTGCAGGCGCCTTGGCTGCGGGTTTAGATGTCGGCGCTGCCGGTTTGCGGCTGCTGCGACTGGGTGTGTTGGCCCGGCGTGACGGCGCGTACGGCTGCGGGTCCGCTTGCTGGACAGGCTGCTGCTTGCGTGCGGTCTGGCGCATTTTGGCCCCCACTCCACCGGTCAGACCGCAGAAACCGTTCAGGCTGAGCGTCTTGAAGTTACGCAGGATGTAGGCGCGCTCCTGCGTCTGCAGGGTGGAGCAGTAGTAGTTCTGCCACTTGCCGTTCAGGTTGAAGCGCAGGCAGTACTGATCCTTCACGACCGGCGTGCTGAACTGCTTGATCAAAACGGTAGGAATTACCTGCGCGTCGGTTCCAGGCGCGGCGGTCAGGTCCTGCAGGTAGAGTTTGTGCGGCGTGAAGATGAGGATGTAATAGCGCTCGATCCGCGCCATTTTGTTGTCGATATCCTCATACTGACTGCCAGTAAACATGTTGGCCATCAGCACCCAGCTGGATGCCCGCCGCTGCATAATCAGGTAATTGTGGTCCGGCTGCACGCCACACGCTTCGACATACTTGGCAACCGCTTGTTCGTCGTCCAGATTGAATAATGTCATGGATAACACCCCCAGATGTGCTTAATTTACGCAGAGTATAGCACGCACCCGTCGTGGGGGCTAGCTATAATAACAAATCACTTTCAGCACTAATGATAGCGTTTGCACAGACCCGTGGCAAGCTGGTATAATAATACTTGTAAGGAGGTGATAAGATCCTTGCAGAAGAAAATATTGAAGATTCCAGGTGATTATGTGTTAAGAAAATCAGCAAAGCACCATCTGGGGATTGCCTTTTACGTTACGGTTAGCCGTGGACGCACGGCGACCGCCAAAATTCCCAAGCCCAACCGTCCGATTCCCCCGGATGGTTGGGTATTTTTGTAAACAGAGCGGAGGCCCGCGGACAGAAGCCAAGCGCCTCATTTCCGCCCCACCGTGACATATTCGCCCCGCTCCGAATCGCCCCTACGTTTTCACCACCATTTTTTCACCGACAGTTTCTACATAAGTACTACCCCCCAGCACCTGAGTCCCCACGTTCCCTGAGTACGAGCAGGCGCAAAAAAAGAGGACCGCTGCTTGCGCATCGGTCCTCAAATCGTTATCTGCTGCCGTCTGCCGGATTCGAACCGGCGACCTCAGCCTTACCATGGCTGCGCTCTACCTACTGAGCTAAGACGGCATTCCCTCAGCCGTTTCTGAAAAACAACTGCTTAAATATAGTACAACGGATTAGGGAATATGGCAAGCCCCTATTAGGCATTTTGTGGCAAATTCCGCAGGTACTCTTCACTGTCCGCGAGTAGCTTCTCCAATCGCCTAGTAGTAGTGGGTTCTTCAACGAATTCACTCGCCGCAATCAGCTCTTTTAACAGCTCCCGGCCACTACGCGTTGACGACTGCGGATCACGCATCATCAGGTTGGCTTCGAGACTGCGCAACCAGAACTGCTTGTTGGTGTCCCCGCTGAGTGCATCCAGGCCGTGGAGCACATCAATGCAACGGTGGGCCAGGAAAAAGTTGTCGCTGTTGATTGCCATCGTGGTGATGTGCAGTAGCGCCTGCGCCTGAACAGCGGTCATGCGTTGCGTCAGCCGCGGTTCATCCTGGGTGTGGGCAAAATCCTCGGTGAGTTGCGTCCACACCCGCAACACGTCCGTAAGCTCCAGCACGGTGTCTAGGCTGCGCCGCAACAGGATAAACTCCAGCTTGGTCCAGTGCTGCACCCGCTGCAGATAATCCAAGACAGACTTCCGCTCACTAGCGCGTAAATGCACATCCTTGCTGTCGGACAGCATCACCGCCCGCATCCGAAACTCGATGTTGCCCGTCGCGGCGTAGCGAATCCGGTTCCGCAAACCGAGTGCTTCCAGCATCGCGTGTGCATCAGGGCGGGTGGAAAGGTGTGAGACGTAATTCAAAAAGCCATCAAAGCCGTCGATTGGGGCGGTCTCGAGCACGATCGTATACTCATAAATCGTCGCCGGCACCTGCCCCAGCAAACCCGCAACCCGGGTAATGCTCAGTCCAGTGTCGTATTTTTCAAAACGGGAAACAGTTTGCGCGCTTAGCCCAGCCACAACTAAGTCCTTCTGGCGCAAACCAAAGTCACGCCGGAGCTCTCTGAAGGCAGCTCCATAGTTGTAATCCATCATCTTGCATACCTTCGTCCTTTCTCCTACTTACACTCTACTTATTTACTTCTTGGGGTCAATTCGCGCAGCACCCGGTCCATGTGCAGGGAGAAGCGGTGGTACTCCCGCGGGTCGTCCAGTAGTTGCAAGGTGGCCAAAATGCCGTGGCGAATCGCTAAGGCCCGCTCCTCATCCCCACGCACTCGGGCTAGCTCGACGTCCAACAGCCGTAGCGCCAGCCGTTCGTACACATCACTGATAATGAGGCGTTCACGAATATTACTAATCAGTAGCTCCGCCCGCAGATAATTGCGCAGGTAAATTTCGGTCTCTGCTAGTGCGAACAATGCACCTACAGTTGTGCCGGACCGCAAGTAGCGCGTCTCCGCCCAGACGTTGGCATTGCCCAGCCGCTGTGCAGCCACCCGCCGCGTGGTTCCCGGCAGTGCATGCGCCGCGTAAAAAATCACCAGGTTGGCAAACACCCCGTAGTGTTTCTGGACCATGACCACCCGCGTCAGCGCCGCCAGCTCCGTTTTGTTGAGCAGCCCCCGCCTTTGCCCCGGTGAGACGAGCGCAAGCCGATTGATTGCCCCCACAACGCCGCGCAGACCAGCGGGCGCAATGCTGCTATCGAGCGTGCTACCGTCATTGCCACGTTGCACCGCGTCGAGCTGGCCCGCCCACAAATCG
This sequence comes from Lacticaseibacillus zhaodongensis, assembly GCF_009687905.1. Taxonomy (GTDB): domain Bacteria; phylum Bacillota; class Bacilli; order Lactobacillales; family Lactobacillaceae; genus Lacticaseibacillus; species Lacticaseibacillus zhaodongensis. The sequence goes on along the minus strand of NZ_BLBG01000005.1, from coordinate 82,181 downwards.
ACCCAGTTCAGGCCACTGACGGCATTCATCGCCGCCAGCTCGTTCACACTGACGCGGATGTTGGTCAGGACATCGTTCAGCCGTGCATAGCTAATCTGCGACTCACCGCGTTCAAACTGGGATAAAAACTGAGGCGAGACTACATCCCCCGCCGCCTCCTTTAAGGTAAACCCTTTGGCACGGCGCAACTCCCGAAACGCCGCCCCAAACTGACCTTCAGCCATCCTCATCACCTCGTCAGTTTGTTCAATATGCTTATTCTTATATGTTTAAGTATAGAAGGGTTCCCAAATTGCCTCGTGCGAGATTCAATAACTAATTTAACGATTTTTACAATTCCACAAGCAAAATTGCTAACTAAACAATCACCCACAAAAATAGCCGCACCCGTTGTGGGTACGACTATTAAGGAAGCTTAAGCATGCTTGTGAATTCACAAAGCGCCAGCGGATAGCATAACTTGTGTTAACGTAAACCCGCCTGTTCAGCTGCGAATTCAGCCAAAAAGTCACGCATTACCTGCGTCCGCTGCGCTCCAATTTTGCGCGCAGCAGGGGTGTTTAACGTGTCCGCCAGCCCCAGCAGTTTCTCGTGGAAGTGGCTGATGGTGCCACTCTTTTCCTGGCGGTACTGGGCACCGGTCATGTGGCTCTGCGGCGCCTCCTTGCTTGCCAGTGGCCGGCCGTGCGCCCCGCCGTACGCGAAGGCGCGGGCAATCCCGATCGCACCGATTGCGTCCAGCCGGTCCGCGTCCTGCACGAGCTGCCCGGCCAGCGTCAGGTGCACCTCATGGTCAAGACCGTAGTGGAAGGACATCTGGTCAATGATCGTCAGAATAGCAGTCGCCTCCGCCGCGCTAAAGCCGCTGTCCAGCAGCACCCGCTCCGTTTGCGCTCGCGCCGCAGCCACGTCCGGCACCAACTTGTCGTCGTAGGTGTCGTGCAACGTCGCGGCCGCCATCACAATGTCCGCCGGTGCGGCTGGAGTCTCCTGCAGCAGCGCCTGCGCGTTGGCGCGGACCCGGTCAATGTGATCCATGCCGTGGCCACTGCTGTCACCGCCGTGAACGCGCAGTGCGTACTCGTATAATGCGTGCATTTTGTGTTCTGCAGTCATCTTGTTTCTCCTATATATGTAGGCAGTGTGCCCGCCAAGGCGAGCCCACCGCAAACTTTACTTAGTCGTCATAATCGGCAGCTGAATCCGGCCACTTCTGCGTGTGCATGCCGTAATCCGTGTCGGTGCCGTACCAGCCAAAGGATTCGTACCAGAGCGACCGCTCTTCCTTGTCGATGCTCTTGATGGCGGCCATGTCGGTAGCGTCGAGTTCGAAGTTCCAAATGTCGGCATTCTCCACCATCCGCTGCTCGCGGACGGTCTTTGGAATCGTGATGACACCAGACTGGACATCGAAACGCAAGATGGCCTGGGCTGGGGTGACATTATGCTTGGCGGCAACCAGCGCAATCGTTGGGTCACTCATCGCCTTGCCGTGGCCAAGTGGTGACCAGCCTTCGATGTGGATGTTGTGCTTAGCGGCGTACGCAAGCATGTCCTTCTCCTGCATCTGCGGGTTGAACTCGATTTGGTTCACAGCCGGAACGACATCACTGTTCTGCAAAATTACGGACAGGCGTTGCACGTCGAAGTTGGAAACCCCGATGGCGCGAACGAGCCCCTGCTTTTGCAACTCAACCAGCGCACGCCAGGTCTCCAGGTAGCGGCCATCAACTGGCCAGTGAATCAGGTACAGATCCAGGTAGTCGAGCTGCAGGCGCTTGAGGGTACCCCTGAACTTGGCGAGCGCCAAATCGTAACCCTGGTCGCTATTGCAGACTTTTGAGGTCACGAAGAGGTCTTCGCGCTTGATCAGCCCGTCATCAAGTGCCTGCTTGATGCCGCGGCCGACGCCGGCTTCATTACCGTACTGCTTAGCCGTGTCGATCATCTTGTAGCCATGCTTGATAGCCGCGTAAACAGATTTCGCAGCGGTCGCATTGTCCGTATTCCAGACTCCGAGGCCAAAGATCGGCATCTTCACGCCGTTGTTCAGTTCTACTTTTGTATTTAAGTCCATGATGTTGCCTTCTTCCATATTGTTCACCTTAATGATACACCAAGCGGCTTGGGCAATGAATGCGGCTCCAAGCAAAATCGCAGTCGCTGCTAACTTGCCTCAGCGCAGACAGGAGCACCCCCGCCATCAAAAATGAAGTGCAACAAAAAAGTTAGACAATTCAATAGCAGTTAGGCTATGGCCTGTTCCCGATATTCTACCGGGGTCAGGCCATTTTTGTTTAAAGAGATTCTCTTTGTGTTGTACCAACTGACATAGTTTGTAACGAGCTCCCGCAGTTCGTCTAAAGAATGAATGATGTGCCGGTACAGACACTCACGTTTCATCAAGCTAAAGAAGCTTTCTATTGGCGCATTGTCGTGACAATTTCCCTTACGAGACATACTTGGAACAACGCCGAGTTTTCGCATCGCGGTCTGGTATTCCATCGTTTGATATTGCCATCCTTGGTCTGAGTGCATTATCGACATAGCATCCGATGAGTATTTCAGGGCAAAGTCATCAATTGTAAGTCTCAACTGTGCCTTATTGGCATGGGATGAAACAATAACCGTAACCACCTCGCGGCTGGCTTCGTCAATAATGGCGGAAATATAACCCCAAGAATGATTTAGTAACTTGACTTGCGTCACGTCAGTATGGAAAACCGTATTTGGTTTAGTAGCATTGAACTGTTGGTGCAGCAGGTTATCATTCACAGTCCCAACATGACCTTTGTATGAATGATAGCCGCTGGTATGCCGTGAATAGATGGTGACCGCCAGGCCAAGCATTCCCATCAGTCTAAGCACCGTATTAGGTGACACTTTGTAATGTGCCTTCTGGGCGAGTTTATAGATCCTACGGTAACCATAAATCTCGTGAGAATCTTGAAAGCTCTTTGAGATAAAGGCTTTTAAATCCGCATATTTGTCTGGTTTATGATTTCGGTGCAGTCGATCATAGAACGTTGCACGAGGCAACTGCGTCGCTTCAAGCAACGCCTTGAGTGAATATTGAGACCGTAGCGTATCCACTACTGCCGCTTTTGCGGCCGCTGTTTGCTCTTCGATACGGCCCTCAATTTTTTTAGAATATCCCGTTCCATCTGCGTCTGATAAAGTTCCTTACGAAGACGCATGTTCTCCTGGACCAACTTATCTTTTTCGTTTGGCGTCAGCTTATCACCGTCGTCCTGGCGTTTTCGTTGGGTCATGCTAGACTTTCTCCCTTTGGGACGAGGACGTAAACCGGCCGGTCCAACTTCGTTGAAGATCCGACTCCAAACTGATACTTGCGCCGGATTGATTGCGAAGTGAGCAGCAACTTTGGCAATTCCCTCATCGTGAGTTTGATAATAGTCTACCACGGCCAGCTTCTCTTCAAATGAGTAAGTACGCTTATGCTTTGCACGTTGAAGGGACTCCAAGCCTTGAGCACGAGCTAGCGCGACCCATTCACGAATTGTCCTATTACTCGGTATCTTATAATGGCTAGCCAAATATCGATATGAATACTTCCCAGACAAATAGGCTTGAACGACTTCAATTCTAAATTCGGTTGAATATTTGGTCATAGAAATACCCCACAATCGTTAGATTTGTTTGTCTAACAATTATGGGGCACTTCAAATGTTGGCGGGGGTGTTTTTGTGTATATCAGTGTATGCGCATCAGTGTTATCCACTAATGCTGATCCACCTGCAAACATTCTAGGAAGCCCTGTTTGCAGCCGGATAAAGCTTAAACGATTGTTTGCGGTGTCACGACAGCAAGAGCAAATTATTAACGTCAAAATCAGTTCAACCACACCCCCGATTTTTCACCTACCCCATAAACCCATGTTAGAAACAAGGATGCCCAATGTACTGCCGTTTGCAATTAGTGATTGCTTAAGATACTTATTAATTTTAATAGTAAATATTGCGCTTTCAACTATTTTGCTATGGCAATTATGACCACCATTTAAAAACGGGTAGCTTAAAATATTAAGTGGTTAATAACAAACACTAATGGCTTTAACCGTTCCTCTTCTGAATCAGCGTTGCTGTTAAGAAAGCCACCTTTGTCAGACTGTTGTTATTTATCTTTGTGAGTCCAAATTTTTGGCCCCGCTATCTTTGATTGATTACTATCTATGGACAATTCACAGAGCTGGGAGGATTAACTATGAGAAAGTCGAAAATTGTATTTTCTGGGGATTCGAAATTGCACTACAAGATGTACAAGCAAGGTAAGCACTGGCTGTTTGCCGCTATTTGCGTGCTCGGCGTTGGCATGGGCGGGGGCCAAGTAATTAGCGCTAACGCGGCGGAACAAGCCCCCACGCCTAGTGATGACGCGGCCACCACGAGTGATAATGGGCTCCAAAACAACACGCAGCAACTGCAAAGCAGTCAAGCAGCTGCTGCGGCAATTACATCCGCAAGCAATGAAACTATTAGCACTACAGCCACTGAGCCGGACCAGTCAGCCGCAAGCGACCTGAACAGCAATAGTGATGCTGAGCAAACGCCAGAGCCAAACGCGAACGCACAGCAAGAAATCACTGAACAAAACGCAAGTATTACATCAGAAGTCAAGCAGACGGCGGCAGTGACGCAAGCACCAACAGAGACAAGTGCCGCAACGACAACGACTGACAAAGCTGCAACTGCAAGCAGTACCACAGCCGCAGCCGCAACCGCGGCTACCACTACCACTCCTGCCCCAACTCCTACAGCAAAGGCCGAACAGTCAGTCGCTACTCCAGAAGTTGAAACGACTGCCCCCGCCACATCGGACGTTAGTGCCAAAACTGCGCCCACTGTCCTTCTGGAACTGCCTGCCGGTACCAAAACAAGCGTGGACGCTGACGGAAACATCCAGGTCAACCTCCCCGTCGATTCAAGCAGTGATGATTTCAGTGCGACCGCGGCAGCACTCAGCACCTACCTGGCTGCGCACCCAAACGCAAGTGTGCAGATTGCTGGCGTCAAGGCTGATGGTGGCGAGACTGAAATCACCAAGGACAACTTTCTGCAGTACTTCACACAGAACGGCTACCTGGCAGATTATCACAACAATATCACTAGCACAGACAGTCAGTACAAAGCGCAGTACGACAGCCAGACCGGTATCATCACATTAACTCCTGATGTCCAGTGGCAATCTGGTAACGTGACCTTAAAAGAAGGCATTGATACCACCAAGCCTTTCACTATTTCCGGGGCGGTCTACCTGGGCGATAAGGGGCAAAGCAGCTGGCCTCAGGGTGCAGATGGAATCTCATTCGGTTTTCACATCGGTGGGAAAACAACAGATATCGGTTCAGCCGGTGGTTCATTGGGTTTTGCAGACCTGCCATACGCTTTTGGCTGGAAAGCCGATACCTACCGGGACGGCAGTGAAGATCTCAGTTTATACACCCCGGATCCCGCATTTGATGATCAAGGAAATCCCTACCCCATCACGAGCGATCCAAGCGACTTGCATTACGGTGAACCAATAATCCCGGCCGACAAGGGCCATGGTATTGCCGCGCCTTTTGGGGCCTTCATCGAAACAAACCCATACACGTATCAAGGAACAACAAAGCAGAAAGTCTTCACAATTTACGGGACTAGTGATGCCGACAAAGCAGCCAACCCTCAGGAACTCGGCAATCCGACTCCTGGCGCTGTCAGCCCCCACTATCCTTTTGGCAATCAAGGTGAAGAGATGCCGACGGACACGTCTAAGTTTCCATGGCACCCATACACAATCACATACGATCCTGATGGAACCATGACCGTTAAGTTCGACAACCAGACGTGGACGCACAATTTCGCTGATTACCTCGCGAATGCTAAAGCTGAATCGGGCTCGGATACACTCTACTTCTTCATTTCTGGAGTAACTGGTAACGCTACGAACCAGCAAGCCGTCACCGTCAACATGATTCTCACCGCCAAGCCAACCGCAACCATTCACTACATCGACAATGGGCTAATTACCGACAGCAATGTCGATGTGACCACCCTACCCACCGACAATGAAATCAAGCTCGACACCATTGATGGCGGCACAGACATCACCACTCAAGTCGAGGGTGAACTCGGAACGCAGTCGACAGCAGTTGATGACGACATCAGCAAAGCTGTTGGTCTACTGGAAAGCAAAGGCTACGAGTTGGTTGGCGCTGATGTTGGCAAGAGCACAACTTTGGGCGCCAACACCCAGTTCAACGGCAGCAAATTTACGTTCGGCGACAAACCAAGTGAGATTTTCATCCACTTAAAGCACCCAGCAGCGCAAGCCACTCAAACCATCAGTCGGACAACCCACTACGTTGACACGACCGGCGCAACTGTTAGTCCGGACTACACAAGCAGCATCACGGTTCACCAGACCACTGATAAGTTGACTGGTGCAAAAACCTACACCTTTGAGCAAGCGACAAATGCTACAAATGATGCGAAGACGAATACCGTCACGCTGGATGGTGCTGCAAACCCAATTATCACTGCTGCAGTCGTCAAAGGCTACACTGATGGCAAACTTCCAGCTGGTGAGCCCGTCGACCTGACTAAACTCAATCCCAATACGGTTACCGTCACTAGCAACCTGATCAACAGTCTTGACAAGCTCACCTTTGACGGCAACCCAGTTATCATCGAGAACACAGTTGTCTACGCCAGCACTACGCCAATTGCGGCCGGCACGAAAACCTTTACCCGCACAACTTACTACGTTGATGACAAGGGTAAGCAACTTGCGACTCCAGACACTTCAGACGTAACGGTCACTAGGTTGTACAATGTGGCAACCGACCAGTACACCTACCAGGTCAATGATCAAGCTGTCGCTGACGTCAGTTTGCCATTAAACCGAGACCAGGAGCCAACGATTAAGAGCCCGACAGGTTACACAGCTAAAGGTTCGGCAGATGGTAAGCTGCTCGGAGATTCCAACGCACTTACAAAGGCTACCAATCCAGCACAAGCGGTTGAGGCTGCTAAAACAATCACCTTCGCTGGCGTTACCTTTGACGGCAAGCCTCAGAACGTGGTCGACACCGTGGTCTACACCAAGGACGCGCCAGTCAAGGTCGGCACGAAAATCTTCACCCGCACAACCTACTACGTTGACGACAAGGGAACTTCACTGAGCACAACCCCTGACACCAGTAGTATCGAGGTCACCCAGTTGCACGATGTTGCCGATGACACCTATAGCTACCAGGTTGACGGCCAAGACGTCACGGACATCAAGCTACCGCTGAACAGCGACGCAACGCCAAAAATCAAGGACTTCACTGGTTACACGGCAAAAGGTTCAGCGACCGAGAACCTGACCGGAAAAGCCGACGCACTTGCAAAGGCTACCGATCCAGCACAAGCGGTTGAGGCTGCCAAAACAATCACCTTCGCTGGCGTTACCTTTGACGGCAAGCCTCAGAACGTGGTCTACACCGTGGTCTACACCAAGGACGTGCCAGTCAAGGTCGGCACGAAAATCTTCACCCGCACGACTTACTACGTTGATGACAAGGGAACTTCACTGAGCACGACCCCTGACACCAGTAGTATCGAGGTCACCCAGTTGCACGATGTTGCCGATGACACCTATATCTACCAAGTTGACGGCCAAGACGTCACGGACATCAAGCTGCCGCTGAACAGCGACGCAACGCCAAAAATCAAGGATTTCACTGGTTACACGGCAAAAGGTTCAGCGGCCGAGAACCTGACCGGAAAAGCCGACGCACTTACAAAGGCTACCAATCCAGCACAAGCAGTTGAGGCTGCCAAAACAATCACCTTCGCTGGCGTTACCTTTGATGGTAAAGCTCAAACTACAGTGAACACCGTGGTCTACACCAAGAACGCGCCAACCGTCACGACCGCGACCATCACCAAGACTGTTAACTACAAGCAACTTGACGGCACGGAGCTGCAAACGCCCGTCACCGAATCCGTCACCATCACCAAGTCAGTCGATGCGGTCACCGGAGCAAGCACTTACTCCATCAACGGCCAGCCAGTCGCTGATGGCCAGACCACTCTGGCTGGAATCACCAACCCGTTCATTACTGGCTACCAAATCATCACGGCTTACGATGATAGCCAGCACAAGGTTGTGGCCACAGCCACGCCGACAAGTAGTCAGGCAGTGGACTTCAACAGTCAGAATATTGAATACACCGTCGTCTACGCGCCACTGCCAACTGAACACAGCGTCAGCACCATCGCCAAGACGGTTTACTACGTTGATGAGTCTGGCAAAATGCTGCACGAACCATTCACGACTTCTGTAACGCTTTTGCGGACCGGCCAGCCAGGAACTGACAGCACCGTTACGAACACGGTGCTGAGCCAAAAGCCGGGTGAAGCGATCCTGAGCGGGCAGGCCGTACCGGACATTCCAGGTTACACGGCGTTCATCATCCCCGCTGGCGCAACCACCGATGAAACAGTTCAGTTCGGCGATGCAAGCCGGACCTACCGCGTTGTTTACGCAAAGAATCCAATGCCAGCAGATAACACGCCTCAATTACCACCGAAGGACCCATCTGAACCCGGCCAGCCGGGAACGTCAACCCCGCAGGTAACAGAAGATCCAGGGCTACCGAACACCTTCGTGCCGAACCAGCCAGAGCAGCCAAGTACTGACCAACCAAACGAGCCAGACCTGCCAAACACATTTGGCACGAAGAATGACAATCCGCAGCAGCAGCTTGCGGACACGTTTGGTAGCAGCACCGACACCTCGACTATGAAGGATGCTGCTACCACTTCGAAGCAGCTCCCGCAGACTGGTGAGCAAAAGCAGCCTAGCCTCATCGCCGCCGGACTGGCACTGCTCATGAGCATGCTAGGTCTGCTCGGATTCCGCAAACGGGAACACTAGAACAATCATTTCGGCGACACGAACGTCTCCACTGATAACGGTGGGGGCGTTTTTTTGCGTACATGCAAAAATGGTGAATTTTCGGGGCTCCTTCTGCGGCAATTTATGACAGCCCCTGAACCATTGCTTCGAACTAAATACCACAAAGCTTGAATTGACAAGGTTATTTATTTTGGTACTTTGACCCCCTGAATAATCCTCGTTAAACTCACTCGTAGTTTAGAAATGAGCAGCATTTTACGTAATACAGGCAGTTGATTAGTGCTTACGCAAGCATTACTTATGTAAGCATCACTGCTATTTAAACATCAAACTTTGTTATTAATTTCTGACAATTAGTTAATTAATTCAAGGGGCTGTTTTTGAGCAAGCGGGCACCTTCCTTAGTCCTGTTAATAACATCCGTCATTGTATTGCGCACAACTAAGCCGCTGACTGTCCACCAGATTAGATTGTGAGGGAGATCAACATGAACAAGCAACAACCCAAAGGCGAACCCAAGATCCACTATAAAATGTACAAGCAAGGCAAACACTGGCTCTTCGCGGCCATCTTCGCAGCCACACTTGGCGTTGGTTGCGGCGAACTAACGCCAACGGAAGCCGCAACGGAAACAGTAACCGTCACCCAGAATCATGGTCAAGACAAGCAGAAGGCCAGAACACCCGAATCCGAGTCACCCGCTACTGATGAGGAAACCGCTGGTGGTGAAAACGAACCGAGCGCGGCTGCACAATGCAATCGTGATCAGCAAAAAGGTCAGTACAAGCCCGCTAAGGATAATGCCAACAACAAGAAGAAGCAGCCTGCTACTGATCCGCAAACGCTAGCAGTACCCGCAGCGGATACCCAAGCAAAGCAAGCAGAACCAGACACCGGCGCCCAGTCACCAGCAAGTACAGCTGGTGATGCTGCACTTGACCCGCAGCAGGCAACTCGCGCCGCCGCTGACGAAACAAGTGATGGCCGCGTCACAGTCGATAAAGATAACTTCACCGACTACTTCAACGTCTCTGGCGATGCGCACTACAACGAACGCGAAGGCATCGTCACGCTGACTCCGGACAGAAAGCACCAGAGCGGTAACGTGACCCTCAAGAACAAAATCAGCAGTGACCAGAGTTTTGAGCTCGTTGGGCAAATTAACCTTGGCGATAAATCGCAACCCGAGGGCGCGGACGGAATCTCTTTTGGCTTCCATGTCGGGCAAACGCAAGATGTTGGCCATGATGGTGGTGGCCTCGGCTTTGCCGGACTTGCGGACGCGTTCGGCTGGAAGGCTGACACTTTCTGGGATCCAGATGGCACCGGTAGTGACAAAGGTTATTTCGATCACGACCCTGATCAGTTCCACTCGCGGAGAAACGGCACCGCATTTGGCGCGTTCGTGCACACTGAAGAGGTCAATGGAAAGTACAAAATTTTCACGCATGAAGATGACCACCCCAAAGCTGCTGCACCCAAACCAATCGCGGAGCCCGAGGATAATGACTTCAATGACATCAGCATCGTGTACGATGCCGAAAGTAAAAATCTGACGGTCAGGTACGATCGACAGACCTGGACGGAAAACATCAGCCAGTACGTAGCTAACAAGGACTTAGCCTTCTTCGTTGCTGGCGCTACCGGTGAGAGTCGCAACTTGCAACAGTTCCGCATCTATCGCTTCACCTACACCGCAACCGGGGTCGTGCAGGTGCATTTTGTCGATGACACGAACAACGAGCAAGAAATGTTTGCAAGTCAGGAATTGACTGGGCCAGTGCACAGCGTCAATCCAGATGTTGGCCAGATGATCGCAGATGCAACGGATTTTTTGACCAGCGATGGTAAATATCTCCAGAACGGAATCACCCTAGGCAAAGGAACGCAGTACGACCAAAATTCCGGGGCACTGACCTTCACCACCATCCCCGGCGACATCTACGTCCACTTCACTGCCGGCGAACTCGTCGAGACGAAGCAGGTCACCAAGACCATCCACTATGTCGATGAAGCAGGCCAGCCGCTCTTCGCTGACTACACAGACACAGCCAATTTTGAAGTGCACACCAACAAAGTGACGCAGGAGCAGACTGCCAATCCCAAGGAAGCAAGCTTGGGCTATCAGGACGTGCCGCAAAAAGCTGGTTACTCCATTGTGGACTCGCCACTTGCGGCAACAACGGCGCAAACCGTTACCAGTAGCGCCAAAGATATCGTTGTGACCGTTGTCTACCACAAGGACGCCGTCACCACGACAATTAACCGCACCATCCACTATGTTGATGTGTCCGGCAAGACACTGGCTCCCGACTACAGCAACACCACAACAATCGTGCGGGAATTCGACCTCAAAAACGATGCCATCAAGGATAAAATCACCACGGATAGAATGCGGCAAGAGAATCCCAACTTTGCCGGTTACCACATTATCCAAGACGCGCCGGGCTATGAGGATTCCTTCCACTTCGGCGCTGCGGGCGGTGAATATACCGTGATCTACGCGTTCCTGCCGCCGGAAGTCACTCAGCATCAGGCCACACAAACTATCCATTATGTCGACACTGATGGCAACATCCTCCACCCCAAAAACGCTGATACAGTCACCTTCACGCGGACCTTTGCTGCCAGCACGCACACTGCGACCTACACGCAGAATAAACACGGCTACGCGCATCCGGAAAACCCGTATATCAAGGGCTACCACATTGTCTCTGCGCCGACAGCGGACCAATTAGTGGCGCACCGCAGCGACAAGGACAGCGACTTAAGTGTGGTGTACGCGAAGAACGATCCCATCAAAATCAGTAATTACACCGCCACGAAGACCGTCCACTACATCGATGAACACGGGCTGCAGCTGACGCACGACTTCACGGATTCAGTTACCTTCACCAAGTTCATGGACCCCGTCACCGGCGGAATCAGTTACAGCCAAACCAGCACCGAGTTTGGCCACCAAGATAACCCGATTATCTTCGCTTACCACGTAATTAGCAGCCCAGCTGCCGCAACCGCAAACCAAACGGCTAAATTCGGAGTCGCTGATCAGGAGTACACGGTTGTTTACGCCAAGGACGCGCCGACAGTGATCGAGCAATACACTGCGGCCAAAACGGTGCAATACGTCAGCGTCAACAACACCCGCCTGGCAAAAGATTTTGTCAGTGCAATCACCTTCACCAAGTTAGAGGACCCGATTACGGGCGCAATCACCTACACGCAGACCAGTCCGTATTTTGGTAACCAGGGCAACCCGCTGATTTTCGGCTACCACGTGATCAGTAGTCCAGAGCCCGCAACCAGCAACCAAAAGGCCGAATACGGGGCAAGCGGCTTCAATTGCAAGGTTGTTTACGCCAAGAATGCGCCGACCGTGATCAGCCAGTACACGGCGACTAAGACCGTGCATTACGCCGATACTGCCGACAAAAAGACGCTGCTCGCAGATGACTTCATCAGCGAGGTCACCTTCACCAAGCTGGAAGACCCGCTGACTGGCGCAATCAGTTACCAGCAAACCGCCCCAGTCTTCGGGCACCAAGATCTTCCTGACATCAAGGGTTACTGGATGTGTTCCGGTGTCGTCACTGAAGCCACTGAAGACCAGCCCGCGCACTACGGCAGCACAGATCAAGAGTATTGGGTTTACTACGCCAAGGAGCAGGACGTCTTCATCAACGAGTACACCGCCACGAAGACCGTGCACTACCAGGATGAACAGGGCACTGAGTTGGCAAAAGATTTTGTCGTCAGCGTCACCTTTGACCGCTTCCAGGATCCAGTCACCGACGAATTCCACGACAAGCAAACTGCTCCCGTCTTCGGGCACCAGGACAACCCTTACGTTAAGGGATACCACGTGATCAGCAGTCCCGCCGGCGCCACTAGCGACCAGAAGGCCCAGTACGGTTCCACCAATCAGGAGTACACGGTTGTTTACCTGAAGGACGACCCCATCGTTACCCACCGGGACATTCACCACACCTACCATTACTGGAGCATCAGCCACAACCAGCCCATTCACGAAGATATTACCCACACCATTACGGTCATCCGTAAAACGGACCCGGCCACTGGCGAACACAGTGACACCGTGATCCAGCCAGTGGCGCCGTGGAACGAGCATCTCCACATTCCGAACCATCACATTGCCCGTAACTCTGGCGATGACCACAGTAACATCAAGTTTGACGACCCCGACCAGGAGTACGACATCTTGTACGCCCCATTACCCGCAAAAGTCACGCACCGCGAAATCAAACAGACAGTGCGCTACGTGGACGAGAATGGTAATGAACTTGCCACAGCACACACCGACACCGTCACCTTCCTCCGGACATTGAAGGACAGCGATAACGTCATTGTTCACTCCCGGGACAAGCAGGCTTACTCCCACCCCGCACACCCAAGCATCGCAGGCTACCACATCGTTCAGGACAATCTGCCAAAAGCGGAGCAACAGGCGACCCATTTTGACGACAAGGACAGCGTCTACACCGTCGTCTACGCAAAGAACCCAGCTGACACCGGCGAAACCCCACCCCCTGTCACCGGTACGCCCGACACCCCTGAGCAGCCAGACAAACCGACCACTCCTGAAGAGCCAGTTCCGGATGATGACCCCCCAAAAACGCCGCCAACGGAACCGGAAACTGACACACCGGAAGCACCTAACAAGGCAGATTTGGACACAACCACCCCGGCAAAATCACCGCAACAATTAGCCAACACTTACGCACCGGCCACCACTCCCGCTGGTGCCACCAAGATGCTCGCGCCCAAGCAATCCCAAATCCGGTCGCGCAACAGGATTCTCCCGCAAACCGGCTTCGAGGAAGAAGACGGCATCATTCTCGCTGGCGTTGCGCTCTTACTGGGCATTATGGGAATAGCCAGCATGTACCGGCGGCAACATTAAGGCACCGTTTCAGTACTAACAGCTGAGAGGCAACAGTCATGACAATTAAGGAGTTGCGTTATGGATACGAAGAAGAAATTGCCAAGCAAAAACGATCCGTCCGCAGATTGGCCCGCCGGTTCCAGGTGGCGGCTCTGGTCAGTGGCGTGGCGTTGGTGCTCGTGTACATCCTTCGCGCCGCAACCATTTGGGCTCGAATTGTTGCTTACGCACTGTTTGTCGCTGGTGCGTTAGGCATGTTGAATTTTGCTTATACAAGCTGGCAAGCGCAGCAAAAGTTGCGGACCCTGCTTGCTGATTCTGTCCGCGACTTGACCAAACTGGAATTAGCAGTCGGTCCGCAGATTCAGAAGTAAAATTAGGCACAGCATCAAGCTGCCAGGCAGCCATTCGGAGACGAGTAGCTGCCTTTTTGGGTTGGTATGAGGCACAGTACTTTGCCGCCAAAGTCTCTTATCCAGCGAGTTCATGACAATTGCAAATAGTGAACATTTTGTCAGCGGGTTGCGTACGCTCGGGTACTTGGTCTATGCCAAGACCAGTCATTATCTGCCAAGCAAAAAATATTTTTGAAAGTTTTTGACGACTATTTTTCTTGGTACCAGTCACAACTGTTCACACAAAGCATTCAGTTGTCGGTGCATATTGTATGCGAAATCGACCAAATTATTAACAATTTAATACAAACAATGAATCGTCTTCACCCTTATGTATGTATGCTTACTATACTTTTCTGGTACGTGTGCTTACTTATAATCAGCTGCTTTTTACGATCATTTATACACCGACTCCGTCTTGCATGAGCGTTTCAATGAAAACAGTCATGCGGATGACTGCCTGCTTTCTGAATAATCGTGTTGACAGAAAACGCTCACAATGCTAATTTAACGGCGTGCTTGTGAATGAGCAGCAGCATCTGTCCACCCGCTGCGAACAACTCGGATGAAAGAACTACTGATGGATAATAATTAGATTTTGTATCGTGCTCATGGCGATACGTTCGTATAATTACGACAGCAATTTATATAAGGTCAGTTTTGATCGTTCACGAACCACCGCGCTGTTCGCATCGCTAACTGAGCAGAAGCTTCAACACAAGTACAAGTTCATTGAGAAAGGAGGTATGTAACTTGAAATATTTGCTGCTAGTCAGTCACGGTAACTTCTCTGCTGGTCTCAAGCAGACCTTGTCCATGTTCGCCGGTGACGCCGCAAATTCCGTCATCAGTATCGGCTTGAATCCTGACGAGTCAGCCGACAGTCTGGAATGGCGCTTCAATGACATGTTGGAGAACCTGCCTGATGACACCAGCTTCGTTGTTCTCGCTGACATCATCGGTGGCAGTCCCCTAACGACCGTCTGCAAGGTACTTAGCAAGCGGAACAAGCTCGATGGCACGCTGGTACTTGGCGGGATGAACTTCCCAATGGCATTAACGACCTTAATGGGCAAGGACACGATGAGTAACGAGGATTTAAAGGCTCAGGCTCTGCAAGAGGCCGGTGCCGCAATGAAAGAGTTCAATCTCCCTGCAGCCAGCGCTGCGGATGACGACGAAGACGATATTTAAGGAGGATCAGTTATGAGCGTTTCTTTTGTACGTATTGATGACCGGATGATTCACGGCTTGATCACTACCCGCTGGGGCAAAGAGTACCCTTGCGACGGCATCATCGCCGTTAACGACAAAGCAGCCGAGAACCCCATTTTGAAAGAGGCTTACAAGGCTGCATCAGGCAAGAAGACTTTCGTTTGGACCATGGAGCACTTCCTCAAGGTGCAGGACCGCGTGCTTAATTCCGACACCCGCTACTTCCTGATCACCAAGAGCCCGCTCGACATGAAGAAGATCCTGGTTGACGAGAAGTTCGTGCCTAGCGACATCAAGACCGTCAACGTTGGTCCTGGTAACGACCGGCCAAACGCCACCAAGCTTGGTGACAACCAGTCCTTCACTCAAGAAGAAGCCGACGCGTTCGAAGCTATCGAGCAAGCCGGTTACACCGTTCAATTCGCCCTGCTGCCCGACCAGAAGATCGGCAACTGGGACAAGTTCAAGTCTCGCTTCGGCTATTAATTCGGAACCCATTCAAATATAAAAAAGGAAGGTATACATCATGACAATTAGTTGGGTGCAAGCCGCCGTCTTCGGACTGTTCGCTTGCCTTTGCTCAAACTCATGTATGGCCGGCCAAGCCGTTGGTAACTACACCATCGGCCGGCCACTAGTCGGGGGCCTCGTCTGTGGCCTGGTCATGGGTGACATGAAACTCGGGATTGCCTGTGGGGTTGCGATGCAGCTGGTTTACATCGCGCTGGTTACCCCAGGTGGCACTGTCTCTGCCGATGTGCGGGCGATTTCTTACATCGGGATTCCTCTGGCAATGGTTGCCATCACATCCCAGGGTCTGAACCCACTCGGTGGTTCTGCCGCTAACTTGGCAAAATCCGTGGGGACACTGGTTGGAACTGTCGGCACCGTGCTCTACTACGCCGTCGCAACCATGAACCTGGTTTGGCAGTCATTCGGCTGGAAAGACGTTAAGTCCGGCAAGCTGGACAAGCTGACCGCAGTTAACTTCGGCTGGCCTTGGATCTCCCACGCAATGTTCTCATTCATTCCAACCATGCTGCTGACTCACTACGGTGCTACCGCCGTTACCGCACTGCGGACCGCGCTGCCAATGGACGGTCTGGCAATGAAGACCCTGTTCACCGTTGGGGGCATGCTCCCATGTGTCGGGATCGCAATTTTGCTCCGGCAGATCATTAACAACGTTGCTGATTTCGTACCATTCTTCGTTGGCTTCACGTTCTGTGCATCCCTGCACCTGAACCTGGTTGCCGTTACCGTTATTTCCCTCATGTTTGCAATTGTTATGTACGAAATCAAGATGGCGCAAGGTGGCAACTCCGGCTCTGGTCCTAAAGCAGCTGCTCAGGCCAGCGGTTCCGGTGGTGTTGATGACGACGATGAAGAGGAGGATATCTAATCATGGCCGATAACGTAGTAAAAAAGCTAGATCACAAAACCCTCACCAGTTCCTTCCACCGCTGGTTCTGGGGCGCACTGACCTGTTTCTCACAAGAGCACATGCAGACTTTTGGTTACATGGCTTCCATGCTGCCGATCCTGCGCAAGTTGTACCCGAACCACGATGACCAGGTCGAGGCCATCCAGGCTTACACCGCCTTCTTCAACACGAACCCAATGCTCGGGACCGTCATCGTTGGGGTTACGGCAAGTATGGAAGAAGCGCGCGCCAACGGTCATGACATCGATGGCAGTACCATCAACGACATGCGTGCCGGCCTGATGGGCCCAATTGCTGGTATCGGGGATTCCCTGATTGATGGGACCTTGATTCCGATCCTCCTTGGGATTGCCCTCGGGATGTCTACTGGTGGTTCCCCACTCGGTGCTATCTTCTACATCATCGCTTGGGTCCTCATCGCTTACTTCGGCCAGCGCTTCCTCTACTTCCGCGGTTACAAGTTCGGTGACCAAGCCGTTAGCTTCCTAGTCGGCAAACAAGGTGCCGCCGTTCGTTCCGCAATTAGTATCGTCGGGAGCATGGTTGTTGGTGGGGTTCTCGCATCTTGGGTCAACGTCACGACTTCCCTGAAGCTGAAGGGCGCTGACGGCAAGGTCTTCTTGAACCTGCAAGACAAGCTCGACAGCATCTTCCCTGGCATTTTGACCATCGTGGTAACGCTGTTCTGCTGGTGGCTCATGTCCAAGAAGCACGTTTCCGCTATCTGGACCATGGTCATTCTGGTTGTGATTTCCTTCGTCGGCGTTCTGCTCGGCGTCTTCAACCCAGGCCTGTCCTACTAAAATAATTCCACGTAAGGAGGGACTACCATGACACTTGAAGAGTTAAAGGCTGGCTATGAAAAAGAAGTTAGTTACCAAAAGCACATGCTGGACAATATCGGTTACTTTTTTCAACTAGCAACCGTCATTGGCGGAATTGGCATCGTCTTGGTCTACTACTTCCACGCTCGCAATCTGTGGCTAAACATCTTGGGCATTGCGCTCCTGGTGCTCGGTGTACTGGGCATGATGGCGTTCGGTTATGCCGGCTGGAAGGGCCAGCGGAATGTCAACGCCGTGATCGACGACTACGACAAGAAGCTCGCCTACCTGCACAAGCAGACTAAGGTGCTCGCCAAGAAGAACTCGTAAACTGCCGGATTGGTGGTAGTCCACAAACAAGCGCACGGCCGGTCTCCAGATTGGAGGCCAGCCGTGCGCTTTTGCTGTCTATTCAAATAATGCTTATTCCCAATACCGCTTCGGCGTCGCAATCACCACTCGTGCCTGCCCGGAGAAGCTGATTTCTTCCCGCGGCAAAATCATGACGCTGGTGCCCTGGCGAATGCGGCGATTCTTCAGGTCCAATTGCCCCTGAATAACAGTCATACAGCTCGCAATCCCCGCGGGTGCAGTGTAGTCGCCGTCCCCAGCAGTGATCCGGATGTCGAGTGTGTAGGCTTTTTCCTCAATCACCGCGTTGGCGGCCGGGTGCTGCTTGCTGACCTTGTTCGTTGGTACTAAGTTTGCCAACGCCTGGTCCAGCTGCAATGGCCGCGGCTGGCCATCCAAGCCGGTCCGCTGGTAGTCGTAAAAGCGGTAGGTGATGTCCGTGGATTGCTGAATCTCGTAGACCAACGACCCGGCGCGAATCGCGTGCAGAGTGCCGTTCGGAACGAAAATATAATCGCCCGCAGCTACGGGTTCCGTGCCCAAAAGCGGCAGCGGATCACCACTGCTGAAGTCAGCGGCGGTCGGCTTGACCTGCGGATTTTGCAAACCAGAGTACACCGTGCCCGACGTGGGTGCGGTGAGGAATAACCACGACTCATCCTTACCATAGGGCTCGCCCTGCGTCCGCGCGTAGGCATCGCTCGGATGGTCCTGGATGCTCAGGTCCTGGTCGGCGCCGAGCATGTCCACGATGACTGGGTACACCTCACCCTTTTGCAGGCCAAACTGGGCGGGATTCTCGTTCACAAAATCCCGCAGCGTCTTCTGGCGGCCGGTCTCGGTGTCGATCGCGCCCACGTTCAACTTCGACGTGCCGGCGACCGAGTAAACTGACCCCGTGCTCGGCGCAGTCGCGCCGTAATCCCGCATGCGCTCGCTGCCCCACACGCGCGGGGCGGAAAATGATTGTAATAGTAGCATCAGCATGTCCTTTCCATAGATATTAACCTATCAGCGACGTTTCACTGTCCGCCTCAATTATATGTATCCGGATACAATTATGTCAAAGCAGTTTTAACGTGGGCCTTGACTTTTACTGGCAGCGCTCGCATAATTGCTTATGTAATTACCTATGCAAAAGATTGAAATGGAGGATCTACTAATGTCTGAATACACGCTTGATGATTTTGCCCGCCTGATCGACCACACGAACCTGCACGCCTACGCGACGCCGGCGGACATGAAGAAGCTTTGCGACGAGGCTAAGGAATACCACTTCAAGATGGTGGCAATCAACCAGGTGCAGTCCAAACGCTGCTCTGAATACCTCAAGGGCACCGACATCGACACCGGCGCGGCCATCGCCTTCCCGCTGGGCCAGACGACGATTGAGGCCAAGGAGTACGAGGTCAAGGACGCGCTCAAGAACGGCGCCAACGAAATCGATTATGTCATTAACATCACCGAACTGAAGGCCAAAAACTACGACTACATCGAAGACGAAATGCGGCGGATCGTCGCGATTTGCCACGCGGCCGGGGTACCATGCAAGGTGATTTTTGAGAACCCCTACCTCACCAAGGACGAGATCAAGCGGGTCGCCCTCATCGCCAAGCGCGTGCGGCCGGACTTCATCAAGACGGCAACCGGCTTCGGCCCCAGCGGCGCAACGGTGGCCGATGTGCGCTTGATGAAGGAAACGGTCGGGGATGGTGTTAAAGTAAAGGCAGCAGGCGGCATCCGCAACTCCGACGACTTCATCGCGATGATCGAAGCCGGGGCGGAGCGCATCGGGACCAGTTCTGGCGTCAAAATTATCAACGCGCTCAAGCAGCGCATGCAAGACGACGGCGTCAGCACCATCACAATCCACGACGGCAAGTAGAACCGCCAGCCTGGGCGCAAACCCAGCATGTAAACGTGGCCCACAATGCAGCTCCTTCCGCTTAGCCTAAAACGCGCCTACTCCCAAAGTGCGGGAATAGGCGTGTTTTCCGCTAATGCTCAGGAGCTAATCGCATTATGGTCCACTCTCTTAATTTTGCAAAAGGAAGTTAGACTATGAGCAAGCCCAAGTATCAGCTGATCGAAGACGAATTACGCAGCAAAATCCAGGACGGGGTGTACCCCGAGAACGCGCTCATCCCCAAGGAACTCGAGCTCGCCGCCGCGTACCACGTTAGCCGGCCCACCGTGCGCCAGGCGATTCAGGAACTGGTCAACGAGGGCCTGCTGGAGAAGAAGCGCCACTACGGGACCATCGTGCGCAACCGCAAAATCGCGCAGGAATTCACCCACGTGATCGAAAGCTACAATCAGGAGATGCAGGCAAAGGGTCTCGCGACGCAGACCAAGGTCCTCGCCTTCACCACTGAGCCCGCAACGCAGGAGGTTGCAGACGCGCTGCAACTGGCGCTCGGGGCAAAAGTCTACAAACTGACCCGGCTGCGTTTCGCGGGTAAGGACCCCATCGTCCTCGTCACCACCTACATCCCCGCCCAACCGCTCCCCGAACTGGCACAGATCGACTTTACCGTCAGTTCTCTTTACGATGAACTGGAGCAGTCCGGCTACCCCGTCACCCACGTTCACCGCAAGCTAGAGACCCTTGCCGCTGACGAGACCACTAGCGCGTTGCTGGAAGTGGCCACCGGCGCGCCACTGTTTTATTTTCAGACGCTGGGGTCCACCAGCAAGAAGCAAATCGTGGAATTCTCGCAGGCACGATACCGCGGGGATTTTAATTATTTCGTGTTGGACATGGATAAGGACCGGATCGGCTAGCAATCGCCGGTAGTGCTTTCATCCGCGGAGTAGTAGAATTTTGGTAGAGCGAAACGCGCAGCAAACGATTAAAGGGGCTGGTAGTTTGTATAAACTGATTGCTGGATACACCGCAATATTTATCGTCATCATGGCACTGCTTGGGTACTTCTTCTTCAGCGACAACATGTTGTTCTTCGGCATCGTCGCGATTGTGGCGTACCTGTACGGACTGTTTAACTTGATGAAAAAGGGCAATCGGCAGGGCTGATTGGCCTGAGTGAAACTGAATAGGTGTTGCAAAATGGCGGTCATTTGGCGGCCATTTTTGTGTTCTATAGAAACAGTGGTTATCATTCTCTTCCACTTTTTTGAAATCAAGCATACATCTGGTCAATTTTCACGAACATATTAGTGTAGGCATGAACGTGGAGGTGTTATCGCTAAAATATGAGCAAAAAATCATGAGTGACCATTATGCAACCTGATGCTCTCAAACAATGTATCGTCTTAATCAATAAAGAACGATATGCGCAATTTTCAACATCAGATTTACCACAGTGGCCTGGTATCTTATTTGTGCCAATATAGCAAACGTGTTAAGATACATGCATAGCAACCGTGTTAAGAGAGGACTTAGCCATGTACGAGATCGACTTCTACGAAGATAAAGACGGATACAGTGAATTCGAGGCTTATCTCGACCAGCTGCTTGGAAGCAACGATAAAAAGGATGCCACTACCTTAAAAAAAATCCGGTATCAGATGAAGCTGCTCGAAAAACTCGGACCAGCATTACGCGAGCCTCAAGTTAAAGAACTCAAAGGATACAGCCACAAGTTATTTGAACTTAGGCCAATGCCTGAACGAGTCTTTTTTGCTTTTTGGGACGCTGATCGGTATGTTATCTTGAATCATTACACCAAACGTCAAAATAAAACTGATCCACGAGAAATAACCCGTGCGATAAGTCTGCTGAACGATTGGCTTGAACGAAAGGGGAAAATCTAATGGCGAACTGGAAGAGCTTTGAAAAGAAAATGGATGCGGTAATGCCCGCAGATGAACTAGACGTTGTAGACGCAATGGCCTCGTTGTACGCAGAACGAATCCGTCAGGGATTGTCACAGCACGATTTAGCAGAACGAATGAACATGAAGCAGCCGCAACTGGCTAAGATCGAACGTTTGGACTCTATCCCTTCACTTAGCACGTTGAATCGATACGCAGCTGGGCTTGGACTTAAATTAAAACTAGTTGTAACCGCCTGATATCGAGACGGCGGAAGTAGTTGCATAGTTGTTGCAAAATGGCGGTCATTGGACGGCCATTTTTGCGTTTAATTGGAACTTGTTTGTGCTACTTCACCCACTTTTTAAAAACATTCTGAAATATTGGCTTATTTTCGCGGATATATTAGTGTAGGCGTGAGCACATCAGTGGCATCGCTTACATTTACGCTATAATCAGATCATACTAAAGTATCGGGGGAGAACCATATGAAAAAGATTACCATTGCTCTAGCCACAGCGGCTGCATTGTCAGCGGCTGGCGGTGTTGTGCTCACAGTTCCGGAAGCTCCGCAGATTGTACAAGCTGCTCAAGATACAACCGTAACCGTCTCACTCATTGACGAATATTCCAACCGCGTAATCACGACGTTTGCCAAAACAACGAATAGTGATAATACAATCACGATTTCAAAGAGTGAGCTTCCTAGTGGTTATGGTTTCAGTAATAATCTATATGCCAACACAGCAAAAATCAGCGTTGGCAATTCTTCGTCAACAAAAGTACGAGTGATTCCAATAACTTCATACAAGGTTAATTTAGTTGATTCTGCAACAAGTAAGACAATCAAGCAGATCACAGTAAACCTGTCTTCAAAATATCCAAGTATTGACGCCCAAAGAATTTCAGCCCACTTTCCTGCTGGATACTCAGCTGATTATATAATCGGCGATTCAATTCCAAAGAGCCGTCTAAATGTAAGCGGTCCAACAGATTTTTATGTTAGTAAATCTGGATTTGATAACGTTAAATTTGTCAGCGTTCAGCAAAATACAACCGTAAGCACAGGACGTTACGATAACTCACGGCGCCTTCTTCCCAGCGTTGACGGTTACAAGACATTACTAGATCAAGGAAGTTACGCATTTGGAGGCAGCTATGGTGAACTCATTTCCTCAGTGAATGGCACAACTGTTGTTAAAGTGCGGCCAGATTTATCAAATAAAACTGTTCCTGCCCGGTTTGTTGATTCTAAAGGTAAGCTAGTTAGTTCTGGAACTGTCACGTTTGATAGCAATGAAAGCATGACCTCAAGCACACTTCCATCCCATTATTACATGCAGTATAATTTTGCATCACCAGAATCTTACGATGCGAATGGGTTGGTGATTCAGGTTAAGGACGTCTCCGGAACGCAAGACACTGAAAATAATTCTCACGATGCATCCTCCAGCGCCCTCCAGTCCCAATACAACGATCTCCTCGCCAAGTACAACGCCCTGAACACCACCGACGTTGCGTCCTTAGCCAAGGAGCTCGCTAGCCTGAAGTCACAAATGGCCACAATGCAGGCAGAAATTGCCGCACTCCAGTACGGCAGCAAGGCCACCACAAAGCAGCTATCAATTACCGGTACAGCGACGGTTTCCGGTGCTAAGGCTACCGTCTACAACAGCAAGTTTGCCAAAACTGGCCGCAAACTGAACGTGAACTCCAAGTGGAAGGTCTTCGGCATCGTCGTTGCCAGCAACGGTCACGCCTATTTCAACATTGGCGGCGGGCAGTACATCCCCGTGAGCGCAGCCCCCCTGCACGCAACCACGATCAAGGGCAAAGCCGACACCAGCATCCCCGTCAAAACAAAGGCAACTATCAAGTACAAGCCTGGTTACAGCGTTCAAGTTTGGGGCAAGAATTTCGCCAATTTTGCCAAGAACGCCAACGGTAGTAACAAGAAGCTCAAGCATGGAACCAGCTGGAAAGTCTTCGCCATCGTGAAGCACAACGGCCACCTGTACTATGATCTTGGTGGTACACAGTACCTTGATGCAGCGTACGCGACCATCAAGTAGCTAGATTTAAAGAAGCTTCTCTTTCAATTGACGTACAAGCTAGCGTACGCTATTATGTACGTGAAATAAAGAAGGAGTTGATTGCATGGACACTTACACACCTACAAACTTCAGAAAAAATCTTTATGACCTGCTAAATCAGGTTGCAGATAAGGACAAAAAATTAGAAGTGACCATCCAGCAACCTGATGGCCCCAATAAGGGTGTCGTCTTAATTAGCAAGGAACGCTATACTCAACTTGCGGAATTAGATTTTCTGCAACGGACTGGCACTTTAGACGTGGTCCTTGAACGTATGAAAAACGAAAAGCCTGATGACTTTAACGAGGATGATGCTTATTGAGCACCAACAACTGGAAAGTAGTTCCTCATCGTGAAGTACGTAAAAAAGATGAGCCGTTACTAGAACGAGCTGGTCTTCACGAAAACTACATGGCTGTGATTGAGACACTGAAACAAAATCCATACAGTCGTGAGCATAATCAGGAATTACTGCACCCACATTCTAGAAACATTTATTCAATGCACATTAATGATCAGCACCGATGTGTGTACACCATCGACAAAGAAAAACGGCTGGTAAAAATTTGGTCAGCTTGGTCCCACTATGAAAAGCGTATGCCCAAGTAGCCAGTGTATTGATATGGTAAATAACTTGCAGTCTAACAAATTATCCATAAATCAATAAAGATCACGACTCATCCTGCTACAGCGGAATGAATCGTGATCTTTTTACTTTTCAGCAGTTCAGATTACGGCGTTTTACTAGTTCTTCTTTGTCACTTGTCCCCCCCGCTATTCCGCAGAGACTTTTCTGACTGTCCCCTTCTCGACCTTATTCGACTTCTCACCAGTCCGCTTTGCGGTAGCTGAGCTGTTAGCTGGCTTTGCAACCAGTCGGTGCTGCGCAACCCGTTCGACTGCCAATGTATCTAGCCCCCGCTGCAAAACCAGCTGAACGTAGCTATTCAAACTAACATTCTCGGCTGCAGCATTGGTTGCCAATTGCTGGTGCATGCTGCGAGTCGTCCGCACAGAGAAGTGACCTGAATAATCGTTGTCATCCATAGAGTTCATCGTAGGTAATGGAACATCGTGGCCTTGATCAAGGTTTAGCGAGATCCAAGATTGCTTAGCATCATCAAGCTCATCCAACGCTTCAGCAATTGTTTCACCGTATACTTTGAGTCCTGGCAAATCAGGAATCATTGCAAAATATACGTTGTACTCATCATCATAACCAATCGTAATTTTATAATGCAGATTCATATAGTAATCGAACTCTTTGTCATCAGCCATGTTCAATCCTCCTGTTCGCTTTGGCGAATCCATCTTAAGGCATCTCGTAACAAATATGACTTGACCCATGGTGATTCAGAATTGGCATATCCGGAAAGTTATCACCGCCAGTGGTGACAAACGGATTATATGTGCCTCGCTCCAGAAATACAATTCAGGTCCTACTCCTTATTTGAACTCTGCCTACCAAAAAGCGCGTCGCCCCTGCTTGAACCAGCAGTTGGCAACGCGCTTTTCTAACATTCATGGCTATTTTACTTCCCGAACTCCTCCAGCAGCCGCACCATGTAGTACGTCCCTTGGCGGTAGTCGCTCATGCGAATGCTCTCATTGGGTGCGTGGGCACCGGCACCGGACCAGCCAATCCCGACGGAAATGATCGGTACGTGCAGGTCTTCAGCGAACTGGGCTTCGGGGCCGGAACCAGCGGAATTGGGCTCAAAACCGGTGTGCTCAGCGCCGTAGACCTCGTCCGCAACGCCCTTGGCCGCCTGCACATAAGCGTCGCTAATATCACTGCGGTAGGCATCTTCACCGAGGATGAAGTGCAGTTCGACGTCTTCGTAGCCGTTCTTGTCGAGCTGCTTACGGATTTTGGCAAAAATGTCCTGGGGGTCCTGACCCGGAACCAGGCGGCAGTCGAACTTGGCGCGCGCGTACTTCGGGATGATGGTTTTCACGCCCTCGCCCTCGTAGCCGGAAGTCAGGCCGTTGATGGTCATGGTCGGTGCGTTCACGAGCGCCATTTTGGGGTCAGCCGTGATGAACGGGCGCTTCAGGCCTTTCGCAGTCTTGATGGTGTCAGCGTCAAAATCCATTGCTTCAATCGCCTGCTTTGTCTCTGCGCTTAATTCCTCAATTCCATCGTAAAAGCCATCCACGAGCACCCGTTTCGTCTGCGGATCCCGCAGCGAGTTCATTGCTTCGACCAAGCGCCACGCCGCGTTATCGGCGTAGGCACCCATAGACGAGTGCAAATCGTAGTCCGCCGTTTTGACGGCCATGTCGAAGCTGACGATCCCCTTCACCCCCAAGTTGATGGTGAAGCGCTCCAGCTCGTTCTTGCCGCCGCCTTCCCAGATGCAGACGTCCGCGGTCAGTTCGGCCGCGTGGGCGTGCACATACTTGGCGACGTGGATACTACCAATTTCCTCCTCGCCTTCGACCATGAACTTCATGTTCACGGGGAAGCCGCCGTGGTCCTTCATGTAACGCAGCGCGGTCAGGCGGCTCATCAGTTCGCCCTTGTCATCCGAAATGCCACGGCCAAAAACCTGGTCGCCCTTGCGCGTTGGTTCAAAAGGTTCCGTGTTCCATTCATCAAGTGGTGCCGGTGGCTGCACGTCGTAGTGGTTGTAGAACAGCACCGTTTTGTCGCTGGCCCACTTGAACTCCGCGAAGACGACGGGGTTGCCGCCCTGGTCATCCCAGGCGGTCACCGTCTCCGCGCCCAAGTCACTGAAGGCCCGCTGCAACCAGGCTGCGGTCTCCTTGATGCCGGTCCCCTCTGCGGACACACTGGGAATCCGCTGATAATCAGTTACCTGGGGAAAATAATCCTCTGCGAATTGTTCAATCTCATCTTGTCTGCTCATCGCACGTCATCGGCCGCAGCCGATCGCCGCTCACCACGGCGCCCTCCTTATAGTTAATTTTGCAAAATCTACTTCAGGTATGCGTCACGCCAACCTGGATCCATCCCGGCTGGGTTCATGACCACGCCCTTCAGCTTCGTGTTGCGCATGAATGCGTCTGAACTCTGGTAAAGAGGCACAACGCCCATGTCCTGGACAATCGTCTTCTGCGCGGTAACCAGTGCCTGCCAGCGCGTTTCCGCATTAGCCGTGTTGTTCGCCGTTGCCATCGCCTTGTGGTAGGTCTGATTGTTCCAGTGACCGAAGTTGTAGGTGTTGCCCATGTCCTGCAGGTTCAGGAGCGCCGCAGGATCATTGTATTCAGGACCAAAACTAGTTAGAACGACGTCAAAATTGGCATCCATCATGTACTGAACTCGGGTCGTCTTAGGCACCGTCTTGATTTTGACAGTTAGCCCTGGCAGACTCTTGGACCACTGACCCTGCAGGTACTGCGTGATGGCCTTGCTGGTCTCATCGTCATCGCTCAGCAGCGTCAGTGTGAGCTGGCTGAGGCCGGTTTCTTTCAAGCCTTGCTTCCAGTACTTGTTAGCCGCCGTCTTGTTGTAGCTAACCAGGTTCTTGACCAGGCCAGCCTGCGTCAGGTCAGTCTTCCCGTTCTTCGGGTCCTTCATCATGTCACGGGATGCAAAACCGAGTGCCGGCTGGGAGCCGTCAGCCAAAACGTTCTTCACGAATGCGTTCCGGTCCAGTGAGACGGACATGGCCTTGCGTACGTTCAGGTTCTGCAGCGCTTTGTTGGCTTCTGGACTACTGGTCTTACCGGTAAAGTTGATTGCCACGTAGGCGGTCCGGGCATCTTCAACTTGTACATAGTTCTTGCTCTTGCGCTCGTTGGCAATCTGTTCACCTTGAAGCTGCACCTGATCAAGCTGACCGTCATCGAACATGTTCAAACCGGTTGAAGGATCCTTGACCACCTGATACTTAACGTCATCAAGCTTGATGTTCTTTTTGTTCCAGTAGTGCTTGTTCTTAACGAGAGTCCAACTGCTGCCAGAACCATCCCAACCCTTCAGCACGTATGCCCCAGAGTAGGCAGTCTTAGAAGATGTCGTCCCGTACTTCTTGCCGTACTTCTCAACGACCTTCTTTTCCTGCGGGTGGAACCAGGCGTTCGCGACCATCATGTTGAAGTAGGAGATTGGGTGTTCCAGCGTAACGGTCAGCTTGTACTTGCCGTCAGCCTTAACCCCAAGTGAGCTGGGCTGCTTTTTGCTCTTAGCGATTGCATCGGCATTTTTGATTCCCGAAAACATGTAGGCATTCTCGGCAGCCGTCTTAAGATTAACCGCCCGCCGCCAGGAATAAACAAAATCCTTAGCGGTGATTGGCGTCCCATCGTTCCACTTTGCGTTCTTGCGGAGCGTATATGTATAGGTCAAACCATTTTTCGAAACGTGCCAGCTTTTGGCGATTCCAGGGGTCACCTTGCTATGTTTACCCAGAATGATCAGCCCGTCTTCGGTGTTGTTCAGCACCTCCGAGCTGGTCGAGTCAACACTATGCAGCCCATCCATTGTTTGGATTTCGCTGGCAATCCCAACCGTAATCGCCTTCTTGCTGGCGGTTTTGTTTCCGCAACCCGCAAGCATCAAGACCGCAGCGGTCGAAGTTGCCAGCACCAGCAAGGGCTTAGCAAACCTATTCAATTTTTCTGTCATATGTATTTTCTCCTCTTGGTTGAAGAGCGAGTCACCGGACAAAAGTAACCCACTCCGGATTTCATGTGCAATATGTTGAGACATTTGCCTCGTGAGGGTTAAGATACGCTGCAAGTTTAAAAAAATCAAGTCAAATTCTAATAATTGGGCAACTTTATTTTATTTTACGCTGGGAAAAGCCAGGCGTAAAAACAATTTATTAAGTTTAGTTCCTATGATGGCGAGGCACAGCGACGGTGGGCCAGCAAAATATTTCTAATTTACGGTTGACTAAATTCACAGGGGACGTTAATGTTAACGCAACTCCAAAAGAAAGAGGTAAGCCAAATGACCACTACTACATATAGCAACTGCAACATGTTTGACGGCACCAAAGACACACTTACTGATAACGCCTGGTTTACGGTCGATGCCAGTACCGGCCGCATTACCGCAACTGGTACTGGCACCGCCCCTACCACAAGCGACAACACTGTCGACTTCCACGGCAAGTACGTAATGCCGGGACTGATGAACGCCCATACGCACATCACCTCTGAACCTAACAGCGGCAGTCTCGACAGCAAGGATACCGAGGCGGCGGCGACAGTGCGTGCAATCAACGCTCTGCACGCTCTCCTCAAGTCTGGGGTCACCTACATCCGCGAATGCGGCACCGGTTACGACATTGACCTGACCCTCGTCCACGAGCCCCGCACCGGCGCCATGGCGCACACGCCAGAAATGATGCCATCCGGGATGGCCTACTCCATGACTGGTGGTCACGGTGACTCCAAACATTTCGGCCACCGCGTTGACTCACCCGACGAGATGCGTAAGAAGGTCCGCAAAGGCATGAAGAAGGGTGCCATGAACATCAAGGTCATGGCGACTGGTGGGGTCATGACTCCTGACGACTTCATGGATGACGCCCAGCTGAACGTGGACGAAATGCACGTTGCTGTTGAAGAAGCACATAAGCGCGGCCGCACCGTTGCCGCCCACGCCGAGGGTAACCCCGGCATCATGAACGCGATCAAAGCTGGCGTTGATTCCGTCGAGCACTGTTTCTACGTGACCGATGAAGAAGCCGACATGATGATCAAACAGAATACATATCTGGTGGCCACCATGGTCGCCGACTGGGCCATTCCTGAATACGGCCCGGGCAAACTCCCCGATTGGGAAGTTAAAAAGGCCGCCGATGCGCTCGACGACCTCTACCACAATATTCGCCGGGCTTGGCAGCGCGGCGTGAAGGTTGCGCTCGGCACCGATGCCGGCACACCGTTCAACGATTTCTCCATGACCCCTAAAGAACTTGAACTGATGGTTCAACAGGGCGCCACCCCATTCGAAGCCTTGCGGACGTCCTACAATTCCGCCGAACTCATGCACTTAACGCAGGACTACGCAACGCTGGAAACCGGCAAGTTCGCCGACTTCCTCGTCCTCGATGGGAACCCACTGGCAGACGTTACCGCTGTCCAGCAGGAAGACAAACAAGTGTACAAGTTCGGAAAGCGCGAATTTTAGGCCAATAGTCCCTAAAGTTGTCCCCGCGTCGGAATTGTAATAATCACAGCAGCACGTATTGAGAAAAAATCTGATACGCGCTGTTTGTGTATGTCTAGAAACATTTTTGCAGTCAAATGTCCGCCACTTACACATCCAGAGGAGTCCAAAATCATGAAACATAACTCAATTAGCACCATTACCACGCACGTCGTGAAACCAATTATGGCCATTACCGCAATGGGAGCAACCATGTTCCTCCTCGCCGCCTGCGGTAATAAAACCGATGCGGCCGCCAACAAGGAAAGCATCACCACCTCCGTCCCGAGTGCCCTCGAGACAATGGATCCAGACCATTCCGTCGACACGACCAGCGGTGAGATCCTGAACAACGTCGAAGAAGGTCTGGTTTATCTGGGCAAGAAATCCAAGGTCATGCCCGGGGTGGCGAAGAGCTTCACTAAGTCCAAAGATGGTTTAACTTATACATATAACCTGCGCCACAACGCCAAATGGAACGATGGCACACCAGTAACTGCCAAGGATTTTGTCTACGGCTGGCAGCGCACCGTTGACCCCAAGACCAAAGCCGAGAATGCCTACATGTTCTCCGGCGTGACCAACGCGGACGCCATTACCGCGGGCAAGAAGGATCCGAGCACCCTCGGTATCAAGACGGATGGCAAGTACAAGGTGGTCGTTACCCTCGAACACCCCATCTCCTACTTCAACCTGCTGATTGCGACCCCATCCTTCTACCCGCAGGAACAGAAGGTCGTTGAAAAGTACGGTAAGAAGTACGGTACTAGCGCCGACAAAATTGCTTACGATGGGCCTTACCAGCTGAAAGATTGGGATGGCACGGGCGACACTTGGCATCTGGTCAAGAACCAGAAGTACTTCAACAAGGACAACATCCACATCGACACCGTCAACTACCAGGTGGTCAAGGAAGCACAAACCGGCCTGAACATGTACCAAGACGGTCAGCTCGACCAAGTGCAGCTGCACGGTGATCAGGTCCAGAACGAAAGCAAGGACAAGGCCTTCAAGCTCGTGCCTGACGCCGCCAACATTTTTGTTCAACTCAACCTGGCTAAGGCCAGCTCCCCAGAACTTGAAAAAGCACTCCGCAACGAAAACATTCGCCAAGCGCTCTCCATCATTCTGGACCGCAAGTCCTTCGTGAAGAATGGCCTCGACGATGGTTCACAAGCTGCCAAGGGGATGGTTTCCCGCGGCATGGCCTCCGACCCGAAGACCGGTAAAGACTTCGCCGATGTCGCAGCCGTGCCAAGCGCAACCGACTACGACAAGGCGCGCGCCAAGAAGCTGTGGAAGAAAGGCATGGCCGAAATTGGTGCCAAGACCCTGAGCTTCAACCTGACTTCTGACGATGACGATACGCACAAGACCATCTCCCAGTACCTGCAGGGCCAGTGGCAGAATAACCTGCCTGGTCTGAAGGTCGTTATCAAGACCGTACCAAAGGCGACCCGCATCCAGTACCTGATGAACGGCAACTTCGACGTCATCATCTCCGGCTGGAGCCCTGAGTACAACGACCCCGCAACCTTCCTCAACATGTTCGTCACCGGTAACACTTACAACTTCGGTAAGTACTCCAACCCTGAATACGACAAGCAGATGAAGATTGCCAACACCACCGCCAGCGCAACCACCCGCTGGAACGCAATGGTCAAGGCCCAGAAGATCCTGACGACTGACGAATCCGTCATCACCATCTACCAGCAGTCCCTACCATACCTGCGCAACCCTAAGCTCCAGAACTACGTACAGAACCCAGCCGGAAACGAGCCTGGCTGGCGTGGGGCGAGTCTCAAGAACTAAATCGTCTCCACAGAAATCGATGTGAAAGTCATCGTGACCAGCATAATCAAAAGCAGAGCCTCCAAAATTGGGGGCTCTGTTTTCGTGAACTAAAATATATATAGTCATACATCGAGTTCCACACACAATCCTAGTGGACACTGCATGCTGGATAGCTCGCATGGATTTAGAATCATTTGTTTTGCAAAGCGTGAACCGCCTTCGCCAGCCGATTTAACCCGTCCTCGATCTTGCTGCGTGGTGCACCAAGGTTGAAGCGCAGGTAGTTATGACCTCCATTGCCATAAACACTGCCGTCCATGATCGCCACCTTCTGCTTGGTAACCATTTCGTGTTGCAAGTCCCGCATGTCGATTCCTAGGGGACTGATGTCAATCCAGCCTAGGTAGGTGGCCGCAGGAATTTGATATTTCAGGTTCAGCTCATCCTCTAGGAACTTTTGCATGTAAGCGTAATTGCCATCGATGTAGGCACTGAGTTGATTCAACCAGTCCTCCTGATGGTCATAACACTCAATCGTTGCCAGCATTCCCAGGTACGGGACGGATGACAGTGCGTTCTTCTTCTTCAGGCTATATAGAAACTGTTCACGGTCCAAAACATCCGGAATCAGTGCGTAGGAAACACCCAGCGCCGGAATGTTGAAGGCCTTGCTGGCAGAGGTAATGACCGCCTTTTGCACCGTCAGCTGATCAAAATACGCTGCCAATGAGTGGACTTTGGTTCCCTTCCGCACAACGTCCATGTGAATCTCATCACTGATGATGGCCACATGGTAGGCATTGCACAGCGCAACTAGCTTCTGCATGTCCTGGTCTGTCCAGGCAATGCCTAGCGGGTTGTGCGGGTTACAAAGCAGGAACACGGCTGGATGCTCTTGGGCAAAGGTCCGGTGCAGTGCTGCCCAGTCAACGCCATCATCAACATCAAACTGCAGCAGTAGTCGATTGTTAGCACTAACTGTGTTGATAAACGCGTCGTAGCACGGACTGAAGGTTAGAACTTTCTGCCCCGGCTGACTGTACTGTTCAAGCAGTTTGGCAAGGCTAAAAATCACACTCGGGCTGTAGACGATTGCGTCAGCATCAACATTAACTTGATAACGCCGTTTGAACCAATTGACGATAGCGCCTTTAAATTCGGAATTATTCCAGCGCGTGTAGCCAAAAACACCCTTTTTTGCTGCCCGAATGAGGACATCAGTTACCCCCTGTGGGGCCTTGAAATCCATATCCGAGATTGTGAATGGCAAGAGATTAGCCTCACCGAATCGGTCTTTAACGTAATCCCACTGCGTTGAGTAGGTCCCGTAACGATCAACTGTGGTGTCAAAGTCTACTTTTTCCATGCTCTACCACCCTCACTAAAGTTCAATCATGTGTTCTGGTGAATGGGTCATTTGCTCAGATTCACCATCGTCGTTAATCCAAATATCGTCTTCAATCCGGCAGCCACCATGATTTTCAAGGTAAATGCCGGGTTCAACCGTATACGTCATGTGTTTCTGCAACTTCTCAGTGCTGTCCCGATTGAGCAGCGGGTATTCGTGAACAGTCAGACCCAAGCCGTGGCCAGTACCGTGTAAGAACTTGTCGCCAAGTCCCGCATCACTAATGTAATCGCGGGCGGCTTTATCCAAGTCCTTAAGTGGAACGCCGACATGGGAAGCCCGAATCGCAGTGCGCTGTGCTTCCTGAGTTACATCGTAAATGTGCTTCAGCTCGTCGTCGACATGACCCAAGACAATTGTCCGCGTGATGTCTGAGAAGTAGCGGTCCTTTTCAAAGCCAAAGTCGAGAATAATCATTTCGTTGTTTTCAATGACCTTGTTGGACGCGTGACCGTGTGGCAACGCAGACCGCTTACCCGACGCAACAATAGTTTCAAATGAACGGGCATCAGCACCGTGATCCAGACCCCAACTATCGATTTCGTTGGCCACTTGTTTCTCAGTCATCCCCGGCTTGATGTAGGTCAGAATGTGCTTAAAGGCGGCATCAGAGATTTTACCCGCTGCTTCAATCTTACTCTTTTCATCCGCGCTCTTAATCATCCGCTGGCTCTCAATCCAGTCCTGCGTTGGTACCAATTCAGCCCCGTGCTCACCAGCAGTGAGGGCCAGGTATTCAGTGACGTTCATTTCGTCTTCCTCAATCCCCAGCCGGTGGTAATTGTGATCAGCAAGTAGCTTGTTAATCGTCGAATTCATCCGCATCTGGTTATCAACAACTTCAAAATCCGGTGACTGCGTCTTCAGCTGTTCAAAATACCGGCCATCCGCAATCACATATTGTGCGTCCGGTGCGATTAAGACTTGGCCATAGGTGCCAGTGAAACCTGACAGATAGTAACGGTTGGGCTTGCTGTTAACGATAAAACCATCAAGTCCATTTGCCTTCATCTTGTTGCGTAACGTCGTCAAACGTTCTGTTTGCAAAAGAAACGCCTCCAGTTAATTATGCTTCGGCTCCACGACAACCATGGTTCCAAGTGCGCGGTCGTGCAGCGCTAAATGTTTTCCATTTCCAAAAACTAATACCATTGAAATTAGTGTCAGTACAAACCAAAACATGGTCAGATATGCATCGACGTAATACCTTGCGGCTAAAGTGATGAATACCTTCACGTAAGTTGAGGTGGCAGTAGCGGCCCCCTCAATCAATACTAGGAAGCCAAACTGTCTTGCCAACAGCAAACCGAAAGTTAAGGGTTTGCCATCGCGCCGCACAATTTTGGCGTGCATCATCCGCTTGCCGACCGTCTGCCCCGGAAAAATTTTCCACGGCACGAAGACGTAATAGAACAGTCCAAACAACAAGCAAAGTAACGCGGTAAAAATTGTTACCTGTCGGCTGATTCCAGCAGACAAGTACACGTAAAGACTGGTGACTGGCTTACTCTTGCCACTTAAGATTGCGAAAATCAAGACAGCTGGTAATCCACTCACAACGCCGCCAAGCAGCCAGTCGATCACACCCGAGATAACACGGGCATTCCCGTGATCTGGCTGACTCGGCACAGCCAACAGCTCTTGATTCGGCTTTTCAATCTGCCGCTTTTTCAATCTTCTCTTGGCCATCGTTGTTTCCCCTTTCAAAAATAGATTAGGCAGGTTACCCGGCCTAATCTATGCAAAGCATTTAGAAGTCTAGGTGTAAGTCATCAATCAGGGATTCATCTGCATCTGAAATTGCTGACTTCTTCTCAGCACGTTTCTTCTCGTTTGCGAGTTCATCACGTTCCGCCATCTTACAGAATGGATACCAAATGAGAATCGAGAATAGCATCTGCGCACCATTTACCAAGAAGCTGCGCCAATCAAACGTGGATAGATAGCCTTCTAGGAAGACACCCACGTATGGTGGCGTGAATACCGACATTTTCAGCCAGCCAAGGTTCATTGCCCAGGCACCGAATGAAGCGGTGATTGGTCCAATGATAACGAATGGGATGAAGAACATCGGGTTAAGAACAACTGGAGCACCAAACAGAATTGGTTCGTTAATCCCAAACAGAGCAGGAATCAAAGCGATACGGCCAATCTTGCGCTGTGCTGAAGCCTTGGAGAACATGTACCAGAAAATCAAACCAAAGGTAACACCAGTACCCGTAAAGTTACCGAAGGCTGAATCTTCACCAGGAGTGAAGAAGTGAGTGAGCGCAAGCCCGTTCTTAGCGTTCGCAATGTTTTCAGCCAGGAACTGTGTGGAAATTGGTGAAGAAATTGGTGAAATGACAGCTGGGTGGATCCCGAAGAAGAACAGCATCGTCTGCAGGAACTTGTAGAAGGTGTATGCAAATGGGTTGTCCATGGATCCAACTAATGGTGCCAGCAGGTTGGTGAAGATCATTGGTGGTAGTGTGTGCAGGAAGTCGACACAAATGACCCGAATGATAACAAACACACCAACCGTAATAATGGAAATTGGAATCATTTCAAAAGATTTGGAAACAAAGTCAGGCACTGATTCAGGCATCTTGATGGTGAAGTTACGCTTCTTGCACCAGCCAAAGATTTCAACCGCAAAGATGCTGGCAAACATGGAAACAAAGAGGCCCTTTGTCCCAAAGTAGGTAACATCAACAACTTCGCCCTTGGTGAAGTTAACGGCAAGAATTAAGAAGCTCATCACAGCCATGGAAATACAGCCAGGAACGTCGAGTTTCTTGGATACCGCCAAGTGATAAGCAATGACGGCCGAAACATACAGTGCCATCATGCCCATCCCCACGGTTGACGGAATCGTAATCACGTCGCCGTAATGGATGATCCATTGAGAGATAACGTTGTTTTTCCCAATCATGTTGGGAATGGCGGCAGGAATCAGGGCAAAACTACCAATAATTAGAAGTGGGGTCATGGCCACCATGGCCTTCTTGACCGCACTTAAATAAATATTTGCGTCCATCCAATCAGCAATAGGCGTGAAATACTTATTCATGAAGGCTTGGAATTTTTCGAACATTCTTTATTTGCCCCCTTGCTGCTGGTTCTTAAGTTCCTGCTTCCGTTGCGCAATCAGTGCCTCCTTCACAACTGTAGCGCCATCCATTGCTCCATAAGTTTCCTTTGGGATGACCACGTACGGAATGTTGAGCGGCTTGGTAACTGATTCAACAAAATCCTTCTTGTAAGAAATCTGCGGTGCCAGTAGAACAACATCGGTACCATCAATTTCGGATGGCAATTGTTCAGCAGGAATTGCCTCCAATTGAAAGTTATCCAAATCCAACTTCTTACTGTCTGAGATAACTTTCTTCATGCTATCCATCATCATGGTCGTTGATAGTCCGGCGACACAAGCTAAGACAATCTTCATTGTAATTACTCCTCTCTGTCTCTCTCCTGGAAAATAGTAATCAATTCTTCAATTAGGTCCCGTGACAGCTGAGCTGTCATGTAGTGATCTTGAGCGTGCACCATCAGCAATGTAATCGGGTTAGCATCCCCTCCCTCGTTGAGCTCCTTTTGAATCATCTTGGTTTGAATGTTATGTGCTTCAACGTCCAAGTCCTGTGATTCCTTCAACAGTTTGTGCGCAGCATCATAATCGTGACTGCGAACCTTCTGCAACGCCTCAAATGCCTTTGACCTGCTTTCGCCTGATGACGAAATAAGTCCCATGATGTCCTTTTCTGATTCGTCCATATTCTTCACCCCGTCTAAAAATTGTAGATTTCATCAATCGCGGAACGATCGATTTTGTGTGCCATCGTCTGAACCAGTGTGCTCATTGTTTCCAGATCGCGCTTTGAAGCCAATGAGTACGGGTTGTGGCAGTACCGTAATGGCAGACCCAGAACCATTGAAGCGGTTCCATAATTCTCCAAATGAGCAGTCCCAGCATCAGTACCGCCGCCCTTGAACATGTCCTTCTGGTATGGCAAATCAGCAGCATCGGAAATCTTCCGTACCAACTTCAGCAACTTGGGATTCGGAACCATGGTCTTGTCGTAGAACTCAAACATCGGCCCGTGACCAATCTTACGAGTGTTCTTAAAGCCACGATCCAGTTCTGGATTCTTCGCGACGTCAATAGCAAAGAACAAATCTGGATTAACGATGTGGGAAGTTAAGCGGCCACCACGGGTCCCGACTTCCTCACTGCCAGTAAATGCGGCGACGACATTAACATGAAGTTCCTCATCTTTGAGTGCCTGCATCGCACGGATAAGTGAATAACAACCAGAACGATCATCCATCGCCTTACCAGCAACGACACCATCAGGAGTCAGCTCACGATAATCTGATGCAAAGACAACCATGTCGCCAACGTCCAGACCTGAGCTTAGGAATTCTTCTTTCGAACTGAAGCCAAAGTCAACGTAAGTGTCGGCGATATTGCCGGCAGCATCTTCTGTTGAGTTCAGGACCCCTTCAATCTTCTTGCCCGCGTTCGTGGTTGCCCGCACGATTTCACTATGCTTAGCCCGTTCCTCTACACCACCTAGGGGCTGCAGGTACGCAATCCCGATATCGGAAATGTAACGAATCATGAACCCAACTTCATCCATATGGGCGGCAAACATAATCGTTGGCGCATTCTTCTCGATAGCGGACTTGGTAACAATCAAGCTACCAATCCCGTCGTAACTAAAGTTATCAGTGTAGTCTGACAACTCATCCTTGATGATCGCGCGGACGTCCTGCTCATTCGAAGCAACGCCATCCGTGTTCGACAGCTTCCTCAACAATTCAAAACTCATTGCTAATCTCCTATTTCCTTTAACGTGCTAACTAGTGAAGTCAACGAAGGGTCGTTGTACACTTGGCTAACTTTTGTTTCACTTTGCATCAGTTGGAAGATGCTATTGGAAATACTGCTATAGTACTGAAAATCCCGCTTAGCAAGGCAAACCATAAATACCAGCCGCACTACCTTTTCGCCAACCTGCAATTGTGGTTTCAAGATACTGACCGCAATCGCACTTGAGCGGCCCTTCATCTCGATCGGATGTGGCATCGCGATTCCGTTGTTATAAATGGTGCTCATGAACTCCTCCCGTTTTTGTACATTTTGGACGAATTCAGTATCACCATAGCCTTGATCAACCATGTCTTGAGCCATATCTGTGATCAACTGCTGATAATCACCTACTCGCACAACTTGGAACAAACCGGGCTTAATCAGGTTCAAATAGTCAGAGGCGATATCATGGGCCGTAACGTCAATCTTTGCGGGCTCTTCATTGTCTAAGCCATCCGTGAACAGTACCTGCTTGATATTCTCAATGTCGCGGTTAGTTAACAGCTCCTTAACGTACAACGTTGGCACCTTAGGCTCTTGTTTCAGTGGTACTACTGAAAAGATTAAGTCTGGGTCGAAGTCCGCGATGTCATTCTCTTCCCAGAAAGAAAATGCCTGAACGATTGATTGCGGAAAGATGCCAAGAATCTGTGTCCGAATCAAATTTGATACGCCGCCACC
This sequence comes from Lacticaseibacillus zhaodongensis, assembly GCF_009687905.1. Taxonomy (GTDB): domain Bacteria; phylum Bacillota; class Bacilli; order Lactobacillales; family Lactobacillaceae; genus Lacticaseibacillus; species Lacticaseibacillus zhaodongensis. The sequence goes on along the minus strand of NZ_BLBG01000005.1, from coordinate 43,404 downwards.
AGTAGTACAAATCACGGCAATTCGTTCATAGCGCCGCACCTGATCATTCTCGACTGATGTAACGTGGTTCAAAAAGTGCACCGCGATGAATCCCAGTTCGTCATTTGACACTTGCACGCCAAACTCATTCTCAAGAAACTTGGAAAACTTAAGTACTAAATCAAATACCATTGGGTAACGAACACATAATTCCAGTAAGAGCGGGTTCTTGTACGTAATCTTCTTGTCAATCCGCTCGAGTAAGAACGCTAAGTGGACCGTCAACGCATTGATAAACTTCTCATCTTGTCCGTAGTTAGTGTGATTCTTGACATCGGCAGCATCGAAGAACGTGATCAACTTCGCCTTCAGTTGTTCTTTATCAACAACGGAATGTGCGGCTTTTTCGCTCTGAATTGACTGCTTAACCAGCTCATCAAACTCTGTCGCCACATCCGTAGTAAGTTCAATTTGAAAATTCCTAGCCACAGCTTCAAGAACCTTTTTTAGCCCCACGCTGTGTTCGCGAATCGTCAGGATGTTTTCCGGGCCATTCGTTCTGGTCGTGAACACCTTAGCGTAGATGACCAGAACTCTCAGCCAAGCCATCAGCACCTGGAATTCGTAGTAGCCAATCCGGAGATGTTCTTCACGGATACAATCTTCGGCTATCCGGTCATACTCATCAAATGAGCCAACACGGTCATCAGTCAACTTTTTAAACTGGCTGCTGCCCTTCAAATAAATCTCGAGCATTAACTTCCGAATTGCTCGTCCCGAACCAACGAGGCGGACTCCGTAATGACTGCGGCGTTCCAACTTCACACCATAGGACCCAACGAAATTCTCGACTGTTTGCATCTTGTTGTAGAGTAAAGCACTGCTGTAACCTACAGCCTTAGCAAGCTCTGCAACGGTCGTGTACTCATGGTCGGCGGTCAATAATATGTCCAGGATATCAATGACTAACTGTTCCTCATTGAACACGGCTTCGTCCTTATCGAACGTCTTTAAGAATGCATCAAATAGTCTCTTATCCGTCACCTCCAGGGCGTATCCCTTTCCATACGCGTTCCGCAACTGATAACCATGCGCACGGCCAGATTGCTTGATGAACGCCATCTCGCTTTGAACCGTCCGCTTTGATACTTTCAGGTCATCAACAAAATAGTTGAGTGGCATATACGCATCTGATTGAGCTAATGCTTTTAAAATTTGATATGTTCGCATCGCATGTCGACTCCCTTACTCATCCTTATAATAAATGCCGGGTTCTCGTTATAACAGAAAAGACTTTGCGCTAAAAAGTGCAGCGCTTACAACAATCATTTTTTTAGTATTCAACCGTTGATTTACAACGTTAACAATGTTAACAACTCGTCTAAAATACCGCACTTTGGGACTATAGTTACCCGTTTTAACCGAATTATTAGATAATTATCGGACGTCTGGGCTTATAACGTACATAAAGCCTGCAAAAACGCATAATAAAAAAGCCATACCTAGTAACACTGAAAGGTATGACTTCGATATATATCAGATGTGCGCGGTACTTGTAGCCGTGAGTGCGAGCTTTCGTCAGATGATGACGACTCCTCGCACAATTACGTTGCCCAAGATCAACTGGGCGATAAATCATCGTATTGCAGGAAACAGGCCCCGAACTCAACGAGTTCGAAGCCTGCACTAACCTATCATCATATCTACTACCGCGACACCACGTTACCGCCCAATCTTCTTCTCGACCCCATTCAGCTGCTCCATCTCAGCATCACTGAGCTTAATCTGCGCAGCCATAATGTTCTGCTTCAAGTGCTGCTCAGAAGTAGTCCCCGGAATCGGCAGAATCACTGGTGACCGCTGCAGCAACCAGGCAATCATGACCTGCGCTGGTGTTGCGTCATGCGCAGCAGCGACAGCCTTAATATCAGGGTTGTCAGCGAGCGCAAGGCCCTTGCCGCCGAGTGGGAACCACGGCACGAAGGCGATGTGCTGCTGCTCACAGAACTTCAGCAGGTCGTCTTCACGCGCGTGGCGGCCAACGTTGTAAAGGTTCTGGACCGCATCAATCTGAGTGAAGGCCATGGCACCCTTAAGCTGCTGGAGGTTGGCCTGGCTGACACCGATGTGCTTGATTTTGCCCTCCTTCTTGAGGTCCGCGAAAACGCCGAGCTGGGCGCTCATCGCGTAGTGCGGATCAATCCGGTGCAGGAAGACGAGGTCGGCACTGTCCCGGCCCTGCTTATCGAGTGACTCCAAGAAACGCTGACGGAGCCGCTCCGGCTTGCCGTTGACGACCCACTCGTCCGGGCCCTCGCGCTTGAAGCCAATTTTGTCGCTCACAAAAATATTGCTGGTATCGGCCAGGCCCTGCAGTCCCAGCGTTAAGTATTGAGTGGCATACCACGGACCATAGGAGTCAGCGGTGTCGAAGAAGTTGACGCCCCAGACCGCGGCTTGCCGCACTAGCGCCTCGGCGTCGTCTGGTTCTGGATATGGTCCGTAAAACCCAGGTCCGGTAAGTTGCATCATTCCGAACCCAAGGCGGTTGACCACCATGTCATCATCAAATGCAAAAGTCCCGGCGCACGCGGCGTCGATCTTGCTAGTACTCATTCTTATTTGCCTCTTCCATCAAAAATAACCCAGTATAATCACGTTCTATCACCTTAATCATAACGCTTTCTGGCAAATCGCGCAGGAATCCTTGTTCTGGACCCCGCAAGATTGTATTCTGGAATTATAGGAAGTATTAATCGATACCATGTCAAAAGGGGGATTAGGAATATGAAGAAATCAATTATCCGCGGCATGCGCACTGCCGATGAGTTCAGCCGCCAGATCCGCGGCGCCGTTGACGTGCCGCTATCAGACGCCCAGGTGGACCTGCTGTTCACCATCGCCAGTAACCCCGAACCCATGCGCCCCAGCGAGCTCGCCGACTTCATGCACGTCACGCGCCCCTTCATCACGAAGAACAGCAACGTCTTGCAAGAAGCTGGCTACCTCCAGCGCATCGACAGCAAGCACGACGGCCGTAGCTTCACCCTAACCCTCAGCAAAAGTGGCACGGCACTTGTTGACGGCGTGCTGGGCCAGCAGTACTACGCACCCGTGCAAAAACTGACCGACAAGATGGGCAAGAAGAAGTTCAACAAGCTGGTCCGGCTTCTCGATCAGGCGAATGAAGTGTTACGGAGCTAATTTCACCCAATCAAACAATATGAAGGCACCTCCCAAATATGAGAGGTGCCTTTTATACTACGCTCAGCTGGCATCGACTCGTTCAACCTTAATCTGGCTGTACTTCTCGCCAATACTTGTTTGCTAGTCGCTTCACTTCATTAATTAACGACTTTACACCTACAAGTGAATCATTAAGTGAATCTTCGCGTTCATCATCGTGAATCTCTGAGAAGCGATTCAAATTATCGACAGCAGCGCGCTCTTCATTGCTGCCTTTTGCTGAACTTCCGTTAACACGATCAACTTCAAAATTGCTGCTCAAACCCGATCATATGTAATAAAAAAGTGTTCAGTCACAGGGTAGCGACCCCCGTAACTGAACACTTTTCATTTAACTATACTACATGAACCTCAAAGGCTGTTAATTACTTAACAGCGGTGAAGGTTACGTAAGCAGCGTCGATGTACTGGTCGCCACCAAGGTTGTAGTAAGTTGTGCCATTCATAGTAACGGTCTTCTGACCGTCAACTGCGAAGACCTTGAAGCTCTTCTGGCCAGGGAGCTTCTTAGCATCACCAGTCTTAACGGCCTTGCCGTTAACAGTGGTTGTTGCAGCTTCCTTGGAGTTGTAACGAACAGCCTTACCGTCCTTGGTCCAGATCTGGATACCGTAGCCAGCAGGGTAGTTGATCTTAGCAACACCTACCTGGCTGCTGCCCTTGATACCGCCGTTGGTAAATGCCATACCAGCAGCATCGTTCAAAGCCTTAACTGCAACAGCAGCGGCCTTGTCGATAGCAGCAGCGGAAACTGAAGGTGCACCGAAGTTAGTGCGTGTTGCACGGTAGTAAGCACCCTGAGCAGCGTTGATCTTTGCAGAAACAGCGTTCTTAGCAGCACCTGCAGGCATGTTGTTCATAGCATCGAGAGCTGCGCGAGCAGCTTCGGCAACAGCACCGTTGTCAGTCTTGCGAGCAAATGTGTTAACAAGGCTGTTTACAGCTGAAGTCCAGGTTGAGAAGTTTGCAGCAGCTGCCTTGTATGCAGAAACAGCACTGTCAAACTGTGCCTGTGAATCAGCAGCCTTTGCCTGAGCCGTCTGGTCAGTTGGGTGAGCAGCAGCGTATGAAGCGTTGGTGTTAGCAGTCTGAGTAGCCTTGAACAGGTTTGTGTCAGCTGTCTTCAAATCGTTCTGAACGCTGGTAAGCTTGTCGTTAACAACCTTAGCGTCAGCAGCGTAGCCCTTCTGGTTGGTTTCGCTCAACTGCTTGTAAACGTGGTTGAAGTCGGTCTGAGCCTTTGTAGCAGCATCTGACAGAGTCTTGCCTTCAGCAACAAGGTTGAGGTGAACTGTTGTGTAGGTGCTTGCACTGGTAGTAGATGTGCTGGTAGGAATCTGGCTAAGAGTGTTCATTGCTGATGTAACATCAGAAGTGTCGAAACCAATCGTAGCACCAAGACCTGAAGACTGAGCGTCACCGTTAGTACCGTTCTGGTTGTTGCCAGAAACAGTGTTCAAAACGATGTTGTATTCAGGGTACAGAGTGTTACCATTCTGGAAATCAGCGAAAGTAGAAACTGAAGTCATAGCAACAGGTGCGAGCATGATTGCTGAAGCAGCAACCGTAGCAAGCTTCATCTTGTTGTTTGACTTAAAACTGTGTTTGAAATTCTTCATTGAAGATTCACTCCTCGATTAAATGTAAGTTTTATAAGTAACGAACGACATGAACATCTAGCAATCAGTGTCTGGCGAACGACCCAGCCTTTTGTGGATCGCTTCCCCCGCCAAGGATAATTGCTGTCGTTCAAGAGGGGCAGAAGTACCACCACCGCATCGGCGGCAAGTGGTGAGAATCACTACCAACAAGTCGAAATCCCTGGACGACTCGCTCCCATGATAGTGACGCCGATGCACTCGCTACGTCCTCTGAACACCATTCATTATAGGCGGTTTAGTCAATAAAAGAAAGCACCCCCGTAAAGTGTAATTAACGTAAAATAGCCGGTCTCACTGCGTTTCAGGCATTATTTCATGCAAGACCGCGGTATGCCTAGCTTTATAGATGTTTAAGCTTTGCTTACGTTGCAGATTCGTACCCGAATATTACAAAGCCTTTGCGAAAAAAGTATAATTTTCCCCGATTTTGGCATTAATTTTCGTTCATTTATTACGATTATTATATCCTCGGAGGTGCTGATACGGCACCCGCTGCGGTTCAAGTTGCCCCCATCACAGGCCGCATTCCATTTGTGCTGCTTGTTCGCACTTCAGCTCCTACAGCAACCACAACCAAGCTTGTGCTGATAAGTTAGTACGGTAGCAGCGCCGTCATTAGCAAGGCGACCGGATGTTTTCTAGCGACACAGACTTTGGTGTAAACTGTGTTTAGAGCGGGCACTACCACTGCTGGTAGTTGTTATGCACCACAAACACAGAATATGCATGAACCTATTCTAAATGGAGCTAATAAACGATGAAATCTTATGTACATAAGCACTTACATATTGTTTTGATTATTATCATGGCGGTTTGTCTGATTTTGCCGCAATTGTTTGCCCACAATGTGGTGGTCGGTGTTGATGGGATGTTCCATCTAAACCGTTTCTACGATGCAGCAATGCAAATCAAAGAGCACCACTTCAGCTATTTCCAGATGAACTACAGCTTCAACCACAGTGCCCGCATCGTCAACGCACTGTACGGGCCCTACTTCGCCTACCTAGCCGGGCTCGTTCTATTACTAGCCGGCAGTTGGCTACGCTTCGAGATCCTACTGGGGCTAATTCTAGAAATTACAGCTGGCTATGGGATGTATCGTCTCGCCAACGTCAGTGGGGCCACCCGCCGCTGGTCGACAGCAGCCGCATTACTTTACATAGCCGGCGGGGCGGTACCATCCTGGCTCAGCACGCAGCAGTTCACTGCCTGGGGGGCCGCACTGCTACCCTACGTCCTTATTTACGGCGTGCGCATGATTTCCGGCCGGGGGCGTTTCAACACGCTTGGCTTCGCCATCGCGGTTGCCGTGATTGTTGAGACCCACCTCTTGTCCGCAGCCATCACCCTCCTGGCCATCATCCCCTTCGCTGTTTATGGCTTCTGGCGCAGCAAGGAGCGCGCCGCGTTCACACTGCACGTGCTTGTGGCCGCGCTGTTATGCCTACTTCTGACGGCCAACGTCTGGGGCGGAATGCTCGATGTCTACGGTAGCAATCACCTAGTTGCACCGTTCGCGCCGATTGCGTCCTCCTACGATGCCACAACTGTTTCCTTCACGGAATACGGGGTCGGGGCCGCCGCCGAACTCGGCTTGGTCTTCTCGGTCTTGTTCATTGGTCAAATTGCCTACTGTTGTTTCAAGCAAAAGCGGACCGTACTGGATGTCATGCTGACGGGAACTGGGGCCGCGTTTCTCCTGCTCAGTTCAAACGTCTTCCCGTGGACGAAGCTGATTACAGCGCACCCGGTCCTCGCCAGTTACTTGCAGTTTCCAAGCCGCTTCCGACCGGTGGCGACAGCCCTGTTGCTTGCAGCTGCCGCAATCTCCGCATCCCAGTTTCAGTGGAATATGGGCCGCGTGCGCACCATGACCAGTACGATTGCCGCAGTGCTGGTGGCGCTGCTAGCCCTGCAAACGGTTGGCGACATGCAACAACTGGCTGATACCTGGCAGCGCCCGCAAGTACTCGCTGATCCAACCGGGGTCGTGCTGAATGCGAAGGACATGCGGTCCATCAAGAAAGACTTTGCCTCCAGTGATCTTGCAGCCCCACTGAACGACATCAACAAGGTTTCAGCCGACTACTTACCGGTACCTGACAAAGATGTCGCAAAGGTCAAAGCCCGCACCGGTTTGCACGTTTACGCGCAGCAAACCATCCCCATTACTCCTATTAATAAGAACGGTGAAGGCGGTGCTATGGTCAGCAACTATGCTGACAAGCAAACTTCTGCCGGTACCAAGAACGGAACCGACCCGTTATACCGGAAACTGGTCGTAATCCCGAGCCTGCATGCTGATAAGTACGCGGATGGCACTGGCACAACAATGAAGTGGACGGCCAAGCACACCGGAATGGTCAAACTACCGTTAGTGATGTACACGCGCACCCAAGTCGTTCTGAATGGCAAGCGCCTGCCGCAACAGCCAACACTTGCTAAGCGCAGTATCATCGGCACGATTCAGGTCCGGCAACGCGCCGGCAAGAACGTGATTAGCTTGCATTACGTTCCGCGCGCAATCACCCGTGTTCTGATCGGCCTGTCACTCATTGCGTGGCTGCTAGCGCTAATCCTACTATTATTATTGCGGGTTTGGCAGCGGCGGAATCAAGCCGGGCGCCATTCTGCAGAAGCTTAACTAAACTAAATCATTCATTATGTAGCGTCGCTGCCATTCTTAGGCAACGACGTTTTTGTTTATCTCGGCGTCAGTCGAAATAGCTTGCTGGTAGTTCGGGAATCACGACCCCATAGTCGTTTGCCACATATGACGGTAATGGCCGCTTGCTACCGCCGAAATCATGGGCGCAGGTATAAAGCGTGACGCCAGCCGCATTGAGCATCCGTTGCATCTTTTCACCAGTTAGGCTACTGGAACAAAGAACCGCACAACGATGAGTGTTGAAACGCAGGACTGCCTTGAGCTGGTGAGTCGCCTTCGAATGCAATTTCAGCTTGGCTAGATACCGCAAATTGATTGCCACCTGCACTCGCTTCAAATCTGTGTTGAGCGCAACAAAGCAAAGGTCAGACTTAGCCAGAAAAACTTGGGTGCCATCGTCAACATCTCCATATGCTTGCCGAATCACTTTAGCCAAGCGGTCTGCAAATACAGATGCGGCATCCTGATTCTCCGCACACGTCGCGTTCAGCAGAGTTGCCACCCGATAGCGGCAGCAATAGACGCGGTGCCACACGTCCATCAAGACTGTGGTCCAACCATTAAGGCGCAATTCTGGCGGAGCAGGGACAGCTAAAACGATTGTTGGTGCAAAGGCCTTGTTATTCCAGACTAGGATATCCTGCTCGGCAACGTTTACTAACTGCTTTAGTTCCAATTCCTTAGCTTGCATCGAATATCACTCCTTTATCAGTATACGAAACGACAACTATTTCAAAGTTTCCGACTCACTTTCGAGAGTGAGCCACTTCGCTTGAATACTGCGCCGGATCGCGCCTACATATGACGAAGACAAGCCCATTACCAGACCGATTTCACGATTACTCAGGCAACGGATATACCGCAGGCTGAGCACAGAGCGCTCGCGGTCGTTCAGAACCTCCCACAGCTGGTTCACCTGGCTTCGCATCTCCACAGTCTCCTCGCTCCGGCGACTGGCGGCGGGTTCATCCCCATTCAACGTGAGTTCTTCTAGGGAATTACCTGCCAATTGTTGCCCCCGCCGCTCCCGATTCATGTGGCGACGTAAGTCCAGATAGACAAAGCGTCCAGCCAAACGGTTGAACTTGATGACCTCATCCTCCGAGATAATCGGATCCCGGTACCTGCGGAAATACTCAATGTAAATCCACATGCCTTCCTGAATATAATCTTCAAAGTCACTATCTTGCGGCGTTTTGTTGCAGCGATAAACCGCGTTAATTACCACCTTCTTGTGTTCCTCGTACATTGCGAAACCTTGCGTACAAGTTTTTAGCTCCATGTTAAATTCCCCCATGTTTATTCAAAATAGTTCAGTCTAATCCCACTAGAAGCACGTCGTACCCGCCCCTTAAGCTTAATGTTATCCAGATTGATGATTATATGCAGCTAACATTGATAAGCTGTTTAAGTCTTATAAATAAAGGAATGGCCAGTCCAAGTTGATATGGGGTACCCCCACCAGCTGTGGCTTATTGGTGCGGTGCATCGGCCGCGTGTCGTGGTCATCATTTAATGTGTTGTTGGGTCCGACAAAACGGCATTTCATCGGTGCCGGCTGACTGTACGGTGTCCATAAAACAGGTCAGTTCCGGCATAACTGCACAATCCATGCTGGTTATAAATATTTGAATATTGGAATCATTAATGCTAGTAGCTATCTGTTCAGGATTGCATGCGCTACTTAGTCAGTTTTGACGTGCGCAGATTGAAGCAACTGCTAAATAAAGTGCTGTAAGCATCAAGCCGGAACAAGCACTGAATGTCCAGACTCATTTTGTGGCGAAAACGCAACCAAACTGCTTTGTATCTGTGTAAGGCGCAAGCGGCCGCACACCTTACCCAGCTAGCTGCTGGCAGACTGGCTACCGGCAGCAACCAATCAGGAGGACATCATCATGGCTATTAACTACGATTCAGCATCTGTCACTTACACCTTCATCGACCCAGCTGATCCCAAGGCGCTCAAGCATAACCACATCTTGAACGGCTTAACTGAGCACCCCGATGAAGCGAAGCTGCTCGCGCTTGGGGAGGAATTCAAGGCCCTGTTGCCGAACCTGCAGCTGTCTGCAATCACCGTCTCCACCGATGCACTCGTAACAGCAGACACCACGACAACGCCTGTTGACACCACCAGCCCAGCTACCGAACCAACCACGGACGGCAGCCAGGCCTAACAGGCATTCATAAATAAGGGGGAACTAACATGCGGAGTATTAACTTCAGTTTCAAAACCGGCGATAACAAGTCCAAGAGCCTGCGCCTGAGCGCTTATGAGGGTAACCTCACTCAAGAAGCAGCCCAGAAGTTCATGCAGGCACTGATCGATGCCGACCAGTTCTACACTCCAGACGGGGTGAAGATGTACGCCCAGGCAGTCGCAGCCCGGGCGGTCGACACGGAGAGCACCGACATCTTCGTTAACCAGCTTTAATAGGTAGTATGAAACGATGCCCCCGGCCGTGTGATGCGGTCGAGGGCATTTTTCAATACGAATTAACTTAAGCTGAATGTCATTACCAGTATGTGTCAATGTTGACATTTTGATAGCGCTACCTGAAAGTGTTTGCTAAAACGACAAAGTCAGTTACAATCAACTTGTAGTGACAAGCGACGTATCACTATGCGGACGATGAGTTGCCGCTCAACATTCACTGCTGGGCCAGTGTGTGCAAACGCCGAATCTGAACGTTTGGAGGAATTGTCAATGAAATCATACAAACATCAAATAAATTCTAAACACAACGGTATCCGTTTGGCTGCCGTTGTCAGTTCCGCAATTATGCTGGCTCCCGTGGCAATGGGAACCGTCAGCACTTTTGCCGACACAACATCACCCATCAACACACAAGCAGTTAGCGACGCAGCAACAGCCTCCGCCTTAGTAGCGGCTCTGTATTCTGATGCCAACAATCTGCAAACATTAAAGTCCAGTACTGCATTCTCTAAGCTTAGCTACGTTGATCAGCTAACCGTCTCGTCAGCATACTCAAATGCGCAGACTCAGATCAATCTCGCCAAAGCCCAGCTAGCTGCTGGAACTGCCAGCTCCGGTATCGTGTCCAGCTTGACGCAGGCCGATCAGTTAGTTCAAACAGCACTGGCAAAGTTCAGTACCACTTCGACCCCAACCACTAACAGCACTGCTTCCGCACTTACAACTCTGCGGACTCAGCTAACCAACTTCACCAATGCCTACTACAAGCTCACGTACGCACAGCAAAACTCAACGAACGGTAAATACCTGCTGAGCGCACTGCAAACGGCTACGGGCATGGTCAACAGCGGTTCCGTTTCGGAGATGCAGGCAAGCAGCATCATCAACAACATGAATGATTACCTGAAAGCAATCACTGGTGCAAATCTTGCAACAACCAGCAATCAGCAAGCTGCTATCGATGCATCCAACGCTGCTAAGAAGGAATACAGCACCGTTCCAATCTTCCTGCAGGACAGTGACCAATACCAGAGGCTCGGCGACTTGATTGATGCAACCGCAGACCAAATTAACAACAAAACCACTCCTGCTGTGGAACTTGCAACGGATGTCGTAAACCTTAACGCCGCAACGGCTGCCATGAAGGACCTCGTTAAAGCTTCCGTTGTTTACTCCGGTGTCGGTACCATCCGTTACCCGAAGAACTACGGCATCCAGGTCTGGACAATTGGTGGCAAGATGGTCAAGAACAGCAACGGTACCGCCAAGAAGCTCAAGGGTGGCACCAAGTGGAAGGTCTTTGGCCCAATTCTGAACATCAATGGTAGCAAGATGTACAACCTCGGTGGCGATCAGTTCATCGACGCTAACTACGTATCATTCGCAGCCAAGAAGTAATCCCCACTTCAAAGCCCGAACTAACTGAATCAAATGATGAACGTTTGCTGGTTTCCCCGCTAGTAGACCTCATCTCCAGGGAAAGAGTCCTCACGGTCGTTGGCAATAACGATTGTGGGGACTTTTTGTTGGATCCAAATACGCAAAAATTTTGCTGATTTAATTGCTGCTTATAGTTTGTATCAGGTGCCTCAACCCTGTAAAATTTTAGATGTAAGGAACACCCGATGAGCGCGGCACTCATCACCACACAGCTGTGTGCATACATGTCGGCCCGGAGCTAGGCGGCTGCGGGATGCTTACTACGCTAGGTTAAGGAAAGGATGATTCCCATGAAGACAAAGTCAACTACTGCACGCAAAGGCATTCACTTCGCTGCGGCAATCTCCGCAGCCCTCATGATGGCACCAATTACCGCTACCGCATTTAGCCTGTCCACCGCGACGCCAGTGTTTGCCGCAACAAGCACCCGCAGCCCTGGTGATGTCGGCTTGATTGGCATGCGCGATAGTGCGAAGAGTACCTTAGACTCCGCGCCGGCAATGCTGAAAGGCGGCAGCGAGTATGCCAAGCTGAAGAGCGCCATCGATGAGGCCACCGAGGCACTGAAAAACACCCCTTCACTAACGAGTGACAAAATTGGCACGTTAATTGAGCACCTCCGCAGCGCCCAAAGAGCCATGATTCTCGCGGTCAACCACTCAGTCACCTACACCGGCAACGGTCGCATCAATTACGTCCGCGGCTACGGCATTCAGGTGTGGACGCTGGACGGCAAGGTTGTCTACAACAAGAACGGGACCGCGAAGAAGCTGCAACACGGCACCAACTGGCGGATCTTCGGCAGCGTGCTGAACCTCAACGGCAGCCGGATGTACAACCTTGGCGGCGACCAGTTCATTGACGCCAACTTCATCAACTTCACGCCGAAGAAGTAAGTATTTAATATCTCACTGATTAAGGGTCGCTGATTGCGATCCTCTTTTTTTGGTCAAATTTATGGGCCATCAACAATCGATTCATATTTACGGCTGCAAATGCGGTAAGAAAGAGTGCCATCTTTTGACTACGGAATGCGCTCTGATGGTAGTTCCGACCCGGATGACAACTTTTTAAGGGCTGCAGTCGCAGCGTAATTTTGTTCTTTATCGTCGTGGCCACGGTAATCCATAGCGCAGAATCGTTATTCTTTGCCAAGATGCAATTAGAGGCTTGTTTTATCTCCCGCCTGGAGGAAATAAAATTAAAGCATGAGTTCCAAGCATGAACCGGATTTTTTGCGCTGACACTCAAGTCAAAGACGATGAGGAGATAATAGATGAAAATCCTACACCCCCATGGACCGCACCACCACGGTTTGGCAATCGCGGCAACGCTAGCGGCGGCACTCGCAGTCGCACCAACCGCGATTGGCTGCGTGACTGCACACGCATACCTTTACGTTAATGAAATACCAGAGCAAGATAAGTATCTAGCTACACCGGAACAGTTGCAGGCCCTCAACATTGATTTCACAACTTACCGAACCTTGATGACTCGGGTATCACTCTACAATAACCAATTAGCCACAACGCACACGGCTGCTGGGAGTTCAACCCGCACTCAGCTGGAACAAGCAATCATTCAACTCAACAATTTCCTAGCTCAATCAGAACCAAACAATCCGTCAACATCACCCGGAAAGGCAACTGCTGATCGCATAATCCAGCAAGGAGACGCGGCGCGTAACGCTGATGCTGAGGCTTCCCAGAAAAAGTATCATGACACTGCTTCAGAGCTTAATCGGGCAAAAGCTTGCATTAATCAAGCCTACATGGTTGCCTATGAATTTATCGATCAACTGTCACCTGGTCAGAAACAGTCACCAGAATACGCGGCATTCATTACCAAATTTCAACAGGTAGTTGAAAACAGGAAACAAGCCGCACCTTATTACAAGACAGTGGCACAAGCAATTGCTGATGCTGACGAGCTAAGAAATTTGGAAGTAGCTGCGCTCAACACACCGCCAATTGGAACTGCGAAGGTCGCAACGACACCAATTTCAAGTGCTAAGACCACATTGCAGGCCACCATCTCCACCGCCGAGACCTACCTCCAGCAAACGCCAACTGCAACGAGTGCACCCGAGTACAAGACTTTTGCTGATGCATTATCAGCAGCGAAGGGTGTTGCAGATACTGCAGACGAGGCCACGCTCCAGAAGCTGAATCAGACACTGGCCGATGCGCTGCAAGCACTCAAAGACGGTGTTGCTGCAGCAGCTAGCAAACAATCCGATGAACAAAAGGAAGCAAACGTTTATGCCCGTGCTGCAGTTAAACGCACAAAAGCTATCCTGAAACCTACGACAATGGCGGATCGATCCACCCCGGAGTACCAAGCACTAAGCAAAGTAATAGCTGACTGTGAAAAGGCCATTACTAATCAGCAAGTTCACGATCTTGCAACGGCCAAAGACTGGGACGCAAAGTTGAGGGCAGCCGTCCAAGCATTCCAAAACCGTGGCACTTCAGCTCCTGCAGACCAAATCGACCGCGAACAAATTGCCAAGGACTGGTCCACAAAACTAAGTGCTGTCTTCCAAACGCTTAAAACCGAAGTTGCTGACGCGCAAGCCAAGAAAACCGCGCAAGAACAGGCCAAGGCAGCTGAACAGAAAGCGGCCGTAGCCTTCACCCAGAACGCACTCACCGTTGCCAGTGCCTACTACCAACAAACACCCGTAGATAGCCATTACGCGCAGGACTACCAGAATCTTGGCCAGCAAATCACCACCTGCGCGCAGGCCATCGCTAACAAACAGATTTCTGACATGACCGCCGCAAAAACTTTGGTTACTCAACTCAACGCATCTGTTCAGACCCTCAAGACCAGCGTTAGCAAGCTCCAGACTGAGCTAGCTGCCCAGCAAGAAGCAGCGCGCGTTGAACAAAAGATGGCAGTTGCCTACACCACGAATGCAATCACGATTGCTAGTGCCTACCTCAAACAAGCGGCGGCCACGAACCAAACGACCATGGAATACCAGCAGCTCAATGCACAGATCACAGCGTGTGAACAGGCCATCACCAATCAGCAAATTACCGATATGACCATGGCCAAGGCTTGGGCTGCCAAGTTGAACGACTCCGTGCAAATTTTGCAAAGCAGCATCGTCAAAACCAAGGCTGAACAGGAAGCGGCTGCCCAAGCCGCAAAACAGGCGGCCACTAATTACACCCGCACAATGGTCAGTCTCGCCCAAGCATTTCAAAATCGCGCGCCGAGCTCTCCGGAATTCGCCACCGACATCAATGCCGTCCAGCAACAACTAGATGCCTGCGGTGCGGCTCTCGCCAATCAGCAAATCACCGACATAACCACCGCCCAAGCCTGGACAAGTCGGCTCAACACCGCGGTGCAAACACTGCAGCGACACATTGCGCAAGCAGCGGCGGCCCAGACCACCGAACCGGCAACCACCAGTTCAACCCCAGAAGATGCTAGTGCCCTGAATGCGCTGCATACATTAACACCGGACGTCGGCTTCCTTCTCGGCATCATTCAGGAACAGCATCTCAGCACTACCCAGAATTTACCGGAGTACGGCAACTTACTGCAGGCGTACGCGCGCGCCGAAAGCGAGCTGAAAACGCCAGGTAGTAGCGGAGAAGCACTACCGCAACTGCTCAGTGAGTTGCAGGCCGCACGCAAAGCTCTGCGGCAGGCGCTGCTAACCAGCACGCTAGCTGCGTTTCGGGCGCAGCAGCCTGTCGTTGCGCCACCTTTTGACAAGCCAACGGGTACTGGATCAACCACACCAGTTCAGACCACCGCGGAAATCAATGCATCCCCCCTCACGCTGACCGCGGCGACTGACCAGCACATCCCCACCACCGGAACCAAGCAGCCGGACATCGCTCCTAGCACGATGATCGGCACGGCCACGATCAAGTACGTGGCCGGCTACGGGGTCCAGGTGTGGACGCGGCAAGGCAAGTTGGTCCGCAATCCGAACGGCACCGCCAAAAAGCTGCGCAACGGTAGCAAGTGGCACTGCTTCGGCAAAATCATTTACATCGGGAAGACCAAGCTTTACAACCTTGGCGGCGACCAGTACGTGGACGCAGCATACGTCAACTTCGCCGCCAAGTAATGGTTCACTCCCGCGTTCTTTTCCCCCTGTTGACCACCATCTGGACCCCGGATGGTGGTCATTTTGTTGTGGTCAGCAAAGCCCCCAACATCGGCGCAACTCGCAATCGACCGCTGACTCGCAACAGAGCACGGCGCAAAGGTCCAAAACTGGGTCGGGACATATAATAAAATATGCGCAGAACCGCCCGCAAACCCTTGTCACCACTGGCTTTCACGAATACGTCAAAATATGGAGTGCGGCGGGCGCCCAACCTGCGAACCCGCTAAATGCCGGATCCAGCAAATTGCCGCACCATCTTTTAGCAAACCCAGAAACCGCGGTGTGCCGAGACCGATTCAACTGCAATTCCAAGCCAATTTGTGAACATTGTATCAAGCCATATTTTTAGCAATCGCTGAAACCCTTGTCCCGCTTGACTTTTTGCGACATATTGCGCGTTTGTAAAAATATGTCCTGACCCTGATATGCTAGTTTTACCGTCCGCGTGTTGCTTGTCAGCACCTGCGCGCAAGCAAACTAGGTGCTTGCACACAAACGGCAGCACCCACCCCGTCGAAGCGGAACGAGTGCTGCCGTATCTAAAACTAATTCTACTATTGTAATAGCTCGCCGTACTTGGCCTTGAGTTTGGCCACCAACTCCGCATTGACCTTCTTGGCGTCGTAACGCAATGCCGTCGCGCGGGCATTCTGCGCCATCGCAGCGCGAGCGTCCGCGTCCAGACCCGCGAACTTGCGGATTTTGGCCGCGAGACTCGCGCTACTGCTGTCATCACCAGGCTTGCGGTCGAATAGGTAACCGTTCTGGCCCTCCTCGACGTAAGTGGCGATGCCGCCGTAATCGGCCCCGATGACGGGCACCCCGCAGGCCATGGCTTCCAGACCGACGAGGCCGAGGCTCTCGCCGGTCGCAGTGCCGGCGCCGGGGAAGGCAAGGACATCCAGCTTGTTGTACTGACCGAGCAGCTCGGCTTGCGGCAACATTGCGATGCGCGTCACCACATCGCTGAGCCCGTAGTCCTTGATCATCTGAGCGCACTCGGCGTCGGCGGTACCGCTGCCGACCAGTGTCAGGTGGACCTTGGGCGCGGCATTGTCCTGCATGAGGTCGCGGACCGCTCCGAGGACCACGTTCCAGCCCTTGTTCTCGTCCACGCGGCTGATGTAGCCGAGGTTGATCACGCCGGGCTGCTTTTGCGCGGGCTGCGGCTTGAAGTAAGTCGTGTCGACCCCGCCGGACGGGGAAACGATGGCGCCGCTGTAGCCGTACTTGTGCTCCGACATGGTCTTGAAGCTCGGGGACGGCACGATGACTGTGTCTGAGTGCTTCAAAATCGCTGCGGTCAGGAAGTTCAGGTGCTGCGCCAGGCTGGACTCAGTCGTGACGTCACTGCCGTGGAGGTTGGTGATGATCAGCGGCCGTCGCCCGAGCGCCCGCGCGAGCAGCGTTGGGAAGGCGTTGTAGCTGGCATAGCTGACGAAGACGATCTGCGTTTTACGGCTCATGATGTGCACGAATGATTTTGCAAAATACGCGATGTATGCGCGCAGCTTGTGCCACTTATTAACGTGTTTGTTTAAGACCACCTGCTCCATCGGCAGTTCCTGGGCCATGGCTTCGTAGAGGTTCTTCACGAAAACGCCGTAGTTCGGGTACTTGGCGGATGGGTACATGTTCGACAGCATCAGAATCATTGTGAGTTCCTTCCTGAACAGTTAGTTACGTTGCGGCTACTGGTTGTCGTTCTCGATCCCGGTTGCCGGCACGACCGCTTCGATCAAGCGTGCGTAAACCTTGCTGTATGCTTGCGACTGCTTGGCGTAACGCCGGACGGCTGGATCGACGAGCGCGCGGCTGACCAGGCTGACCGCCCGCAGTGGCTTGCGTTCGCGCAAAGCCGTTTTGCCCGCCGACAACATTTTGACCCGGCGCGTGAACTGGGCGGCGCGCTGCTTGTTGCTGAGCTGATTCTGATCGAGGTAAGCCTGCAACTGCTTGAGCTCGGTGTCAGCATCGGGGAAGTCCCCAGCGGCAAAAGTCTGCTGCAGGTACTCGGAGACGAGGAAGACCTTGTAGCGGTCACCCTGGGTCATCGAGTTGCCGCGCAACCGGTAATCCATTAACCGGGCGTTGGTGGCGCCGATCTTGTAGCCGGCCTTCAGGAGTCGCAGCCAGAGGTCGTAATCCTCCGCGGTCGGCAGCAGCCGGTAACCGCCCACCGCCTTGATGGACGCGGTCTTCATCATGACGCTGGGGTGGATCAGGTTGGACCCATACGGCAGCAGTTCGGCTAGCGCCTTAGAGCTCTCGGGAATCGCGTTGTGGTTGCCGACGCTCTTGCCGTTTTCATCAATGAAGTGGGCGTTGGTCGACAGCACGTCGAGCCGCCGCTGCTGCATCAGGTGCAGCTGGGTGGCGAAACGCTGGGGCTTAGCAATGTCGTCCGCATCCATCCGCGCGAGGTAATCCCCGGACGCAGCCTCGATGCCGCGATTCAAGGAGAACGGCAGCCCGGAATTTTGCTTGTTCACGAGCACGTGCACGCGCGGGTCCAGGTCCTGGTACTCGTTCAGAATCGCGAGCAAGTCGCTAGCATTCGGCTGGTCGAGCACGATCTGCATCTCAAAATCGGCCTCGGTCTGCTGCAAGATGGACTCGATTGCGGCACGGAGCTGGGCTTCGGTCTCATTGTATACGGACATTAATACGGTAATTGCTGACATGGCTACCCCTTCTGCTTGTTCTAGTTTCTTTATTATAGCAAAATCGGCCGCGAGTAGCGTCTTGCTGAAAAGTTTGCTTAGTAGCGGCTGTGACCGCGATTGTAGTTGTATAAGCTTGATAACACTAACCACGTGCACAAAAAAGCCAAGTAGATTCGAAAAACCATTCCGCGTCTACTTGACCTATAATCCGTAATTCTATACTAAATGAATCAAATCTGTGGTTCTACAAATTTACCGTCCAACTGGACAACCTGCGTACCAGAAATAAATGCATGTCGATCCTCTTTATGAACAGCATTTTCCAGTTGGTCTAGTTCAGCACGCGAGATAATGGTTAGCAAGACAACCTTGCTTTGATGGGCATAAGCACCCTCAGCATCCTTAAATACCGTGATGCCGTGTGCCAAGCTTTCTTGGATAGATTTAACTACGCAATCAGTTTGCTGTTTGTTTGTCACAATCATTACCTGAATACGCTGCTGCTTGATGTAGACAACATCCAACACCTTCCCGGCAATGAAAATTGAGATGACTGAGTACAGTGCCCGCGGCCATCCTTCCAAGAAACCCGTCATCAAGACCACGCCGGCGTTAATGATTGTATTTACCGTGCCAACGGTAATTCCCATCCGCTTGTGTAAAGCTAAACCGACAATATCTGTACCGCCGCTGGATAAACCGTTCCGAAGTGCAAAACCAATTCCGGCTCCGTTGATTACAGCCCCAAAAATAGCACATATCATCGGATCCGTTGTCACCGGCTTTAACCCCGACAACATATTAATCATCACTGACGACATGAGCACCGTGACAAAGGTGAAAATGGTGAATGACCTGCCAATGTCACGCCACGCTATCCAAAACAGGGGTACATTGATCAGAAAAATCAGATTGGCAGGCGACATAATACTGGTCACATGAATTCCCAAAAATGTGAAATTCAGATACCGCTCAAAGATGATGGCAATGACTTGGGATAGGCCAGTAACCCCACCGGCAGATATCCGCCCTGGAATCCAAAATAAGTTCAAAGCAACTCCAAGACAGATCCCATAGAATATAGCCACTGTCAATTTACGCCAGCTCTGCTGGTAACTTGATACTTTCGTTATCAAACTCACTGATTTTACCTCGCTAACTTTGCTCACGACGTAACTTCTTATCTGGGATGCCCGCAATGCTACGATACTTGGCAACCGTCCGTCGCGATATCGTTATTCCGAATTTGTTCTTAAGAACATCAGCAACCTTCTGATCACTTAGAGGCTTGCGCTTATCCTCAGCTCCCACAACCGCACGTATCGAAGCAATGGCTTCGTTGTCGACCCCGTCATCATTGTGAAGACTGCCTCGTTTCGTCAACAAGCTGTCCATCGCCAGCACACCCCGCGGACTATCAATATACTCACCGCTCATCGCACGACTAACCGTTGATTCGCTCAGATTGAGTTTGTTGGCTACGTCCCGCAGAATTAGCGGCCGAATGAACGCTTTTTCACCACTAAGGTACGGCCATTGATGCGTCGCTACCAACTTCGCGATCGCCAGAATTGTGTCTTCCCGCCTTTTAACACCATGTGCCAATGCCTGATATTCGCTGACTTTGTCTCGCAAATATTGTTCTAAGTCAGCGTCCACCTGCACTTTTAAATCATCAAATTCACTTTCATTGAAGACCAATTGCGGTTTTCCATATTTGGTTAGATATAGTTTGAAACCCGAACCATCAGGACGGATTCGTAAGTCGGGAACTCGATATTGAGTTTCATCGCCGTTAAATGGGGCTCCAGGGCGGGCAGTAAACGTGCCGATGAACTTTTTTGCTTGCCCATACTCACCAACTGTGGCACCAGTTGCCACCAAAATCCGGTGCTCATCATTGTGCAGAAAATCTAAATAATGCTCTTGCAGAATATTCATAACAAGTGGCGGACAATCCGGTTCCGCTTGCGCCTGCAAAATTAAAGCTTCCTGCAGTGTGCGTGCTCCCACGCCAACGGGATCTAAGCTTTGCAGGATTGTCAACGCATCGTCAAATACAGTCTTTGTAACGTGCTGCTCCTTACAGTAACGCTCGACATCAAGCTTTAAGAAACCGTCTTTATCAAGATTGTTAATCAAATCAACAACCACTTTACGCAGAGGTCGGTCGGTGTACCGCAATTCGATCTGACTCATTAAATACTCGTATAGATTTGGCCCCTGCGTCTCAGGAACACCCGCTAAACTATCAACAGCTGTGCTTACTGTATCCGGAACTTCGAACAGCGGATTTGAAAGACTCGCTTCTTGGAGGTAGTCATGCAAGCTGACACCATCCCTTTGCAGTATTTCTAGAGATTGCTGCATTGACTGGGAAAGCAACAATCGCTGCTTCTGACCCAATGTCTGTTCAAGTGCCATACTTCTCACCTCCAATACTGGTTCCTAATTCTGAAGTAGCTGTTGGATTTCGGGAATATCCGCGACAATTTTGTCAGCAGCTGACTGATCTACACCCATGTCAGACTGATCAATTGCCCACGTTTCAATTCCCGCATTTTTGGCTGCAGCAATCCCGTTATAGCTATCCTCGATGACCAGACTTTCCTCACGACTCACACCTAACTGCTCAATTGCTTTTAGGTAGATGTCGGGTGCTGGCTTATTGGCTGGTAGCTTTTCACCACTCAAAATCACATCGAAGAACTGCTTAATCTGGCATTCATTCACCATTCGCATTATTTCTTCTGGAATTCCCGCTGAGGCCAATGCCACGCCATAACCATTGTCCTTCAGGTACCGGAGTAGCTCCTTAACACCAGAATTAAGCACTTGCCGATAATCAATTGGATTTGCGTCCTGAAATGCTGCGTAGTCCTGCCAAAGCTGCTGCCTTTTGCTTGGATCATTTACTAAGGCCGCCCAAACCTGGTCGTTGGACATCCCCAAGTAATCGTGAATGTCCGTTGAATCTGGTTTAATTCCACGCATTTTAAAGAACCTCATGCGACGCTTGAAATAAAAGGGTTCACTATCGACCAGAACGCCATCCATGTCAAATATCAATGCTTTCTTCATTAGCTAGACTCGCGGTACCAACCATAAAAAGTTCCGGTACACCGCTACTCCTTTCTCATCAGACATATCACCAGAAAAAGGGGCCTCAGCCCCCTTTTCATTAGTTTCCCTATTCAGAATTTTAGCAAAGTTTTTTGATTAGTAGGTCAGCTTCCACATGTAGCGACGCTTGGAAAGTGGGTGGTTACGCTGTGCTGCCAGTTCTTCAGCGTATGCCCGGAATACACCAGTCAGGAGCATTGGGTTGAAGTAGTCGATGACGTGTGGGCCAGCAACATCCTTCAAACCGAAGTCCTTCGCATCAACCAAGGTAATCTTAGCGTCAAAGCGTTGCAGGAAGGTAAGTGCGCGCATGTCCATTGGCCGGGTGCTACCATCGTTAGCAAATAGCAGGTACGGTGCGTCCTTTTCGGTGAGTTCGAATGGGCCGTGGAAGTACTCGCCGGAGTTGTGAACTGGTGCTGTGATCCACTGCATTTCCTCAAACAGGAAACTACCGGTTGCGTAACCAGCGCCCCAGGTAGCACCGCTTGCTAATACATGGATTGTTGAATCGTTCTTGTACAATTCACCAAACTTCTTAGCCTCAGGACCAACGTGCTGAACCTGCTCATCGATCAATCCGTAAATGCCATCAAAGCCCTTTTGCGCTTCGTCGTAGTAATCGTAGCCCTCAAACTGCTGCTTGATTTCAACGGCCAACTTCAGAGCAAGCGTCATCTTCTGGACCTTTGCGGAGTAGCTTTCTTCAAATCCGTGCACGATGGAGTATTCTGCAGCCGCAACGATTGGAGCATCTGGGTTGTGACTGAGGGTAACCACGTTGGCACCCCACTTAACAGCGTTCTTGGTCGCTTCAACAGATTCTGGTGTAGTCCCACCGAGTGATGCAGTAATTACAATCGTCTGTGGACCAACATTCTTTGGTGCATCGTAATTGAACTCATTGCCGGTGATAATGGCTGTCTGCAAGTCATTTGCTTCGTGAAGAATGAAGTAGTATGCAGGATACAGGTCGGACATGGAAGCACCACACCCAACAAACAGAACCTGCTTGATGTCCGCGTGCTTTGACTTGATAGCAGCAATAATTTCCTTTGGTGACAATGTACTCATAATAAGAAAGCCTCCTAAGCTATAAATAATGGTTTTTAAAATTCGTAAACCCTAATTAATTGAACGAAACTACTTGAAAATACCCAGTACGCTGAGAAGAATTCCGCCGCCGATGCAGAACAGGAGAATCCAGCCGGTGTTGATCTTCTTGCGTAGCATCCAGTACATCAGGAAGGTAAAGGCCAGTGGAATCATCTGGGGAAAGATACTATCCAGAGTCTTCTGCAGGTTAAACGCAGCCCCCATCTTGATTGGCGTTGTAATGCCAATCATGCTGGCGATCATGGCGCCGATAACCATCAGCCCAACGATGTTAACCAGATACATAACTCGGCTCATCAGTCCGCCACCCGTCAGTACCTTTAAGTACTTCTTACCAGCGGTGTAACCAAACTGGCCGCCCCAGTAAGTAACTGCAAATGATGGAATGATAGAGATGATCATCGCGAGAATCGGGCCAAGAATACTACCCTGACGTGCCAGGTTAATTCCTAAACTGAATGCCAAAATCCGGATAGTGCCTTGGAAGAATGAATCACCAACACCAGATAATGGACCCATCAAAGATGACTTGACGGCGTTAATTGACTCAGGATCAATCGATGAAGGATCCTTCGCGTACTGCTCTTCCATAGAGGCAGCTAGCCCGAGTACAAAAGAACTGGTCTGCGGGGTACAGTTGTAGAAAGCCATGTGCCGCTGGTAAGCTGCCTTTTTCTTTTCCAGATCTTCTGGCTTACTGTAAAGCTTGTTTAGAGTTGGTGCGATTCCCCACAGGAAACCCATGTTCATCTGCCGTTCGTAGTTCCATGATGCTTGAATAGCCCATGAGCGCCACAGGAACGACCAGCTCTTCTTGCGCAAGTCCTTCTTCTGCGCTGGAGTCATGGATTTAATTGAATCAGCCATTTCTAATCACTCCTTTCATCACAGTTCTTCCAGGTCATCATCGTCGTCATCGTCTCCGCCATCGTTACTCTCGGTTGAAGAGCTAACATTAGCTTCAGCGGCAGAAACCACTGGCTTATCACTCTTTCCGGTTTTAGGCAGAAATTCATTAACGATGAGAGCCAGAATCACAGCGAAGATAGCAATAGCGGTAACTGATAGGTTTGCGTATGCGGTAATGAAGAATCCTAAGAACAAGTAAACTGAGTTCTTCTTGTTCAACATGGTAGACATCAGTAACGCGAACCCAAAGGCAGGCAAAATCTTACTGGAAAGAGTCAATCCGTTGGTCAGCCAAGTAGGAATCACCTTAACAATTCGATCAACAACACCGGTACCAAAGTAAATCGCGAGGAATGTTGGGACGAAGTACATCAAGCTATAGAACACATTTCCCCAGACAACATGATAACTAAGTGCCCGGTTAAACTTACCCTTGTTGATATCAGCTTCAGCCATATGTGACAGGGTGGACATCGCCATCCGGACAACAATCCCGAGCAGCTGACCAAACACAGCAATTGGAATTGCGACAGTCAAGGCTGTCTGGGCATTTGTATTAGACAAGATAGCAAATGACGTTGCGATAATGGAACCTAGGACCATGTCGGTTGCAACAGCAGCACCAACATTCACAAGACCCATTGAGATCAATTCCAGTGAGGCGCCGACCATCAAACCCTTCGTGACATCACCTAGCACAATCGCGACCAGCGTACTTACAATCAGCGGACGCTCGAGGTTGGAACGACCCAACATACGCGAATCCAACATAGCGATAATGCTAATAATGCCAATTAGTAGCGCTTTTAAGAACATTCTGTTCACGCTCCTTTCTCCGTTTTCGGAGAGACAATACTTACATCGAGCTTTATAATTTATCGTTTAAAATATCTTTACTGGACGTTGGTACTTGCTGCATGTAAAGGGTGATTCCCATATTGGCTAACTCGCGACTTTTTTCGACTTCGTCATCCGTAAGGTAAATAGCATTGCTAAAGCGTTTTGCACCGGGACGATCAAGAATTCCGCCGTAATTAATTTCTGGTATGGCACCAAATTCTTTAATGAACTTGTAGGTCTCGGCGACGTTACCAAAGATAAGCATCGTGTTGTCCTTAAGCTTCTTAATCTTAGGAATTCGCTCAATTGCTTGGTCCACGCTGAACAAGCTGACTTTCATGTCTTGTGGTTTGGCTAGTTTCAGAGACATCCGCTTAAATTCATCTTCGGCAGACGCGGTATCGATAATAATAATCCGCTCAATTCCTTCAGCCTTAGTCCAAGAAAACATCACCTGACCGTGCATTAAACGGTGGTCAATTCGAACAAGTTTGATCATTACAAATCCTCCTTTCCTTGCTGATTAACCAATAGCTGATTTACATCAACCAAGCCACCTTGCGCTTGCTTGATTATGTTGGCTAACGACTCTTTATCTAGCGCACTGGTTTGTGCTAGCAACTGCAGTACAAGCGGTAGGTTCATTCCAGTGATGATTTCAACGTTCTTGTAGTCTTTAAGGAATTGCACCATCGTTGTGTTGACAGAACCACCCAGGACATCTGTGCAAATCACAAATTGTTCATCTGGGTAATGCTCCAATTCAGCCTCAATGCTGTAAACATATTCGGTTTCGTTGTTGTCAATGTACGCAGCATATGCACTTAGATTTGGCATATCACCCATGATGAATTTAACTGTGTCTTTCATGCCTAGGGCTAAACGCCCGTGGCTAACTAGAATGATTCGCATTGTAACGACCTCCCTTCTTCAATTTCGAACTGAATCATGGTGGTTATCGCCGCCTTCTTCATGTCCTTCAGCCTTACACTTATATATAAGCAAGGAGCGTGCCAGTTTTCGGCCCGCTCCTTTAAAAATTATTCTTTAATTCATTAAAGCCTATAACACCAGGCTTAGCCTTCTACAATATCGTCAATATAGCCGAGCTCCGATTTTGGAATCGTGACACTATATTTGTCTTCCACGACACTAAGCGCTGTTTTGAGATTATCTAGAACTTTAGTGTCGCACTGACTGTGTTCCCAGTCATAAGTCATAATTGGTTCATTACGGATCAACCGCTCGATCAGGCAGCTAACATGGACGTACAGCGCCATCCGCTTAGGGTTAGTTAATGGCTTCTTAGCTAAATCGACATAGCGTTCCATGACTACATCAATTGTGTCCATTACCCCACTGGCATCCAGAATCGTTAAGGAATTGATTACGCGTTCAATCGTAAAGTTGTGCAGAATTGTCTTGATAGCATCATCAATTTGCTTGGAATCAGCGACACTTCCCAGGGCCTCTTGAAGGAGCTCTGAATCTTCACCAACAATCAATTTTTCCAACGGCACGAACGGAACGCCATCAACCTTAGGATTAACCGTTCCGACAATTGCCAATACGTTATAGGCCTTTTCAAGAACCTTAATCTGGCTCTCCTGCCGAATCCTTCGATAATCATACGCATTTACGACCACGTCAAGCTTGTCCGCGAAACTCGTATCTAGTAAGTTCTTGATCTGATTAGCAGTCCCAATTCCGGTATTGCAGCAGGTAATAATCAGGTTTTTCTTCACCTTCTCAGGATAAATGACCCGACCATCACTCTTAATGCCCTCCACCGTGCTGTTCACGATTGTAGCGATATCCTTTTGGTGCATCACTTGGTCAGCAACAATCAGTGCCGTCTGTGTGGATACGTTAGTGATAATCCCAATTGGAAAATCAATCGTGCCATGAATGTACTTATGAATCCCCTCCAGAGAGCCCATGTCCACCATCAATATCATGCCCGATGAAATGGAGTGGCTGGCAATATAATCGGAAATTCGCTGGCCGATAGTTTCAACATCAATGTCCAGTGGCATGTCAATATAGCCAATGATTTGCTTGCCCACAATCCGGTTAACCACATTAGCAATACTGCTTGCCGTTGAATAGCCATGTGCTAACACAATACAGCGAATCGAATTATCTCGATTAACCTTAACTGCTTCTTGTAGATATAGCTGCAAGAATAGGCGGTCGACGACATCAATTGGTAGGGAAAGCGAAGTCTCGACCATCTTAGTGATTTCATCAGTAAACTTCGCGATTCGGGGTGATACCCCAGCCAATGTATCGCTAATTTTTGTCAGCAAGGCGTGGTCTTGAGCAGAAAGCATCCAGTACGAAAATTGTCTGTAGTAGAAAAAGTATGCGATGACCACCAGACTGTTACCGGAAAACTCAACTGAATAATCCGCCGCCAGTGAATCCAGCTTTACCTTCATAATTTTTTTAAGCAGATTTAGTGGGACCTCACCCCGGTCAATTACCTCACTAAAAATCATTTCGTCCGTTAAAGCATTAACTAAATCGGCACTAGTATCTAAGAACGAATCGTTCATGCCAAAGTGTTGATAATTATCAGCGATGCGGTTAAAGGTTTGCCGAATCTGATTATCTTGATCAGAGTCGTCGTCTATCAGTTCGGATAGGTCCATATCTGGTGAAACATCGACCGTCGAACTATCCCCAGTCAACCGTAAACGGGTCCCTTCGCTATCAGCATTGCTACCCCGCCAGATTTCGGCGGGAAGATCACTAACGTTGATATGCAGCCTACCGTCATTCTCAAGGTTCTCCGCTTTGGATAATGCGCTAGCAACAGTCAGCGTAATATGGTTCTTCATTTGACCCACATTGCTGTCGTAATGCTGACCTGTGAGTATTCCAAGCACTTGCTTACTGATTGCTAAAGTCCGATGTACGTGTTTAGCCTGGTTAAGGAAGAAGAGCTTGGTCAACCCTTCACGTTCAAACTGGGTTCTGTCATTAATGCCTGGGATTTCCACTTGAACGGGGATACGGCGAATGAAAGTCTGTAGAAATGTACTTTGCACATTTTCTGTCGTAGCGAAAATTAATCGTACCTGAACGTGATGGCTCGCCCTTGTCTCACCCAGTGGTGACACTACCCCATTGTCTAAGTACTCGAAGAGCTTTTCCTGACCCTTAGCCCCAAGACGGTGCACTTCATCAAGAAACAGCATTCCTTTGTCAGCACGATCAAACAAGCCACCACTATCACGGTCAGCACCAGTGTATGCACCGCGTTTATAGCCAAACAAAATACTAGCCAACAACTCTGGATTATCGGCATATTCGGCACAATTGAGATGCACAAACTGACTGTCGGTGCCCAGATAACCTTGTTGCACACAGTAGTTATAGAACATTTTTGCCAAAAATGACTTACCAGAACCTGTTGGCCCTGTGAGCAGAATTGGCAAACCAACCCCCGGATACCTAGCCGCCGCCTTCATGCGCTTTATCTGGGAAAACAGCGATTGCTGGGCGCCAATGACTTGTCCCAACGGATCTAATGGCGCCCTCTTCTGAGCAAACAGCTCCTCTATGGATGCATACTCACCCTTATTCGGCTTAACGCCTAGAACCCGAGTTAAGGCTTTGTACCCATAGAATCTAACTGGTCGTGTGTTAACCTTCACGGCAGCACCACTCTTAACCAATGTATTCAGATATTGACTGGCCGTATTTCTCTTGATGGCCACCGCCGTTGCAATCGCATCGGCAGTGACCACAACATCCTGAAGATCATCACCACTGCACAGGCGATCAATCTCTTCCAATACAGCATCCTGAATGTCCACTGCCATAAAAATAACCCCCTTAAATATAAAACGGTTTCAAAACAACCATACAACATGATCTTACCGTTTACAAATAAGGGGATATGGTGAAACAAATATTCTGATACTAAACCATAATCTAGTAACTAACTTTCCACATGTACCGCCGAGTGGTATACGGCTTCTTGATTTCTCTTGACAGTGCCCGCATGTAGACGTTGTTTAGGACTGGTGCAAAGATTACGTGATTAAAATACTCCGAAACCCGATCGTCAATGTCATTAAGGCCGATTTCCTTAGCATCAAGGACATACACTTTATCACCACCGAACCGCCGGTAAAAATCGAGTGCCCTTTCATCTGCTGCCCGGGTGCGGCCAACAGAAACCAGCTGGAAGATTGAGGTATTCTTATCTAAAGTCTCAAACGGACCGTGGAAATACTCCGCACTGTTCGTTGTTGGTGATGGAATCTGCAGCATCTCTTCGATATTACAAATGGAGAAAATATATGCTGCACCGTATGCCGGGCCACTACCAAGAACGAAAATTGGTTTGCGTTCAGCATTTTGCTTTGCCCACTTAATAGCCAACGGGGTCGTATTCTCAACGGCACGGCGGTAAATTGTATCCACACTATCAAAGGCGCTCATTGCCACTTCGTAGTCTGCATATCCATCAGTTTCATGAACTAAGGTCATGGCCAGCATTAAAGCAATGCTGGTGTTCGAGCGCTCAGTACGGCTCTCGTCAACGGCTAGACTTTCGTACTTAATTTTGAAATCAGCAACATCTGTTAACCGAGATTCATCAACATAAAGTGCAATTACAGTTGCTCCAGCATCCTTTGCCGCTTTGGCTGCATCACATGTCTCCGGAGTCCCACGCATCGAGCAAACGATTGCGAGTGTTGTCTGATCCACATATGCCGGTACCGCCAGTACAAACTCTTTACTGGTGAACATTTCTGAAGAAATTTTAACCGCATTATGGGTCATAAAATACTGTGCCGCATAAAAGCCGCCAAATGAGCCACCTGCTCCGATCCAGACAACCTTCTGTACCGGTTCATTTATCGTAGAGTTGACTTGTCCCAACACATCTTGAACTTCATCCTGAATTTTCACGATTTTTCCTCCTATTTTAGATACAACGCCATACAACTTTTGAGAACAGCTACATGATATACACCGCGCAGAGAAAATGCAAGCCCTTTCTTAAATTGAAAAATATTGAAGATATTAGCCACTCATTGTTGTATACTTACGCTGATACTAGCTATCCAGGAGGTTAGTCACAATGGTTGAGGCTACAGACAAAGAATCTTTGAAATCAAATACGTTGTACGGACAACTGGCGGATAAGCTCCGTAGTGAAATAACAAGTGGTAAATACAATTCTGGATCCAAGCTCCCAACTGAGTTTGAACTACGACGAGCGACTAATTTAAGTCGTAGCACTATCCGGCACGCCCTCGACCTATTAGTTAATGACGGGACTCTAGTTAAGATTCACGGCAAAGGAACTTTTGTCCGCGAGAACGTTAGCTCAGATACTCCGCGAACACAATTTCTCAGTTTAACCAGCAATGCCGAGCGACTGGGTGTCACTATGACAACTAAATTAGTAGATGCACGGTTAACAAGCCCGACCAAGAGCCAGCAAGAGTTTTTCACTATTGAGCCTACCAATCAATTAGTGGAGCTGACCCGCTTGCGTTATATAGACAATGAACCTTTTTGTGTTGAGACCAATTACTTCACTTCACAATATAAGTCACTCATTAACAAAAACCTCAGTGGCTCTCTCTACAAGTTGCTCAAGACTGATTACAAGATTGTTCCGGCGGGCGGTCACAAAACTTTTGCAATCGCATATGCGTCAGCAAACGAAGCTTTCCTGCTCCAAGTTGAACGCAACACGCCACTGATGGAAATTACGGATTATGTATACGGGCCAGCTAAAAAGCCACTGCACATTTCCAGACAAGTTATCCGTAGCGACAAATACAAATACGAGTTGCAAAGCTAGCTAAGCAACGCAAAAGATGATCACCAAGCAGCTCTGATCGCGATTACGAGAAACTTTCACATTTTGCTAGCTATTTCTTGGCGCGCATGGTATGCTATCACCAACGTAACTTAAACAGAGATTTGTCTTGCTTTGCATAATGAATTTTCTTTTCAAGCTTACTAGTTTACCGTCACATTTGTTTTCATAAAGGAGATTCATCTAATGCAGCAAGGTACAGTTAAATGGTTTAACGCTGACAAGGGCTTCGGCTTCATCACTGGTCAGGATGGCACAGATGTATTCGTACATTTCTCAGCTATCCAGGGCGATGGCTACAAGACCCTCGACGAAGGCCAAGCAGTTTCTTACGATGTTGAGCAGAGCGACCGCGGTCCTCAGGCTACCAACGTTAACAAGCTGTAATAACAATTAAGAGCACCGACCAAGGCTGTAGAGCTTTGGTTGGCGCTCTTTTTTTTGCACACAAGGTTCCGGGGCCGGACTATACTTTTTTCGGCAGATTCGAGACCTACTGCGTACTCTATAGATAATCGAGCAACACAATCCCCTCCCCCCGAAGAAAGCTGGCCCCCCAGCGACAGCGTGCAACACTAATCGCACGACAAAACGGATAGTCTCCATTTTTCAGGAGGCTACCCGTTTTTTGTCCTTTATTCTGAACCCAAGAACAACTTCAATTCATTTTACTTAGTTCAGCTTGCGCTTCCGCTCGCCGAGGCCGAGCAGTGCGAACAAACTAGCAAGCGCGAGCCCGATGATACTGGTGCTGCGGGCATCCCCGTCACCAGTCTGCGGCAAGCTGGCAGCCTTGCCATTTGTCCGGTTGCGGAATGCAGCGTCCTTCATTGTGGTACCGCCTTGCTTGCCACTACTTGCGACCGTCTCAGTACCCCCAAAGGTATCAGGCAGGCCAGGCCCATCGGTGTTGGACTGATCCGTGTCCGGGCCAAAAGTATCTGGGAGACCTGGGACGTCAGGTTCATCGGTATTTGGTTCGTCAGTGTTTGGTGTCTGCGGCCCATCTGTATCTGGCAGTTCTGGTGTCGTGTATGGTGGCACGTCCGTAGTTGTACTGGTTTCTGGAGTGTCAGGAGTTTGCGGCAGGTTCGGCACCATTTCAAAGTGTGGGAACTCCGGTACTTTTGGTGCTACAGGTGGCACTGGTTTATCCGGCACCTCGGGAACATCAACATAATGCGGTTCTTTTGGGGCAACAGCATCAGTTGGCTTTTCTGGCAAGCTTGGAACTACCTCCAAGCTCGGTGCAGTCGGTTCCTTTGGCGCGGTTGGGGCATCGCCGACTGGAATTGGGTCTGGCACCTGATCCAGCGTTGGGGCTTTTGGCGCTGTCGGTGCACTAGGTTCTGCAGGAACTTGCGGCACTACCTCTAGCATTGGCTCGCCCGGTTTAGTTGGTTCCGTTGGTTTGTCCGGCACCGGTACGTTTGGCGTGTAATCAGGCTGTGCTGGTTCAGTTGGTGCAACCGGTTCGTCTGGGACTGCCGGCACACTAACCGGGTTTGGCGGCGTCGGCAGGGTAGGCTTTGTCGGCTCACCAGGCACAATTTGCAGCGCCTGCAATGTCAGTTGCGGCTCGGTCGGCGCAGTTGGTTCAACCGGCTCTTCGCCTGGAAGGTCAGGCACCGTTACTGGCGTAGGTTTGGTAGGTGCGGTTGGGGCAACTGGTGCGGTGAGGTCCGGCATGAAGGTGTTCAAGGTAAACTTATCACCAATAAGCATCATGTCAGTGGGAGATACGACAAGATTCGTTGCTATACCGCCAAGATTTTCCTGCTTATCCATGTGGGAACTTGCGTATGCATTTGCCAAAACAACATCCATTTGCGTCATCAGGCCCCGGTAACCATACGTTTTAACAAGTTCCTCACCAGACTGGTTCTGCAGATTCTGAACAAAAGCAATGTCATACTCCGGCGTCATGTAATCACTCTGTTTGGTGGTAGTGGTACTTTCCATGAAGACGGCGTTCATTGTATCGACATCCGCATCCAACCGATCATGCAAGGCATTGATGTCAGCCGTATTTTGAGCGGAAGCCTTGTAGGTATCCAGTGCCGTCGACATGTCCTGAAGGGTTTGATTAATTGTTGCCATCATGTTTGCTTTGGCGGTATCAAGCGCGTTGTCGTAGTTGGCAATCATGTCCTTCGTGATGGGGTGTGCTTCTTTAGTCCCATCCATTGCGGTACCATCAATCGTGTCCGTGTTGTAAGTAGCGAAGTAATCCTGAATTGCCTTGTCAATATTCTCCTTGTTCACTACCTTCAGCTCATCGGGAATCCCGCTGTCCGCCATGGATTTGGTTACTGTCTTACCCTGCGCATCGACAGCCGTGTAGGAGATATCAACCGTTGTTCCACCGTGGTGACCGCTGAGTGTGCCACCGAAACCGCCCTTGTTAGTAGAGCCGTTGACATAATCATAGCCGCCGCCTGGATAGTATGGATCGTCGCCGTCACGAACGCCGACACCGTACTTTGCCTCCACCTTGTCGCTGAGATCGTCTCGAACTGTACTGAGTTTGCTCAGAAAGGTCTTTAGATTTGCCAGTGTTGTGGCATCCAGCTGTTCCAGCTTACCAGCTCGGATATCATCAAAGGGTACATTACCATTGGAATTATCAGCGAGCGCATTCTGCAGATCAAGAAACGCAATCCCCATTTCATCAATCGCGTAAGCTGGATCCCAGCCTTGCAGTGTGGTCAGTTGCCCATCAGCCTTGTCTTTCGCCGCCTCAAACAGCAATTTGGCATACGCGAGGACCTTTTGGTGATATGCTTCCTCATCGGCATTGTACTGGGCCAATTTTGCCTGGTAATCAGCCTCCGCATCCGCGTTCTGCTGGACGGCGTCATCGTGCGCCTTGACGGCCGCGTCATACGCAGCTTTTTGGGCCTTGTAGTTGGCCTCATCCTGTTCATACTGTGCTTCATCCTGCTCCCACTTGGCGTGAGCAGCGTCATATGCGGCCTGCGCCGTAGCATTAGCCTGACTTTTGGCAGTGTTTTGATCAATAATGTCCTGCCGGGCAGCGGAATCCGTGTAGTACTGCTGCAATTGTTGTGCATACTGCAGTAGCGCCTGGGCGTATGCTGCTTGGGCTTCAGTGTTGGCTGCCGTGGCATTGTCCGCGTTGGTTTTGGCCGTATCGTATGCAGTCTTCTTGGCGTTGTAATCTGCCACTGCGGTCTGGTAATCCGTTAGTGCGGCTTCATAATTGGCTTTTAGCGCAGCGTTGTCACTATCAATTTGCTCATTCTTAGCGGTTGCTTCATCGTAATCATCCTTAGCCGTGTTGTAGTCTGCCTCTGCGGTAGTGTATGCTTCCAGCTGCGCCAGGTAATCACTGTTGGCTTGGTTATTGGCCGCGACTGCCGCATCATGGTCGGCCTGTGCCTGCTCGTAAGTGGCCTTGTCCGCGTTGTACTTAGCCGTAGCCGCCGTGAAGACGTGCTGTGCTTGCTGGTATTCGTCTTCCTTGGCGGTGTTCGCGGCAGTTGTCGTCGCAATCTCCTGATCACGCTCTGCCGCTGCGGCGACTTGGGCATCATAAGCTGCCTGCGCCTGATTATAATCAGCAAGTTGCTGCTGGTAAGTTGCTTCAGCTTGGTCGTAAGCAGCCTGCTTTGCGGCGTTGCTAGCGGTGATTGCCTGCTGGTTCTGCTGGGCAGTTTGGTACGCTGCTTCTGCAGTCAGGTACGCCTGGTGCTTAGCATCGTATTCCGCCTTGGCCGCCTCATACTGTTGTTTCAGCTGTGTATTCTGCGCGGTCGCGGCCGTGTTTGCAGCCAGGGCCGCGTTGTATGCCGCCAGCTTGGTCTGGTAGTCAGCCTGCGCGGTCTTGTACGCAGCAAAATCGGCTTGGTACTGCTCTACTGCCTGCTGGTAAGCCTGGCCCTTCGCCATGTTGCTGGCGCGGATGGCGTCGATGTCTGCCTGCGTGACCGGCTTGCTTTGCGTTGGGGTTTCGGTCGCAGCAGCTGACGTTGAAGCACTCGCGGCAGTTGGCGCTTGCGTAGTAGCTGCCGCCGCCGTCTGGGCACCGTTTGTGGTCCCAGTGGCATCGGCGGTTGTGATTGCTGCTGTTCCATCAGTCGCCGCGGTGGTGCTGTCACTGGCGGTAGCTGCGGCACTGTCTGCGGTCGTGGTATCTGTAGCTGAACTCGTGTTTGTCTTCGCCGTGTCTGCAGCGCTCGTACCCTGCGGTTGGGCGGTATTCGCGCTTGCAGCGGCCGCCGAACCATCAGTGTTTACCTGAACGGTTCCCTCGTCAGCAGCAGCGGCCGCGGTGGTGCTTGGTGTTGCGAGCGCAATTGCACCTGCGCTCACAAACAAGGTTGCACCGACAAGCCAGAGCTTCCCGGCCTTGTACATCTTATAACGTTTCTTTACTTCACCATTCATCATCATCGCGGCCCCCCTGCAATATTTTGTGTGTTCAAATAAGTCCTTAACTAAGTTCCACGCATAGTGTAAAGCAGACAGTAATTACTTATCGTTCAAAAAAACTAAACTAATTTATGATTTTTTGGAACTATAAACGGACCCATTCCATAAGAATGAGCTGGTATCCACCTGAGTAGCTCCGTTATGATCGCCACACGGGCAATTTACAGATAAGCAACGCTAAATCAGAATAACGTTTGTTTCGTATTTAAATCTTATCTTAGGCATCATCTTTAGGGACGATGCTCGCTTAAACGCCAGTTAACAAGAAAACGGGCCGTCCCCTTCATTCAGGAAACGACCCGTTTCTTGCCCTTTATTATCAACCCAGTAACAACTTCAATCCATTTTGTCTCTAATTCTGTTCGCGCTTCCGCTCGCCAAGGCCAAGCAGTGCGAACACGCCGGCAACTGCGAGCCCGATGATGCTGGTGCTGCGCGCATCCCCATCACCCGTCTGCGGCAGGCTATCTGCCTTGCGCCCTGCTGCGCCGTTCGTCCGGTTGCGGAGTGCGGTCTGCTTAATCGTAGCAGCATTTTGCTTGCCAGAGACTGTGACTACTTCATCGCCGCCAAAGGTATCTGGTAGGCCGGGTTCATCAGCAGCGCTGTCCGTCTCCCCGCCAAAAGTATCTGGCAGCTCAGGGATATCTGCGGTTTCGGTATCAGCTGCGGCTTCCGGGCCATCCGTAGCGGGTAATTCTGGCGTGGTCACCGTCTGCTCTGGCAGCGCCTCCGCACCAGTATCCGTATCTGGCGTGTCCGGCGTCTGTGCCAGGCTTGGCACCTCTTCAAAATGTGGAAATTCCGGAGCAGTTGGGGCTACTGGTGCAACTGGCTTGTCCGGCACTGTAGAAAGCTTGACATACTGTGGCGCTACCGGAGCAGTTGCATCAACCGGCTTTTCGGGAACAGTTGGTA
The DNA here is from genome assembly GCF_009687905.1 of Lacticaseibacillus zhaodongensis. GTDB lineage: Bacteria > Bacillota > Bacilli > Lactobacillales > Lactobacillaceae > Lacticaseibacillus > Lacticaseibacillus zhaodongensis. The sequence goes on along the minus strand of NZ_BLBG01000005.1, from coordinate 7,954 downwards.
CCGTGTCTAGTTCAAGTGGATCTGGTGCGGTAGGCGCGACTGGAGCTTCGCCAACTGTAATCGGATCTGGCACCGCAGTGTACGTTGGTGCAGCAGGTGCTTTTGGTGCAGTGGGTTCACTAGGAACATCTGGAACCACAGCCAGACTTGGCTTGGTTGGCGCAGTTGGTTCAGTTGGTTCTTCCGGCACTTCCACGTGGGCTGTGTAGGTAGGTTTCGTTGGCTCAGTCGGCTTGGTTGGCGGGGTCGGAACAGTAACCACGGTTGGCGTCGGTGGAGTTGGTTCGGTCGGTGGGATTGGTTCGTCCGGCACCGCAGCTAATGGTGTAGTTTGGGCTGGAGCCGGTTCAGTCGGCGCAACCGGATCATCCGTTGGCACTTCAGGCACATCAACGAAGCTTGGTTCATCCGGCTTGGTCGGTTCGTCCGGTACGGTTGGCACAGTTGCCTTCTTCTGCAGCTTCAGAAGTGGTTCAACTGGTGGGGTCGGTTCAACCGGTTTTTCCGGGACCGTTGGCAGTTTCTCTAGGGTTGGTTCAGTTGGCGCTGTTGACTCGTACGGCGGGAGCAGTACTGGAATGATGGTTGTCGGCGTAAACGCCCCGAGCTTAATTTCTGTGTTGGCCGGAATCGGTGCTGTCAGCGATACCTTGTAATCTGCTGGGTAATCGGCTTTAGTTTGACCAGCATAGGCATTTGCAATGGCGTTATCCATTTGGACCATTAAGCCCCGGTAGCCGTATGTCTGAACTAACTGCTCACCGCTTTGATTCTGCAAGTCATTGACAAAATCTGCCTTGGTTGGCGCATTAGCACCACTTCTGCTCTCAGCGAAAACGTCTGCTAAGGTCTTAGCATCAGCATTGAGCTGGGCAATCATAGTACTGCTGGTAGTTGGATCGGCCTTGTAAGCATCCAAAGCAGTGCTCATATCTTGCAGCGTCTGCTTGATTTTGGTAGTCATGCTCGTCTTCGCGGCTGTTAGTGCATCATCGTAGTTTTTGACCATCTCCGCGGTGATTGTCGCCGGCGCGGTTGCAGTCGGATCGGCGGCACTAGCATCAAACGAATCCGTTCCGTTGGTTGCAAAGTAGTCTTGAATGGCCTTGTCGATGTTGGCTTTCGTAACGGTTGCCAAACTTGTCGGCACATTGCTCTTCGTTAAATCAGTAGTGACAGCCTTGCCGTCTGCGTCCGTTACAGAATACGAGTAGTCAATGTTGAGGGTCCCATTTACTGCCGGAGTTTTAGGATCAGGATTGGTATTATACGTTGCCGACATGTCATTGACGTAATCGTAGCCCCGGTCTAAGTACCAGGTATCACCTTTGACTGTTGTTGACGCTCCGTACTTAGCGGTAATGCGGTCCTTGAAATCCTGCCGAACAGCACTTACCTTAGTAATCAAGTCCTTGAGCGTAGCCAGCGTGCTTGGATCCAGCTGGTCCAGCTTTCCGGCACGGAAGTCAGCAAATGAAGTGCTGCCGGCATCATCCGTCGTTGCTTGCTGGAAATCAAGCAAGTTCGTCGCGATTTCATCCAAAATAAGAGCGGGCTGCAGGCCCGACAGTGTCGTAAAGGAGCCGTTTGTCTTATCTTCTTCAAATAACGGCAACAGACTGTCGTACTCCGCCTTGGCCACCTTGTAGTTCGCTTCATCAGTCTCATGGTAGGCAAGCGCATCCTGGTATTTTTTCGTCTTCGCATCATTCCGCGCAACGGCAGCATCATATGCATGCTGCGCAGACTCATACGTGTACCGCGCAGAATCGTATGCCGTTTTTTCAGGTTGGTAATGATTCTGAGCCAGCTTAAACAACACTTCGGCAGCCTTATGCGCGGCGGTTGCATTTGCGTTGAGTACATCAATCTTGGCGTTTTCTGCTTCTGCAGCTGTCTTAGCCGCAACAGCCTGGTCATACTCAGCCTTGGCCGTCTGGTAGTCGGCAAGTGCCTGCTGGTAGTCAGCCGCCAGCTTCTCGTTCGTGGCGGTCGCTTCCGCAGCGGCCGTCTCCTTAGCCTGCTTGTCCGCAACGGCAGCGTTGTAGTCAGCCAGCTGCTGATTGTAAGCTGACTTGGCCGCGTTGTAGGCTGCAGTTGCGGCATCATTTGCCTTCTGTGTGGCGGTATTTTGCGTGATGATCGCGTTCCGCGCATCGACATCAGCTTGGTACTGCGCCATTTTGGTTGCGTACTGCTCCATGGCCTGCGTGTAGGCCGTTTGCGCAGCAGCGTAATCAGTAGCTGCGGTGTCGGCAGCTGCCTTTGCCGTTTCGTATGCCGCTTCTTTGGTGTTGTAATCCGCAAGTGCGGTCTGGTAAGCCGTCTGGTCGGCATCATAACTGGCTTTTAGGGCCGCATTATCCTTATCAATTTGGTCATTCTGAGCCGTTGCCTTATCAAATGCGTCCTTAGCTGTGTTGTAGGCTTTTTCTGCGGCATTGTACGCTTCCAGGTCCGCAACGTAATCAGTGGTTTTCTTCGTGTTGTCAGCAACCGTCTTGTCATGCGCCGCTTTGGCTTCATCATACGCTGCCTTGTCGGCGTTGTACTTGGTCGTTGCGGCTTCAAAAGCGGCCTGTTGCTGCTGATACTGCTCTTCCTTCGCAATGTTTTCGGCATTGGCGCTAGTGATTTCCTGATTCCGCTGCGCCGCTGCTGCCACTTCGGCATCATGTGTTGCCTGGGCCTGATTGTAGTCAGCCAGTTTCTGCTGGTAAGTCGTCTGGGCCTGGTCGTATGCGGCCTGTTTGGTTGCGTTGCTATCCGTCACCGCCTGCTGATTCTGCTTAGCCGTTTCGTAGGTTGCTTCAGCATCCAGATAAGCCTGATGTTTTGCATCGTATTCCGCCTTAGCCGCCTCGTACTGCTGCTTCAGCTGGGCGTTCTGCTCAGTTGCCGTTTTGTTTGCGGCGATGGCAGCGTTGTATTCCGCCAGCTTGGTCTGGTAATCGGCCTGGGCAGCCTTGTACGCCGCAAGGTCACTCTGATACTGCTGCACCGCCTGCTGGTATGCTTGCCCTTTTGCCATGTTGCTGGCCTTAACAGCGTCGATGTCCGCCTGCGTTACCGGCTTGCTACTTGTGGCTGCTGTATCCGTCTGCGCACCGCTTGCGGTCCCAGCCGCCGCAGTGCTCGCAGTAGTATTGCTAGTTGCAACCTGAACCGGGCTCTCCTCCGCGGCGGCTACCGTGTTGCCTGGTGGTGTTGCGATGGCAATTGCGCCCGCGCTCACAAACAAAGTTGCGCCGACAAGCCATAGCTTTCCGGCTTTGTACATCTTATAACGCTTCTTAACTTCTCCATCCATAATTGCGGCCCCCTGCAATATCTTGCATATCGGATTACCTGATTAACTATGTTCCACGCACAGTGTAAAGCAGAAGGCAATTGCTTATGATTCTAAATATCTAAACTAATTTATGATTTTTTGCACGTGCAAATGGGCCCGGGCAGCACAATAATGGCTAAATATGCAAAATTCAAGGGCCAACAAACAGTGATTTTGACTTGCTAAGTGCTAGTTTGTGAAACATTTGCTTTTATAGCCGCAACTGAAGCAAATATTAGTTGCGTCTTAACGGATAAGTCCATATTTTTTGAAAGCGCTGCCTATTTTTACTGATTTACTTCGCAATTTGTGATAGCGTTAACAATGTATAAAGCTCGTTTACTTTGGAGGCATTAATAATGGAAAAGTTACGCAGAATGCCAGTGATCTGGCAGGCAATCGTCTTCGCCTTTCTCTACGAAATCATCGGCGAACTCGGCTTCAGCATCATCTTCCGTACCATCATCGCACCCGGAACTTTCATCGCACCAGGCATGCTGAGCCTGATCGTGTACAAATTCTTTGCGGTGCTGCTCATTATCGGAATGAACTGGCTGTTTATCGGCCAGAAAATCTATTTTGGCAACTTCCACCTGCTAACTTGGGTGCTGCTGGTGGTGCTGTGGCTCGCGGAGAGCGCGCTGCTGACGCAGATCCACGGCATTGGCCACTTGCCATGGGCCATCACCATGGCGCTGATTCCCGGCTTCGTTGAGGAGCTGGGGATGCGTGGCGTCGTTTTCGGCGCATTGCTGAATCGGCTCAAGGGGCAACACGCCCAGATTAACGCCTTCATCATCTCGGCGGTTCTCTTCGCCCTCCTGCACCTGATCAACCTGACCGGCGAAAACTTCACCGCGGTCCTCATCCAGATGATCAGCGCACTGGGTAGCGGCTTCCTGATGGCCGCGATTTACGAGCGCAGCGGCAACCTGCTGGCGGCAATGGCCTACCATTTTTCCTATGATTACATCACAATCGGAATCGGCATGCCGGGTGGCCACAGCAACGCCACCTTGTCGATCGCACAAATTGTCTTCCTCCTCGTGCTGGTCGTGGTTGAAACTGCGGCGGCAATCTTGATTGTCCGCCTCGGCAAGCCCGACCACCGTGACCGCCTGCTGGTCAAAATGGGTAAGCAGAGCAATAGCAAGTATATGAAACGGTGGACGACAAAATAATCGGCAATAATTACGGTCCGGCTCACGCAGCCGGGCCTTTTTTTGACCGCGCAAAAAGACCCCCGAATCACTTCGGAGGTCTCCTGCTAGTCCTATTTCAATGATTACTTAGCTTTGTTGGTTGTGCCGACAAAGTTGATCATGTTGCCTGGGCTGTAAGGCATGTGCTTGATGGTCTTCTTGGTCAGGTGAGCTTCACCTGTCTGGTAGAGACCGATGACACCCTGCTGGCCAGCAAGAGTTTCGTCAGCATCCTTGAGGTCATCCCAACGCTTTTGAACGTCAGCGGCATCAGTTGTCTTGGAAGCCTTGATGTCAGCATCGTACTTAGCGCTGCTCCATTCACCCATGTTGTAGCTGTTGCCAGTTGTGAACAGGTCGAGGAAGCTGATTGCGTCTGGGAAGTCAGCCTGCCATGAGGAAACAACGACGTCAGCCTGGTGGTCAAGAGAAAGCTGAACACGAGTCTTGAATGGTACAGACTTGTTAGTAACCTTGATGCCAGGAAGAGCCTTGGTCCATGCACCGATCAGGTATTCACTGGTCTTCTTAGCAACGTCAGTGTCGTCGCCGAGAAGTGTGAACTGAACGTGGTCAGTCCCAAGTTCCTTGAGACCTTCCTTGTAAAGCTTGGTGGCCTTCTTCACATCGTAGTCGGATTCAGAAGCGTACTTCTTGGATGCGGCTGTAGCAAAGTCTTCGCCGGTCTTGTCGTTGCTGAAGAGACCTTCAGGAACAACCTGGCTGATTGGCTTAGAACCATCACCGAGGACCTTCTTGATGAATTCCTTACGGTTGATGGCCAGGGACATAGCTTCACGGATCTTCTCGTTGCCGAGAGCTGGAACCCGCTTAGCGTTCATTTCGAGGTAAGTTGTCCGGCCCTGTTCAACGGTGTTGTAGTCAGCGTTGTTACGCATCTGGCTAGCTGTGTCACCGGAGATAACAGCGTCATCGAGCTTGCCATCCTGGTAAAGGTTAAGGGCAGTAGTGGTGTCCTTAACAACCTGGGTCTTGATCTTACCAACGTGAACGTTCTTAGCGTTCCAGTACTTAGGGTTCTTGGTTTCGGTCCAAGTGTTAGATGAACCGTTCCATTTGCTCAAAGTGTAAGGTCCGTTGAAGGTCAAGGTCTTGGAGCTCGTTGCGAACTTCTTGCCGTACTTATCAACAGTAGACTTTTCAACAGGGTTGAATACTTGCAGAGTAATCATCTTGTTGAAGTATGGCATTACGCGTTCCAAGGTAACCTGGAATGTGTACTTGCCGGTTGCCTTTACGCCCAGAGTTGATGGAGCCTTCTTGCCGGCCGTGATGGCATCGGCATTCTTGATCCCACTAGCAATGTAGGCATATTCGGACTTGGTCTTAGGGTCGACCAGACGCCGCCATGAGTAAACAAAATCCTTTGCAGTAACGGTCTTACCGTCAGACCACTTAGTACCCGGACGAAGGGTATATGTATAGGTCTTCTTGTCTTTAGAAACCTTAGGCAATGATTTAGCAACATCAGCCTGAAGCTTTTTACCGTCATAGCGAAGCAGCCCCGCGCCAGTATCCTGCAGAACCTGTCCGGAAATAGCATCGGTCGCCATCTGTGGATCCATGGTTGCGATAACATCTTTAGACATACGGTTAATGGTTTGGGTCTTGCTTGCACTTGAACTGGAGCTGCCGCAAGCGGCGAGGACCAGTGTCAGTGACGTCGCCATGACGCCAAGCCACAATGGTTTCTTCTTCATGAGAATTTCCCCCTTAGGAATATTTGATAGGATTAGAATACCTCACATTTACCAAGATGTATACTAATTTTTGCAATTTTCCCACAATTTTCGTCACAATTTGTTCATGATGACATGACTGGTGTTCATTGTACGGCGTATTAACCGAATTTGTCGCATTCATGGTTCCACGCCAAAAGCCCGTCTTATCGGCATTCGTACCGACTTTTTAGCCCATTCCGCGTAAATGTGCGTAGATTTCACACATCTAAGCATTTTTCTAATATTATCTGTCACAGCACCCGCTTACACGGGCCGTTTGCAGTCGAAAGTGACATAATAGTTTGTGCACTTCTCATTTTAATTAAGGCCTGCAGCAAGGATTCACTTATTCTGCTCTCAGGCGAGAAATGCAAAAGTAGGGCCCCTCACCGTGTTGGCGAGAGGCCCTACTACTTTTGCTCACAAAATTGGGGACTGACTACTATTCATCATCGCGCTTGCGCTTAGCTCCCAGTCCGAACAGACCGAGCAGCGTTGCGAGGGCAAGACCGATCATACTGGTCCGGGTTGCATCGCCGTCACCGGTTTGCGGCAGGTCAGCCTGCTGGTTAGCAGATCTGCTGGTTGTGCCAGCTGCTTGCTGCGCCGCGGCAATCCGGGTATTGCTTTGAGCCTTGCCCGCAGCGACAAGCTTCTTGCCGTCCTTGTGCTGACCGTTGCTGATTGTAGAACCGTCAGCGTTGGTGTCTGGCAGTGTTGCATCGCCATCATCTGGGCCAAAGGTGTCCGGCAGGTTAATGTTTTCGCTGCCATCATCCGTATCCCCTTGGTTGGTGCTGTTGCCATTTGTGTCTGGCAGGGTGCCTGGCGTGTTCGTGTCCGGCAGACCGTCAGGAGTGGTGTTGGTGCCTGTATCGGTATCGGTGCCAGTGTTCGTATTGCCACCATTACCGGTATTACCAGTGTTGTCAGTGTTGCCGTTGTCAGTCTGGTTACCCGCTTCGTTAGCGGCTTTAATCGCAGCAGCGACCTTGTCGGCAGCTGCCTTAATGTCGGCAGTAGTCTTGGTACTGTTATCAGCTGCGGTCGTGGTAGCGTGGTAATCCGCGATTGCCTGGGCCACGGTTGCATTTTGGGCAACATTTCCGGCACTGGCAACCACCTCGTCACCGGCAGTTTTAGCTTCTTCGCGGGCCTGCTTAGCATCGGCAATGGCCTTGGTGTAGTCCTCAGCCGCCTTGTTAACGTCTGCAGTCGTGCTGGTTGCATTATTAACAACATTTTCGAGCGCAGTCTTGGCGTTCTGAACTGGCTGCTCGTTAGATACCGGGTTGGCATCGGTGTTCAGAGCCGTATTACCGGCATCCTTCGCATCATCGCGAGCCTGCTTGGCATCGTCAATGGCCTTGCTGTAATCCTCAGCTGCCTTGTTGATGTCCTCCGTGGTGCTGCTTGGATCATCAACGGTGTTCTGGAGCTTGTCTTTAGCATCTTGGACCGGCTGCTCGTTTTCGACTGGACTTGCATCCTGGTTCAGAGCCGTGTTGCCGGCATCCTTAGCATCGTCACGTGCATCCTTGGCATCATCGATAGCCTTGGTGTAATCCTCGGCTGCCTTCTTGATGTCCTCCGTGGTGCTGTTTGGATCATCAACGGTGTTCTGGAGCTTGTCTTTAGCATCTTGGACCGGCTGCTCGTTTTCGACTGGACTTGCATCC
>NZ_BLBG01000004.1 GCF_009687905.1 Lacticaseibacillus zhaodongensis | reverse complement strand
TGGTTCAGAGCCGTGTTGCCGGCATTCTTCGCATCATCACGTGCATCCTTGGCATCGTCGATGGCCTTGGTGTAGTCCTCGGCTGCCTTGTTAATGTCATCAGTCGTAGCGCTTGGGTCATCAATTGTGTTCTGGAGTTTGTCTTTGGCGTTTTGAACTGGCTGCTCGTTTTCGACTGGACTTGCATCCTGGTTCAGAGCCGTGTTACCGGCATCCTTCGCATCGTCACGAGCCTGCTTGGCATCATCAATGGCCTTGCTGTAATCCTCAGCTGCCTTGTTGATGTCATCAGTCGTAGCACTTGGATCATCGACTGTGTCTTGCAGCTTATCCTTGGCGTCTTGAACTGGCTGCTCGTTGGTTACAGGACTTGCATCCTGGTTCAGGGCCGTGTTGCCGGCATCCTTCGCGTCGTCACGGGCGTTCTTGGCATCATCGATAGCCTTGGTGTAATCCTTAGCTGCTTGATTGATGTCGTCCGTTGTGCTGTTAGGGTCATCGACTGTGTCTTGCAGCTTATCCTTGGCGTCTTGAACTGGCTGCTCGTTTTCAACCGGACTTGCATCCTGGTTCAGGGCCGTGTTGCCGGTATCCTTCGCATCGTCACGGGCTTCCTTGGCGTCATCGATGGCCTTGGTGTAATCTTCGGCTGCCTTGTTGATGTCATCAGTCGTAGCACTTGAATCATTGACTGTGCTCTGGAGCTTATCCTTGGCATCTTGGACTGTCTGCTCGTTATCAACTGGACTTGCATCCTGGTTCAGAGCTGTGTTGCCGGCATCCTTCGCATCGTCACGAGCTTCCTTGGCATCATCGATGGCCTTGGTGTAATCTTCGGCCGCCTTGTTGATGTCATCAGTCGTAGCGCTTGGATCATTGACTGTGCTCTGGAGCTTATCCTTGGCATCCTTGACTGGCTGCTCGTTTTCGACTGGACTCGCATCCTGGTTCAGAGCAGTAGCGGCTTTATCATTAGCATCATCACGCGCATCCTTGGCATCGTTGATAGCTTGGTCATAAGCAGCTGCCGCGTCATTGATATCTTCTGTGCTGCTGGTTGGGTCACCCATCAGGTCATCCAGCTTGCCCTTGGCATTGGAAACTGGCGTTTCGTTTGCTACTGGGCTGGCGTCCTGATCCAGAGAAGTCTGACCAGTTGTCCGTGCCGTTTCAGCTGCTGTATTTGCAGCCGTGACTGCGTCAGCCGCAGCCTGAATATCAGCTGTGGTTGCCGTACCGTTATCTGCTGCCGTTACAACATCGTTGTAATTCTTCTTGGCATCCGTGACTTCCTT
>NZ_BLBG01000003.1 GCF_009687905.1 Lacticaseibacillus zhaodongensis | reverse complement strand
GTTACACAGATTTTTAGAATAACGCATTGATTTAGATGTTATTTTCAGAAGTGGCTAACTTGTACTTGAAATTTACCGCCCAAATACACTGTGAACAACCAGCGTTTACTGCCGTCCTTGCGACTGTACTGTTTAATAGTAGACACTATTTGTCCTCCAACGAAAAAGTTTGGTGATTGCACCCACCTTTGCTAGCAGAATTCGCAAACGGAACGGTAATTAACCCCCTAGTATTGCAAATTAACGCTAATCAGGGCCCCCACAGTCGCTGTGAGGGCCCTGATTAGTATCTCTGGTTAACTTTATCGTGAATCTTCTGAATCGTGTCAGCGGCGCGTTATGGCGCAAATAGCAATTAGTCCGCGGTACTTAGGGTTGCCGAAAGCTGATTGTCACTTCCGCCCAGGTACCAACCGTACACGCTCCGGCCGCACTCTTCGGGCACGTATTGGAGCTTGATGTCCTCATCCCCGTTGCCTTTGCGCACGTGCACCACGATGGTGACCTGCTGGCGGCGCTGCATCCACCAGCTCTGCTTGATCTCCACCGCCTGAATGTGCTGGCGGGTGACCGCGAAGTCGTGGCGAACAAACATCGAGCCAGTCGCAACGAACAAAACCTTATCCGCGATGGCGAGGCCCCGCGCCCGACTGGCAAAGCTGCCGCTGCCAATCGCAAGTAGCGGCAAGATGAAGCCCAGCAGTCCCCACGGCCGGAAATAATAGCTCAGGCCGAACGCAACGAGCAGCGGGAACCAGACCGCGTTGCGCACCATGGCTAGACGGCCGGTAGTGAAGTGCTGCAGGCGCGGCTCCGTGGCCGGCAACCAGTCAACGAGCCGGTGCAATTTTGCCCAGACGCCAGTCCGCAGCGTGAGCGGGTAGAGCACCATGTCGTCATCATCGTCGCTCTTACCGACCGCGGACGCCAAGATGACCTGGGCGCTGCCCTTATGCAGCAGGCCGCGAATGATATTTTGCTTGAAGCGAACGGCCTGGATTCGCCTTGTCGGTGCGGACACGCTATTGGTTTGCAGCAGGCCGCGGGTCGTGTGCACCTGACTACCGTCAAAAGTGACGGTGAAGTGCCAGTAGCGTGCCATCGTCAGCAGCACCGACACGATCACGCTGCCGACAAACAGCGTCACGCCCAGCATGACCAGCACGTAAACTGCCAAATGCGCCAAGCTCGCCGTCAGCCAGTCCTCCAGCCCCGGCACCTGACCAAGGTAGGCAAAGCCGGAAATTAGCAGCAAGATCGTCGACACGAAGCCCAGGGAGGTCAGGGAATACTCAAGGAGTTCGGCAAAATCTAGCCGGTGCGTGTAGTGCGCCCGGTTTGCAGCAGCCGCAGACGAGCGGGTATTAGCCGTCAAACTAGCTGCGCTGTCTGCAGAAATTTTGGCCGCGGCTTCCGGAGAATAATCCGGCGTGGGTACTTCGGTAAGCGGGACTGATTCAGTGACCACAGGGGTTGGCTCCGACTCTGCTGCTGCCCGCAAGGCCTGTTGCCGGCGCTCCAGCTCTGCAGCCAGACTCTGCGGAACGGCAATCAGCTTGACTTCCGGGTCCTTGCTGGCGTGGGCGGCGGTCTCCACCGTCAGGGATTCAACGGCAAATGGCTTCATGAAAAACCACTGGTCGTGCTGCACGGTCTGGATGTGCGCGTAGTTGATGTGTAAGACCCGCCGCCGAAATATCCCGCGCCGGAGGATGAACTCATCGTCCGTGAGCCGGTACTTAGTCGTGAAGTACTGCGGCAGCACAGCGAACAGGAGGAACCCCGCCCAAACCACCAGCCCAATCAACAGGCTCTGCACTGGATGCCGAATCAAGTCCTTGTTGAGGTTGATTAGCCCCGCGAAGGCCACCGTCCACACATAGTGCAGGGACAGCACAACGATTGCCAGAGCATTCTGCCGGTGCCATTTAGAATTCGTCATGTTGAACCTCGATTGCCCGGCGCATGATCCGGTCGCGCAGCTGCGCGGCCACGGCCGGCTCCACACCCTCAATGTCGTGTTCGGTCGCGGCAGTGGCGATGACCACCTGCTCGAGCTTTTGCCACTGCATCAATGGTCCGGCTTCAAGCGTGACGTTCTGAATACGCGCGATCGGAATGGCGATGTGCTTCTTAAACAGAAAGCCCGAGCTCAGTTCCACCGCCGTGTCGGTGATCCGGTAGCCGGAAAATGCGTAGCGGTACGGCACCAAGATCAGCTCGCCGAGCACGTACACCGCGGTGAGCCCCAGCCCCACGTAAGCGAACCACTGCGGCAAATTCCACAGCCAGTGCGGCAGGAGTAAAAGCGCACTGACCACTAGCCCGGTGATGAGCGAACCCCCAGCACTCAAGCGCCAAATAACCTTGATCCGTTCCGGCAATTTTTGCGTATTGTTCATACAGACTCCTCCAGTTATCAACCCATTTGTGTTGATTATCCCCCTGTCCTGACAGCCGCGACATCAGGCTTAAGGCTGAAACCGCCAAAATCAACTGCGCCGCCAAATTGATATTAATATGCATATTTTACTCATCGAAAAGTTACGGAGACCCAAACGTGCAGAACTTATCATGACAATAGTCTGGTTCCGCTTACTTATAGTTAACACTGCGGGCTAGAATTAGTTTCTACTAATTCGCACATAAATTAGTGCTGCAACTAATTCAACTAAGTGCAAAAAACTTATAACATTTTGCAGATATTACGGTCATATTATCTTGCCAATAAGGATTATCTCGTGTATTCTATATCTTGTAAGCGAAACCAATTGTCAATTATAAATTTTAGGGGGAATAACCATGTACAAGAACGCATATCTGCACAACATCACGACGCACCTTGAAAAGCTTTTGCTGTTCAAGCAAGTATTCAACGAATACATTCAGACTTGCCAAAAAATTGTAAATGGCAATTGTCTCGCGAGCGAAAACATCAATAATCTGCACCAGTACTTCATGCGCAACCTCGTACGCTTCCTGCCCTTCGTGAATGAGTTCAAGTCCATTCCGGTACCGGCAGAATACAGCAACCTGCACGGCGAACTGGCAGAAAACGTGGACCAGTATGCTTCAGCTATCACCGGCATCATGAACTCAATGCACGATGGTGAACTGAACCAGCGCGAATTTCTGAGCAACGTTTCTGTGCAGAACAACGCACTGGCCCAGCTGGACTCCTACTTCATTGACCGGCTGCGGATTACTAACGGTGAGATCATGGGTGTCTAAACGCATCTTCGCTACTGCGGCCGGCAACCAATCACCACGCTGCACATGCATGTAATTTTGTCTGCCAGGATGGTGACGACGCGTGATAACGAGTGTAATGAGGGCTTAAAGGCCGCGGAATGACTCCGCGGCCTTTTTGACGCAGAAATAACTTAAATAACACAAAAGCTCTGCAGCTTCCGAGGTAACTAGCGGAAACTGCAGAGCTTTAATTTTAATCTTACGAATGCACGGCTGAATTCTGGCTTGCCGGCAAGGTCTGCCCCTCAACGGTCACACAGTCCCGACCGTTGTGTTTAGACTGGTAGAGATAATGGTCGGCGCGTTTGAACATGAGGGTTGGGTCGCCACTACGTTTACCGCCATCAACCGCCAAGCCAAACGAAGCGGTCAGGTTGAACTCGCCCTGACTGTAACGCACCTGGGCCTGTTGCACGCGCTTCTGACAGGTCAGCACGATGTCACTGGCAACTTGCTGATCGGTGTGCGGCAAAATGATCGCGAACTCCTCGCCCCCGGTCCGGTACACGTGGCCAGCCGGATAATTCTCTTTGAAGTACTTGCTCAGGTTGCTGGACACGACCATCAAGGCCTGGTTGCCGACTAGGTGCCCATAGGTGTCATTGATGTCCTTGAAGTGGTCAATGTCCAGCGCAATCAAGGCTAGCTCCCCGTCCGCATGGAACGCGTCATTGAAGTCCTCCTGAAAGGTGCTCCAGTTGCGGACCTGCGTGAGCCCGTCGTACTGCGTCTCATGGGTCAATTTGGCAATGATCTGCTGGTCCACGTGCTGATCCTGGTCGAAGCGTTGAAGCGCAAAGTAGGCGTAACAGAAGCTAAAGCCATTGAAAACCGCGACCCTGGTGGAAATCAGCTCTGGAAAGCGCACCCCAATCATGGCCCAGAAAATGATACCAATGATCATTGCCGGCACCATGTAGATCATCCGGTAGTGCTTGAATTTTGGCCCGTACCAGCGCTCAGCAAACACAATGAAGTCGGACGCGAATAGAAAAATCCAGGAAAACCAGTCCATCATCCCCGAGGTCCCGAAGATGATTCCGCCCACTGCTTGCACCGTCAAAAATGCTGGCACGCTGGGGACCAAGAAGTTGGAATAGACCAAGATGATGACCTGCAAGTTAACGAATAACCAGTAAGCCTCACCAGAAAAGCCGGTGGTGATCACCCGCATCAGAATTAACACCGCGCAAATATAAATCACGATTGGCATTTCCCGCCGCAGGGGACTTAAATTGCGCTTGGCCGCATTCGCCTGCTGGATACTGCTATCGATTTGTGTATAAACGGTGATAAATCCGAGCGTGCTGGCTACAATCAGGAAAAAGTAGCCTAGTGCTTGTTGAATCATAGATGTTGCCCCCAAACTAGCTCAATAATTGACCAAAAGTCGCTAAAGGTCAACATATTTACGCTATGTGTGTTGTTTATCCCCCCAAAACCATACAAAAGGCCTTGAAACCCCCGGCTCCCCAGCCGCATTTTTCAAGGCCCACTGTTGCCGCACCAAATTGGCACTGGCTGCGTAATTTACTTAGAGATACTTATTCCTGCTCTGCTTCTTCCGGCAACAGAATTGTCTGTGCGGAACCGTCGTCATAAGCGATAACAGCCTTCGGGAAGCTGTCGCTATAGACAAAGTCCTCATCGAAGGCCATTTCGGTGTTCAGACCCTCTTCGGTGAAGTGCACCTGCAGCTTGCCATTGTTATCAATGAGGTCAAACTTCAGGAGATTCTGCAGCGGGAACACGCCCTGCAGATTGTTGTCGATGATGCCCCAAATGGTGTCAATAATGTCACCGGGCACCTTGGAGATGACGCCAAATGTGGCGAAACGACTGCTGTTTGCACTAAACATAATGTTGCCTCCTGTGGAAGAATTTTTGCTACTCTTAGTCGAGCTACGCGGGACAGCCTCTGGAACTTTTGCAACTTGTTGCTATTAGTTCCAAGGACATCGTAGAGAAGCTTCCGCTTCGCTCTGTTTTTACTCTGGCTCGGATATATCCGCGAACTTTCCATTCACGAACGTGGCCAGCTTGACCGCGTCGACCTTGATTGACCGGCCGATTTCACCAGCACTGATGATGATGGTACCGGCTTCCTTGGCCTCATTACCAAAGTAGATCGGGTACTTGTGGCGCTGGTGAATGCCGACCGGGTTGTTAGCCCCGTGCTCGTAACCACTCGTCTTCACGAGGTCCTTGAGCGGCACCATGCCGACCTTCTTGTTGCCGCTAACGGCGCTCAGGTGCTTGTAGTTGATGTGCATGTCGAGGGGCACGATCCCCACTAGCGGGCCGGTCTTGTTACCGGTGAGCACCAGCGTCTTGTAGACGTTGTGTTCCGGAACAGCCATGTCTTCTTCATTGATCTGCATCACGTCGCCATCCTTGTGGGTCGCAAAGGTAACGGACTCATAAGGGATTTTGGCGCTATCCAGAATTTTCTCCACGAGTGTCTTCTCGACACCCTTGGCTTTCTTCTTGCTCAATTCAAAGCCTCGTTTCTTGATTCTAATTCACTATCTAATGATAAGCCTAACAAACTGCCCGGCAAAATTAAACCATTAAGCGGAAAATGTCCCGAAGACGCTTACAAGTAAGCGCCAACATGGTATGCTAGTAATTGTAGTTTGAAAGGTGAGTCGTTTATGCGTGTATTTAAAAAGGTTCTATACTCAGTTTTGATTCTCATTACCGTCGGGCTCTGGGTCAGCACGGCCAGCTCCAAGCCGAATGAACACGGCCAGCTGGTCATTGGGAACGTCCTGACCCACACCAACAAGTTGCACATTACTCATGAACCGGCCGCAAAGGATCCGTTTGCAAAGTTCAAGCCGAGTGCGAACTTCAAGCAGGGCTGTTACTGGGTCATTGGCATGAGTACCGCCTTCATGTTCCTCTGCCCGCTTGGCGCTTGGGAGATGACCCTCACCCCCGTGCAGCCACGGAAGCAAAAGTACCAGGAATTGAAGTTGCAACCAATTCGCATTAGTAATCGTTAACTATCAGCAGCTTAAAAAGCAGTGCGTAAAGCAAAAAACCGTTCTCTGTGCGTTTAGCCAGGAAACGGTTTTTTCTTTTGTCCAAGAAAATTTCAATTTTCCGAACAACAGTCGGCTGCCAATACACTCGGGAAATTATGCCCCAGCGTACTGGGTCAGTGCGAGCATGTCGTAACCCTTGATCTTGTCGCGGCCGTGCAGATCGGTGAGCTCAACGATGAAAGCTGTACCCACGACGATACCACCCAGTTGTTCAACCAACTCGATGGTTGCGGCGATGGTACCACCAGTTGCCAGAAGGTCGTCACAAACCAGAACTTTTTGGCCGGGCTTGATGGCGTCCTTTTGCAGGTACAAAGTTGAAGTGCCGTATTCAAGGTTGTAGGTTGCGCTGACCGTTTCCCGCGGCAGCTTGCCCTTCTTGCGGGCTGGTGCGAAGCCCTTGCCCAGTTTGTATGCGACAGGGCAGCCAACGATAAAGCCCCGCGCTTCAGGACCGACGATCATCTCGACGCCCTTGTTCTTAGCGTAATCAGCGATTGCGTCCGTAGCGGCCCCATAAGCTTTGCCGTCCGCCATCAGCGGCGAGATATCACGAAACAGAATGCCGGGTTCTGGAAAATCCGGTACACTCGCGATGTAGTCCTTGAAATCGATTGCCATTATGCATTCCTCACAATTCTTAATTACGATAAGCCAGTAGTTCTTGCCGCAGCTGCGCCTTGGTCGCCGTTTGCAGGTGCTTGACGATGGTCAGCTCGGCCTCGCGCTCCCGGTACGCAGGCGCTGATTCAAGCTCTTGGTGCTCAGGATCGGCTACCGCAGAAATCAAAGCACCCTCTATAGTAACAAAATTCAACTGGAAAAACACCTGTACAGCGAGAATCACTTGCGACACATTGAGGTGAGTGTCCCGCGCAACCGCTGCCAGCTTGTGTTTATCAAAATTTGGGTGCTGCCGCAGGTACATCAGCACACTGCCGAACTCGCGCCGGGTCGGCACCGCAACCGTAGCAGCGGGACTGGCGTAAAACAACACGCGCACCGGTAAAGCCACCGTCCGCATCGCCGCGGTCAGTTCCTCTTGATTGTGCGGCACATCCACCAACACCACGTTGGCGGCTGCTGCCGGCAGGTCCTTGACCATGGTGGTCGGGCCGCCAAAGTTCAGGCGGCTGGTCAGCCGCTGCCGCACCTTGGCATCAAAGAAGGCGTAGGTATGGGCTTCCATCATCGTGGCGGCGGTCAGGTTCGGCACGCGCAGGTCCACAACTTCATCCTGCTGTAACTGCACATCCTTGATTTCCAGCTGCAAACTAGTATTACCGCGGAAGGTGTTCGTGCTCAGGCAGAACGCCAGCTTGACCTTTTGTGCGCTCGCCAGTTCACTAGCAATGGCGCCCATGCCAAACGCAATCGCGCCGTAATTACCGTCCACGCGGAAACGCAGATGCTTCCCGTCTGCGCCGATCTGCTTGACCTGATCAACAATTTCCGGCACAAGGCTAAACACCGGCTGCGGGTTGCCCTCCCCAAAAGGAGATAGCTCACTGAGCGCCTGATAATTCGCCATTGTGATGTCGCGCGAGTCGACCCGCGCGGTCACGGCCAGTGGCGGCTTGGTGTCGCTGGTGACGAATTCAGCAGCGGCTTCTTGCAGCTTATTCCGCAGGTCGTCAATGCGGTCGGCTTTGAGACTCAGCCCTGCGGCCATGGCGTGGCCCCCGAACTGCTCCATCGTGTCCGCGGCGTGTTGCAAGCCCTTAAACAGGTGGAAACTAGGCACGGAGCGTCCGCTCCCCTTCGCTTCGCCCGTCTCCGGGTCGATGGTCAAGATGACGGTCGGCTTGCCGGTGTCCTCAACGATCCGGCTGGCCACGATACCCAGCACGCCCTGGTGCCAATTTTCACCAGCAATCACCAGCGCCGGTGCGTCCACGTTGTCCGGCGCCTGCGCGATGGCCAGCGCCTGCGTGTAGATGTCGCTGACGAGTTGCTGCCGCTTTTTATTGGTGCTGTCGATCTCGGTGGCGAGCTCGGTCGCTTCGGCTTCATCAAAAGTCGTGAGCAGTTTGACCCCGTCACTCGCATCTCCTAGCCGCCCCAGTGCGTTCAGCCGCGGTGCAATGGCAAAACCAACCGTTTGCTCATCGGCAGTCGCCGGGTCAACGCCAGCAACCTTCATCAGGGCAGCGAGACCGGTGCGCGGCTGCTTCCGCAACATCTGCAGGCCCACCTGCGCAAAAATCCGGTTCTCGTCGGTCAGGCTGACCACATCGGCAATTGCGCCCAGTGCGGCCAGGTCGACACTTTCCACGGGCAGCTCTCCAAGCAGCGCAGTGGCCACCTTGAGTGCAACGCCGGCCCCAGAGAGGTCACCAAAAGGATAGTTCGTTCCTGGATAACGCGGGTGCACAACCGCCACCGCGTCCGGCAACACATCGGGCAGTTCGTGGTGGTCGGTGACAACCACGTCCATCCCGTTCGCCATCGCCCAAGCAATGGGGTCCTTGCCGCTGACCCCGTTGTCGACGGTGATCAATAGCTGCGTGCCGATTGCCTGCAGCCGCTTGTACGCGGCCAGGTTCGGCCCGTAGCCGTCAGTGAAGCGACTAGGAATGTAGACCTGGGGTTCGGCACCGATGCTCTCGAGGGCTTCCTTCATGATGGTCGAGCTGGTCAGCCCGTCGACATCGTAGTCCCCGTAAATGACAATTTTTTCGTCATTTTCGACCGCCTGGGTGATCCGGGCAACCGCCTTGTACATGTCGTGGAGCAACATGGGGTCGTGCAGATTGTTCAGATCAGGCTCTTTGAATTTTGCCCACGTTTGCTCGTCGGTGATGCCCCGCTGCGCCAGTAGCTGCGCGATAAATGGCGTCACGTTCAGCTTTTGCGCAATCTCGGAAACGCGACCCGCGTCTGCTTGCTTCTCTAGTTGCCAATCAAACCTTTGCTTCACTGTCTTTACCGTTCCTTTCTAACGGGAACTAGTATATCAGAGATGGCCGTTGGGAAGTAGCGAATGATTACCAACATTTGGCTTATAATGTACGGGTAGACAATCATGTTGACTGCCGGGCTCCGCTGGCCTCGTCCTCCCGCTTCGGTACTGGGAGTGACAAAGGTCCGCTGGGGCCGGGTTCGAACCTCGCTGAGGTGCGCGAGTTTCGACCCTGACCTCCGAGCCCGCCGTGTTGACCCTAAATTTTCGATAACTACCTTGAACTTCCAATAATTTACTAGCGGTCTCTCTGGTCTCCCCGACAATCAGTGCAAAAAATCGCACTGATTATCGCGACAGCGGAGTCACTCCCAGCCCCTTCGCTCCCGGTCGAGGCCAGCGGAGCCCTACAATCATATCTCTTTCCAACAAATACGGCACCAATACACAGAAGTAGGCCACACCTGACCTGCTTCTCCTTACTTAACTGATATTGTGATAGTACAGTCTCGAAACGCCAGCATGTGACATCCAGCGGCGGTGAAAAGATTGTTTGCCAGATTTATAATCTGTTTTTTCTAAAAGTTGTTACCGAACTCGGTAATAACTCAGCAAAATGGTAAACTAACAGAGTAGTAATACAAGAGTGTTTTAATAGCAGTACAACATGGAGGTTGTTTAGATGACAGTTCTAGTTTTGGGTGGTGCCGGTTATATTGGTTCCCACACCGTTGACCGTTTGCTCAGTAAAGGTTACGACGTCGCAATCGTTGATAACCTGGTGACTGGGCACAAGGAATCCGTTCCCGCCGCTGCCCGGCTTTACGTCGGTGACGTGCGCGACAAGGAATTCATGCGCAGCGTGTTCAAGAAGGAAGACGTCGAGGGCGTGGTGCATTTTGCCGCCTTCTCCGTTGTGCCTGAAAGCATGAAGGACCCGCTGAAGTACTTCGACAACAACACTTACGGCATGATCAACCTGCTCGAAGTTATGAACGAATTCGGCGTCAAGAACATCGTCTTCAGCTCCACCGCCGCGACATACGGTGAGCCTGAGCACACCCCGATTGAAGAGGGCGACCCCCAGGTACCAACCAACCCTTATGGCCAGAGCAAGCTGATGATGGAACAGATCATGCACTGGGCCGACGTGGCGTACGGCATCAAGTTCGTCGCCCTGCGTTACTTCAACGTTGCTGGTGCCAAGGCTGACGGTAGTATCGGTGAAGACCACGCACCCGAAACTCACCTCATCCCCATCATTTTGCAGGTCGCTAACGGCCAGCGCGACAAGTTGCAGATCTTCGGCGATGACTACCCAACGCCAGACGGCACCAACGTCCGCGATTACGTCCAGGTCGTTGACCTCGCCGACGCCCACATCTGCGCGCTGAAGTACCTGGCTGCCGGCAACAAGTCCGACGCCTTCAACATCGGCTCCGCAACCGGCTTCTCCAACCTCCAGATCCTGAAGGCTGCCCGTAAGGTAACCGGCAAGGAAATTCCTGCCGAAATGGCTCCCCGCCGCCCCGGCGACCCCAGCACCCTGATTGCCGCATCCGGCAAGGCGCGCTCCGTCCTCGGCTGGGACCCACAGTACGATGACATTGACGCCATCATCGGTAGCGCCTGGAAGTGGCACGAAAGTCACCCCCAAGGCTACGCAACTAAGTAATTTCAAACTTAAAGCAGCTTCCTAACACCAGTAAATGCTTGGTGACGGGGAGCTGCTTTTTTAATGCCTTGCGTTAACAAAATTCGCCGCGAACAGCCACATTTTTTGCACCAACGCGCGGCCGCACGTTCAGCTTTGTCGCCACGTAAAATAATGGTCCGTAGTTAAAACCCGTCCCCGCGGCATTGTTGCTGGAATCACAAAACCGGCGCTCCCGAAACTGAGCGCCGGCACAATATAATTAACGTAGGCAAACAATCATTCTGAATCAATTTGAGGGAGGCCCAAACCATGAAAAAATCACGCGCCAGCAATACTAAACGGTACGGCGAAACCATTCTCTGTATCGCCGGTGGGGTCATCGGCTTACTGTCGGCCATACTGGAAGAATCCGTCGCCAACGCCAACATGATCGCCGCAGCCGGTGCCGCTTCCGTTGATGGGCGGGCGCTGGGCGTCATGCTCGCGAGTATCTTCGCCATCTGCCTGCCCTTCTTCATCAACGACCAGCACACTTATGTCGGCGGCAGTATCGTTTTCTGCGGGGTCATGGCCATCATCTTTGGCGGCACGTTCGGTGTGCTCGCCGGGGCACTGATCATTGCTGGGGGCATCATGGCACTATCCCGCCCATAATTAGCTCACGGCTGGATCTGGTGCGTCCTGCAGTGCTTCGAGGAACAGGTCGCCATACTTGTCGAGCTTGTTCTGGCCGATGCCCTTGACGCTGAGCATTTCCACCTTGGTTTGCGGCATGACGCGGCAGAGGTCGCGCAGCGTCTGGTCGGAGAAGATAACGTATGGCGGTACGCCCTGCTTCTCGGCAAGCTGCGAGCGCAAACCGCGCAGCTTCTGAAACAGATCATCATCGACTGGCAGCGACTGCTTGGCTTTCGCTGCCATTTTGCGTTGCACCTTAGCCTTGCCGCGCAGGACGGCTGCTCCTTGTTCGCTCACTGTGAGCACCGGGAATTCACCGCCACTAGGCTGAATGTAGCCATCCGCGGTCAGAAAGTCGATGAAACTCGAGATGTCTTTTGCACGCCAAGAACTCATCAAGCCGTACGTTGAAAGTTCGTTGAGCTGTTGTTCTAGGATTCGCTTGTCCTTGGAACCGGCGAGCACCTGCTTGACCATCGTCTTACCGTAACGACTGTGCATGCGAATAATGCAGCTGAGGACCTTTTGCGCATCCAGGGTAACGTCTTGGTATTCCCGGTCGTCTAGACAGTTGGAGCACCGGCCGCACGGTTTGGTGTTCGTCTGACCGAAGTAGCGCAGGATGAACTGCTGCAGGCAGTCGCCAGTGTTGGCATACTGCTGCATGGTCTGCAGTTTGCCATACTGGCGCGCCTTGAAGTCATCATCCCCCTCACTCTGATCGATGAAGAAGTGCCGGATCTGGACGTCCTGCGGCTTGTAGAGCAGAATCGCATCGCTAGGCAAACCGTCCCGCCCCGCGCGCCCGGCCTCCTGGTAGTATGATTCGAGGTCACCGGGCACCTGGTCGTGAATCACGAAGCGGACGTTACTTTTGTCGATGCCCATCCCGAACGCATTGGTGGCCACCATGATCGTTTTGCGGTCGTAAAGGAAGTCCTCCTGGTTGGCGTTGCGCTCGGTCTCCGTCATCCCCGCGTGGTACTTGGTGACTGGAAAATGCTTGCTTTTGAGCAGCATGGTCAGCCGGTCAACTTCCTTCCGCGTGCTGGCGTAAATAATGCCGGGCTGGCCGGAGTTGAGCTTCAGGTATTCAAGCAGATAGGTGTCCTTGTCCTGACCCTTAACGACCTGAAAACTCAGGTTATCGCGCTCAAAACCAGTGTTGACGAGCCCTGCCAGCGGAATATCCAGCCGCTTGCGGATGTCGTCGGAAACGCGTTCGGTTGCGGTCGCCGTCAGCGCGATGATGACCGGGTGCGACTGCAACTGTTCGGCTACCGCCTGCAGGTTCAGGTAGCTGGGCCGGAAGTCGTGGCCCCACTGCGAGATACAGTGGGCTTCATCAACCGCCAAAATGGAAATATTGATTTCATTGAGTTCCTGGACAAAGCCGGCGTTGTCAAAGCGCTCGGGCGCAATGTACAGCAATTTGGCTTCGCCGCGTGCGGCTAGGTCGAGCCGGTTATCAATTTCCCGATAGTCCAGGGAGCTGTTAATGAAGGTCGCCGGGATGCCGTTTTCGTTCAGCGCGTCAACTTGGTCCTTCATCAACGCGATGAGCGGCGAAACGACTACCGTGAGTCCGGGCGCCAAAAGTGCGGGAATCTGGTAACACAGTGACTTCCCGCCCCCAGTCGGCATAACGGCCAGCGTATTCTCACCGGCCATGACGCGGTCGATTGCCTTTTCCTGTCCCGGCCGGAAACTGTCGTAACCAAACTTCTCCTTCAGCACCGCCAGTGCGGCTGCATTTGCCATTCTGATTCCTCCAATTGTTCACTTGCGGGCGTGCGAATTTTTGCTCCGCAACTCACCAGCCAAATAAATCGCTAAAATCAATTCTACGTGCTCACGCGTTATTTGTACAATTTTGCTTTAACGTGCTTGGAGTAGATTACGCAAACCGCGGACCAAAAAAATATTTGTAATCGCTAACAACTTATTTTGCAAATAAGCTTGAACTACATTAGCCAAGATGTAATACTTTAATTAAGGGAGGGATTGATATGACAATTGATGAACGGCTCCACAACGCTAAAGACCGTGCGGCTGGTAAAGCCAAAGAGGTCGAAGGCAAGGTAACCGGCGACAAGACGCGCGAAACACAGGGTAAAGTGCAAAACGCACTTGGCAAGGCGAAGGATAAGCTCACCGATGCCAAAGAATCCATCAAGGACACATTCCGCGACGACGACTAACGCCGCGGAAATGCGTCTAACAGTTTGAAGTTCATAGAGTTGTGGCTGAAGCTTTAACTTTCGTAGTTTGGGTAATACCTCCAATATTGGCTGTGCAAACAGCAGCAAATGCCGTCCGTCATGGAAACGCGGGCGGCTTTTTGCTGCGGAAAAATGTCCGTAAGCAGAAAATTTTGCCGGGAAATTATGCCGCCCGCTAGTTTTTGCCGGAACTGACGGCTAAACTAGACTTAATAGTTCTGAAGGAGACGCAAAAATGATTGATATTCACTGTCACTTACTACCCGGCATCGACGACGGCTCCAAGGACATGGCGACCTCGCTGCAGCTGGCGCGCGATGCGGTTGCGGACGGCATCACCCACGCGCTGATGACGCCGCACCACATGAGTCGCGAGTACACCAACCACCCGGATGACGTGATTGCACTGACGGATCAATTCCAGGCCGAGCTGGACGCGCACGACATCCCCCTGCACGTGTACCCCTGCCAGGAGGTCCACATCACCGGCGGCCTGATTGCGGCCATTGATGCCGGCGACACCCTGACTTGCGATGAGGACCAGCACTACATTTTGCTTGAGTTCCCCCACACCGACGTGCCCACCTATGCGGAGGACATGTTCTTCCAAGTCCAGCAGCGCGGCCTGATCCCGATCATCGTCCACCCGGAGCGCAACGAATACTTCATGAAGCACCCCGACACCCTGTACGACTTCATCCAGCGCGGCGCCCTCAGTCAGGTCACCGCCAGCAGTTACGTTGGCACATTCGGCAAGGGCGTGGCCCAGTTTGCCAGCGACATCCTGACGGCGGGCTTGGCGCAAGTCTTCGCCAGTGACGCCCACCACCTGCCGAACCGCCAGTACGAGATGAGCGCGGCCTTTAAGCAGCTGACCAAGCAGTTTGGCGCCGATTACGCCGATTTGTTCCAGGAGAACGCCAAGGCCATCATCAACGGGACGGCGGTCAAGCGCCTGCACGAGCAGCCAGTGAAGAAGCACCTGTTCGCGAAGTACTAAGTTCTAAATACCCCCAAACGCAAAATCGCTCAGCACAGATTGACTGTGTTGAGCGATTTTTGCGTGAACTATTCAGTTGACTTGCTCACGCCCCACTGTCTTCCTTGCTCTTCAGCATGGCTTTGCGTTTGGGACTGATCCAAGTGCCAGAGCCGTAGCCCAAGATGGTCTTCATTGCGGGGATGAAGGTCCACACAATGGTGATCGGATTCACCATCCAGTAGAACAGCATGTAGAGCGGCGCGAAGCCCAAGTACTTTAATTTTGCCGCGTGGTGGTCCAGCAACAAGGCCGCCAGCAGCTGCAAACTGCCCGCCGCCATCTCGAAGGTGATAAAAATGGCCGACATATCCAATGCGTGCCCGAATCGTTCCCAGTTGCCGGTCATCACGAAGTACACGCAGTCTAGTGCGAAGATAATCGAGGTAATCACAAAGAAGAAGGACCAGAGAATGGACAACGTCGAATCCACAAACATTGACATCTGGTAGCGGTGGCGCCACGGGTGCAAAAGAAACTTCTTGATGTTGGTCAGCCACACCTCAGTGCCGCCTTGTGCCCACCGCTTGCGCTGTTTAAAGAGGTCGCCCACCGTCTCCGGCACGTTCATGTGAAAAACGATGTTCGGGGCAAACCGCGGCACGGCCCCGATCATCTGGTGATCCCAGGCAATCGAAATATCCTCGGTCGCCCGGTTCTGGCGAAAGCCCCCGACCGCAACCAGGAAACTCTTGCGGTACATGGTGTTGGCGCCAGAATAAGCATACATCGAGTCGTTGACCGCGGCTTGACTGCGTTTGATGACGCCGACAATACTGGAGAACTCAACGGTCTGCGACTTGCAGATGAGTTTGGTCCGGTTTTGCACGTCCATGTTGGCGGTGACCGCACTCGTGTTCATGTCGCGGTCGTGAATGAAGTAGTTCATGTACTTCATCAATGCGTCCGGCTCAGGAATCGTGTCCGCGTCGTTACTGAGGATGTACTCCCCCTTGGCAAAATACATCCCGATGTTGAACGCGTGGGCCTTGCCCTTGTTCTTCTCGATGGTGATCAGGCGCAGGCGCGGGTACTCTTGCTCCAGCCGCATGACGATGTCCGCGGTCGTGTCCGTCGAGCCGTCGTTCATCACGAGGACCTCAAAGTTGTCATAATTGATTTCGTCGAACAGGTAGCGAATGGTCGATTCGATCATGACCTCTTCGTTGTGGGCGGGGATCATGATCGTGACTAGGGGCTGCTTAGCTTTGGGCAGGACTTGCCAGTTGTAATCCTCATCATTTGGCCGCAACCAGCGGTAGCTCAGTGAACCGAAGAACCAGAAGAAGGACCCAATGACCGGGTAGAGGCACATGATGAGGATCGCATCGTTCGCGACCGTTGCCCAAAAGGTGGATTCAAGCACCTGACTAATCATGCTTCTGGACCCCCTCCCGCTGCTGATCGAAGAGCTTCTGGAATTGGTCCGTGTCTAGGTTCTTTTCGGGCGGCACGCTGTAGTTCCGGACGTTTTCCCGGAACTCTGGCTCACCAAAACGCTGATCCATGAACTTCTCCAGCTCGGTTTTGCGCACCTTCTGGTCAATTGGGTTGAAGGTCGGCCATTGTTCGACCAACCGATCGCGCCGGCGCACCTGAATGATCGTCATCGCCACGGTGTAAATGAACGCGACTGCGGCCAAAAAGAGCAACACCACCGCGAGAAACTTGATTTCGAAGATGCCCTCGCCATAACTCCACAGCGGTTTAAAGCGGCCGGTCGTCGTCCCGATGTAACTGATCACGGTGACGGCAACGGGAATGAACACGCAGACCCAACTCAAGATGGCAACCAGCGTCTGCCAGATTTTGAGGAGCCAGTGACCCTTGTCAAAATATTCATCGGTGAAGAGCTGCTGGTGCTGCTCTTGATCAGCGTCTGCATTTTGCTTGTTCTTACTAGCCATCCTCACGCCTCCTTGTGCACGTACGGATCAGCGGGCCGGCCAAAACGGTAACCCTGACGCAAGCCAATGTTGAGCTGCTCAGCAAGGGCCTCATCGGCATCGCTCTCGATCCCGGTCAGGACGAGCTGAATGTGTTGCTCTTGGGAGAACTTGCACCACGAGCCGAGATTCAGATCGAGCCACTGCCCTGGGTCCGTTTTGCGGAAGGCCCGCATCGAGCACTTTAAGCTGTCAATAACGCCGACCATCCAGCCGATGCTTTGCATGTCCGCACTATTCGCGCCGACCCCATCGACTTCAAAGCGCATGCCGTACGACTGCCCCGCCCGAATATGGCTGAGGAAGGTTTGGTGGTAGAGGTAGCGCCGGTTCGGGTCCAGCTTCATTTCAACGGCCAGTCGCATCGGCGCAATTTCGCTAATCGCCCAGCGCACGAAGTAATCAAACTCAGGGCTGATGATTTGGTCGTATTCTAGGTTGATCGACAGCTGAATGTCTTCTTGCGGTAGCGACTCAAAGGTTGTGTCAAGGAGCTTGATCACCCGTTGCAAGGGCAAGGTGTCCAGTTGCTGGGGCAGGCGCCAACTCCCATCCGGTTGTTTTTGCCGCAACAAACACTCGTAGCCGGTGATTTCCTTGTTCCGGCCGACCGTGGGCTGAATGAAGTAGCGCAGCTCCAGCTCCTGCTTACCCAAGTAATTGTTGGACCGCTTTCGGGAATGATAATAGTAAAAAACGATAATCAGGAC
Source organism: Lacticaseibacillus zhaodongensis (assembly GCF_009687905.1). GTDB lineage: Bacteria > Bacillota > Bacilli > Lactobacillales > Lactobacillaceae > Lacticaseibacillus > Lacticaseibacillus zhaodongensis. The sequence continues at coordinate 206,576 of NZ_BLBG01000003.1, read as the reverse complement.
CGCAATGATTAATAAGGCGATGGCTATCCAAAATAACCAAAACTCCAATGTTGCTAGTGACATGTTGCACTCCCCCGTTACTTGCAAGACTCTTGACGTGCTTCTACTCGTCCGTAACGCCACACCGACCTTCGGCAAGCTAAGCTCACCGGCCGTGATTCCCCCGAATCACGTCATGGCACTACTTTTCTAAATGCATATTAACATATTTATCATATTTGACTAGCCATATTGGCTAATCAGTTGTAATTTATCCTCACTGCTTGCGGAGCCGATAAGCCGCTAGTTGGTCCCAAACCACAATCAGCAGGCCAATGATGACCGCCCAAAACGGCACGGAGATCCGCAATTTTGCCCAACCATGGACCGGAATTACCGGCACGCGCATGTTGCCAGGCGTCTGCGCCGGCATCCGCGCGGTTTTGGCCGTCCCCGATTCCAGGCGGTAGCCAAATGGTGCACGGATTTGGAAGGTCTTACCCGTCCGGACTTGGACGAAGACCCTTTTCACCAGGTGCTGGCCGTGATAGTAGCGGATCGTCAGCCCCTGCACCTGCGCAACGACCGGGATGGTAACGGTCTGCTTGGCTGCCGCAGTCAGGCGGTAACTGGCTGGCGCTTTAGCAAGCGTGCGGTAACCTGCCGTCGCGGCATGACTAATGTCGATCGTCTGGCCGACCGTGCCACTAATTGGTTCACGGGCGACCACGGTTCCTGATGCTAAGGTGTACTGCAGCAGCGCGTGTGCCGCCGCGGCCTGCCGGTGTACATGGACGGTAATACTTTGCGCAGCCAGGTCAGTGAAAACATAACTCTGCGGATTGCCAGAATCAGTCGTATAACCGCTGACCGATGCGTGCGAAATATCAAAGCGTGTGCCAACGTTACCGGAAATCGGCTCGGTCCCCACTTGCTGACCATTTTGGTCAACATAGTGTAAGTAGGCTGTGCGCATTTCACTGGCGGCCGCAACCGGGTTACCTGCCCAGGGTTGGGTCAGCGCAGAATGAATGTCAACGAGGCCGCGGTACAAAAGCCAACTCAAGCTGTGGGTGGGTTTTGCGACTGGCCGCGGCGCAATTGAGTTATCAACGGCCACAGAATCAAGGTGGTAATATTTCGCCATCCAAACGTTAAACCACTGCTTGTGCGGATTCCCCCCGGCCAGGTAGGTGGTCGTCTTGTACATGTTCAAATCAGTATAAACTGGCGGCATCCCCGGCACCTTAACGTCCTTGATTCCGTGCTTGGCGGCAGTCCGGCAGATTTGATCACCCGTTGCCCAGTAGCGGAAGGATTGGTAGTTCGACTGCACCGCGGTTTGGTATGCGGGAATCCCGGCAAAACCGATGCCAAGGGCCAATAAGCCCGGTAACAGCACGGCAATCGCACTTCCGGTCCGCAATTCACTGTGATCCCGCAGTAACATCAAGAGCGCAATAATCAGGTAAAGGTTAGGACCGAAGAAAACCCGGCTCAGGATCTGCGGCGAAACGACCAGCGCGATGATTCCCAGAACCGCTCCAAGCGCGTACAAGCAAGCGGTGAGGTACAGCCGGCGGTTTCGCCAGCCAAGCGCATCCCCGGCGCCATTATGCTGCCACAGCAAATATAGGGCCACGAGCGCAGTGACGAGCAACAACCAGCCCGAATACCGCATGGTCAGATTGAGCAACTTGTGAATCTGGAACTGACTGCCTCGGACCGCAATTTGATTGGCTCCCGAGCGCGCCATCACGTAAAACCCGACCGCACTGGCTATTCCACCAGTCCACTTCCAGGCCAGCTGCGCGTGCTGCCAATCAAGCAGCGTGCAAGCAAAGGCAATGAAAATTGTTAGTGGCGCGGTGTTCTCGTTGGTCGCTCCGGCCAGAAAGCCCAGCAGCAGCATCCCCACCGCCATGAGCCGGGGATAGCGGGCGTGGTAATTGAAGCGGTATGGCAGCAAAAACAGCAGGTACACCAGCGCCATCCACAGGTAGTTGAAGCTCCCAGACAACCAGAGCATCGTCGTCCCGTGGTCAGGTAAAGCCACCCACAGCAAAGCGTAAGTCAGTGCCAAGAAACTGACCCGGACGGGCTTTTTGCCGAAGACATGCAAATTGATCAGCCAGCCAACGAGGACAAAGACCAGCGAATTGGCAAAGTTGAACCAGCTTTTGGAAAACTGCATCGCCGTCATTACGCCCGTGTGCGCAACAAACCGACCATTAAAAATCCGCGTGTGATTTTGCACTGACTGCACAAGATCTAGCAGGTTGTGAATCCCTCGTAAGTGCTGCGCGGGCCACTCCCCGGTGTAAAAAAAGTGATACAAATAATCGTCGGCGCCGTAGCCCGTGAAGTCATTCAATAACTTCATCAGCAAAAATACGCCCGCACTTAAAACAAAAATGGCCGCAATCCGCGTCCACACTCTAACTTGCCGCTGCATCCTTGACCCGTCCCCCAAATCCGGCATCAATGTTCATGCGCATTAATTATGTAATCTTCCTAACAAATACTACCATATCACGGGCACTTTGACATAAACTTTCATGAATCCCCACTTACGTTTGAAAACTAAGAAATCAGGTTGCCACCCGCACCTCAAATATTGGCCAAAAAAACACGCCCCCGCTGTTCACGGACGGACGTGCATTGAATGATATTTATGCTAATTACTTATTGACCACATTGATCACCATTGCGCCACTAGCGACCGCACCAAGCGCGTAAGGACTTATGCGGGCCACAGAGCTCATGTTCGTGACGATGGTGACCACGACCGGATCCTTTCCGGCTTCAACAATCGCCGCAACATCCATCAGCCCTACCTGCTGGCCGGCGCTGACGTGCGCGCCCACCTGCACGAAGTAAGTAAAGGGCGTCCCGTTCAGCTCCACCGTATCAATGCCTAGGTGCACCAGCAGTTCCAAACCGGTGTCGGTTTTCAACATAAACGCGTGTTTAGTGCTGGCAATACTCGTAATCGTCCCGGCAGCCGGTGCGACCACGCTATCCGTTTCCGGCACGATTGCAAAACCGGCACCCATTAGTTGGCGGGCAAAAGTGGTGTCCGGCACGTCCGCGAGCTGCATTTTGCGCCCTGTGACTGGGGCCAGAAGCTCGGTCCGGGCCCGCGGCGTCGCTGGCTGCTGCATGACGGCGTCCAAGTCAGGTGCCGCTTCGGTAGCAGTGGCCGGCAGCGGCGTGCCATCAACCCGCCGCGCCCGCATTGCATCCCGCGGCACGCCAAGGAAGAAGGTCAGAACGAAACCACCAGCGTACGCCGCGAGCAAGCCAATAATGTACTCCAGCCAGTGCCCATTGGTAATCAGCGGAATCAGAGCCACGCCAGACGGGCCGATCGAGGTCGCGCCGACGTTGCCAATTGCGCCGATCACAGCGCCACCAATACCGCCACCAATGCAGGCGGTGATGAACGGCTGGCCCAGGGGCAAGGACACGCCATAGATGAGCGGTTCCCCAACGCCCAAGATACCAACTGGGAGTGCCCCTTTGATGAGGCGCGTCAGCTGCTTATTTTTGCGACAGCGGACCCATAGCGCCAAGGCGGCCCCAACTTGGCCGGCCCCCGCCATCGCCAGAATTGGCAGCAGGGGCGTCGATCCGGTGTGCTTGATCATTTCCAGGTGAATCGGGGTTAGCACCTGGTGCAAGCCGAGCATCACCATCGGCAGGAACAGACTGCCCAGGATGAAGCCGGCAAAAGCGCCGCCAACGCTCAGCACCCAGTTGATTAGACCCACAAGCGAACTGGACACCCACCCTGCGGCCGGCATAATCAGGAAAATGGTGAAGAGACCGATAATCAGCAAGGTCAGGAAGGGCGTGACGATGATGTCGAGGGCATCAGGAACGTGCTGGTGCAGAAACTTCTCCACGAATGCCAGCACCCATACGGCAAAGAGCGCACCCAACACCCCGCCGGAGCCGGGCACGAGCGGCTGCCCCGTGAAGGTGTTTGGCAGGACGCTTGCCCCGGCAACACCAGGCAAGTAAATCAGGCCGGCGATGATCCCGCCCAGTCCTGGGGTCGCGCCAAATTCCTGGGCAGCATTGATGCCAACGAAGATGTTCAAATAAGTAAACAAGCCGCTATTAATGACCTTCAGGGTGGTGATCATCGTGGCCCAGTTATTGCTGAGGTCACCAGCGACCTCCATGTTGCCCATCACGCCGGCAATGCCGGAAATTAGGCCCGCACCGACGAAGGCTGGAATTAAGGGAATGAAGATGGCACTGATATGCTGCAAGCCGCGCCGCCACCAGGTCTGCTTCAAGTTGGCCTTGTTACCTGCCTTAACCAGCGCCGCCTTAGCGGTCACGGCGTACTTATCTGCGGCGTGCTTGCTCCCGGTCGGGAAGTCCGCGCCGAGTTCGACGCCAACTTCCCGCACCATTGCAGTGGCTACTTTGTTGACAACACCCGGACCCAAAATTACCTGCAGCGTGTCCTCTTGCGCAACCCCCAGCACACCCTGGATTTGTTCCAAACCGGCCAAATCAACCTGCGCGGCATCACGAATGCTGATTCGTAAACGCGTCATGCAGTGAATCAGCTTAGCAACGTTTTGGATCCCCCCAACGTGCGCGTAGATCCTGTCCCCCAGAATTTTGTACTTGTCATCAGCCATGAGACTGCTCCTCACTCGGTGCGCCCAGACTATGCACCGATTGCCTTACCAATGAACCCGTTTTCCTTGCGCAGGCGCTGCTTAGCGGCCGCCTTGGGTAAGCCCGTCAGGATCATCACGATCGCGAGCTTGGCGTCGTGGTCAGCTTCCGCAAAAGTAGCTGCGGCAAGGGCGCTACTGCAACCCGTTGCTTCCTGAATGATGCGCTTGGCCCGCGCGACCAGCTTTTCGTTGGTGGGCCTGACGTCGACCATCAAGTTCTTATACACCTTCCCGATCTGCACCATCGCGCCAGTCGAGAGCATATTCAGAACCATTTTCTGTGCCGTCCCCGACTTGAGCCGCGTGGACCCGGTCAATACCTCCGGACCGACCGGGACTTCGATCGTGATGTCGGCATGCTTGCCAACCAGTGAATCTTCATTACAGGCGAACGCAATCGTGGTCGCATGAACCTTGCGGGCGTAATTCAGACCGCCAACCACATATGGCGTCCGGCCGCTAGCAGTAATCCCGACAACACAGTCGTGCGGGCCGAGCTCACGTTCCCGCAGCTCATGGACGGCAAGCTGCTGCTTGTCCTCGGCCCCCTCAACAGCGAGCGTCATCGCGGTCAACCCGCCCGCAATCAGCCCTTGAACCATATCGGGATTGGTGCCAAAAGTGGGGACGCACTCGGCCGCGTCCAAAACCCCCATTCGTCCGCTGCTACCGGCGCCAACGTAAAACAAGCGGCCCCCAGCTCTAAAACAATCGGCAATGGCCGCAATTGCGCGTTCAATCGCCGGCAGCGCCAGTTTAACATTCAGCGCAACGGTCTGGTCATCTCTGTTCATCATCGTGGCAAACTCATGGATGCTCATCTCATCGAGGTGATTACTGTTTTCGTTGCGTTGTTCGGTCGTTAGTTTGTCTAAATTCATCTTGCCGTTCCTCCCCGGGTAAGCGACTTGTTGCCACTCCTCAATACGCTTGCGCAACTCATTCGCCGGTACCCACTCAAGCATGGGCCGCATGACGCAGGTGACCACTAGGTACCGGCTATCATTAGTTGTTTATGCGGTAGATATAAGCGTGCAGTGCTGTTTGAGACAATTATAGCTTCGGCCAAAATTGCTTTCAATATGCAAAGGAAGGCCGCCTCGTCAGCGACCTTCCCAATTTAATTATTCATTTTGCTATTTACGGTTATGCCGGTGGGCAACGCCGCGGCGCAACTCATCTTTGTAGTCACTGACGAGTTTGCGCGAGCTGGAAATCACGTGCACTGAACCTTCATAATTGCTGCTGGTAAAGGCGTAGAATACAGCGTCGACCAAGAACAACTGTGCGTGCAGCGATTGGGTTGCCGCAATCCGCATTTTGGCCTCCAGCGGGTCGGAGGTCTGCAGTGCAATGTCGGCCAGCGCCGCAAGGGAGTTCCTGCCAACGCCGGTGATTGCCACAACCGTGCAACCGGCGTCGTGCGCCATCCGTGCGCCCACAATTGCCTCTGGCGACTCACCGGAATTAGAGACAAACCAGAAAACCTTGCGTTCCGGATCCCCGCTAACTGCGAGCGGCAATAAGCAGTTCAGATCATCCCCGGCCACGATGTTGTAGCCCAGGCGGGTCCATTTCTGCGCAATGTCTTGGGCAATCAGATAGGAAGCCCCCACACCGAAACAGATGATCTGGCTCGCATGCTTGAGTGTCGTGACGAGCTCGGACACAACTTCCGGCCGCACTTGGTCCGCAGTCTCGTGCATGGCGCGCTCGGCATTGTGTAACAACTTAGCCGTAATATCGCTGACCTGCTCGTTTGCCTTGATATCAGGTTCCCAGTCCTCTTGGTTCTCCTGGCTACTAACATCGGCCGCGAGCTGCAATTTGAGTTCAGTGAAGCTCTTGAAACCTAGATGATGCGCAAAACGCGTGACGGTTGCGGCGGACGCTGCCGTCGCATCCGCCAGTTCTTGTGAATTCAACTGCAATGCTGCTTGTGGTTCCTTCAGTACATATTCAGCCAGACGCTTTTCAGTTGCACTCAGGCTGGTTTTGATTTGTTCGATATTTCCAGTTACTGACATAGCTTTTCCCTCTTGTTCTAAGAATAATAATCAACCACGATTGATCACATTCTGGCTGGATTTCACAGTCGTTCCCCCAAAGCTTTATCAACAAAATAATACTGGCTGTGATCTCCGCACGGACGATCTAAGCTCATGATACCGTAGTCGCAAACGGATTCCTAGTCGCATAAGCAGAAAGTAATGTTTGTAAATGTGTGGGCCATAATTCTTTAATAATTCATTACCATAAATTTGCGGATTACCAAGTATTTTGCAGCCGGCCCTGCCACAGCAGTGTTTTGAGCCTGTTAGTGCTTTGTCATCATGCCATGAAGCGCAAAAAAGTGCGCTTTAATAGTGTCACATTCAGTCACGAGTGACATTATTCATAATCATTGTTAAGCAATCCCTGGGCTGAAACCACAAAAAAATGCCCCTGATCCGTGCGGACTAGGGGCATCTGAAGCTAATGTTTGCTTAACTAATTATTTATTACCCAGTGCGTCCTCAATGACCTTGTGCACCCGGGTGATTTCACTTTGCGGCTGCACTTCGTAGCTCTGGCCGTTGATCATCTTACCGTTACCCTTCATCTGGTCGTGCTTGACGTTGCCACCAGCGGAGCGGTACTTGCTGGCAAGGTTCTTGATGGAACTGAGGGAAACGTCGGTCCGGACGTTATCACTGACCGCATTCAGGAAGGAACCGGACGTAACCGTAGCTGGGTTGTCCTTGAGCTTCGTGATGACGGAACCAATGACGAGCTGCTGCCGGCGCTGCCGACCGTAGTCACCGTCAGGGTCGTCGTACCGCATCCGGCTGAACTTCAAGGCGTCACTACCGTTCAGGTGGTAACGCTGGCCCTTCGTGAAGGACTTACCGCTGTATGTGAATGTCAGTGGTGAGGTGACGTCCACGCCGCCGACTGCGTTAACAAGTTTTTCGAGGCCACCCATGTTGATCAACATGTAGCCATCGATGTTGATGTCGAGTAGCTTTTCGACCGCCTTGATGCTTCCCTTAGCGTTGCCGTACTCGTAGGCCGCGTTAATTTTGATGGTCGCACCATCGAGGCTGATCTTCGTGTCCCGCGGAATTGATACCATTGTGGTTGTCTTCGTCTTCGGGTTGATTACCGTCACGATGATGGTATCAGTCCGGCCCTTGTACGTCCGGCCCAGCGCACCGGTGTCAGTCCCCAGCAGCAGGTAAGCAACCGGCTTCCCCTTGCTGGTCCGCGAATCGGAGCGCTCCGTCTTCACGTGCGCGAATGAGTACACGTTGGAAGTCGCGCGGTTAACGCGGAAGAACATCACCCCGCCAAAGATAACCGCTGCGGCAAGCACGATCCCAACGATCCACAAAATGGCGTTGCGAACGCGGTGCTTCCGGTGGTGATTGTGGTGCTGGTGATTTTGATGACTCTCATGATTTTGCATTGAATAACCCTCGCTTTTGAAGCCTCAGCTACAAGCCTCACAGATTTTTGCCCTTACCTTGAATGCATTGCCAAATTTATCCGCATTCATTTTCTGACTTTTGCATATAAATTGCAATATGCAGCCGTTGAACCAGCAAAACGGCCCGACTCCGGTGTAATCGCGGAATCAGGCCGGAATGCTGCTGATTATTTAGTCTCGCCGTAACCATAACCGTAGCCATAGCCGTAACCATAGCCATAACCGGCGTCACCGCGCTTACTCTTGACGCGTTCAACCACGCCGAGCACTTTAGCATCAGACATTTTGAGAATCTCCAGGGTCCGCTTAACGTTCCCCTTGAGTGTCTTCTCCATCCGCACGACAACGACCACGCCATCGACTTGAGGCAGTGAAACCTGCACGTCGGACACGGCCAAGACTGGGGTTGCATCAAGAATCACGATGTCGTAGTTAGCCCGGGCGTATTCGATGAAGCTAGCCATGTGCTTCGAACCGAGCAGCTCGGCTGGGTTCGGCGGAACGGGTCCAGAAGTCAGGACGTCGAGGTTCTGCACAAAAGTGCTGTGGATGATGTCACCGGGATTCTTATCGGTTGACAGCACGGTCGACAGGCCCTGCGCGTTGATCAGGTCAAAAGTTTTGTCCAGTGTTGGCCGGCGCATGTCGCTGTCAACCAGCAGCACGTGCTTACCTGCCTGCGCCCAAGTCACAGCCACGTTGGCCGCAACGGTGGACTTACCATCAGACATTTCAGCGGAGGTAAACATTACGACCTGCAGCTTGTCGAGGGCCGCGCCGGCGAATTCGATGTTCGTGCGCACGGTCCGCACTTGTTCAGAGATGACGTTTTTGGGCTCGTAGTAAGCAACCAGTCGCACGCCTTGGGTCAGACTCTCTTCGCTCTCTTTTTTACGTTTATTCCAGAACATAGTCTGCCTCCTCCTATACGCGCCGTGATGACCGGCGTTGCATCCGGCCTTCACCTTTGTTATCGTCATCGACTGCCGGTGCTGGTTCCGCCGGTGCCTTCTTGTTCAGCTTGCCGATGTAGGAGACAACGCCAAGGTCAACCAGACCCATGTCGTCGGTCAGGAAGTCGATTGACTTCACGGCCCGGTCGGTGAGTTCACGGACCGTCCCAATCACGAAGCCGATCAGAATGCCGAGCACTAAGCCGGCTAGGGTAATCAACTTGGTCTTTGGTGAAACGGGCGTGTCATCAGTCGTCGCCTTGGAAACAACAGAAACGTTCTTGACACTCATCATCTTAACGACTTCGGTGCGGAACACGGCCGCGATCTCGTTAGCGATGTCTTTGGCCTTGCTTGGGCTCGGGTCAGTGACCGTCACGGTGAAGACCTGAGAGTTCGTCTCGTTAGCGATTGCAATTTCGTCGCTGAGCTTCTTAGCGTCAATGTTAGAGTACTTGGCCGGCTGCAGCTTGTACTTAGCTGGCTGCGCCTTGCGCGTGGTGGTGGTGTAGTAACGCTGGTCCTGTTCACTCCACACCCGCTTGGTCTTGGCGGGCACCGCCTTTTTGACGAGTACCCGGTGGGGGTTCGTCAGCTGGTTAGCAACCTTATTCAGGATGACCGGCTTGGTGATGATGTCCTTATATGTAGAAATCAGTTGGACGTTCGCCTGCTGGTCAGCGTACTGAACCCCATTGGCTGCTTGGTCGTCGGACTTGCGGTTAACAAGCATCGCGACTGAGGCAGAGTACTTAGGGGTCAGCACAAACTTGGAGACCCCAAATGCTGCGGCTGCGCAAACGATGCCCAGCACGATCATGAGCCAGAAGCTGCGCTTGATGATATTCCACAGTCTGGTTAGTTCAATTACATTATCCATTTGTCCCATCCACATCTTCTTTATTGATTTGAAATTCCAACGTCTATCATTGCCTGTTGCCTGAGAAAAATATTACGGAATATAACAAATTTCGGCATACTTTATAATTAAACCACAATCATGTGTCCAAGCAAATGCCGAAATGTATTTTGCAACATAGTTTCTGCACATTTGCAGCTCAATTCGGGCCAAAATCAGTCGCAAATGCAGCCACGTGTTGATCATGCCTAGATTTGCTTGAGGTAAAAAGTATCGCAAGCCGGGTGGGCCGGACCAGCCGGTGCCGCAGGAATTTGCTTGAAACCCAGGTGTTCATACAAGCCGCGCGCGGCAGTGTAGTTGTGGAAGGTTTCAATGTAGAGTTGCTTCAAACCCAGCTCTTTGGCCCTTGCAGCCGCCATGTCGACCAACTTATGCCCGAATCCATGACCGCGGGCAGCAGGCGTCAAGTAGAGCTTTTGCACCTCGACGGTATCTGGATAAGGGTACGGACCAAAACCGCCCCCACCGAGCACTTGGTCGTCATCGTCAACAACCACCCAGTATGCTGAGGTTGCGGGATCGGCGTATAACTCGGCGAGCTGCCCCAGATGTGGGTCAAAATATGGCGAACCCGGAACATCATTGTGAAATTCATGAATGGTCGCCTGAATGACTGCTTTCAGTGCTGCGTCATCAGCTGGTTTGATTGGCCGAATGTGCATTGCTGTTTTCCTCCTCCGTGGGTCCTAATAAACATAACGTTGCAATTATAGCGCGTAGCATTGGCAAACACGATGGTAAGTGAACACATTAATCCTATTTTTTTCATCTTTCCGAATCATAAGTGTAAAACGAACGGTATTTGCTTAACGCAAGCAACATTACTGACGGAATACGTTTACGCACCCTATCGCGAAGCATCATTCAAATTTTATTTTGACTGGCGAAGCCTATTATTATAAAATTATTATTAACAGGATAACTACTTAATCCAACGATAACGTTTACCAATAATAAAGGGGGAATCACCATGGAATACTTAAAGCTACTCGGCATTGCCGTGATTGTCATCGGCTTTGCCCTCAAATGGGACACAACGGCCGTGGTTGTGGTCGCGGCCATCGTGACCGGCGTCCTGTCCGGGATGTCCGTCCCCGACCTCTTGTCGACACTCGGCAAGAGCTTCCTCGATAACCGCATGGTCTCACTGTTCTTCCTGACCTTGCCCATGATCGGGCTGGTTGAAAGTCACGGCTTGAAGGAAGTCGCGGTGAGTGCCATTCAGAAACTGAAGAAAGCCACGCCGGGTCGCATCCTCAATCTCTACTTGATTGTGCGGGAGGTCACTAACGTCTTCGGCATCAGCCTCTCCGGGCAAGTTCAGTTCGTTCGACCCCTGATTCAGCCAATGGTTCAGGCCGCAGCGAGCGTCGAGAAGAAGTTGACCAAGAAAGACGTTGAACTCACCAAAGCGCGCTCCGCTGCGGTCGATAATTTTGGGAACTTCTTCGCGCAGAACCTCTTCGTTGCATCCGGCTCCGTCCTGCTGATTTCCAGCACGATGAAGTCACTCGGCCACGCGGTCCAGCCCATCGAGATTGTGACCGCCAGCATTCCCGTCGCCATTTTGACCTTGATCCTGGTCGGCATCTACAACCTATTGTTCGACCGCCACTTCAAGGGCAAGGCAAGTAAACACGACAAGAAGGAGGAGTAATCATGGTGAACACATTACTAACGATTCTCTATGTACTCATCGGTTTTATGATGGCTCTGGCCGGAATTGAGTCCTTCCGCGATGTCAAAAGTCCGACCCACCTCGGCACCGGCCTGTTCTGGACGCTGCTAGCAATTATCTTCGCCTTCGGGAGCTTCATTCCCGCGATGCTCGTCGGCGCCATGATCGTTGTCATCGGCCTCCTCTCCCTGTTCAAACAGATCAAGGTCGGCAACCTGACGCAGGTCAACCCCAAGCGGGCGGCGGCAAGTGCCCAAAAGCTTGGCGGTTGGATTTTCCTGCCCAGCGTGGTCCTGGCGATTGTCTCCATCCTGATTTCCCAGTTCACCCAGTTGGGCGGCCAAATTGGAATCGGCATCGGCGCCGTTGTCTCCCTCCTGTTGGCAATTGCCCTCACTAAAGCACCAGTCAAGCAGGTGTACAGCGATGCGCAGCGGATGGTCCGCTCGGTCGGGGCGCCTGGTATTCTGCCGCAGCTGCTCGCAACGCTGGGTGCGGTCTTCACCGCGGCCGGTGTCGGCACCTTAACAGCCAAACTGATTGCGGGCGTCTTTCCGGCCGGCAGTCACCTGCTCGGCGTAGTGCTCTACTGCGCGGCGATGGCCATCTTCACCGCCATCATGGGCAACGCCTTCGCAGCCTTTGCGGTCATCACCGCCGCAATCGGCGTTCCCTTCGTCATCGCTCAGGGTGGCAGCGTGGCCGTTGTGGCGGCCCTCGGCATGACTTCCGGCTACTGTGGCACCCTGCTGACACCGATGGCAGCCAACTTCAACTCCCTACCAGTGGCCCTGATGGAAATGGACGATGAAATGGGCGTAATCAAACAACAAGCCCCGATTGCCCTGCTCCTGCTGGTACTGCAAATGGGGCTGATGTACATTTTGGCGTTCTAGGAACACAGAGCGGAGTGAGGCGCTTAGAAGCTGAGCATTAACGTACTCTGGTCCAAATGCTTGGGCTTTAGCATTTGGACCAGAGTGTGTTAAGCGCAAGCTTCTGCCTCACGTAGCTCGACTATGACACAGAGCGAAGGCCCGCGGGTAGAGGCTGAGGATTAACGGACTTATGAATAAATGCTTGGTTTTAAGCATTTTTCAGAAGTGTGTTAACCGCAACCTTCAGCTCTCCGTAGCTCGCCTTAGACATCTAGCGTTATACTAAGCGCAAACATCCATATTTGAGGAGGAATCACCATGAAAATTCTCGTTACTGGTTTTGATCCATTCGGTCCCGACAAAATTAATCCGGCAATTGAAGCCGTTAAGCGTCTGCCAGACACAATTGCCGGTGCAGACATCGTGAAGCTCGAAATCCCCACCATCTTCAACAAGTGCGCCGAAGTTGTTCACGACGCCATTGCGCGCGAGCAGCCTGACTACGTGCTCGACATTGGTCAGGCAGGTGGCCGCTTCGGTCTCACCCCAGAACGGGTTGCCATCAACCTGGATGACGGCCGGATTGCTGACAATGCCGGCTACCAGCCACTGAACCACACGATTCACGAAGACGGTGCGAACGCCTACTTTGCGCAGCTGCCAATTAAAGCGATGACCAAGGCGATCCGCGCTGCCGGTCTGCCCAGCACAGTTTCCAACACCGCCGGCACCTACGTTTGCAACCACATCATGTACCAGGTGCAGTACATGCGCGACAAGGAGTTCCCAAGCATCAAGGCTGGCTTCATGCACATCCCGTTCCTGCCCAACCAGGTCACAAACCGGCCGAATACACCGTCATTGTCGCTGGACGACGATGTGCGCGGCATCACGGCCGCAATTACGGCAATTGTTGAGCGCGACGGTAAGGGCGACATTGAAACGGTCGAAGGAACGATTGCTTAAGCGCACACGAATCGTTACTGCTCAGGGCGAATCCATCATGGGTCCGCCCTTTTTGCTGTCCCCACACTCAATCAATTTTGCATTCGCCAGCCAAAAGCATTAAGCTATGTTTAATCGTGCACGACTAATAAGGAGCAACAACCATGACCAACCATGTCAACCTAGCTAACCAACTGTGTTTCAGCGTCTATAACGTTAACCGCCTGTTCAACAAGTTCTACCAGGAGGCTCTGGCTGATTTCGACCTGACCTACTCCCAATACTTGTTACTAACGGCCCTGTGGAACCAGGACCACCGGGAACTACGCGACCTTGGCGACGAACTCAAACTCAGTTCAAACACCCTGACTCCCCTCGTTAAGCGGCTGGAAGCACGGGGCTGGGTCACTCGGGTCCACCCGGAAACGGACCGCCGCCGACTACTAGTGAGTTTGACCCCTAAAGCTAAGGCACAGGAGGCACCGATTCAGCAAGCATTGGCAGAATGTCTGGGTCGTTACAGCTTCACGAAAGCTGACTATGAACAAGCAATGAGCTTAAATCAGAAGTTGATTGCGGCCCTCAGCAACTGAGGGTTTTGCTTTTGCCCAATTAGTCGTGCACGATTAAAAATAGACGGAGGTACTTGGATAATGAATTATGACGTAATTATGATTGGTTCTGGCCACGCGACCTGGCACGCTGCGGTCACCCTGCAGCAGGCCGGCAAGCACGTTGCCATTGTGGAAAAAGACCTGGTTGGTGGCACCTGCACTAACTACGGCTGTGACGCCAAAATCGCACTCGATGGTCCCTTCCAACTGGTTGAACAACTCAATCGCTTCAAGGGCGCCGGCGTCGACAACGTGCCCAGTATCAACTGGAACGCCCTGATGAATTACAAGCACCAGGTGATCGACCCGCTCGCACCAACCATGACCAAAATCTTCGGTCAGCTCGGCATTGACCTCATCACCGGCAGCGCCAAGTTGACTGACGCCCATACCGTCGTTGTTGATGGCAAGAAATACAGCAGCGACTACATCGTCCTCGGTACCGGCCAGCGCCCAGCAATGCTGAACATCCCCGGGGCCGAATACATTCACGACAGCCGCGAATTCCTCGACCTGCCCGCCATGCCCGAGCGGCTTACCTTCATCGGGGCTGGCATCATCGCCCTTGAATTCGCCTCAATGGCCGCAAGCATGGGCAAGGACGTCCATGTCGTCGAATTTAGTGCCAAGGCTCTGGCCACATTCAACCCAGCGTACGTGGCTCGGCTGCAAAAGAAACTCAGCAATCAGGGTGTGCACTTCCACTTCAACGAAGCCGTTAACGCCGTCAGCAAGGCCGCTACCGGTTACACCGTCACGACCAACAGTGGGTTAAGCATCGACACTGACTATGTACTCGGTGCCACCGGCCGCGTTGCCAACGTTGAGAACATCGGTCTGGAAGACTTGGGTATCGAATCCTCCCGTCGCGGCATCAAAGTCAATGGCCACCTGCAGACCGCCGTTCCTAATATTTTCGCTAGTGGCGACGTCATCGACAAGCCGCAAGCGAAGCTCACCCCAGTCGCAATTTTCGAATCCAACTACATTGCCAGTGTCATTCTCGGCAATCAGGACCCAATCAGCTACCCCGTCGTTCCGAGTGTTGTCTTCACGATGCCGCGGATTGCTGAGGTTGGCGTCAGCGTCACGACTGCCCAGTCCCAGCCAGATGAATTCCGCACCCAAGTGTTGCCGTTTGGCCAGCAGCTTGCCTTCCAGTACAAGCGCGCCATGGATGCCGAGGCCACACTCGTGTTCGACCACGATGGTTTCTTGGTCGGTGCTAGCGTCTACGCCGATGACGGTGACGATTTGATCAACCTGCTGACAATGATCATCAACGGTCGCTACACGGCCGCAATGCTCCAACAACAGATTTTCGCCTTCCCTAGTTCCACGGTTGGCGTCCTCGATTTGCTTGCTGGCCTGTTGCCACGCTAATTATCCAGATACTAAAAGCTGCCACCACAAATTTTGTGGTGACAGTTTTTTTATTGTTGTGAATTCTGACTGTGGTGCCAAGCCATTTTCATGTACACATCACCTGCCGCGAGTTCAGAGAGCATTTGCTGAAGTCGCTTCTGCTGCGTCGCAGGCCGCTTAGCCCCGGCAATCCAGCCCAGGTAATCATTCCGTTGGTATGGCGGGCGGGCCTTGTATTGCTGCATCAGCCCGTGGTTACTTAGTGCCGCCTCCACAAAATCTGGCATTGAATTTTGCGCCCGCTTCGTCCGCGTCGGCCGCGCAACACCCGCCTTAATCTGGCCCAACCGCCAATGCACCATGGCCGTAATCAAATCCGCAGGCAGTTTATCCGCGAGCGGAAAGCGCACCGCGCCCTTCGTAGACTTGTAGGGTGCCAGCTCCGTCGCAAAGTGCGCGATTGGCTCCGCAGTCGGGTAAAAACCAATAAAATCACTGCCAGCGTCAAAGTAAACCACCGTCTGCCCCTGCCAAAAGCTCGGCATCTGGTAACTGAAGCGCTCCTCTGCTTGCGGCAACGCGGCCTTCAAAATTGCGTACATATTTTGCATTTGTTCCTGCACTGCCAATGGCTTAGCGGAAATGTAATCGGCAATCGTCCTGAAATTTGCCACATCTAATTTCTCACGCATCATTGTGCCTCCCCGTTTTGCTGGCCCTAATAACCTAAGCATAGCAAAAGGTCGCCGGTTATGGCGACCTTTGCGAGGAAAATGTTTGACTCAACTGCAGCGAAACTAGCGCTCCAGCTTACGCCGGTGATCAGCGAGACCAAGCAGCATCATCAAAGTGGCACCAAGCACTACGAGACCGGTAGCATGGCGATCACCCGTCTGCGGCAAGGTTGCGCTGGCGTGTGCGTTCGCCGCCTTAGCAACCGTTTTACCCGCAGCCTGGGTATTGGCCGAACTCATGGCTACCAACCGGTTTCCAGTAGCAGTCGTGGTGGTACTATCTGCCGCCGCACCTGTGGAATCGTCGGTAGTTTCACCACCAAATGTTGATGGCAGGCTTGGTTCGTCCATTGTTTCCTCTGTTGGCTCATCAATAGCAGT
The DNA here is from genome assembly GCF_009687905.1 of Lacticaseibacillus zhaodongensis. GTDB lineage: Bacteria > Bacillota > Bacilli > Lactobacillales > Lactobacillaceae > Lacticaseibacillus > Lacticaseibacillus zhaodongensis. Next base: position 189,955 of record NZ_BLBG01000003.1, on the reverse strand, counting down.
GGTGGACTGAGTCGGAGCGTTAGGCGTTGTTCCACCAAACGTTGACGGAAGGCCCGGATTCTCGATGCTAGAGTCATCGGTTGGTGGCACTGTGACACCACCACTCGGGTTCTCTGGTGTCGTTGTTCCGCCACCACCCTTGTCACCATCCGGAGTCGTAGTATCCGTTGCAGGAATCTTGCTGAAGACTACGGTGAATTTCTGTGGTTGGTCATCATCGTGGTCAAAAGTTGCCCCAACGGTTCCGTCAGTAGTGAGCGTGTAGCCCTCATTGATTGCCTGCTGGAGATAAGCCGTGATTTGGCCATGGGCGATTGCGCTATCACTCGCTCCGGTAATCGTCAGATCCGGAGTGATCAACTTATTGCCAGCTTCATCAACGTAGCTCACAGTTGCGGTCTGCGTATTTGGCGTGTAACGAATAACCGTATCAGCAGGCTCATTTGGCACCACCTTGTCCTGGTTTTCATCAGGTGTGTAGCCCGGAACGTCTGGGTAATCAGTTGAAGCGATTGGATCACCAGGGTTGCCTTTGACCGTCTTCGGTGTTGTCGGGGTCAGTGGCTTGCCATCCGGATCATGTGGAATCAGCGTGGTCGTGACACTAAGCTGCTCCATCGGGGCTAAGGTGACCTCAAAAGTCTGGTCGTCTGCAGTATTATGGTCAAATTTTGCACCAATGGTTCCATCCCGGACTAAGGTGTAGCCCTCGTCAATTGCCGCCTGAATATTGATTGTGCTGTGATCAACGGGCGTGTCGGTCTGACCAGTGATTGACTGACTTGGCACCACCGTGTTGCCAGCACCATCTACAAAGGTGACTAGCGCTTTTTGAGTATCCGGCGTGTATGCAATTTCTGTGTCACCTGGCTGGTTTGGCACCACCTTGTCCTGCTTTTCAGCTGGCGTGTAACCTGGAACGTCAGGGTAATCCGTCGCACTGATTGGATCACCGGGCTTGCCAGTGACCGTCTTTGGGTCTTTAGGAGTCAGTGATTTACCGTCTGGCCCTTGGGGAACGAGCGTGGTCGTGATACTTGCCTGCTCAATTGGGGCAAAGACAACCGTGAAGGTCTGGTTCTGATCGGTATTACTGTCAAAGCTTGCGCCAATAGTCTCGTCACTAACAACCGTGAAGCCTTGATCAATCGCCTTCTGAATGTTTGGCGCGATTTGATCATGATCGACCACGGTCGCAGTCGCACCAGTAATCGTCTGGGCCGCCGCAATCAACTGCTTGCCCGACTTATCAACGTACTTAACCGTTGCAGTCTGAGTATCCGGTGTGTAAGTGATGATTGTGTCACCAGGCTCATTAGGTACCACTTTGTTCTGGTTTTCGTTTGGCGTGTAGCCAGGCACATCTGGGTAATCACCGGCACTGATTGGTGCACCAGGCTTGCCCGTAACTGTCTTTGGCTCCGTCGGGGTGAGCGGTTCTCCCGCGGGCCCTTGTGGAATCAAAGGCGTCGTTAAACTAGCCTGATCGATTGGCACCAGCGTAACGCTAAAGGCCTGATCTCTGTCAGTTTTGTGGTCAAATTTTGCACCGACAGTGCCATCTTGCGCCAGCGTGTAACCAGCGTTCATCGCATCTTGGATGTTGATTGTACTGTGATCGACAGCCGTGTCGGTCAAACCCGTGATGGTCTGACTTGGCGCCACTGTGTTCCCGTCATTATCAACGAATGTGACCACGGCTTTTTGGGTATCTGGCGTGTAGGAAACAACGGTATCGCCAGGCTTATTTGGCACCACCTTGCTCTGATCATCATCAGGCGTGTAACCTGGAACATCCGGGTAATCTGTTGCACTGATCGGATCACCAGGTTTGCCAGTGATCGTCTTTGGCTCCGTTGGGGTGAGTGGTTTTGCACCTGGTCCTTGTGGAATCAGATTCGTGCTTACGCTTGCCTTTTCGACCGGCACGAAGGTCACAATAAAGCTTTGGTTCTTGTCGGTAACGTGGTCAAAAGTAGCCCCAATCGTGCCATCCTTGACCAAGGTGTAACCATTGGCCATTGCTGACTGAATGTTAGTTGCAACCTGGCCATGGTCAATTGCGGTGTCGGTTGCGCCGGTAATTGTCTGACTTGGCGCCACCGGGTTATTATCCTGGTCCACAAAGCTAACTACTGCCGTTTGCTCATCAGCTGTATATGTCACTGTAACCGTAGAGCTTGGCTTACCTTCGTCATCTGGCGTGGTGAAGGTGTCAGCCGCAACCGTGGTCTGGTCTGGTGTATAACCAGCAACATCCGGGCTAGGCACTGCCACAGCGGTTGCTGATTTCCATTCTGAATAGGTAACGGTCTTGGTGACGAGGTCCTCAGTCCCGGTTCTCGTTAAGGTAACCGTTTGGGTTTTCGTAGCTGGTGCAGGGACTTTTGTCGGATCGCTCGTGTTAACGTAATTGATCACCCGCGTTGCCGTAGCACTAAAGGACTTAGGATCAGCCTCGTGGGGGTCATCCGGAGTGACGTCAACAATGTTGTGTTCTAGCTGCACGACAAATGGCTGGTCAGCAGCGTCATCGCTATCAAAAACAATTCCGTCCTTAGTTCCATCACTGACCAGTTTGTAGCCTTGAGCCTCGTAATCCTCGATTCGCTCCGCACTACTGTAGGTCGCAGTTGAACCAGCATCACCGGTAATTGTATCAATTGCCCCAAGCGTCTTATTGCCATCTGATGCGTCCTGGTAGGTAATCGTGGCGGTTTGCGTTGCCGGTTGAGTAGTGAAAATCAAGGTAACGGTTTGCGGATCCTTAGTGAAGGTGCTGACGTTACCGTCTGTCCGCAGGAACTTGTAGCCCTCAATAATTTCCTGATCCGGGGTGACACTGAATGGAGAGCCCACAGCCCCACCAACAGTTGTCGCAGGTTTAAGTTCTTGCTGGTTTTCATCTTGGTAATTGACCGTGATTGTTCCTGTTTCGACAGGGGTCAGGTACAAATGCTCAGAGTAAGAATAGGAAATCGTTTCTCCCGGAGCCACAGTAACTGTCGGTGTCTCGTACTGAACTGAAGTATCTTTCCTGACGCCAGCAGCCTCATCCATCTCTGGCGTGTTGAGTGCAGCGCCATTAGCAGTTCCTGCAGCAGCCTTTGGCAACTTAATATCCAAGTTCGTGCCACCCCACGCACCAGCAATCAGGGTGTCGTTACCGGTAGGGCTTACAAAAATCGTCAAGTTGGGATTTTTCTCCGACGTTGCATTGGGAAGATATGCTGAGCCATCACCGTTTGAAATAATCGGCACACCATCGTTCACATCATCACTACCGAGGCCCGAGCCAAAAGCGGTATCAAGTTCGGTACCAAATTTAACATTTTCCAGTGGATCTGAACCGTTATTCTTGATGAACACGGTGTGGTTAAACGCCCCACTCGGATCAATATTTACAATTTCGGTAATCGTCAAGTTGTCAGCCTTATCTTCCAAATCTTGACGAACATACTTAGTGCCATCACTGCCAGTACCGTAATACAACTGGTTTGCCTTCGGATCATGCTCAAGGCTAACGAAACTGTTCGTATCTTCATCATCATCCAAATCCAGTTTCGGATCGCGCATGTAATACTGACTGGTCAGCCCAGTAGCATACGTGTACATATAATGCGTGTCTGGATCAGAAGCATCAGCAACCCAATTGTTAAACAACGGATAACCATCGCCACTATTTGCGGGGTTAACGGCGAGGATATAAGTTTTACCGTCACTATTGAGAATTGACTCTTGAATAATTGGCGTTTGGAGGCCGCCGTCGACCCCTTCTGTCTTAGTCCAATCAATTGTATCAATCAGGCTGGCGGATACCGGATCAACAACCGCTTTAAATTGTGGCTCACCTTCAGTCGCATCCCCAGTGGCCGCAGATGCATCAGCTCCGGCAGGTGTTGCTGCAGAAGCATCATTCTTCTGCTCCGCTGTGGCGGTATCTGACGTGGTGGCATTCGACGCAGTTGCGGGCTCATTTTTCTGAGTTGCGTCAGTATCAGCACTTGGTACTTCGGAAGTGGCTGGCACTGCTTGTTCACTTTGTGCTGCTTGTTCCGTTGTATCAGCAGACTGCTTGTCTGTTGGCCCAGATGCCGCTTCATCAGTCTGTTGTTCCGGATTGTCATCAGCAGGCACAACGTTTTGTTGACTAACAGTTGGTGTTGGTGTTGCTGTTTCCGTTTCCTCAGTGCTGGCAGAATCAGCCGGAGCTGCAATTGGTGCTTCCACTTGCTCAACGTTAACAGTGCTGTCTGCAGCTTTAGTAGCCGTGCTCAGTTTGACGGCCGCTGCCGTCTTCGCAGCAACGACCTCGTCAGCAGCCGGTTTGATTGTTTCTGGATTAGCTGCAGATGTGCTGCTTGTTGCCGCGTGGGCAGTGGCCTGACCCTGAACCGCCACCGCTGCTCCAACAGCAACCAGTAGTGTTGTCAACCACTGGCCCTTGCCCTTAAACATTTTGACTCTGGTCTTAATTTCTGGCTCCTGACGCAGTTGATTGTGCGTTGAGAGCTTACGATAATCTCCAAGCAAAACAATCCCACCTTTCATGAACTTGAAATACAATGTTTTAAGTACGGAAGATGTAGCTAAATATTTTGTCTACTTTCCAGACCCATAAAACTAATCGAGTAATACACTTTAAGTTTGGTTCCTCAAGCTGGAACCCCAAATCGAAATGAACATATTTCCGTGAATCAACTTTATCGACCCTCAAGGTAAGATAAAATCATCGACGGCAATGTAGCAAAGTTGGCAACATCCCCTTGTTTAAAGAATACCGCTGTTAGCAGAAGCAAAGCCTTCAAGTTATCTAATCTGGCATTAGGATATTTGCGAACGCATCACGCTTGGCTAATGATGTCAATATACCATTTCATGTGTTATTTGAAAGCAAATCGATAACAATTGTGGCCTGTCCACAATTATCCTTGCTCAACCAGCAGCTGTTGAACCAAATCGACTACCACAGTTTTTCGGCGGCCAAGCGTAAACTCCTGTGCGCAAAATTGCGTCATGATGATAAAAAGGCCCCCAATTACGGAGACCTGATTATGGCTATTATTGATTTACACGTGCTGATTCCGTTCTTGAACCTTCTTGATATTTGCGAATAACTTTTGCGGAATAATCTTACCTGCAATCAATCTACCGTTGTGTTTTGCCCCGCCGGTCAGCAAGCCCAAGTAGCAGGAGTAAGGTTGCCCCAAGCCATGCCAGCCCACTTGCGGGCTTATCGCCAGTCTGCGGTAGCTCCGCGCTTGCCTTAGCATTTGCTTGTGAGCTTGACTGCCGATTTGCCCCTCCTTGCCACTTGCCTCTCGTTCCTGACCCGCCGGTAGCAGTACCGTCGCTTGTTTCACCAAACGTTGCTGGCAGGCTTGGTTCAGCTGGTGTCTCATTGCCGCCCGTAGCCGCTTGACCAGGTTCATCAGGAGTCGTTCCACCAAATGTTGATGGCAGCTCAGGTTCATCGGTATCTGAACTAGCACTTGGCGGCGTGTCCTGACCTGCAGGGTACGTAGGCCGCGGAGCTGGGAGTTTACTAAGAACCACTGTGAAAATCTGCGCGTGATCATCATCATGATCAAACACTGCACCGACCGTCCCATCGCTAACCAAGTTGTAACCCTGACTAATCGCAGTCTGGATGTCCTTTTCAATCTGCGCGTGATCGACTGGCGTGTCGCTCTTATCCGCAATCGGTTGATCAGGAATGAGATGCTGCCCCGAGCCGTCAACATAGATAATAGTTGCTGTCTGGATATTCGGGCTGTATTCAACCGTCGTTGCACCCGGTTCATTTGGCACCACTTTGTCCTGATTGTCGTTCGGAGTATAACCAGGCACCTCCGGGTAATCTGTCGCGCGAATTGGGTCGCCTGGAAAACCAGTAATCTGAACCGGTGTCGTTGGCGTTAGCGGACCATTAGGACCCTTTGGCACAATGGTCGTTGTCAGCTCTGCCTTTGGAACTTGGCCAAAGACTACGGTGAACTTTTGTGGCTGGTCATCGTTGTGGTCAAAAGTTGCACCAACCGTGCCATCGTCAATTAAAACATAGCCCTGCCTGATTGCCTTTTGAATATCAGACGTAACCAGACCGTGATCAACAGCACTGTCTGACTTGCCACTAACAGTCTGGTCCGGCGTAATCACTTGCTTGCCGGCCTCATCGACGTACGTCACAGTCGCTGTCTGAGTGTTCGCAGTGTAGACAACCGTCGTTACACCGGGTTCATTTGGCACCACCGTGTTCTGATTCTCTTCAGGTGTGTAGCCGGGCACGTCCGGGTAATCCGTGCTGCTGATTGGGTCACCGGGGAAGCCTGTGACCTGCACTGGCGTAGTTGGGGTCAGCGGCTGGTCGTTTGGACCCTTTGGCACAATAGTCGTGGTCAACTCAGCCTTAGGAACTTGGCCGAACACCACGGTGAACTTTTGCGGCTGGTCATCATTGTGATCAAAGGTAGCGCCGACTGTACCATCGCTAATCAGCACGTAACCTTTCTCAATTGTCTTCTGAATTCCTGACGTTACAGCGCTGTGGTCGACCGCTGTGTCGCTGTCGCCACTAATGTCCTGATCCGGAGTAATCAACTGCTTGCCTGACTCATCAACATAGGTCACAGTTGCGATTTGCGTATTAGGAGTGTATTCAACAGTTGTCTCACCAGGCTCGTTTGGTACCACCTTGTTCTGATGCTCGCTCGGCGTGTAGCCAGGAACATCTGGGTAATCTGTTTCATTAATTGGATCACCAGGGAAGCCAGTTACTTGAGCCGGTGTTGTCGGTGTCAGCGGACCATTAGGACCTTTAGGCACAATGGTCGTCGTCAGTTCAGCCTTTGGAACTTGGCCAAAGACAACGGTGAACTTTTGTGGCCGGTCGTCATTATGGTCAAAGGTAGCGCCGACTGTTCCATCGCTAATTAAGACGTAATCTTGTTCGATTGCCCTTTGGATGTTGTCTTTAATCTGACTGTGGTCTAGTACCGCATCACTGTCGCCAGTTAAGATCTGTTCCGGTGTAATCAGTTGTTTGCCCGCCTTGTCTACGTATGCCACGATTACAGTCTGGGTATTTGGCGTGTACTCAACTATTGTTTCACCCGGTTCATTTGGTACGACCTTGTTCTGGTTCTCGCTTGGTGTATAGCCAGGGACATCTGGGTAATCCGTTTCACTGATTGGGTCCCCCGGGAAACCGGTCACCTGAGCCGGAGTTGTCGGTGTCAGCGGCCCATTTGGACCTTCAGGCACAATGGTCGTTGTCAATTCTGCCTTCGGAACCTGACCAAAGACTACCGTGAACTTTTGCGGCTGGTCGTCATCATGATCAAACTTCGCACCAACTGTGCCATCACTGACTAAGACGTAATTCTGGCCAATAACCCTTTGGATATTAGCTGTAATCTGACTGTGTACTACTGGCGTGTCACTATCACCGCTAATGGCCTGATCTGGCGTGCTTAAAGTTTTACCTGACTCATCAACGTAAGTCACAATTGCGTTCTGGGTGTTCGGCGTGTACTCAACAGTTGTCTCACCAGGCTCGTTTGGTACCACCTTGTTCTGATTCTCGGTTGGTGTATAGCCAGGAACATCCGGGTAGTCCGTCTCACTGATTGGATCACCAGGAAAACCGGTCACCTGAGCTGGTGTTGTTGGCGTCAGCGGCTGGTCGTTCGGACCCTCTGGCACAATGGTCGTTGTCAGCTCTGACTGCGGAACTTGGCCGAACACTACGGTGAACTTTTGCGGCTGGTCATCATCGTGATCAAAAGTTGCACCGACCGTGCCATCGCTAACCAAGACGTAATCTTGTCCGATGACCTTTTGAATGTTGGCTTTAATATCACTGTGGTCTACCGCTGTGTCACTGTCACCAGCGATGTTCTGATCTGGAGTGATCAACTGCACACCTGACTCATCAACGTAAGTCACAATCGCGTTCTGAGTATTTGGCGTGTACTCTACGGTTGTCTCACCGGGTTCGTTTGGGACCACTTTGTTCTGGTTCTCGGTTGGTGTGTAGCCAGGAACATCAGGGTAGTCCGTCTCACTGATTGGATCACCAGGAAAACCTGTAACTTGAATCGGAGTTGTTGGTGTCAGTGGACCATCTGGACCCTCAGGCACGATAGTCGTTGTTAGTTCAGCCTTCGGAATCTGACCAAAGACCACAGTGAACTTTTGTGGCTTGTCATCATCATGATCAAAGGTCGCGCCAACTGTCCCATCACTAACTAAAACGTAATTCTGGCTAATAACCTCTTGAATGTTCGCTGTAATCTGACCATGCACTACTGCTGTATCACTGTCACCCGTGATTGTTTGGTCAGGCGTTATCAGCTGCGTGCCTTCTTCATCAACATAGGTGACGGTTGCAGTTTGCGTATTTGGCGTGTACTCAACAGTTGTGTCACCAGGCTCGTTTGGGACCACTTTGTTCTGGTTCTCGGTTGGTGTATAGCCAGGAACATCTGGGTAATCCGTCTCACTGATTGGGTCACCAGGGAAACCGGTCACCTGAGCCGGAGTTGTTGGCGTCAGCGGCTGGTCGTTAGGACCCTCTGGCACAATGGTCGTTGTCAATTCTGCCCTCGGAACTTGGCCAAAGACCACCGTGAACTTTTGCGGCTGGTCATCGTTGTGATCAAACGTTGCACCAACCGTACCGTCCTCAACTAGAACGTATCCTTGATCGATTGTCGTTTGAATGTGTGTCGCAATTAGTGCGTGATCAACCTTCGTGTCACTGTCACCATTGATTGTTTGGTCAGGCGTAATCAATTGCGCACCGGATTCATCAACGTACGCAACAGTCACAGTCTGGGTGTTCGGCGTGTACTCGACGGTTGTCTCACCAGGTTCGTTTGGCACCACCTTGTTCTGATTCTCATTTGGTGTGTAACCAGGAACATCCGGGTAGTCCGTCTCACTGATTGGATCACCAGGGAAACCGGTTACCTGAACTGGTGTTGTCGGTGTTAATTGACCACTAGGACCCTCTGGCACAATCGTCGTTGTTAATTTTGCCTTTGGAATTTGGCCGAAGACTACGGTGAATTTTTGTGGCTGGTCATCGTCATGGTCAAACTTAGCGCCGACCGTCCCATCGCTAATTAAAACGTAATCTTGTCCAATTACTTGTTGAATGTTATTTGTGATCTGGCCATGATCCACCGCCGTGTCACTCGCGCCAGTGATGTCCTGATCTGGCGTGATCAACTGTTTACCTGATTCGTCAACGTAAGTCACAATCGCGTTCTGAGTGTTTGGCGTGTACTCAACAGTGGTATCACCAGGTTCATTTGGAACCAACTTATTCTGGTTCTCAGTGGGTGTGTATCCTGGAACATCTGGGTAGTCCGTCTCACTGATTGGATCACCAGGGAAACCGGTCACCTGAGCTGGTGTTGTCGGCGTTAATGAACCATCCGGACCTTCAGGCACAATGGTCGTTGTCAATTCTGCCTTCGGAACTTGGCCAAAGACCACCTTGAACTTTTGCGGCTCGTCATCGTTGTGGTCAAACGTTGCACCGACTGTCCCATCGCTAATTAAAACGTAATTCTGACTAATCACCTTTTGAATGTTAGCTTTGATTTGACTGTGCACCACTGCGGTATCACTATCACCAGTAATATCCTGATCTGGCGTGATCAACTGCTTACCCGACTCGTCAACGTAAGCCACGATCGCAGCCTGAGTGTTTGGTGTGTACTCAACGGTGGTATCACCAGGCTCATCTGGCACCAACTTGTTCTGATTTTCGTTCGGTGTGTAGCCAGGAACATCCGGGTAGTCCGTTTCGCTGATTGGATCACCAGGGAAACCAGTAACCTGAGCTGGTGTGGTCGGTGTCAGTGGCCCATCTGGACCCTTCGGCACAATGGTCGTTGTCAATTGTGCCTTCGGAACCTGGCCAAAAACCACGGTAAACTTTTGTGGTTGGTCGTCGTTGTGATCAAAACTTGCTCCGACCGTTCCGTCGTTAACTAAAACATAATTCTGACTAATCACTTTTTTGATGTTCGTTGCAATCTGGTCGTGCTCTACCGCGCTGTCACTATCACCACTGATATCCTGATCTGGTGTGAGCAGCTGCTTACCCGACTCATCGACAAAAGTAACGACTGCCGTCTGTTTGTCGGCACTGTAAGTAACCGTCACGGTCGCACTAGCCTGGCCATCTACATCAGGGGCAGTGAATGAGGCTGCCTGAACAGTAGCCTGATCCGGTGTGTAGCCAGCAACTTCCGGGCTATCAACAGCCGCAACTGTGCCTTCTTTCCAGCCGGAGAATGTGACTTCCTTGGTAACAAGATCCTCAGTCCCCGTTCGCGTCAAGGTGGCGGTTTGGGTCAGGGTCGCCTGTGCGGGCACTTTCGTCGGGTTGCTAGAATTGACGTAATTGATCACGCGTGTTGCCGTGGCGCTAAAGTCGCTTGGCTCGGCATCATGAGGATCCTTAGGGGTGACAGCGACAGTGTCATGTGCCAGTTGCACAACAAAAGGCTGGTCCGCGTCATCATCACTATCGAAGACAATGCCATCTTTTGTTCCATCGTTGACCAATTTGTAACCTTGGTCCGTGTATTCTTTAATCCGCTCGGCGGTAGTGTAGGTTGCGGTCGTATCTGAATTCCCGGTAATGGTGTCCACCGCACCGAGCGTTTTATTACCGTCCGTGACATCCTCATAGGTGATAGTCGCAGTTTGTGGAGTCACTGGCACCACTTTTTGGAAGACTAGAGTGACAGTTTGTGGGTCTTTAGTAAAGCTGGTGACGTTACCTTCCGTCTTCAGGTAAGTGTAGCCATCAATCGTCTTCGCTTGCGAGCTCAAAACGAATGGTGACCCGACGACCCCGCCCGTGGTGGTATCAGGCTGCAGAGTCGCATGCCCCTCATCTTGGTATTGGACGGTGATTGTGCTCGTCGTGATTGGCTGGACATATAAATGCTCACTGTAGGAGTATGAAGTCGTCGCCCCGGGAGCCAGCGACAGCACTGGTGTCTCAAACTGTGCCCCTGTATCCAGTCCAGAAGCCAAAACAGCTCTATTAGCGGTTCCTGCAACAACTGCCTTGTCGGTCATATCACCATACATGTGAATCTGGATGGAAGCCTTACGCGGGTTCATCCAGTGACCAACAGTTAAAGTATCGTTATCAGTCGGGGTAAAATACAATGTCAAACTGTCAGATTCTGAAGTTGAGCTCGAGATGGTTGCCGAACCATCCCCATTGGAAACGATGGGGATCTCGTCATTCTCGTCCAGTGCAGTATCAATCAGCGTCCCGAACTGCACCTTATCCAAACTGGTGGCCCGATTGTTTTTAACTGTGACCGTGTGGTTGAACGCACCGCTAGCATCAATTGACAGTGTTTCTGTAATCGTTAATTGATCGGTAGCATCTTCAGTCGTTAGGCGCAAATAAGGAGTGCCATCCGCTGCGGTACTCGTTTCGTACTTGAGCGTTCCGAGATCGTCATCTGGAAAAGCTAGTGGCTCATAGTCTGTCGCACTTTTGGTTAAATCGCGCATGTAATAAGCACTAGTATCTCCATGTGTGTAGGTATAAGTGTGCTCCGTTTGGCTAGCATCATCCGTTACTGTGTTATCAAGTAGCGGATAGCCCCACTCTTCATGATCTTCCATATCATCGTGTCCAGGTTTGATCTTGAAGGTGTAGCTCTTACCGTCATTTTCGATGGTCCGGGAAAGTGAAATTGTTCCTGGATCGCTGACTTCAGTCCACAATAGTGTGTCAACCTGAGTAGCCGCCACTGGGTCCACCGCTGTCTTAACTTCCGGACTTACTGTAGCGTCAGTCGTTGAATCTTCGTCTGCAGCTGCCTTTACTGCATCGGCATTATCTGAGCTCGTAATTGCCGCATTCGGCTCAGCGGTGGCTTCAGGGGTGGATCCCGCACCGGCATCGTCATCATCTTCAGTGTTGGCAGCGGCGTCAACAAACTTCGTTGCCTGCTCAGCGTGCTCGGCTTGGCCATCGTCAATGGTGGTCTCTGTCGCATCCCCAGCGACCGCTTCATCATCGGCTTGAGTCGCTTCCTCTGAAGTCACTTGGGATGTTGGCTGGCCAAGATTTTGGTCTGTTGGCGGCTTGCTGGACTCTCCGGTGTCGGTTTGCGCAGCTGCCACCGGTATTTCTGGCGTCTCCGGAATCCCATCAGAGGTTTGCTCCCCTTTAACATCAGCCAAGTTGAGCGTCTTTGCCGTCTGCAGGGCAACCGCTGCAGGATCACTTGCAGTAGTAGTCTCCGGACTAGCGCCTGCCGGATCACTCGTTGAGGCGTGGGCAGTCGTCTGGCTTTGAACCGCCACAGCCGCACCAACGGCAACAAGGAGTGTCGTTAACCACCGCCCTTTGCCTTTGAACATTTTGACTCTGGTTCTAATTTCGGGCTCCTGGCGCATTTGATTATGCGTTGAGAGTTTACGGTAATCTCCAAGCATAATAATCCCACCTTTCACAAACTTGAAATTCAACGTTTTAAGAAATGGAAGATGTAACCAAACAATCGCTGTCGGTTCTTAAGGAACACGCAACGCCACTAGTCCATCAGGTTATGTTATATTAGTAGCTTGGCGGTGTTTTTTAAAGGACGCTATTACGATTAATTAATAACGATTGCTTGCAAGAAATGGTCATCTTTATACTCGCATCATAACGCAGCGTTTCGGCAATTGTGATTCGGATTATCTAACATTGCTTAGGCATATATGGAATATTTTCAGTTTATGCTAATGGTGATAATTTTAATTTTCGGTGTTATTTATGGTGGTGCAAGTTCTTCTGAGTATCACGGCACAGTCGGCAGCAAAACTGCACCAGCTTCGTTACCTTAGCCGTGCTACAAAAAGAGCCCCCGCGAAAGCGAGAGCTCTTACTATTAGCAAATTACCAAGCAGCGCAATTTACTCAAGTTTTTATGTTAGTCAAATCCACATCTTACTTCCCGCGCACATCCTTCTCGTTGACTTCAAGCAGCGACATAAACGCTTCTTGCGGAATCTGCACACTACCAACCGATTTCATGCGCTTCTTCCCCCGCTTCTGCTTCTCGAGCAACTTGGCTCGCCGGTCCGGATCCCCGGTGTGAATGCGGGCGGTAACGTCCTTGCGGTAGGCCCGCACGGTCGTCCGCGCGATGATTTTGTTGCCAATCGTAGCCTGAATCGGGATTTCGAACTGCTGCCGGGGAATGGTTTCCTTCAGCTTGGCGGTGATGGTCTTACCGCGGTTGAAGGCAAAATCACGGTGCACGATGGATGACAAAGCATCGACGGGTTCCCCGTTGAGCAAGATGTCCATTTTGACCAGGTCGCTGGCCCGGTAGCCGGTGATGTCGTAGTCCAGACTTGCATAGCCCTTAGTGCTGCTCTTCAGGTCGTCGAAGAAGTCATAGATGATTTCGGACAGCGGCATGTTGTAAATGACGTTGACCCGGTACTTGTCCAGGTAGTCCATTGTTACGAACTCACCGCGTTTACGCTGGCACAGCTCCATGACGGGGCCAACGTAATCGTTGGGCACCATCACGCTGGCCTTGACGTAAGGTTCCTTGATTTCACGAATCTCGCTACCATCAGGCATTTCGGCTGGGTTTTCAACGGTGACTTCCTCGCCATCCGTTTTCACAACGTGGTAGTCAACTGATGGGGCAGTCATGATCAGATCCAGGTTGAACTCGCGCTCGAGCCGTTCCTGCACAACGTCCATGTGCAAAAGGCCAAGGAAACCACAGCGGAAACCAAAACCAAGGGCCTTACTGGTTTCAGGTTCGAATTCCAGTGCGGCATCATTCAGCTGCAACTTTTCCAGTGCTTCTCGCAGGTCGTTGAACTTGGCGTTGTCGGTTGGGAAGACCCCAGCGTAGACCATTGGCTGAATCGCCCGGTAGCCTTCGAGGGCCTTCTCGGTTGGCCGGTCGGCGTTCGTGACCGTGTCCCCGACGTGGGTATCCTGAATGGTCTTGATAGAAGCGGTGATGTAACCAACATCCCCGGCCATCAGGTAGTCGCGCTTAACGGCGTGGGGAGACATGACCCCAACTTCGGTGACTTCAAACTGCTTGCCATTACTCATCAGTTTGATTTTGTCGCCAACCTTGACGTAGCCTTCTTCGACCCGCACGTCGAGCACAACGCCGCGATAGGAATCATAAACTGAATCAAAAATCAGGGCCTTAAGTGGTGCTTCAACATCCCCCGCTGGTGCGGGCACATCGGAAACGACCCGCTCAAGGATCTCCTCGATCCCGATGCCGGCCTTGGCACTAGCCAAGATGGAGTCGTCCCCATCGATCCCGATCATCTCGCTGATTTCGTTCTTAACGACGTCCGGCTGGGCGCTCGGCAGGTCAATTTTGTTAATTACGGGAATAATCTCCAGGTCATCATCGGCCGCGAGGTAAACATTGGCCAAAGTCTGCGCCTCGACTCCCTGCGCGGCATCAACAACCAGCAGTGCACCCTCACAAGCAGCCAGCGAGCGGCTAACTTCATAACTGAAGTCCACGTGTCCTGGAGTGTCGATCAGGTGGAAAATGTAAGTCTGGCCATCTTTAGCGTGATAATGCAGCTCAACAGCGTTCAACTTGATCGTAATGCCTCGCTCACGCTCCAGGGGCATATCGTCCAGCACCTGCGCCTGCATGTCGCGTTTGGCAATTGTGTCGGTCATCTCCAAAATCCGGTCGGCCAAGGTACTCTTACCGTGGTCGATGTGGGCAATGATGGAGAAGTTACGAATGTGCCGCTGCCGTTCACGCATTTCATCAAAATTCATTAAATAGGTTCCTGCTTTCCGTATATAGTCCTGTTAGTAAGTATAGCAGAATCCGCAGTCCAATGTACAAACAAAGGCCCCCGCCGCAACCGCGACCGGGACCCCAAAACAACCATCTTAATTAGTTTTCAGCTTTCTGGATATCACCCAGGATGTCACCACCGAAATCTTGCGTCAAGAATGCGGTGCTTTCCGTTGGCAGGTGCAGCTGGAAATCGGTGAACTTTTGTAACGCCAACTGGGCATTTTGCACGGTTAGATCCAAGATGTGCCCGCCAAAGTCATGTTCCGCACTTAGGAAGTGCAAGTGGAAGCCCGGTGATACAGCTCCCGCGTAGACCTGCGGCGAGTAGTAACCAATCACGGTGCCGCTAACAGTGTCCCGTGTGAACTCGTGCTGGCGCGCGGCCATTGCGGCTAGCCCCGCATATGGCGGCTGCTGCTTGGTGATGGCACGGGTGCGCACTGCGGTGAAAGTGCCCTGCAGGCGGATGGCAACGAAGAGATTCCGGCTGCCGAGCGCCTGCAGTAAAGCCGCTTGCGTCTCCGCATAGTCGGTACCGCTGATTGAACCAGCCGCTTGAAAGTCTGCGTAGTGCACGTTGGCAAAGGGAACCTTTTCATCAGCGCTGACCTGCCGCACCGCCCCCGCCGAATTGACCTGGTAAACGCGCCCTTGGTCAATGATGAGTTCGCCGTCCAGCCCGCTCAAAGTACCGATCCCGGTGTCACCGTGCTGGAGCAGTTCGCCCACCGTCTGGGTGCCATCATAGAGCCCCGGGACCAGCAGTGCGAGCGTGCCGTGTTGATACAAACTGTGTGTGTCTTTTGCCATTGCGAATTCCCCCTAGTGCGATCTTAGAACTGGTCTGGCAGCAAGTCTGCCGCTAGCTTCAGGTTATCACTGTAGTCAACGGGGATATCAACGACAACGGGGCCGTCAGTGTTAAAGGCTTTGGTCAAAACATCGTGCAGATCTGCGGCCTGCTTGACGCGCAGTCCACGTGCACCGAAACTTTCGGCATACTTAACGAAGTCAACGGGGCCAAAATCAACCCCGGCGGACGCACCGTACTTCTTTTCCTCCTGGAACTTGACCATGTCGTAGTGGCCGTCATTCCAGATGATGTGGACGAGGTTACTGTGCAGGCGCACCGCCGTCTCCAGTTCCTGCCCGGAGAAGAGGAAGCCCCCGTCACCAGAAACTGAAACCGCCTTGGTACCAGGCCGGACTAGCGTTGCCGCAATCGCCCATGGCAAGGCCACCCCAAGCGTCTGCATCCCGTTACTGAACAAGAGGTGCCGGGGCTGGTAACTGCGGAAGTGGCGCGCCATCCAGATGTAGAAACTGCCGACGTCAACGGCTACCGTCATCGTGTCATCGACCTGGGCCTGCAGCTCGCGGATGATCGCCAGCGGGTGCACGAGGTCGGGCCTGGTGCTAACTGGCGGTACATCGCGGGTTTGCAATTCATTTTGCAGGTGGTCCAGGAAGTGCTTGGCACCAGGGGCAACGTGATAACCGCGGAGTAGTGGGTCGATGATCTCAAGTGTCTGGCCAATGTCACCGATCAGCTCGGTCTCCGGCTGGAAGTTGTGATCAATTTCCGCTGGTTCGTTGTCGATCACGATGATGCGGGCATCGCCGTCCGCGTTCCAGTTGCGGGGCTCGTATTCGATGGGGTCGTAGCCAATGGTGATAACTAGGTCTGACTGCTTGAGCAATACGTCACCAGGCTGGTTGTGGAACAGACCCACCCGGCCGAAGAAGTTCTTCACCTGTTCGTGGGAGATAATGCCGGCACCCTGGAAGGTTTCAACAACGGGCAGCTCGCTGACCTTTAGTAGGTCGCGAATCGTGGCGGTCACTTCCGGTGAAGATGCGCGCATCCCCAGCAGCAAGACTGGCAATTCGGCGTCCTTGATGGCCCGAGCGAGCGCGGTCATATCCTGCGGACTAGCAGGGCCCAGCTTCGGGGCGGTCAGCGGCCGGATCGGCTTGGTGCTGATCTGACTGTCGGTCACGTCTTGGGGAATCGAAACAAAACTGGCGCCCTGCTTGCCGGAAGCGGCAGCTTGGTAGGCATTAGCAATGATTTCGGAGATATTATCGGGATCTTGCACTTCAGCCGAGTACTTGGTGATCGGTTCAAACAAGGCCGCGTTGCGCATGCTCTGGTGCGTCTGCCGCAAAAGGTCCTTCCGCTGTACCTGGCCAGAAATGGCCAAAACGGGGTCCCCTTCAGCCTGTGCAGTAACGAGCCCAGTCGCCAGGTTGGAGGCACCAGGCCCAGAAGTGGTCAGGACGACGCCGGGTTTACCGGTGATCCGGCCAACGCCAGCGGCCATGAACGCGGCATTTTGTTCGTGCCGGGTCACGATCAGCTTGGGCACGTTGGGGTTGTCACTGTGTTCCAGCTTTTCAAAGACCCGGTCAATTTTGGCCCCGGGAAGACCGAAGACGTAATCAACGCCGTGGTTCGCCAAACTGTCGACGACCAAATCTGCACCGTACTTCTGCATATCTTTATCTGCCATGATGTCTACCTCTTTTTTAGTTGCTAACATTTAATTAGTAATTGATTGTTGTTTACATCATAGCATAGCAGTGTTCCTTTGGAAACGGTGTCCTAAATAAAAAGTGTGCTATTAAAGGCATATACTGTACCATTCTATCAATGCTACTGTACTGGTATGTACGGGAACAGCTAACAAAAAAGCCCCCAACCAATAGTTGAGGACCAGTTCACTGCACAAATTAAACTTCTGGATAATCGAAGGAACCCTGACTCGGTTCGTAGGCGGGCATCCCCGCAATTGCGCGGTACAACGCCTGTTCAATCAACAGTGGCGCATCGGAGTTCGCCACGGCGTATGGCACGCCGAGTTTCTTCGCAATTTTGACACTGGTGTTGGTGGTGATGTGGTGCACCTCATCCGTAATCAAAACGGCGACGTCCGCACGGCCCAGCTTGTGCTTCAGCTGGGTACCTTTTTGACTATCGGTTGCCGCGACGCTGCCGCCGAAGTGAGCCGCCACAACGAGCTCTAGCTGGGGCTTGCTCTTGACATTACCGATAAACAACACGTTTTTACCGTCCAAGTCGAACTTGAGCTGCGGTGTGTACTGCTTAGCCAACGTAGTCTTAGGAGCAGCGGAATCAGTCGCAGAGCTTACGGCGACCACAGCTGCCGCCTTCTTCTTCGGCTTGGCCACGTGCTGCTTGAGCGGCTTGATGCCCTTCTTGTCCTTGTAGACCCAAGTAACGGTCGCGACTTCCGGACCGTCAGTATTGTACCAACTGAGGTCCACGATGTCGCCACTACGCAGCCCGAGCCGGGCCACATCGGTCGGCTTGATCAAGAATGTGAATGGTAAGCCGTCCTTGGTTTCCAGCAAGGTGTCACCGGTAATGTTCTTGCTGGCAACGTACTGGTAATCTGCCGGCAAAGTGTCGTCGCGACTGATGACCGCCCCGTTGACTGTCTTGATGCGGGGCTCTTGGGTCGAGCGGTTGCGTTCAACAATCGTGACTTCAGGGCCGTCGTGATCGTAACTATCGCGAATCCTGACCGTGTCCCCATCGGCTAAGTCGAGCTGGCGCACGGCCGCTTCGGTAAAGAAACGGTTGCCAACGATGGCCCCAATCAGCTTCCGTTCCACCTTGAAGAGGTCGTTGTCGCTCGCTGGCACCTTTTTGGCATCCTCGTCGCTAGTCTCCGCTGCCGGCATGATGGTCGTGTATGTGGCCGTTGCTGACTGGACACTGTTACCCTTAGCTGCAAGTAGTTTCTGCGCGGCCGTCATGTCCAAGTTCGTGTCCGCGCTGGCACTGCCAGCCTGGTCGAGAGCCATGGCCGCATAGTGACTGCTTAGCTCAACTGCCTTCATGACGACGGCCAAATTATTTTTGTCCGCCATGTTCAGCAACTGCTGCACATCTTGGCGGTATTGATCAATTAATTGCATATGTGTTATGCTCCTTCGTTCGTTCTCAGACGGACAATCTTCAACAAAAAAGCATCCCCACTCGCCTATCCAAGCGGAGCAATGGGGATGCTTCTTGTGAGTGAGGTTTGATTAGGTTGAAGCAAAATGGGACGAGCGCTCAGATAAACGTCTAGGGCGAATCTATATCGAGTTACTAGTTTACAATACTCACGACATAGATGTTCTTGCTTACCCGCAGTTGAGCTCCAGCCCGCAGAAGCTTGCGCTTAACACACTTCAAGACCAATGCCAAAACCCGGCATTTGCCTTGAAGTACGTTAATGCTCAGCTTCTACCCGCGGGCCTGCGCATCCTATTTCTTAAACGCTTCCCTGACCTTATCAAACAGATTACTCTCATTTGGCTTGACCGACTTGCCGGATGCAGCTGCAAACTGCATCAGAGCCTCACGCTGCTTAGCATTCAGGTGCTTTGGTGTGGTGATTTTGACTGTGACGATCTCGTCACCAGTTCCGCTACCTTGCAGGCGTGGTGCACCCTTGCCGCGGAGACGAATCTTCGTACCCGCCTGCGTGCCAGCTGGAATCTTCAACTTGACTGGCCCGTGAACGGTATCAGCCTTTACCTCGTCACCCAGAGCTGCCTGAGCGAAGGACACATCCATCGTCATCAAGATATCTGCGCCATCACGCTCGTACTTCTTGCTTGGTTCAACGCGGAAGACGATGTACAAGTCGCCAAATGGTGCGCCGTTCTTACCGGCTTCCCCAGCGTTGTCGAGCCGCATCTGCTGGCCGTCAAGAATCCCAGCTGGGACTGTCACTTCGATCTCGTGGCGTTCTTGTTCAACACCAGTGCCGTGGCAGTTCTCACACTTGTCCTTGATTTCCTTACCAGTCCCGCCACAGACATCACAGGTCTCCCGGGTCTGCATTACACCGAGTGGAGTGTTGCGCTGAACCGTTACGAACCCGCGCCCGCGACACTTGCTGCAGGTTTGGGGCTGGGCGCCATCTTTGGCTCCTGTACCCTTGCAGACGTGACACCGACCCTGCCGGTTGTAAGAAATGGTGCTCTTCTTACCGAAAACAGCTTCTTCGAACTTCAGGTCCATCCGGTACTGCAAGTCGGCACCAGCACGCGGCTGCGTCCGGCCTTGGGACGCCGTTGCGCCACCACCGAAGAAGGAACTGAAGATGTCGTCAAAACCGCCGCCACCGAAGTCGCTAAAGCCACCGGCGCCGCCGAAGCCGCTACCGCCGAAGCCACCGCCCTGCGGACCGTCAGCACTACCATATTGGTCGAACGCAGCCCGCTTTTGTTTATCTGAGAGTACCTGATAAGCCTCGTTAATTTCCTTAAACTTATCTTCGGCCCCGGGGTCATGGTTAATGTCCGGGTGGTACTTCTTCGATAGCTTACGGAATGCCTTCTTTATCTCGTCATCGCTAGCATCCCGGGATACACCGAGAACCGCGTAGTAGTCTTTGTTTTCCGCCATCGTTGGCCTCCTTAAACAATTGTCGCCAATGCATTCTCAGAATAGCACAGCACTAACAAAAAGCCAAAGTCCGCAGCGCGAACTTTGGCCCTTCGTCGTCATGTGCGCTTACTTCTTGTCGTCGTTAACGTCTTTGTAATCGCCGTTAATCGTGTCGTCGTCAGAGCCCTTGTTATCACTCTTAGCGTCGGCAGCACCTGACTGCGCATTGTCGCCCTTAGCAGCCTGATCCTTCTGAGCCTGCTCGTAAAGCTTTACGGTCAGGTCCTGAACGATCTTGGACAAAGCATCCCGCTTAGTCTTCATAGCCTCGAGGTCGTTATCCTGTTGAGCCTTCTTCAGCTCTTCTTCAGCATCTTGAGCCTTCTTGATTTCTTCATCGGAAACCTTGCCCTTAAGATCCTTCAACGTCTTGTCAGTCTGGAAAATCAGCTGGTCAACATCGTTACGCAGGTCAACTTCTTCCTTGCGCTTCTTGTCGGCATCTTCATTTTCCTTAGCTTCCTTAACCATCCGGTCGATTTCTTCATCGGACAGGCCTGATGAACTCTTGATCGTGATGTTCTGTGACTTGCCAGTCCCCATATCCTTAGCGGAAACCTGAACGATCCCGTTCTTGTCGATGTCGAACTTAACTTCGATCTGAGGTACACCACGAGGAGCAGCAGGAATGTCAGTCAGCTGGAAGCGACCAAGCGTCTTGTTGTCAGCGGCCATTGGACGTTCACCTTGCAGAACATGGATGTCAACGGCTGGCTGGTTGTCAGCAGCGGTACTGAAGACTTGGGACTTGCTGGTTGGAATTGTTGTGTTCCGGTCGATCAGCTTGGTGAACACACCACCCATGGTTTCAATCCCAAGGGAAAGTGGGGTAACGTCAAGCAGAACAACGTCCTTAACATCACCAGTGATAACACCACCCTGGATAGCAGCACCCAAAGCAACGGCTTCATCAGGGTTGATGGAGTGGTCTGGGTCTTTGCCAGTCCAGCTCTTAACAGCTTCCTGAACGGCTGGAATCCGGGTAGAACCACCGTTGAGGATAACCTTGTCAACTTCACCAGTTGAGAGGCCAGCATCCTTCAGAGCGTTCTGAACTGGAATCCGGGTACGGTCAACGAGGTCCTGGGTCAGTTCATCGAACTTAGCTCTGGTCAATGTCTGCTCCAAGTGGAGTGGGCCGTTAGCACCAGCGGAGATGAATGGCAGGGAAATCTGGGTGGAAGATACACCAGACAGGTCCTTCTTAGCCTTTTCAGCCGCATCCTTCAACCGCTGGAGTGCCATCTTGTCCTGAGACAAGTCAACGCCGTTTTCGTCCTTAAAGTTCTTGATAAGCCAGTCCATGATCTTCTTGTCGAAGTCATCACCACCAAGGTGCGTATCACCGTTCGTGGAGAGAACTTCGAAGACACCATCACCAAGCTGCAGGATGGAAACATCAAAAGTACCACCACCAAGGTCATAAACGAGGACTTTTTCATCCTTATCAGACTTGTCGAGCCCGTATGCCAGTGCGGAAGCGGTTGGTTCGTTAACGATCCGCTTAACGGTCAAGCCGGCAATCTTACCAGCGTCCTTAGTCGCCTGACGCTGGCTGTCGTTGAAGTATGCAGGTACGGTAACAACCGCATCCGTAACCTTTTCGCCAAGGTAATCTTCAGCAAACTTCTTGATGTACTGCAGGATCATCGCGGAAATTTCCTGAGGAGTGTAGTTCTTGTCGCCAACTTTAACGGTGTAACCCGCTTCACCCATGTGGCGCTTGATGGAGCTGATAGTATCTGGGTTGGTGATTGCCTGACGCTTTGCAACTTCCCCAACCTGAATCTCGCCATCCTTGAACGCAACTACAGATGGAGTCGTGCGGTTACCTTCTGGGTTGGTGATGATTTTTGGCTCGCCACCTTCAAGTACGGCAACGGCACTGTTAGTCGTACCTAAGTCAATACCAATAACTTTTGACATTTTACAAACCTCGTTTCAATTTTTTATTGATTTAATGTGCCCGGGACAAAAGCTCAGTTACCTTCTCGGTCAAGGCTCAAACACTAAGTTAGTGTCTCAGCCTTGACTGAGAAGTAGCCGCTTATGCGGGGCTAATTGCTGACAACAACCATCGCGGGCCGTAATACCCGTTCATGCAGCTTGTAACCACGCTGCAGAACCTTAACTACGGTATCCTTTGGGTGATCTTTATCAGCGGGAACCGTTTGGACAGCTTGGTGCACGGTCGGATCGAACTTCACGCCAAGACTCTTGATCTCGGTAACGTTCGCATCCTGCAGGGTTTTGCGCAGATGCTCATAAACCATCTCCACGCCCTTCTTCAACTGCTGCGCGCCATCGTCAGTGACTTCGGCCTGCAGCGCACGCTCCAGATTATCCAGAACCGGTAGGATGTCGGTGATGACCTTCTGCCCGTCATAGTGAAGCAGGTCCGCACGCTCCTTCTTGAAGTGTGCGTTCATGTTCTGAATCTCAGCGGCAGCACGCAAGTATTTATCTTCAAAATTGTCGCGCTGCTGCTTGAGTTCGCTGGCATTCTCGCCGCCAACTTCCTGGCTCAAATGCTCCAAATCCTTCGCGGAATTCTCAAGAACTTCTTTCTTGATATCCTCCCCAGTTGCCTGGGACTGCTTGTCTTCCTGCTTGCTCATCCTCTGGCTCCCTTCTATTTCAGTTATTAATTTAACGGTTCATCAATGCAAATCGTTGTAGTAATTGGTTAAACGCTTAGCGAGTTCACCCCGGAACGCATCGAGCAACCCAATCATTTTGGAGTAAGGCATCGATGTTGGTCCCAGAATCGCAATCGTTCCGCGGCCGTGTTCGCCGACGGAATAGTGTGCGGTGATGATGGACAGGCGCTTGAGTGATTCATCCGACATCTCCGGTCCTAAACGTACCGAGATCGGTGAATCATTGTCAGTCGCAATCAAGCGGTTGATGGCATCGCTCTGGTCCATGATGCCGAGCACTCGTTTCAACTCGCTCACGTCATTCGGTTCGAAGTAATCCATCAAGTTTAACCGTCCGCCGACGTAGAAACGCTCGGTGACCGCCTGCTTCAGGACGCCGCCAAACACATCGAGGAACCCGTCTGGTGTCGACAGATGCTGCATGAGCATTGCCGGAACGTCTGTCTGCAACTTCTGGGCCACATCGGTCAGTGGCAAGCCAACCAGCTTGTCGTTAACGATCCGAATCGCAGCCTCAACATCCTCAGACTTGATTCCCTCCGGCAGGGTGAACGCTTTGTTCTGCACACTGCCATCACTCGACACCAGAATCGCCATCACGCGGCGCCCGCCAAGTGAAACCAGCCGGAAGCCTTCCAACTTCAAGGCCGAAACTTCGGGACCGAGTGTGATTGCGGTGTAGGACGTGAGTTGTGACAAAATGCGGGCCGATTGCTCGACGATATCATCTATCCGGTTGAACTCACCACCAAAGGAATTCCGAATCTCCTGAATGTCATTAGCTGGCACCGAAGCCGGCGTCAACATGTGGTCGAGGTAGAAGCGGTATCCCCGGGCGCTGGGCACGCGGCCGGAACTACTGTGCGTCTTCCGAATGAGGCCCTCGTTTTCGAGTGCCGCCATATCGTTTCTAATCGTGGCGGAACTAACATGCATCGGAAGGGTGCTCAGCAGCTTCTTGCTACCAACGGGCTGCCCGTTTTCCGTGTAAAGCTTAATGATCTCGTTGAGTACCGTTAATTCGCGCTTCGTCAGCATGTTTGCCACCTCCTTTTAGCACTCATATTTCCTAAGTGCTAACGACCATTATATTACGCCCCACAATTAGCAATGTCAATGTCCCGGTGCTAATTTTCCACAAAAATCTTTGTAAATCAGTCTCTAGACCTAGGGATTGAGCCGAAAACTCAATTAGCAGTCACTGCTAATCGGTAACAAAATAGCGTCCCGCTACCTAACCGTCAACGGGACGCCAAATCTACCTGCTAATTTAATTTTGCCAAATACGCCTTACTGTTAATCTCGTCTTGGGCCAGCTGCTTAATGAGACCCTCTGCACCTGTAAACTTGACTTCACCACGCAGGTAATGCAGCCACTCGACTTGCACGGCGGCACCGTAAATGTCACCGGTAAAATCAAAGAGGTTAATTTCCAAGGTCACGTTGCGACCAGCACCAAAAGTGACGTTGCGCCCGACCGAGGCCATCCCCGGCTGCCACTTACCGTTAACGAACATCCGGACCGTGTAAATACCGATCCCCGGAATCTCCTCCTGAACTCCACTTTGGATATTAGCCGTGGGGTAACCTAGTGTCCGCCCCCGCGCCTCACCGTGGATAACAATCCCAGTGGTCTGATAATGGTAACCGAGCAACTGGTTGGCTGCGTCCACGTCGGCACTGGCTAGAGCCTGGCGAATGCGGGTGGAACTGACCTTACTGCCCCCATCATCAAGCTCTGGCACCTCAACAACCTCAAACCGACCCTGCGCGTAACCTGGGAGCAAGGCCATGTTGGCAACATCACGCTTGCCATACGTGTAGTCGAACCCAGCAACCACCACGGCGGCATTCAGCCCGACTAGGTACTGGTCCACAAATGCTTGTGGTTGCAGGTGCGCGAACTCCGGCGTGAAGTGCACAATGTAGTAATCATCAACACCGCATTGTTCCATGAGCTGTGCTTTTCGTTTCCGCGGCGATAGGTAGGTGAAACTAGCCTCGTCCGCACCACCATACACAATGGCCGGGTGTTTGTCGAAGGTCATGAGTGCCAGCCGCAAACCGCGCCGCTTGGCTTCGGCTCTCCCGGCTGCAATGACGTGCTGGTGCCCACGATGCACACCGTCAAAAAAGCCCAGCACCAGCACGACCGGCTCAGCTGGCCGGTCCGCTGCTGTCAGTGGCGGCATGATGTCTCTAGTTTGCACTGTTGTCGCCTCCAAACGAATTGCTCAGGTACATGGTCTCCGGGTGGTAGGAACCGTCTGCATCAAGCTTATACAGGGCCTTCATGATGCCCTGGTAGGTCAAAATCAACTCATCATCCGTGGACGGCAACTTCAAAAAGTTCCCGTGCTGCACGGATTCCCACTGCCAGTCTGCGAGTGCGTAGCTGGTCAAGCCAGCGTAAGCATGCTGCACAGGCCGCACTAACGTCAGTAACTGGTCTGCTTCCGCGGCGGCGGCGAGTTGCTCCAGCGTGACGGATTCTTCCAGCACAAAGCCGCCGCTTTCGGTCCGGGTCAGCTGCGTCATTGTAGCAGCAAGGTCCAGCCGTTTACCGAGGTCAACGGCCAGCGTGCGGATATAAGTCCCCTTACCAACGTGGGCGCTGAATTCAAAAGTTTGCGTTCCCTGATCGGCGTCAAAGCGGGTGGCACTGGTGCGCCGAAAATCATAAATACTTGCGTGGCGCTGGGGCCGTTCGACCGTCTCGCCGGCACGTGCATAATCGTACAAACGCCGGCCATTGACCTTCACCGCGGAGTACATCGGTGGGATTTGGATGATATCACCGATAAAGCTCTGCATGGCGGCGTCGATGCGCTCGTCCGGAATCGGCACGGTCAGCGGTGTGCGTTCAACGACCTCTCCTTCCATGTCTTCGGTAGTCGTCGCGAAGCCAAAAGTGATGCTGCCGGTGTAAATTTTGCCGCTGTCTTGCAGGCGACTGATGGCCTTGGTTGCGGAGCCGAGTGCGATCGGCAGCACGCCGTTCACGGCCGGATCCAGGGTGCCGGAATGGCCGACGCGCTTCATGTGCACGATTTTGCGTACTTTATAGACGACGTCGGTGGATCCCATCCCCGGCGCCTTGTTAATGGCAATAAATCCGTCAATCACTATTTATTCTCCTTGTGCGTGTGCTTGATGCCGTTTTGCTGCTCCTTGCGGTAATGCCAGAACATTGTCACGCCGAACGCGCCAAAAACGAAGAGGCTAAAGGCAACGTTTGGAATTTCGATATTGATCATCGGCAGGCTCAGTGCCAGCTTGATTGCAATCACCGCAATCAGCACGTAAGCCATGTAGAGCAGCTCCGGAATTCGGGCCAACAAGGTGATCATCACCTGCGCGACCAGCCGCATTGCGAGGATGCCGATACACCCACCCAGCAGCACGATGACCGGATTGTTATCGATGGCCAGCGCCGTCAAAATCGAGTCAATTGAGAAAACAATGTCCAGCAGTTCAATCGTCGCCACCGTGCCCCAGAACGACCGTTTTTTCTTAGGCACAACGGTGTCAGTGTCGGTTGGCTTTGGCTTGTGCTGTTCATAGAAGAAGTGCAGGGACATGTACAGCAGGTAACCCGCACCGAGGGCCTTGATGCCCCAGAACTTCATTAGGTAGGTTCCCAGGCCAATGGCGATGAAGCGGAACAAGTATGCCCCCCACAGGCCGTAAACCAGCGCGTGGCGTTCCTTGACTGGGTCTTCCAGCGACCGCGTCTGGGTGGCCAGAACAACGGCATTATCAACGGAAAGCAAGCACTCCATGACTGCTAGCATCGCAATCGTCAGCAAGCCACTACCTGTAAAAAGGGCGGCGTGCCAATCTGTTGCTTCGAAGAACGGTTTGTATAATTTGATGATGGTGTCGATGGCAATCCACCCCCTATCTTTGCGCAATAATTAAAACTACTTAGTAACATTCTACTCTTTGCCACAACAAAATGGGACGCCGGCTTGCACCAGACGTCCCATTTTGACGGTTATTAAAACTAGTTCAACCTAGTCTTCTGAATCATTTTTCGGTGTCATATCGTCAATCTTCCGGGCCTCAGCAATCAGTCGGTCGATTTTGGCCCCGTACTCAACAGATTCATCCCGGGCAAAAGTCATGGTTGGCACCTTGAACAAACGGATGCGTTTGCCAACTTCCCGGCGGATAAGACCAGTAGCCTTATCCAAACCTTCTTGAGCCTGCGCCTTGGTCTTCTCGTCGTCCTGCAGGGTGCTGTAGTAGACTGTCGCCTGCTGCAGGTCCCCAGTAAGCTCAACCCCGGTAATGGTCACACCGTTAACACGGTGGTCATTAACCAGCTTGAGGAGGATGTCGTCAACTTCGCGCTGAATCTGTGTTTCAACTCGTCCAATACGATGCTTCATAGTCGCTCCTTACTTGCCAATCTGGTACAAACGCACCGGAAAAGCACTTTACTTAACGGGCACTTCTTCCATCGTGTAAGCTTCAATCTGATCATCAACCTTGATGTCGTTGTAGCTCTCAATTGAGAGACCACATTCGAAGCCGGACTTAACTTCCTTCACATCGTCCTTGAAGCGACGTAGTGAACCAAGCTTGCCTTCGTGAACAACGATCCCGTCGCGAATCACGCGGACGCCGGCATCGCGGGTAATGTAACCAGAATCAACGATACAGCCGGCAATCGTACCGACCTTAGAAACCTTGATGGTCTCACGAACCGTCAGGGAACCAGTCGTCTTTTCTTCGTAGACAGGTTCGAGCATACCCTTCATGGCAGCTTCAATTTCGTCGATTGCCTTGTAAATGACACTGTGCAGACGAATATCAACGTTATCGGAATCAGCCTGAGCCCGTGCCTGTGCGGTTGGCCGCACGTTGAAGCCGATGATGATCGCGTTAGAAGCGCTGGCCAGGGTAACATCAGATTCCGTGATGGCACCAACGGCCTTGTGAATGATGTTGACCCGGACACCCTCAACCTGAATTTTGCGCAGGGAGTTGTCGATTGCTTCAACAGAACCCTGAACATCACCCTTGATGATGACGTCAACTTCCTTGAGTTGCCCTTCCTTCATTGATTCGAAGAGGTTATCAAGGGTTACGGTGTTCTTAGCTTCACGGTTCTTGTCCTGAGCGCGCTTTGCACGTTCTTCACCGGCAGCCCGAGCAGTCTTCTCATCTTCGAAGACAACCAGGTGGTCAGCGGACTGCGGCACATCAGACATCCCAGTAATTTCAACTGGCATGCTTGGCCCAGCTTCCTTGACGCGGCGGCCACGGTCGTTGGTCATATTCCGAATGCGGCCAAAGGTGTTCCCGACAACGACAGGATCCCCGATGTGCAAAGTCCCTTGCTGAACGAGGACGGTCGCAACTGGACCTTTACCCTTGTCCAGACGGGCTTCGATAACAGTACCGACAGCCTTCTGTTTAGGGTTAGCCTTAAGTTCAAGCATGTCCGCTTCAAGCAGAATCATTTCGAGCAACTGGTCGATGTTCTTGCCAAACTTCGCAGAGATTTCAACGAAGATGGTGTCGCCACCCCAGTCTTCAGGAATCAGGTCGTACTTGGCGAGCTGTTCGATAACATGTTCTGGATTAGCACCCGGCTTATCGATCTTGTTGACCGCAACGATAATTGGGGCGTTAGCAGCACGCGCATGGTTAATCGCTTCGATGGTTTGTGGCATTACCCCATCATCAGCAGCAACAACCAGCACGACAATATCGGTGATGTCAGCACCACGCGCACGCATGTTGGTGAAGGCAGCGTGCCCCGGGGTGTCCAGGAAGGTGATGAGACGGTCGTTCAAGCGCACTTGGTAAGCACCAATATGCTGGGTGATCCCACCGGCTTCGCCTTCGGTAACGTGTGTGTGGCGCAGCTTGTCAAGCAGGGTCGTCTTACCATGGTCAACGTGACCCATGATGGTAACCACTGGGGCGCGGGCCTTGAGGTTCTCGGTGCTCTCGTTTTCAGCCTTGAACACCTTGTCCAGGTCGGTGATATCTTCCTCGACCTTTTCTTGTGCGTCAATGCCGTAATCGGTAGCAACCAGTTCGATTGTGTCCTTGTCCAGACTCTGGTTCTGGTTGACCATCACGCCGAGCATGAACAACTTCTTGATGATTTCAGCTGGTTCACGGTGCAAAAGCTTACCCAGATCCTGCGCGTTCATGCCGACCGTGTAAACCAATGTTTCTGGTAATGGCCGATCCTTACGCTGTGGCATTGGCTTCTTAGGTGCTTCATTACGACGATTACGCTTGCCGCGCTTGTTCCGCTTGCCCTTGTATGGGGTTTCACGACCAGTGCGGTAGTTGCGCTGACGGTTGTTGGAACTGGTTGAGCGGCTACCATTGCTAGACTGACTGCTGTTCGTGTTTGTGTTGTGACTAGCAGTGTTAGTAGTGGTCGGCTGACTTGTAGCTTGGCTACGTGCAGGTGCTTGCTTTGCAGCACTTGCTGCTGGCTTAGCACTCTGCTGTGCTGCGGCTGGCTTTGCTGCTGGTGTTTCAACCTTCTTGGCTGGCTTTGGTTCTTCGTAACGGCCGATTGGTGCTGCGGAGGTCTGGAATTCGCTCTGCTGGCGCTGACGCAAACGCTCTGCAGCTGCTGCTACCCGACCAAGGTTTGGCCGTGGCGCTGCTGCCGGACGCTGGGTGTTGTTTCTACCCTGTCCGTAACGGTTGTTGCTCTGGTTCCCGCCACGATAGTTAGAACTCTGGCCGCCGCGATTGTTATTCTGGTTACCGTTGCGGTTACCAGAGTTCTGACCCCCACGACTGTTGGTGCGTGGGCCATTGTTGCTGCCATTAGCAGAGTTCGTATTGCGGTGACTCTGCTCGTTACCAGCAGTGTGGTTATGGTTCCCACGGCTAGCACCCTGTGTTCCGGGACGACGAATCGCGTTCTTGCTGATCTTAGTCTTACCGGTAGGAGTCACATGCGTTGCGTGAATCGTGCCGGGCTTTTCGATCTTAACTTCAGCCTTAGCGTCGGTGTGAACTGCAGGCTTAGTTGCTGGCTTGGCAGCTGCCTTAGGTTCACTCTTAATTTCGCTCTTAACTTCTGGCTTGCTTGCGGCCTTAACTTCTGGCTTTACAGCTGGCTTTGTATCCTTCGTCAATTCTTTTCTGATAGTCGCTTCATCCTGTTCATTAATAGTATTCATATTGTTGCTAACGTTAATCCCACGCTTTTGTGCGTTTTCAATCACGGTCTTGCTTGAGACACCGATCTCCTTAGCAAGCTCGTATACACGTTTTTTGCCCATATGTTCACGCTCCTCTTCATCACTGCAGCAGCTTAGCGATGGCCTTAGCAAAACCCGGATCCATAATTGCAATTACGGACCGTTTGTGGCCGACCGCGGTGCTCAGTTCGGCGCCCGTTATTGGGCTAGCGACCTGCACCTTGTAAAAGTTGCCCTTATCATTGATCTTTTTACTTAGATTAGCGCTGGCGTCACTCGCAATGATTACAAGTCGCGCCTTCTGTTGCTGGATGGCCGTGAGAACAAAATCCGTTCCGGTCTCAGTTTTGCCAGCCCGCTGTGCCAACCCAAGAAGGTTCATGAGTCGCTCTTTGTCACTCATGCCTTATCGCCAAATAATTCCCGGCGCGCCTTCTGGTGATCGACATAGGCGAACAGGTCGTCGTAAAACTGCGCGTCAACCTTGATCCCAAACGCAGACTCAAGAACGTGTTTCTGCGCGGCTGCCTTCACCCCGTCCGGATTCAGTGCAACGTATGCACCCCGGCCAGACTTCTTCCCACTAGGATCGATTTCCAGCGTGTCGTCTTTTAACTTCACAATCCGAACCATTTCCTTCTTGGGGTGCATCTCACCCGTCAGGAGATCTTTTCGCATTGGAACTTTACGCGGCTTCATTGCGGCCACCTCCTACTAGTTCTCGTCTGAATCAGTATCAGAATCAGGTGTTGCGTCATCTGCGGCAGCATCGGTCGTATCTGCATCTTCAGCAGTGTCTTCCGCAGCATCATCGGCAGCAACGTCTTCGGCAGCTGTGTCGCCAGCTGCAAGCACATCCGCTTCAGTACCCTCAACATCTTCATCTTCAGCGGTCAGCTCTTCGTCGTCAACGAACTCCACTTCAGATTCAGGCTTGATATCAATCTTGAATCCAGTGAGTTTCGCTGCGAGGCGGGCGTTCTGACCCTTCTTACCGATTGCCAGTGAGAGCTGGTAATCAGGCACGATGACGGTTGCACTGCGTTCGTTATCCTCATCGTTAAACTGCACGGCGATAACTTGCGCTGGGTTAAGTGCATTGGCGATGTAGTCAGATGCGTCCTCTTCCCATTGTACAACATCCATGTTCTCGCCGGAAAGTTCGCTGACAACGGCCTGCACCCGTGAGCCACGGGGGCCAACTGTTGTCCCGACAGCGTCAACGTCTGGGTTGGTGCTGCGGACCGCAATCTTCGTCCGGTCGCCGGCCTCGCGGGCAATACCCACAATCTCAACGGTGCCATCAAAAATTTCGGGAACTTCCTGCTCGAACAGGCGCTTGACCAAACCAGGAGCTGTCCGGCTAACGAAGACTTGGGGCCCCTTGGCGTTGTTTTCAACCTTGGTCACGTAAACCTTAACGTGATCGTGGGCCTCATAACGCTCGTTTGGCATCTGGTCGGACTTACCAAGCACAGCCTCGATTTTGCCCAAGGACACGTAAACGAACTTATTGTCGCGGCGTTCAACAACACCTTGCATAATTTCGTTTTCGTACTTTGAGTATTCATCGTAGACAATTGAGCGCTCAGCTTCGCGGACCCGCTGCATGATGACTTGTTTAGCGGTCTGGGCAGCAATCCGGCCGAAGTCTTTTGGTGTGACTTCAAAGCGGATCTCGTCGCCGATCTCGTAAGCCTTGTTGATTGCCAAGGCGTCCTTCAGGCTAACTTCAAGGCGGGAATCGAAGACTTCTTCGGTTACTTCCTTAACAGCGAAAACCTTGATGTCACCCTTCTTCTTATCGAAGGTGACCTCAACGTTGGAAGCCTGGTTGTAGTTACGCTTGTACGCACTGGTCAGCGCAGCTTCAAGGGCTTCAATGACAACGTCCTTTTTAACGCCCTTTTCTGTTTCTAAGGCATCAAGTGCCTCTAACATTTCCTTAGACATGTGTACCCTTCCTTTATGTGCAAACTCTAGAACTCGATGGCCAGACGCGCCTTGGCAATATTTTTCCGGTCAAACTCAAGGGTCTTGGGTCTGCCCTTAACCTTAATTGTGAGTGTCAAACTGTCTGGGGTCAACTTATCGAGTGTGCCTTCATATACTTTCTGTCCATCCTGCTTCTGGAAGAGTGAGATGTGGATGTACTCCCCAACGGAGTTCTTCATATCTTCTTCCGTCTTCAGTGGCCGCTCGGCGCCTGGACTTGAAACCTCCAAGTAGTACGCCTGCGGAATCGGGTCGGGGTCGAGGTTATCCATGGCTTCGCTGAGTTCGTCATTCACAACCACACAATCGTCGAGGGTGATGCCCCCCTTCTTGTCGATGTAAACGCGCAAGTACCAGTTGCCACCCTCCTTAACAAACTCTACGTCTGCCAAGTAGTAGTCATGTTTGGCCAGAATCGGCTGCACAATCTCACTAACGGTATCAATTACCGTGCTCATTTTCCGTACCTCCCTTGTATCGGTCCCTTGCAATAAAAAGAGTGAGCATCGCTGCTCACTCGACCGAGGTCTAAAAATTCTAATTACAGGATAGCATAATATTAGCAGGGTGACAAGTAAAAATAACTGACAGGCGGCCGGTCTGAACACGACTAGCCCTCCTCAATCAACCCACGAGTAAATAGTTATCAACAACCGTCAAAATCGTTCTTGCAGTGCGGCAGCTAGCACCTCCCGGTCGTCAAAGTGCAGTCGCTCGCTACCAATGATTTGGTAATCCTCATGGCCTTTGCCAGCAACCAACACCACGTCACCCGGTTGGGCCAAACTGACAGCCAGCTTGATAGCTTTGGCGCGATTCAGTTCCAGCCGATATTGCTGCGGTGCGAGCTGGCCAACCATCTCCGCCACAATTTGCTCCGGATCTTCACTACGCGGATTGTCGCTCGTGATGATTGCAACATCGGCCAGGTGCACCGCGATGGCCGCCATCAGCGGTCGCTTCCCGTGGTCCCGGTCACCGCCACAGCCGAACACACAGATGATCCGCCCCCGTTCCAATTGTTTTAAAGTACTGAGAACCTTTTCCAGTCCGTCTGGTGTGTGCGCATAATCAACGATACCAGTTATCTTGTCCGCAGCCTGCAACAACTGCATCCGACCCGGGGCCCCGTGAACCTGCGCCAAAGCCGCGATGATCTGCTCGACAGTCAGTCCTTGCACGTAAGCCGCGGCGAACACAGCGAGCACATTGTACACATTAAACTTGCCCAGCAGCGGAATCGTGCAAACATACTCCTGGCCCCCAAACAGCAATGAAAAGGTGGTTCCAGCCGCCGACATCTGCAGATGCTGCGCGCGAACCGTCGCCGGGGTATCAATCGCGTAAGTAATCACGTTCACGGCCGTCCCAGTTGCCAGCTCGACCAGTTTTCGGCCGTAGTCATCATCCCCATTAATGATTGCCGTTTTCGCACGGCCGTTAAAAGCTGCGTTTTGAATGAACAACTTGCTTTTAGCCACGTAGTAGTTCGCCATCGTCCCGTGGTAATCCAAATGATCCTCGGTCAGGTTCGTGAAAATGGTGGTGTCAAAATCTAGCCCCCAACTGCGGCCCTGATCTAAAGCAACAGAGGACACCTCAAGTGCACAGGTCCGCACCCCGTTTGCAACCATCGCCCGCATCTCTGCGGCCATCGTCAACGCATCTGGCGTGGTGTTGCACGTGGGTACGATGCGGTTGCCATCACGAATGTTCAAGGTGCCAATGACGCCGGTTCGCACGCCCACACCCTCCAGGACCTGGCTGAACAATTGGGTGATCGTCGTCTTGCCGTTCGTTCCCGTCACGCCGACAACGTTAAGTTCGCGACTCGGCTCACAATAGAAGGCCTGGGCAAGCTGGGCCAAGGCTTTGTGCGTGTTTGCAACCCGAACACAGCGATCGGCAAATTCCCGTGCCACCGGCTGTTCAACCACGGCAAGCGTGGCGCCAGCAGCGAAAACTTCTGCGAGGTGTTCATGCCCATCAAAATTTTCGCCCTTGATTGCAACGTAGCAACTGCCAGGGCGAACCGCCTGTGTCGTCGCGGTCAAACTAGTCACCACCAGGCCGCCGCTCCGCAATTGGCTTCGCGTTGGCGGATCCAGAAACAGGTATTTGCACAAGTCACTAGCTAACATATTGTCTTACCTCCATAAACCGACTGCTCATTACTATCTGTTTTTCATGCTAGCGGCCGGTCATGAATTATCTGTGCTCTTTGTGCGCAATATTTCTATGCGTCAACAAACAGCCGTCGCGAGGTTCCGCAACGGCTGCTTGTTTTTTACGTTCAGTTTTAGAGCAAAACCAGTTTAGCTGTGATGCTTAACATCTCGCCACAAGCGAACGCCAGCAAAGCCGACAAAAGCCATAACGGCAAAGTTCATCAACGCGTAGCCATACTGGCCCCGCGTTAAACAGACGATGCCCGCAATCAAGACCACAACACTCATCACGATTGCGGTTCCGGCCATGATGTACAGGCGCCGATTCAAGCCACCGGCACGCAAGCCCTCAAATAAACTGGATTTCTTTGATGATTGGGGCATGGAGAAACCTCCCTTGACTTCGAAACATTCTAGGTTATGGTGCTGCATTAATTTTGATGCTTCGAACTTACGGTGCCGCGTCGAGCTGCGCGGGGCAGAAGGCTGCGGCTAACCAACTTTTGGAATAATGCCAAAGCCCGGCATTTTTCCAAAAGTCCGTTAGTCCTCGCCTTCTAAGCGCCCCGCTCCGCTCTGGTTGTCGGCGAGCTGCGCCACCCTGCTCCCTCCGCTCAAAATGACTTCGGCCTTGACGAGAAACCCCTTCGTCAAAACCTAAGTCACCTTGATGCTCAGGAGCAACCCGGGTGGCTCCGCTCTGGTTTAAAACAAATTATCAAACAGTGACAACTGGTTCTCATCGGGAAGCGCGTCGAGGACGTGCTGCTCGGTCATGTAGTCGATAATCGTCTTGGAAACTTTACCGCGGTTGGAGAGGTCCTCCTTCGACAGGAATGGCTTTTCTTCACGCGCGGAAACGATTTGTTTTGCCACGTTTTCACCCAGACCCGGAATCGCCCGGAATGGGGCCAGCAAGGTGTGGTCGTCCACAATCAGGAAGTCATGGGCATCACTCTTCTCGATGTCGACCATCTTGATCTCAAAGCCGCGCTCCAAGCATTCATTAGCAATCTCCAGAATGGTCTGGAGACCCTTTTCCTTCGCGCTGGCTTCGTTACCCTTGTCGGAGATCTCCTTGATTGCTGCCTTAACTGCGTCCTTACCGCGGCTCATCGCCACGAGATCGAAGTCTTCAGCCCGCACGGAGAAGTAGGCCGTGTAGTAAACCAGTGGGTAGTAAACCTTAAACCAAGCAATCCGCAGCGCCATCATGACGTATGCGGTCGCGTGGGCCTTAGGGAACATGTACTTGATTTTGAGGCAGGAATCGATGTACCAGTCCGGCACGTTCGGGTTATCCCGCATCGCCTTTTGCCAGTCATCAGGGATCCCGCGGCCTTTACGCACGTGTTCCATGATGTTGAAGGCCATCGAATCGTCCATCCCCCAGTGAATCAAGTCCATCATGATGTTATCACGACAACCAATGACTTCCTTGAGGGAGATAACGCCATCGTTGACCAATTCTTCGGCATTCCCGAGCCACACATCGGTACCGTGGGAAAGCCCAGAAATCTGCAGCAATTCTGCAAAAGTGGCCGGGTGCGTCTCCTCGAGCATGCCGCGGACAAAGCGGGTCCCGAATTCAGGCACCCCTAGTGTCCCCGTCTTGGAGTTGATCTGTTCTGGGGTGACCCCGAGTGATTTGGTTGATGAGAACAAGGCCATGACGCCCGGATCGTCAGTTGGAATCGTTTTTGGATCGACCCCGGACAAATCTTGCAGGGTACGGATCATGGTCGGGTCATCATGCCCCAGGACATCCATTTTCAAAATGTTGTCATGGATGGAGTGGAAATCAAAGTGCGTCGTCCGCCAAGCTGCATCCTGATCATCGGCTGGATATTGGATCGGCGAGAAGTCGTAAATATCCATGTTTTCGGGGACAATCAGAATTCCGGCTGGGTGCTGGCCAGTCGTCCGCTTAACCCCGGTCGCACCAGAAGCGAGCCGGTCAATTTCGGCACCGCGAATCATCAGGCCGTTATCGCGCTCGTATGCCTTCACGTAACCGTATGCGGTTTTGTCCGCGACCGTCCCAATCGTCCCGGCCCGGAAGGCGTGGTCCTCACCGAACAGCACCTTGATGTAGTTGTGGGCGACTGGCTGGTAGTCACCGGAGAAGTTCAGGTCAATATCAGGCACCTTGTCCCCGTGGAAGCCCAGGAAGGTTTCGAAAGGAATATCGTGGCCATCTTTGATCAACTCCGTCCCACACTTAGGGCAGTTCTTGTCGGGCAAGTCAAAACCAGACCCGTACTCCCCCTTCGTATAGAACTCACTGTATTGACAGTTCGGGCAGCGGTAATGCGGCGGCAAGGGGTTAACTTCGGTGATTCCAGAAAGCGTTGCGGCCAGACTGGAGCCCACGGAACCACGGGAACCAACCAGGTAACCGTCCTTGTTGGACTTCAATACCAACTGCTGGGCGATGTTGTAAATGACCGCAAACCCGTTCCCAATGATACTCTTGAGTTCCTTCTTAATACGCTCCGCAACGATGGTCGGTAATTCCTCGCCGTACCATTCGTGCGCAGTCCGCATAACGTCGCGCTCAAAATTTTCGTTAACACCGGGAATCTCAGGCGTGTAGAGCTTCGTCTTCACGGGCGTGATCTCGCCGTCAATCATGTCGGCGATTTTGTGCGTGTTGGTGACAACAAGTTCCTGCGCCTTGTCCGCACCGAGCCAGGCGAATTCCTTAAGCATCTCATCGGTGGTCCGGAAGTGGACGTCTGGCAGTGGGTACCGGTTCAGTGGGTTCGCCCCACCCTGACTATTAATCAGAATGTGGCGGTAAATTGCGTCGTGCGGGTCCAGATAATGAACATCCCCCGTTGCAACGACTGGCTTACCCAACTCCTCACCGATTTTGATGATTTTGCCAATAATATCCTTCAGCTGCACGGGGCCCGAAACCATCTGGGATTCCAAAAGCTGCTTGTAATTCGCCAGCGGCTGCACTTCTAGGTAGTCGTAGAACTTCGCGGCGGCCCGCGCTTCCGGGACCCCCTTCTGCATCATGGCGGTGAAGACTTCACCACGCTCACACGCGGAACCCACAATTAGGCCCTCGCGGTAATGCTGGAGCCGGCTACGCGGAACACGTGGTACCCGGTAGAAGTACTTGACCATTGATTCACTGACCAGTTTGAACAGGTTCTTCAGCCCCGCCTGGGTGGTCGCCATCACGATGGCGTGCACCGGCCGCGCCTGCTTATAGGCATCACCAGTGCCGACCCTGTCGTTGAGCTGATTCAGCTGGGTCCAGTCAAACATTTCCTTGGCCTCTTTGAACAGCGCGTACATCAGGTAACCGGTCGATTCAGCATCAGCGTTAGCACGGTGGTGATTCTCCAGCGAAATGTTGTAGCGCTTAGTCAGGGAATCCAGCTTGTGGTTCTTGATTTCAGGGTGCAAAGCCCGGGATAGTTCAAGGGTATCAATGACCGGTTGGGTAATTTCGGGCAGTTTTAACCGGTCGTGCGCTGCATTCAAGAACCCGATATCGAAGGTGACGTTGTGGCCAACGAGGATGCAGTCTTTAGAGAATTCGGCAAACTTAGTGAAAACTTGCTCCTCGGTCCCGCCGTTTTGCACCATCTCGTTGGTGATGTGCGTCAGATTCATAGTGAAGTCTGACAGTGCAAAACCCGGATTGATCATCTCTTCAAAAGAATCGATGACCGCGCCGTCCTTCATTTTGACGGCCGCCAGTTCAATCACCTTGTCGTATACAGCGGACAAGCCGGTCGTTTCAGTATCGAACACGACGTAGGTCTGATCAGCCAGCGGCACATCTGCGTCATTCCGGTAGGCCACCGGTGTGCCGTCATCAACCAAGTTGACTTCAACACCATAGAGCATTTTGATACCTGCCTTCGCCGCTGCGGTGTGTGCCTCTGGATAAGCCTGCAGATCAGCGTGGTCGGTGACGGCAATTGCGTCCTGACCCCAGGCGGCCGCGCGCTTGACGTAATCCGTAATGCTGTTGGTTGCGTCCATCTGGCTCATGTTGGTGTGCAGGTGCAACTCAACACGCTTCTCGCCTTCAGCTGTGTCCTGGCGTTCCGCATGCTTGACCTGCATCATGTCGCGGGCATTAACGGTCAATTCACGCGAGTATGAATCTTCCTGGACACTGCCACGGACCTTGAGCCACATTCCCTGCTTGATTTGGTCAAAAACGGCTTCATCTTCCTTATTATTACTAAACTTCTTAACCAGGAAACTACTGGAATAGTCAGTGAGTTTGACTGTCAGCAACTTACGTTTACTCCGGAGTTCCCGCACCTCAACGTCAAAGGCATAACCTTCGATCACAACGCTGCGTTCCTCCTGGTTAATGGTGACCATCTGCTGCACGTTCTCGCTGGGCTTGATTTCCCGGCCGAGTTGAACGGCCACAGCGGTCGCTTTGTGCTCTTCACTTGCCTTCTGGATGACACTAGCAGCCCGTTCGGCGAGCGCGGCGGTCTCTTCAGCGCGCTTGCTCTTGAATTCGGAGATGTTTGCCGCTTCAGCAGCGGTGTCCACTTCCGGTTTAACGGTTAAGCCGCCGAAACCCAAGTCGCGATACTTATTTTCCAAGGCCGCAACTGGACCATCCGCGAAGAATTGCCGCATCGGGTCATTTTCGACCGGTAGAATTAAAGTCTGGCCACGTAGTTCGGGCGTGATGTTCGCGCACTGCTGACTGACAATTGCCGATTGCAGCTGGGCGTGACTGACCACGTAATCCCAATAACCGCGAATCAAACTGATGTCGTAGTTGGGCTTGTCGACGTTGATGTGCAGGCTGACCTGCGCAATGTCGGTGAAGGCCGCACTAAGGGCATTGCTAAACTCCTGGAACACGGCGTAAGGCAGAATCTCCCCCATCGTGAACTGGAATTCATAGCGCCGCGACTTTGCGTGCACGGTCACACTATCAACCGTGGCGGTCGCAAAAGCTGGGGCGTTCGCAATATTCGGATTAAGCTGAATTTGCTCGCTCAGCTTCTCAAACATTTCCCGTTTGTCTAGCATGATGTTCCTTTCTAAATGTGTTACCTCACTGCAAAATAAGAGGCTAAGTAACAGTCAGTGGCTTCGAATTGACTGACGACCATCGCTGCCGGCCGCCTCCTGACCGTTAATAGTTATGGTGAGGAGGCGGCCTGTAAACGTGGCCCACACTGCAGCTCCTTCCGCTTAGCCTAAAACGACGCATTCCCAAAGTTCGGGAATACGCCGTTTTCTGCTAATGCTCAGGAGCTGACCGCATTGTGGTCCACTCTCATTAGTTGCGGCTGCAGCAGTTACCCTTTACGGGCACACACTCTGCGCTTGGCACAGTACCTGCCGTCAATTTTGCAAAAGGCAAGCAGGCAACTGGCTATTTCTCGTCACTTTCACCTAAGAGAATCTTGATGGAATTAACCATTTCGTCGAGTTTCACCTCAATGCTGTCGTCACTCTGACGCAGCTTGATTTCGACGATACCCTCAGCGGCCTTCTTACCAACTGTGACGCGGACTGGCAAACCAATCAGGTCAGAGTCGGCAAACTTGACCCCTGGGCGTTCCTTCCGGTCATCGAGCAGAACGGAGTAACCGGCGTCTTCAAGCTTCTTGGTGACGGTTTCGGCGAGTTCAGCCTGTTCAGCCTTCTTCATGTTCATTGGCACAACGTGAATGTCGAATGGCGCGATGAGCCGTGGCCAAACCATCCCGTTGTCGTCAGCAGTTTGTTCAACGATTGCGGAAAGCAGCCGGGAAACACCAATCCCGTATGAACCCATGATGATTGGCTGGTTGCGACCATTAGCATCAAGGAAGTTGGCGCCCATTGCCTTGGAGTAACGGGTCCCGAGCTTGAAGATGTGGCCGATTTCGATTCCGCGGGTGAAGTGCAGACTGCCCTTACCGTCTGGGGAAGGTTCGCCCTCAAGCACGAAGCGAATGTCAGCAGTAATGGCTGGCTTGAAGTCGCGGCCAGGGTTGACATTACTGTAGTGTTTTCCGTCCTCGTTGGCACCGGCGTATGCATTGACCATTGAGGTCACGCTGTCGTCAGCGACAATTTTGACATCGTCATCGACCTTAACGGGGCCGACATTGCCGATATTAGCGTGCATGTACTGCTGAACCTGTTCAGGGGTGGCCATGTCGAGGAAGTCCGCACCGAGCAAGTTCTTAAGCTTGGTGTCGTTGACTTCAAAATTGCCCCGGACAAGGGCCAAAACTGGCTCCTTGTCAGCGATGAACAGTACTGACTTAATGATCTGCTCTGGTTTAATGTTTAGCTTTGCGGCAACTTCATCAACCGTCTTGGCATCACCAGTATCAATGACGGTCAACTCGCCGGCAGGCACATCGCTGGTCTGCGGCTGATTGAGGGTCGTTGCCATTTCCAAGTTGGCTGCGTAATCACTGCCGTCGGAATAAGCAATCGTGTCCTCACCGATTGGGGCGATGGCAGAGAACTCGGTGGAGTCTTTACCACCCATCGCCCCACCATCACCAATAATGGCCCGGTAGTTCAGGCCGATGCGGTTGAAGATATTCGTGTAGGCCTGACGCATCTGCTCGTACACCGTATCGAGATCTTCTTCGGTTGCGGTGAAGGAGTAGGCATCTTGCATCACGAATTCACGGCCCCGGAGCAATCCATAACGGGGACGATCTTCATCGCGGTACTTGGTCTGAACTTGATACAGCACCATCGGCATGCGTTTGTAAGAGGTCAATTCGTTGGCTACGAGGTCCGTAAAGGTTTCCTCGTGGGTCGGTCCCAGAATC
The DNA here is from genome assembly GCF_009687905.1 of Lacticaseibacillus zhaodongensis. GTDB lineage: Bacteria > Bacillota > Bacilli > Lactobacillales > Lactobacillaceae > Lacticaseibacillus > Lacticaseibacillus zhaodongensis. Next base: position 148,838 of record NZ_BLBG01000003.1, on the reverse strand, counting down.
AGGTCGCGGTCGTGGCGATCCTTCAGTTTGTACAGGTTAGGACCGTACGTCGCGTAACGTCCGGAACGCTCCCAGAGTTCGGCGGGCAGAAGGTGCGGCATCCGCATTTTGACGGCATCGATTTTGGCCATCTCTTCATCGACGATGCCCTCGATCTTGCTCAGCACCCGTTCAGCGAGTGGCAGGTATGCGTAAACACCGGCTGCTACTTGATGAATGTAACCCCCACGCAGCATGAGCTGGTGGGACTTAGCCTCGGCTCCGTTTGGAACTTCCTTGGTTGTTGGAATAAATACGCGACTTTGTTTCATTAGATTAATTTCCCCTCTTGTTACTGATTAAATTAATTACCTTAGTTAAAAGATGCGGAGGATATCGTTGATGGTCACGGCAATCATTAATGCCATGACGAGCGCCGCCCCGATCAGGGTGACAACCCCTTCCTGTTCGTGCGGAATCGGCTTACGGCGAATTGCCTCAATGATATTCATCAAAATTTTGCCACCATCCAGCATTGGAATCGGCAGCAAGTTCATAATGCCCAGATTGATCGAAAGTGACGCCAAGAAGCCAACCACCGTGTACAAACCACCACTAGCGGCCTGGCTGGTCATCTGGTAGATCCCGACCGGACCCGCGAGCTTGTTCAATGAGAAGCCCCCGGTAACGAGATCCTTGAGTGCAGCCAGAATTTGCAGAGCCATGGTCCATGGTTCAACAAAAGCGTACTTGATTGCAATTCCAGGATTACGGGTGATCGAGCTCTCGATTCCGATCATGCCGGCCTTGTTTGGCGTGACCTTAATTGTGCGCCGCTCACTCTGCCGCTGGATGCGCAGGGTGAGTGTACCGCCCTTGTGCTTGTCGATTTGTTTCTGGATACCAGTGAATGAATCAGTGCGGACCCCGTTAACGGCAACGATGCGGTCGTTACTCCGCATGTCGGCCCGGTCAGCTGGTGCGCCACTGGAGACGGCACCGATTTGGTTGCTAGGACTAGGCACACCCATACTGAGCGCGAGTCCCAAGAAGACGACAAAAGCCAAAATGAAGTTATTCATCGGCCCAGCAAAGTTGACTAACATCCGCCGCCAAACGGATACGCTCTGAAACTGCACGTCCCGCGGCGCAATCTGCACCTCCGTCCCGTCACTTTCAATGACAGTGGCGTCATGGTCAACTTCGTAAGTCTTGAGTATGTCTTCATTGCCGTTCGCGTAGCCGCGAATCAGCAGGTCATCGACCAAGTCGGCGTTGCTGACCTGCACAGGCACGCCGCCTTCAAGGATATTTTTTGTCGACGTATTGATACGGCTGACCTTGCCGTTAGCGCCGGTCGCCAAGGTCACCTGCATGCCGGGTTTAATGTCCGCCTCTTCGTCCTGCCAACCGGCCATGCGCACATAACCGCCCAACGGCAGAATCCGCAGGGTGTAGGCGGTACCGTTACGCCGCGAGCTGTACAGCTTCGGCCCCATGCCGACTGAGAACTCCCGCACCAGAATACCAGAGCGCTTGGCAAAGAAATAGTGGCCGAACTCGTGCACAATAACGATGGTTCCGAAAATGATGATGAACCAGATGATTGTAGTCATGGTTGAGCCTCCTTTTGGGTGGAGCAAACGAAAGTATTTTTGCTGCTTTCTAAATTATACCAGACCAAGGAAGTGGACCAAGGGTAGAACGAACAGCAGACTGTCGAAACGGTCCAGAATGCCGCCGTGACCAGGGAGAATTTTGCCGGAATCCTTCACGCCGTAGTAACGTTTGAGTGCGGATTCGGCAAGGTCCCCCATTTGGCCCCAAACGGACATTACGAAGGCAATCAGCAGCATCATTGGGATGCCGTGGCCAAGGGGAACGAAGTGCGTGTAAATCACGGCGAAAACCATCGCGACAACGACCCCACAGATGGAGCCTTCCCAGGTCTTGTTCGGACTGATTGCTGGCCACAGCTTGTGCTTGCCGAAAGCCCGACCGCCCATATAAGCACCAGAATCGGTCAGCCATACGATGAGCAGCGCGAACATCAACAGGCCAAAGCCTTCCTTGTTGCGAATCGCGGCCAAATAGTGAAAACCGGTCCCAATGTACAGGATGGACAGCGCAGTCACGCTGATATCATCGTAACTAGTCTTATTCTTTGTGGTAACAGTCAGAACCAGCAGTAGAGCAATGATGATGCTGAGCATGTCAATTCGGCCAAGGTTCTGTGGCACGAAGTTGAAGAAGGTGTCGGGCAGAACCATGACCAAGACGCCAAGCGAGCCGATCAAAAATTCCAATGACACAATAATCTTCTTGCGCATGATAAAGACTTCGCTCAAGGCCACCAGTGCTAAGGCTACCGCCGCAAAATCGATCCAGTAGCCGCCGAGTAGCAAAATCGGAATAAAGATTGCCAGCGCGACAACTGCCGTGATTACACGTGTTTTCATTAAATATTCCCCTTTAGTTTCAAGATAAATGCAGGTTAACTGCATAGTGTGCCGTGGTGCTAGGTATACGGCCGCGGCATAGTCGAGCTGCGCGGGGTAGCCTCTGGAACTTTCGCAACTTGTTGCCATTAGTTCCAAGGACAACGTAGTGAAGCTTGCGGCTCCCTGCGCTCTGTGTTGTAGTCGAGCTGCGCCCCGCAAAAGCTTGCGCTTAACACACTTTAGGACCAATGCCTAAAACCCGGCATTTGTCCTAAAGTACGTTAATGCTCAGCTTCTGATCGCGGGGCTCCGCTCTGTGTTACTTTACCGCCCCAAAGCGGCGATCACGACTCGCGTAATCAGCACAAGCACTGCGCAGGTCGTCGGCACTGAAATCTGGCCACAGCCGGTCGGTAAACACTAGTTCGCTGTAGGCAATTTGCCAGAGCAGGAAGTTCGAGATCCGCTCCTCGCCGCTGGTCCGGATCAGCAAGTCAGGATCGGCCAGCTTGCCCAGGGGTGCGGTCATCAGCGCGGCATCGATATCGGTATCCTTAATGTCGCGCGCTTGCCGTTTGCCGTCCTCCGCTTCTTGCGCGAGCTGCTGAACAGCCCGCCGTAGCTCATCGCGGCCACCATAGTTGAGCGCAAAGTTCAAGATCATCCCATCACAATGCGCCGTGTCTGCGATAGCCCTGGCGCACGCCGACCGCGTGGATTCAGGCAAAGCAGTCAAATCACCCATAATCATGACCCGGACGTTCTGCTCAATCAGTTCGGGAACAAAATTATTAAAGAAGGTGACCGGTAAACTCATGATGTAGCTGACCTCATCTTTAGGCCGCTTCCAGTTTTCGGTCGAAAAAGCATAGAGCGTCAACACCTTGATGCCGAGTGCCGATGCCGCCCGAGTGATTGTCCGGACATTATCCATGCCCTGCTTATGACCAGCAATCCGTGGCAGCAGGCGTTTCTTCGCCCAGCGGCCGTTACCATCCATGATGATGGCAACATGCTGCGGAATCCGCTGCGGATCTAGTTTAATTTGAGTATTATTATCGCTTCGCACAAAGCGCCTCCAGAATAAAGATTCACCATAAGAGTTTAGCAGATTACGGGCCTAAGCAAAAGCCTTCGCGTCCGGATTCAGCCTTCTGTCGCTTTTAGCTTAAAACGTGCCGTCCAGTCTGCGATTGCACTTAACGACCGCTGAACGTTCTCCCAATCCGAAAATATGTAAAAAAGCGGCCCCGATGCATCATCGAGACCACCCAAGCAAGGCAATTAGCCTTCCTTGATTTCTTTTTCCTTGTCAGCAGCGATTTCGTCGATCCGCTTGGTTGCGTCATCAGTAACCTTTTGGATGTCTTTTTCCAGTCGGTGCATTTCGTCTTCAGTGATGTCACCATTCTTCTGCTGCCGCTTGATGTCATCGTTAGCGTCACGCCGGACATTACGGACGGCAATTTTGGCACTTTCAGAGTACTTGCCGACTTCCTTAGCAAGCTCAACGCGACGGTCAGTTGTGAGCTGCGGAACGGCCAGCCGAATCGCGGTCCCGTCGTTAGCAGGGTTGATGCCTAAATCGGACATTTCGATTGCGGTGGTGATGTCCTTCAGACTGGACTTGTCGTAAGGAGTTACCAGCAAGACCCGCGGCTCAGGCACCGTGATTGCGGACATCTGGGTCAGTGGCGTTGGCACACCGTAGTAGTCAACCATGATTTTGGACAAAAGTCCGGCGTTCGCGCGACCGGCCCGCACAGATCCTAAATCCTTTTCCAGAATTTTCTCGGTCTTAGCCATGTTCTCCTTGGCGCGTTCAATTGCTTCGTTAGCCATGTTACTTTCTCCCTTCGATAGTAGTTCCAATCTTCTCGCCCATAACAACGCGCTTGATGTTCTCAGGCTCGTTAAGGTTGAAGACAACTAGAGGAATGTCGTTGTCCATGGACAAAGTGCTAGCGGTTGAATCCATCACGTTGAGGCCCTTGGTGATAATGTCGAGGTGACTGAGCTTGTCAAACTTAACAGCTGACTTGTCCTTTGCTGGATCTGCAGAGTAAACCCCATCAACATTGTTCTTGGCCATCAGAATGGCATCAGCTCCGATTTCAGCTGCCCGCAGTGCAGCGGTAGTGTCAGTACTGAAGTACGGGTTACCAGTCCCAGCAGCAAAGATTACGACGCGACCCTTTTCCAAGTGCCGAACAGCCTTCCGCCGAATGTAAGGTTCAGCGATTTGGCGCATCTCGATGGATGTCTGCACCCGTGTCGGTACGCCGATATTTTCCAAACTATCCTGGAGTGCCAGGGCGTTCATGACGGTGGCAAGCATCCCCATGTAATCGGCCTGAGCACGTTCCATTCCCATTTGGGCACCAGTTTCACCGCGCCAGATGTTCCCGCCACCGCAGACGATAGCAATCTCAACTCCGAGGTCGTGAACCTCTTTGATCTCCTTAGCAACATCGGCGATTACTGGGGGCTGAATGCCGAAACCAGTGTCACCGGCTAGTGCTTCGCCACTAACCTTCAGTACAATGCGGTTATACTTAGCCATGAATGAATACTCCTCTGTCTTTTATATGCATTTAGTTTACCATGAATCGCATGAGCACGGGTGAAAACTAAGGGCATGATGAGCTATTCACGCCGAATAGTAAGCAAAATTAATATCTTACCGGCTAAGCGAGTGAATAATCTGCAAAACTCCCAAAAAAAGAACCCCGGTATGATAACCGGGATTCCTTTAGGCGACTAATTAATTACTTAGCCTGGTCCGCAACTTCGGCAGCGAAGTCGTTTTCCTTCTTTTCCATGCCTTCGCCGACTTCAAAGCGCTTGAAGCCCTTGAGTTCAGCACCCTTGCTGGCAACGTACTGGCCAACAGTCATGCTGGAGTCCTTAACGAATTCCTGGTCAAGCAGTGAGATTTCTGAGAGCCACTTGTTAACGCGACCTTCAACGATCCGTGGAATGATCTTTTCAGGCTTGCCTTCGTTTTTGGTCTCTTCGGTGAAGATTTCGGTTTCGTGCTGCAATTCATCAGCGGGAACCTCTTCGCGAGACAGGTACTTAGGGTTGATTGCGGCAACGTGCATCGCAACATCCTTGGCAGTTGCTTCGTCCCCACCCTTAAGTGTAACGAGTACTGCAATCTGACCACCATTGTGCAGGTATGAACCGAAGACGTCGCCGTCTTCCTTGGTTTCAACGTCGAAGCGACGAACGTTGATCTTTTCGCCGATAACGGCGGTCAAAGACTTAGCAGCTTCGTCGATGGTTTCGCCATCAAGGTCAAGTGCAAGTGCAGCTTTCAGGTCGGCAGGCTTGTTAGCAGCGATAGTCTTGGTAACGCCACTGACAAAGTTCTTGAACTTGTCGTTAGAAGCAACGAAGTCTGTTTCGGCGTTAACTTCAACGATAGCAGCGCTGTTACCATCAACAGCGATTTCAGCCAAACCTTCAGCAGCAATGTTGCCGCTCTTCTTAGCAGCCTTCACGAGACCGTGTTCACGAAGCAGTTCAGTTGCCTTGTCCATGTCCCCATCAGCTTCAACGAGCGCCTTCTTGACGTCCATCATGCCGGCCTGAGTCTTGTCGCGCAATTCCTTAACTTGTTTAGCGGTAATAGCCATAACTGGCAGTCCTCCTTATTGACTGGAAAATTAACCTATTTTTAGTTGAGCGTTGTGAAGCTAAAACATTCCACTCGGCTCTGTTTATAGTCGAGCTGCGCGGAACTGAAGCTTGCGCTTTGCAAACTCTGGAAGTAATGCCAAAACCCGGCATTTCTTCCAGAGCACGCAAATGCTCAGCTTCAAACCGTTCCGCTCCGCTCTGTTTTAATAAAAAAGCCGCCTGGAGCACCAGGCCCAGACAGCTTATTTAATTCTTACTTGTTGTCGCTTGCAGGTGCTTCAGCAGCATCCTTAGCGTCAGTTGCAGCGGCATCCTGTTCAGGAGCCTGCTCTTCACCCTGACGACCTTCGATGATAGCATCAGCCATCTTGGAGGTGATCAGACGAACGGCACGGATAGCATCATCGTTTGAAGGGATGATAACATCAATGTCATCTGGGTCGGTGTTGGTGTCGACCATCGCAACGATAGGAATGTTCAGCTTCTGAGCTTCCTTAACGGCAATCCGTTCCTTGCGTGGGTCAACGATGAAGATTACATCTGGGATGCGAGGCATGTCTTCGATACCACCGAGGAACTTGGTGAGCTTGTCCTGCTGCTTCTTAAGAAGAGAAACTTCCTTCTTAGGAAGAACATCGAAGGTACCATCTTCGGCCATCTTCTTGATGCTCTTAAGACGACGAATCCGGGTCTGGATAGTGTTCCAGTTGGTCAAGGTACCACCGAGCCAACGGTGGTTAACGTAGAACTGGCCGGCACGCGTTGCTTCTTCAGCAATGGAGTCCTGAGCCTGCTTCTTCGTACCAACGAAGAGGAACACACCATTATCTGCCGCAACGTCCTTAACGAAGTCGTATGCGTCATCGATCATCTTGACCGTCTTCTGCAGGTCAATGATGTAGATACCGTTACGTTCCGTAAAGATGAATGGCTTCATCTTAGGGTTCCAACGACGGGTCTGGTGGCCGAAGTGGACACCAGCTTCGAGCAACTGTTTCATGCTGAGTACTGACATGGTAAATCCTCCAAAATGGTTTATTTTCTTCTTGCTAACTTCACCTTGCGGAAAGACCCTCTCCGGGCACCGATTCTACAATCCGTTAGCAATGTAAGTTGTGTGCGTTTCACACACTCGACCAGTATACATGAGCTTTTAATTCCACGCAACACCATGGGCGCGTAAATATTGCTCCTTTTTGCTGCGACTTTGATGTTTGAAGTGCCATTCAGCAGAAAGTGCGCTGTGCTCATCGGGATATGTCTCCGTATAAATCAAGCGCACTGGCCGCCGCGTTTTGGTGTACTTAGCACCCTTTCCGGCGTTGTGAGTTTTGACCCGTGCCGCCACATCTGGCGAATAGCCGCCGTAAAAGCTGCCATCATTACAGAGCAACACGTAAAAGGTAAAATGTGCTGCCGCCCGTAATGCGGAGGCTTTGGCCGTAGCGTGGCTTTTGAGTGGTCGCTGGCCAAGGAGTGCCCGCCGGTGTTTCACACCCGCCTGCCGCGACGGCTTATCATTTATTCGTAGTCTAGTCATGAATCAACCGCGCCACCTCATCTGTGTACTCACCGTCGGGGCCATATACCAGCAGCGGTGGCAGGATGCGGACCCCGCCTTCGCGCCCGCTACGCCGCGCCTCAATCAGCACCATGTTGGCTTCCTTACCCGCCTTGGGATAAACGAAGCGAATCCGCTTAGGTGCCAGCTGGTGCGCAGACAGCGTGTGCAGCAATTCCTCCAGCCGGTCTGGCCGGTGCACAATGAAGGCCTTGCCGCCCGTCTTGAGCAGTCCGGCACTGATCCGCGCAACCGTGTCAAAATTAGTCCGTAGTTCGTGCCGCGCCAAAGCCAGCGCAGTGTTCGGATTTTGCACATCCCCGGGACGCACTTTAAAATACGGCGGGTTGCAGGTCACCACGTCCACACTGTCCTTGGCTACATAATCCCACGTGTCTGCCAAGTCAGCGTTAACCACATCAACGCGGTCTTCGAGCCCATTCAGTGCCACGCTACGCTCCGCCATGTCTGCCAGCCGCGGCTGCAGCTCCACTAAGGTCACTTGCTGCTCAGTCCGGCGCGCAACAAATAGTCCCACCGCACCATTTCCGGCGGCAAGGTCAACGACCCGGCTCTTACGGTTCACCTCGGCAAAATTCGCGAGGAGTACCGCGTCTAGTGAAAATGCAAACACACTGGGGCTTTGAATAATCTTAATTCCGGACGAATGTAACTGATCGATCCGCTCATCATCTTTTAGTGGCAAAATGGTCCTCCGTTCTAATTAAGGGGTGGTCCCGGCTATCCGTGACACTTGGAATCCCGTGTATATGATATAATGGCGCCAAAGCAATTCACGAAATGAGGCGAATTCATGTTTTACTCTTTTTTACGAGCTGCAATCCGAGTATTTCTATGGATTATCAATGGTAACTTTCATAGCGAAAATACGGAAGCCCTCCCTGAAGGTAACTATGTATTAGTTGGTCCGCACCGGACTTGGTGGGACCCATTCATGTTTGGGCTGGCGGCATCACCGCGCAAGTTCACCTTCATGGCTAAGGAAGAAACTTTTCACAATCCAATTATACGGTGGATTCTAGTTCATGCCAACGCCTTTCCGGTTAACCGCGCTAAACCAGGCCCCAGCGCAATCAAAACACCAGTCAAGATTTTGCGCAAAGGGGAACTTTCATTAATTATGTTCCCGACCGGTTCCCGCTACTCCAGCGATATCAAGGGCGGCGCCACCTTAATTGCCCGGATGGCCAGAGTGCCACTCGTGCCAGCTGTCTACCAAGGACCACTGCGTTTCCGCGACCTGCTCAAGCGCCAGAAAATCACCGTTCGTTTCGGCGCGCCAATCCCGATTCCAAGCGGCAGAATGGATGACGCCAGAATCGAAGAGGTCAGTCAAAGTATGCAGACCGCCTTCGACAAATTGGACCAAGAGATTGACCCAAACTTCCACTACGTTCCCGATGAGGAGAAGTATCTGGAAGAAAAGGCTAAGGGTAAAGTTTAAGGCTTGAGAGTGGGCCACAATGCGGTCAGCTCCTGAGCATTAGCAAAAATGAGGTGTATTCCCGAACTTTGGGAATACACCTCATTTTCAGGCTAAGCGGAAGGAGTTGCATTGTGGACCACGTTTCCAGGCCGACTCCTCACCATAATTACGAACGGTTAGGAGTCGGCCGGCAGCGATGATCGTCCATCAGTTCCAAGTGCTTATTGTGACCGAACCTCATTTTCGTTAGTCCTCGCCTTCTAAACGTCCCGCTCCGCTCTGTGCGTGAATATTCGTCCCAACTGTGGCACAATATACTAATTAATTACTATTGAAAGTAAGTGGGAGAAGCACATGTCTTTTTGGAAACACATCTTTGCTAAAGCAGACGTCAACCGAGCTAAGTATGCCGACCACCAATTAGTGCGGACCATGACTACGCGAGACCTAATCAGCCTCGGGATCGGTGCCGTCATCGGAACGGGTATCTTCATTCTTCCCGGCACTGTCGCAGCAACCACGGCCGGCCCTGGAATTAGTATTTCCTTCGTCTTGGCAGCGATTGTCTGCAGCCTCGCCGCTATGTGTTACGCGGAATTCTCATCCGCCCTGCCCATTGCCGGCTCCGCCTACGCTTATGGGAACATTGTCTTCGGGCAGATTGTCGGTTGGATCATCGGTTGGGCCCTCATTCTGGAATACATGCTCGCAGTCGCCTCGGTTTCGACTGGTTTCGCTGGGTATTTTGCCAGCTTGCTTTCCGGCTTCGGCCTGCATATCCCCAAGGCAGTCAGCGGTGCTTTTGACCCGAGCCATGGCACTTACGTTAATATCGTCGCGGTAATTATCGTGCTCCTGATCGGTCTGTTGCTGAGCCGTGGCATGAAGACCTCGATGGTACTATCGCGAGCAATGGTGCTGGTCAAAATTGCTATCATTATCCTCTTTGTTAGCGTTGGCCTCTTCTTTATCAAGCCAATGAACTGGCACCCCTTCACTCCCTTCGGCATGAAAGGCGTCCTGGCCGGGGCCGCCACCGTCTTCTTCGCTTACTTAGGTTTCGACGCCGTTTCGGCCAGTGCTCCGGAAGTGGTCAAGCCGCAAAAAACGCTCCCCCGTGGAATCATCAGCACCCTCATCATTGCGACAATCCTCTATGTCTTGGTAGCAGTTGTGCTCACCGGCATGGTAAAATACACCAAACTAGACGTGGCCAACCCAGTGTCATTTGCACTGGACCTCGTGCATCAGCCCCAGCTCGCTGGTATCATCGCGATTGGGGCACTGGCGGGAATGTTCACAATGATGCTGACGATGATTTACAGCTCCAGCCGGCTGGTATACGCAATCGGACGCGATGGCCTGTTGCCGCACTGGTTCGGTGAGGTTAAAAACCAGCTCCCAGATAACTCGCTGTGGACGGTAACCATTATCATTGCCATCATGGGTGGGCTCATTCCGCTAGACAAGTTGGTCAGCCTGGTTAACATTGGGACGCTGATTGCCTTCGCCTTTGTTTCCATCGGCATCATCCCCCTACGGCGTCATAAGGACATTGATAACGATGGGTTCAAAGTCCCTGGCTACCCAGTTGTACCGATTATCTCCTTCATCTTCTGTCTCATCTTCATGAGTCAGTTGAGCCGCGAAACCTGGCTCATGAGTGGCGTGTGGTTCGCAATTGGGCTGATCATCTACTTCACCTATGGCTACCACCACGCGGCAATTAATCACCGAAAAGAGGAACGTAATGCAACAAAATAATAATCTCTTTACTTGGATTGGCCGGCATTTCTTAGGCCTTCTCGCCTTGGTCACTGGTATCTGGTACTTCTTCGTGAGTGGCCCCATTGCGCCGTTTGCCCTCTACACCTTTGGCCTAACTTACGTTGCTTACTACATTCAACGCAACTTGCGCCACCCGCCAGTCATGCTAGTTCAGGCCCGGACTAGTTTGTATTTTGACATTTTTCTGATCATCCTCTTGGCCTTCAACACGTTTGGTAGTGCTAGCACCAACCTGCTGTCGAGCATCGGCATGACGGTCTTCGTGCTCGGCATCCTCGGCACAGACTCCTATTACTACTTCCGGCTGCGGCGCAAGGGCCGGCGGTAAGCAAAATTGTGATTAATTCAACTACACAGAATCCAAAAGCAGCCCGCCATTTGGCGAGCTGCTTTTGTGTCTAAATGATTCTGGACTGTTTTGGAGCACCGTACTAAAGCAAATTTACTTTAGCGAATCCACTCCGGTTTGGAGTTCATACATGTCATAGTAGCGGCCCTTTTTGGCAATCAGTTCATCGTGCGTACCGCGTTCAACGATCCGGCCGGCGTCAAGAACCAAAATCAAGTTAGCATCCTTGATTGTCGAGAGCCGGTGGGCAATGGCAATGGTCGTCCGGCCCCGCCGCATGCGCTTGAGCCCTTCTTGAATCAGGTTTTCGGTCTCAGTATCGATGTTGGCTGTCGCCTCATCCAAAACTAGGACTTTTGGCTCCGTCACGATGGTTCGTGCGAAGGAAATCAACTGACGCTCACCGGAACTAAACTGGCTGCCGCCTTCAATTACTTTCGCGTGATAACCGCCTGGTAGCTGTTCGATGAACCGATCAGCTTGCACAAATTTAGCGGCTTCTTCTACCTGCTCGTCGGTAATGTCCTTATTGAACAGCCGAATGTTGGAACTGATATCGCCATAAAACATGAATGAATCCTGCAGAACTAGGCCGAGCTTCCGGCGTAATTCAGCCATTGGGTAATCACGAATGTCAACATCGTCAATCAAAATTTGGCCTTCACCAAATTCATAGAAGCGCATCATGACGTTGATGATGGAACTCTTACCACTACCAGTGTGCCCAACTAGCGCAACCGTCTCGCCAGGATTAGCAACAAAGCTGATGTCCTTCAGAATTTTGTGCTTGCCATCGTAGGCGAAGCTGACATGTTTGAACTCAATTTTGCCTTGCGTCACCATTGCGTTCGCACCAGGATTCTGTGCTGGGACGTACTGTGTGTCGTCCAGTATGTGGAACATTCGACTCCCGGCAACGACCCCGTCTTGGAGGAAGGTCAGGTTATCCATCATGTTAGTCATCGGGTTGAAGAAGTTGGCAACATACGTCGTGAAGGCATAAACCATTCCGGCTTCAACAAAGCTGTGCATACTCATCAGGCCAAATGCGGCCAGAACGACGACCAGTGCCAGACTGTAGAGTAAGTTGATCATTGAGCCCAGGAGCAGCGAGTTGGTGCGAATCATCGCTTTACGACTACGCAGGTAATCCTCGTTAGTCGCTTCAAACTCATCGCTGATCCGCTTCTCCTGCCGGAATTGTTGAATGATGCCGATACCTTCAATTGATTCGTTCAACTTGGTGTTCAGTTCGGACAGTTTCTCCCGCATGTGCCGGTATACCCGACTGGAGTAGTGGTTGTAGTACCAAACCGCCACAGCGAGAATCGGCAGGAAGGCGAGCACCATGAGTGCCACTTTCGGCGCCCACTTCAGCATGACCACGAATGAACTAATGATACTGAACAGACCCACCAGAATGGTTAACCACACGTTCCAGAAGTCAGACATGGTTGAGGTATCGTTGGTGACTCGGGACACGATGGACCCGGCCGGCGTCTGGTCGAAATAGCGCATCCCGAGTGTTTCCAGCTTGGCAAAAAGAGCCCGCCGTGCGTCTTCAAGGCCGCGTTCGGCCCCCATCTGAAACAGGAAGGACTGCACAAACTGAGAAAAGGCCTTCAGAATCGTGCCAAGAGCATAAAGCGCGGCGACCGCCAGAATGATTTTGACACTAGCACGCTGCTTAGCCAGGTACTTATCCATGTACTCCTGCAAAATATATGGCAGCAGGATGTTCATCCCTGCCAAGCCGGCAGCACCGACAATGGCCCCAATGAACTGCTTCTTGTACGGCTTTGCATAAGTCATCAAGCGGCCCATGATTTTGACTTGCTGCTTGAAGGGAATACTCTTTGCCCAAGCGGACTTATATTGATCAGCCATTGTTCTCACCCCCGATTTTGCTTTCTAGTTGCTGCAGTGACCACATCTCGGCGTACCAGCCGTTCTGCTTGAGCAGCTCGTCATGGGTGCCGCGTTCGATGATGCGGCCGGCTTCGAGCACGATGATCTCATCAGCGTGCATCACGGAACTGAGCCGGTGTGCGGCAATAATGGTCGTCTTGTTGGCGCGGTCGCGCTGCATGTTCTCCAGAATTTCCTCTTCAGTTTTTGCGTCAACAGCGGACAGTGCGTCGTCCAAGATGAGCAATTCGGGTCCGTTGATCACCGCCCGGGCAATCGCGAGCCGTTGCTTTTGCCCCCCGGACAGACTGACACCGCGCTCACCGACAAGCGTGTCGTAACCATCGGTGAAGTGCATGATGTCTTCGTGGACGGCAGACTCCCGCGCGGCCTCCTCAATGTCGGCCTGAGCCTTGTTGTAAGCACTGAAGCGAATGTTATTGGCAACAGTCGTGGAGAAGAGGAAATTGTCCTGTGGTACGTAACCAATCGAATCTAGCAGTGCATCAAGCGTGTAATCCTTGATGTTGTGGCCCCCGAACTCAATCGCGCCCTTGTAATTGTCGAATTCCCGCAGCAAAAGCTTGAAAATGGTACTCTTGCCGGCACCGACTTTGCCGACAATTCCTAGCGTCTTGCCGGCTTGCAAATTAAAGTGCACGTCAACCAGCGCCGCGTCGTCGTCACCTGGGTAACTAAACTGATCTACTGAGTAACGAATGTCGCCGTGAGCAGGAGCACTGATTGCCTTTGCGGGTTCGATGATCGTACTCTTTTCCGCAAGCAGTTTGGCAACCCGGTCGTAGGAAGCGTTTCCCCGTTCAAGAATGTTGAAGAGCCTCCCAATGGCAAACATCGGCCAAACTAATCCGGCCACATAAGCCACGAAGGAAACCAGCTGCCCAATGGTAATCTGGTTCGCAATGACCAAGTGTCCGCCATAGATAATGGTAATCACGTAGGTGAGCCCCATGATCAAGGTCGTGCTTGGGTCGAAGAGTGAGTCAATGAAGTTAACCTTTTTATTGATGTTAACGGTGCGGTCAACGATGCCATTGAAGTCAGCAAGGTCCTCTTTTTCCTGACCAAAAGTCTTGATGACCTTCACCCCGGACACTGATTCTTGCGTCTTATCGTTCAGCCGTGAAAAAGCCGCTTGTGCTTCGGTGAAGGCATCGTGCAGATGTTTACCCAAAAACCGCGCCATGAGTGCCAGCAGTGGCATCGGCAAAATAGCGACTATAGTCAGCCGCCAATCAATGAACGCCACCATGGCCACCAGCGTTGTGCCCCCGGTAATAATGGAGTCAAACAACGTCAGCACCCCAGCCCCGGCAACGTTTTGGATCGCGTTCAGGTCGTTGGTAGCGTGGGCCATCAAGTCCCCCGTCCGGTGTTTCTGGTAGAAGGTGGCGTCCATTTTCATGAAGTGCCAAAACAGCCGGCTCCGCAACGTCCGCTCAAGCAGCGCCGCGCCACCCCAGATTTGCACCCGCCAGGCGAAACGGAACAGATACTGGGCGACTCCAGCAAACAGCATCAGCCCTAGCCATAAAACCAAGTGGTGCGCGGTGACGGTGCGCGTATTCATCGCGTCGACCATCATCCCAATAATCTTTGGTGGTACCAAGTTGACTATGGCGACTAAGAACAGTGCCAGCACCCCAATTGCGTAGCGGCGCTTCTCCTGCTGGAAGTACCAGCCCAGTTTCTTAAAGATTCCCATCGCTAATTCACGACCTTTCTAGATCGATAACACATTAAAGATTGCTCCGACAATCTTAGTTAATTTTTAATCAATTTGCAAGCGGACAACGCCTTTAATATGCCGGTATTGCCAAATCAAAAAGGCTTAACGGACAGTTGGGGTGCTTCGTGTTTAGCACGAGCAAGCTAACGACTGTCTAAGCAAGCTCTAAGGTTGCTTCCCAATTAACTGCTAATAATGAAATTTTACCCACAACAAAAGGCTCCCATCCGCATAACGGATAAGAGCCTTGGTATGGTAATCGCAGCAAAAGTCAGAATGAACTACTTCTGTTTCTTCTGTGCAACCTTCATCTGCTGCATCATCTGGTTAAGCTTCTTCTCAGAAGGCTTAGCACCCATCTGCAACATCATGGTCCGCAGCATATCTTCGTTAATAGGAGGATTATCCTGGAAGTATTTCTTCATGTACCAGCGAGCCCCATAAAAGCCCGCGACTGCACCGGCTAAAGCACCGATGACCAATCCAAACAAAAACATCATCATAGCAAGTTCCCCTCCTTTTTATCACAGTTTATATTGTGCCAAAGATGAAGCGCTTTGCAAAGGGCTAATCTTTGCGTAAGCCCCGTTTACGCTGAATCTCGACAAGTTTTTTCGGTGTTACATCGTTTCCGTTCTTATCGACGAACTTGGTTTCTTCGACTTGTTGCCGCATACCGGCCCGAAAGTCGGCCAGAAATGCCTTGCGCAATTCAGCCTGTTCAGCTGCTTCCGCGTCTGTTAAGCCGGATTCACGCTTCTTTTTAGCCAGCGCGTTGATCCGGTCAATTCGTTCTTGTGGTTGTGATGCCATTAAGCAGCGCTCCTTCCACTTTTATTCACGCAGCAGGGGTGAACCCCACTTCGCTCTGTGAACAGAAAAAGGCGACCGGAACGGCCGCCTTTGCGTATGAATAATTAGATACGCTTTTCCTTGATACGTGCAGCCTTCCCGCGCAGTGCACGCAGGTAGTAAAGCTTGGCACGACGAACGGCACCATGGCGGGTAACTTCAATCTTCTCAACACGTGGTGTGTTAACAGGGAAAGTCCGTTCAACACCAACACCTGAACTGATCTTACGAACAGTGTAAGTAGCTGAAACGCCGGTACCACGACGCTTGATTACAACGCCTTCAAAAAGTTGGATACGTTCGCGGTCGCCTTCAACGATCTTGGCGTGAACACGAACGTTGTCCCCAACGCGGAAGTCTGGAATATCATCGCGCAGTTGGGCCTTGGTAATATCGTTAATAAGCTGGTTCATAGTAGTTCTCCTTTGTCGACTTTCATACACCCTCCCGGGGCCAGCGGAACATCGGATTTTTTATGTGGGTCTACCCCACAAGCAAGTATTATAACAATCCGCCAAGGGGTTGTAAAGCGCTAGTCCTTGTCAATCCGTGGTTCCATCAACAAATCTGAGATTATTGTGCACTATCCTTACTTACAGGCTGGTGCCAGTTTTCGCCGATGTGGTCTTCCGCAGACGGCTTGATGCACACGTACAGTAAGAACAGTCCAGTAGCAAAAGTAGCCAAGTTAACAGCAGAGCTAAGAATGCCCAAGTTAGTCGGCAATAAGCCCAGCACGTCCGTACCCACACTGAGCAGCACCCAGTACGGATTCCACCCCGCATCGCGAATCCGGCGCGTGCTCAGCGATAAGGAGGCAATATAGAAGAATACCTGCACGATGATTGCCACAATTGCTAACAAATTACCGTGGAAAAGTAACGGCACTGGGTGTGCATACCGCAACAAGCTGTTTTGGAGCCCCGCAGGCAGCAACATAACCACCGTGATTAAAATAAAGCCCCACGCAACTAACCACCAATATTCTGGCCGCCGACTCTTACCCCTAAAGTCGAACGCACGCCGCACATACACAACTGGGGCGAGCAAAAACCCAACTTTTCGTTCTTTCATGTTAACTCCTCCATATCTGGGCCGGTGCTTTCCAGGACACCGCGACCACATATTTATACTCAGTGAATCAACCAACCCGTCCCCAACGCGCGAGTTTCTCTATATCGGTTCACTAAAGCAATTATAAGCGCTTACCCTGAATGCCAAAATCAGTCCAAAGTCTCAATGTGGCCGGCCTTTTTACAAATGTTTCCAGAAACAACCATTATTGCGGCAAACTATTGCTGAGGTTCTCACTGAAGCTAACATCCGGATCAATTTCAGGGTTACTAAACCAGCCCGAACCCACATTGACAACATCCCCAACAACGAGATCCCGGACATTGCGCGCCAGCAAACGACACTGCCGTTCATCCGGATACGCGCTCGCCACCATCTGGCTCAACAAGGTCGCAAACTGTGTATACACTTGGGTGAGCTCAGGGTACGCATCCGTCCGGGGCATCGTGAGGACGAACAAACTCAAATTGATATGGTCAAGGGCTAGCCGCCGCCAGGTTTGCGCCAGCATGATAATTCCTGCACGCCCCGCTGCTCCGAAAAGCTGGCTCTGCAGTCTCTGGGTCAGCTGCACAATTACTTGCTGTACGATTGCATAACTAAGATCCGTTTGGTTAGCAAAATACGCGTATAACGCCTGGGAGCGCGTTCCCAGCTGCCGGGCGACAGCCGCAAAACTTAGCGGCTGCCCAGCATCAATTATTGCAACACCTGCAGCAATAATGCGTTCTTTTGATAATAAGTGCCGTGGCATAAGCCGTCCTCCTTGCGTCATCAGTTTGACAGATACACTATGTATTCTATAATTACACATTGTAATTAATTATGATGTTCATGTTCCAGAAACAATGTTACACCACAAACTACGTGAAGAAGGCTTCATTATGCATTTTGTTCTACTCACTTGCATCGGCTTACTCGTTGGCACCATCGTGATTCTGTTTGGCGGTGGCGGTGGCGCGATTTATTTGGGGATTCTTACTGGTGGTTTCGGCATTCCGGCCGCGGCCGCAGCAGCCACGTCCTTAATTACCTCACTCTCATCACTGATGATTGGTGCGTGGCGGTACCACCAGCAGGGCCAGATTCAGACCAGAATCGGTACCCAAATGCTTATCCCGGCCATCCCCGCGGTCATCATTGGAGTCATGCTCAGTAAGTTCATTCCCACCCCTGTTTACAGCTGGCTGATCGCCATCGTGTTGGTTGCGCTTGGCGTGGGGATGCTCAGCCAAAAGTCCAAGCAAAAAGGGCCAAACACTACAGACCCCCACGTGCGCGTAAAAGCTGGTGCTTACGGGATCATTGCGGGCCTCATGGTTGGCGTCGCCGGCATGAGTGGCGGCGGGATCATTCTTGGCGGACTGTTCTTACTCGGACTCTCCGGTTTTGACGCAACCGCGACCTCCGCCTACGTGCTGGTATTTATGAACATTGTCGGCAGTCTATTTCACATTGGTAGCGGCCAAGTCGCCTGGAGCGTTGGCTTGCCCCTGATGATCGGCGCGATGCTTGGTGCACTCATTGCGCCCCAACTAGCATTACGCTTGCGGAACACCAAGGTAGCAGTCTACATGAAACCCGTCATGGCGGTGCTGCTGATTATTTTGGGGATTAAATCCGTCTTCTAAACCAATTAGCATAAAAGGCTGGGCATTTGCCCAGCCTTTTATGTTTTCATCGGCTTTAATCAGCAACCGTCGAAACGAGATGGACCTGCTTCACAACTACTTGTTCGTAGGCATAACCCTCATCCGTCCCGCTAATCGTTGCGTGACCAGATTCAGGAATACTGCTGTAATCCAAATCACTGAACACACAGTTGACGCGGGTCGCGCCGCCATGTTCGTCACCCAGTTCAATGCACGGGAGGCCAAACATGTCCGGACCCACATACGTGATTGGACCACTAACCGTTACTGCTTGCGGCTGCGCCCCGTAATCCTCACCTTTACCAGCGTGCTGCTGGAACAATTCTTCACTATCGACAACGAGCACTGTACTTGCCTCCTTTTTTCACGTGCAAGTAGCTTAACATTAGAATAGTTGTATTTCAAACTAAAATAAAAACGGCTCGCCTAAATTTGGGCAAACCGTTAGTCTACTCATCAAGCTTGCGCATGGCATTCAGCAACCGTATGCTGGCTAGTGTAGTGCAACATCTGGGTCATCAGCCGTAACCCGGATCAACTCTGGCTTACTGTAGAAGTAACCCTGGCGAACATCCAATTCCATTTTGTCCGCCCAATCTACATCTTCCTGGGTCTCGATACCCTCAAGCACAAAATTCATGTGGTGCCGGGTTGCCAATTGCCGCCAGAAAGTCACGTGTTCGCGCGTTGTCGCATCAGCTAGCGTTTCATGCCGATTCTGCAATGCGTACTTCATTTCTTGCACATAGTCGAGCAAAGGCTCTACTTGCGGCCAAGTGTTCTGCCCAGTACCCACGTCGTCTAGCGAAAAGTTGATCCCGAGGTCGGTGAAGCCCTTGATCATCTGGATCAAGCCCGGCAAAGTCACATCGTCACCACCACCGGATTCAATCAATTCAACGATGACGCGGGTTGGGCGCAAACGCAGCTGCACCGTCTTCAACGCCTGCCGCATTTCGGGAGAATTAAGCTGATCAAGCGTCAAGTTAACGGAAACCGTGTTCGTTTTTGTAGCCAGCTTTTCCGTGGTGAGCAACAACTGCCCGGCCACTGTCTGCGCTGACAGCTGATTGAAATCACGCGGTGTCTGCCAGTAACCATCTTGATAGTACTTCAGCAGTAATTCGAAACCGATTATCGTGTTTGTATAGACATTAAACTGTTGTTGTGCAAAATAGCGATATAATGGTTCTGACATAAGTTTGACCTTCACTTTCCAAAAGCGTCCCATATCAGAGTTTAACATAGCAACGTTCAATATAATTAATGTTGGGGGATTTATCTAATGCAAGTTATTGTTATTGGCGCCACTCACGCTGGTGTCGCCGCGATTAAAACGGTCTTAAAATACAACCCCACTGCTGAGGTCACCGTGATTGAGCGCCACGCCGAGGTGTCTTTTGTAGCCGGCGGTGTGCCGCTCTACTTAGAAGGTGGCATCAGTAGCCTCAACCAATTGATGTACACTAGTGTGGCTGATTTGACCGCGCTGGGGGCCAAGATGCTGATGCAACACGATGCAATTCGGATCGATTACGATCGGCAAGAGGTACTAGTTCAAAATCTGCAATCGGATGAAATCCTCAGCTTGCATTACGACAAAATCATTCTTGCGACTGGATCAGCTGTCGTCGTGCCCTCAATGCGCGGTGTTGACGCTCAACGCGTGATGATGGTCAAGGATTATCAGACGACGATGCAGGTGGTCAAGGCAACCAAGGCTAACGAACGCATCACAATCATTGGCGGGGGCTATGTCGGCACCGAACTCGCGGCGGCGCTCGCTGCCAGTGGCCATAAGGTGACCTTGCTCCAGCGGAACTCACACCTCTTGCCCTTGTATTACGACACAGACATCGCCCTTGAAGTTCAGAACTTACTAGTCGCAAACGGGGTCGACATTCATCTTAACGCAGCAGTCACGGGCTTCAAAAACGGCGTCGACCTGCAAGTCTGCACGGCAGACCACGAGTACCCAAGCGACCTGGCACTAATTTGTACGGGCTTCGTTCCCGTTTCCAACCTCGTTGCCGGCCACGTTGATCTGGATCGCCGCGGTGCAGTGGTAACCAACGATTATGGTCAAAGCAGCGACCCGAACATTTATGCGGCCGGTGACGTCCGGGCGGCGCACTCCACTGTTCTGGGCAAGGAAATCTACCTCCCCCTAGCTTCCA
Organism: Lacticaseibacillus zhaodongensis; assembly: GCF_009687905.1. Taxonomy (GTDB): domain Bacteria; phylum Bacillota; class Bacilli; order Lactobacillales; family Lactobacillaceae; genus Lacticaseibacillus; species Lacticaseibacillus zhaodongensis. The sequence goes on along the minus strand of NZ_BLBG01000003.1, from coordinate 128,215 downwards.
ACGCGGTGCGTCAAGGGCAGCTGGCGGGTCTCAATGTTGCCGGGCGGCACATCCGCGATCGTGGTAGCCAAGGATCAACAGCGTCCAGCTTCTTTGGCCACATTTTTGCATCGACTGGCCTTACCCAGGAGGAAGCCGAGAGGTATGGGCTGGACGTGCGGGCAACGACATACACAGACTGGTGCCGCATGCCGTCAATTCAGCCCAACGGCAAAATTACTGTCCGCTTGGTCTTCGCCACTGCCACTCACCGCATACTGGGCGGCCAGTTGCAGAGCATGCAAGAAGATATAGTTCAGGCGACCAATGCTCTTTCGGTCGCAATGGAGAACAAGAACACCTTGGAAGACCTCGCTGCGGTTGACATGCTCTTTCATCCCGAATACAACCGGCCACTGAACTACCTCAACGCCGCCGCGCAACAGGCAATTGACGAGGTCGGCCTGCTAGACGATCCGGAATAAAATGTCCCGACAAAAATAAACCTGTTCCAAATTAGCGAAATCACGTTAATTCGGAACAGGTTTTTATTTTTGTAATCTAATCGTCTTCAGAAAGCCCCAGTTCGCGTTCCCGCGCCTTGGCGTTCTCCTCACCCTTGACCTCGCGCAACAGCTTCTTAGCGTCCTTATCGAGCTCTAAGCCCTCCAGCAGGTCGGGCCGCCGCAGGTAAGTCCGGCGCAGACTTTCCTTCAATCGCCACCGATTGATCAACTGGTGGTTACCATTTTGGAGGACGGCCGGGACATCCATGCCGCGATAACTAGCTGGCCGCGTGTACTGCGGGTACTCCAGCAAGCCATTCTGGAAGCTGTCCGTGTGCGGAGACTCGGAGTTGCCAAGCACGCCTGGCAACAGACGCGCTGTCGCATCGATCATCGCCATGGACGCAATCTCGCCCCCAGTAAGCACAAAATCACCCAGGGAGAACTCATCAGTTACTAAGCTGCGAATCCGCTCATCATAGCCTTCATAATGGCCGCAGATGAACACCAGGTGCTCTTCATGCGCCAATTCATCGGCAGCGGCCTGGTCAAACTTCCGGCCGGCTGGATCGAGCAAAATCACGCGCTTCTTCGTGGCGTCCCCGCCATCCGCAGCGTATTTTACGTCCAGCGCGTCCATTGCTTCAAACAGGGGCTCCGGCTTCAGCAGCATCCCCGCCCCGCCACCGTATGGCGTGTCGTCAACGTGCTGGTGCTTGTCGTGCGTGTAGGACCGGAAGTCGATCAGGTTCAGGTCAAGTAATCCGTCCTCGGTTGCCTTACCAATGAGTGATTGTTCAAGTGGTGCAAACATATCTGGAAATAAGGTTAATACATCAATTTTCATCTGGATCGAGACCCTCCGGAATATCCACAATCGTCTTTTTGTTCGCGACGTCGACCTGCAAAATTACCGAATCAATGTACGGCAACAACAAATCAGACTTACCTGGCCGCCGCACGACCCAAACATCGTTCGCACCTGGGCTCAGAATCTCGCTGATGGTACCCACCTTGATGCCATCTTCAGTCTGCACCTGCATCCCGATCACATCCTTGTAAAAGAACTCGCCGTCGTTAAGCGGTGCTTTCTCAAGGTGATCCGCCTTCACGCCGAGTAGCTGGCCCTTGTACTTCTCAACATCATTAATGTTGTCGTAGCCTTCCAGCGTTAGCAAGTGCATGTCCTTGTGCACCCGGTGGCCGCTCACAACGACCCGCAGCTCGGGCTTGGTCAAAATGTAGAGCTCGGCGCCCTTCTTGAAGCGTTCATCGGGAAAATCGGTCGTGGCCATAACCTTGATTTCACCCTTGATACCGTGCGTGTTAACGATTTTGCCCACGTGGTAATATTCTGGCATGTTGATCTCCTTATAATTGTTGATGCTCGCTTTGCTTTTCATTTACGTTGTCTAATCGCTTTACGCTAAGCCGCGGATGTACTCCATGCAGAAATGTCGACTTGAGTGCTCATCTCAGCCTAAATAGCGCAAACGTTCTTTTTCAATCTACCGCAATTCGTTTTCAGTCGCAAATATAATCCGATTAAGGCTGCCATTTACGCAACATCTATTGAGTGGCTGCCATTTACGCAACATCTATTGAGTGGCTGCGTACATACCGTTACATTGCGCGCCTATTTTTTCGCAAACGCAACGTTAATTGTTGCAAACAAGGCTACCACCATGAAGACAAACATGATTGCTAAAGAATGGTTATAAGCAATTACCGGATTACTCAAACCAGCAGTCATCATTGTGATCACGGCAAGCCCGGCCGAGCTACCGACTTGGTGCATAGTGTTGACGACCCCGGAGGCAGATCCAGCAATATCAGGAGTCGTGTTGGCCACCCCAGCAACGGTCAAAGTGCTCATCGCAAGTCCCTGACCAATTCCCAAAATGACCATTGGCACCGCGAGCCCCAATAGAAAGCCACTTTGAACTTTAGTAATAGCGGCCCATAAAATCCCAAGCATAGTGATGAACGTCCCAACAATCATAATTTGCGTGTTCGAAAAGCGTTTATTTAATCTAGAAACTGCGGTTGCAGAAATAAATTGGGGCAACGTCTGCAGTAGAAAAGCTACTGCGGCCATCAGCGGTGTGTAATGATCAACACTTTGCATGACTTGCGGGGTCAGAAAAAAGTAGGAAGTCATGGCACCGAGAAAGAAAAACCGCGCAAGATAGGCGCTGCTACGTTCACGATTCTTGAAGAGCACAAGCGGCATCAATGGCTCTGCCGTCCGCTGTTCCTGCCAAATAAACACAACAATCAACAAAACACCCAGAACGATTGTGGGAACTGGATATGTAGCTCCATTGATACCATAAATAATCGCTACAATCCCTAGAACTGACAAAATTGCGCCGGACCAATCGATTGTCCCCCGCGCACGCTTACTACGCGGAATGAATTTCTTAGCCAAGATAAATAGCACAATGCCAACGGGTCCGTTAATCAAAAAACCGATTCGCCAAGAAAAATAGCTGGCAATCAGGCCGCCGATGATTAGGCCGACACTGCCCCCCAGCCCACCGGTTGCCCCGTAGTAGACGATAGCTCGCGTACGCATTGAACCAGCATAACTATCAATTAGGAGGGCTAAGGTGGTTGGCGCTAGAATTGCTGCGCCGATTCCTTGGACAGCGCGCATGCTAATTAGCATCGCGCCATTGACAGACATCCCAACCAAAAGCGACGCAGCACTAAAAATGACCAGACCAAGCAAGAAAACCTCCTGACGACCAAAGACATCCCCCGCTCGCCCACCGAGCAGAATCATCCCGCCAAAAGTTAACGCATACGCATTGCTGACCCACGAGAGAGTCTGTGCGTTTAGTGACAAATCCTGAGCCAGTTTGACTGAACTCGTGTATACAATTGCATTATCGAGAAGAATCATAAAATAACTAATCAGAATAATTGGCAACACAATGCCAAATTTTTTATTTTTCGTTTGCTCCATGTGTTAATCCTGGCTTTCTACCACATAAATTTTATATTCAAATAATTACATTACGCTTATTTCCTTTTTAAATCAAGTTTCAGCAGCATTGGTATACCAGTTGTCCGTTACAGTTAACTGTAACGTCGGGGGACACTTAATCGCTTAGCGCCACTTGATTTAATCGCTAAATCCAGCCAGCAGCAACGCTTATGGTCAACTAAGTTACTACATAGGTTGCTTAATGGTATTCTGCATTTCAGGTGTAATTATGAGCTATACCAGAGGTGGTACAGTTGTTATTGATAAAAAAGCCATCATTCTAATTTAATATATTCGAGTCAATACGATACTCGCGAATCGCCATATAAATAAGTGCTGAACCTTATTTTGCTGGTGTTATCATCTCGGTAAATAACAAAGTTCAAAACTATGACATTACTCTTTGGTTAAAGCTGCTGCACTTACGAAGCAAATCCAGCGTACAAAAAAAGATCGGCTTACACCGATCTTTCTTAATGCCTTTTCCGGGTGTCCACAATGTTCAGACGAACCCGTTTGGCGTATGGCGAACGCACGCCGTAAACTACGGAGCGCAATGCCTGCGCGACCCGTCCCTGGCGGCCGATGACGTTACCGACATCTTCCGGCGCAACTGACAGGTCGAACGCCATGTACTCAGCGGTCTCATGAGCCTTAATGGTCAGCGTGTCCTGCTGTGTTAACAGCGGCCGCACCAGCGATTCAATCAGCGGCGCAATCTCGACCATATGACTTACTTGCTGTAGCGAGCTTCGTGGTACTTCTGAAGGATACCTTCAGAAGAAAGAAGCGTGCGAACAGTATCTGAAGGCTGTGCGCCCTTCTGGAGCCAGTCGAGAACCTTGTCGTTATCAAGCTTCAAGGTGATTGGTTCTGTAAGTGGGCTGTAGTAGCCGAGCTGTTCGATGAACCGGCCGTCACGAGGTGAACGGCTGTCTGCAACAACAACACGGTAGAATGGGTTCTTCTTTGAACCCATGCGCTTCAAGCGAATCTTAACTGACATGTTTGTATTTCCTCCTAGTAATTCTTAACTCGTATAGAATACCAGAGTCCATGGCAGGTGTAAAGGGGTTTTTCTTTACATGGGCAGAAAAGTGGCAAAATCCTCGTTTCCAAGTATCTGGGTCGCTCACGAATACCATTCTAAAAAGAATTATACCAAATTTGCTGGCCCGTTTACGATTACAGTAAAATGCTTCCCCACCACCAGGGTATTCGCGTCTGGTAGTGAGAAGGCATTTGCCAAGTTAATAATCTAGTCGCGCTGGTGCTTCCGGAATACGAAGCCAGACATTGCCGCGACAAGCACGAGTCCTAACATGGACAGGAAGTTTTGCTTTTGTTCTCCTGTTTGGGGCAGGTTACGCGCTGGGTTCCGTACTCCTTGCGCAGGCTTGACCGCCTTTACTGCTTTGCGGGTCGGCTTCGTGCCGGTCGCCACAAACGTGTCCGCTAGCGGAGACCGCGTCCCATCAGTCCCATCGGCCCTTGTACCGTCCGTGCCGGTATTGGTATTACCGCCATCACCGCCAAAAGTATCTGGTAGCTCAGGCACGTCAGGAGTCTCAGGAACATCGTTGCCAGGCCCATGTGGTTTTTCACCATTCGGCACAGGTGTATTTGGACCAACTGGCACGTCTGGCACCGTTGGATTCTGATTGTAAACTAAGGTCAGTTCCATCACATTGCCACGGAAAGTCCCAGTGGTCGTTTGCTGATTAGAATCAACTAGAGTGTACCCACTGATTGCTGGTGCATTGACCGTAAAGGCAGCACCCTGCGCCCCTGTCTGGGTCGTGTCAGCTTGAAGGGCGTGCCCATCTCCATCGACATAATGCACAATCAACAGTACGACCCCATCTTCGTCAGCCGGTACACCGTCTTTCAGGTATCGCAACGTCAGGTCCATTTGGTTGCCAACGTACTTGCCGGTAGTTGTCTGCTGGTTTGAATCGATCAGACGGTAACCAGGAATGGTCGGCGCATCGACAGTAAATGACTCACCCTGCGCCCCACTTTGGTTGGTATCAGTTTTGATTGTGGCACCATTTTGGTCGACATAGTGCACAGTCAGATTCGCATCCATTGCCTCATCGGGCACCGCGCCGTCCTTTAGATAGTGCAACGTCAGCTCCATGTGGTTGCCAACGTACTTACCAGTAATTGTCTGCTGGTTCGGATCAATCAGACGGTAACCAGGAATGGTCGGCGCATCGACAGTGAACACTTCACCCTGCACACCACTTTGGTTGGTATCAGTTTTGATAGTAGCACCATTTTGATCCACATAATGCACGGTCAGGTTCGCGTCCGCAACCTCGTCGGGAACCGTGCCGTCCTTCAAGTATTTAAGCGTCAGCTCCATCTGGTTGCCAACGTACTTGCCGGTAGTTGTCTGCTGGCTCGGGTCAATCAAGCGGTAACCAGGAATGGTCGGCGCATCGATAGTGAACGTTTCACCCTGCGCCCCACTTTGGTTGGTATCAGTTTTAATTGTGACACCATTTTGGTCGACATAGTGCACAGTCAGATTCGCATCCGTTGCCTCATCAGGCACCGTGCCGTCCTTCAAGTACTTAAGCGTCAACTCCATCTGGTTGCCAGTGTACTTACCAGAAGTTGTCTGCTGGCTCGGGTCAATCAAGCGGTAACCAGGAATGGTCGGCGCATCGACAGTGAACGCATCACCCTGCGCACCACTCTGGTTGGTATCAGTTTTGATTGTGGCACCATTTTGGTCGACATAGTGCACGGTCAAGTTCGCATCCGTTGCCTCATCAGGCACCGTGCCGTCCTTTAGGTAGGTCAGCGTCAACGTCATCTGCGCACCAACGTAGGTACCCGTGGTTGTCTGCTGACTGGCATCCACTAGGCGGTAACCATCAATGGCTGGGGCATTAACCGTGAACGCTTCGCCCTGAGTACCACTTTGCGTCGTATCCGCTTTGATGGTCTGCCCGTTTTGATCAACGTAGTGCACGGTCAGGTTCGCAACATCATCGTCAGGTAGACTGACCTTGTTGTAAGTAACCGTCTGCATTTGATCGGCTGGATCAGCAGTACTTCCGGCCAGAGTCCAACCTGCCGTTGGGGTGTCCGCCACGTAACCGGCAATCAGTGGGCTAACTTTCGTCAAATCAGTTTTGTCGGGTGTCCAAGTAATCGTTTTACTGTCGGGGTCATATTTCCCGGTCCAAATGACAGTCTTCGTCTCGTCCGCAGGTGTGGCGGAACCGGCACCCTGATAGTGAATGGTGTAGTTGGTCGCAACACTCAACTGAATCGGCTGCACAGTCGCCGTCTCGGTGGTCAGGATTGGTGCTGTGGGTACCTTCGTAGCAAAAGTAACGTTACCAATTCCTTGAACTGGTATGGAATTGGTCGTACTTCCATCAGGATTGGTTGGATCATAGAACGTGTAGACAGTCTCGGTAACTCCTTTTTGGAGAGCCCACAACTGACCTCTAGGGTCCGTGATTTCGCGTCCGGCACCAAAGGTTGAAGTGAACGTGCCGTCATCACCCTCGACAATATCACTACCATGCAGTTCAGAGTCATACCCATTGTTAATCTTGACCCCTTGCTTACCGTCGATGTCACCAATCCCAACAATCGCATCAATTGTAGCAGGGGTGCCGTCAGCATAGAAGTATTCGAGGCGCGCTGTAATGTTGTCGACCCAGTGCGGAATAAAACCAATGTCCGTGCTCTTAGAATCTTCTTTTACGGAATCAACTTCAATATACGGCGCGTGACTACTGCTAATAGTGGCGTTCGGATCAGTATTTGCGTCTTTGTTTAGCGTCACAGCAGTAATCGATTCACGAATGTTGATTGACTTACCCGTTTTGGAATCGGTGAAAACATTCGTATATGTCCAACTCGGTAGATTGCCATTGGTCAGCAAGGGATTATCAGGCTCCGTAATGTGTACGGTGCTCTTATTCATGTTGATTAACGTACTGTTCTTAACCGCATCTGAAGCAGCCTCACGATCAGCATCTGTAACCGGACTGTTGATGTCTGTTTTACCAGCAAGAAAATTAGTTAGCTGATCAGAGGTCCAATCATCGTTTGTTGAACTGATCTCAACGGTTTGGTTGTCATATGCGGTTTTGGCTTGCTGATAAACAGCGTTATCACTATCCTGCTTAGTTTTGGCTGTATTTAGAGCATCAATTTGATCCGCATAAGCGTCCTTTACACTGTCAACTGCAGCCTCGAGCCCTTGAGCAAGGCCATTGGAGCGATCAACCGTCTGTGTTTGCGTAGGCTTTGTAGTAACGTTCACCCCGGCGGAACTGGCAGCCAGCTTTGCTGAGTCCAAACCAGTGCTAGATTGACGCAACTCAGCAGTTTGCTGACCCTCAGTGGCGGTTGTAGCTGCAGAACTGGGCACTGCTGCAGGAGCGGCAGAGTTTGCACTATCCGTTGCAGAATCATCATTAGCATCGCTCTGTTGCTGAGATGCAGAACTAGTTTGACTGCGGCGATTTAAATTCTCGCTTGTCCCCTCCGCAGAGCTTTTACTACCAGACTCTTGATTCTGAGTACTCCCGACTTGTCCACTAGTTAGTGTGTTAATCTCACCACTGACAGGGGCACTATTTTTCGCGCCAGCAACCTGATCAGGTTCAGTTCCACCAGTCGTCGCAGCAAAACTTTGGCTGACGGTGAATAGACCACCCGCACCAACCGCCAGTGTTACGACACCAGCAACGAGCCATTGGCGGCCAGCCTTGTACATTCTAAAGTGCTCTTTACGATCCTGACTATCTTTAATCAGTTTGGACTGATTAAATTCTCTATTATTCTTCGTCATGTTCAAGAACCTCCCAATCACGAGCCCGAATCCGGACGTAGCTACAACGGAACAAATCAAAGCAACATAACCAGTAGTTTTGCTAAATAAACTGGTTGATAGCGCTCCCTCACTACATATAATTATAGGAATTCGTGCTGGGCATCTCGGTCGGAAAGAACAAACCAATGTATCTGGTAATAATATAACCTTAATTATTTCTTAAACAGTTCATAAGCTATTAATGTAAAAAAGCATTTCCCACCCTGTCTCAAAAAAATTGTTAGCAGAAGGGCACCGGCAGAGCGGACCACGCATGACCGACCGCCGCAACTGAAACAACGCGCAGAAAGAAAATCCTCTCTGCGCGTTGCAAACTACGGCTTTAATTTTTTTAGCTAATTATCTGAATACTAGGACTTAAACCGCTTGGCGTTCTTCAGCCGGCGCTTCTTTTGCTTCTGCTGGCGCTTGACCATTGAGCCCATGGCCATCTTGCCGATTTTGCCCTTGATGCCACCGCCCATCATCTGTTCCATGCCAGACATGTTACCCTTGCTCATCTGGTTCATCATTTTCTTGCTGGCGTTAAACTGCTTGATCATGCGGTTAACTTCAACAATCGGCCGCCCAGAACCAGCTGCGATACGCCGGCGCCGGGATGGGTTCAGCAGGTCGGGGTTGGTCCGCTCTGCTTCGGTCATCGACAGCACAATGGCCTTGGTGTGAGCCATGTCCTTAGGGTCGATCTTTATATTCTTGAGCTGCGGGTTGCTGGCCAGGCCGGGAATCATCTTGATGATGTCTTCCATCGGGCCCATGTTCTGAACCTGATCCATCTGCGAGATGAAGTCGTTGAAGTCGAAGGTGTTCAGCTGCATCTTCTCAGTCAGGTCTTTGGCTTGCTTCTCGTCAAAATTCTTCTGGGCCTTGTCGACCAGGGTCAGGATGTCCCCCATCCCGAGGATTCGGTTCGCCATGCGGTCAGGATAGAACACGTCCAGCGCGTTCATCTTTTCACCCTGCCCGGTGAACTTGATTGGCTTGCCGGTGACTGCCCGAATTGACAGCGCGGCACCACCACGGGTGTCACCATCGAGTTTGGTCAAGACAACCCCGGTAATCTCGAGTTGCTCGTTAAAGCCCTTGGCCACATCAACAGCAGCCTGCCCGGTCATAGCATCGACAACGAGCAGAATTTCGTCTGGCTTGGCAATCTCCTTGATGTCGGCAAGTTCCTGCATCAACTTCTCATCGATCTGCAAACGGCCGGCAGTATCGATCAACACGTAATCATTGTGATCAGCGCGGGCCTGTTCCATCCCCTTACGGACGATTTCCCGGGGATCAACATCGGTGCCCATCTCAAAGACAGGCGCGTGCACTTGCTGGCCAACGACCTGCAACTGCTTGATTGCGGCTGGCCGGTAAACATCGGCAGCAATCAGCAGTGGCCGCGCCTTCTCGTTTTCTTCAAGGTACTTGGCCAGCTTACCAACCGTCGTGGTTTTACCAGCCCCTTGCAAACCGGCCATCATGATAACGGTCGGAATCTTCGCGGACTTGTTCAGCGGTACTGCGGACTCACCCATGGTCTTGGTGAGTTCATCGTTAACAATTTTGACGATTTGCTGTGAAGGGTTGACCCCGTCCAGAACTTCGGTACCAACCGCCTTTGCCCGGACATTTTTGACGAAATCCTTAACAACGCCCAAGTTGACGTCGGCCTCAAGTAAGGCCAGGCGAATCTCGCGCATCGCGTCGCGGACATCACTCTCGGAGATTTTGCCCTTTCTGCGTAAACCAGAGAACGTCTTCTGCAGGCGCTCAGTTAAACCTTCAAATGCCATTAATGCTTCCTCCTATTGTGCAACTTGCTTCTGGACTTCCCCGAGCAGGTGGCGCAAATCATTATCTTTAGAATAGTGCTCATGAACATAGGCGCTCAGTGCGTCTACCGCATCATTGCTAGCCTCGTACTTTGCTAACAGATGCAGCTTACCCTCATACTCCTCGAGCGCAGCGTCAGAACGCTTGATGTTGTCATAAACGGCCTGGCGGCTAACGCCAGCATCGGCGGCAATCTCACCCAGTGAGTAGTCATCACCATAATATAGTTCGAGGTATTCCTGTTGCTTCTTAGTGAGCAGTTCCTTGTAAAATGCAAACAGGTTGTTCATGCGGTTTGTCTTGGCTAATTCCATCTAATCAGTCCTTTTTCATACTATTTAAGGATACCGGTGCAACCGCGCCGCGTCAACGGCTGGCGCAGCTCTAGCAGATAAATATCTCCAGCCGTCATGCAATCAAAAAAATGCCCGGTCCCCCAAAAACTGGGACCGAGCATCCGAACACATTAACGAGCTAAGAATACCGCCAGCAGACCGATCACCGCGGGAAGGGCCTGGAAGAGGTAAATGCCCTTAATCACAGTCGCGCCACCATAGATACCCACGACTAGCACAAATGCAAAGAGCATCGCCGCCACGATGACGACCGCATCTACAGGGACGATAAACGCCGTCAATAACAGCAGCACGCCGAGCATGCCGTTGTAACTAGCCTGGTTGGCCAAAGTGATTTTGGTCTCTTTCCGCTCCACGAACTCACGGGGCATCCCGAAGGCCTTAACCTGCGCAGCCGTGGAGGCAAACATCTCGAGGTAACAAATCCCGAGGTGCTCCAAACCCACGAGGACTAACATAACCGTCAAAAAAATGTGCATGTGATCTCCTTTTTAACGCCTGGTCATCAGCCTACTTGAGCTGCTTGTCAGCGTGTTTTTCGCGCTGGTGCCGGGCAATCATCGGCAAAATGAAGCCCATCCCGAACAACACAATAACAGAGATGAAGTTGAGGAGTAGCTGGTGCGTGAAGGCAGGGGTACCCCACTTGGTATCTTGCGGCATGAAACCCATCGTCGCGCAGACAAAGGTGAAGAGGAAGCACCAACCACCGACCACCATGGCCAGACTCTTGTTCTTGAGGAAGACGTAACCCGACTCAAACTTATCTTGCTGGGCCCGCAGAGCTAAGAAGGCAACGAACACCCAAGCGGTCTTGTATGGCGAAACGATCCCGTTCAGGTTCAGCAGCCAGTTAAAGATGGTATTGATGTCTGGTAGCGTCCCCGCCATCAAGATCAGGAAGAGGCAAATGCCAGCCGTCAGCACGTAGGAATTAATTGGCCGGCCCTGCCGGTTCTTCTTGAGGAGCCATTTTGGCATGTACTTAGCGGCGGTGTCAGCGGACAGAACTCGGCTCGCTGCGTCGATGAGCACGGCCAGTTGCGCCAACATGAACACGAGCTGGGTCCCGGCAAACAGGTACATGAAGAGTTTGCCAACACCCCACTGTTCACCCATGTACTGGAACGCATAGAAGGAACCGTTCATCTTCAGGTCATTTGGCAGGTGGTTAGCATCAAAGAAGACACCAAGAGCCAGAGAACCAAAGATGACGAGGAAACCGGTCATGATGGCCAGCATCCACATTGACTTCGGGAATTCCCTCTTCGGATTGCGAACCTGCTGAATGTAGGTTGCCCCGAGTTCAGCCCCGGACGTGGCAAAAATCAGCAGTCCGGTGGTCGAGAAGTAGTGCACTGAGAAGTGGGGCTTGAAGGAGCTGAGGTCGAAAATGTTACTTGCCGGGTGGTAGCCCTTGGCAACGGCGGCAAAAGCCATGATGACAAAGAGCATCCCCATGATGAACATCGCTGCGCCCCCAATCAGGGACATGACTTCCATCGAGCGGGAGAAGACGTTTTCCAGAAGGATGAAGACCAGAATCACAACAAAAGTGAAAATACCAAACCATTCTGGTGACATGTAGTGATCCAAGGTGTTATCGCCGAGGATGAGCCAAGACAGTGCAACGATAATGGCGTTGGCAACGTCAATCAGGTATGGCAGCGTTGAGCTCCAGTACATCCAGGACACGACGTAACCAAGGGTATCGTTGGTCGTCCGTCGTACCCAAGTAGCAAGTCCGCCCCCTTCATGCGTGAAGGTCGTCCCAATTTGCGCCGCGATGAGCGCGTAAGGAACGATGTAGGTAAGCATCAGGAAAACCCAGGAGAAGACCACGGATAGGCCTTGATTCTGGAATGGGTACAAAATGTTTTCGAAACCGATAACCGTAACAAATGTCAGCAGGCCGAGAACCTGCCAGGACATGTACTTTGGCTTCTGGCCTAATAAAGGTGCGTCATTATTCATTTTTACATTACCTTTCGTGTAGTTAATAAGGTTTACTTAGCAGCAACTACACTACTGGGCACGGCGAATTGTTATGAATACGAGTCCGTACGGGCATAATAAGTCCAACTTTCTTTAAAATATCGTTAATATTATACCGCGAATGAATTTATTTACCATGTTTTTCTGAAAACAGCCCATATATTTTTGCCATGACTGCAAATTATTTGGTCCGGACGCCCCACTTTAGTTTCATGGTCGTGGCCCCTGCTGGCAGGTCGCGAATGGCCGCAATGTACTGCCGACTGGCCTGCTCCTCGCTAAGTTGATAGTCAAAATTTAGCCGCTGTGCAACCAGTTGGGCAACCGTTGCGAACAGCTCCATTGTGGTGCTTAACGCCTGCCAGGTGGCCTCGTTGTCGCCATTAGCAAACGTCTTCGTGAGCGGCACCCACAACTCCTCTGGCAAGAGGTGAACGAGGTCCTTGTGCAGCTTGCCGGTGCTGATCTGCCAATCCGCATCACTGCCGACAAGCCAATCACACATGTCAAGCAGGTGCGGCCGCAGAACATCACCTAGCATCGCGTTGGCGTACAGCAACTCGTTGCGCCACAAGCCCTTGGCGACATACGGAGCGACCCACCAGAAGTCGTTGGTGTGGTGGTAGAACAATTCGGCACTGGGCCGCTGCACCCACCGGTCCTTATCACTAGCGGCGGGTAACTGCGGCAAAATACCGTCCTTATCAAGGAGTGGGACCGTTTGACTGTGGCTCCCATAAGTTAACTCACAAACGGTTACGGGTTCCAGGTGCAGATCGATCCGGTTGCCATCCGTGAAAACGCTCATGATGGTGTAGCCATTTTGCTCCGGATCACACGGCTGACCTACCGCCTCATCCAATGCGTCTGGTTCTTGGGTCAACAACGGCGTTCCGAATTGCCCGTACCAGCTACGGTCCGCGAGCATACCGTTAATGTCGGTCACCACGTACACGATGTCGTAATCCTGGAACAGGTCATGTTTGGCCCGTGGATTTGCCCGGGAACCATTCATATACACTGCCCGCACCCGTTGGTCACTTTGCGCAACCGTCAAAATCAAATCGCGCATCGTCTGCTCATTCCGCATGATCATCACTCCTCAGTAATTTTGCTATCAGTGTAAGTCCGATCACACTAGACAACAAGCCTAGTCTGGAGACGGTAACTAAGGCTATAATTGGGCGGTAAACATCTCCGCCGTTACCACAACGTGCGGAATGGCAATCATGCCAAGGAGGAACTATCCACATGCATTTAACAATTGGTATCGGCCCCGGAATCAACGCACAGCTGTTCACACAGCACACCGCGCTAGTCGCCCAAACCCCACTCGGCGCACTCGGAGCGGCTGTGCTCCACGCCAGCGATGACCACAACTTGCAGCGCCTGATTGATAGCGAATTACCCCTACCAGTCGTCATCGTCGGCCAGACACAGTTACCGGCTGACTGCGGCCAGTTACAGGTCACCGTCCTGCCTGAACTCAATGCTGAGGGGGCAAAAGTCATCTGCAATGGTGCCAGCGCTTACGAAGAACGCATGGTGCCGGCGTTCGTTCGTGACCTCTTCAAATTTGCGGATGCTGACCCCGTTACCTTTGCCACGCCAGGGCACCACGCCGGGCACTACGACGACCTCGCCCCGGCCGGCTACCTCTTCCACCAGGCATACGGTGACAAGTTCTTCGCCAGCGACACTAGTGATGTCGTGACCGCGCTGGGCGACATGCTCACCCACGGCGGGACGCCCCTGCAAGCCGAACAAGCCGCGGCCAAGCTTTTTCATGCCGATGAAACCTACTTTGTGACCAACGGCACCACCGGCTCGAACAACGTGGTCGCATCCGCGCTACTCACTCCTGGCGACCTCGTGCTCTTCGACCGCAACAACCACAAATCCTTCTATAACTCCGCCCTCGTCCAGTGCGGCGCCCAAGCGGTTTACCTGGACACCCTGCGCAACCAGAACGCACTCATCGGCCCCGTCGACCTGCGCAACGTCAGTCAAGACAATCTGCGCGCCGCCGCCAGCAAAATTGACCCCCAGCGTGGTGCCCAAAAGCGGACCTTCCGCTTAGCGGTTTTGGAGCTCGAAACCTTTGACGGCATCGTTCCCGACGTCAAGGAACTGATCAAGCGGTTCGGACCACTGTGTGACTACATCGCCTTCGATGCGGCTTGGGGTGGCTACGAGCCATTCCTGCCCGCTATGAAGGCCATGGACCCACTACAGCTTGATCTCGGCCCGGATGACCCCGGCATCATCGTCACCCAGTCCGTCCACAAGCAGCAGAGCGGCCTCGCGCAAACCTCGCAGATCCACAAGAAAGACGCCCACATTCGCGGGCAAAAGCGCTACGTGACCCACGAACAGTTTAACCACGCGTACTTGAAGCACGTCACCACTAGCTTTTCCTACCCCGTCTACGCCTCTCTGGCCGTCAACGTGGCTCTGAACAGTGGGGCGCGCGGCCGTAAAATCTGGGCAGATGCACTCGCCGCGGCCCAAGACTTCCGCCGCCAGCTGCAAAGCACCCGCCTATTCAGGGCCTTCAACAGCCCAGAAATGCTCAATACTTCTAACCACATGGCCCTGACCTCCGCGGCCGCATGGCAACTGCAGCCCGCCGCCAGCTGGCACGGCTTCACCGGTCTCCAGCCCGGCCAGGCATACCTCGATCCCGGCAAGGTCACCATTCAACTCGCAAATAGCGGCGACCTGCGCGCATCCGGCTGGGTCCTCGACCGTTACCTGCTCGACCACGGCATCGTGCCGGAAAAAGCCGACCCGAACTCAGTGCTCTTCCTCGTCACACCAGGTAGTGGCCCTACCGACTGGAACAAGTTGTTCAGCGTCCTCCAGCAGTTTGAAACTGACTACTTTGCCGATAAAAAGCTGACCGAAGTGTTACCAGCTTTGGTCGCAGAAACCGGCAGTCGCTATCACGACGAAACCCTGTGCGACCTCGCCCAGAGTCTTTCCGACCTGTTCAAGAACGAGCGGCTCGCCGCCAAACAGGCCGGTCTCTTCCAGAATAGTCAGGCCAATAAAGCGCCACTGACACCTAGAGAGGCGGACCTCGCCTTTGTTCGCGGCCAGTACACCACCGTGGCTCTGAAGGAAGCGGCCGGCCACGTCGCCGTTGAGGGGGCGCTGCCATACCCTCCTGGCATTTTTGTCACCGTGCCCGGGGAGACTTGGAGTCCGGCTGCTATCGACTACTTTGAAGCCCTCTATAGCGCTGTTGATCAGTTTCCAGGGTTCACACCGGAGATTCAGGGTGTGTTCGTGAAAGACGGGGAACCATGCGTACACGTGCTCGACCAGCAACAAAAATAGCATGATTTCATAACAACATTTCTAGATACAAAAATAGACCTAAGACTATCGTTGCTTAACGTATCAGCAACGGCAGAGCCTAGGTCTATTTTGTTTGGATAAACACCAGAATGTGTAAACAAGCTCTCCTACTCTACGCCCAGAGACTTGAACACGGCCTCCTCAACATTACTGTATGGTAGCAAAGAGAACGCTCCAATCAATTCGCTGGGTACAGAAACCAAGTCAGACATAGACGCCGTCGGTAATAGTACCTTCTTCGCACCACTATCCAGCGCGACCTGCAAAGCATCGGCCAAGTTATCAGGCCGTTGAATAGTACCGCCAATTGTTAAATCGCCCAAAACGACCAACTGATCAAGTGTAGACCGTGCGGTTGCAATTGACACGAGTGCAATGTATGTCGCAAGTGAAAGGTGCTTTGACGGGACCGAATCATTCACATTGGTCACATTGACAATAAAATCGTGTTTTTCTGGATCAATCCGCTGATCGACGGCCCGGTAATTGGCAGTCAGGTAATTAAACGCGGTATTCATCGACTCCCGCGCAGCACGATTACTAGAGATTCCTGTCCAGTCATGCTTACCGGAACCCGTTGTTACTTGTGATTCTAATTTCAACAGTGACATCCGGTTGGATTCATCGTAGGCAATTGTGAAAATCTGCCCAGGGTTGGGGCTGCCATCAGGAATAATGGTTGAACTGCCCTGTTCAGGAACAGAAACGTATTTTTCGGCCATGTTCTCCTTGTCGATGTACGAAAAGTTCACATCGTAGAATTCCATGCCGCCAATCCGCTTTAACTGTTCCTTGACCCGCCGCCGCATCTCTAAAGCGAACTCTAGTACTTCAGTCACTTCATCCTTGGTAAATTCACCATTAGGATACAGCAACTTGATCATTCCTGAAACCGTCTTGCGAACAGCAATCGTATCCCGCTGATTTAGATTACTACCCAGATTGAAGTATTCATCAAAGGCATCCCCATAGGAAATTTTTCGGAGTGCACGCATCGCTTCGGCCCAAAAGTCAGTGATAAAACCATATCCATTTGTGAAGTGGCTGGGCTTGAGCTTAGGAATTTCCCAGCCCGGCAAGTAGTTGTGAATACGATCCAGGAAGGCTGTATCCGTACCCATGGCATCCGGGAAAGGCTCAAACAGGCTTGAGGTACGCAGCAAAACATCAACGCTTTGATCAATGTTACCCACGAATACCATCCCCGCGGAGGCCTGAATCTGATCCCGACCCCGAGCGAAGGATCCAGAAGCCATGTAGTCCTTCATGATTTGCACGCCATCGTTATCCTTGAACTTGATGCCGGCAACTTCATCGAACGCGACCACGTCCCACAGACCAACCAAGCCTGCTTTATGCGTACTCATGTTGTAAAAGAGATTGGCCACGGTGGTCTGTCCGCCGGAAACCAGAATGGAATTCGGGGACAATTCCTTGTACACGTGCGATTTACCAGTGCTCCGCGGACCAAGCTCTACTAGGTTGTAGTTGTTCTCTACAAACGGAATTAAGCGGGCGAGTAGCAACCACTTCTCGCGCTGAGTGAACTGAGTTGGTTCCATCCCCGTTGTCCGCAGAATCAGGTCAATCCACTCATCAGTCGTTAACTCTTTACGACCAGTGTATATTTCATCCATGTTCACGTATGGAACTTGCACTGGGGTTAAGTTGTCGATGATAAAAGAATCTGCGCCCTCGTGATCGTAACTCAGACGCACAATGGACCAGATTCCGCCCACCAGCAGTCGCTCATACTTTTGGACGTAATCCTCGTCAACGGGAACGCCGCTGATACCCAGATTGCTAAAAGTGGCTTCGTAACGGTCCTCCCGCGTGTTCAGGTTCACAGTCAGCTTATCAATGACGGTATATGAACCCAGTTCGCGAATCTTAGATTTGACCTTCTCGGCCTCGTCAGGACGAACGTAATTATTAGCCAGCGTCTTCTTAACGCTCTCCACGCCCCGTTCGATTTGGCCCTCATCGGCGCCATTAGCGTATTGGCCGAGCAAGAACTCGAGGACGTAAGTGGGGACATTTGCGCCACCCTTGATGCGCGTGGTTAAATCCTTGCGCACAAAGCGCCCGGGAAAATTAGCTTGGAGCTTATCAAGCAAAGCGTCCTGCGTACTTGCCGCTTCATCCTTGGAAATATTCTCATCCGATGTCAAAGCCAAAGCCACCTCCAATCATCATGTCCATGGTGTATGGATACTTAGTTTCTGTGTTGTTGCTCAAGTTAGTCAGGACTAGGTAGTATGTCGCCTGGTTAACAAACTGCTGATCAGTCAAAGTAAAGCGCGTGGTAAATATCCGGTTCTTGGGATCTGCTTCGCGACTATCAATCCGCAACTGCACCGTTCCAGAAATTGGAGTGCCTTGCGCGTCAGTGAAGACGGCAGTGTAATCAGCGGCTGTAACCTTATCACTGATTGCTTGAACTTGATTCAAGCGGACAACCACTTCTCGAGACGTGATGCGCCGCGCACCAGCAGTAACATCCGTGAGTTCAACCGGTACGGCCTGCGACTTACCCAACTGGGCTTTAATTTGCAAAACCGGCACAATCATTTCCTGCGGGGAGGCCCCACCGTGAACGTAATTCTGACCGGCCCCGGGAGCTCTAAATATCCGCCCGCTGGTTGGATAACTCACCCACCGTGCATCCGTACTACCTAAGAGTTCGCCTAACTGCTGACTTTTGACACCAACCTCAGCAATCGGGTCATTAGAAATGGCATACCGCTGTTCCTTGCGCTCGGTTGACCCCTGCAGCTCAATCTTGTCAGCTTCGTCAATTGGCGACCAGCGGTATATGAAGCCGTGATCAGCAGTAATGATGATATTGCGGACACTCAGATTGCGCAGCAAACCGACAACTTCCGCAATCTCCTTGATGGCGATGGCGGTGGCACTGAAAGTTTCGTCTTCCTGCTTTTCCTTCTCGCCAGTCGTGTCAATTTGGTTGTGGTATAAGTAAACGACTTTTTGCTCGGCAAGAAACGCCTTGCGTTGTCCAGAGTTCATGTGGACCCGGAAATTATCTAGCTGTTCATTCACGCTGGCTGGATTCTGCTTCTGCAGTATTTTGCGCCGGGTCTCCTCCGTGTTAGCCTTTTGCCCGTCCACCAGCACCGTGGTGTCGCCAGTGTAACTTAGCTCGTGGTTCGGCAATAGCGCCGGCATCCCGAAGTAGGTCACCGACGGGAGCGCCGTGATTGCATAATCCATCTGGGTGCTAAACATATCCCGACCCTCAAGTTGGGCCTGTAATTCCTTGGCAGCTTCAAACCGAAAGGCGTCAGAAATAATCACAACGGTGCGGGATTCAGACTTGCTGCCAACATAACGCTGGTAGAAATTGCGCTGTAACTGGTCATGACTAACCAACCGTGGAGCGTATGCGTCCGTCCAGTTACTAATACTTGGCGTTAGGAAGTCGTTGAGATAACGGTTCTCAACACCGTCAGCAAGTTCATCAACAAGCTCACGCTGTACTGACTTTAAGCCAGTTGTTAGCTTGGTGAAGTGCCGGTACGTTTGGTCTAATTTGTAACCGGAGTTGGTGTACCACTCAATTTGCGCATTTAACTCACCACCGGGCAGCTCCGCAGCCCACGTGAGGATGTGGAGCGCATCAACGATTGCTGCGTACGCATCGGCATACTGGTAACCAAAATTCATCCGCGTCCGGGCATCAGCAATCTCCGCCAAACTCAACCGGTTAGCCGTGATGCCAAAATCTCTAGCCTTAATCCGCGCGACCAGCCAGTTAATAATGGTGATGTCGATTTCGGCAAAGGCGTCAATTTGCACCAGAACATCCATCTCTAGCTTGCCAAAAATGCTACCACCGTTGACATACTGCCACACCTTTGCGGCAAGCACCTGCATGTCAGCATCCAAACTCTTCTTGTCCCGACTGTGATCAATAAACGCGACGGCATTGTTGAGGTTGTTAGCAGTATAAGAGCTCAACCTGTCCGGCATCTGGGTGTCAGCTTGTGCAAACGCAAAATTCAAGAATAACGCACTGAACAGTTGCATCAAGTCATGTTGAATGTTGTTAAAGGCAAAAGTTTGGTCAATCATATTCCAGAACTCATCCGCCAAACCATACTTCGCAAACAGCTGCAAGTAGTCATTATCAGCATCCAGGCTGGAACTACCAACGACCTGCAAAACACTGATTACGGTCGCCTCGTTGGCTCTAGTCAGCACGGCCATCTCAACCAATTCTGGTTTGTTGGTGGTCGTATAAAGGCGCCCGAACTCACTGGCCCGGCGTTTGTTGTTAAAGAACTTCTGTTGGTCCCCAACAAACGACCGCAACGTCTTGGGCAAGTTAAGCTGATCCAGCAACATCGCTGTTGCGTCCGCGGTGTACTTGGCCCCAAAACGGATGAAATCGGCAAGGAAGTTCTGCGCCAGTGGTGGTTCCGGAGCTGGCGAGTACACTAAAGCGGCCCCATCTGCACGACTAATCTCTTCAAGCCGCAACTTAGTATTAAATTGTTCATCTGCTTGCATCTGTAGCAGCTCAATTCCAGCCGGTAAGCGCTGTGCGATTTCCTCAATATCCTCGGCAAAGCTGCCATCATCGTCGTACCAGACCACAAACCGATTGCTATCGGTAAACTTCGCGGTTAAACCCGTGACAATTTCATCAACATTCAATTCAGCCATTTAGCTACCCACTCTCTCATCGCGTAAATACTATTCCTAGTATAGCTGACAGCCTTTCCAATGACTATTAAATCAGCGTAATATCGTTCACCCCCAGCTATAACAACGGGGTGATCAAGGCACTGGTGACGGATGTGCCAGAAGCTGATTTTGACGTGGAAAAAGAGGGCCAGGTCGAGATCATTGGGTGGCTGTACCAGTACTACAATGAGGAACCACATAATCAAGTTGTTAATATCAACGGTGGACCCGTGAAAAAGAACGACATCCCCGCGGCTACGCAGCTGTTCACGACTGATTGGGTTGTACGCTACATGGTCGATAACTCACTGGGCCGGTTTTACCTGGAGCATAATGAAGATTCCACAATTGCTGACAAGTTGGAATATTTGTTGCCAGGCAAGCTCGTCCAATCTGAAGACACCGTTGAACTAAAAAACATTAAAGTACTCGATAATGCCATGGGTTCAGGACACATCTTGGTATACGCGTTTGACGTGCTGATGGAAATGTATCTCGAACAGGGCTATTCAAAACGTGATGCTGCAGTTGGCATAATTGAAAACAACCTGTACGGCCTGGAAATTGACCGTCGCGCGTACCAGTTAGCTTACTTTGCACTGATGATGAAATTGCGGCAATACAACCGCCGTGCATTGACCATGGAAATTATGCCAAATATTTATGTGTTTGAAGACACCGACGATATCACGGCAGAAGATATAAATTCGTGGAATATATCCGAACCTGCAAAGAAAGATTTGGCTGAGATTGCGAATAAATTTTCGAATGCACGCACCCTTGGTTCTATTGTTAAGCTGAATCGTTCTTTTGACACATCATCATTAAAAAAAGAATTATCCAATGCAATTAGTAAAACGGATCTGGACGTTTTTGGAATCGACGGCAAAATTAATATTCTGTCGAATACGCTAAATATTGTTCAGATATTTCAAACAAAATTCGAAGTTATAGTTACGAACCCACCGTATCTGAACCACATGGATAAGTCTCTTAAAGCCTATGTGAAGAAAAACTACAAGGCTTATTGTGGGGACATGTTTTCAATATTTATCTGGATGAATATTAATATGACTACAACTGACGGCTATGCTGCATACATGACGCCCATGGTTTGGATGTTTATCAAAACCTTTCAGAAGCTGCGAGAATCCATAATTGATAATTTCGAGATCAGTAGTTTAATTCAAATGGAAACCCACGCCTTTTTCGACGAAGCGTTTGTCACCATTGATAGCTTTGTTCTTAAAAACACCGTGAATCATTCTAATGGAATTTATCTTCGGCTGACTGACTTTAAAGGTGGAATGGAAGTGCAAGGGCAGAAAGTTACTGAAGCTATCAAATATCCGTCTGTTGGTTATGTTTATCGAACTAACCAAGCGAACTTTAGTAAAATTCCGGGTAGTCCAATCGCATACTGGGCAAGCGACAATTTAATTCATGATTTTGAAATTGGTACCCCTATGTCCAAATTAGTAGAGCCCCGACAAGGGCTGGCTACAGCTGACAATAACCGCTTTTTGCGTCAATGGTTTGAAGTAACATATTCAGAAATCAAGTTTGACGCCAAATCCATCAGTGACTCTGTTAAATCTAAGAAAAAATGGTTCCCGTATAACAAAGGTGGTGCTTACCGCAAGTGGTATGGAAATTATGACTATGTAGTTAATTGGCAAAATGACGGATACGAAATTAGAAATTTCAAAGATCACAATGGCAAGGTAAAATCTCGTCCACAAAATACTTCTTTTTACTTCCGTGAAGCGATTACGTGGTCAGGTATTACGAGTGGCCATTTCTCTATTCGTTACCGCGCTGCATCTTCTATTCATGCAGATAAAGGTATGTCGGCTTTCGCCAGAGGCCAAAACAGGGATATTTTGTTTTACTCGTTGGCAGCACTAAACACAAAGTTAGGAGACTTAATTTTTGAAATACTAAATCCTACTGTCAGTCTTCAAGTCGGCGATGTGGGAAGATTTCCCCTAATTGTAAGTCGGAAAGATAAATTACAGATTCAACAACTGGTTTATAAAAACATTTCCATAGCAAAAGACGATTGGAACATCTTAGAGATTGCATGGGACTTTGACAATTCGCCATTGATCTCCAATATTGATGAACATAAACAACCTCCTCCCTGATTTGTCGCAATATAAAATATATTTGTGCCAAAAAAGTGCCAAGTATTATCAAGCGATAATTTAGGAGGAAAAAATGGTTAGTTATAGAAAACGTGGGGAATCATGGCAATACGAGATTTCCTACAAAGATTTGGACGGAAAATACAAGAAGCTGCGTAAATCCGGATTTCATTTCAAGTCAGATGCGGAACTGGCCGCCAGCCAAATTAAGTCAACGTACATTGATGTTCGTAGTTTTCGTGACGGCAACATTTCCCTGGCAGCCTATTTTGAGAAGTGGATTAAATTATACAAGGAGAAGTCAGTTTCAGCGGTAACTTTGGTTAAGTATTACAATACGCTCAGCCATATTCAAAACCTCTTTGGCAATATTACGCTGCATGATTTAAACCGCATTTTTTACCAAGAAAAAATCAATGAGTTCGCCCAAACACACGCACCTAGAACTGTTGCCACATTCCACAAGCAGATTCGTGCCGCCGTTTTGGATGCATTAGACGAAAAGATTATCTTGTCTGACCCAACACGTAAGGTCGTCATCACGGGCCGGAAAGTGGCACATCCTCAGCAAGCATTAAATTACAACGACTGGCGTACACTCGTTAATTCTTTGGACACCAGCAACAAACAGCAAATGATTATCTATCTCGCGGCTGTAACCGGACTTCGTTTTGCCGAAGTGGTTGGGCTCACCCTAAAATCAATTGATTTCGACCAATCAACTATAACCGTGAGTCAAACTTGGGATTACAAATACCACACAGGCTTCAAGCCAACTAAAAACAAATCATCAATCCGGACCATTCCAATAGATTCAAGAACGACCCAGCGATTAAAAGCTTTCACAAGCTGCCTTCAAGATGCCAGCAAGCCAATATTCGCAGCTGAGTCGCCTGCTCCCGTTAGCGCCGAGATCAACAAAACACTAACCGGAATTCTGAAGTTGCTTGGTTTACCACGAATTACCTTCCACGGTCTACGCCACACACACGCGTCGGTCCTGTTGTACCAAGGGGTTAGCGTTCTGTCAGTATCAAAACGCTTAGGCCACGCGAACATAACGACAACCCAATCAACCTATTTGCATGTAATCAAAGAGTTAGAGCAACTAGATAATGATAAAATCATTTCAGTTTTGAATAATTTATAACTTGGCACATTTCGTGGCACAACGAGAGGCCCGTCTGTTTACTGGCGGGCCTCTCGTTTAACTATTTACTTAATGGGAGTTAGTAACTTTTCTCCTGCTTGTACTTTTTTATGGTTTACTAAAACGCCATCGTCTAAATCTAACACAATGTGTTGATTAGCAACGTGCTGCAGAACTTGATCATACTTAACCAATTCGTCTAGTTGTGCCAACAACTTATCTAATTCTTTTGAAGCTACATTCTTATCACGCCCAGATAGCCCTTGATCGAGCATCTGTTTTAACTGTTCGATCCGATTTTCGTAGGCACTTTGCAGCGGATGCAAATATTTGGTTCGAATTGCCGCCATCGTGTTTGAATCGTAACGATGCAAGTACATCAATGCTTTAAATCCATTCTTTTTGCCTGATTGCAACTGCCAATAAATTGGGCGCTTCTGGTAGGTGGAAAGATGGTCCTTTTTGTAAAAGTCGTCAACAAAGTACTTGCGTATCTGTGCTTCAGATGAATCACCTTTTTTGTCTAATGCACCAGCAATAAAGTCTAAGTTCTCTGATAAATGTTGTTGACCAAATGTTACCGTCAAAAACTCCTTTAATCGATAAATCACGTCTCGATTATCACCAAAATAATCTGCATCCGTAAGTAACAATACATCATCAGTATTTGGCACATAAGACTTGTACTTACCTGCATCCCATTCTCCACCGGCAAAAGCAAGACCTGGTGTATCCAATGAATATCGGCCAAACGTTACCCCAACAAAGTACGATAAAAATGCTTTGATATCACGTTTATAATCAGCACGTCGTACGGAGACATCCTTGTCATCTTCTTCTGGGGCCAACTCATCCTGCAAACCGTACAAATCAATGAAAATCCTATTTAGTTCCTCTTCGTTTGACTTAAGCTGCTCGAAGCGGTTCTCAGCCTCCTGTTTCCACTGATCAAAGGCCTCTGCAATCGTCCAATTTCGATTATGTTCATCGAATTTGTGCAGTAGTGGATTAGTTAAAAAATCCCATGAGGTTTCGTCAATATTCCAATCTGATTCTGCATAGTTAATATTTTCGGCAACTATTCTCTTGATTGTATCCTCCCTGTCTCCGTTAACAACTGGAAAATGTTTAAAATCTTCTGTCAACATGTTGATTGTTGGATTTAATATTTCAAGAATATAATTTCCAGCTTTTGAATTGGTCACTCCTAGAGCAATGAGTAACTGGCCAAGATTGTCAGCAAATGCCTCATTACCACCAGTGTCGAAAATTGAACCACTGTTTCTATATCGAATATTAAAAGATCCCGACGTGACTTTTGACCAAGTAATCGCTTCACGGAAGTAATAATCTGGGTTGCGTACCACTGAACGTTGTTTTCCGTTTGGCCAGTTAAAATTGCGAATTTCATATCCATCGTTTTCCCAGTTAATCACATAGTCGTAATTTCCATACCACTTGCGGTAAGCACCACCTTTGTTATACGGGAACCATTTTTTCTTAGATTTAACAGAGTCACTTATGGATTTGGCATCAAACTTGATTTCTGAATACGTTACTTCAAACCATTGACGCAAAAAGCGGTTATTGTCGGCTGTAGCCAGTCCTTGACGAGGATCCACCAGCTCGGAGAGAGGGATGCCAATTTCAAAATCATGGATCAAATTGTCGCTGGCCCAGTAAGCGATTGGACTACCAGGAATATTGCTAAAGTTCGCTTGGTTAGTTCGATAAAGATATTTCACCTGAGGATTATGAACGGCATTCAAAAATGCTTCTTCTTTTTTCTGCTGTGACCCAAAATCAACTAACCGCTCATAAGTTCCCAAGTAATCCTTAACTTGAGTTCTTTTGAATACAAACGCAGCCGATTGAACCACTTCCCCGCCAATTTCTTGGAACGCATGTGTTCCAAGATGTGCCAAATTGACAAGTGTGTCTCCACGCAAAAGTGAGCGTAGATTCCCAAAACTGGAAAGAAACATCCACTGATGTTGCGTAATCATCGCATAGTAACCGGCTTGTGCAGCCAACTGATGCAACCGCTCCATGAAAACAGCAAACAAGTCTGATTTACTGTTAGGAAAGTTCTTTTTTACAAACTTTTGCAATGCGGAAGGCATCTTGCCAGAGCCCATATAAGGTGGGTTTGTAACCGCTACAGTGTAATGACTACTTAAGATTTTGCCGACACTCAACGCATTACTAAGCTGTAGCTGCAAGTCTGTTAGTCGACTCGAATCAAGCAGCAATTGTCCATCATCGGGTATTGAAACTGTCAGTCCTCTCAACCCATTCCAATCAAAGTCAGCGGGAAAACTGATTACTGATCCCAATTCATCCCCGACGCTAAACATATTTGTAAGTGTTGCTAAGTTGCTCCGTGTGTCAGCAGTTGTTGCTAAGTTATTAACCAATAATTCTTGATCTTCAGTTGTCCAATTCAACTGAGGAACATCTAACACATTAATACTGACCTTTCGTGTTAATGCTCGCGAATCATACTGCCGTGCCTTCATCATGAGTGCAAAATACGTCAGCTGATAAGCTCGCGTATCGATGTCTAAACCAAACAGATTGTTTTTCAGAATGCTCCGGGCTGCAACGCTTCGTCCGTAGCCTTCGGACTCATACAACTGCATTAACACGTCAAAAGCGTACACGAGAATGTGACCGGATCCCATCGAAGGATCAATCAGGGTGATATCTTCAAGCTCAAGTTTGTTGAGTTCTTTATCATCATTCTTGATTTGCAGCTGAATTTCAGAAGTTTGTTCGGCAGCTGGCATAAAGTACCGCCAATTAAATACCTCGGCAATCTCCTTTGCAGTTCTGGTGTCGCCCTTAGCTTGCAGACGATTAATCCAAAAACGACCCAATGAATTTTCAACTAGATATTTGACAATCCAGTCAGGGGTGAATAGCTGTGTAACTGCAGGGATTTCGGCACGAGTATACTTGGACTTTTTGAATGCAGCGTCCTTGGGTTCCTCATTGTAGTACTGATACAACCAGCCAATGATCTCGACCTGGCCCTCTTTTTCCACATCAAAATCAGCCTCTGGCACATCCGTCACCAGTGCCTTGATCACCCCGTTGTTATAGCTGGGGGTGAACAAAAGTTTCATGTAATCATCAGTTTTCTCAAACAGCTTAGGAAGGTTCTCGTTCAACGCATCAATCTGCTTTAAGAACAGCATGCGGTACAGCTTATCCATTTTGGCCGGATCTTGAGCCGCCCACGCCTCATCGTAAACTTGCTTCTCTGCCGCAGTAAATTCGCCCAGATATTCAGAAATATCCAGTGCTTCCGTCATTATATCTGGCTCATTGCGCCCCTCAATGGACGACAGAACCCGCACGTGGCTGGGAAGATAGTCGTTAACTTCCATGAAACGAATCGCAATAATCCGGTTAAACCAAGTGTAAGCAACTTCCTCCACCAAATCTGCATATGCAGTGGCCCACTGATCATTTTTTGCAGTCTTAGTCAGGCGGTTCACAACTGCTTGTCGCCAACCAATTTCCACACCCGTCAAGGGTTTTTCTTGATTAGCATAAAACTCGGCCTCACGAGTGGAACGATCTTCCCTCTCACTTGCACCGTTCTCATCAATACCTAGTTGTGCCAAACGCAACCCAATATCTTCGATCAATTGTTTGCGAGCACTTACCGCAAATTTTTCTATTACACGTTTATCCATTAATGAATCCTTTCAAAGGACTAGAAAGTCAGTTCAATTCCGCTAGTACCTTCTTCGTTTAGTTTTGCAACCAGCACCTTGCGCAACTCAGTCAATTTAGCATCAACGTCATCTTCGTTGTTAATCACCCATGTGGACTTCAGACCAAGGTTATTGTAGTCGATGTACTTGGTCGTTCTAGGCTTTACTGGTGTATCAACTGTTGGTTTGGGATCGACAGGAACTGTTTTAACAATTAGACGTTCTTCTTCTTTTTGCAATTCCTGCGATTTCCGATCAAGAACAGTTTGTGCCCGATCAGACTTGGTGCGAAGTGTACCAATGTCCTTTGCGTCGCGTCCGTTAATTTCGGCAATCTCATTCTTATACGACTGAGCAATTCGATGTTTAAAATCATCCCCAACGTGGGCCCGATTAAAGCGTGCTAAGCCGACATCCAAAATTTGTTGAATTTTAGCGTTCTGGTCCTCCTCTTCAGCATCAAATATCTCGCTGTAACGTTTGGCAAATTCATCATTTAACGTCCCAAGCTTTGGTGTGTTAGTGGCTGGATTGTTTGAATTAAGCAGCTTGTTTAATTGCTGAACAACATCCTCCAGGCCTTCGTCTGAAATGAACTCTTTGGATGCCTTATAGAGGCTCATGTCGGTCAATGATCGTTCCCAGATCTTCTGCTGGGCCTCATTCCGATAAAACTCAATTACACCGGTGTCTTCGCAGTCGTAATCCCAATCCTCAAGTTCCGTCTTAATTTCACGCAATTGTTTAATGAACGAATCGGTATCCGCAGTATCCTTCAACCGCCGCAGTAGTTTGATTCCTTGCTCAAGTAAATTTTGGCCAGGAAAACCCGAATTCTGTTGATAAAATTCTTCCAGATTATCCAAATCAAGCTTAATCTTCTCTTTAAGCTCCACAATTTGGCCGTCAATGTTGTCAGCACTGAAGTTCTTCTTGCCGAACACATCCCGGGCGGTGTCCTTTACCATGCGTACATCCTGTTGGCTTATGGTTGGACGCGGCTGCAACTCCACCTTGTCGACGTTTTGCTTACGCGTGAACAGATCGGCTATTTCCTTATTCTTAAACTGCTCACTTGATACCACAACTCCATTAAAGGTAGCCTTGATTTTTCGGGTTACATACAGTTTCGCAACTAGCCATTCGATGTCCTCTTCCGTGTAGCCATACGGAATTATTTCAAACTGCTCGCGCACCTGATGAAGTGTCACGTGTGGGCGTGTCTGCGCAACCCTGTCGATATACCTGGCCACTTCGTCAACCGCCTGGCTGTTTTCATCAGTTTTAACTAAGCCATCACCGGCCAATAGCTGCAGAATATCCCGTTCGCCCTTGGCCGCAGTAATATAACTCAAGTTGCGATAGTTGTTGTCAACGAGCATCTGTTCAGCATCAGCTAATCGTGAAGCGAAATCCCGCTTTGAATCGATACGCTGGCCACCGACCAACAAGGTAGCTTCCTCGAGCGCATTTGTTACTTGCCGTTTAGCCTCTGCCTGCAATTCTGTCCGTTCGACCGAACGCGCCCGGCCTAAAGCTTGGAACTCAGCATCACGGTTGCTGAAATTCGACCGCAGAAACTTGTCAATTTTGAGTGCCCGCCGCGTGTTCTCCACATAGTCTGTTTGCTGCTGCGGCAAGGCAATCACAACTGAGTGACTTCCATCCCCAGCTGAGTAAAGCAACTGATTTGCTTCATCAGCCAGCTCATACTGCAGCGGCGTAACGATTTTGAGTGATAATTCGTTGCTGGTCTTCCCGACAGGCGTATCATCAACAAATGCATTCAGGTTGAAAGTATAGCGGCCACTAAGCTTCGGGTAAGAATACTTATTTTTAATAATATTGCCACTGTAAATAAACTCGCCTAGTTTGCTGGCAACCTCAACATCATCAACATTCTGGTGTTCGATTTCTTGGTTGATGTCTTGCTCAGCATCAGTCAAGAATACGTAGACACTAAGGTTCTTCTCAACCAAATTCTGCCGGATCAGCACGTTCAAAGCGTTCTGCACGTTCTTCCGCAGCTGTACCCGATCCACGTTAATGTCGTCAATCATTAAAGTTGTGATGTTATCTAGGGTCGCTTTAAAATTGGTGTACTTAACCATGAACAAAGTTTTAAGCACCTGTACGGCAAAGGGATTTTCCTCGTGTTTAGGGTTAACGCTGTCGTTGTTCTTGGCGTGGGTGATGACAATCCGGTGTGTGTGGTCTAGAAACTGGTCTAAGCCTTCGAAGAACAGGCTGAAAGGAACTAATTTACCAATATCAGCGTGCATGATACGTTCCGCAGATTCCTGGAAGATGGCGAGCATTGAGCGTTCACCTTCTGAGAGGTGCTTACCATCAGAACCGTGCGTCCGCACTGCGGTCAACACATCCTGCAACAAATTGAACTGGTACGGAACAAATGGGTAATTGTCCGCAAAATCCTTCGCCGTCTTGTAATGATCACGCGAAACACCATCGTCGAAATCAATACTATTGTTGATTGAAGCAGAGTTGGCAGCATACTCCGTTTCCAAGGCCCGCTGTGCTGGTTCAGTCTTAGCAAGAATCCGCTTCTTGATCACTTCATCAACATTGGCCGAGCTCATGTTGATGCGGGTCTTGAACCGGCCCTGAATCTTCGAAAAGTCTTGCCCATCAACATTCTTAGTGACCGCGTTGATATCTTGCTGGGAAGTTACGATGACCCACGCCTTGCCCCGCGCGGCAACTCCCAATTGTTCCACCATTGATTGCAGGTTCAGCATCAATGACTGACTGTCGCCAACGAACTGCCCCACTTCATCAACAAGAAAGACCACACGATTGCCACTTTCATTTATATATTTTGCAACCAGCTGGGCGAATTCTTCGATGCTCATTGGGTAAGGTGTGTTCCACTGTCTTGTGAAGCCATCCGCATCTTCATCACTCATGAATCCGGATGCAACTAGTGCATCCTTAATCACACCGGCGTTGAACGCATACTGCTCCCGACCGTCGTCTTCCCAAACCAAACCGTGGGTGTTGTGACTATTGAAATAATCCTGGAATGCAGCATACTTGCCATCAGCAATCAGGTGCCGTTCCAAGTCAGCAATCCAGGCGACATCGGACAGGCCCTGGCTCTTGTTGAATTCCTGTAAAAACACATCCAGAATCGCACTGTCTTTTGACTTTGCGGAGACCCTAGAGGCCGCATCAATATTGAATGAAATCACGTTGGTCGGAGCATTTGCCGCCCGTTCCATTTGGTTCAAGGTCATCTGATCGTGAATTTTACTCTGGAAATAATCAACCGGCCGTTTGCCATCAACTGGTGTGTCTTTCAAGATGTCAGCGATAATCTTCATGAAGTGCGATTTACCTGAACCGAAGAAGCCTGAAATCCAGGCACCCATTTCATCCGTTGGTTCGTCCAAACTACGTTCATAAGCGGTAAAGAAATCCGCGAACAACCGCTGCAGCTCATCAGTTACGACGTACTCGTCTAATTCCTGCCGAAGAATCGCGTCCTCTTCCTGACCAACTTTAATTACCCCTTGAATGCGCCGATCAATCGGCTTAGCAAACACATCTTTAATTTCCATAATTCTCCCCCATTGCGTAACCATTAGGAATTTAGGCTAAACGCGCGGTAATAGTTATCATCCTGCAGTTCCCCAAACATTTTCAACCGGACGCTATCGTACATCCCAGGATAAAACATCACGACCGGTACGTTATCAATAACTTGATTCATAGTATTCAAGACCTTATGTGCACGCACCAAGGGAAACACCGCGCCAACACCAGTTACGAAGATGATAGTTCGTCCCGGGCGTAAGTGCTTCTGAATATACTCAACAATCCGGTTGTCATCCCTGTTCATTCGTAGCAAGCGTTCCATTTGCTCAATCACGGAAGACATTCCGTACTGCTTTTCAAAATCAGCGAATTGCTCCCGATAACCAAACTCATCAACTATGTGCATCATAATCTTAAAAAGATCAAACACTTGAATGGACGCATTGATTGTAGCGGGCGTTGCCGTCGTAACTAAATTGGTGATTTCCTCCCGCACTCGCATCTCCTGCGCTGGATCATAGCTGAAAATATAATAACCGACTTCGTTTGATAAACCTTCATTGGCTTGAAAAGTTGGTGAACTGATTTTTTCTCTTAGATTGATAAAATCTTTGGTTAGTTTATCCATCCTACATCCCCGTCAGCGCGTTCACATACGCGCCATATCCATTGTTGCGTAAGGCTTGTTCCAACTCATAACCAACAATCGGCCGTTGGACCACTAAATCATTACCGTCAGCAACCGCTAACCCTGCCATCCTGAGGTAATTCCGAATTGTACTGCCCAAGCGGTGAATGGTCTGGTCGGTCCACGAAGCCACAACATCATTAGTAGCTTGCAAATGATCAAAGAAAGCCTGAATCTCATAAGGCTCAATCTTGGCATCACCCACAATCAGTTCGTCCCGGAACCGAATCAGGATGAAATCTTTAATCAGCAACTCTGTATTCATAATTGCCACTAAGTTGATGATTTTCTGATCATCCATGCTGCTTGTCAGCAACAAACTACGCAGTTTATCTGGCAACGACTCAAGGCGACGGTTCAAAACACCATATATTTGTTTGGCCCGCTGTCTTGACGAAATCAACAACTGATTATCGTCAACCACGGCCTGCTGAACATCGGCCCACTCTTGACCAGAATCCCGCATCTGTGCGACGGCAATCAGTTCGTTGAGCCAGAAGGCATTTTTGTCGATACCGGCTTTGTACTTTTCCAAGGTGTTCACCCCTAACGTTCGCTAATCTACATTTTAGCAAAATTTTGGCACATCAATGAGAGTTTTTGGCACATGTATTGTAAGCGCAACAAAAGGGTTCCCGCATCAACGCGGAAACCCTTTTACGTGCGTATTAGGAATAAACAGCATTCTAAACTAACAATTACTTCTTCTTGTCGAAGAACGTCTCCTGCGCCGCCCCAATCGTTGCGAGCTTAACGTGCGCGTAAGTCAGACCACCCTGCAGGTACAGCGTGTATGGTGGCCGCAGTGGACCGTCACCGGAGTACTCAATGGTCGCACCCTGAACGAAGTTACCGGCGGCCATGATGACCTCATCTTCGTAGCCGGCCATCTTTTCTGGAATCGGCGTAACGAAAGAATCAACGGGCGAGTTATGCTGAATCGCTTTGGCGAAAGCAATCATGTCGTCCGCATTCCCGAAGTTGACCGTCTGAATGAGGTCGGTCCGCGGTGCGTCCCACTTCGGCGCAACTTCCAGGCCGAGCTCCGCAAACAGAGCAGCTTCGAAGATGGAACCCTTGATGGCGTTCCCAGTGGTCTGTGGCGCGATGAAGAAACCCTGCAGCATGTCGGCGAGGTTGCCGTAAGTAGCCCCCTCAGCGCCACCCAGACCAGGAACCGTGAAGCGGTAGCTGACCTTCGTCACGAGGTCTTTACGACCAACGATGTAACCACCAGTTTTGGCCATGCCACCGCCAGCATTCTTGAACAGGGAGCCCGCCATCAGGTCGGCGCCCACGTGCAGTGGCTCCTTGGTCTCGGAAAATTCACCATAAGCGTTATCTACGAAAATGACCGCGTCAGGTGCGACTTCCTTGACCACCTTGATCATGGCCGCAATCTTATCGACTGTGAACGAATCGCGCGTCGCGTAACCACGGGAGCGCTGAATGGCAACGACCGTGGTCTTTGGTGTCACACGCTTCTTGATGGCGTCAACGTCAACCTCACCGTTCGGCAAGAGGTCAACCCAGTCCACCCCAATGCCGTATTCCTTGGGGCTGCCAACGCCATCCCCGGCAATCCCAAGGACTTCCTGCAGAGTGTCGTAAGGCTTACCAGTGATGTAGACGATCTCATCGCCTGGGCGCACGAGGCCTAGCAAAGCGACCCCGATTGCGTGGGTTCCGGAAATCAGTTGTGGGCGCACCAATGCGTCCTCACCGCCCAGAACATCGGCGTAGATGGCCTCCAGCTTGTCGCGACCTTCATCATAGTGACCGTAACCGGTTGACCCCGTCAGGTCACTTTCAGCAACATTGTGTTCCTGAAATGAGCGTAAAACCTTAGACTCATTCTCAACGATTTGCTCGTCAATTTCGGCCAGTCGGGGTGCAATTTTGGCATCCACCTTGTCTACAAGTGCGACCAGTTTGGGGTCGTAGTTATCGCGCCAACTCATTTATTATTTGTCCTCCTCGTGCTCTTCTGAATCTTCATTGTTTTCAGTTGCGGCAGCCACAGCAGCTGGATCTGCCTCATCTTTAGCACCCGCCGGTTCATCGATCAAGCCCTTGAACAGGCCATATACAAACTTGGTGGGTTCAAAATCAGCCAGGTCGTCAACCTTCTCACCCAGGCCGACCAGCTTGACCGGCACGTGCAACTCGTTGCGGACGGCCAAAACAATGCCACCCTTACCGGAACCATCCAGTTTGGTCAGGACCAAGCCCGTCATCTTCGTGGTCTGGTTGAACTCCTTAGCCTGATTAAGTGCGTTCTGGCCGGTCGTCGCGTCGACAACTAGCAAAACCTCACTGGGTTCATCCGGTAATTCACGTTTGATCACCCGCTCGATTTTGCCCAGTTCTTTCATCAGGTTGACCTTGTTCTGCAAGCGGCCAGCAGTGTCGACCAGCAAAACGTCGGCATTCTCCTTCTTGGCGCGGACCACAGCGTCAAAGACAACCGCAGCCGGATCGCCACCTTCAGGACCGGCAACAACGGGCACATCATCGCGCTCGCCCCAAACCTGCAGCTGCTGAATGGCACCGGCCCGGAAAGTGTCGGCGGCCGCCAACAGGACCGACTTACCTTGGTCGTGGAGGCGCTTAGCTAGCTTCCCGATTGTGGTCGTCTTACCGGCCCCATTCACCCCCACGAAGAGGAAGACGGTCGGGCCAGACTCGGCAAAATGTAAACTGTTATCTTCGTCTTGCCCCTCGTCACCATAAAGGTCAACGAGCTTTTGGACGATCACCCGGGCAACGGCATTTGAATCCTTGGCGTTGCGGAGTTTAACCTCTTCGCGCAGCTCGTCGGTGATTTTGACCGCCGTTTCAAAGCCAACGTCGGCCCCAATTAAGGTGTCTTCAAGGTCATCGAAGAAATCTTCATCAACGGTCCGGAAGTTGGCAAACAGTGCGTTCAGCTTGTCGCCAAAGCTGCTCCGACTTTTTTCAAGCGCGGCGTCATACTTCTCCGTGTCTTCGGTCTCAGACTTGCCGCCAAAAGCGCGTTTAATTCGATCGAATAATCCCATAATTTTGCCTCCTGCATCGCGTTCATTTCCTTACTGCGAAATGCTGTCCTTCTTCGCGGCAACCGCCTCATCAATCGAGACGGCGACCATTGTGGATACCCCTGACTCCTGCATGGTAACACCATACAGGATGTCGGCGGCAACCATTGTGCCACGACGGTGCGTGATGACGATAAATTGCGTCGAACTGGAGTAGTTACGCAAGAACTCACCAAAACGTTCAACGTTTGCCTCGTCCAAACTGGCCTCGACTTCATCCAGAATGGAGAATGGTACGGGCCGGACCCGTAAAATCGCGAACAAAAGTGTGATTGCGGTTAGCGCCCGTTCACCACCCGACAGTAGGGACAGCCGGGTCAGCTTCTTGCCAGGCGGCTGCGCGATAATCTCAATGCCTGTGTTGAGCAAATCATCCGGCTGCGTCAGCCGCAGCTCGGCGTGACCCCCGCCAAACATCTGCGGGAAAATCTCGGTGAAGGCGGCGCTGGTCGCGTCAAACACGTCCTTAAAGCGCACCCGCACCTCGTCGTCGAGCTCCGCCATGGTGGCATTAAGCTGTTCACGCGCAGAGTTCAGGTCGCCTTCCTGTTTAGTCAGGAAGTCAAAGCGTTCCTTGACCTCTTGATACTCGGCAACCGCGTTCGGGTTGACCGGCCCCAATTCGTCCAGCCCCCGCTGCAGCAATTTCAACTGACTACGCAATTGCGGCTGGTCTGGTTCCGGATTCGGCACGGTCTTGAGCGCGGCTTCATAAGTCGTCTGATAATCATCCGCCAAAATGTTCAGACGGTTATCCAGATTGATTTTGCAGCGGTTGAGGGTGACCGCTTGGGTTTCACTCTCCGTCTGGGCCGTTTGCCGCTCGCTGTACGCGCTAGTAATCCGGGCGGACAGCCGGCTCATCGCCGTGCGGCCATCAGCCTGTTGCTGCTTGTAATCGGCTTGCTGCTTGCGCAAGCGCTTGGTGTCGACGGCTAACTGGGCCAAGGTCTCCTTACGGGCGGCCTTCTCCTCGGCCGTAACCCCGGCAGATTCCTGAATGCTGGCAATGCGCTTTTCCAGCCGGTCAATGTTGCCATTGGCCTGCTGCAAGCTGGACTGCCACTGCTGTGTCTGCTCCACATTGGTGCGCAGATCAGTATCGGCAACGGCAATGTCCGCGCGCAGTTGTGCCGTGCGTTCCCGCAAGGCACCAGCGGCAGATTCACTATCACTCTGCTGCTGTTTGAGATCGGCCTGCCGCTGCTTCAGCTCTTCCAGCTGACTTGCAATATCTTTAGCCTGTTCTTGCAGCTGTTGCTGCTTATCGGCGAGGTCAACGCTGCCCGCCGGCATGCTGAGTTGCAAGTTGGCGCGTTGGCGCTGGACCTGCTTGACCTGTTCGTCCAACACCCGCTTGTCGGAATTAAGTTCCTGCAGTTTAGCGTTGCAAGTGTTTAGCTGTTCGGCCGCGATCCCAGCGGCATTTTGACAATCATTAGCCTTGTCCTGCAGAGCATCCAACTTAGCCTCTTCGG
The DNA here is from genome assembly GCF_009687905.1 of Lacticaseibacillus zhaodongensis. Lineage (GTDB taxonomy): Bacteria > Bacillota > Bacilli > Lactobacillales > Lactobacillaceae > Lacticaseibacillus > Lacticaseibacillus zhaodongensis. Next base: position 91,797 of record NZ_BLBG01000003.1, on the reverse strand, counting down.
CGCGGATGCTCTCCGCCATGGCCTTACCGTTAATGGCGAGCCGCTGCAGTTCTTGGCTACGCGCCAAGGGACTGCTACTGCCCTTTTGCCGCGATCCACCGGACATCGAGCCACCGGCGTTCAAAATATCGCCGTCGAGGGTCACGATGCGGTAGCGATGGTTGATTGCGCCAGCGATGTGCACGGCGTTATCAAGGTTATCCACCAGTAATAAGGTGCCCATCAGGTTGCGCATGACGCTGGCAACGGCATCATCATAGTGGACCAATTCCGCCGCAACCCCAATGAAGCCCTGCTGGCGAGCGAGTGTTGTTTCGATACCCGCGCCTAGCTGCCGTGGCCGCACAACGTCGGTTGGCAAAAAGGTTGCACGGCCCGCGTGCATCCGCTTCAAATGCGCAATCGCGCCCTTCGCGGCAGCTTCATTGGTCGTGACAATGGCCTGGAGGTTGGCCCCCAGCGCCTGATCAATGGCCGCCTGGTATTTCTGGGGGACCTGCAAGAGTTCCGCAACGGCGCCGATTACCCCTGGCAATTCATCTTTACTCTTCAGCACGGCCCGCACACCAGCATAAAAGCCGGTGTAGTCCTCGCTCATTTCTTTAAGCGTGTTGTAACGGGTCTGCGCCTGCGCGTACTGACTGCGGTGCTGCCGCAGTTGAACCTGCGCCGCCTCTAACCGTTCCTGTGCAGTGTTCAGTGCCGCCTGTGCCTGGCTGGCGTTAGCTGTGGTTGTTTCGTGCTGCTGCTTAGCTTCATCGAGGGCCGTCGTCAACGTCTGCAGTTTGGCTTGCAGCTGCTGCTCCTGCGTGCTCAGTTCCGCAAGCCGGCCCTGCGTGGACTTCAGCTGACTAGCCGACAGCTGTTGCTCCTTTTCCAAAGCAACGAGCTGGTTCCGCGTGTCGGCCTGTCTCTGCATCGTGTCGATGTACTCACCTTGCGCGGCATCCAATTGTTCCTGCAGACTCTTGCTGCTACTACCATGCCGCTGCATATCTTTAAGCTGCTTTTGCAGGTCTTGGCTTTGCTTGATCAACTGTTCGTGTTGCTTCTGCAACTTTGTCAGGTGCGTTTGCGCATCCCGCTTAGCCGTCTGCGCGTCCGTTAACTGCTCTTTCAAGTCAGCCAGCGTCGTTGCCGCATTCTGCACGCGCTCGGTGGAGACATTTTCCTCACCATTGAGTGTTTCCTGCTGCATCGATTTGCTTAGCAGTTCATCGTTGACGGCGTCTAGCTTGCGGGTCAACTCGTTGTCAGCCTTGGTTGCGGCGTCGGACTTGGTCTCGAGCTGCTTGATCAAACCGTTCAGTTCGGCGATTTTGCGCTTATTCACTTCCGCGGCGGTTTGGGCCTGCTCCTGGTCCGCAGATAGGTCGCGAATCTCTAGTGCTAATAACTGTTGCCGCAGAGTTGCGTGTTCCTTGCTCTGCTGCGCGTAATCCTTTGCGATTGACGCCTGCTCCGCCAGTGGTTCCATCCGGCCAGATAGTTCGTGAACAATGTCGTGCACCCGCGCCAGGTTATCGCTGGTTTCTTGCAGCTGGCCCTGCGCCTTTTGCTTCTGCAGCTTGTACTTGAGTACCCCGGCCGCCTCTTCAAAAATGCTCCGACGGTCTTCGGGCTTGCTGTTAAAGATGGCTTCAACTCGGCCTTGGGAAATGAACGCAAACGAGTCCCGGCCCAGGCCGCTATCCATAAATAGGTCTAGGACGTCATGCAAACGGACACTTTTGCCGTTAAGCATAAACTCGCTGGTGCCATCACGAAAAAGGCGGCGGCTAACCGTCACCTCTGCCCCCTGATCGTGCAGAAAGCCGTCACTATTGTCAAAAGTCAGTGTTACTTCCGCCCGGTTCAATGCCGGCCGACTGTCAGTGCCGGCAAAAATCACGTCACCCATCCGCTCACCGCGCAGACTCTTAGCACTCTGCTCACCTAACGCCCAGCGAATGGCCTCCGTGATGTTACTTTTCCCACTACCATTGGGGCCAACGATACCGGTCAGACCATGCGTAAATTCAATTGTTGTTTTATCTGCGAACGATTTGAAACCGTTCAGTGTCAAGGACTTCAGCTGCATCTACGTACTCCGTTCCTCAAGCTTACTTATCCGCCCGAATCGTCGTCAGAGCAGCTTTGGCAGCCTCTTGCTCCGCCGCCTTCTTGCTCTTACCAGTGCCAGTACCAAGCTCCTTCTTCCCGTCCAAAACGCGCACGGTGAAGATCCGCGCGTTAGCAGGCCCACTAGTACTCAGCAACTCGTACTCGATCTGGGCGTCACCACTACGCTGTAGTTCCTCCTGCAGCGCCGTCTTGAAGTCGTGGGTGCTCAGAAACTCACCAGCATCAATCTTGGGGAAAATAATCTTTTCGCAAAAGCTGATCACGGCACCACGGCCCTGATCCAGATACAACGCCCCACAAAAAGCTTCAAATAAGTCTTCAAGCAGTGTGTTCCGCTTGCGCGCACCAGCTGCTTCTTCACCGTTGCCGAGCTTAATATAGCGGTCAAAATGAGCCTCCCGCGAAAATGCGGAAAAACTGCGTGTCTGCACAATGGCTGCCCGCATCCGCGTGAGTTTACCCTCAGGTTCTTCGGGGTACTTGCGGTACAGGTAATCGGACACAGTCAGCTCGAGAACAGCGTCACCCAAGAATTCTAGGCGTTCATTATCGCTGATACCGAGCTCACGGTGTTCGTTCGCATAACTTGAGTGGGTGAATGCCTCATCAAGCAGTGCTAGGTTCTTAAATTCGATGCCATACGTGTTGCGTAAATTACTGACAAACTCTGCTACTACCAAGTGATTACCTCCTAATTGTCTGAGCCTAATTGTACCGCGCCAGGGGGGCAAATGTCGAATGCGCAGTTACGGTTGCATTAACTGCCGGGTTGGGAGCGCATCTTCCTCCACTCCGTTGGCGGCAGTGACAGACAGGCATGCTGGGGCGCGGCTCCGGGCTTGACCAAACCCGGGTCAAGTCTTCCGCCTTAGCTCTGAGCCCGCCCGTGTTTTCGCAAGGTCACCGGTAATCTCCCAACTAGTTTGTTTATCTGACTTGGCGGTCTCTCCGCTATCCCCGACTATTGGATGTGGTAGCCTTGCAAGACCCGCAAGTCTACCACATCCAATAGTCGTTTCAGCATGGTCACTCCCGCCAACTACACTCCAGAAGAGGCGCCCCCAGCCCTACCTCGTGGGTTAATAATCACTCGCTTGAACCTCATCAGTTGTTACTTTATTAGTCGATGTTGGATTGTCGTGAATGGGTTATTTGTGCGGTCGTGTTGATGCCAACCATAGTTCAAAAGACAATTGAGATTTTTGACCGCTACATTTCTACACCGACTGCTAGTTACTGAACATTGGTGATTTAAAACTCTAAAACATAATCACCATCACCGTAAATTTCCAATATTTGCTGAACCAACTTAAAGACATCCATGTAGAGGGCGGTGGGGGTAGCTATGGAGCAGCCCCGTGCTGAAGCGGGAGTAGCTACCCCTACCACCCGGCATCAAAGAGTACAAAAAATCACCCACGCAGATGCGCAGGCGATTTAGCTTAAAACATTGGTCATTATTTCTGGTGGGCGGCGATGTAAGCCACCGCATCCCCAACCGTCTGGATGTTTTCTGCATCCTCATCGGGAATCTCAGCGTTGAAGGTATCTTCAAGCTCAAGCACAAACTCCACGATGTCGATTGAATCGGCGTCCAAGTCCTTCTTGAAGTTCAAATCCTTGTTAACTTGACTCGCATCCAACTGGAAGTGATCCTGCAAAATTGCAGAGATTTTGTCGAAAATTTCTTGTTCGCTCACGATGATCCTCCTTAATTCAAATCCCGATTCAATATAGCCTTTATTTCGGCTTTTGTCACCACTAAAATGTGACAAGCGCCTTATTTAGGCTGATTTTCCTGCTCCCGGATATTGTGGGCGGCGAAGTAATCAATGAACTTGCCGACGGTGTTTTTCTGCAGCATCGTCTCGATTTGCAGCACCGTGTAGTAAACCGTGCGGGCGTCGGCTGAACCATGCGCCTTGATTACGGGTGCGGAGAGACCTAGCAGTACGGCGCCACCGTAACGGGAGGCATCAAACTTCTTGACGACAGACTTGATGCCGCCCTGCAGCAGCGCACCGCCGAGCTTAGCACTGATTCCACCGTCCATGATGATGCCCTTGATTTCATGCAGGAGGGCGTGCGAGGTACCCTCAATTGACTTCAGAACCGCGTTCCCGGTGAAGCCATCGGTAACCACGACGTCAGCGCCCCCTTCAAGCAAGGTGCTGGACTCGACGTTCCCAATAAAGTTCAAGTTGGAATCTGCAGCGAGCAGTTTGTATGCTTCCTGGTGAAGTTCATCACCCTTAGTCGCCTCGGTACCGTTGTTCAGAAGGCCGATCCGCGGGTTATCAAAACCACGGACATCGCGGGCGTAGAAGTTGCCCATGATGGCATACTGCAGGAGCTGCTGAGGCCGGTTGTCAGCGTTAGCACCAACGTCCAACATCACAAAACCCTTGTCGGACTTGATTGACGGCATGCTCGGCATCAGGCCTGGCCGGTCAACACCCTTGATGCGGCCGACAATGAACAGTCCCGCCGCAAGAAGTGCACCAGTGCTGCCCAGTGAGAACAAAGCATCGGCCTCACCCTTCTTGACCGCCTGCGCTGCCAGTACCATCGATGCCTGCTTCTTGCTACGGATGGCCTTAACTGGGTGCTCGTCACCCTCGATTTGTTCGGTGGTGTGCACGATGGAGATGCGCTCGTCACTCTTCAGAAGCGGCTTGATTTGATTCTCGTCACCATAGAGAGTGAACTCGATTTCTGGCCGTTCGTCCCGGGCCCGTTCGACACCTTCAATAACAACCTTAGGGGCGTCATCGCCGCCCATTGCGTCAACTGCAATTCTCACAATTTTCCTCCTAGTAGCTCCGGCAAAATGCTGCCCGTGCTTCTCAGTTTAGTTAAGACTACCCGCCGCAACGGCTGCCCGCTGCAAAACGCGTTTGAGTTCTTGGTGCTCTGACTCCTGCAGCTCCGGATCGCGGTTAAACAAACTGGCAGCACAGCGCTGTGCCGTGTCCAGAATGTTAAAGTCCCCGACTGGATCACCAAGTCGAAAGTCCGGCATGCCAGACTGCTTTGCGCCAAAAATGTCACCTTGACCCCGCAGCTCCAGATCCTTTTGCGCGACCACGAAGCCATCGGTAGTACTGGTCATGACCTCCATCCGGCTAATCCCTTGCTCGGTGCTGGGATCGGCAACCAAAAAGCAGGTGGCCGCCATATTGCCCCGGCCAACGCGTCCGCGCAGCTGGTGCAACTGGGCCAAGCCGAAACGATCGGCATCCAGAATCACCATCATGGTCGCGTTGGGTACGTCGACTCCGACTTCGACAACCGTCGTCGAAACAAGGACTTGCGTTTTACCGGCCTCAAAATCATGCATGATGGCGGTCTTTTCCTCGTTCTTCATCTGGCCGTGAAGCAGGCTGACCTTAATATTTGGTCCGAGCCGCTCCTGCATGTCCGCGAATACGCTCTCCGCATTCTGGAGGTCCATCTTTTCAGACTCCGCAATCAGCGGCGTGATGACAAAACACTGTCCGCCCTTGGCAATTTCAGCCCGCATCCGGTCGACAACCCGCCCCAGCTCATTTTTACGCAGCCAGTAGGTACTGATCGGCTGGCGGCCTGCTGGTAGCTCGTCAATGGTCGACACATCCATCTCACCGTACGCGGTAATGGCCAACGTGCGCGGAATCGGCGTGGCAGTCATGGCGAGCACGTCTGGTTTCAGACCCTTACTACGCAGGATCTCCCGCTGGGTAACACCGAACCGGTGTTGCTCATCAATGATGGCCAAGCCGAGTGCCGCGAAGTCAACATCCTTTTGAATCAAGGCGTGCGTACCGATTACGATGTCGATCTCGCCAGTCCGTAGTTCTTCAAGAATCTCGCGCTTAGCAGCCGGCTTGGTGGCACTAGTGAGTAAGGCAACGTGCACAGGCAACGGTGCGAACAACTTACTTAGCTTTGCGTAATGCTGCTCTGCAAGCACTTCGGTCGGCACCATGAGCGCGGCCTGGAAGTGCGCGGTGACAGCAGCATACATACAAATGGCAGCGACAGCGGTCTTCCCACTACCAACATCCCCTTGCAGTAATCGGTTCATGTGCTTCGGACTGCGCATATCGGCGCAGATTTCGTTGACCACACGTTTCTGCGCATTGGTCAACTCGTAAGGCAGCTGGCCAACAAACGCCCGTACCGCCTGATTATCAAAGGGAATTCTCAATCCTGCAGCTGGGGCGGCCGCATGGGCTTTCATTTGCTGCAGCCGGGCTTCAAAGAGGAAGAACTCCCGAAAAATCGCGCTGCGGCGGCCGGCAGTCGCCTGCTCCGCGGTCTCCGGAAAGTGCATCCATTGCACCAGCGTCCGGTCGTCCAGCAGGCGCAAGCGGGTGCGAATTGCTTCCGGAACAACAGACTGAATAGAAGCACCATCCCGCTCGTAGGCCTCCTTGATCAGGTCCATCAGAAACTTCTGGTGCACACTTTTGCTTAGCGGGTAAATAGCGGCCAAACTCGGGGTGTCCTCATCCTGAGTGGCCAGAACCCGCATCCCCGTCATTGCGGAGCGATTGGCGTCCCACTTACCGTAAACGGCCGCCTCTTGATCCTCATGAAACCGGTCCTTGAGCCACGGCTGATTAAAGAAAGTCACCATCACAACCGCGTGCTCGACACGCAGCCGGATGTTGACCCGAGTTTTGCGTGCGCCAAACCGGCTCACGACGGGAGCGGACACAACCGTCCCCTTGATAGTGATCTTTTCGCCATCTACAGCTGTCTGCAGATCGCGTTCTTTCAAATCATCGTAGCGGTAGGGAAAGTAAAAGAGCAGGTCGGCAATTGTTTTGATTCCCAGTTCGGCGAGGGCTTCTTGACGCTTAGCGCCAACCCCACCGAGCACGGCTACTGAATCACTTAATGCCACTACTGCTCACCTCCCGCAATTACTCAACAGATACGATGTATGGATACAGGGGCTGGTCCCCTTCGTGAATTTCGATTTCGATGTCCGGATTGTCCGCTGTGACCGCATTGCCGATCTGCTTGGCTTCATCTTCACTGCCGTCAACCCCGTAAATCAAAGTCACAATTTCGGAATCTTCATCAAGCATGGCGTCGATCATCTTAGTCGTAGCTTCAAAACGGTCGGCCTCGGCGATCTTGATATCACCATCAATCAAACCGATCCAGTCGTCCTCGTGAATCTCGAGCCCGTCAATGGTGCTGTTCCGAATGGACTGGGTAACCTGACCAGAAACAACATTACTCAAAGCTTCGGACATCTCCGCTGCGTTCTCGGCGAGACTGCGCTCAGGATTGTATGAGAGCATGCTCGTGAGCCCCTGATTGATTGTGCGGCTCTTAACGATTGCAACGTCAACTGGTGCTTCTTTGGCCGCAGCATCCGCCGCCATGAAGATGTTGGAGTTGTTTGGCAACACAATGACCTTCTTGGCGTGAGCAGCCTTGATCGCATCAAGGATATCATTAGTACTTGGATTCATGGTCTGACCACCACTCAGCACGTAGGTGACACCCAGGCTCTTGAAGAGCTCAGCGAGACCATTACCACTGCAGATTGTAACAACGCCAAAGTCAGCGAGTGGCTTAGGGTCGTTATCGTCGGACTCAGTATCGCGCTCGATGATACTTTCGTGTTGCAGGCGCATGTTATCAATCTTAATTTTGTCGAGCGTCCCGAACTGCTGACCGTAACGGAAAACCGTCCCCGGGTGTTCAGTGTGCACGTGCACCTTCACGACTTCATCATCAGCAATGACTAGTAGGGAGTCACCGTAACCACTCAGGTACTGGCGGAACTCATCGTAGTTAAACTCTTGGTTGTCCTCGCCTTTACCAAGTCCGACCATCATTTCGGTACAGTAACCGTAGACAATATCGTCAGGGTTGAGCTGAATCTGGGCATCCTGGTGGTGCGTGGCGTTGATCATCTCGTTCATTTCGCCATCGTTCGGTACGTAGGCCGCATCACTAGTTTCACCAGTGAGAGCTTCCATGAAGCCTTCATAGAGGAAGGTCAAACCCTGACCACCGGAATCAACCACACCAACCTGCTTCAAGACTGGCAACAGGTCTGGTGTCTTGGCAAGCGCGCGCCGCGCAGCTTCAACGGTAGTAGTCATAACTACCCCCGCGTCATCGGTACCCTTAGCTTCCTTAAGGGCAGCCTTAGCAGCTTCACGGGCAACGGTCAAAATGGTCCCCTCAACGGGCTTCATCACGGCACTATATGCCGTCTCAACCCCTGCTGCAAAAGCGGCGGCCAGATCAGAAGCGGTTAATGACTGTTTCTTTTCAACGTTCTTGGCAAAACCGCGGAAGAGCTGGGAACTGATGACCCCAGAGTTACCACGCGCACCCATCAGCAGGCCTTTACCCAGCTTCTGGGCCAATTCGCCAACACTCTGTGAATCACTCTCAAGTACGGCTTTAGCGCCGCTCTGAAAGGTCAAATTCATGTTAGTACCGGTATCCCCATCGGGAACTGGAAAAACATTCAGTGAATTAACAAACTCGGCATTCTTGCTGATCCGGTGCGCAGCGGCACGAATCATATTTTGGAACTCTTTAGCGGTAATTTCTGTAACTTTCAAAAATCAAACCTCCTAATGCACCAGCGCATACCAACTATTCGCCGATGACCCGAACGCCCTGGACGATTACTGTCACGGCATTCGCGGTTAGTCCGAGCATCGTTTCAAGATTGTACTTAACCTTAGCTTGGACGTTGCGGCAGACCTCAGAAATCTTGGTCCCGTAACCAACGATAATATTTACTTCAATGTTAACGCCGTTGTCTTCCTGGCGCACAACCACACCCCGCGCGTAATTTTCGCGGTTGAGAATGGTGCTGAGGTTGTCGCGGATCTGATTCTTGCTCGCCATACCCACAATGCCGTAGATATCCGTAGCGGCACCACCAACCACGGTCGCAATTACAGAGTTATCTATGTCAATGATCCCGTACTTGGTCTTAATTTTGACAGCCATAATATACCTCCTCAAAAGTGTGTGTAGCTTCTATGACAGTTTAGCATAGCCGCGGTGTTAAAGGAACTACCGTGCCATTGACAGACGTAACCCCTGCCCTTTCGCCACAGACGTTAACTAGACTATGTGCCAATTTTACCGGTTGCAAAAGCAGTGTCAAGGAATTTTACTTTGCAAAACTCTTGCATTGCCCCAATGCCTGTGATAAATTGGTCAGGTGATTAATTCGAGTAAAAAACTTGAATCAGCAAGGAGGTCATACTTTTGGCAGTAGACGTAATTACTGGGCGCCACACCACTTTCGGCAACAAGCGTTCTCACGCTTTGAACAGCTCTCGCCGTACTTGGAAGGCTAACCTGCAGAAGGTTCGCATCTTGGTGGATGGCAAGCCAAAGCGCGTGTGGGTTTCCGCTCGTGCACTTAAATCAGGTAAAGTTACCCGCGTTTAAGACGCAACCTGTAGAACGTTCAGCAGTTAACTGCTGGGCGTTCTATTTTTTTGCACAGAGCGGAGCCCCGCGGTCAGAAACTGAGCATTTGCATACTCTGGCAGAAATGCACGGGCTTAAGCATTTATGACAGAGTGGGCAAAGCGCAAGTTTCTGCGGGGTGCAGCTCGACTATGACACAGAGCGGAGTGGGACGGTTTGAAGCTGAGCATTTGCGTACTCCAGGAGGAATGCCTGGGCTTTGGCATTACTACCGGAGTGTGCAAAGCGCAGGCTTCACTACGTTGTCCTTTGAACTAATGGCAACAAGTTGCAAAAGTTCAAGAGGCAGTCCCACGCAGCTCGACTATGAAACAGAGCGGAGCCACCCGGGTTGCTCCTGAGCATCAAGGTGACTTGGGTTTTGACGAATGCTCTTCTCGTCAAGGCCTAAGTCATTTTGAGCGGAAGGAGCAGGATGGCGCAGCTCGACTATGACACAGAGCGGAGCCCCGCGGTCAGAAACTGAGCATTTGCATGCTCTGGCAGAAATGCACGGGCTTAAGCATTTATGACAGAGTGGGCAAAGCGCAAGTTTCTGCGGGGTGCAGCTCGACTACGATACCTATCAGCATACTCTAAATACCAAAACGGGCTACCAGCATAATTAATGCTAGCAGCCCGTTTTGGTATTTGCGTTTAATTATCTTTTGTCTGGCCTCTGTAGTCACGACTGTAATTAATTGCAACCACTCCGCTCGCAAAACATACGCTCGCCGGTTGGCCCCCTAAAAATTCATTAGAAGCCCAGCTAAACGGAACGGCAGTTGACCAGTGTGCCAAGGGGTACTTGGCGCCACTGATATTCAAATCATCAACCGCAGTCAAAGGAATGACCCCAAAATAGGGATAATTCGCATTAGCAGCGATCGTGTGTGTACCCGGAGTGAGGTAATCGAAGAGATTCACCCGATCAACAAGATGAATCCGCTCGGTGTACGCCCGAAACATTTTGTCGGTCGGCAACAAAATATTCGCGAGTTCGTGGTCCAAACGGCCACCTGTTGCGGCATAAATGTATAGTTCATCTGCACCGTAATGCACGAAAGCTGCGCGGGCAGCCAATTGTGTGTCGGTGTAGTCCTTTTCGGATGGAAATTGTTCGCCCGTCAGACCCGCCTCGTACAACTGTGCAAACTCGTTTTCAGTCAGTGAATCATAGTCACCAACGCTAAAGAGCATGTTGATGCCCGCCCGTTCTAGTTCTAAAGTTCCCCGGTCGGCGGCAGCCCATTCCCCTGGCGCTTGCTGCCAATCTGCAGGTAAATTGGCGGTGGGCCCACCGACCATCAGGTTGATTCGCCGACTCATAGCGCCGCCTTCAGTGCCTTGATGTTCGTTGCGGGATCGGCCTTGTCATTGTAAATCGCTGAACCGGCAACTGCGACATCCGCACCGTGAATCTCAACACTCTTGATGCGTTCTGCATCAACCCCGCCGTCGACTTCAACCTCATAGTTAAGTTCCGGATTGCGATCACGGATAGTAACGAGCTCATCAACTTTTTCCAGGTTCTCCGGAATGAAGTGCTGACCCGAGAAACCAGGATCTACCGTCATCACAAGCACTTGCTGCACAATCGGGAGCAGGAAATTAACGGCGTCAACCGAGGTCCCCGGATTAAGAACGACGCCCGCTTTAACACCCGTTTCATCAATCAGCGCGAGTGCACGGTGAATATGTGGCGTTGACTCCACATGGACCATGATGATGTCTGCACCGGCGTCCGCAAACGGCTTGATCCAATTCTCCGGGTTCTGGACCATCAAGTGCACTTCTAGCGGCAATTGAGTGACCTTCCGCAGAACCGAAACGATTTGGGGACCAAAACTAAGGTTAGGAACAAAACGGCCGTCCATTACGTCAATGTGAATGCGATCTGCCCCACTACCGTCAACCTGACGAACAGCTGCTGCAAGATTGCCAAAATCAGCACTTAAAATTGAAGGTGCAATTTTCATAGTCAATTACTTCCTTTCGAGCGGCCTGATTCTAATAAGGATGGTGGCTCTGATTTCGTTAATGATTCCAATACTACCCGAAATGGAAACCGTTTCATAGTCTTGCGGCCAGAAACTAGCCCGACAATTTGCAAAAATTGCAGTCAGGCCTCAAAAATACGGAGGCTGGCTGCAATTGGTCAACTCACATTACTCGACGTGCATTTCTATCTGCCGGTGTCCAGTCGCGCTACACCTCACTCCGGTCTGCCTAATTTTTTCCCCACACCGGTCGCTGCTGCTTGAGTTCGCTGCGGAACTGCAGGTAGTCATCGTAGCGGCTTTGCATAATTTCCCCCGCGTCGAGCGCGGCCTTGACCGCACACTTAGGTTCACTAATGTGCTCGCAGCGGCGGAATTTGCAGCCATCCATGCGCGCCCTGAATTCGGGAAAACGGAGCCGCAAATCGTCCAGAGTAACGTCTAACAAACCCAAGGAGGAAAAACCTGGTGTGTCCGCCAACAAGCCGCCATCACTTTGGTACAGGTCTGTAGTCCGGGTCGTGTGCTTCCCGCGATTGAGACTCTTCGAAATTGCGCCAGTCGCGATATTCAGACCAGGTGCCAGGTGGTTGATCAATGTAGATTTGCCAGCCCCAGTTTGGCCGGTAAAAATGGTCAACTTATCGGCAAATAACCCATGCAGCGTAGCGAGTACGTCCTCAGCGAATGCCTCGCGCGGGGCGAATACGCGGTACGGGATCTGCGCGTAACCCTGCAGAACCGTATCTAGACGTGCATACTCCTCATCGGTGAGCAGATCCGTTTTCGTCAGGTAAATGATTGGGGCAATGTTTTTACCCTCAAGGTAGACCAAAAATCGATCCAGAAGGTTAGCGGAAAATTCCGGCTCCGCGGCAGAAGTGACTAGGATTGCCTGGTCGATATTCGCAACCGGCGGCCGCAATAATGCATTCTGTCGTTCCTTAATGCTGGTCAAGTACCCTAATTCACCATTGTCCTCGGCCGGAATGAACTCGGCAATATCACCCACAAGTGGGGTAACTTTTTGCTGCCGCAAATTGCCCGCAGCACGTGTGCGCACCACTTCTCCGTCAACAGCGATATCGTAATAGCCGCTGATCTGCCTAATAATTCGCCCCTGCAAATGTTTTCCTCCTGTTTATTCCTTGAATAATGCGTGCTAACTAAAAGCCATTAATTATTGGTGTTATCACTGCTCTGTGAACTGGCACTATTTTGGTTCTCCGCAGGCTTCTCAGCCGAACTACTGCTGGTTGCGGTCTGCGCATCACTAGCCGTTGAACTACTACTGCTGCTGCTTTGCGCAGCCTTTGAGCTCTCGTCCTTGTTGGCGTCACTTTGACTGTCAGCGTTTGAAGATGTTGACCGTGCCGGACCATTGTTGGCCTGTAATACAACCGTGAAGTTATCACCACGGTGCATTTTAGTCCCGACAGCGGGGCTTTGACTAACCACGACACCGTTACTATCCCCACTGGACGTGAATTGCAGGTTGTGTTCATTAGCAAACATCTGCACTCCGGAAAGGTTGAGCTGCGTTAAATCACTCATTTCGAAAGTGGACCCCGCCCGTGCGACCGTTAGCACGACCGCATCCGCCTTCGGATCGACCTTTTGCCCGGCCGGAATGCTCTGACTGAGAACCGTACCGGCCGTAGCGGTGGTGCTGACCTTTGTCTTACGTTCAACCTTGAACCCACGTTGGCGCAAATCAGTCGCGGCGTCCGCATAAGTTTCGCCGCGATAACTCTTCATCGTGACCTTCTGCACCCCAGAACTGACAATCAGGTTAACTGCCGAGCCCGACTTAACACTTGTGTCCGCGGCTGGGTCACTAGTGATTACTTCACCTGCAGAATACTTATTGGAATGCTCCTTGGTTTGCGTACCGACCGTCAGCTTATCTTTCTCAAGCGCCGACTGTGCCTGGGTGACACTCATCCCCGCAACATCGGGAACATTGACGTCCCCTTTGGGCCAGAACGCCACAGCCAGTCCAACCAGAGCCAGCAAAATGAGCCCCGCGATAATGCCAAAGGTCCACTTGCGCTTGGACTTCTTCGTTTTCTTAGGTTTCTCAGTTTCTGCCGCGAGCGACTGCTCCGGTTCCGATTGTGGAAGCGGTTGTGTTGCGCTCCTGTCCGCTTCCTGCTCTGCACTGACCCCGCGCAGCGCGCTTGGTAAATCACCGATCACACGAGTCTCATCCATATCGTCTGCAGATTGCGGTGTGAACCGTGGCTCGCTGGCCCGGCTCGGATCAAGCGCGGTCGCTAAATCGTCACTCATCGCTTGCGCGCTACTGTAGCGCTGGTTCGGATCCTTAGCAGTCGCCTTCAGAACCACATTTTCTAGTGCTTGGGGAATCCGCGGATCAAAGTCACGAACGGAAGGAATTTCCTGCTGGAAGTGCTTCAGCGCAATGGATACCGCAGAATCGCCCTCAAAAGGCACACTACCGGTCAACAACTCGTACAAAATAATTCCGAGCGCGTACACATCACTTTGCTTAGTCGGCATTCCGCCCCGCGCCTGTTCAGGAGAGAGATAGTGCACCGAGCCTAGCAGCGAATTGGTTTGTGTCATCGAGTTATCCGACAGCGCAACGGCAATCCCAAAGTCAGTGATTTTGGCTGTGCCGTCTTTGTCCACCATGATGTTCTGGGGCTTCAGATCACGGTGAATGATGTTGTGATCGTGGGCGGTCTGCACCGCGCTCAGGATCTGCCGCATCATCGCAATCACCCGTGCATAAGGAATGGGGAAATTTTTGGCAATGTACTTTTTGAGGTCTGTACCCTCGACGTATTCCATAACCAGGTACTGCTGGCCATCACTTTCACCCACGTCATAAATGCTCACAATGTTCGGGTGGCTGAGCTCCAGGGTCGCCATTGCCTCACGCCGGAAGCGCCGCAAGGTATCCGGGTCATCCTGCAAATCAAGGCGCAGAACCTTGACCGCCACGTCACGATCCAAAATCAGGTCCCGGGCAAGGTACACGTTGGCCATACCGCCTTCGCCCAAGGTTTTCAGCAATTTATAGCGTTCGCCGAGTATCGCTCCCGACTCAATCATCGCTTGCACCCCCTGAATTTGCGTGCACTAGCAAGGCCGAAATGTTGTCCGGCCCACCCGCTGCGTTAGCCTGTTTGATCATCTCATCGGCTTTTTCCTGCAGCGTCGCGGAGTCAGCAAGAATCTGGGCGAGATGCTCGTCACTGACTGTTTTGGTGAGCCCATCCGAGCACAGTAATAGCGTGTCGCCAACTAACAAGTCGTATGTGTTCACATCCGCGTCCACATCGGGTGCGACCCCGAGTGAACGCGTAATAACGTTCTTGCGGGGAAAGTTCTCAGCCTCTTCCGGCGTGAGCTCACCACTTTTGACGAGTTCGTTGACCAAACTGTGGTCCTCCGTGATTTGGAGCAGGTGCTTGCGCCGGTACAGATATGCACGCGAGTCGCCAATATTGGCCACAACAAACTTGTTGCCATAGACGAGCACCGCCACGATGGTGGTCCCCATCCCCGTTAGGTCGGCAAATTGTTGCCCCCGCTCTAGAATCAGATCATTTTCACGACTTAATTCCGCAATGAGCCACTTGGCCGCGCCGTCGATGTCAGCAGCATTTAAATCGGCAAAGGCATAACCGATGTGGGAGACAGCCATTTCACTGGCCACATCCCCGCCTTGGTGTCCGCCCATTCCATCAGCCACAATGGCCAAGTTAGCGCCGCTGTCATTCTTAAATAAGCCAACATAATCTTGATTGCTGGCTCGTCTCTTGCCGATATCCGTTCGATACGCGTACTCCATAACTAACTCCTTACTCAGTCCGGACTAGGCTCGCAATAAAGAAACCGTCCGTGCCGTAATCATTAGGATAAATCTGTAGTGCCGGTGCGCCATGCCGTTTGGTGATGGTCGTGTCGGTTGCAACTGTGTCCTGCTTGAAGTTCGGGTGCGCCTGCAAGAAGGCACTAACAACCTGCTGATTTTCCTCCTGCGCCAAGGTGCAAGTGCTGTAGGTAATCCGCCCGCCAACTTTAACGAGGTCGGCCATACTGCCAAGGATACTCTGCTGCACCTCAGACAATTTATCAATGTCCGCCTGCGTTTTATCGTACTTGATTTCGGGCTTGCGGCGCATCAGTCCAAGGCCTGAGCAAGGGGCGTCAACGAGGATTTTGTCAAAACTACCCGCGGCAAAATGTTCATGCGCATCCCGTGCATCCATCGCGAAAGCCTCGACTCGGTCTGCTAAGTGCATCCGCGCCGCGTTCTTGGCAATCAACTGCACCTTGTGGGGATGTAAATCAAGTGCAACCACCTTGCCGCCCTGATCTGGCAGCAAGTGTTCCGCGATGTGCGTGGTCTTACCCCCAGGCGCGGCGCACGCGTCAAGCACCTGATCGCCAGGTTCAAGCCGCAAACTAGCAGCGACTAGTTGACTACTTTCGTCCTGCAGGGTGTACATCCCGTCCCTAAATTCGGGCGTGCCGGCTAAATGACCACTTGGGGCAACAAGCGCGGTCGGCGTGAGCTTACTCCGATGAATGTCTGGAAAACGGTCGGACAAGCGGAACAAGAGGTCGTCTGCAGAACTAACCGTGCTGTTCACGCGCAATGAAGCTGCGGGGGCACTGTCAATCGAATTCAGGATGCCGCTAGCGGCGTCCATCCCGAGCTCGTCGATAAGCTTCTGCGTGAGCCATAGTGGCGTGCTGGAACTAATGGCCAAACGCTGCACTGAGTCCTTGACGTCACCGATTTTGGGGAAGCCTTCACGGTCCATACGCCGCAAGATTGCGGTGACGAACTTACCGATTCCGGCGTGGCCCAGCTTCTTGGCAATTTCGGTGCTGTCATAGAAAATGGCGCGAGTTGGGACTTTATCCAGATAAACCATCTGGTAAACCGCCGTTCGCAGTAAAACTTTCACCCAGTCATCAACCTTATTGCCCTTGATAAAAGGGTCAATGAAGAAGTCGAGGGTGAGCTGGCGCTGAATCACACCGTAAACAATATTTGTCAGTAATGACGCATCACGGGGATCGAGCTTATTGCTACGCAGCGTGCCATCCAGGGTGAGGTTAGAGTAACTCCCCTTGCTGACGCGTGCTAGAACTTCGACCGCCAAAAGACGGGGATTATTATTCTTCAATCTCAACTACCTGCATTCCTGTTGTGAATTTCCGACCCTGACCATTCATGTACGCGGTAACGTCCTGCTTGGACTTGCCTGCTGGCTGCAACTCGTCAATTGCGAGCACAGTCCCATCCCCAGCGCTCAGCACGAATTCGTGCTTGCCGCTGCGAACCAACTGCCCAGGTGCGAGCTCCGTGTGCTCATCAAGCGGGGTCGCCGCCCAAATTTTGCAACGCTGGCCGCCGAGTTTGACCCAACCACCAACGTCTGGCCGCAATGCGCGAATCCAGCCATCCACTTTGGTTGCTGGGAGCGTGAAGTCCAAATGCTCTTGCTCCTTGCTGATGGTTGGTGAGAAAGTCACCTTGGCCTCTTCCTGAGGCGTCTTCTTGGCAGTACCAGCAATGATGTCCGGCAAGGTGTCCAGAAGTAGGTCACGACCAACAGGGCTAAGCCGCTTAAAGGCGGAGCCAGTGTCGTCAGCCCGCGTCAGCGGAATGCTCCGCTGCGCGTACATACCGCCTGCGTCCATGGCCTTGACCATCTCGATGATGGTTACACCAATTTCGGAATCGAGGTTCTTGACCGCGTACTGAATCGGGGCACCACCACGATACTTCGGCAGTAAACTGCCGTGAACATTGACTGCAGCAACTTTGACCGACTTTAAGAACTTGGTAGGCAAGAACTGCCCATACGCTGCCGTAACAATCAAGTCCGCGTGCAGGTCGATGGCTTCAGCCAATTCTGGTGAACCAGATAACTTCTCGGGCTGCAACACCTTGATACCATGTTTTAACGCCGCCTGCTTAACAGGGCTCTGCTGCAGCACTTGCTTCCGCCCAACTGGCCGGTCCGGTTGGGTGATCACCAGTTGCACGTCGTAACCAGCAGCAACCAAGCCGTCCAGAACGGGTACAGCAAACTGCGGCGTCCCCATGAATATAATTGATGTCATTTTAAATTTTCTCCTCACACTACATATCGCTAAGCACTGTCAATCTGCCCGTTTAAATGAACGACAGGGGCTCCCGGTCAAATGCAATCTGGTAGCCGCTCCGGCTCGACACCTGCGTACTCTCCAACATTGATTCCAAAACCGCCTGTAATTCGGGCTCGTTTTTATATTTAATTACTAACTGATAATAATACTTGCGCTTGACGCGAGCAATTGCCGCCCGGCTGGGGCCTAAAATAATTGCTTGGTCAGACAGACCTTTTTGGAGCATGTCGGCCAATCGGAAAATTGCCTTGGCTGCTTTATCTTCGTCCTCGTGACTGACGGTCAACTTGAAAGTGAAGTAATACGGTGGGTAATCCCCCTCGTGGCGCATGTGCATTTCAAGAGCGAAGAAACGCTCGTAGTCCTGCTTTTGCGCTAGCCTAATGGCGTAATGATCAGGGTTATAAGTCTGCACGAGAACGCGGCCGGGCTTTTCCGCCCGGCCGGCTCGGCCACTGACCTGCGTCAGTAACTGGAAGGTGCGCTCACTGGCCCGGAAATCTGGCAACCCCAGCGCGGTGTCGGCGTTGATCACGCCGACCAGCGTCACGTCTGGATAATCCAGACCCTTGGCAATCATCTGGGTGCCAAGCAAAATGTCGGCTTTGTGCTCGCCGAATTCCTTCAGGATGCGCCCGTGTGCACCCTTCCGCCGGGTCGTATCAACATCCATCCGCATGATCCGGGCGTCAGGCAGCAGCTTGCCCAGCGTCTGCTGAACCTTTTCGGTACCGGTTCCGTAGTAACGAATCCGCTTAGATCCGCAGCTCGGACAAACACGGGGGATTGCTTCTTCGTGGCCGCAGTAGTGGCAGCGCAGACTGTGCGTGTCCATGTGCAGCGTCAGCGAGATGTCACAGTTTGGACACTTGGCAACGTACCCGCACTCCCGGCACATCACGAACGATGAAAAGCCGCGACGGTTAAGCATCAGCACCGCCTGGTTACCTTGGCTCAGGCAATCCTTAATAGCCGCTAACATTTGCGCACTAAAATCGCCACTGTATTCGTCAAGATCAGCCTCGCGCATGTCAATCACATCCACTGGCGGCAAAGGCTGCTTGTTCGCTCGCTCAGGCATCAGTAGCTGAGTGTAAACCCCTTTTTCCGCCCGGGCCCGTGATTCTAGGCTTGGGGTGGCGGAACCGAGCAGTAGTGGCGCATGATTATACTCGCTGCGCCAGCGCAGAACGTCGCGGGCATGGTAACGCGGCGCATCATCTTGCTTGTAGCTATTTTCGTGCTCTTCGTCCATGATCAGCAGACCAAGATTGTGCAACGGGGCAAAAGCCGCGCTGCGGGCACCTACGACTACGTGCGCCTCACCACGGGCAATCCGCCGCCATTCATCATAACGCTCGCCATCGCTCAGGCCGGAGTGTAGCACCGCGACCTGACTACCAAACCGGCCCTTGACCCGTGCGACCATTTGCGGAGTCAAGCCAATTTCCGGCACGAGCATCAAGGCATCCTTGCCGGCAGCCTGGGCTGCGGCCATCAGCTGCAAATAGACCTCAGTCTTACCCGAGCCGGTCACACCCTCAAGCAAGTATGTGGCCGCCTGCTGGCCCTTGATGGACTTAGCGACCGCATCATAGGCCTTTTGCTGCTGATCAGTTAGCTGTAAGGGTTTGGTGCGGGGCATATCATCGAGCTCTGCATAAGGGTGGCGGTAGGTTTCCCGCTCCTCTAGTCGCAACCAGCCCTTGTCTGCAGCACTCTTCAGCATCCCAAGCGTGATGCCGTACTCCCGTGTCAACGCGTGTGCAGCGACCTCACCCTGACTCTGGCTCAAATGACTGAGTTCAGCGACCAACGCGAGCTGCTTTTTGGCATTGCTACGCACACTAGCCTGAATCGTGGCGTAATCAGCGGCAGTCTGCGCCGGATGCACATAGTAGACCGTTTGGACGTGTCCCTTGTCGACCAGTGTAAACTCATCCATTTTGCCGATCCGCTTGGTCTCCGTCCGCAGCGCAGTCGGTAGCATCGTCTGCAAACAGGTGATCCAGAACGCAAAACTATCATTGGCCAGCCATGATGACAGCTGCAATAGCTCCTTGTCGAGTACCGGCTCTTTATCAAGCACACTCTGAATCGGCTTCAACGTTCCGGCATAATCGGGCGCGTCCTGCACGCCAACGACCATGCCCATCACTAACCGCGTACCCTTGCCAAAATTAACAACACAACGTTTCCCAGGCACGACTTGACCGGAAAGCACGTCTGGAATCGAATAATCGTAAGGTTGGTTAGTCTGCATGGTCGGCACATCAACAATAATCTTGGCAATCTGCGGCACGGCTACTCCCCCTATCTCGTTGACTTCATTATAGCAAAAATCTTGACACTGCCACTTTGTAAAGTAGGCTCAAAATCCGCAATTATCGGGCAATAACAAAGGAGCCGAGACATTCGTCCCCGCTCCCCAGAATTATGCACTATCAAATTGCAAAGACGCTTATTCTTCACTGTCGCGCTCTTCGGCCTCACGGGTCTCTTCTTCGCGATCAAGCTTTTCGGCGTCGCGTTCGAGCAGCTTTGAATCGGGGTCGATAATGATATCACCATCAGCAACCTCTTCAAGGGCCTGGCCCACAGTCCGTGGTGACTGGTATTCAGGCAAGAGGCGAATGGCATTGCCTTCAAGCTGATGTGCCCGCTTTGCAGCGAGAACAGCCAGTGAGTAGCGGGAAGGAATCTGACTCAACAACTTATCAATTGATGGGTAAACAATCATTTAAAAAATCTCCTTTAATCGCTTAACTTGGTGTGTTCCAGCATATTGGTATAACGATCCATAACGCGTGTCACGCGTAGGTGCTCGCTCTTGATGATATTTTCAATCCGCTCAACGGCCAGTGGCACCTTGTCGTTAACAACCGCGTAATCGTAATTAGACATCATTTTAACTTCACCCACGGCCTTGCGCACGCGCTTGATGATGGTTGCTTCATCGTCAGTTCCGCGACCTTCAAGCCGGTGCTTTAGTTCGCCGAGGTCTGGAGGCGTGAGGAAGATAAAGACAGCATCTGGGCACTTGGCCCGAACTTGCATGGCCCCGTTAACCTCGATCTCAAGAAGGACATCTTTACCTTCATCAAGCGTTTGGTTAACGTATTTAAGGGGTGTTCCGTAGTAGTTGTCCACGTACTGCGCGTATTCAAGCATACCTCCATCGGCGATTTCTTGTTCGAATTGTTCCCGGGTCCGGAAGTAATAATCAACTCCGTCAACTTCTCCCGGCCGCATCTTACGGGTCGTCATGGACACTGAGTACTTGAAATCACGGTAACCAGAGTTCATCATCGCCTGGCGAACCGTCCCCTTACCGACACCGGACGGACCGGATAAAACGATGAGCATCCCTCGTTCGTGCATTTGTCTACCCCTCCCAAATAAGTAACTTCTATATCCATACATTTTGCGCCTTTTCGCCAGTATGTGCAAGCTAAGATAAAGCTCACGCCAGTCCGTCAGCGATGCAAAATTACCGAAATTTGTAGAATCAGCGCTTGCGTTTTAGAACATCTGTTCGTATAATGAAAGTACAAACAAGCGTTCGGAGGAGCGAGTAATCATGGATATCAAAAAACCAAACCGCACGATCAGTCGAGTTGAACAGAGTATTGGCGCCGGTGCCAAGCGTTTCTTCGCCATGGAAGACGACCCAATCAGCATGCCGCGGTGGCAAAGTGCCCTATTCCTGGAGAAGGCTTACGCAGAACACTTACTGGTTGCCGTGCGTTTGGGAAGTCATGACGTTGCGACGGGATACGTTCAGCATAAGTTGAGCAGCAATACTTATCTGCTGCAGAGCTGGCAATCAAACGTGGCCCAAATCATTCGCCTCCAGCAATGTGAATTCGTCCAGCGCTTAACGGAGCAGGAGCTAGAAGCTGCGCAAGCATAGGCTGAATTTGAAATTGAAGTTAATAAGGGGGAGGGGCAGCAAACGCTGCTCCTCCCCTTTTGCGTTATTCTTAATCGCTCGTGCTTTGTTTGAGCTCGCGGCGCGTCTTGGCAGCCAGCTCCAGAAGCTCCTGAGCATGACGCTTAGTCAAATCCGTTATCTCGGTTCCGGCAAGCATCCGGGCCAATTCGTCCACACGTTCTCGCTCCGCCAGCGGCGTAACTGTGGTTTGCGTTCGGCCACTGGTGACCTTCTTCTCAATTTTATACTCATAATCAGACATCGCGGCAACTTGGGGCAGGTGCGTGATGCAAAGCACCTGTGAATGTTGCGCGATCCGCACGATTTTATTGGCAATGGCCTGGGCGACGCGCCCGGAAACCCCGGTATCAACCTCATCAAAAATGATGCTGGTAACGCCATCGGACTCTGCAAAAATGGTCTTGAGCGCCAGCATGATGCGCGATAATTCACCACCACTGGCTGTTTTTGCCAATGGTTGTGCCCGTTCACCAGGGTTAGGCTGAATGTAGAACTCAAGGGCATCGGTCCCATCCGGCCCCAATTCGCCGCCATCCTTGCTGAAACTAACGCTGAACACCGTTTTAGCCATGTACAGTTCCCGCAGTTGGATGTGCACGGCCTTTTCCAGGTGGTGTGCAGCTTGCTTGCGCAGCTCACTAAGTTTTCCTGCCGTGATTCGTAATTGTTCCCGGAGCTTTGCAACCTGGTCTTCAAGTCCAGAAGCGTTCTGCTCGGTGGACTCCATGTCGCTTAGTTCCTTCTGGGCTTTATTACCGTAAGCAATCACGGCCTCAATGCTGTCACCATACTTCCGTTCCAAACTGCTAATAACCGCCAGAGCATCGTCAACTTCATCCAAGCGGCCATCATCCCACTCAAGCTGGTCGATCTGCTTCGACAAGTCACTCTGGGCGTCCTGAAGCGAGTAGTATGCACTTGCAACTGTCTCGGCGATATCTTTATACGCCGGATCAAGGTCACTAATTCCCTGCAGTGTTTGCCGAACGTTGTCAATCACGTCCAGCGGATTAAACTCATCGCCGGACAATTCACTGTAAGAAGTGCTAAGTGCATCCTGAATGTGTTGAAAATTCGTTAGCCGGTCCCGTTCTGCCGTCAGAGCCTCTTCCTGGCCCACTTGAAGGTGCGCATCAGCAATCTCTTTCACCTGAAATTTAAGCATGTCCAGACGCTGCGCCCATTCCTGCTCGTTTTGCTGTTTCTTACGCAAGGCGGCACTGCGCTGCTGGTACTCGGCGTAAAGCTGATGATACCGCGTAAGCACCTTCAGCAAGTCTGGCCCAGCGTATTGGTCCAGCAAGTGGATATGCCGCTCCGGCTTGGTCAATTCCTGATGCTCATTTTGCCCGTGAAAGTCCACTAGCGTTTCGCCCACAGTCCGCAGGGTACCAGTGTTCACGAGCTGGCCGTTAATCCGGCACACGTTGCGGCCACTAGCATAGAGATCTCGCTCCAAGAGTACCTGTCCACCATCCAGCTTCAGTCCCACGGCGGCAAGGGCCGCAGCGGTATGTGCGTTATCCTTGGCGTAGAACATCCCCTGCAGGCTGGCCTTTTTGGCACCAGTCCGCACAAACTCGCTTGATCCGCGCGCGCCGGCAAGCAGCGATACGGCATCAATAACGATTGACTTCCCCGCACCCGTTTCTCCGGTCAGGGCGGTCATTCCGTCCTCGAAGGTCAGATCAAGTTTTTCAATGATTGCGAAATCTTGGACTTGTAATTCTTGAAGCATTTAGTCACCCCGCGATAATATCAAGTTCAGCTGCAAGCGCAGAAGCCTGCACAGCGGTGTAGCAGATGATCAAGGTGCTGGCGTCACTAGGCACAATTGCAAAAATCCGCTCATCGTTACGAGCTTGCAGAATGCTGGCGACAGCCGGACCGCTCCCAGGCGATAGGGTGAGGCTGACGAATTTGTCCATCGACTTAGCCGCCCTCAGTGCACTAGCAACAACGTGATCCGAATCGCCCTTGGCAGCCGCATTATTCATGACTGGCAAACTGTAGCGGTACCGACCGGCCCGAATCGGCACCTTGATCAACTGCATATCCTTGATATCCCGGGATACAGTCGCCTGGGTCACCTCAACGTTGGCCTGTTTGAGTAACTCCACCAGCTGTTCTTGTGTTTCCACGATGTTGGCGTTGAGAATAGTTTTAATGATTTCTTGTCGTGTTTGTTTAGGCATCAGCACAAACCCCCGTTGTTATAGTCTTGCGATTTAATAGTATCAGTTCGTGCATAAAAATGCATTATATTAATCTAAAGTTTCGTGCGCAGCGGCAAGAACTTCATCAATGGCCCCACTCGGAAGTGGTTGGGCGCCAGCGCCAGTGTTGCGCAGATGCGCCAGAAATTCGATATTTCCTTCTCCACCCTTAATTGGTGAAAAGTCCAGACCGAGGACGGAATAACCAGCTTCTACAGCGAAGGTCGTGATGGACTCCAAAACGGCGCGGTGGACAGCCGGATCCCGCACGATTCCGTGCTTACCTACATTTTCGGGTCCCGCTTCAAACTGGGGCTTGATCAAGACAACCGCATCCCCATCTGGTTTTAGAATTGGCCGTAGTGGCGGCAAAATGAGCTTCAAGGAGATAAAAGACACATCGGTGACTGCAAACTCAACCTGACCAAAGGTGAAATCTTCAGGCTTGCTGTAGCGGAAATTGACCTTTTCCATTACGTGCACCCGCGGATCGGACCGCAGTTTCCACACCAGCTGGTTTGTACCCACGTCCAGTGCGTACACCTGCTTAGCGCCATTTTGGAGGCACACATCGGTGAAACCACCAGTGGATGAGCCGATATCGAGCACCGTCAAATCCGTCACGTCGATAGCAAAAGTCTTGAGGGCCTTCGCCAACTTCAAGCCACCCCGACTGACATAGGGCAACTTCTTCCCTTTTGCGTGCAACTGACTGTCCGCAGCAATCTTGACCCCTGGTTTATCCAGCCGTTCATTGTTTTGATCGTATACCTCACCGGCCATAATGGCGCGCTTGGCTTGCTCGCGTGATGCGAATAGTCCCTGACCAACCGCCAGGACGTCCACTCGTTCTTTCATGTATTAAGTATTCTCCTAATTCAAATAATCCGTGATCTGTTCCAACAGGGCCATGTTGCCATCAAGCTGGGCCAGTGCCTTCCGGGCCAGCTGCCGCTGCTCCTGCAGCTTATTCTGCGCACCGGCCAAGCCATAAAGGGCGACGTAAGTATTTTTGGCGTTGTCCACATCCTGGCCAACAGGCTTACCCAGCTCCGCAACGGTCCCGCTGGCGTCTTCGATATCATCCTTGACCTGGAAACCTAAACCGAACGCGGCCGCGAAATCATCCAGCAGCTGCAACTGCTTCAGACTCGCCCCAGCGCAAAGCGCACCGTTACGCACGGCTGCTCGCAGCAGCGCCCCGGTCTTATGCCGGTCGAGCCGGATCAGTGCTGCCTTATCCAACTGCTCGTGCGAGCCATCAATGTCTTGCATCTGTCCCGCGACCATCCCCTGCGAGCCCGCAGCGGTGGCAAGAGTCATCAATAAATCAGGAATGAGTACCTGGTCTGGTGTCCGTGCCAACATGCTAAAAGCATCCGTCAGCAGCGCATCCCCGGCCAGAATCGCCGTTGCCTCGCCAAACTTGATGTGGTTAGCTGGCTGCCCGCGGCGCATATCGGAATCGTCCATTGCTGGCAAGTCATCGTGAATAAGGGAGTAGGTGTGCACAAACTCCACGGCAGCCGCTGCCGGGCGCGCGTTAGCCACGTCACCGCCGAGAACTACGCAAGTCGCCAGCGTTAGCAACGGCCGCAGCCGCTTCCCACCGGCATCAAGCGAATACTGCATCGCTTGCCGCAAATGCTCATCATGACTTTCCCGCAAGAAGGCGTGCATCATGTCCTCGAGCGGCGGCATCTGCGCCGCGCTGAACTCCTTAAGACTCGGACTTGTCTGTGTCAAAAGTCTTCAGCTCCCCATCTTCGGTCATGACCTTGGCCACGGCATCCTCGGCGTTCTTCAGCGTCTTGTCGAGTTTGCCGGCAATCTGCACCCCGTTTTGAAACTGACTGAGTGCCTGTTCCAATGGCACGTCACCACGCTCGAGCTGATTAACAATTGCCTCAAGCTCCTGCAAGTTCTCTTCAAAAGTTTTATCACTCTGCTTGCTAGCTGTTTCTTTACTTGCTGCCACTTTGTTCCTCCTTGGCGGTTACTGCCGCCCGTACTCGCCCGTCTGCTGTGTGAATATTGACCTCTTGACCCACCTGATAATCAGCCGTCTTTTGCAAAATTCTCCCATCATCGGCGCTGACATAAGCATAGCCGCGGCCCATTGTCTTGAGTGGACTAAGGTGATCTAACGCCTCCGACCTGCTGCTTAATTCCTGCCGGTAATGCGTTAGCAGGTTCTCTTGCGCCCGTAATAAGCGTTCACTAAGATTCTGCGTCCGACTCAGGTCCTGACTAATACGCTGTTTCAGTCCGCTACGTACGAGTTGACTGCTGGCAAGTGTGAGCTGACCACGCAGCTGACGCACCTGAGCTGGCACAGTCTGTACGAGCCGCAAGCGCAGCTGGTCAACCCGCTGCACGTAGCCATCGTACATCCGGTCTGGCTGCGTGAACATCACGCTAGCCCGGGCGCGGTCCAAACGACTCCGCTGTAGTTGCAGCAAGGCCTGCTGTGCACGCACCAGCCGCTGAAAGTCTTTCTTGACCATATCTTGAGCATCGCTCAATGTGACCGGGGTAACATACTCGGCCGCAGCAGTTGGCGTCGCTGCACGGTAGTCAGCAACATAATCGGCAATGGTAACATCCGTTTCGTGGCCAACAGACGAAACCACCGGTATCTTCATCGCGGCAATTGCGCGGGCAACGCTTTCCTCGTTGAAGGGCCACAAGTCTTCGATCGAGCCACCGCCGCGCCCAACGATAACGGCATCAAAACCGCTTAATTGATTGACGCGTCCTAGTTGGCGGACAATATCCGGAGCCGCAGTATCGCCCTGCACTTGGGTCGGAAACAGCACGATTTCCAGCTGCGGATAGCGCCTCCGCACGGTCGTAATAATGTCGTGGATAACGGCTCCGCTCGGACTGGTCACAACAGCTACTCGCCGCGGAAAGCGTTGCAACGGCCACTTAGTGTGGACATCATACAGACCCTCAGCCGCGAGCTTCTTGTTCAGTTGCTGAAAAGCCGCATACAGCGCCCCAATACCATCAGGTTCCAAGCGCTCAATTGTCATCTGGTAGTTTCCACTTGGCTCGTACACACTAATGCGCCCAACCGCTAGTACGCGCATCCCCTCTTCCAGCTGAAACTTCACCTTCGCAAAGGCGCTCTTGAACATCACCACGTTGATCTTGGCATGATCATCCTTGAGCGAAAAATATTGGTGCGCCGGCCGCTGCCGAAAGTTAGAAACTTCCCCCGCAACGTAAACCTGTTGCATATAAGGGTCATTGGTGAACTTACGGGCGATGTACTTGGTCAGTGCGGTGACTGTTAAGTAATCACTTGGATCCATTTAACTGCCTCCTTTACTGTAATGTCTACTTAGAGAATCCGCAAAAGCGGGCAAAATCCTCTGCCAGTACGTATGTACAAACAGGAGCCGAGACAATTGTCTCGACTCCTGTCTGGTCTTACTTCGCAGCGGTGTCCTCTGCATCCACGAAGTGCGCGAGCACCCCGTTAATGAACTTGGCAGACTGTTCATCTGCATATGTCTTGGCAAGTTCGACCGCTTCGTTGATAGCCGCCTTTGCAGGTAGGTCATCCTCATCAGTAATCTCAAACAAACCGAGACGCAAGATGATCAGGTCCGTTTTGGAAAGCCGCTTCAGTGTCCAGCCCTTCTTGAGGTGGGTACTAAGCTGGGCATCCAAAGCATCCTGATTGGCGGTAACCCCGTCAATCAGTTTCAACATATAAGCAGGAACTGCTTCGTTCTCAGGTAGTGCTGCTGCATATGCCATGTCCCGGTCTGCATCCGGGCTCGTGTCAAGTGCGAAGAGCACCTTAAAGGCGGCTTCGCGAATTTCGTGGCGTTTAAGCATTATTTGTCTTCCTCGGTATCATCATCATCTGCGAACAAGTCGGCAGTATCAACCTTGTCGGCTTTTTCAGGCACAACACCAACAACGTGAACATTCACTTCAGCCAATTCGAGGTCGGTCATGTACAGCATCTGTTCCCGCAATGTTTCCTGCATACTCAAGGCAACCTTTGGGACAGAAACACCGTAGTTGAGGTAAACATACACGTCAGCGCTCAGCTGCTTGTCAGCGACATGCAAATCAACGCCTTTGCCCCGGTTAACCCGGCCGAACCAGGCGTTGATACTCGACGCCAAGCTACCACGCATCTGGTAAACACCCTCGACGTTAACCGCCGCGATGCCTAAGATGACTTCCAAGACCGCCGGCGCGATTTCAATCGTTCCGGTGCTGCCTTCGCGCCCGGTCAAAATGATGTTTGAATCTTCAGCCATGCTCATGACCTCCCGTCATTATCATGCTTCGTTTATGCACGTGAAATGTAGGTACCGTCCGATGTGTTAATGGTCAACATATCACCCTTGTTAATAAAGAATGGTACTTGCACCACTAAACCAGTTTCAAGAGTTGCAGGCTTGGAACCACCTGAACTAGTGTTACCCCGAATCCCAGGCTCGGTGTCCGTCACCTCAAGATCAACGGTCTTTGGCACTTCGATCCCAAGTGTTTCGTTACCGTGCATCATGATCTGAACCATCATGTTTTCCTTCAGGTACTTGAGCGTGTCGCCCAGCTGGTCAGCTGAAAGTGCAATCTGCTCGTAAGTCTCGTTATCCATGAAGTTGTAGGTATCGCCATCAGCATAAAGGTACTGCATTGACTTAGTGTCAATCTGGGCCTTCTCAACCTTTTCTGTTGAACGGAAGGTCTTTTCTTGCACAGCACCGGTCCGCAGGTTCTTAAGGGTGGAACGCACGAACGCGCTGCCCTTACCTGGCTTAACGTGCTGGAATTCAACGATCCGCCAGAGGTCACTATCAACCTCAATGGTCAGGCCGTTTTTAAAATCGTTTACTGAAATCATGCGTTTCCTCCAAGAGTTATTCTTTATCCATGATAGCAAGGCTCGCTGCGGCTTGCAAGGCGAACGCTCACTAGTTATTAATATGTGGTAATGTCGCCGGCGCCAATGCCGTCAGCTGTTGATTGCCATCACGGGTAACAAGCAGATCATCTTCGATCCGCACGCCACCGATTTCGGGCAGGTAAATTCCCGGCTCATCCGTTTCAACGTTACCAGGCTGCTGCTCAACCTGCATATAGCGGCCCCAAGCACCTGGACCCTCGTGAATGCCCCGGCCAATCCCGTGACCAGTTCCATGGCCGAAGTACTGCTTGTAGCCGGCGCCATCAATTACTTGGTGCGCCGCGGCGTGAATCTGAGCACCAGTCACCCCAGGACCCATAATTTTAGCAACAGCCCGGTTAGCGGCGTAAACAATTTTGTAAATTTCATCGAGTTTAGGGTCGGGAGTACCAATTGCAAAGGTCCTAGTAATGTCCGAAACGTAACCCTTGTACACGCAGCCCCAGTCAAGGGTGACAATATCGCCATCCTGAATGACCCGGTCTGTTGCTGAACCGTGCGGCATTGCGGAGCGCGCACCGGAGGCAACAATCGTTTCAAATGATAGTCCGGAAGCACCTAATCCGCGCATGAAGAAATCGAGGTCGGTAGCAACGGCCAGTTCGGTCATGCCCGCCTTGATGGTCTTGATGACGTGATCATAGCCTGCCTCGGCGATTTCGATTGCCCGTTCAATCAGCATGAGCTCATCGTCGTCCTTGACCTCACGAATGCGTTCAACGAAATCGCTAGCGGGCTTTAACTGCCCAGTAAAGGAGTGTTTCAACAAGCTGTAGTCGCTGTAGGTCATGGTGTCAGCTTCAAAACCTAAAACCTTGACTCCAGCAGCGGCAGCGAGCTCGCCCGCTTCTGGCAACAAGCCCGTAGTGTGCAGCTGCACGGTAAAACCGCTGACTTCCTGCTGCACTTGCTCTGCAAATCGGGAATCGGTAATGAAAGTTCCCGCATCCGGAGTGAGCATAAGCGCACTCTCGTTGCCCGTAAAGCCAGTCAGATACGATACATTAACGGGGTCGGTGACAAGCAAGGCATCAAGCTTGGCCCCGATCATTTCTTTGCGCAATGCTTCAATTCTCGACATATTCGCTATCTCCCCAAAGAAAAGTACTTTGTACGCATCGCCAGCGGTAGCTGACTGCGTGGGATCTTGCCGCCTGATACAAAAAAACGCCCCGTAACCGGGGCGTTCCCATTAGCTGATTTAAGCTTCAGCAGGAGCAGGGTATACGGAAACCTGCTTCTTATCGCGACCAAGACGCTCGAATTTAACGATACCGTCTGCAGTTGCGAAGAGCGTGTCGTCGCTACCGCGGCCAACGTTCGTCCCTGGTTGAATCTTAGTACCGCGCTGACGGTATAAGATGTTACCAGCCTTGACGAGCTGACCATCGGCGCGCTTGCTACCAAGACGCCGACCAGCGGAGTTACGGCCGTTAGAAGTGGAACCGCCCCCCTTATGGTGGGAGAGGAACTCAAGATTCTGCATTTCCATTGTGATACACCTCCATGGTTAATGAATGGTGCGGATTACTCCGCTAGATTAAAGGTTAATTGCGTCAATCGTAACTTTCGTGTATGGCTGACGGTGGCCCTTCTTCTGGTGCTGGTGCTTCTTAGGCTTGTACTTGTAAGTAACAACCTTTTTTTCGCGGCCCTGTTTTTCAACCTTGCCGGTTACAGTAGCACCTTCAACAACGGGCGTGCCAATCTTGGTTTCATCGCCGCCGACAAAGATAACTTGGTCGAAAGTAACTGTGGAGCCTTCTTCTGCGTCAAGCTTTTCAACGTAGACAGCCTCACCAGCCTGAACCTTGTATTGCTTGCCGCCAGTTTTAATAATAGCGTACATGTGTACACCTCCTACGTGCCCAATTATGGGCTGATTCCCTGATTACTCGCCGGGATAGGTGCTTACGCTTAAAACCTACCGCCGTGCGGTTGCAGTCGCAGGGTGACAAATACAACGTTGCTATTCTATCAATACTTCTAACTTTATACAAGCTCAAATGCATTAAATCTTCTCGATAATGAAAAAAGTGGGTGCTGAGCGCCCACCACTATCAGTTCTGCTTAAGCCTTAATAGTAGAAACCGCGAATATCGGTTTGGCCACTAGCTAAGCGGTCCGCGGCGAAGGTAACAAGATCATATACATAAGTTGCACTACGCCGCATTCCGCCAAGCAGCCACCCTTTGAACACCAACACGTTCGTCGTTGCGACTAAATGCAGAATGTCGTCTTCACTAAATTGCGCAGTCGTGCTGGGATGAACCTGTTGTTGAGCCACGTATTGCCGCATCTTATCACAAAGCGCATCTGCGAACTTGTTCGCGAAGTCGTCGCCCCTCGCGCTAGTAAAGAGTATCGCAAAACCGTTCTCCTTGCGGACCAAATACTCAAGTCCCTCGTGCAAATTCATGCGTTCTGGACCCTTATCACCACTACGAACGTATACACAAGCGTTAATGAAGTCATTAACGCTATCAGCCATCACCGCCCGCAAAAACTCGTCCTTATCGTGATAGTGCTGATAGAAAGTACCACGCGTCACGCCTGCACGCTTACTGATTGCGGCAATATTTAGCCGCTCGCCATTTTCAAGCATTGAGAAGTAAGCCCTTCTCAGGCGTAATCGTGTCTTTCTAACCCGTGCATCAACTTGACGTTTACCATTATCCGCCATTTAGTTCACCTCCTAAACCAGCCCACAAATTATACCAAGCCCTTTATCTGCTGTCTACTTGCTCACCACGAGTACTTCATTTATACTGCACTCAGGAGGTGGCAATAATGCTAATCGACATCATCATTTACATACTAGTTAGTGTGCTACTCTTAGTGCTATTACTAGAGTTACCAAAACCGCTGGGGACAATTGCAGCCGTGGTATTAGCATTAATTATCACCATGATTTCCGGTAAAATGTTTGGTTTCGGTGTGTTCACCTTCCTGTTGGTGGTGTGGATGATTTTAATAATTGCCGGACTGTACGGCTTGCGTTATTACTACCGGATGCAGAAACACCGCCACTAAATCAAGCAAATATTTCTTCACAAAAAAACGGTCACCCACAATGATGGGTGGCCGTTTTATGTGGATCCGAGTACAAAAATGTACTCGGGTGCCCCTGCCAAGCAACACCATCATAGCACAGGACAAGTTCACAAACGCCGCTAATCACTAATTTTGGAACGAAAAAACTGCTCGCCAGCACAATTAACAGTTGTGCGTCCAAAATTAGCGGTTGGCAATCGCTTGCGACACCCTCAAGTTAAGGTGCGTTACCAATCCCGTACGATCCCTATTTCCTGCCCTCATCAACACTACTGAAATCAACGTCTCAAGCATTAAAGTCGCCCCCAATCAGTGCTCAAACTGAGCACATCAAGACAACTGCTCACCGCGTTTAGTATACCACCTTCACTTAAAAAATGCCTATTTGCATATGCAAGTTTTTTGCTGGAAATGGAGTCGCTTTCAGTAGTTAATGGGCCGCTACTGGTCAACTATGACCTTATTTGACCATTACCACGAATTTCGTACTTTATCGTCGTCAGCTGGCTTAGCCCCATTGGTCCCCGAGCGTGCAATTTCTGGGTACTAATGCCAATTTCGGCGCCAAAACCAAATTCAACCCCGTCCGTGAAGCGAGTGGAAGCATTCACATACACGCAAGCAGCGTCAATGCGCTGCAAAAACCGTTCAGAATTAGCGTAATCATTGGTGACAATGGTCTCGGAGTGTTTTGTGTTGTGCTGGTTAATGTGGGCAATCGCAGCGTCCACCGAATCAACCACGTGCACCGCCATAATCAAATCATTATATTCTGTGTCCCAGTCAGCATCTGTAGCAAGTTTGACGTCACTAACGATTGCCTGCGTGGCTGCATCCCCACGTACCTCGACGCCATGCTCCCGCAGTGCGGCAATCAACGTTGGCAAATACTGCACGGCCACATCTCGATGAATCAGGAGCTTCTCCGCTGCATTGCAAACGGACGGGCGCTGCACTTTGGCATTGACAACGATATTTGTCGCCATCTTGAGGTCGGCACTGGCGTCAACGTAGATATGACAATTACCAGCACCAGTCTCGATCACGGGAACGCTGGCGTTGCGCACCACGGCCTGAATGAGTCCAGCACCGCCCCGGGGAATGAGCACGTCTAGGTAGTCGTTCAGGTGCATGAACTGGGCGGCTAGTTCATGGCTCGGATCCGTAATCAGTTGCACCGCATCCGGATTCAAGCCACTCTTTTGGAGTCTGGACCGCAGTACATTTGCCAAGGCGACATTACTATTAATTGCTTCCTTGCCGCCGCGCAAAATAACGGCGTTCCCACTCTTAAAGGTCAATGCGGCCGCATCAACAGTCACGTTTGGCCGGGCCTCGTAAATCATCCCCACGACACCGAGCGGGACGCGGCGTTGTTCGATTTTGAGACCAGCTTCTGTTTCCCAGCCCTTATCGATCACTGCTGTGGGGTCGGCTAAACTGGCCACATTACGCAAACCAGCCGCCATATCGGCCACCCGTGCGTCCGTGAGCCGTAAGCGGTCGACAAACTTAGCTTGTACCAGCCCACCGGCCAAGTCTTGTTCGTTAGCGGCGATAATCTGCGGCGTTGCAGCAAGCAAGTCGGTGGCCATTTGCAGCAGGGCTGCGTTCTTCTGACTAGTTGGCAGCTGTGCCAAATCATAAGCGGCGGCCTTAGCTGCACGCCCCATGCGTTCCAAATCGTTATTCGCCATTGTGTTCATTAGTAACCAGCCCTTCCTGTGTTTGCCTGCAAAATAAGGTGCCAACGTCTTCACCCGCCAGAATCTGCATGATGACGCGCGGATCACTACCGTTTGCCAAAACCATTTTGTCGCCATGAGCCATGACCCGCGCAGCAGCCCGCAGTTTGGTGACCATCCCCCCCGTGCCAAAACGCGTAGAACTACCACTAGCACCGGTCATGATTGCGTCCGTAATCTCTGGTACTACCTTCTGAATGCGGGCATCCGCGAACTTGTTCGGATCCCGATCATACAAACCATCAATGTCGGACAGAACAATCAGCAAATCCGCATCCACACGTGTAGTCACCAGCGCAGATAGCTGATCGTTGTCCCCAAAGGTGGTCAGATGATCCAGTTCATCAACCGCAACAGAGTCGTTTTCGTTGACGATCGGAATGATTTTGCGTTTCAGCAAAGTGTTGAAGGTGTCCAGCACGTGGCGCCGGCTCAGTGTAAATTCGAAAATATCGTGGGTCAGCAATAACTGCCCAACTTGAGCACCGTAATCGCTGAAACGCTGCGTGTACAAGGTCATGAGCTCCGACTGCCCAATTGCTGCCAGCGCCTGCTGCTCAGCAATCGCATCCGGTCGTTGCTGCATATGCATGACGTCCAGCCCGACCCCGATGGCCCCAGAAGAAACAAGAATCATCTCGTAGCCTTGATTGTTTAGTGCGGCCAGTGTGTAAGCCAGACGGTCAATAGCCTGTAAGTTAACTTTCCCGGTCGGATAGATGAGACTGCTTGTCCCCACCTTCACGACCACCCGTTTTGCATCCATAACCCGCTTCATTACCAAATTACTCCTCGCTCACAATTGCCATCTGCTTAAAAAAAGCGCCACTTCAACCGAGGCACCCGTCGCCGGGCGGTACCATCCTCGTTTGAAGCAGCGCTTCACACTTTTAACATCAATATTAAAATTAACAGTTCCTAGTGGCTTGGATTCGTGCACCTGAACCGGCTTTCAATCGCTGACCAGTCTTCCTGTGCGGCACTACTATGACCACTTCACTGTTGCATTATGCGGGTCGTGCTTACTATTGTCAAGTAAATTCAGCAATTTTGCTTAGCGTGCGTACCGTTCATTCCATGTTTACCTGGGACTTCAAGGTGACCTGCCCGTTTTGAACAGTGACCGCAAAATTCGCCCCGGCTTGGCCCTTGATGTCACTGGTGTAGCTCAGCTCCTTAGTGACCATCCCGTTCAAAATGTTTTCACTGTACCCATTCGGTTTTCCCAGCCGACTGACAACATCGCTCTCCGTGTCCCCGGCTTGGATCGCGTTGTAGTCATCTAGGGTGAGCTGCCGTTCCCGCCGTACCTTGAGCCCCTGAATTGCTTTCTGGACCACGCGCTTGTTCGCTAGCTGCACCGTAAACGTGGCGGTGAAATCGGCATTTGCAACTTTGTTCCACGTCAGCAGCTCAGTCTGGACGTTCTGAAAGCTCGAATTACTCCTACTGATGGGCTTGCCCCACTTGGCAACTAATTCCTCCTTTGTGACCCCGCCAGCGCCGTCTTTTGCGACGTCACCAAGCTGAATCGATTCAAAATCGCTTAGCGACAACTTATCTTCGTTAACTTTCTTGCTACTCGAAGACGCACCGGCTGATTTAGACGGGGAAGCATTGCCCCACCACAAGCACTAAGCGTCATGCCAGCAACGGCAAGCAAGCCTAAAGTGACAGTTTTCTTCATGACGATTTTCCCCCACCGACAAAATGATCAGCAGTGACTAACATCTACTTCAACTATATACGCGCGGTATAAGCAATGGAAACGAATTCAATTAATTGCCGTTAACTCCACAAAAAAAGCCAGAAGCGCTGATTAGCTTCCGGCCGGGGTGCAAACCTATTAAGCAAATTTGCTAATAAATGCGACAGGCGGGGCTCGAACCCGCGACAGATGGTTTAGAAGACCATTGCTCTATCCAGCTGAGCTACTATCGCAAAGCTAGATTCAAGTTTAGCGAAGATTAGGGACTTTTGTCAATAACTAAGATTATCTTAAAGCCGATTTGCCGGCAGTTATACCGGCGGAATCTTGCCAGTTACAGAGTGTTGATGAATCGGTGCCGCTACCGTGCAATTGATTATTCCCGCGCCCATTGTATTCAGTCTGACAGATGTCTAAAATCATTATTAGGCAACGATTAGAACATACATATTAAGGAATGGGGTAATCAAGATGAAATTGAATCAATTTGCACGGCTGACACCAGACTTGCAAACGCAAAAGAGCGAGCTGACGACAATCGGGCTGCCAACGACCGCGCCTTCTTTTGCAGAATTGGCCGCCGCGATTTTCGCTAAGTTTGAACCAGAAGCCCAAGACGCGGCAACTACACAAGAAGCTCTTGCCGACCGGGCGGTGGATGAACAAACCGATTTGGCCGCGTTTCTAGCCCAGAAGCCGACAAGCTTCACGGGAGAACAATTTTACACCGTGGCCCTGCAATACCTGAGTTTTGAAGTCGGCATTGACTTCAAATATGGCCACGCCTTGGAATTCATGGATCAGACCTTGCTGCCGCACCTGCAAACTGCGATTGCCACCCAAGACGACCTGGTGCGGGCGGTTTACCTGCTGCTGAACACCCGCAGCAAGAATCTCGTCACCCTGATCGACGCTCTTGCTGCCCGCGGCTTCTTCCAGCAACAGCTCGGCAACTTCAAAATCTTTAATGGGAAGGCACTCCCGACTTTTGACACCAGCAAAATCATCCGTGAGCGCGTCTGGATCGAATCCGACCTCGACACCGATGGCGATGGCGAGCGCGACATGTTGGAAGCCACCATTTTTCGGCCGGTTGAGAGCGGTCCCCAACTGCGAGTGCCAGCCTTGTTCACAGCTAACCCTTATTTCCACGGCACCAACGACGTGACTGCCGTAACCCACGATCCTGAACCAGAATTAGCAGTCAAGCCGGCCCGGACCCAAGCTCCAGCACAAGCGCCCCAAGTGGCCGACCTACCGCACCGCCGCGTTGATGCCGAAGCGGACCAGACCGCTGCTGCGGCCAATGAGGACGGTATCTACTCATTGAATGACTACTTCTTGGCGCGCGGTTTTGCGACGGTGTACTCGGCAGGCGTGGGCACCATGGGCTCTGATGGTTTACGTAGCACTGGCGGCCCGGACGAAACGGCTAGTGCCGTTGCAGTCATTGAATGGCTTGCTGGCACGCGCCGCGCCTTCACCAGCCGCACTGGGTACACGGCAATCAAAGCTAATTGGTGCAACGGTAGTGTGGCGATGACCGGCAAGTCCTACCTCGGCACCCTGGCCATCGCCGCGGCAACCAGTGGCACCCCCGCACTCAAGACTGCCATTTCCGAATCCGCTATTTCGAGCTGGTATGACTACTACCGCGAGAATGGGCTTGTCGTTGCTCCTGGGGGCTTTCAGGGTGAAGACGCGGATGTACTCGCCGTTGACACTTACTCCCGGATAAAGGCCGCCGGTGACGCAAACAAAGTCAATGCGGCTTGGCAACAACGCCTCGCCGATTTGGAGCGACTGCAGGACCGCAAGTATGGCGACTACACCCCATTTTGGGACGCCCGTAATTACCGCAAGCACGTTGCAAATATCAAGTGTGATATCGTGAGCGTTCACGGTTTGAACGACTGGAACGTTAAGCCCCGCAACGTGATTGAGTTCCATAAAGCGGTCGCCGGCTTACCGATTCGCCACAAGATGTTCTTGCACCAAGGCCAACACGTTTACCTGAATAACGTCCGCTCACTGGACTTCACGGACCAGATGAACCTCTGGCTAAGTGCGAAACTGTTGGGTGTTAACAACGACGCCTTAAATGTCTTGCCCGACCTCCTCATTCAAGACAACGTTCAACCCGAAACTTGGGTACAAGAGGCTGATTTTGGCCGTGGCGGCAACGTTGACGCCGTGGACCACGTACTTGGTGACGGTCAGGTTAGCTTCACCGACAATTCATTTAGCACCTTCACCGCGGCTGGTGATACCAGTGCCAGCTACGAAACGGCCATCATCCAACCTGAATCCGCATACGCCGACTCGCGACTGGTGCTAAAGCTCCCCGTCAGCGCCAATGACACGGTAATCGAAGGCACCGCGCACCTGCACCTGCGGGTCAAGGTGGACGGCGCAACGGCCATCGTCAGTACCCGGCTAATCGACTTAGGTAGTGCCAAGCGCTTCACGCCCAACGCCGCTGTGGTCGGGGCAAAAGCCTATCCGCAGGGCTTTAACTTCAGTCAGGACAACATCCTTGAGTTCGGCTTAGCGAAAAAACCTAGTGCGGCCAAGTTGATCAGTTTGGCGCACTGCAACCTGCAAAATCCGCACAGTGCAGCAGAGAGTGTCACCGTCGAACCGAACCGTTTCGTTGATCTGGACTTCGACCTGCA
Source organism: Lacticaseibacillus zhaodongensis (assembly GCF_009687905.1). Classification (GTDB taxonomy): domain Bacteria; phylum Bacillota; class Bacilli; order Lactobacillales; family Lactobacillaceae; genus Lacticaseibacillus; species Lacticaseibacillus zhaodongensis. The sequence goes on along the minus strand of NZ_BLBG01000003.1, from coordinate 53,773 downwards.
ACCGACTCGCTACCGCTTGCCAGCCGAGCGCCAGTTCGCACTCATCATTCACGGGGCGGACATGGCCCAAACCATTCGGCCACGACGAGCAACAAAATACACCGTTGACTTAAGCAAGAGTGTCCTGACCTTGCCAGTCCGCAAGCAGAACGACTAAGTGCAATCCAAAAGGGCCGCGAACGTGTCTAATTGACATGTTCACGGCCCTTTTTGGCTTGCTTCGCTTTGGACTTATTCACCCGGGTAAATGTAGTAAGTTGGGTTGTTGCCTGAACCCCAATCAAAATTGTAGTTCTGAGCATTCTCGCGCGTAACCGCGTTATCGAGGACGACCTTGTTCCGCCCCAGACTGGTGTTAACGAGATCACTCACCCGCTGCAATTCCGTTGTGGAGGCAACCTGGTAACTACCATTACCGATCCACGCGCCAGTACCCTTGATTTGGTCGCGCTTTAAATCACCAAGTGCGGCGCGGTACTTACTACTGGACCCAATCGCAACCAAGTCGTCGAAGGTCAGGTTCATCTGTAGATTTCCCTTCAGCGAGTTGAGCAGCGGTTCGTAATTAGCAATGGTCGAAGTCGACAGGACCTTTTTCATGATGGCCTTGATGACTTCTTGTTGCCGCAGTTGTCGCCCGTAATCACCCTTCGGATCCTGCTCGCGCATGCGGGCAAATTGCAGTGCCCGCTTCCCGTTCAGATGCGCCGGTCCCTTGGTGAAGACCCCGGCATCGTGGGCAGTGTCGTCCCAAGAAAATGGCACGTTGACGTCAACACCACCAACAGCATCAACAATTTTGGACAAGCCACCCATGTTAACCGTCACGTAGTAATCAATTGGCACGTCAAGGAGGTTCTCCACTGTCTTCACAGCTGTAGTTGATCCGCCCAAGAAGTATGCGGCATTAACTTTCTGCAGGTTACGGGTCGAGCGATTCTGAATATTAGCCAGCGTGTCCCGCGGAATGCTGACCATCGTTGACTTCTTAGTCTCGGGATTCACAGTGACGAGAATCATCGTGTCTGAGTTTCCCTTCTGGCTGCGGCCCAACGCACCCGTATCCGTTCCTAATAACAGAAAGGACAGCGGCTTGTTCTCCTTAATGCGGGCACTCGCGTTAGCGCGGCCACTGATCTGCTGGAAAGTTCCATTAATTGCGTTCTTGGTGTCCCCGTACATGCGAAAAGCATAGGCACCCGCCACAACCACCATGGCAACGATAGCGGTCAGGAAGAAATTTAAAATTGGGTGTTTGGGTTGCACCCGTCGTGCTTCTTGTCTCATGTCGTACCTCGTTTAAAATGAATTATTTCAAGTATACCATGCGAATTCTGGATTCCACGTTTCCAGCTTAATTCTGCCGCAATGGTGCAACTTAACTCCGCCAGCCCTCACACCAGTTAGTAGATCAATGTCAGCTGACGAACAGTAATGCCCATGAAGACAGCTTGGGTGCGGCCAACATCCCCCGGTCAGGCCTGTTAATTAGTGTACGCGCATCGAGCACACTTGGTGATTAAGAATGCTTAACAATATTCGCGCGGTTCAACAAAGCTTTGCCAATAGTCACAAAATGAGCCTGCCCTTGATTGGAAGACAGACTCATTTGTGAATTAGTTTAGTTAGTTATTAGTACAATTCGAGGTACTGATCGCGTTCCCACTCACTAACCTGCTGCCGATATGCAGCCCACTCCATGTTCTTAGAGTCCATGAAGCTGTGGTAGAGGTGATCACCCATGGAGGCAACAATCACATCATCATCTTCTAAGGCCTTCAAGGCGTTGTGCAGAGTGCTTGGCAGATCCTGGATGTGGTTAGCCTTAAGTTCGCTTGGCTTCATCCGGTAGATGTTGCGGTCGATTGCTTCTTCAGGCTGCAGTTTTTGCTTGAGCCCATCGAGTCCCGCTTCAAGCATTGCGGCAATGGAGAGGTATGGGTTAGCCGCAGGGTCAACGCTCCGCATTTCCAAACGAGTGGACATGCCCCGACCAGAAGGAACGCGGATCAAAGGCGAACGGTTGTGACCGGACCAAGCGATGTAAACTGGAGCCTCAAAACCTGGTACCAAGCGCTTGTAGGAGTTAACAATCGGATTGTTAATGGCCGTCAAAGCACGCGCGTGGTAGAGCAAGCCGGCAAGAAAGTGCATTGCGGCATCGGAAAGTTGCTCCTCAGTGTCTGGATCGAAGAAGGCATTTCCGTCCTTGGTGAAGAGCGACATGTTCATGTGCATGCCACTACCGTTAATGCCATGCAAAGGCTTCGGCATGAAGGTTGCGTAGAGTCCATGCTTGCGCGCAATCGTCTTAACAACCAACTTAAAGGTCTGGATGTTATCAGCGGCTTCAAGGGCGTTGGCGTACTTGAAGTCAATTTCGTGCTGGCCAGGAGCGACTTCGTGGTGGGAAGCTTCCACTTCAAAGCCCATCTTCTCAAGTTCAAGCACAATGTCGCGGCGGCAGTTCTCACCAAGATCCAGTGGTGCAAAATCAAAGTAAGAACCTTTGTCGTTCAAACGAGTCGTTGGCAATCCGTTCTCGTCCAACTTAAAGAGGAAGAATTCTGGCTCTGGTCCGATGTTGAAGCTGGTGAAGCCCTTAGCTTTCATCTCTTCAACCACCCGGATCAAGTTGTTCCGGGGGTCACCCATAAATGGCTTACCGTCTGGCCGGTGAACTGAGCAAATCAGCCGCGCAACCCGACCGTGTTCGTTGCCCCATGGGAAAATCAGGTAAGTGGACAGGTCAGGGTATAAGACCATGTCACTTTCTTCAATCCGCACGAACCCGTCAATGCTGGATCCGTCCATCGTGATTTTGTTAGCCAACACCTTCTCAAGCTGTGACACTGGCACCTCAACATTCTTAATGATTCCGTTGATGTCGGTGAACATCAAACGGAAAAACTGAACATTTTCGTCCTTAACACTCTGGCGAATTTCATCAGCAGTAAACACTTTGCGAGCCATTAATCCCTCTCCTATTCTGTATACACATTTTTTGGAACCCTAACTAAAACTAAAACCCGCGCCGAAACGTTCCGTCGTCGGTCTGGCCAAAAGGCGACTGGTGCAGTAACTCGTCCTGGAGCATTCGCCGGGCCGCGGAATCACTAGTCCTCTGCGCCCGCTTAGCTCGCACCCGCTTGATATCCGCCAGACTCATTCCCGCCTTGCGGTCATTCATTACCCGGATCAGTGAATCCACATCGTTGAGCGAATACATACGGTGGTTGCCGGCGTTGCGACTCGGCTTCACTAACCCTTGCTCCTCATAGTAACGAATCTGCCGCGCGGTTAAAGTGGTGAGGTTGATCACTGTACCAATCGGGAGAACGTCCCGTCGCCGTAACATATCATCCTGTGCCAAGAACGCTTCCCCCTTTCGACTTTGTCAGTATAGCAAGCATGCCAATTGGGGGTCAACCATTTATGTTAGCTATTCTAACATTTTTAGTGAAACAATGTTACGGTCGCGTTGGCAGCTTTCATGAAGGGCGTCAAATCGGCATTTCATTCAAGATTCGGCGTAAATAAGTAATTGGCAAATCGGCATGAATCAGCAAATTTACCCTGGTATCGGTGCTATCGGTCCGCTTAGCCATGCATATACCAATTTGTTGATTTCTTGATCTTCTTCAGGGTGAGCAACCAAATCAAACCAGTGTGCCGGCATCTGGTTATGAAAATACGTCAGCTGCCGCTTGGCGTAACGCCGGGAATTGCGTTTGATCAATTCGATTGTGGTCGGCAGGTCCTGTTCCCCTTGCCAATAAGGAATGAATTCCTTGTAGCCAATTGCGGCTAAGCCCTGGGCCTGAGCACCATAACGCGCAAACACGGCCCGTGCTTCCTGTTCTAACCCCTGGTGCATCATCGCATCAACCCGAGTATTGATCCGCTCGTAAAGGACACTGCGCTCCGTGTTTAGACCGAGCACAAGGCAGTCGAATTCCGGTTCATTTTCGGCCTGCGCCGAAAATAATTCACCAGTGGTCGTAATGACCTCAAGTGCGCGAATGACCCGCCGTGTGTTTGCAGGGGGAATTGCCGCTGCGGCTTTGGGGTCGCGCTCATTTAACTGCTGCCAGAGTGAGACGGAATCGTGCGCAACCAGATATTGTTGCCATCGCTGCCGCTCGGGACCAGCACCCTTTTCACCCAAAGCTAAGCCAAGCCGCAATGCGTTGAGGTAAAAACCAGTTCCCCCGACGAGAATCGGTAACTTGCCCATAGCCAGTGCGCGGCTGATTTCTTGCTTAGCTAAGGCGACGAATTTCGCGGCGGAGAAACCCGCATCCGGCTCGGCAATATCAATTAAGCGGTGCTCTGCGGCGCGGCGTTCAGCTCCGGTCGGTTTCGCCGTGCCAATGTCCATCCCCCTGTAGATTTGAAAGGCATCAGCGTTGATAATGATGCCTTCAAATTGTTGTGCCAAACGAATCGCGAGGGCTGTTTTACCGACGGCGGTTGGTCCACCGATCATGAGCACTTGCGGCTTTGCTTGCTTATCTGCCATGAATCCGTGTTACTCCTTTCGTGAGCGTCACTGCGAAAATGAAACCGCCACAATTTTTACTTCTGTTCGTGGCCGCGAAGTATTACAATGAAGTTATACCAACTCATACGAAGCATTAGACAGGAGGGAAAAACATGAAAAACAAATTTAGTACCGGCTTCCTAATCGGTTCCCTGGCTACCCTCGGTGCCGTCGCTGCAACCATTGTCACCTTCAAGAAGGCTTACATCGACCCTGTTGAGACCAAGGTGGACGAGATCAATGAGAACCGGCGCAAGGCCATTCGCAAGTCTCGCGCTGCCCACCAGTTCTAGAAGCGTAGCCGGACTTTTCACATTGTGACTATCAACGCAAAATCACCCGTAAACACGAAACCTTGTGCTTACGGGTGATTTTTTGCTCCGCCTTTGGAATCAGAACCAAAGGCAGCGCGCTTTAATCTGGGTACTTCTTAGCCTTAGTCTTACCTGACCAGTCATCAAAACCATTCTTGAGCCAGTAGATTTGGGTGTAACCAGCCTTGCGCAAGCGACTTGCGGCCCGCAATGAGAGCGCACCGGTCGTGTCGTAGAGGTAAACAGGCTGGTCCTTGCGCAGCCCGCTCATTTTCTCCTTGAGCTGCGTGTAAGGCATGTCCCGGGCACCCATGATGTGACCCTTGTCAAATTCACTACTTTCACGCAGATCAATGACCTGAGCCTTGCGCATCGTGGTTTCAAACTGTTCGGCGTCTAATTCCCCACCATACTGCTTGTAACGACGAGCCATGAAGTAACGGTAAAACCATGACACCGCCCAAATAACCAAGATCAGACCGATGACGATCCAAATCAAAGTTAGAAAATTAACGCCTGCTCCGTGCACCATATCCAACTGCCTCCTAGAAACGTAATAAGTTTATTTTACTCCAATACCAAGCTTGCTGCACCAATCACACCGGCAGCATTGCCAAGAGTAGCGAGCCGGACCTGGGTTGAAGTGCGCACGTTGGAGAAGGTGTACTTTTCAAAGTTCTTCTGGACGCGGGAAAGCAGGAAATCACCGGCCGCGCTGACCCCACCACCGATAACAATGTACTGGGGGTTCAGCGTGTTAGCGAGGTTAGCGAGTGCGAAACCGAGGAACTAAGATACCCGGTCAGCAACTGCAACTGCGAGCTTGTCGCCCTCTTTAGCCAGGTCGAAGACCATCTTGGATGAGATTTCATCACCATCATCAAGGGTCGCCTTGAGCTGACTGTCACCAGCAAATTCTTCAGCCATGTCGCGCGCAACGCGGACGATCCCAGTCGCGGAAGCAACGGTTTCGAGGCAGCCATGGTTGCCACAGGTGCAAAGGTAACCGTTAGGATCAACCACCACGTGGCCAATTTCACCGGCAGAACCGGCTGCACCATGCAAAAGGTGGCCATTAGCGATGATCCCACCGCCGACACCAGTGCCAAGCGGAACGAAGGTCACATCACTAGCGTTGTCACCGGCACCCTTCCAGCGTTCACCCATTGCGGCACAGTTAGCGTCATTGTCGATTTTGAAGGCAATCCCGGTCCCCTTCTCAATGTCGCGCTTAACGAACTGCTTGGTCTTCCAGTTGAGGTTGTAGGCCCCGACAACGGTCCCCGCATCAATATCAACTGAACCAGGTGAGCCCATGCCGATACCATAGAAGTCAGCAGGCTTCATGTTGTACAAATCCAAGTGCTCGTTAATGCTGTCAATAATGTCTGGGACGATGTGGCTACCCTCGTCCAGAATGTTGGTGTCAATGCTCCAGCGCTGCTGGATCTCACCATCGGCGGTGAGGATGGCGAACTTGACGGTAGTACCGCCCAAGTCAACACCAATCAGCTTCTTATCAGTCATTTGTATTTTTCCTCCATTTTGTAAGTTTGAGGGGATGCTTCAGTTCTTCCTCGTGTTCATGATTAAGCACGATTTTGGCCCGCGCATAAGTTTCATTATCAACTAGTTGGGCCTTGTGCAAGCGGTCGAGTTCAATCGCCGCTAGCTCCATGTCGTAGAGCCGATTGCCCAAGTGAATATAAGTGCCAAAACGCTTTAGTAATTGCAGGATATCGTTGTAAGTATTAATCACCACAAAGAACCCCCATAAACAAAGTACAAAAGCAGCAGGCTGACCACAAGGATGACCCCCATCAACACCCGTTTCCAAGTGCTGATGCGGCCAAACCGCGGTGCCCCGCAAACGCCAGCCACGAGGAAGCCCCCAATTAAGCCCCCGATGTGACCGGCAATATCAATGTTGCTCTGGGTGATGTCAAACAGTAAATTGATTCCGATCAAAATCAAAAACTGCTTGGTCATCGCCGCAACCGCTGGGTTATCTCTAAAATTGTCGCCAATCATCAAGAAGGCGCCCAGCATTCCAAACAAAGCGGTAGACGCACCGGCGCCAACGACGTTTGGGCTGTTGAAAAATAAGCCGGCGTAATTGCCGATAATACCACTGAGCAGGTAAATCACCGCAAATCTGGTGTGCCCGAACAGCTGCTCAGTAAGTGGCCCCAGAAACCAAAGCGTCAGCATGTTCATCGCGATGTGCATGATCCCGATGTGCAGGAAGGTCGCGGTAATTAAGCGCCACCACTCTCCCGCAAAGACGTACGGCGTTACGCGCGCGCCCAGTCGCACCAAAACGGCGGTGGAAGTTGACCCCCCAGCCACTGCTTCGAGCAGAAACATCAGCACGCAGGCCGCAATCAATAGGTAAGTGACAAAAGGTCGCTCAGACCAGTCTCTATCGCGCATGGCATACCTCTCTTCGCTTGAATAGTTTGATTATAAAAGACCAACATTAAAATTTTAGCATTCACGCATGAATATTGCTATACCCTTTCATGCGCCAGAACTAGGCATTTGCCGAATTGGTAGATGCATTTACGGCATGTTAGTTTGGTGAGCACTGTAACCCTTGTCCTTAGCAATGTGGTGACTCTTGTAGTATGCCGAGATAATATCATGCGCAATCTTCTGGTTGAAGAAAGCTTTGTCGGCAGCCTGCCCAATATCAGGAATCACGATGGCAATCGCAATTTGCGGATTCTTCGCCGGTGCAAAACCAACCAAGGACGTGTTAATTGTTTCTTGGCCATGTGAGAAGGTCTGTGCGGTCCCGGTCTTCACAGCAACTCCAGGGTTCAGGTCGCTAAGCGAGGTCGCCGTGGTCCACCCGTTGGTCCCGTGAACCGCCTGCCACATACCTTGCTTCACAAAGTTAATATCTTCCGTGCTGGAAAGAACCTTGCTTTGCACTTTGGGTTGCGTTGTCGAAACAACCGGGCCCTCAGAACCATCTGACAAGGTCTGGGAAATCGACTGCACAACGTAAGGCTGCATCTTGTAGCCTCCGTTAGCAATGGTGCTGACGTACTGCGCCATTTCGATCAGCGGGTAGGAATCATAGTTCCCGTAGGACAAGTCCAGTGCGGACCCAACAGCTAGTTGCCCGCCAGCGTTGTAATCGGCACCAGTGACCCCCAGTGCCTCACCAGGCAAGTCGATCCCCGTTTTGGTCCCCAAACCAAACTGGGCAAAATGACCGCGCAAAATGGAGAAGATGTCGGGCTTCATGGTCATAACGGACTTCGGTACGTAGCTCGCGTTAGCTTCCTTCATGGCTAGGCGCATCATATAGATGTTACTAGAAACTTGAAGCGCCAGCTGAGCGTTCATTGCACCAAAAGTGCCAGCAGGATAAATTGACTTCTTGACGGGTGCACCCTTCAGGTAGATGGGCTCGTCAGATTGGGTGTTGTTACTCCGGCTAATGACTCCTTGCTGCAAAGCACCCAACACCATAGCGGGCTTGACGGCGGACCCCATGACGAAGGCGCGGTTGATCACACCGAGAGCATCGTCGGTTTGCTTACCTGTGTCTGGATTACGCGAGATCCCGGACATTGCGAGCACCGCACCGGTATTGGGATTCAAGACGACCGCGTAGGCACCGTCAGAAAGGGATGCATCCCCAGTTGCCAGCGTTTGTGAGTAGTACTTCTTAACAATTTGTTGAACTTGATTCTGGAAGCTCGAATCAATTGTCAGGTTAAGGTTCTGCCCCTGTTGGCCGGCAAACTTCTGAACCTGGCTAACAATTTGGTCCTGATCATTGATTTCGACCGTTGTCTGCGACTTACTGCCCCGAAGCGCATCTTCGTACTGTTTCTCAAGGTAAGAAGTCCCAACGCGGTCGTTACGGGCGTAACCATTGGCGAGGTAACTGTCCAGCTCTTCGCGGGGTAGCCCTGACTTTTCTGAGCTGACCGTCCCAATCACACTAGTTATTGACTTCCCGTTCGGGTAGCTCCGGTCCCAGTCCGTCCCGAGATTGACCCCCGGTAGACTAGTCAAGTGTTCCCCAACGACCGCGACCTCCTTAGAGGTCACGTTGTTGTTCTTGATGTACACGGTGGATAGTTGCGTCGCCCCATTCATCACCTTATAAATCGCCGCGGCCTGCTTTTGGCGCGCGGTCAATGACGGCATCAAGCGTGCTGCAACCTTCAGCTCAAGCTGGTACAAGGCATTGCCCTTCTTCTTGAGCTGGGCTTTGCTAAGCTGCGCGTTGACCTTCTTCAGGTTATTCTTATCACCCAAGAAGTAGTCCCGTTCATCACGGGGTTGGAGGTTACTAGCATCAACCGTTATGTAACGTTGCAGGCGGTTGGCCGTCTTGTACATTTGGTCGGTGGAGGTTGCAATGTTCTTGGTGTAGGTGATGGCGGCATTAGCCTTGTTGTTCACCATGATCCGGCCCTTGGAGTCGTAAACAAGCCCCCGGGGGACATTACCAGTAACAACGGTCGTCCCAGTCCGGTTAACTTCGGTGGCAAAACGGGCTCCGTTTGTGATCTGCAGGTAAGCCAGCTGGCCGATGAGCATCGCAAACAGGAAGAACGCCACGAAAAACAGGAAGTTCAGCCGGAAGGGAATTGATGATTTTTGCCGCTTCGGACGCGGTGTACGGATATACTTCAACTAAGTAGCTCCTTTAATTATAATCTTTACCAGTGTACCAAAATTGCAGTGCTAACTCCATGCACCCGCTGCTCGTGGTATGCTGAATTCATCAAAACATCCGCCGATTGGAGGGTACACATGCGTTTCTTGAACAAAATCCGGACTCACCCGCTGGTGATCGCCTTTATTTTACCGGTGATCATCATGGCAATCTACTTTTTTGCCTTTCGGCGGGTTTATCCCTTTGGTAATGGTAGTCTCTTAACGGTCGATATGGGCCAACAATACATCGATTTTTACGCATACTTTAGACAAACGGTTCTCGGCCACCCTGGACAGTTCCTTTTCGGCTGGAATAAAGCCCTTGGTGGGGACATGCTCGGCGTCTGGGCGTATTACCTGCTGAGTCCCTTCAACCTGATTCTAGTCCTGATTCCCAAAACCCAGCTCGATTTAGGAATCACCATCATCACCCTGTTTAAATACGGAACTGCCGGTTTGAGCATGGCCTACTTTCTCAAACGGCGCGGGGTCACCGCGCGCTTGCTACCGACATATGGTCTTGCCTACGCACTATCCGGGTGGATGATCAGCAATCAGCTCAATTTGATGTGGCTTGATGGGGCAATCATGTTGCCACTGGTCGCAGATGGAATCGAAGAATTATTTGAGCACCGGCCCCGCCGCTTCGTCATCGCGCTCGCGGTCACCCTCATTGTTAATTATTACATGGCGTACATGATTTGCATATTCAGCTGCTTGTATTTTGGTTACTGTCTTGCCAGGAAGCGGCCCCAGCGCGCGCAATTATTACGAACTAGCTGGCGGTTCGTCTCCGGAGCCATCCTCGCAGCCGGGAGCGCGGCACTCATCTTGCTGCCAACTTTTTACCAAATCACCCTCAGCAAGGGCACCTATACGGTAACTGCAGTCCACAACCGCATCGAGTACCCCCCGCTCCATTTGCTCAGCAAGATGTTTAGTGGCTCCTTCAATTTTGGCCAAATGCCGTCGGGACTACCAAATATCTTCGTGGGGGCAATCGTCTTCCTCGGGGTAATTATCTACTTCATTGCCGGCAAAATTCCAATTCGGGAGCGCGTCGTTGCTTTCGCCATCACCGCATTCTTAACCTTATCGCTAATGTACGAACCACTAGATCTATTCTGGCACGGAATGCAGTTTCCCGTCTGGTACCCCTACCGTTTTTCCTTCGTGGTGGTATTCTGGCTGATTTTCCTCGCCGCCAGGGGACTGGGGACAGTTAAGGACGGAATTAACATTGTCCAGATGTTGCTCCTCTGCGTGCTCGTCATCACTGCTAGCGTGTATGTGTACGCGCACGTTGGGAGTTTCACCTACTTGCGCAAACAAACGGTTGTCTTATCCGGTTTGTTTGGGTTACTCGCCATCATCCTGTTGAGTACCGGCGATGACCGCAAGGAGCTGAGCGGCTTCTTGATTCTTAGCTTCACGGTCATTGATATGGCCACGAACGCGGCCCTGTCGCTCAACCAAATCAGTTACGTCAGCCATAGTGATTACCATACTTACACCGAGACATTGCGCCAGGGCGTCAGCCGCATTCAAAACCACGACCACAGTACTTATCGCATCGGCAAAACAGTGCTGCGGACAAAGAACGACGCGATGCAGATCGGCTACATGGGCGAAGACCAGTTCAACTCGATGTTCGAACCAGCCGTGCCCCGCTTCTACGCCAACATCGGCCAACCTGAGGGCGATGGTTTTGTGACCTACGCGGACGGCACCATCCTGACTGATGCGTTACTCGACACCAAGTACTGGTTAGATCAGCGGCCAGTAACTGCTAAAACGCTCGGCAACACCTTGCTGCCAACGCTCAGCACCCGGCCCGACATGTCCGACTACGAGCCGGTGGGTCACACTAAGCTGCTAAACATCTACAAAAATCAGAACGCGCTGGGATTAGGATTCGCCGCCAGCAACAAAATTGAGCGGGTCAAACTGACCCCTGGTAGTCCAATTAGCAATCAAGAAGCGATTATGGCGGGACTCACTGGGCAGAGCTACAGCCCGTATTTTGCCGCAATCACTCCCAGCAAGACCGTCTTCACAAATGTTCATACCAAGTCAGGAATGGTTTATGGCGTCGCGCCCAAGCATAAAACGGCCACCGTCGCGTACCACTTCAAGGCTGACACCACCGATTCATTTTACTTGACCGTTGGTGGTGACTTCACCGGCAACGTGGTCAACATCACGCTTAATGGTGAACCCGTCCACACCTACGACACCTTCCGCAACACTGTGGTCCTGAACGTGACGCCACGAGATATGAGTAAGGAGCAGGTGCTGAAGTTCAGCTTTAGTAAGGACATCAGCTTCGCGGACGTGGCCCTTTACCAGCTCAACAACGCAAAGGCAACCGCCGCCATCACGCAATTGAAGGCGAGCCCGCTCACGAACGTCAAGCAAAAGGCTAGCAGTCTCAGCGGGGACATCAACGTCAGCAAACGCAAGCAAGTCCTGTTCACCACCATCCCCCAGGTTCCGGGCTGGACGGTGCGCGTTGACGGCAAACGGGTCACTCCGCAAAAGGCGCTCAACATGTTCATGACAGTACCGCTAACGCAAGGTAATCACCACGTCACCATGCGCTACGTGCCGCCGTACTTGCTCCTGGGTAGCGTGATTTCCATGTGTAGCTGGATCTTAGCCTACTGGACATTGCGTAGTCGTTACCGGCCGCGCCACGCAATGGGCCGGCGTCACTAACGTACAGACCTATAAAACACAAAATGCCACCGATCCGCGCCGGGTCGGTGGCATTTTTGCATGGAACTTGAGTTGTTTTGATTTAAACCGCTGCGGTATGACCATCATCGTCATCATCACCGCTGGGTTTGACGATACCGTGTTTAAAAGCATAAATTGCAGCCTTCGTGCGGTCATCAACTTCCAGCTTGGCCAGAATGTTGGATACATGCGTCTTGACCGTCTTCAAAGTGATGAAGAGCTCGTCGGCAATTTCTTGATTACTCTTACCTTGCGCAATCAGGCGGAGGACCTCACGCTCACGACTGGTCAAATCATCGTAAAGGGCAATGTCCGCCATTGCCTTACCCCGGTTTTGAATTTTACTGCTAACTTCCGGCTCCAGAACCGTCTGGCCCTTCGCTGTCTGCCGGATGGCGTCTGCGATTTCCTCGGCCGTACTGGTCTTGAGAATGTAACTAGCCGCTCCGGCCTCCATCGCCGGGTAAACTAGCTCGTCATCGATAAAACTGGTGAGAATGATCACGCGAGCGGCCGGCCAAGCCTTGAGAATCTTTTTTGTGGCATCAACCCCGTTCATCTTCGGCATCACCAAGTCCATGAGAATGACATCCGGCCGTAACTTTAAGGCCATGTCCAAACCCTCTTGGCCATTTTCGGCCTCACCTGCCACCTCAAGGTCATCCTGAACCCCTAAGTATGAAGAAATTCCAAGACGCACCATTTCGTGGTCATCAACGATCAGAACTTTTATCAACTGAATCATCCTCCTTGGTTACCGGAACCCGCAACTCCACACTCGTTCCCTGATTTGGGAAGCTAATGATGCGGGCGGTGCCGCCAATACTAGCAGCGCGTTCCTTGATATTTTGCAAGCCGTAACTCCCAGCCGCGACGTCCTTGCGCGAGTCAAAACCCACACCATCATCAACGACCCGCAGAATCACGGTGTCGTTCGCCTGCTCAAGGTAAACCTCAAGCTCCTCGGCGTCGGCATGCCGCAAAGTGTTACTAAGTAGCTCCTGCACCACCCTAAACAGATTATCTTCAACGGCAGGCGCCAACTGAACATCGCTCAATTCCCAGGTGATCCGAATGTGAATTTTGGTTTGGAGTTCCTTAAGCAGACCGATAATTCCTGCACGTAAATGCTTACCAGCCAAACTCGTAGGCCGCAAGTGCAGGAGCAAGGCCCGCATCTCAGACTGGGCGGCATTAATGACCCGCTCAATCGTCCGCACCTGCTTCTGTAAGTTGGCGTCCGCATCAGTTTTCTTAAGTGTACTCTTCATTGCCGAAAGCATCATCATGGCCGCAAACAGCTGCTGGGAAACGGAATCGTGCAGCTCCCGCGCAATCCGGTGCCGCTCCTCAATGAGAATCTGTTCCTTCGACTCCCCACCGACCATGACCGGCTGGGCGCTGTAACGGGCAATTTCCTGCTGCAAGCGGACGATTTTTTGGCGCAGGCTTTCCAACATTACCGCGTTCTCCCGGCCGACCTCGTGAGCAACCCGATTAGTAGCCATGGACCCGTCGCGCTCCAGCTGGTTACCAGCCAGAACGGATAACTTACTGGTCATGTTGCGGGTTAAGCGGTGTACGGCAAAATAGGCAATCAAAAAACCTGTAATTCCAGTCGTGATTCCGCCAAATAAGGCATACATGACGACTGGCACGCCAAAATAACTCTTCAGCAGCAGATCCAGCAGGTGCTGGGGATTCGTTGGCCCGGCGATGATCCAGAGTAACAGTAGTTCAAAACCAATAGTAATAATTGCGAGGGCGCTAAAAACCCCCAAATACGAACGTTTTCTCATACTGGCACGACCTCCAAATCGCCAATAATGGCTGAGGTCACGATCCGCAAATGCCGTGGTGCACTCTCATAATCATCACTGTACAGGTGCAGGGTCTCATTGCGCAGAATATGCTGCGCCCCACCAAAGTCTACCTTGCCAACAAGTGCTGAGTGGTTGAGCTCGATTCCGACCCCAATTGGTACTAGTACGCGCGTCTTCCCGAAGCCCTTTCGAATCATCACGACGTTATCTCTGCGGGGCAAGATGGTGTTACCAAGGTCAACAATCGTGTCGCCGGTCAAAATACTGATATTAACGTCTTCCCATTCAAAGACTGATTGACCGATCACGAAATCGCCAAACCACGGGCGGCGGCCATCAGTCCCCTTATCGCCGTCACCAGTAGTCCGCACGCTGACAAACTGCTTTCGGAACCAGGGCATGAGCCCTGAACTACTGATGGAACCACGCCCGGCAAACAGAATGGCGAGAATTGCGACCATGATCATCCACCACGCAGTGGGATTAATGAACACCGTAACGACTAGCGCAATGGTGCCAAATAGTAGCAATGGTGTTTTTAAAAAGTTGCCCCGGTGCAGACTATTTGCCCAGACCAAACTCAACACTGCCAAAATGCTAAAGACCAGGGTAGCAGGATTACTAATGATTTGATATGCGAGCATCAAGAATAATGCTGCCTCGATGATGATAAAAAAGCGCACTCTGGATGACAATGACATCACCTCCCGACATTATAATACGCGTTTTCCCTAATTTGTCTTAGGGCTAGCGGCTGATATTTCAAGCAATTAACAAGTAAGGGGCCCGGCTCACGCCGGACCCCTTACCTTAACCGTTCACTTAATCACTACTATTCGACATTCACGATTTTAACGATCATCTCGCCACCCGGGGTCTGAATGCTGACCTTCTCGCCCACGTGCTTGCCGATGAGACTCTGGCCGATTGGTGATTCATTGCTGATCTTACCGGTTGCCGGATCAGCTTCAGCCGCACCAACGATCTGGTAAGTCTCTTCATCGGTTTCGCCATCTTCGATGAAGGTGACCTTCTTGCCGACAGCAACCTCGTCCTTCGCGACAGCATCACTGTCAACGATTTCGGCATACCGCAGCATCTGTTCAACCGTGGAAATCCGGCTCTCCAATGATGACTGCTCGTCCTTGGCGCTCGTGTACTCTGAGTTTTCGGACAAGTCCCCGAATGAACGGGCAATCTTGATGCGATCGATCACTTCAGGCCGCTTAACGGTCTTTAATTCATTCAGTTCCTTCTCGAGCTTTTCCTTACCTTCAGCGGTCATCTGATAGTTCTTATCTGCCATGTGCGTGTACTCCTTTTAATTTGTTTGTTTTAAGCCAAGCCACGCTCAGAGAGAATTGACTGAATCTTGGTTACCAAAAGATCAATGGCAACGTGATTCTCGCCCCCCTCTGGCACGATCAAGTCCGCGTACCGTTTCGTGGGTTCAATGAACTCATGATACATCGGTTTAACGGTACTCATGTACTGGGCCATGATGTTGTCGAGAGAGCGGCCACGCTCAACCATATCGCGTTGTATCCGGCGCATTAGGCGGATATCGTCATCTGTATCGACAAAAACCTTAATGTCCATTAGCTTGCGTAACTCCTCATCGGCGAGAATAAGGATTCCCTCAATGATGATGACGTCACGGGGCTCAACGTGGACAACCTTATCACTCCGGTTGTGCATTTTGTAGTCATAAACTGGCTTTTCAATTGATTGCCGTGCAAGTAATTTCTTCAAACTGGCAACCAACAGTGGTGTATCGAAAGCAAGCGGGTGATCATAATTGATTTTCTTGCGCTCTTCAAAGGGCAGCTTGCTACTTTTGTAGTATGAATCCTGTTCGAGAAGCAGAATCGAACTGCTTGTGGAGAAGTGCTGAAAAATTTCGTGTGCCACCGTGGTCTTACCAGAAGCAGAGCCCCCAGTAATCCCGATGACGATTGGTTTTTGTAGTTCTGTCACGGTATCCCCCAAATCAGTGTCCTAATTGTTATCCGAGCCAATTGCAGCGATATTAGCATTCTGTTCGCTGAGGGTGCGCCCGTACAGGATTTTACCTGTCTTCATGTTGGCAACGAAGTAGAGGTAACCTGCGCTACGCTCCGCGGGATTCAGGACCGCACGGACAGACTCAAGACTAGGCTGGTTGAAGGGACCAGGGCCATATCCCGTGTGCTTGTACAAGTTGTACGGGGAGTTAACTGCCGTGTCCTTGTTGGTCAGGTGCTTCTTGTGGGTGTTAAGAGCGTACATGACGGTCAGATCCGATTGCAGCGGCATCTTAACGTCAATTCGGTTCAGGAAAACGCCGGCAATCATCCGCCGACTGTTCTCCGTCACCCCTTCACGTTCAACCAAGGAAGCAAGTGTCAAGACCTGCTGGACAGTGAAGCCCTTCTGATCGATCGACTTGTAGAGCGGGCTCAAGGTGCTATCCGACTTGGCAATCATTGATTCAACGAGTTTTTCTGCGGTCATGTTCTTCGAGACATCGTAGGTCGCCGGGAAGAGGTAACCCTCAAGTCGGTAGCGGACACCCTTCGCCTTAGTCGCAGAACTAAGTAGTGCGGGGTACTTAGCAGCCATTTGCTTAAAGAATGACTTACTACGCATGACCTTCATGAATGACTTCTTAGTCAGGTTCTTATCCTTTTTGGTGTACTTAGACATCGTATCCGCAATGTCTTCAGCCGTCACCCCTTCACGCACAAGTACGTGGGCGACAGGCCGCGCAACAGAACCGTTGTCGGTCCGCAGAGCAGCAATCACCTGCTGTAAACTCATCGACTGCTTCAAAGAGTACGTTCCCGCCTGAAAATCAGTGTAGTTACGGGACTTAACGTAGTAGTCAAAGACAACCGCACTTTTAATGACGTGGCGGTCTTCAAGCAGTGTTGCAATGTCCTTATTCGTTGACCCAATCGGAATTTTGACGTTCACGGTCGCGGTCGCCGACTCGTTGACAGGCCCAAAGGAAGACCGCACGTAGCGGTAGCCCATGAAGCCGACGATGATCAGTAGGGCAATAATAATCCCTACAACCCAAATCACAATGCGGTGTACCACATTCGACTGGACATTACGGATAGTTTTCTTATCCTGATTGTTTGTGTCTTTGTTCGTTTCAGCCACCGTTAGACCTCCATAGCATTATCCCTAACATTATAGCTAAAACACAGCCAAAATGCGATACCCCTAACGGATATGTGCCTTAAGTTCAGATTCCAAGGCAGCCGTAACCTTGGCAAATGAAGCGGAAACCGTTTCGTCCGTCAGGGTGGCTTCTGGGTTCAGGTAGGTCAAGGTGTAGGCCAAACTCTTAGTGCCAGCAGGCAGCTTCGGTCCAGCGTAGACATCAAACAGGCGGGCGGACTGCAAGTACTTGCCACCATTGGCCTTAATCACATCGAGTACTTGTTGGTCGGTAACGTTGTCTGCGATTAACAGCGCAACGTCGCGGGTGACGCCAGGGAACTTAGGCGCAGGCACAGCGATTTTGACGTTCCGGTCGGCAACAAACAGTGGTTCCAAGTTCAGTTCGAAAACGAAGGTTGCAGGCAAGCCCTCTTCGTGTTCAAACTCGGGGTGCAGCCGACCAAGCAGACCAATGCGTTCGCCGTCCAAGTAGATCGATGCGCCCTGCCCAGGGTGCAAAGCGGAGTCAAGGTCAGTTGCCGCAAATTCAATGTTCCCAGCAATGTCAAAATCATCAAGCAAGGCACTAACAATGCCTTTGACTGTGAAGAAGTCGACTGGCTTTGCCTTTTGATTCCATGAGTCTTGCTGCATTGACCCACTGAACACGCCGGCAAGGTATTCGTGCTCGGCTGGTCGGTCGTGCCCCGCATGCCGAATGAAGGTCCGGCCTTGTTCGTAGAGTGCGATATCCGCGGTCCCGTGGGCGACGTTATATTTAACGGCATCGAGCAACCCGCTGAGCATGTTCTGCCGCAATTCCTGGTGGTCGACCGTCATCGGCCATGCCAACTTAGTGGTTTCGCCTGGTTCGAGGATGAAGTGTTTGTTGTCCCCTTCACGCCGCAAAGCATAGGTAATCGCCTGATCCATCCCCATCGCTTCAAGGAGCTTGCGACTGCGCCGGACGCGTTCCTGAACCGTAGTCAAAGTACCAACGGTCTGACTGGTGGTTGGCAAGGTACTTGGCAGCTGATCATAGCCGTAGATTCGCGCAACTTCTTCGATCAGGTCAGGAACAATGCTGATATCCCAGCGCCGGGCCGGAACGGAGACGGTGAAAATCACATCGTCTGCACTTGCCTGTTCCTGCACCCCGAAGCCCAGCTGATCAAAAATTTTGCTGACTGCAACCGCTGAAATCTGGGTTCCTAAGATTTTGTTAATTCGGTTCAAAGAGATATCGATCACCACTGGATCGGCACTGACCGAACTGCCTGTGATCACTCCCGCCGTAGCGGTCCCGCCACCTAGTTCACCGGCAAGGCGCGCGGCTTCGTTCAATGCAGGAACGATGCTGGCCAAGTCGATCCCGCGCTCGAAGCGAATTGACGCCTGGCTGCGCAGATTGTAACGCTGGGCGGTCTTACGGATGTTGATGTGGTTAAAGGTCGCAGCTTCGAAAACAACCGTGGTGGTGTCCTTAGTGATTTCGGAGTTCAAACCGCCCATGACCCCGGCGAGAGCAACCGGCTTGTCGCCGTCAGTAATAACGATGTCGTCACTGACCAGCTCGTGGTCGTTACCATCAAGCGTGGTGAGCTTTTCGCCATCGGTCGCCCGACGCACAAGGATTTCTTTGTTATCGAGCTTGTCGTAATCAAAGGCGTGCAGCGGCTGTCCGAAGTAGAGCATGATGTAGTTGGTGATATCAACAATGTTGTTGATTGGCCGGACGCCAGCATTCCAGAGGCGCTTTTGCATCCAGAGTGGGCTGTCCTGAATCTTGACGCCCGTGACCACGCGCAAATTGTAGCTTGGCGCATCCTTAGGGTCAGTGACACTGACCTTCAGCATGTCGGCAGTCTTCTGACTGCCTTCAACCAGATGTTTTTCTTCGAAGTGCGGCTTGTTGCCATAAGTGGCACCGACTTCCCAAGCCGTACCGCGCATGCCTAAGATGTCCGCCCGGTTCGGGGTGATGTCAAAATCGAGGACGGCATCGTTCATGCCGAGCACGTCCATAGCATCAGTCCCTGGCTTGATAGCTTCATCAAAGACGTAGATGCCGTCACTGTACTTGTGGGGCGCCACGCTGTCGCTGAACCCAATTTCCTGCAGGGCGCAGAGCATGCCGTCACTGACCTCACCGCGGATTTTGCCGCGCTTGATCTTGACATTGTTGGCAATCCGGGCACCAGGTAGTGCGGCCACAACCGTCTGGCCAGCAGCCACGTTCGGCGCACCACAGATAATCTGGCGGAGCTCATCTTCACCGACGTCAACCTGACAAATGTGCAGGTGGTCAGAGTTCGGGTGCATAACTTCACTTTCAATGTGCCCGATCACAAGCTTCTTCATGCCAGCGCCACGGTAGGTCACGCTTGGTACTTCGATTCCTGTCCGGGAAACTTTATCAGCCAGCTCTTCCGGGGTCACCGGAACGTCAACTAGCTCTTTTAACCATTCATACGATACATCCATTGTTAATTAGCCCTCCTTGTGGAACTGTTCAAGGAAACGAACATCGTCGGTGTAGAAACTCCGGATGTCGTCAACACCATACTTCAGCATGGCGAATCGGTCCGGGCCGAGGCCGAACGCAAAGCCGCCATAGACATCTGCGTCAACACCCGCGTAGGTCAGGACGTTCGGGTGGACCATGCCGGCACCCAGAACTTCGATCCAGCCGCTGTACTTGCAGACGCTGCAGCCCTTACCGCCACAACGGAAGCAAGACACATCGACTTCCACACTAGGTTCCGTGAATGGGAAGTATGATGGGCGCAAACGAATCTCACGGTCGGCACCGAAGACGTGCTGGGCCATTGCGAGCAACGTGCCCTTCAAGTCGGCCATCGTGATATTCTTGTCGATCACGAGCCCCTCCATCTGGTGGAACTGGTGACTGTGGGTTGCGTCATCGGTATCGCGCCGGTAAACGCGGCCGGGGCTGATCATCTTGAGCGGACCCTTGCTAAAGTCGTGCTTCTCCAGCGTCCGGGACTGCGCCGCGGAGGTCTGGGTCCGCATCAGCAGTTCTTTGTTCAGGTAGAAGGTATCCTGCATGTCCCGAGCGGGGTGGTCAGCAGGAATGTTGAGCATTTCAAAATTGTAGTGGTCCTGTTCAACTTCGTAACTGTCCACAATTTGGTAACCCATGCCGAGGAAAAAATCGGACAAGTCATCGATAATCTGCTGCAGGATGTGCGGCGTCCCCAAGCGGACCGGCGTGCCGGGCATCGTCACGTCAACCGTTTCCTTAGCAAGCTTGCGGGCAACCCGCTCGCGGCGCAGTGTTTCCCGCTGTTCATCAAGTGCGGCGTTCAGCTCATCGCGAATGCTGTTCGCAAAAGCACCAACCTTTGGCCGCTCCGTTGCGTCCAGGTCCCGCATCCCCCGCAATACTTGGGTGATGGGGCCCTTCTTGCCCAGCAGGTTGACCCGGATCTTGTCCAAGTCATCGAGCTCCTTGGTTTCCTCAATTTTCTTCTGGTTCTCTTTGAGCAGTGCCTGAAGCTTATCTTGCAAGTCCATGGCAATAATCCTTTCTGTATCTAAAGTGTGTAGCGACGGCTGAACGCATAAAAAAAGCCCCCAACCGTCTTTCGACGATCAGGGACGAACTAGCCGCGGTACCACCCTTGTTCACACAATGTGCGCTCTTAATTAAGGCGATAACGGTCGCGACCGGAACATACCGCGCGACCACTGCCTTGTAGCAGCCTCCGCACTAATAAGTCAGCTCAGAAAATGAATACGGGCGCGCTCCGCTCAAAAGCCTTTCAGTCGGTGAGCTTTCTTCCTGACAGCAATTCACGCCTGCGTTTTCTTCAACGCCTTTACGATTTAACTATGCTTCAGTCTAGACGCCAAAATGCTGCTAGTCAACACATTCTTCGTCAGTCAGCCAAACATCGCCCCAAGCGTGGGCACTGGCAAGCACATCGGAAAGGCCCTCACCCTTAGGTGTCAGCCGGTATTCAATTAGTGCTGAATCTGGGTGCGTGACCCGATCAACCAAGCCATCGCTCTCAAGCTCCTTGAGCCGTTCAACGAGCACCCGGTCTGAGCACTTGGTAACGGCACTGGCAATGTTCTTGAACCGTTGCGGTCCATCCATGAGTACTTCAAGGATTAGACCGTTCCACTTCTTTCCCAGAATCATGAACGTCTTCTGAAAATGTGGACAGATTTCTGTTGCACTGTTTTTAGTGCATGGCTTTGTGGCAACTTGCATTTTATTCCCCTCATTCGCTTACGAATTGATAGTAACCTTGAATCAAGTATACCGCTAAATCACGCGAATGCAACAAAACTTGCACTCACCGCACATATTAATTCACAGGCGAAAAAAAAGAACGCCAGCACTTCGCTGGTGTTCCGTCATTACTTAATTTGTGTTCAAGCTATTTACCATTCACAACGGTTGCGGCGCCAAGCTTAGCGAGCATCCGCATCCGCCACGGGTGCATGAACTCAGCGGTTGCGGCGTAATCGTCAACCAGTGAAACCACGTAACTCTCAGGGTACTTCGGCAATGCCAGCGTCGCACCCCACATGTGCTTAATAATGATGTCCCGCTCAACGGGACTGAGTTTAGTCAAATGTTCAGCGTTGTGCAGCGCAATGCGTGGGTGCACATATGCGTGCGTTCCAAGGTCAAACTTGGTCGTCCGCCAGTCATAGTAAAACAGGTCGTGTAGCAAGCCGGCCCGCGCAATCGCGCGTACGTCTAAGTGCAGCTGCTTACCGATCATGTAACTGGTGTAGGACACCCGAATCGAGTGTTCCAAACGGGTGCTGTGGTGGTGCTGCGTAAAATCTGCAAGCCGCTGAACTTCAGGCTTAGCGAGTAAGTCACTAACCAGTGCCAAATATTCTTGATCATGCTGCCAACGCCGATATTTCTCCATTGCTGACCATCCTTTAACTTGTTTAGCCACATTATAGCAGGTGGGTGCATATCTGCAGATTATTCTTGCTAAAAGTAAGAGAAACGTAATATCCGCAAAGAAATCCTAGGAAAGCAAGTGGAAGAGGACAACCCCGGCCGCAACGCCGACGTTCAGTGATTCCGCACGGCCGCGCATTGGGATGTAAATGTTCGCGTCCGTCCGGGCGAGCAGTTCGGGCCGCATCCCGTTACCTTCGTTACCCATGATCAAGCCAAAGTTTTCAGTCTTGGCCATCGATGCGTAAGGTTTAGCTTCATCGTTCAGTTCAGTCCCATAGACAGGCACCCCACTACGCTGCAATGCGGTGGTGAGCTTAATCAAGTCCGCACTAACAACATTCACGTGGAACTGACTACCCTGCATCGCGCGCAGAACTTTTGGTGAAAATTCGTCGGCAGTCTGCTTACCCAAAATCACGTTCTTAACACCCGCAGCGTCAGCAGTCCGGACCAGGGTCCCGACATTACCGGGGTCCTGAATGGCGTCCAGCATCAAAAAGCTGCCGCTCAGTGGCTTTGGCAACTGATTGTGGGGCATCTTCATGACCGCAAAAACACCCTGAGAAGTTTTGGCTGAACTGAGGGCTTGTGCGACATCAGAGCTGATTTCAAACATGCGGTTGTAGTATGTCCGTAACTCCCGGTCCTGCATGTATTTGCTCGTAGCGTAAATCCGGTCGGGTTCAGCGCCACTAGCAATTGCATCGTGAACCTGGTGCGGCCCTTCAAGCAGGTAGCGGTCGTAATCCTTCTGGTACTTCTTAACGGTCAACTTCTTGGCTAACTTAATGTGATCATTCTTTGGTGACGCGATAATTTCCATGTTTAAATCCTCCGATTGAGTGATCGCTCGTAGCGGCACTCACGACACTTTTGTACCACCAGTGTGCAAACAGGTGCAACGCACACGGCGGCTAGTCATAGCTATCACAACTATAACATGGATAACAACATTTCGTGTAATTAAATCCGTCCATGTAAGTCCGTGCTGCTAGCGATGTCTGTGCTAAACTGTAAATAATAAACAGTGCGTCTGTAGTATCCGGATACACCTATATTGAAGCGGAGGTAATTACAAAATGGATTCAGTAGCTTACACAATGCGCGTCAGCGGTCTCGTTCAGGGCGTTGGCTTCCGTTGGAGCACCAAAATGGTCGCGGACGAATTAGGGGTGCGCGGGAATGTTGCCAACCAAGCGGACGGCTCAGTGGTCATCCACGCGTTAGCAACACCAACGGTCATGGCCAAGTTCAAAAAAGCAATCAAGGACAGCCCGACCCCTTATGGCCGCGTTTCTAGTTACGAGGAAACGCCAATCCAGCCGCTTCCTTCATATGACAGTTTCGACGTTATCGCTTGAAAGCCTGCAGGGCATCAAGTATAGTGGGAAGCGATTATCACGAAGGGAATTAATGTGTAAATGAAAAATAAAAAAATCCTCACTGCGGGTGCGTTAGGAAGCATTTTGATCTTCCTGTCTGCCTGCAGCAGGCACGTCAGCACCGGCGTCCGCCAACCACCGACAGGCTTTCTCTACGGGAGCCTCTACAAGTATGTTTCTCTGCCCATGGCCCACATGCTTAACTGGTCCGCACAACACTTAGGTGGCATCAGTGGTAACGGTTATGGTTTCGCCATCTTGATCTTCACGCTGATCATTCGCCTCGTCTTGATGCCAAGCATGCTCAAGCAACAGCGCAACTCAACGGAGCAACAGGAAAAAGCCAAGGTCCTTAAGCCGCAACTCGACTTGCTACAAAAGGCCGCTAAAGTCACCTCTGATCAGGAAACTACAATGCAGATCAACGGGTTGATGCAGGATGTCTACAAGAAGAACGGCAGCAGTATGATGCCGAAAATGGGCTGCCTAGCCCTGATCATTCAGCTGCCATTCATCACCGGATTGTACCAAGCCGTTGCCTACTCGAAGGTGATCTCCGAAAGTACCTTCTTCGGCATTCCGCTCGGCAAACCAAGTATGTTCATCACCATCACCGCGACCTTGCTCTATGTGGTGCAAGGCTGGATGAGCTTACAGTCTGTGCCCCCTGAACAGCAGAAGACCATGCGCAACATGATGATTATGAGCCCGCTGATCACTTTCTGGATTAGTATGATTTCCTCAGCCGGTCTGGGTCTTTACTTCTTCGGTACCGGTTTTGTCATGGTGATTCAACAAGCAATCATCACCTACATGATTGTTCCTGAAATCCGCAAGCGTCTGGACAAGGAATACGCCACCAAACCACCAGTTGTTCTGGTCACACCAGACATGTTCGATGAAGACGGCGCAATTACTGACCGCGCACCCCAAGCAAGTAACTTTGACAAAATGCAGGCGATGGGCGTTGCCGCACCAGGCAATAGTTCTGATTCCGCAGCAGATAAAACAGACCCAACGCCCACAGCAGAAGATCTACGGGCACGCAACGCGGGCAAGCAAAAGCACGAATAACTTGGCATAAAGCCGATTCAAAAAGCAGCTCCCAGATTGATGTGGGAACTGCTTATTTTTTGCCCTAAATTAACCAAGCCGATACAAAAGGCGGCGCGCATCAGAATGAAGTCCAACCCACGCCGTCTTGCATTTACATAATTATAATTGGGAACCCGAAAGACTGTCGCTAGTGGCACCATCGCCGTCTTGGGCGGCTGCGTCACGGAAGGCCTGTGCCTGCGCATCCGTGAGCAGCGGTAGAGCGATTCGGAAGACCGAACCGGAACCGACGACGGAGTCCAAGCTTAGCGACCCGCCGTAGCCATCAATGAGCTGCTTCGCGATGGCAAGGCCAAGGCCATTACCGCCTTTTTCACGGCTACGGGCCTTATCGACCCGATAGAAGCGATTGAAGACCCGTGCAACGTTCTCGGGGCTGATACCCTCACCGAAGTCCTGCACGGCAATATCGAGCTCGTTGTGGCTCGTCGCCACCGAAACGTGAACCTCTTTGCGCTGCTTGGAATACTTCACGGCATTATCAACGAGAATGATCATGACCTGTTCCAAGTGGTTGCGGTAAATCTGCACCCAATTCTTGCCCTTCAAATCATCTTCAAGCGTGATGGCAAAATCAGGATGAATCATCTGCATGTCGTCCACCACTTGAGCAATCACGGGCTGGGCGTCGGTAACAGCATTTGCAAACTGCGTGTCAACCTGGTCAGCCCTGGTCAAATCAAGCATTTCCTGAATCAAGCTCTTCATCCGGGCGACTTCTTGCAACGAAGCCTTTAGGGATTCGTCAAGCACTTCAGGATCATCCTTGCCCCAACGATTAAGAAGCTGCAGGTGCCCTTCCAAAACAGCCACCGGTGTCCGCAATTCATGCGAGACGTCCCCGACAAAATCAGTCTGCTGATCGATATAGCGCTGCATCCGGTCCAACATGGCGTTGAACTCGCTGATCAAATGGCTGAGCTCATCGTTACTAGCAATCTGCTCGATCCGCGCATCACTCTCCGGCTCCCCATTGATCGCATCAATGGTTGTGGTGATCCGCTTGATTGGCCGCAAGAAGCGGTTTGCAAGCCAAAAGCCCACCATCGCCGAAATGAGTAGAGCGGCAATGCTGATCATGTAGATTGTGTCGGTAATCGTGTCCATCGTGTGGTGGAACGCGGTCATTCCATCGGCAACCTGCACGTACCCGATCCTGCGCCCGGTACCATCACTGATCACGGCAGCACGACCAACAATGCCATCGAATTTGGTGTTCCGTTCGCTCTTCACGGCCAACCGCTCGGAACGCTGGAATTTCAACGGATTTGGCCGCGAATTAAACAGGAGTTTCCCAGACCGGTCATAAACTGAGACGTTGAAATCTGCACGGGACATTTTTTGGATGGTCGTGTCCGAAAAGATACTGATATTACTACGCCGTTGGTTGGGAAGGTACATATCTTCGCCTTGGCTAATTGAAGTATCCAGCAGTGGCCGGACCGCACTCACGGTCAGGTTTTCTGCGACTGGGGTGAGCCGCGCCCGCACCGCGTTCACGGTATCCGTAACGGTGTTTTTCTCCTGAGTCACCAAAGTCTGCCGCATCACCCCGTAGATGATGATGGCAAACACGAGGAAGGTTAGAAAAATGCCGAAGCCAACGGTGGCTGCCCACCGCCAGCGCAGCGAAATAAAGCGCCGTGATTTTGCACTACTAGATTGGTCTTCGTGCGTGCCGTCCATTCTAGGACCGCATTACGTAGCCCGTGCCCCGAACGGTCTGAATGTAACTCTGTTCACCAGGACGGTCGATCTTGTTCCGGATGTAACGGACGTAAACGTCAACAACATTGGTTTCAACATCCGAGTTGTAACCCCAAACCTTGCTGAGCAGAACATCGCGGGCCAAAACAACGTTGATGTTTTCCATCAGGGTAAGCAGCAGTTCGTATTCACGCTTGGTCAGCTCAATAATGTCGTCGCCGCGGCGGACAATCCGGTTTTCCTTCTCGATAACTAAGTCCCGGTACTTGATAGTCGTTTGCTTAGCCTTGTTGCTGGCGTCCATGGACTTGACCCGGCGCAACAACGCACGCAAGCGGGCTAAAAGTTCTTCGATAGCAAATGGCTTAACAATGTAGTCATCAGCACCGTGATCAAGACCAGAAACCCGGTCAATAACGGAATCCCGCGCGGTCATCATGATGATTGGGGTGTTCTTAACCTGCCGCACGCGCCGGCAAATCTCAAGCCCGTTCAAATCTGGCAACATGAGGTCCAGCAAAATTGCGTCCCAGTCCTCGTTGAGTGCGGCGTCAAGTCCCTTACGACCGTTAGCGTAAACAGCCGTTTCGTCGCCTTCATGCTTAAGTTCAAGCTCGACAAAACGTGCCAAGTTCTTCTCATCTTCAATAATCAAAATCTTGCTCATTACTATGTCACTCCTCTAAGAATCAGTCGATTGAACTAATTCGTTATCTCATCAATGCACAGTTGATCTCATTATAAGAACCATTTCCTGAAAAAATACTAACACATAAGCGCGATAAAGGCCACCATTTGCCCGACGTAACGGGCATTCTGTAGGATTAACCTGGGTTGACCAAACAATTTATGCTTATTTAATGTTAGTTTCACAACTATGTTCTCACTTATTAGCTTAATGCGCTAGCAATTCTCCTAATTTCGCTAAGAAAGTTATTCACAGAATTTTTGCTTTGGGTGCTGAATTCCGACTCGTTTTCGCATACACTAGACATATGACCCATTAAGTCACCAACAAATAAGAAAGAGATGAATTCTATGACCAAACGTATTAAAGGTTCATGTACCACCATTCTCGTCGGTAAGAATGCAACTACCGATGGTTCAACCATCATTGCCCGGAACGAGGACGGTGCCGCTCCACTCGAACCACAAAAGTTTGTTGTCATCAAACCCGAGGACCAGCCTCGTCACTACCAGTCCGTGCTGAGCAAATTCAACATCGACCTGCCTGACAACCCACTCCGCTACACCTCCACCCCTAACGCCAACCCGGCAAACGGGATTTGGGGCGCAGCCGGGATCAATAGTGAAAACGTCGGCATGACTTCAACCGAAACCATCACGACCAACTCCCGCATCCTTGGCATCGACCCACTTGTGGACGATGGTCTTGGTGAAGAGGACATGCCAACCATCACTCTGCCTTACATTCACTCCGCTCGGGACGGTGTTCGCCGCCTCGGCAAGTTGCTCGAGACTTACGGGACATACGAAACCAACGGCATCTGCTTCTCCGACAAAGATGAAGTTTGGTACTTCGAATCAATCGCCGGTCACCACTGGGCTGCTATCCGCATCCCCGACGATGCGTACGTCATTGCACCTAACCGTATGAACATCGACCAGTTCGACTTTGACTCCGACGACACGATGTACGCCGCTGACCTCCCCGACCTGATTGAGCGTTACCACCTTAATCCAGATCCAGATCAGGTCAACATGCGCCACATTTTCGGCAGTGCCACCATCAAGGACACCCGTTACAACAACCCCCGGGCTTGGTATGGTCAGAAGTACTTCAACCCTGAATTCGACACGACCCCAATTGATCAGGACTTGCCATTCATCTGCCGCACCAAGCGGAAGATCAGCATTGAGGACATCAAGTTCGTTCTGAGTTCTCACTACGAGAACACACCTTACGACCCATATGGTACAACCGGTACCGACGCCGAAAAGAAGCTTTACCGCCCAATCGGAATCAACCGGAACCAGGAACTGCACATTTTGCAGATTCGCAATGACGTGGCTCCTGAAATTGCCGCGGTTCACTGGCTTGCATTCGGTCCAAACACCTTTAACGCTGTTGTGCCATTCTACGCCAACGTGAACGACACACCTGACGCTTACAAGCGCACCACGAAGGACTACGACCCCCAGGCTATGTACTGGCTCAGCTGCACCCTGGCTGTTCTCGGTGACACCAACTTCGGCCTGTTCGAAGACTTCGAGAACCTCTTCGAACAGAACACCGTTGCCGCTTGCCGACACCTGCAGATCAGCACTGACACCGACATCGCCGGCGTCAAGGACGTTTCCGCAACTCTCGAAGCAGTCAACGCCAAGATGGCGAAGATTTCCTTCGACAACTCCAACAAGCTCATGGGACAGATGGTTGAACTCGCAGCTCCCCAGATGAAGTTACAGTTTACCCTGCACGACTAAAGCAAATAATTGAGCAACATGATGACGTCTCCGGCCTAGCTGGGGGCGCCATTTTTGTGCACTGCCTACCAAAAAACGGGCTCACCGCCAATTGCGGTCAGTCCGTTACAAGATTGTTTGTCTAATGCTCAGGTTTCAGCCTTGGCGCGTTGAGCCCGTTCAACCAAGTCGGTAAATAAACGTAGGTGTTCTGGGTGCTTATACCAGAGATTTTCGGGGTGCCACTGCACTAGAAGCACACCGTCATCCGCTGTTGATTCCAGTGCCTCAATCACCCCATCTGGCGCGGTTGCTGTGACCCGCAAACCAGGCGCAACGGCCCGCACAGCCTCGTGGTGGCGCGAGTTAACTAGGAAACGGTCGCCGAGTAGTGCGTTAACCCTGCTGCCCGGAACGGTGTCAACGTGATGGGTGAGCCAGTGGCCACGCGTCGCTTGCGCATGCTGGATTTTGCAATCAGGGTCTTGTGCGGCCAAATCTTGATAGACGGTGCCCCCAAGTGCCACGTTGGCAATCTGAATGCCGCGGCAAATGCCGAAAATCGGTTTGTGCGCGGCAACTGTTGCTTTAATCAGGGCAAGCTCAAAGACATCCTTTTGGTCCAAGGTCATTCCCACTTCCGGAATGGGCTCCTCACCATACCTGATTGGGTTCACGTCCGGGCCCCCTGGCAAGATCAGACCATCAAAAGTATGCACCATGGCGCGCGCGAGTGCATCCGCCTGTGTGCTGTCATCCGGGAAGGGCAGAATGATCGGAATCCCGCCGGCAGCCAGCACCCCTTCTTTAACATCGTGCGGCGCGTATACCGGGTAATCGTCCGGCTTTTGCGGATCAACATTGATTATTTCATCGCTAGATAAGGCAATAATTGGCTTCATGGCAAAATCCTCCGCTGCGTATTTATCACGCAAATTATGTAAGTGTCATCAATTTTATAAATAAATCGTTACGATTACAATAGTTGCCCGGTAATCCAAGCACAGACACAAAAACACCCAAGCGCGGAGTTACGCGCTTGGGTGTTAGAGAATTATCTTAATTAAGCTTCGTGGTACCAGGTGTAGTGGAAAATACCTTCGCGGTCGTTCCGCTTGTAGGTGTGGGCACCGAAGTAGTCGCGCTGGGCCTGAATCAGGTTGGCAGGCAGAACTTCACTGCGGTAGCTGTCGTAGTATGTGATGGCGGCGGAGAAACCAGGAACTGGAATGCCAGCCTTAACTGCCAAACCAACCAAGTCCCGAACTGATTCCTGGTAGTTGCGGGCGATGTCCTTGAAGTAGTCATCAAGAAGCAGGTTCTTGAGGTCAGGCTGCTTGTCAAAGGCGTCGGTGATGTTCTGGAGGAACTTAGCGCGGATAATGCAGCCTTCGCGCCAGATTTTTGCCAGTTCGCCGTACTGCAGGTCCCAGTCGTAGTGGTCACTAGCAACACGCATCTGCTCGAAGCCCTGAGCATAACTCATGAGCTTGCTGAAGTAGAGCGCCTTGCGGATCATCTCAATGGCTTCCTTCTTGTCAACGTTCACCTTAGCGACTGGCTTAGGCAGAACCTTGCTTGCGGCAACCCGTTCGTCCTTCATTGCACTGATGTAACGAGCGTAAACGGACTCGGTGATCACGGACTGAGGCACACCCAATTCGAGTGCGGACTGAGAAGACCACTTACCGGTCCCCTTGTTGCCAGCTTCGTCAAGAATCAGGTCAACAATCGGCTTGTCTGAACCAAGGTCATCCTTGCGGGTCAAAATGTCGGCGGTGATGTCGATCAGGTATGAACTGAGCTCGCCATCTTTCCAAGAACCAAAGACGTCGGCAATTTCATCAACGGACATTCCGAGCATGTTCCGGAGCAAGTTGTAACTCTCGGAAATCAGCTCCATGTCCCCGTATTCAATTCCGTTGTGCACCATCTTGACGTAGTGACCGGCACCATTTGGTCCAATGTAGGTAACACATGGCTCACCGTCTTCAGCCTTGGCAGCAATCTTCTTCAAGATTGGGGCAACCAAGTCGTAAGCTTCCTTCTGGCCACCAGGCATGATGGAAGGGCCTTCCAGCGCACCGAGTTCACCACCAGAAACACCCATACCGATGAAGTTGATCCCGGACTTGTCCAGTTCGGCGTTACGCCGCATGGTGTCTTCGAAGAAGGTGTTCCCACCATCGATCAGCACGTCACCCTTGTCCAGCAGTGGCAAAAGCTGGCTGATAACAGCATCCGTACCAGCACCAGCCTTAACCATCATGAGAATCCGGCGGGGCTTCTCGAGTGACTTAACGAAATCCTCCACGGTGTAGCTTGGGACGAGCTTCTTGTCACTGTGTTCTTCAACAACCTTCTTGGTCTTTGAGCCCGTCCGGTTGTAGATGGCTACGGTGTAACCCCGGCTCTCAATGTTCAGAGCAAGGTTCTTACCCATAACAGCCATCCCAACAACACCAATTTGTGGTTTGTCCATTAGTCTAAATTCCTCCATTTTTTAATGAATCCGTGATTCATTCTTTTGGCAATTAGTTCGGGGAGACGTTAATAGAACGCATCCACCCAATCACCCTTTATCCTATCAGATAATTCCGCCGAATTAAATGGCAGTTAATCCTGTTTGTCCTGATCGTCCTTGCCATCGTCAGGAAAGAGTCCCTTCAGACTAGCAAAGGGATTGTTGGGCCGCTCTTCAGGCGCGGGCTTAGCCTCTTCCAGATCATCTTCACTCATCAGTGTCCAGTTATCACCACTAGGCAACTCGCTGGCGCTTTGTTCTTCCGGCGTCAGTACGCGCAGTGGCAGTGCGAGCAACACATTGTCCTTAACGGCCGGCATGAGGTCGAGCCATTCGGAATCAAGGGGGATGAGCAGGTCATCATCCTCATAATCTTCGGCGTGGTCCGGGTCGCTCAGGTAGATTTCCTTGAATTCAAAATGAACCGGAACGGTAGTCGGGGTCAGGCTCCGCGTTGATGGTAAAGTTGCCTGCGTGTTGAGTTCACCAGTGACCACAAAATCACCACGACTGTAGAGTACTTCACCCTGCACGCGCACTTCATCAAGGTCGATCAGCTCTGGATCCCGCTCCATCAATTCCTTTTTGAGCGCCAACGTTTCATCAAACGCTAGCGGCTTGTGATTATACTCTCGCAAGTTACTCGTTGACCATTTAAGCATTGCCCATTCCCTCCATAATTGGCCGCCGCCCGTAATTCTGGCGCCGGCCCGTAATCGTTTCAACTAAGCTATCGGCATGCCCCTCTAGCTCGAGCACACCGCCAGTTCCAAGCATATCAGCAGCCACCCGCGTCACAATTGGCAGGGTAGCCGTCTTCTTCCGCTCGTGAAGAAATTGCTGCCCGCGCGCGGTAAACCCGAGCACGTGCACGACCGGATTGGCTTTACTAAAAGCCACCGCATCACTGCGCATGTTCAGCATCGTTGCCAGCGCGAGCCGTCGCAGCCGTGCATAGGTATAACGTTTTGACTTGACCGCGTGCAAGAAGTCTGCAAAATCAGCCGCACCAACAATCCCGCCGCGCAGCCGGTACTCAAGACCCTCTGACATCTGGTCAATTGCGCGCAGTTCGTCTAAAGTGGCCGTCTGCAGACGGTACCGCAGTAAGGGCCAGAAGTCCGCCCAGCTCATGCGGCGCTCCTGCTCAAGCAGTGCCTGCGTGCTGGCTGGAACCAGCGTCCTGACATCTTGTCCTTGCCGCAGTGCATGCCTAATCGCGCTGCCACTAGCGAACTCATCGCGGACGAGCTGACTATCATGGGCGGCGCCACGCCGCGGAATGACAAAGAAGTGCATCCCCGCATGGAGCGCCGCATCTGCATCAGCATAGGCCAAACCGAGCATGGTGTTCGGCGCGGTGATTTTGCGCCCAGTTTCTGTGGCGTAAAACTGCGCCAACTGACTTGCATAAGTCTGCGTGTAATCGCTAAAAATACCGCCAGCTGGGTGGGCTTCCGCCGCGATTCGCTTCTGCGCGAGTCCGGCAAAATCTAGGTCACTATCCTCACTACCAAAAGCCAAATTCGTGATTCCCAATGCCGCCAACTGCTGGACCCCGCCAAAAGCGAACTCCCGTGCAGATTGAATGGCACTGGCTAAGGGTAATTCGAGCACCAGGTCAGCACCTGCCTGCAGTGCGAGCTTGGTGCGCGTCCATTTATCGACAATTGCCACCTCACCGCGCTGCACGTAATTTGGAGACATGACCACAACCAAAGCGTCAGCACCACTGCCACGCTTGGCAGCTTGCATTGCGTACACGTGCCCGTTGTGGAGCGGATTGAACTCAGCAATCATCCCAACAGCCTGCATCATTATCCTCCGTTATTACCCTACTGCTTGACCGCGCTGAAGAACCAGCGCGTGCTGTCATCTTTGACGGTGCTTTTCCCGAAGTCAGCACTAACTTCCACATTCGTGAAACCAGTCGCTTCCAAAGCGGCTACAAAATCATTGATCGGGTAGGTGCGCTCCTTGTGCGTCTCAATCAAAGGCTTGTATGCGTCAATGTCTTCCCGATAAATAAAGAAGGTTAGATCATGCTCGCAGGAATGCGGGTATTCGCCCTCGTAACTACTCCAGAGGAAAGCGTAATCCTCAGTCTGGTAGTTATACATGTAGCCAGGAAACACCTCGTCCATCTGGTAAATTGAGTGCGCGTCAAACATGAAGCGCCCACCAGACTTGAGATTAGCAGCAACCTGCGCAAACGTCGCCTTAACATCATCAAGATTTTGCATGTAGCAGATTGAATCATCGAAGCAAGTGACCAGGTCAAACTGGTCGATGACCCCAAAATCCCGCATGTCGGCCTGAATTAGGGGGATGTCGACATCCGCGGCGTTAATTTTGTCCGCAGCGAGGGCCAGCATATCCGCACTGAGGTCCAGATTAGTGACCTTGTACCCGGCCTGCGCCAGCTTCACCGCCAGCGTACCGGAACCACCGGCGAGCTCTAGCAACTCTTGCTGCTGGGGCTGCACCCGCTTTTCGACATACTCTGCCCAATCATCGTAGAGGTCCTGATCCATTAACTGGTCATAGACTTGGGCGAACGTTGAGTAAATCATGCTTCAGTCAGCCATGCGGAAACGTCAACGATTGGCGCGTCCTGCCAGAACTGTTCAAGGTTGTAATTAGCCCGTTCTTCAGGCGTGAAGACGTGCACAACCACGTCGCCGAGGTCCATCAAAATCCAGCGGGAACCCTTCTTACCTTCAATTGACTTGACCGTTGCGCCGGCCTCTTCAACCTTTTCTTCGATGTTATCAACCACGGCCTGAACCTGCCGCTCGGTACTGGCGCTGACAATCAGAAAATAATCAGCCAGTAAACTAACTTCATGCATGTCTAGAGCCAAGATATCCTCGGCGCGTTTGTCATCCGCGGCGCGAACGGCAGCCTCAAGGACCTTTTTACTACTTACCATTTAGTTTTTCTCCTTCTTGATCAATGCGTTATAAGTTGCCAGGGTCAGCGGGTGCACGATTGCGCCCTTACCCACCAAGTAGCTGAGGGTGCCCTGGAGTTGAATCAGTGTTGCGGTGCGAAGACTGGTTTCGGCAGCCTTCCGGGCGGCAACTTCCGTATCTAATGTCCGGGCGGGCTCAATAAAATCAGCCGTAAAGGTGATCATGTCGAGCGCGGTCATGTTAGGATTCCCGGTCGTGTGGCGTTTGATTGCGCGCAAAACGCGCGGATCGCTCACACCAAGTTCCTTTTGGATGAACCAGACACCGACCATGCCGTGCCATATGCCGCGGCCATACTGCAGCAGGTCTTGATCGAAGCCCTCAGTGCGAATGACTTTTTCAAAATCAGCACTTGGAACCTGCTTGGCGTAATCATGCAGCAAGCCTGCTAGACCCGCTACGTCAACGTCCTCGCCAAAGCGTTCTGCTAACTGCCGACTGCATTCCTCAACCCGCAGGCAGTGCGCAAAGCGCTGCTCATCGAGCCGGGCGTGCATTTTGGCGATGATTTCACTGCGGGTCAGCCCCCCCGTGAGTGCCACGGGATAAACATATTCAGTCACGGTACAGACCCTCTTTCTCAATGTACGCCGCTACCACATCGGGGACGAGGTAGCGAATGCTTTCACCATTTGCCACCCGCTTGCGAATCGCGGTGGAGGTGATTTCTAGCTGGGGCGCGTCGACCCAGAGCACCGGGTACTTACTCCGCGGTGCGTAACCGGGCCGCTTAACGCCGACAAACTGGACCAACTTGGCCAAATCATCGATGCGGTACCACTTAGGCAGGTAATTGACCATGTCCGCCCCAATAATTAGGTAGTAGTCCGTATCTGGGTGGTCCTTTTTGAGTTGCACCATCGTGTCGTAGGTATAGCTAATGCCACCCCGCTTGATTTCACACAGCTCGAGGTCAAATAGCGGGTTACCCTGAATGGCCGCGGCCAACATCTCGACGCGGTATTTGGCCGGAATGGCCTCCTTCTTGTCGACATGCGGTGGGTTAGCATCAGGCATGAAATAAACCTTGTCCAGCCCGAGTTGCGTCCCCACCTGGTCGGCCATAACTAAGTGGCCGGTGTGCACGGGGTTGAAGGTACCACCAAAAATACCGATTTGGCGCCGCTGCTCCGGGCCCAAAATCTTCGCACGCAATTCGGTCGAGATTACGGGGTGCCGGAGCGTCTCTACCTTGCTCGCCATGCTACTTTACCAGCGCAGTCACTTGCTCGGACAGGTGCCGATTAGCTTTCTTCTCCGCCTGCTTGTAGACAAGCAGTGTCCGGCCAATCGTCTGTGCGACGTCAAGCCCTGCGATGTTTGCACTCAGGTATGCCCCAACCTCTGCGGGGGTTTCCTCAGCTGCAGGCAATAAACTGATTTTAACGAGTTCCCGTGCTTCCAGTGCGTCCGCAACGCCCTGGACAAAAGTGGCACTGAGACCGTTCTTACCCAAGTTGATCAGTGGCCGTAGCGTCATGCCGCGACTGCGCAACAAGCGCTTTTGTTTCCCAGTTAACATGTTTTTTTATTACTCCTTTATTTGACTAAATCATGGCGGGACGCATCACAACGTCCACCCCTTTTGGTGCATACGCGGCAACAACAGCACCCGCAGGCACACTGATCCAACCGAGACCGGCAAAGACAATGTCGGAATCCTCCGTTGGGGTGAACTCAACGCGAACGAGCGGTGGTAACTCGTGCTCGCTGTCCGCGCGCGGTGGCTGTAGCATTTTGCCCTTCTGCCGATCGTAAAAGTCATCGGCATTCTCGAGCTTAGTGCGGTGAATCAGCAACATGTTGTCCACGTAGGCCGTAAAGCCGGCACGCGGTCCCCGGACGTAATCCAGACGGGCCAGACCTGCCAAAAACAGGGTTTGCTCCATATTAAGTTGGTAGGTCCGCGGCCGAATGACCTTCGTCGGGGATACGAGCCGCAAATCCTTGGCGTCCAAATAATGCGCCATTTGCTTACGGTAAATGATCCCAGGGGTGTCAATGAGCCCGGCACCGTCCTCGAGTTCCAAACGAATCTGGTCCAGGGTCGTTCCGGGAAAACGCGAGGTGGTGATGAGGTCATCAACCCCGGTAGTCTGTTTCAAAATTGCATTGATGAGTGTTGACTTCCCGGTGTTAGTGACCCCAACGAAGTAAACGTCGCGGCCCTCCCGGTACTTTTCGATGCGACGCAAGAGTTCAGCCACGTCGGCCTTGTCCTTGGCACTCATCAAAATGGTTTCAACTGGGTGCAAGCCGTTATCATGAGCTTGGTGATCCAGCCACGTGCGCAGCCTGGTCCGCTTGAGTGACTTCGGCAAAACATCGGCCTTGTTCCCGACGAGCAGGACCGGATTGCTACCAACAAAACGGTGCAGGCCAGGAATCAGGCTGCCGTTAAAGTCAAAGATGTCCACAACGTTAACAATCAGCGCGTCCTGCTTACCTAATAGGTTGAGCAAGCGTAAGAAATCATCATCGGTGAGTCCTACCGGTTGGATTTCGTTATAATGCCGCAGCCGGAAGCACCGTTTGCAGTACGCATCCTTACCTTCCTGTTGGGCCTTTTGCAGGCTCTTTTCCGGCAGGTAACCGGCCGCATCCGGGTCGGTCGTCTGGAGCTTAGCCCCACAACCGATGCAGTACAAGCTGTTATCAACAGTCTCAGTTTCAGTCATCAATGTCCTCCATGTATTTGAATGTTCCCTTCCGCTTCATGTGTCGCTTGATAAAGCCCTCAACGAACCGGTTCGGTAGGGTGTTCCACTGGTCAGTGCTGATGAGCGGCTTGACCAAGACGGTGCGAACACCGGCCAGATTACCGGCCACCATGTCCGTCAGCAGTTGATCCCCAACCATGATGCAAGCGCGCCGGTCTAACTTGAGCCGGTGCACTGCGCGCGCAATCCCCACGGGTAGCGGCTTCAGTGCCCGCGCAACGTACGGAAGTTCCATTCCCGCGAGTGCTTTGCCCACGCGATCGTTACTATTATTAGACACCACCATCACGGTGATGCCGGCTACATGCATTTCTTCTAACCACTGCCGCAGTTGAACGGTCCCCTCGGGATTGTTCCAGGCAATGAGCGTATTATCGAGGTCCGTAAGCACAGCCTGAATGCCTAAACGCTTCAGCGTGGCCGGACGGATATTGTAGATGGCCTTCACCATCCACGTTGGTGTGACTAGTGCCAAAATGGCGCCTCCTGACGTGTAATTATCCCTTCAGTATAAAGGAAATGCGCCCATGTTTCCACAAACTTAATAATTGTCTTGCAATCAGCACAGCTAGTTCACGCACAAGGTGATTATCTCGCGGTTAGCTTGGCAAATACGGCAAAACAGGGTATGCTGAATGAAGCGGTTACAATATTTGACTATTGGGAGGTAAGCCTTATGTTTTCAACAATTTTGTTTGATATCGATGGCACCATCATCGATACAGAAGATGTAATTATTTCATCTCTTCAGGAGGCTTTAGCCCAAGTCACCGGGCGGGCATACACCCACGCGGAACTGCGTTTTTCCTTGGGAATCCCGAGTGCAGAGACGATTGCGGACCTGAAGTTGCCCGCAGATCAGAGTGCAGCCGTCAAGAAGCTGTGGCCGGAACTGCTGGCCAAAAAGCAGCGCGATGTGCGCGTGTTTGCCACGATGCGGCAGACGATGAGTCACCTGCAGCACCGTGGTATTCGCATGGGCATCATTACATCCAAGAATGAGCCGGAACTGGAGCACGAGTTCAACCGTTTTGGGCTGAACGATTACTTTGACGTCATCGTGACCGCTCAGCCGGGCATCAAGCCAAAACCCGCTGGTGACCCAATCACAGCCGCGTTACGGCAACTTGGCAGTTCCAAAGATAAGAGCCTCTACCTTGGCGACTCCATTTATGACATGCAAAGCGCCCACAACGCCGGCATTAGTTTTGCACTCGCAACGTGGGGAGCTTACGATCTTAGCCGCTTCGAGGATGCCGAATACATGCTCACCCGGCCGGAAACACTACTCGATTTAGCACCAATTGGACAGGAGGCATTCTAAATCATGATTCGCTTTGGTTTTTACGAGTACGGTAGCCCTGAGGTGTTCCGCAAAATTGAAGCGGAGATTCCTGAACCCAAGGCTGATCAAGTCCAAATCAAGGTCGTTGCGTTCGGACTGAATCCATACGACGTCCGCCTCCGCAAAGGTGACTTCAAGGATGAGCGGCCTTTGCAGATGCCAATCGTTCCCGGAACGGAAGTCGCCGGAACGGTCACGGCCATCGGCGCAGACGTCACTGATTTCAAAATTGGCGACCGCGTGATCAACTACCGGCCGCGCGGTGGCTACAGTGAGTACGTGACCGCCAGCACCAGCAAGGTCGCCCCGATCCCATCAGATGTCCCGTTCACGGTCGGCGCAGCGATGCCCCAAGCTGGAGTCGCGGCTTATTCTGCGATTCAATTACTCAAACTGCAGTCTGGTTCCGGCAAGACCATCGTAGTTGAAGGCGCCAGTGGCAGTGTCGGTAGCATCGTGGTGCAGGCGGCCAAGTACTACGGACTCACTGTACTTGCAACCTGCCACTCCCGAAACCACGACATGGTCATGAAACTTGGCGCAGATCAAGTTGCCCACTACGACAAAGAAAACGTGGCAGCGCGTTTTGCTGATCAGGGTGATTATGTTTTCAACGCCACAAGCGGTGGAAATGACGCCGGAGCTGGGACTTGGATGCTCAAGCCTGAGGGCACGTATGTCAGTCTGAGTGCCATTCCGCCCGTTCAGCAAGCCGATTCCCGCTACCACGTTGTTGGTGAAAACGGGCCAGCTGATGTTCAGGGAGCTTTTGCGATGCTACATGAGCTGCGTGAACGCGCTGACCTGTGGATCAACATCGCAGACACCTTCCAGATGACCTTGGCCGGTGTGCAGCAGGCGCAAGCTGAACTGGACACCCACCACGCTGCAGGCAAAATCGTCTGCAGCTCTGAACAAAGTCAACTAGTTCGAGACCTGTAAAGAAAATACTAGCAAAACGAAATCGCCCGGCGGGTTATGAATCCGCCGAGCGATTTCGTTTTGAATTATTTTCTAATTAATTAGTTGCCATCTGGTCTTAACAATTAACGATATTCAATCGTTCCACCGGCACCAACCTGCTTGCCAGCGTTATTTTTCTGGGCACCAAAGTGAATTTTGAAGGTGTCAAGACGTACGCTCCGCTTACCAATCACGTACAGCTTGCCATCAACACTCGCTCCTGGAGCCAGACTGTCACGGCCAAACTGGTTGGCGGCAGCTGTATCACTACTTGCCCGTTCGTACTTACGGCCATTACCATCGGTTAGTTCAGCGGTCAGGGTCCGTAAATCAAGCGTGCTACCGGAGACATTGTGGATGGTATAAGCCACCTCGCCGCGGAAGTACTCGGCCGGCCAGTTCTTAATATCTGGATACGAGCGTTCAACCGGCGTGTAATCTTCTTCCTCATTGTCCACGTCGTCGCTATCTACGTCCCGGACGGTCACCTGGAGCGCACCGAAACGAGCAAAGGTGCGGGCTGCATCATCGTCGTCGTCATCGTCAGTTGTTGAAGTGTATTCACTAACAACAGAACTGCTGCTCGCTGAGTCTTCAGAATGACTGTCCGCATTCGCGAGCTTACTCCGCAGGTCAGCGTTCTCCGCGCGTAAGCTGCTGACCTCACTTTGCAAGCGCGCTTCGTCCTTATCATCATCGTCGTCACGACACGCTGCTAGTGGCAGAATACACATCGTCAGGATTGCTACGGTCTTTAATAGGCGCATATCGATTTCCCCCGTCATAATTAGTGATGGTTTCATAAGTTTTACTATAAGACAATACTAAGCTCTGACTGTTATCTATAGCTTATCATGATACCTGCATTTAATAAAGCCAAGATCAGTGAATGAAAGTTATTTTAATTTTTCTGTTGACACTGCCATCTCCAGCTCATATAATTGCCCTATCAATCAACGAAAGGAAGACGAATCATGACAACATCGACATTTATCAACGCAAACACTTCTTGGCAGGCCTGGCGGTAGTCGATTGTATTCGTCCTGAGCGGATACAATCTGGCAAACAGTTTGTATCCGTGTGGTCTTCCAAGGTGTCATTCAGTGGAGTCTGCATGGTGAAATCCATGACGGGCTCCGGTATTGCTAGAAACGGCAAACCGTCCATGTCGGTTTGCCGTTTTTTTGTAGCTTAAATTCGATTAAACTTTGCCATTATTTACGAGGAGAACAAAAATGAAGAAGATTTACGCAGCAATTGCAGCATTAGTAGTCATTATCGTCGGGGCCTTCGCTTTCAACAGCACTCAGAGCAAGGCCCACACCACCGCAACCCCTAAACACGTCACCGTCGGGGTTTTGCAGCTCATGCGGCACCCAGCATTGGATCAAATTAATGACGGTATCACTAAGGGCCTCGCTGATGGTGGTTTCCACAAGGGTAAGAACCTCACCATCAAGTACTCCAACGCTGAGGCTGACCAAAGCAACCTCAAATCAATGAGCGACAAGTTCATCTCTGAAAAGACGGACCTGACCTTCGGGATTGCCACCCCCGCCGCAATGGCACTAGCCAACGCGGCCAACGGTAAGTCCCCCGTCATCCTTGCCGGAATTACCGATCCTGCTGGTAGTGGCCTGATCAAGAGTGAGAGCAAGCCTGGCGCCAACATCACCGGTACCTCTGGTGAAGCACCTCTGGAAAAAGACCTATCAGTCATCAAAGCCATCAAGCCGCACGCTAAGCGGATTGGAATTATTTACAGCCCAAGCGATCACGGTGGTGACTACAACGCCAAGAAGTTCGCCAAAATCGTCACCAAGGCGGGCCTGAAGTACAAGCTCTACACCATCAGCAACACTAACGATGTGGAACAGGTTGCTGGCCAGATGGTCCAAGAATGTGACATCATCTATGCACCTCAAGATAACCTCGTTGCCAGTTCCATGAAGACCCTCGTCGGCGTTGCTAACGGCGCCAAAGTCGCCGTTATCCCTGCTGCTGACACGATGGTCAAGGACGGCGGGCTCGCTGCATACGCAATCAACCAGTTCAACCTCGGCCGCGTTGCCGGGCAGAT
Organism: Lacticaseibacillus zhaodongensis; assembly: GCF_009687905.1. Classification (GTDB taxonomy): domain Bacteria; phylum Bacillota; class Bacilli; order Lactobacillales; family Lactobacillaceae; genus Lacticaseibacillus; species Lacticaseibacillus zhaodongensis. The sequence goes on along the minus strand of NZ_BLBG01000003.1, from coordinate 12,322 downwards.
GGCTGCTAAGGTCCTGAAGGGTAAGAAGACCAGCGACTACGCGGTCAAGCACATCACTAAAGGTGAATACGTCATCAACACCAAGGAAGCCAAAATCCTCGGCATCAAGATTCCGGACAACATCGTCAAGGCAGCCAACAAGGACGGTGAGGTCTTCAAGTAAACCCATCTGGATTATTACAAAATAAGGCGTAGGCCGCCAGAACCGCGGTCCTACGCCTTATTTATGCTTTGTAACGATTTGTTACTTATCTAATCCTGATTCATCGACCCGCATATTCTGGTCGACCCGACTACTCCCAGTTGCATAATCAAAGTCATAACCCGGTTGCACGTTAAAGATGTAGACGTTGAAGTTAACGCTCCCGTTAGTGGCCAAACCTTGGAGCCAATAGCCCCGCGGCATGAGTTCACTGCCACGGAACACGGTCGTAACTTGATAAATGAAGTGCTTGCCTTGTGCCAAAGCCTCTCGCACCTGCTCCTCATAGATTTGCATCAGCACCTGGTTGGAATAGGCCGATTGGGTTGCCAAATTTTTCGGATTATCTGATGACCCCTCGGCCCCCTGTTCATACTGTCCGTCGGCGTTGATGTCGAAGGTAACCGTGTACGCAATCAAATGGCCCCGATTATAAATTTCCTTACCGGTGTGATTGTAATGCCAACCAGTAGGCGTCCAGTCTTGGGACGGCCGCCCCGCACTTTTACCCAAGTTCTTGTTAGACAGGTAAGCCGTGTCCACGGTCGTCCGGTTTAAGTGATCCAAGTCTCCGTATGCAATGCGTTCTGAATGCCAACTGGCCGCATCAAGCGTACTCTTACCGCCATTGACCTGCACAACCGGCTTATCACCACTCTTGAAGTCAAGCTGCGCTAGCTTGGCATAGGCATTTTTGTCCAGCGCGTTATCACTATTACTTTGCGCGCTGATCTGGGGACTGCTCCCCTGTGGCTGCAGCCACTGGTTGAGATAACCACCACGATAAAGGTACAAAACGGCCGCCAAAATGATGGCAATGACGCCTGCCCACTGACTGTTGCGACGCGAACTGCGCTTCCCGCGTTTTTTCCGTTTCTTGGGCATATCGCTCCTCCAGTTCTAGCATTTTGTATGTATTCACTACGATTAACTATTCTACAGCAATTTCAAATTACAAACTAGTGTTCTCTACACCGCTAATGCGATGCTATTAAGTTCGCAAAACCAATTCGCCGTTATCTTGACGCGATAAAAAATGCTATCATGGTAGGAATGTCAATTTGAAGGAGTCCAATTATGTCAGGTGAAACCAAACGTGCCGTTGCCATCCTCGTTTTCAGCGAATTTCTTGTTTGCTTAGGAATGAGCCTTATTTTTCCAGTGATGCCCTTTCTAAAGAATGAACTCCACTTCAGTGCGACCGACATGGGAATCATGTCCTCCCTGTTTGCACTTGCGCAATTCGTGGTTTCACCTATCGTTGGCCACTTGTCGGATACTTGGGGGCGCCGACCGCTTCTGATTGGCGGCCTGTTTCTTTTCGCGGTCGGTGAATTGCTCTTCGCCATTACCAACCACCTCGGAATGTTTGACCTGTCCCGGATCGTCAGCGGGATTGCGGCGGGGATGTACGTTCCCACGGCCCAGGCTATGGCTGCGGATATCACCACTTCAAAACAGCGGGCACGGGTCATCGGCCTATTGTCCGCATCCCTGAGTGGCGGCCTCATCCTCGGTCCCGGTTTGGGCGGGATCCTAGCTGGCTTCAATTACAAGTTACCCTTCTACATTGCTGCGCTACTCGGCCTGTTCGCAACCCTCGCTACCGTGTTTTTTCTGCCGCGGATCGGCCGGCAGCGGCGCACTAACGCGGAGCGCGCTGCAGGAACCACGCGCACGAACTGGCGGGAGCTTTTGTCCGGACCCCTACTGATGCTCTTCATCTTGATTCTCGTTTCTTCATTTGGATTGCAAGGCTTTGAGAGTATCTACAGCATTTTTGTCAACGAGGTCTTCAAGTTCAGTCTTGGCGACATCGCCCTCGTGCTCACCCTGAACGGAATCTTCTCCTTGGTTTTGCAGGTGGTCTTCTTCGACCGCATCGTGTTGTGGTTAGGGGAAATGAAGGTGATTCGTTACACCTTCCTGTTCAGCTTTCTGGCCATCGGGTGGATCATGCTGACCCACGCAAAATGGCAGGTCATGGTCGCAACCTTGATTGTCTGCACCGCCTTTGATTTACTGCGGCCAGCCATCACCACTCTACTTACCCGCCAAAATGCCGATATGCAGGGCGCAATCAACGGTTTGAACTTGTCCCTCACCAGTATCGGCAACATTGCGGGGCCGCTGATGGCCGGCAGCCTGCTGGATCTCAACTACCACATTCCCTACACCGTTGTCATCGTGATTCTGGCCATTTCTTACGGCCTAAGCTACACAATTCACATGGGTAAAACCACAGATTTAGAAGCATAGAATTCGTTGCACCACACAAAACGGCTGTCATTGATTTGGCAGCCGTTTTGTTTATTTATTGATTTGGATTTGGCAGGCAAGCAAAAGGGAGAAAAATTGAGTTCACTCATGCACGATAAATTGGTTTGATTCACGCCCGCAAGTATCTTGTGGATTGTGAAAAATGATTACAAAGCACTTTCAGTTCAAATTCTTAGTCGAGCTGCGCAGGAATGAAGCTTGCGCTTTGCACACTCCGGAAGTAATGCCAAACACCGGCCTTATTCCCAGAATACGCAAATGCTCAGCTTCTGGCCGCGGTCCTTCGCTCTGTTTCATAGTCGAGCTGCGTGAGACTGAAGCCTGCGCTTTGCACACTCTGGAAGTAATGCCAAAGCCCGGCATTTCTCCCAGAGTACGCAAATGCTCAGCTTCAAACCGTCTCCCTCCGCTCTGTGTACAAAAAAAGCCCGCCCCCGAAAGGACGGACCTTGATTTGCTATTTAAGCGTTAGCTTTCTTAGCGGTTTCAGCAAGCTTGCTGAATGCATCTGCATCACTAACAGCGAGGTCAGCGAGCATCTTGCGGTTCATGTCGATACCGGCCAGCTTCAGACCGTGCATCAACTTGCTGTAGGAAATGTCGTTCAGACGGGCTGCTGCGTTGATCCGCGCAATCCAGAGTGAGCGGTATGAACGCTTCTTAGCGCGACGGTCGCGGAAAGCGTAACGGTATGAAACCATCAGCTGTGTGTGTGCGGCCTTGAAAAGACGGTGCTTAGAGCCACGGTAGCCCTTAACGAGCTTCATGACCTTCTTACGACGTTTGCGAGTAACAGTTCCACCCTTAACACGTGGCATAGTAAAAACCTCCTAGAATTAGAAAAAACGTTGTGGCGAGTCGCGGCGGAATGCGCCGGACGCCTAGATTAGTTATCGCCGCAGCGATTACTACAGGTAAGGTAGCATCTTGCGGTAGTTACGAACTACCGTTGAGTGAACTACACCGGACTTACGAAGCTGACGACGCTGCTTCTTGGTCTTACCGTGGAAACGGTGTGAAGTGTAAGCGTGGCCGCGCTTGAGCTGACCACTAGCAGTGAGCTTGAAACGCTTTGCGGAAGCACGGTGGGTCTTGAACTTAGGCATAATTATTTCCTCCTAGAACTTTTATCCGGACACAACAGCATCCGCTATTTTGTAGTGCTGACTAATTTTTCTCTTCAGCCTTAGGGGACAGAAGCAAGAACATGCTCCGTCCGTCCATCTTTGGTGCTGACTCAACGTTTGCGATGTCCTTAGTGGCATCAGCAAGCTTGAGGAGTACCTTCTGACCAATCTCTTTGTGCGTAATTGCACGGCCGCGGAACCGAACGGATGCCTTAACTTTGGCACCCTTGCCCAGGAACTTAACGGCATTTGCAAGCTTGGTTTGGAAATCGTTGTCTTCAATCGTAGGACTGAGACGGACTTCCTTAATATTGACGGTTTTCTGCTTCTTCCGAGCGTCGCGTTGCTTCTTCTGAAGCTCGAAACGGTATTTACCGTAATCCATGACGCGGGCGACAGGCGGCTTGGCATTCGGCGCAACAAGGACTACATCCAAGTTGTCGGCTTCTGCAAGGGCAATGGCATCGCGTGTGCTCTTGATACCGAGCTGATCACCGTTGGCAGCAATCAGTCGCACTTCGCGAGCGCGAATCCCATCGTTGACCATCATATCTTTTGCTATGGTTGTTCACCTCCAGATTTAATCCGTGAGAAAGCAAAAAGTGGTGGCAGAGTTCAAAACCCCGCCACCACGTTATATCCGTACGTAATTAGCCTAGCGGTCTAGCGACTTAGGCGAGAAGCGGGAACTTCTGCTTTTTCTCAACTTGAACAGTTTACCGTAGAAAGAGTGTGCCTGTCAAGTAGTTTCATTTGCCAGTTTGGACTTCGGCGACCTCACCAGCAATAATCAGCGCATGACTATCAATGCCATGAATGATGTTGACCGCAGCTTTGTAATAAGGTTGGTCAACCACCACCATCAGCATATCGTGGCCCCAGTTGCCCTCGGTCCCGGAAATAAGCACGGCCTGCACATCGCCACCCAATGATTTGCGCAGCGCCGTCTTGATTGCGTCAAGCTGCTCCGAGCTGAACACATGCACGAGCAGCCGTCGGTCGAGCCCGGTCTGAATGTAATTCATCGCCACGTTAGTAATCACCAGCGAGAACACGGCCAGGATGAAGGCTTCTAGACCCGAAACGGGGATGTTGAGCAGCGACACGGCCACATCAACAAGCAGCAAACCGGTCGCAGGTTTCAGGCCAAAATACTTCTTGAAAATCAACGGCGGGACGGTGGTGCCCCCACTAGATGCGTCGACGGCGTAGAGCATCGTGAACCCGACTGCCATCGTCACGCTCCCCACCATGATTGCTAGGGTGCGGTCGGCGACAATTTTGCTGCTGGGCAAAATGGCCATCAGTACCGGCAGCATGAAACTACCATAGAGAATGCGGGCAGTCGTGGCGCGCGAAAGCAGCAGCCACGCCAGAATGAGCATAATGATGTTGATCACCAGTGTGCTCACATAGGTCGGCACACCGGCCACTTCCTGAACGATAATGGCTAAACCGGTCGCACCACCCGCGGCAACACCGTGGGGGGCGAAGAAATTATTAATGCTCAGAGCAATGATTGCTAAAGCCGCGGTGATGAAAACGAGCTTGAGCCACGACTTAGTTCTAACTGTGTGCATGGGGTCCACCTCCATGGCGGTTATAAGCGGCCAATTACTTTCAATATAAGAATATCACAGTATGTACCCGGAACAAAATTTCCGTTAGTTTTAGGCATAAAGATTCAAAAATCAAAGTACTTCGCCTCTATTTTCGTCTCACAATCACCAAAGGGTACGCCACAATACTAACCCTGATCATTCAAAAAAGCCGGAGCATCTTAGTAAGTACCCAACAGTTCCCCATTGAAGATGCCATTCTCACAAAAAGAAAAATCAATGTTACAAAAACGGCCGCAAACATGCTTCGCATATCTGCGAACATTTTTTGCGGTAGTTGAATTAACTATTGTAATACCAGCTTAAACGGTGGAATGGTAACATTTGGTGTGGAATTGGCAGAGTGTTATTTCATTATCAACTTACCATCCACTAAATTAGGATTGGAAACTATTGGAAGCTAATTTATGTGTGTAAACCAATTCAAAAGCTTTTGTGAACGTAAATATGCCTGCATCTCTTTATCATGCTCAACACCATAAGCGCGATTACAAAGCATGTGTCCTAAGCTTCGACAAATTTCATATTTTTCCTCGTAGTTTTTATCTCCCAAGCTTGCCACATATCTATAAAGCGCACCAATCCAGCGTGATATCTGAAGCTGCACTTTAGAACGATTACACATAATATCGTTGTAGATCTCTTCCATTTTTTTGCTTTGTACGCGGAATTGTGACTCCCAAATTTTTTTCTTATCTCGTGTAATTCTTTCAGACTCTTCACTCAAAGAATGCCGTCCCCCCAACAGTTTCCAAATTTGGAATAGCATCCAGGACACGGTACCATCCATCACGTTGGGTGAGACTTTTATGGACATTATATCCATAATCAGACCCGTTTCCACGCACGACAATTCCTCATAAAGTCTGAGTGAGTTTATACCACCATACCGGCACACTTCCCGTTGATATTCACACAGTCTCACCGCATTAACATGCGGTAATGATTCTAACTCACGTGTCCACTGTTTAATAGTAGCAGCACCTACTCTGTGTTTCGTAAAGATACGAAGCCGTAACTCATTGCTCAGTTCAGCGTATCGAACGAGCTGGATATGGCCAGTGTACTCTTCTCCTAAAGACTGTCGCCAAGATTGCAAATGGCTTTGTAAAAAATGGTCCTCCAGAAATTTTGGAACATCAATCTGGTAATATACGACTAATGAATTGAAGATATTGAGATTATTATCGTTTTTCCAAGCACGTACCGGAGTCAGATCTTGCTCATACATCCGACGAGATGAATCGAAGGAACATAATAATTCTACTGCATGAGTGTTATCTCGCCGATTCAAACTTTCCACATAAGCATTGGATGGTCGTACGAAGACCAGTCCTTCGATATTTTTCATTTCTTTTACCACAATGTTCCATCCAAACTCGGTTCTGACATCAACCACCATTGCGTCATCATACCTTGAAACTGTGACCATTCCCCCATTGACTACCCCAGCCTGTTCAAGTTGAGTGTACAATTGAGTTCCATCAACGTTAGACGCCATATCCTTGAAACGAATGGCCCTGATCATAGGTGGAAAAATTGTGAATCCCCCGTATGACACTTCAATTGCTCTGTCAAGATCTAGAACAGCCTCCTTGATGAAGTTCAAGACTTCGACCAACGTTGGTACCCTTGAAATATAGTCGATCGTAGAATATAGCTTTCCACCCAAGGGTGGATAAATCATGCTCACAGTCTGCACACTAATAACATTCTTGCCATCAGATAAATATGGATAGTCTGTCTTAGAATCAACATGAACCTTTAAACTATCCGGACGTAACGTGTCCTCAAATGTGCTAACTTCATTTAACGATATGGCTCGGCCTCGATACGAATTTTTGGGGATCACGTTGACTGCAGAATGGCTAGAAAAATCCGACACAAGATCAACAATTTCAATCTCTTGGTCTCCGTCGTTCGCAACTGCCCTTTTAAAGTCCTGTTGCTTTGTGCCTGAAAAGACATCAAAAAAGCGTCCTCCATATCGGCCATTCCCATCAACTCCAATTGAGGGAGATATCGACCAAGAATCATTCCTGCCAGAGACACCAGTTAGTAAAAGTTCAAACCTGTTCTGAAATGGAACACGAGTACCAAACATTTTCTTCTTTTCAATAAGTTCCAGTGTCCTGTTCACAAATCTAATGGCTTTCAGATCTAGTACTTCGTTCGTTCTGCCTTCTAAAGAAATGGATAGTAAGACCTCTTTTAAGATGTCCTTTAGTTTATTAGTTGAATCCTGTTCGAATCCTTCTTCTTGAATTATAGACATGACCTCCGACAATGGAACGCAAGCATTTGCACCGAATTTGTTAAATACTTCCATCGATACCCTCTGCTGAACAAAATTCATACCAACGTATGGAGTAAGTCTGTTTAAATCTGAAGCCGCCTTATTTACGGATTCTCGGGCATTAGTAACTTCGACATTTTTAAGTGGTGACTTCACCGCGCTAATAGTCATCAATGGGTTACGAACTTTTTCAATTTGGTTCATGTTGTCTACAATGTTTACAATATCAAATGAGGAACATGCCCCCAGGGAGTTTACTTTGCGCAGTTTCGTAACAACAACGCCAACCCTCCCAGCATCTGAAACGGGCAAATACCTAGCTACTTCAGTCAACTTTTCGTACAACCGCGTCTTTTTGGAGTTCAACTGCCAGCACAATAAGTCAATATCTATAAGATGCAGCAACAGGCTGATCATTTGACCGTCAGTTAAGCTTCCATCAAGGGTGTCATTAAATTTAATTTTGGTTTCAGTGAAGTTTAAGGGCTTTTCAAGAGATTTTCCCATCATCTTTAGCAAGCTGTCAGTACTAACCAATCGGATGCTGGTTTGCCCCTCCTCACCGAAATCAACAGCGATATCAGGAGCATAGTAGACAAAATTACCGTTTCGATAAAGGAGTATGACATCATCAGCAATTGCCTCCGCAAGATTTATTCTTTCCAAAACTTTTGTGTACCAATCGCCATCGATATCATACTGAGTTTTGTCTACACTTCCTTCGTCAAATACCGAAGCTAATTCTCCAAAAGGTGTAGCTCTCGTACACATTCTCAGTAGATATTTTTTGATGGCAAGACGCATTTTGTCACTAATATGGTTATCATTCAGTAACGCAATATATAAATTAGGATTAGACGAAGCAAGCTTACCCATAAATTTGCGGCCTGTTTTGGTTGTTCCAAAAGCTTTGAACTCAGTGGCGCTTTCCAGCATCTCAGATAACTCTCGATATTCACAAAATGAGATTCCTGCTGCGCGACCATACGATGTGCCCTCAATGATATCCAATTTATCGTTCATACTAAATGACCCCCGCTCACCTTAAATACCCATTTGATAGTGTGTACTTCACCGTCCAAAATTGACTAAAACCATATTGATGTGAAACCACAATTACAGAATGCTTTAGCTCTTTGAGGGTATTGGATAAATTCTCTCTGGATTGAATGTCAAGATTGGCAAAGGGCTCGTCCATCAGCAGAAACGAACGATTGCTTATCAATGCTCTCGCAATTCCAATTTTTTGCACTTGACCGGCTGAAACATCTGTTAAATCGTCATCATCTCTACCTCGAGTATGAATCTGTGCAACCAGATCGACCAGCCCCACCTCCGTCAATACGTGCAGGTATTCATCTTCAGAAACCTTTCTACCCAACAAAATGTTATTCCGTAAACTTGCTGGAATCAGCACATTGCTCTGTGGAACATACGCAGAATCATAACGCGTCAGATTCCGTTTTTTCTCTTCGCCCAATCCAATTGTGATTGAACCACCAGAGGGCATATACTCACCTAAAATCAATTTGAGTAAAGTTGTCTTTCCGCCTCCACTTGGCCCAACAATCATTAACTTCTCATTTTGAAGAGCATTCAATTTAAAACTGACTCTCTTTAGAACCATCGGTTTTGCATTCGAATAGCCAAAGGAAACATTATTTACAGACAAACTAGTCGCAGGTGCTGTTTTAATTTCTAATGCAGTTTGAACTTTAGCTTTCTTAATAGTATTAACAATCCTAGCAGCTGGAGTTAATCCTTCGATCAATCCGGCAAAAGTTGACGGAAATGTGTAAAAAAGCCAAGTATAATTCGGTGTTAAAATCGCCAATGCAGCGTATTGAAAGATTGAGATGCGTCCTAACCCCACGAACAGTAGCTCCACTCCCAAAATGGCAATATCAAAAAGGAAGCCGGAAGCCATCCCAAGTGTTTCAATCTTCGCCTTACTAATTCCAGCCTCGTACTGTGCATCAGCAGATTCTGAATACTTTTCAGTAAAATATTCAATTGCATACCTTCTTGCACCAAATGCTTTAAAAACACTTTTGCCATCCATAAAGTTTATAAAATAATCCTGTGCAGTAGTGCTTTTTTCTTGCATTGCCTTTTGCTTAACTTGGTAGACTTTTGCTGTATATCTAGGAACAAAAATACCGACACAACATAGAAAAAGCATTAAAAGCGTCAGAGTCCGCGATATCGTGAATCCATATGCAATTGCTGCTCCAAATGAAAACAAGCCAACAATAACGTCTGTCATATTGTTAAGATAGGTTTTTGAAGCTGCTCTAGCCTCTGTAGTCAAATAATGTAATTCTGCTTTCAAATCAACATTTGCTTCCGACGTGTCTATTAGGTCAGTTATTACTCTTTCTTGAAGTTCCTGCTCTTTTTTTGCACTGAAGTAATATTGAATATAGGCAACAACTGTTCTTCCCGTAAAAATTAGCAAACCCAACACCAGCAAGAAAACGAGACTCCTCATTAAACCATGTTTACCTGTGATGTTGCCCACAGTTAAAGCAACTATAAACTCCAAAACACTCAAGATCGCGGCCAATACCCATGCTAAAACGGTTGTTTTAGAAATCAAAAATTTCCACGAGCCATTGAAATCTTTCATAATTTTTCACCAGCTTAATATCTGATCGTCGGACCGTATCATGTCTGTCGTGTGTGTAACTACAACAATACCTCTGTGAACGGCTGCCGCTCGTAAAGCAGTAAGCACTTCTTTCTTGCTTACCGTGTCAATATCTGAGAAAGGCTCATCTAATAGAATAAAGGGCTGATCACTCAACAGCGCTCTAGCAACTCCGATTCTTCGCATCTGTCCCCCAGACAAAGTTTCAGGGGAAATTTTTTGATTGAGATCTGTCGAATATTCACTTAAATTTACACTTTTGAGGGCGGCCTTAACTTTTTTATCTTCAATATTTTTCCCAAAGACCAAGTTATTTCGTAGGGTATCATAAGTTACAATATTTTTTTGAGGGACAAACGCAGCGTATGGCTGGGCATGGTCTTTAGCTACACCATTAGTAACGTATACTTCACCGGCAGTGGGTTTCAAATTTCCCAGAACTATATTTAGAAGCGTCGTTTTCCCCACGCCGTTTGTACCTAGGACAAAAGTAAAACCCGAGCTTGGAATCGAAAAGCTAATATTATTTAAAACTTTCTCTGTCGACCCTGGGTATACATAATTAACCTTTTCTAGGGACAAGTCCACATCGCCCTTAATACGCCTTAAATCTTCTTTTACGTTAACCTGAAAGTCCGAATTATCCCCGATATTTTTAAAAAGTCTTTTCGCTGAAATCCGTTCCTTCACGAAATATTCAACGATTGACGGTAGGGAAATCATCGGCCACAGAATTGATCCAACGCCTGCGTTCCAAGCTCCTAACATTCCAGGTATTTCCAACGCTTTTTGGCGGACCATGATATATCCGACAGCCAGAACAGCTACCTCAGCCAGATAGACACCACCTGTAAACAACCCAGAAATAATTCCGGAATTAATGGAATATGAGCGTAGTTTCTTCTCCTTTCTGCTAAAAAAATTTGAATGTAGATTAAGGATATAAGAAAGCACCCTTAAATTTCTAATAACAGGTGCCATTTTTACGACTTGTTCGAAAAAGGTTTTGTGATGATCATCAATCTTCATGATAAATTCTTGTCTTTGTTTCTGATAGCGATAAATCTCTGAACTCACAGAACCAATCACAATACCAAACATTACAAAAGCCAGTAACATCGTCAAGGACTGATTTCCTACATACATCACACCAAAAAAAACGGTTAGGACAAAATCTACTAACGGCAACAATGCGTACTGAAAGTATTGGACAACATTTTGTGAATCTTGCATTAGTAGATTCGTTGCATGACCCTTCGTTAACTCAGCCGTACCTCCGTTAGAAAGATACTCTAACGCAACTCCCTTCGCGAGACTGACATTCATTTGGCGTTTTGCTGACTCAAGAAGCTTAGCAGATGCATAATACACGCACAAATACAAGATGGCTGCCAACATCATTAGTAAAACACTGACTACAAGTTGCTGAAATTCGTGTTGCAAACTCTGGGTAAGCGATATTTGAATCATTACAGAAATTGCAACATTAAAGCCCGCCAGAACAGCTCTGGACAAATAAATCAGCACAAGCGTCTTTCTTTCGAACAATCTACTAATTTTGTCTTTGAACAATTTGAACACTTCCCTACAGATAACCTATTAAGCTCCCGCTTCTTTGATCGTAATAGGCCTTCTCAAGGTCTTTAAATCTACCTGTTGCGAGGAAAGCCAAAATTACATCACAAACGTACTCAGTCAGCCCAAGAATACCATGAGCAATCGTTGGAAACGCAGTTCGGTTATTTTCAGACCTATTTTCAATCAACTTTAAATATAGACCAGCTGATTCTTTCTGCAAATACTCTTCAAACTGGTCAAAACTGCCTCCACGCTCAGAGGTAAACAAAGGACCAACGGAACCATTGTGCACCAATAAGACTGCCACATTTGCTGCGACTGCTGCTTTAACAACATATCGGTCAATTAATCCGCTGGGTTGGTCTGCCGCCTGCAATACAATGTCACTATCTGCAAAGATCTGCGTATTCGCCGTACTGTTTGCGCTTACATATTTACGGACAGTAATCACCCTTACGGAACTATTTAACTCCTTGATTCGTTTTTTTATGATCGCAAATTGCAAGAACAAGTTAGCCACCTGGCCCGATCCGGCGTATGAAAGCCTGTTATCTATGAAGTTGGTGAGTT
>NZ_BLBG01000002.1 GCF_009687905.1 Lacticaseibacillus zhaodongensis | reverse complement strand
AACAGGACTTTTGTCTTGGTGTTTTTTATCGTCTCAAATTTGAGGCGATGGTGGCTAACTTGATTCTAAAACGCGGGGTTTTATTAAATCCTGCGCAAATAGGTATTACCCGAATGTAAAATATCACTCACTTCATAGTGAGTTGTCTACGGCGAGTCAAATGTAACACCATTGTTTAAAAATGATATTAGTAAGCCAAGAACCACTGCGACAACTACAAGCGTTACCAATCAGGACAAATTAGCTTCACTTTCAGTGCTTATTATGTTTTAGCCATGCGTTACCAGCTATGTTTAAGTGATTTCAGATACGACCTGCTTCGAATCATGCCCGTCAATTCATAGCTGATAAAAACAACTCACACATGATTTTATCAAAACAGATTACTCATTTGGTACAGCACGAACACCGCCTATATTTTGGAAAATTGTCCTTCCTCTGGTCCAAAAAAATGACCTGCTCTCCAGCAGGTCCCCCAAAACTTTGAAAACGCAATGCTTATGGTGCCCACCGCGACTCCCCAGTCGCGATGTGTAATTATTGTCAGGCTGAATCCTACCTAAACTAACAACTGTACTGCTACTTAACGTGCCCAGACGACGCGGTTGATACTGTCATTGATACAGGTCTGTAAAACGATTTGCTCGCCTTGTCGCGCGTCCACAATGTCCTTGTAAACACTCGTCTTGGTGCCCGCGATGTCACCACGATCGGTAACGTTTTTGTGCCAGGTCACGTGGTAAACCCGCGTGTGACCAGCGGAATCCCTTACAGTGATCGGTGTGCCAACCTTCATCTTGGTGATAAGACCAAAATTCGTGGTGTTGTGTCCGATCATGTGTGTCGACTGCCCGTCCGTAACTGACAAATGTGTCTGTCCGCCCCAGGTTTGCGCCCGGTTACCACTAGGTGCTGTTGTCACCGCCCTGCTACCGGTAATGATCGGTGTGACCGTGCCCAGGAACGCAATGGTACTGCGGGCTTGGATCTTCACGGCAGTTGGCCTTAGCGCCAGCTGCTGCCGGCTTTTAATGGTGACTTCTGGCTTGCTCACTGACTGGCTGGGCGCCTCACTCTGAACAACGCCCGGTGCAACCCGCAGGCGGCGCCCGCCACTCGGCTGGGTGCTGACCCGCTGACTGATGCGCACATCTTCCGCAAGGGCAGTGCGCGTCCCGACTTTCTGCGCACTAGCACCGCCGAGAATTCCTCCCCCGGTGAGCAGCACAACAGCGGCGGCAATGCTAAAGTATTTAGTTTTCATGTCATTACACTCCCTAAAAATGTGTAACCTGACAATAACCGAATTACTCTCACCGTGCCCCCCAGCACTCAAGTAATCCTTTTACACTGATAATGTTACAGCATCATAGACTAAATACAAGCAAAGCAAGAAAATAGATTGTAAAAGTATCGCAACAAATAAAAAGCCTACAGATACTTGAAAAATAGTATCTGTAGGTCAGGGCCTTTTCTATCAAGAAAAAGCTAATGGTATTTTAAATTTTGTGAATCATCCAGCGGCTACTTTGCGCAGCAGTTGGGAGACCCCACCTAGAATGCGCCCAGATTAGTTTTTCTGGCGAGCATCCTTCCGGGAGTAGTTAGCGATGTCCGCCTGAACCGCGTTGACAAACATCTTTGCGGACTGGGACCAAGCTTTATCTTCACCATAACGGCGAACTGATACCGTTGCGGAGTTGACTTCATCGTCACCAACAACAACCGTGTACGGAATCTTCTGAGTCTGGGCTTCACGAATCTTGTAACCCATCTTTTCGTTCCGGTCGTCAACTTCAACCCGGATGCCTAGCTTCTGCATCTGGTCCTTAAGGCGGTTGACGTATTCCAGGTGCAGCTCGTTCTTAACTGGAATCATTTCAACCTGCACTGGTGCAAGCCAGGTTGGGAATGCACCCTTGTACTGTTCGATGAGGTATGCAATGAAGCGTTCCATCGTCCCGACAATCCCACGGTGAATCATAACTGGCTGGTGTTCTTGACCATCGGCACCGACATAAGTCAGGCCAAACCGCTCTGGCAGCATGAAGTCCAGCTGGATGGTGGACATGGTTTCGTCGTTACCAAGCGCGGTCTTGGTCTGGATGTCAAGCTTAGGACCGTAGAATGCGGCTTCACCTTCAGCTTCGTAGTAGTCAAGGCCCAAGTTGTCCATCGCAGCCTTCAACATGCTCTGGCTCTGATTCCACATCTCATCGTTGGCGTAGTACTTCTGGGTGTTCTTTGGATCACGGTACGACAAACGGAAACTGTAGTCCGTAATGTCAAAGTCAGCGTAAACGGACATGATGAGCTTGAGAATCTTCTGGAATTCGTCCTGCACTTGGTCGAGGGCTACAAAAGTGTGGCCGTCGTTCAGGGTCATGGCGCGAACCCGCTGCAAACCAGAAAGCGCACCGGACTTCTCGTAACGGTGCATCAGACCGAGTTCAGCAATCCGCAGTGGCAAGTCACGGTATGAACGGATGTGGTGCTTGTAAATCTGGATGTGGCTTGGGCAGTTCATTGGCCGCAGTTCAAGCTCTTCACCCTCACCCATGTCCATTGGGGGGAACATGTCCTCACGGTAGTGGTCCCAGTGGCCAGAAGTCTTGTACAGGTTCAGGTTGGCTGCAACTGGGGTGTAAACGTGCTGGTAACCGTCAGCAACTTCACGGTCAACGATGTACCGCTCAACAACACGCCGAATCGTAGCCCCGTTTGGCATCCAGTAAGGCATCCCGGCCCCAACTTCTGGGTCAACGAAGAACAAGTCAAGATCGCGGCCGATAACCCGGTGGTCACGTTCCTTAGCTTCCTGACGGCGTTTTGCGTCATCTTCAAGGTCAGCAGCCTTGTAGTAAGCAGTCCCGTAAATCCGCTGGAGCATTGGGTTGGAAGACATGCCTTCCCAGTATGCGCCGGCAACACTGAGCAGGTTGAAGTGCTTGAGGTCCTTCAGGTTAGGCAGAAGTGCACCCTCTTCAAAATCGAAGAAGTCACCGAGCTTGTGGCCCTGAATTGGGTCGCCTGCGCGCTTAGCAAGTTCACCCTTGAACTTGTCGTCGCCGTAACGCTTGGCACCTTCAGCGGCAGAAATGCTTGCCAGTTCAATTGCGCCGCCATCCTTGATGATTGCTTCCATCTTGGACTTGATTGCCTTCAGGTCGGTAACGGCAATCTGGCCGTCATCCTTGTCGGTGTCGTAGTAGAAGCCGTCTTCAGTTGAAGCGCCCTGACCAAAACGCAGGCCTGGGTACAAGGCGTTCAAAGCGTCAGCGAGCACGAAAGCTGCGGTGTTGCGCAGAACACGTAAACCATCAGCACTGTCCTTCATGACGATTTCGATTTTACCGTCTTCTTTGATCACGGAGCTCAAGTCGATCAGCTGACCATCGAGCTTGGCAGCGACCGCCTTCTTGGCTAGTGAAATGCTGATGCTCTTGGCAACATCAAGGGCAGTAGCGCCATCAGCGAATTCCTTGACGCTTGAATCGGGGAATGTAAGTGATAATGACATATAAGTCTTCCTTTCTTACTCTCATCACAATCATGACGAGGCTTGTTAACTTTATTAATCGAAACGTGCGGAACAAAAAAACGCCCCTGCTATCAATTACTTGATATCAGGGACGATTAACTCGCGGTTCCACCCAGATTGGCAGGTGCACGACACACCTGTCCTCTCGAACACTCGTAACCAGAGCTCAGGGCCATTGCTGGCAATCTCGGGAAGTGGTGCGGTTCAGTACTGCGCGGTTTACAGCCAATGACCACGCTCTCTGCTGGGTGAGAACCTTTTGTTCCGTCTTCGATGCCATTATTAAACCACACATGGTCGCGAGACGCAAACATATTTCCAAATTATTCGGTCTGCCGCCGGTTTATACCACCGACAAAAACCTCCCGCGCAAGGTAGCGCACCCGCTCCATGATTCGCGCCGCCTTCACGTTTTCCGCGTCGCCGCGCTCATTTCCAGCAAAAAAGCCTTCCAGTTCGGTCATACTCTTATTGGAACTGAATAGCGTCGGCAACTGTTCCTGCATGCGGTATTGCAGAATTACGCCGAGCACCTCATCGCGGAACCACGGGCTCAGTGCTTCCGCCCCAATATCATCCAGAACGAGGACTTGGGCCTTCTCAACCTGCTCGATGCGCGGCAGGACACTGTTGTCACCAATGGCCGCCTTCATCGTGACCGCAAAAGTGGGAACGTGGAGCAAGGTTGTGGCCACGCCAAACTCGGCAATTTTCTTTGCCACCGCCCCGAGTAGGTAGGTTTTACCAACCCCGAACGGTCCGGACAGATACAGGCCCTTTGTGAAGGCGTGTGGGTGCTCCTTGATGGCGACCGTGAAGTCGGTCGCGGCAACGATGGCATCAATGCGCTCATCCGTCTGCTCATATGTGGCTAGGTCAGCGTGGCGAATGTCTTTGGGCATGTTGATCGCGGTAACCAGCGACTGGCGCTCAACAACCCCATCCGCAGCAATCTTGGCTGCAGTCGGCCGGTATTCAATATCGATCAGGTGGGCGCTGACAACCAAAACGGGCTCGTAGCCAGGGGCAAAAGGCTGTTCACCGCGCGCAATTTTATCCCGCTGCTGGACATATTCATACAATTTCGCGGTGCCGCGTTCAACGGCAGAATCAGCAAGTTCAGCGCTGTGCGCCTTAATAAATGCCTGAACGTCAGCATCATTTTGCACAGCAGCCTGCATGCGCCGGTACTCAGCACCCTGACTGCTAGCGTTCATGCGCTCCTGCAAATACTTCGACAGATTATCCACGCTTAGTCCTCCTTCTTCTTGCCGCTATCTAGCTGCTTGAGCTTCGCGTTCAGTTCAGCCCGCACTTTTGCGCTCACAACTGGTTTCGGCGCCACGTAATCTTTCTTGGCCCAGTTCGGGACCGTCTCCTTACGCTGCGGACGGCCATACTGCTTGCGCTTGCCCTGACTGCGCTTCTGCTGCGGCTTGGTCTTACCGGCCTTGTACGCCCGTACCTGCGCGATTGCTCGCTCCGGACTATCGACCTTAGCCTCGATCCACGCATTAGCGACCGCATCAAGGTAAGACGCATTGATACTGCTGGAATCCTGCAAAACGTAATCTACTAAGACGTTGATTGTAGCGACGTCAAACACGTTCCGCTCACTGAGCTTGCGCAAAGCAAACAACTCGTTCGGAGCCGCATACAGCTGCGGGTCCTTCCGCTTCTTCGTCACGGTTAGGAACTCTCGAATTGACATGCTCTTGGCGTTCTTCAGCAACTGCAGTTCAACCGCAGTATATTTGACCTGCTCATCATCGCTGCTTGCGGCTGGTGCTACCGCTGCAGTCGCCGCACCACCATCGTCCCGCCGATTGCGGGCGATTCGCGATTCACCCTTGCTGTATTCTTGTTCAGCCGCGCTCCGCATGCGGGCGACGTTGATTTTACCGGTCAGGCCATCAATTGCGCGCGCAATAATCCGCGCAAGCGCACTAGTCGACAAACCGTAAAAGCCAGCAATGGCAGTGATGGCGCTCTGCCGATCGTGTAACTCACTACTGCCGATACCGCTCTTGGCAAGTAGCTTTCCGAGCAGTTCCCAGTCGACCTGATTGGCGTCGACTCGCACCTGCGGGCTGGGCTGCTCGGCGCTGGTATCGCGCGCCGCTTCCACAGTCGGCGCCGGGTTAGTCAAATCGCCAGCAATTTGGAACACATCTAGGAACTTCCGCGAAATGTCGGTCATGTCACTACGCCGGACCGGGGTAATCGTGAAGCTAGAAGCTAACTCCTGGTAGCGGTCCGGACCGACCGTGTCGTAAAGGGCAATGCTGAGCAGATCATCCTTCAGAAAATCGGCTGGTCGCAAAGGCGCGTACATTTCGTAAACAAAATGCCGCTCCGTATCAACTTGCGTATAGGTCTTCATCAGCCCCACCGCTTCAAGACGCACCCGGGCGGTGTATAGGGTATCAATCTCAACTCCCAAGGTCTCAAGCAGACTACTGTGTGGGCGCCGATCCTGAGTGAACATGGGGTGGACGCGAACTTGGGTCCACAGCGTCTGGTACAAAGCTGCGGCAACCGGACCAATCAGCGGCTGATACAAATAGACCAGCGTCTGTTGGTCCAAACTGCCAATTAATTGTGCCCGCGTTGCGAGATAATCGCTCTGCGGAGTGAATTCTGCTGGATGTTGCAAGGTAGGACCTCCTTTCAGGATACAGAGCGAAGCGGGACGGTTTGAAGCTGAGCATTTGCGTACTCCGGAAGAAATGCCGGCTTTTGGCATTACTCCCGGAGTGTGCAAAGCGCAAGCTTCGGTCCCGCGTAGCTCGACTCGGCACCGGAATCTTGGAAAACGTTGCTAGAAGCGCTACGGTGCCGAGTCGAGCTGCGTCACCCTGCTCCTACTCCGTTGTCCATTCTGCTAAGGGCAGCAAGCTGCACAAGCAGAAATGGCTCCGCTCAAAATGACTTAGGCCTTGACGAGAAGAACACTCGTCAATACCTAAGTCACCTTGATGCTCAGGAGCAACCCGGGTGACTTCGCTCTGTATTTTCATAGTCGAGCTGCGTGAAGCAGGAGCTTGCGCTTTACACACTTTGCGCCAAATGCTAAAAACCAGCATCTGGCGCAAAGTACGTAAATGCTCAGCTCCTGAACGCCTCACTCCGCTCTGTGTGCAAAAAACGGCCCCGCATTCACCGGGCCGCCCTTGCAGTTATTCTTTGTGTTCGCGTTTCATCATGTCCTGCAGTTCACTCATGAAAACGGACATATCCTTGAACTGCCGGTAAACGCTGGCAAAGCGAATGTATGCAACGTCATCAACGTCGGCGAGTAACTTCATAACGTACTCACCAATGCTCTGACTGGAAACCTCATTTTCGCCAATCGTGCGCAGCTTGTTTTCGACTTTCTCGACGATCTGCTGCATTTGCTCCATTGTTACTGGGCGTTTTTCAGCTGCACGAATGAGTCCGCGCAGGATTTTTTCCCGGTTAAATTCTTCTCTGGTGCCGTTCTTCTTAATAACGAGCAGTGGAGTCTGTTCGACGCGTTCAAAGGTCGTGAAACGATAACCGCAGTTCTCGCATTCACGCCGGCGCCGGATAGCCTCACCGCCATCTGTGGGCCGTGAATCAACGACCCGCGAACTATTGTGATGACAATGTGGACAGTGCACGATATACCTCCTAATTAATTCCGGATTATGCTACCTGAATTATAGCAGAGATTAAGTACAAACGGCTATAGCTGGCGAATGTGGGCAATTAGTTGCTGCACCTGGACGTCGCGCAAGGCTTCCGGGCCGCGCGTGTCAATGGCAAAATCCGCCCGGGCGAGCTTTTCAGCAGTTGGCAGCTGCGAAGCAATCCGTTTGTCAGCCTGAACCCGCGTCAGCCCATCCCGCGTCATCAGCCGTTCCCGTTGGCGTTCATCGTCAATATCCATCGCAACGACACCATCAAAGAGGTCCGCATAATTTTGTTCAAAAAGCAGGGGCACATCCCCCACAACAATGTCGGGCTGCTTGGCGACCGCCGCGGCGAGTTGCTGTTCGAATTCCCGCCGGATCGCCGGCTGCATGATTGCATTCAGTTGCTGCCGCTTGGCGTCATCTGCAAAGACGATTGCCGCCAGGGCACCGCGGTTGAGCGCCCCGTTTCCCTGCACGGTCATCGGGCCAAAAGTAGACTGCACCTTTTTGAGTAGTGCACTATCTGGCTGCAGCAACTCTTTGGCAATCATGTCCGCATCGATCACTGGATAGCCTGCTGCTGCAAACTCCGCAGCTGCACTCGACTTCCCACTCGCGATGCCACCGGTAATTCCTAGTTTATAAGTCATCTTAATCCTCGCTTACTCTATTGGCTTCTGACGTAGCTGCAGCTTCCGGATTGACCTGGCAGTGCGGGCAAAAGTGGGTCCCGCGCCCGCCAACTTTAATTTTAACAATTGCAGTGCCGCAGCGCATGCACGGCTCCCCAGTCCGCCCATATACGTTCAGCTTATTCTGAAAGCCACCGCTCTTGCCTTCAGCATCCACGAATGAGTGCACCGTGGTTCCGCCCAGGCGAATCGCGTCCGCGAGTTCCTTAATAATGTTATCGTGGAGCTCCTGAATTTGAGCGTCCGTCAGCGTGTTGGCCGGCTGTTCCGGGTGAATTTTGCTCATCCAAAGGGTCTCATCGGCGTATATATTACCGACACCAGCAACTGTCGATTGGTCAAGAATCACCGTCTTGATAGCCTTCCGGTGTCGAGCCAGCTTCGCGGCAAAATCGGCAACGGTGAAGTCATTGGCAACCGGTTCGGGGCCAATTGTGACCAGTCCACTCAGCGCCGTCATCTCGGTACCCGTTTTCACAATTGTCATGCGGCCGAACTTGCGCGAATCAAAATACCGCAGTTCCGTCCCGTCACTGAAGGTGAACCAGACGTGCGTGAAGCGGGCGTGCGGCTCGTCCTTGTCGGTCATCAGGGCATACTTACCCTCCATGCGCAGGTGCGAGACGATGGTCAAATCGCCATCCAGCCGCAACAACAAGTACTTACCGCGCCGGTCGACCGCGATGAAACTATGGCCAACCAGCTGCTCACGAAACTCAGCGAGCCCACCATTTAGAATTTTCTCCCAATCAGTGCCGACCGCGACGATCTTGCGGCCAACAATCAGCTCGCTCAATGTGCGCCGAACCGTTTCCACTTCAGGTAATTCTGGCATCCTACACCCTCCATTTACTAAAACATTCTGCTACTTGGCATCATACCACGTCTTGCCGTAATGACTCTCCACCTTGAGGGGCACGTCGAGCTTAACGGCCGAATCCATGATTTGTGGGACCAGCTTACTCAGCTCCTCTGCTTCAGATTCCGGGGCTTCAAAAATCAGTTCGTCGTGCACCTGCAACAGCATCGTCGCCTGCATGTGCTTTTCTGCCAAGGCTTTCTGCATCCGCACCATCGCAATCTTGATGATATCGGCCGCGCTGCCCTGAATCGGGGTGTTCATCGCGGTCCGCTCGGCAAAACTGCGCAAGTTAAAGTTCCGACTGTGGATGTCGTGTAAGTAACGGCGGCGGTGGAATAGAGTTTCAACATAGCCCTGTTCCCGCGCAATCGCAACCTCTTTGTCCATGTAGTCGTGAACTTGCGGGTACTGCGCAAAGTAACCGGCGATAAAGTCTTTGGCCTGTTTGCGGGTGATTCCGATATTCTGAGCCAGGCCAAAATCACTGATGCCGTAAACGATCCCGAAGTTGGTGGCCTTGGCCTGCCGCCGCATGTCTGGTGTGACTTCACTAGCGTCTTTTAAGCCAAAGATTTTAATGGCGGTATTGGCGTGAATATCGCGGCCCTCTTTAAAGGCCTCCTGCATATTCTTGTCGCCAGAAATGTGGGCCAGCACCCGAAGTTCGATTTGCGAATAGTCAGAGCTGAAGATGATCCAGTCCGGATGGCTCGGCACGAACGCTTTGCGAATCTGCTTGCCAAAATCACGCGCGGGAATGTTCTGCATGTTGGGATCGACTGAACTGAGCCGCCCCGTCTGTGTTAGCGTCTGCAGGTAACGCGTGTGGATTTTGTGATCATCGTGCACGGCCTTGGTGAGACCCTTGACGTACGTCGACTGCAGTTTGGAAATAGTGCGCCACTGCAAAATTTTGCCAATAATGGGGTGACTGCTCCGCAACTGCTCCAACACGTCAACACTGGTGGAGTAGCCAGTCTTCGTCTTCTTGATGATCGGCAGACCAAGGTCCTCAAATAAGACAACTCCAAGTTGCTTGGGGGAGTTCAGATTGAATTCGTGGCCGGCTTCCCGGAAAATATCCTGTTCGAGCACGCTCATGGTGCCGGTGAACTGCTTGCCCATCTCGTCGAGGGTGTCCTGATCGAGAGTGATCCCGGCAATTTCCATTTCAGCCAGAACCCGCGACAAGGGTTGCTCCAAATCGGTAAAGAGTGCGGTTTCACCCTGTTCTTCCAGATCAGTCAGCAACTGCGGCCGCAAAGTCAGCAGCGCCCGGGCTTTCCGCGCGAGGTGCTCGCAAAATACGTCCTTGTCAGGCATGTGCAGTTTAGCGCCCTTACCGTAAACGTCAGCATCACTCGGCAACGCGGTATAGCCATGCCGGCGGGCCGCGGTACCCAGGTCGGTGCTGTTGTCGTCGGGATCAAGTAGGTAGGACGCCAGCAAAACGTCACAGTCCGGATTAATGTTCAGGCCTAACCGGTGCGCGGCCACGATGTTGCGCTTAGCATCAAAGACGGTCAGCTTGTTGTTTTTGTCCTCAAGGAACATGTGCAATTCAAGGTCATCGAGCAAGCTGAGGTCCTGGCTGATCAGCGTCGTGTTTTTGTCAGCAAGCACGAAGCCTTGAATCGGAGCAAGGTGGTAGTTGTCCTCAAGCATTTCGAGCTCAAAAGCCAGTGGGGCGCGCAATTTCTGGGTCAAGCCTAGGTTATCTGCCGTTAGTAAGGTGTAATTTATCTTTTCTTGCTTTTCCGGTTCGGCCCCACCCAAACGTGTGAGGGCCGTCTTCATGTCCATATCACTGAAGAAGTCGCGCAACTTATCCGTGTCAGGTTCTTGATAATCAATATCATAAAGCCCAATCGTGATTGGCGCATCCTGCCGAATCCGGGCGAGATCCTTACTCATGAAGGCGTTGTCCTTGTCGTTGACCAAGTTGTCCTTCATTTTGCTTTTCTTCAACTCGTCAATGTTGGCGTAAAGATTCTCCATCGTGCCGAACTGCTTCAAGAGCTTGATAGCGGTCTTGGGACCGATACCGGTGACACCAGGATAATTATCAGAAGTATCACCCATCAGGCCCTTTTTGTCGACAATCTGGGCCGGGGTGACGCCATATTTCTCTTCAACGTGTTCTGGCGTGAATTCTTCAACGTCCTGAACCCCCTTGACGGTGAGGGCCACGGTGATTTTGTCCGTTGCGAGCTGGGTCAAGTCCCGATCCCCGGTGACCACAATGACGTCAGCGCCGCTGTCTGCACCCTGCTTCGCCATCGTGCCAATAATGTCGTCGGCTTCCCAATCGGCCAGTTCGTAATGCTCAATGTTGTAGCCATCCAGCATCTTCTTGATTAAGGGCAACTGCTCAAGCAACTCGTCTGGAGTTTTTTGCCGGCCACCTTTGTATTCATCGTATTTTTTGGTCCGGAAGGTCGTCTTGCCGGCGTCAAAAGCCACGAGCACCTTGTCCGGCTGAATCCGCTTGAGCAGGATGTCCAGCATGTTGTTGAAGCCAAAAATAGCGTTGGTGTGCACCCCATCATGATTAGTGAAGCGATCAAGTGAAGTGTAGGTCGCGTAGAACGCACGAAATGAAATGGAATTACCATCAATGAGCAGGATAGTTTGTGCCACTGGGCTACCTCTTTCCTTTTGCTTTTCCGAAATACTGCTGTATCCATTGTACCAGATAGCTGTTTTTCGTTACAGCACTGGGCCGGAAGCCACGACCGATAACAGTTCAAAACAGTTAGAAACATAAAACGGGCCCCAACTTAAGTTGAGACCCGCAAGTGACTTTTGAAATTTAGTCGTGTTAGTTGTTGTCATTACCCACACCGAAAATCTGCAGGATGGTGATGAAAAGGTTCAGGAAGTCTAGGTAAAGCATCAGCGCACCCTGAATCGCCAGCGCACTGATTGCCGTGTCCCCTTGTGCCTCCGCCTGCGCGTAAAACCGTTTCAAAGTTTGGTTGTCGTACGCAACCAGCACGATGAAGATTGCGAGAATCGCGTAGTTGATAAGCATTGCGAGCCCACTAGAGTGAATCAGAAAGTTGAGAACCGTCATCACTAGGGCACCAACCAATGCCGTTGTTGCGATACTGCCGGCACGGCTGAGATCCTTGTTACCATAAATCCCAACCAGGGACATGGTTCCGAAAATGACCCCGGTGACGACCAGTGCGGCCACCACGCTCGTTCCAGAAAACTGGGCCATAATTACCGCCATCGTCGTGCCTTCAGACGCTGCTAAGCCGAAAAACATTAACCGCGCCCGACCCGGATTTGCGTATGCCCGCGCCCCCGAGCCAAAGATGATGAACACGAATGGCAACAGTAGCATTACCCAGTAAAACACAGGATTACTGCTAATAAAATTAACGTATTGATCGTGGAAAACGTACCCCAGCAAGTACGTTATGGCTGCGGTAATAAGCAAGCCAACTCCCATGTTGCCGTAAACCCGGCCGAAGAATTGACTAATGCCAGATTGACTGACAGAGCGACGTTCTTGCATGTAACCATTCCTTTCGTACTACTTTGTTTAATAAGCCAGTATACGAGCATTTGCTGGAATCGTCTACCGGACTAAAGTCTGATTTCCCACGTCCTACTTCTGGCTGTTGAGCAGGTCTTCGTATGCCCGTTCGTACTTCTGAATGTCACCAGCACCCATGAAGACAACAACGGCATCGTGGAATTCCAGCAGTGGGCTCATGTCATCAAGCTTGATGACCCGGCCGCCATGGTGAATCTTGGCACCCAAATCTTCAGAAGAGACGCTGCCGCTGCGTTCACGGGCGGAGCTGAAGATGTCGGTCAGGAAGACTTCATCAGCCTTGTCGAGGGTCGCCGCAAATTCGTCCATGTAGGCAATCGTCCGGCTGAAGGTGTGGGGCTGGAAGACCGCAATGACCTGCTTGTCGGGGAACTTCTGCCGGGCGGCGTCCAGGGTTGCGCTGATTTCGCTTGGGTGGTGTGCGTAGTCGTCAACAATCGTCATGTCGGCAACCTTCTTCTGGGAGAAGCGCCGCTTAACACCATCAAAAGTTGCCAGCTCGCGGGCAATAAACTCTGGTGCGAGGTGTTCCGTGTACGCAACAGCAACAACGGCCAGGGCGTTGAGCACGCTGTGGTCACCAAACAGTGGCACACTGAAGTGACCGATCAACTCGTCGTGGAAGTAAGCATCGAACTCAGAGCCCTTGGTGTTGCGGTTAATGTTACGAGCAATAAAGTCGTCAGTATCCTTTTCACCGTAATAGTAAACCGGAACCTTGACGTCCAGCTTGCGCAGCCACTCGTCATCACCCCAAGCAAAGATGGCCTTTTTGACCTGCTTACCCTCGGTCTCAAAGGCATCATATACGTCTTCAATGCCGGTGTAGTAGTCAGGGTGGTCAAAATCAATGTTGGTCATGATGAGGTAATCTGGGTGGTAAGCAAGGAAGTGCCGGCGGTATTCGTCGGCTTCAAACACGAAGAACTTGGAATCAGGCTGACCGACACCCGTCCCATCACCAATCAGGTAACTGGTCTTAGCAATTCCGCTAAGAGTGTGGGCGAGTAAACCGGTGGTGCTGGTCTTACCATGGGCGCCGGCAACACCAATACTGGTGTAGTTGTTCAAAAGTTGACCTAAGTATTCGTGGTAACGCAGAACCTTTAAGCCCATTTCGTGCGCACGGGCAATTTCAGGGTGCTCATCGGTGAAACTGTTACCGGCAATGACCGTGTAGCCTGGCTTCAGGTTATCAGCGGAGAACGGTAGGCATTCGATACCCGCCTTTTCCAAGCCTGTTTGCGTGAAGGTGAACTGGGTGATGTCACTGCCCAGAACCTTGTGTCCCAAATCGTGAAGAATCAGTGCGAGTGCACTCATCCCTGAACCTTTAATCCCAATAAAGTAGTCAGTTTCTTCAGTCATGCCATTAATCTTCTTTCCGTTTTCAGTGCATTCCGCACGATATTTGATTAGTTAATGCTTAGCTAGTTGCTCCGGGTGAACCCGAAAGTAGTTGGTGATTGCGACGTGGATCGCCAGCCACGTCGGCGCAGGTGCAACGCGCGGCGTGAGCGCGCTCAAAGTCATCTGGTGCTGAACCGGCGACCCATCTTGCGGCAGCGGTGGCTTTGGCCGCACGATCTCGACCGGCCACCATTCCTCTTCTGCGACCGCCTCAGAAGTTTCTGACACAGAAGCGTTGCTTGACGGTGTGGCAGCAGCGGTCGGTGTTGTTGACGGAGCGGGCGCTTCATCAGCGGTCGTGTTAACTTCCGTAGCCGGGGCAACAGGCTGCGCGGCGTTCTTTGTCGGTGCGGGCACCGGGGCCGCTGTAGCGGACTGCAGCTGGTCTAAGTCAACAACATCGCCATCAGCAGCGGTCGTGAAGAGCACAACGTCCTCATCATCCCGTGCAAAATCGGCAATGATTGCAGCATAGTCAACCTTAGGCTTAACCCGCCGATTAACCGTGCTCGGCGGGGTCACAAATTGCGCCATTGGGTCAACAGAATGATAAACGGGCTCTTTTGTTGCTGGCACCGCCTTGGTGTGCGTGGCGCCCGCCTTCTCCGCGTGTTTCTGTGGAGGCAGCTGATAAGCAGCCGTTTGTGACTGCTCCTTTTCGGGCTCCCCATCACGCCGGAAAGCTGGTCCATCGTAATGATCCATGTCCAATACCTCCTGCCGATGTTTACCTTTAATCATATCACATCTTTGTCTAGACCTCTGCAAAGTCAGTGATTCAGCGGTGAATTCTTGTCACCCACAGACAAAAAAACGGCAAGTAAAATGGGGACTAGCGGTTTCACCCCCTGGTCCCCACTCTTATTAGTCCTGTGCCTGTGTTGCCAAGGCGCTAACACCCATTTCTGTGGTGAATGCCGTCCCCGCAGCGAGCTCATCAGGCAGAATCAAGATTCCCCGCTTTTGAGGTGCGTTTGGCAGTGCGAGTTCACGCGCTGCACAGAGCATTCCGTAACTGGACACACCGCGAAGGGCGCCCGGCCAGATGATTTTGCCGTCTGGCATCATTGCTCCGGGCAAGGCTGCAACCACGTGCTGGCCCTGCGCAACATTCGGTGCCCCGCAGACGATTTGCTTGGTATAACCACCCAAATCAACTTGAGCGACGTGCAGATGATCAGAGTCTGGGTGTGCTTTGAGTTCACCAACAACCCCAACCACAAACTTCGGCTTGGTGTCCGCAACTAGTTCCTGGGTGAAACCGGCAGCGGCGATGGCGGTATTCAACGCATCAATTTGCTTTTCGCTAAGCTGGACCTGACCGCGGCCGGTGATCTCTCCGATAATCTTGGAAACATTGAAGAAGTTGTAACCAATTGTTGCACCGGAAGCAGCCGTAATTGCGACCACATCCCCGACCTGCTTACTGGTCTGGCTGCTTTCATCTTCACCCAAAATTAATAGTAGGGTGTCCCCTAAACTATCTGGGTTGTAACTGCTGATAAGCATTCTATTTTTCCCCCTGTTATTGCCAGTGATTAGATTCCGCTGGTCATCTCTTCTTAATCCAAGCAAATATTCTACAGTTTTTGACCGTCAATGCCAAGCAACTCGGGTATACTGGGCATATTGAAGGAGTGATTATCTTGAATAAAACCGACAAAGCTTTCGTTATGCTCGCAACTGCCGCCGCTGCTGCATTAGCCGCAGCTGCTCTCGCCCGCCGGCAACGTGTTGAAGCTAAGCGCTCCGCTGAGTACCTTGAACGCGCTAAGCAGCAGCTCCACCGTCCCGTCGCCGGTGGCTGGATTTACAACCAGCCCCGAGCAGAGCACGGACGGCGAGTCTACCACGGTGGTGTGATCACCAAGTCCCCGCGTGGCCGCAGTGTGCAGTCATTCCGCGTTGCTACTGACGACGGGTACATCTATTTTGACTGATCAGTATTTGGAAAACGGGCAACTAGTTCGTAAATCCGACCGCCTTTGGAACTGAATTTCTGTTCATATTCAGTTTCCACGTTGTTCTCGACCCGCGTGTCCTTGTGTAAATCCAGACTAACGAGGTCGAAGTGCATCCCAAAATTATTCATGCTCACAAGTGAGTATTCAAACAGGCCCTGATTATCGGTCTTGAACTGAACCACGGCGTTCGGTGCCAAGATTGCAACGTATTGTTGCAGGAACGTCCGGTAAGTCAGGCGCCTTTTTTCGTGCTTAGTTTTTGGCCACGGGTCGGAAAAGTTTAAGTACAAGCCGGCAACCTCAGTGGGAGCAAAGTATTCACTTAAATCCGCCCCGTCGCCAAGTATCAGGTGGAGGTTAGGTAACTGTAATTCCACCTGTTTGCGCAAAATGTACGCAACGGCGACCTCCTGTAGTTCCAGGCCGATGAAGTTCTTGTCAGGATTAGCCTTCGCCATTTCGGTAATAAAGCGGCCCTTACCGGAACCAACTTCTAGCATCAGTGGCTGTTCCTTGGCAAATTTTTCCTGCCACTTTCCTTGCATCCCCACGGGGGTAATGCTGATCATATCTGGATGTGCTTCAATGAGCGGCTTAGCCCAAGATTTATTACGTAATCGCATGTCGGTTCCCTTCAGCTCATTTATGAGCAGTTATTTGTTTGCATTTTGAACCCGCCGCGTCAGAAACGCAGACGGGATGACGCCGGCAATAAAAATCAGCGCCAACATGGCTATAGCGGTCGTGACGCTTGGAAGGTGGCTAAACGCACTCACACCAATCACGAGGGCACTGACCATCAGCACCACCCGCACCAGCTGGGTCCAGGCGTGCACGCGCTGTGTATCCGGCAGGGGGTACATGTGCGTGAACACAACATCACGATAGCGTCCAGCGAGCGGGACCAGTTGCACGGCGAGCAGGTAGACAAAAATCACCCCCACCGCAGCGCTCAGGTACCACGTACTGCAGATCCACATCAGCACTGCCGCAATCACCGTGAGCCGCACTGCCAAGCCTAAATACTCCTGGCTACGGACAAAGCCCCTGCTGAGCAGGAACAGCCAACTGTTACCTGGCCCCTGCTTGATGCCACTGAGCAGCGGGTCCAAGTATTTACGCCGGCGCACACCGCCACCAAGGCCTGGCACATCAGTAAACATGTTGTAAAAGCGGTAAATGCTCCCCATCCGGCTGGCTTCAAGTTCAACAGTCGTTAGCAGATCTAATTGGCGTTGTTGCCGTGCTTGCCGCTGCATTCGTAATGCAAGTGCGAGCACTAGCAGGGCAACTAGCAGGGCAACTAGTGGGTTAAGGAGAAAGCCAATTGTGCTAGCAATGAATGCACAGAGCACAAGCAGCGGCCGCCAAATGCGCCGCAACTGCGGTGCAAAATACAGACTGCCAAACTGCAGCGCCAAGTCCGCGCCCTTAAACAACAGTTGCGTAACTGCCTGCACACCGACCCACCACAAAGGCACAAAGGCACCCCCATGCATCAACGGCCAGGCCGCTAAAGTGAGCATGATTTGCAAAACAAAAGGCAACACTGCACTATAGCGTACTGCTCTTTGTAAATATCCACCTAACTGTCCAGTCCGGGGGAGCAAAAAGATGGTGTCCGCCCGTTGCAGCAAGGTCGCCAGACGGCCTAAAGGCAAACTCAAACTAAGTACCGCCGCGAGCAATGGGGCAGTCCAAAGCGCGTGGTTGCCGACCCCTTTGACAAATTGACTGTAGGCATAGAGCAAGGCTCCAAAGAGAACCAGGAGCACAATGACAAAGTGGTCGTTGAACACGCGGCTTAGGTAGCGGGACTGATCCTTTTCATGGCTGACCAAGCGGCTACGCCATAATTCTCGCATCATTAAGCCTCCTTCGTCATCGCCATGTAAATATCATCAAGCGATGCGTCTGGCATCTGCATTTGGTCGCGCAGTTCATCAAGGGTGCCATTAGCCCGCAGGCGGCCATCTCCGAGTAAAACAAAGCTGTCTGCATTCGTCTGGGCATTAGCCAGCACGTGGGTGGACATGAGCACGGAAGCACCTGCCGCCTTTTTGGCCGCAACCAGTGCGAGCAGGTCGTGCACCGCCACCGGATCCAAACCGGTGAATGGTTCATCAATGATATACAGACTCGCATCGGTCATGAACGCCGAGGCAATCATCACCTTCTGTTGCATCCCCTTGGAAAAATTGTCGGGGAACCAATCCAGCTTGTTGTCCAAGCGGAACTTCTTCAGCATCGGTGTAAGCCGCTGCCAAGCGTCATCGCTATCCAGCCCGTAAGCCATAATGCTGAGTTCCAGATGTTCCCGCAACGTTAGGTCTGGATACAAGACGGGCGTTTCGGGGACGTAGGCAATCGCACTGCGGTATGCATCTTCATTCTCAGCGAGCGTTTTGCCATTAATCTTGATGGTGCCACTCTGCGGACGCAAAAGCCCGATGACGTGCTTGATTGTCGTTGACTTACCGGCTCCGTTCAGGCCAATCAGACCAACTACCTGCCCGTCTTTGACCGCGAAACTGAGCTCGTGGAGGACCGGTATTTGGCCGTATCCGCCCACAAGCTGATTAATTTCTAAACTCATTGGTGTCCCTCACAATCTATCCATATACTGCTACTGCTGTAAATGATACCATATCAGTAAGACCGAATTCGCATAAAGAAAAGGGGTTCTCATATGAATGATTGTGTTTTCTGCAAAATAGTCGCTGGTGACATCCCAAGTGTCACCGTTTATGAAGATGATGAGGTCAAGGCGTTTTTGGATCTTAGCCAGGCAACGCCAGGGCACACCCTGCTCGTACCGAAGAAACACGTCAAAGATATTTTCGAATACGATGACAAGCTGGCAGCGGCAGTGTTCAGTCGCGTCCCGAAGATTGCCCGGGCAATCAAGGCCAGTGATTCAAGAATCACCGGCATGAATATCATCAACAACAACGGTGAAGTCGCGTACCAGAGCGTCTTCCACTCCCACATCCACTTCATCCCCCGCTACAGCAGCGATGATGACTTCAGCATCCACTTCGGTGACCACGGCGACCAGTACACGCACGAACAATTAGTTGCAATTGCCGCTAAGATCCGGAAAAATTTGGAGGATTAGTCATGGCGGGTTTTGCAAAGGGATTATTGCTGGGCGGCATCGTGGGCACAGTCTTTGGCTTACTTACAAATAAGCGCAGTGGCCCAGACAACCGGGCTGAAGTTAGTGATTGGGTTAACGGAACAAAAGCGGATCTTGACCACTTTCAACACGCAACTGCCGCGGTCCAAGCCGCTGCACACAAGTTGCAGGAATTGAACACCAGCACGCTCCAGCCAACTACTGTCGCGATTCAGCAGTCGATTCGGGACTACGAATTCAAAACTGCCCCTCATCTTGCCAAAATGCGTGACTCAATGGAACATATTAATGATGCTGTAAACGATGCAAAGCAACCAGAACAATAGTTGACGTTATTATGAAACTTATGTGAATCAAGGCACAGCGGCGTTCGATGTGTTATATTAGAACTCGAATTCGCTTATGCGAACAAACAAAAAGATTAGGATGTGTCAAAATGAAGAAATGGATCGTCGGCTTCACCGGTTTAGCGGTTGCCGTTTTGCTTGCAGGTTGCTCTAACTCAACCGTTGCCAGCATGAAGGGCGCCAAGATTACCAAAGACGAATATTACGACCAGATGAAGAAGAGTTCAGCCGGCCAGCAAGTTCTTAGCAGCATGATTGTTGCCAAGGCGCTTGACCAGCAGTATGGCAAAAAGGTTTCTAAATCTAAGGTCACCAAGCAGTTCAATGCGATGAAGGCTCAGTATGGCTCTTCATTTGCTTCAACGCTTGCTCAGAATGGTTACACCGAATCTAGCTTCAAAGACCAAATCCGCACTTCCCTTCTTTCCGAGGTTGCACTGAAGGACCTGAAGAAGGTTTCCCAGTCCGACCTTAAGAAGCAGTACAAGTCCTACCAGCCAAAGGTCAAGGTACAGCACATTCTCGTGAAGACCAAGGCCCAGGCGCAGAAGATTATTGATGAATTTGCTAAGTTGCCTAAGAATCAGCAGACAACCGCTGAATTTGGCAAGCTCGCCAAGGCTAATTCCACGGACACAGGTACTAAGAATTCCAAGGGTCAGCTGCCAGCATTCGACAACACCGACACGCAACTTGACGCTACCTTCAAGAAGGCTGCCTTCAAGCTCAGTAAGTCTGGCGACTACACCACCACGCCAGTTAAGACTCAATACGGGTACCACGTTATTCGCATGATCGATAACCCTGGTAAGGGCAAGATCTCTGATCCTGCTACCAAGAAGGCGCTGACCAAGCAGATCTACACCACGTGGGAATCTGACAGCACCGTCATGAACAGCATCACTGGTAAGGTGCTCAAGAAGGCAAATGTCCAGATCAAGGACAGCGACCTCAAGAACGTTCTTTCCACCTACCTCAACCCAAGTTCTTCCAGTTCCAGTGCCGCAACAACCACTGGTAACTAATCCAAGTAACCATTAAAGTTGACCGCCCATTAAATACCTGGGTGGTCAACTTTTTTTGCTATTTTTAACGTTATTTTAAAGGCCGTGGTAACACGGTGCTAAAACTAGTCCCTGCGCCGTAATTCGGAGCATGTCCAACATTTTAGGGCATCAGTGTATAAAAAAACCACCGCCGAAGCGGTGGAAAATATTGGGGGGATTTTTTTGAGGGAGTGTAACGAGCATATTTACTATTCTCGTTCCATGACTTAATATACCATCAGCAAAAATAGGTATTGTGCAATAATCAAAAATTAGCGTTGTGTTTTTTGCACAGCACATCGTGATATTTATGAAGACAATAAGATTATTTTTAAAAGTAAATTAACTGCTCGCTGAATACTAAAAGAGAACCCCGTATCGCGGAATTCTCTTTTAGTATTCTTAATTTAGGCAGGATTACTTTTGGTCAGGCTGTTTGCTTGAATAATGCTGAATTGAGGCGGGTTTGTAGAAACGACGGTTATCCATCCCGAAGAGGCGCTCAGAGAACTCTCCGCCCTGCACGTGCGCAACGGCGTTAGTCATCATGTTGATGGAAGCATCCAGTTCGTCGAGATCATGGAGAATTTCCGCTTCGACCAACTGGGGCCGAACGGGGGAACCGTATTCGAGCAGGCCGTGATGAGCAAGAATCATGTGCCGCAGCATAACCACGTCTTCTTGCTTAGCATCAATTTTAAGTTCTAGGCAGACCCGAATAATTTCCTCATCAATTAGGACAATGTGCCCGATCAGGTTGCCGGTAACGGTGTACTCAGTGGAAACAGGACCACTAAGTTCAATGGTTTTGCCCAAATCATGCAGAATTGCGCCGGCGTACAGCAAAGATACGTTAATGCCGGGATACTGCTCGCCAATGTGTTTGGCGAGCCGCAGAATTGAAAGGGTGTGGAACGCCAAGCCCCCGCCATTCGCATGGTGGTTGCTCTTAGCAGCCGGATAGGTAAAGAATTCATCGTGATGATCACTAACTAACCGGCGCACGATCCGGTTCCAGTTGGGGTTCAGAATATCGAAGATGAAGGTGTTGATTTCCTCTTCCATCTGGTCCGCTTTTTCTGGAGCCCGTTCGAGGAAACGCTTCGGATCTGCCCCCTCTTCCTGAGTTGCTAGCCGCATTCCGTACAGCTTGATTTGCGGGTTGTCGTGGTACAGTTCGCGTTTACCAGTCACCTGCACGACAACGCCGGCGGTAAACTGCGCAATCGCCGCATCGGATGCGTCCCAAAGCTTCGCGGGCATGTGGCCGGACGTATCCTGTAGCACCAGTGCAATGAATTTATTACCATTCTTAGCCACGCGCACGTCGGCCGATTTGATTAGAAGCGGTAGTTTAATTTCGTCACCATTACGGTACTCAAATAAACGTTTTGCCAAAGTATTAACCCCCATTGTTGTCTTTGCGTTTATCATACCGATATTTTGCTGTAATAGCTAGTCAGGGCGCGTATTTGACCATACAAGTTCGCTTATCCATTATTAAAAAACAGGCGCCCCCTGAGGGCACCTGTCCAGTAATAACTATGTTGATTGCTTACTTATCGTTCTGACGGTACAAGTCACTGATTGGTTTGTTCACGATTGCGTTCAATTCGTCCATGAGTTGGGCCATCGCCTGCTCCTTAGTAATAAGCGTCTTGATTGCGTCGATGTCCTTGATTTTGTCGCCAAGTTCTTGCAACTTCTTCAGAGAGTCTGGGTCAATGTCCTGACCCTGAGACTGCTGCTGTTGCAACTCCAACTGTTTTTCCTGGAACTGCTTGAACAATCCGTAACCAACCGCATCAAGCTTGAGCATGTCGAAAGCCTGTTTCAGATCCTGGTACTGCTGGGTCTGTTGCAGTGCCTCTGCCATTGTGTTTGCGTTGTCGTAAATATTGATCATGATGTGCTCCTCCTATTATTGCAACAGTAACGGACTGACTAGAACCGTTGACCGACTGGGCCTACTTAAAGATGTTCTTAATGCCACCAACCCACGAGTTAAGTGTATCACGTGCAGAATTGAAACCATCCTGAATGTTGCTCCAGACATCACTAGCGTTTGTGCTGTCCGTCCCGGCAGTGCCCTGCTCGGTCGCCATTTCTTGAGCATCTTTAGTTCCAAAAGCAGTTTGTGGCGTTGCTGGCAAGATGTTCTCCATCTCGCTCTTAAAAATTTTGGCGACACCATCTTCACTCGTGCCGGGTAAGAAATGCTGCTTATCAGTGTATTCGAAGCCGGTCCAGGTTGCAACCACTATGTCTGGTGTGTACCCTACGAGCCACTGGTCCTTGGTACCATAACCCCAGGCCTTAGGGACTTCTGAGCTCCCCGTTTTACCAGCTACAGTGAAGCCCGTCGGATTGCCCGCAATGGCCGTGCCATGCTTAAAAGTACCGATCATCATACTCGTCATTTCATTGGCCACACTCTTGGTCATGACCGATTTACTGCTTGCGTTATCCTGATACACTACCGTTCCCGTCGCATCCACAATTTTGCGGATGAAGTGGGTTTGCGGTAACTGCCCACCATTAGCAAAGCTTGAATAAGCACGAGCCAGCATCAAGGGGGTGATACTAGTCGAAACCCCGCCTAATGCCGCCGACAGGTTCTGATCTGACTTCTTCAAGTCGATGCCGAACCGTGCCAGGCTATTAACCCCTTTTTGCACGCCGATCTTGTTCAGCAACCACACTGCGGGCACATTCAAACTATCAGCCAACGCAGTGTACATCGGGACCTGATCCTGATAAACGCCGGTCGGGTTGGTGGGACTGTACTTGTTCTTGCCAAAACTCTGCTTCTGGTCCGAAAGCTCCGAATCATAGTGGTAACCATTTTCCAATGCCGGTGTGTATACCATCAGTGGTTTGAGCGTGGAACCAGGTGACCGGCCGGACAGCTGCGTCGCATAATTCAATCCGCGGTAGACGTGTTTACCCCGATTACCAACGACGGCCAGCACGCCGCCTGTTTTCGGATCAACCGCAATTGATGCCGCCTGCGCCTGCGTACCATCACTCGCGTTGGCTGGGAACAGCCAACTCTGGGTAAAAGTGTTATCCATTCGCTGCTGATACGTCTGGTCGAGGGTGGTGTAAATTCGGTAGCCCTTGTTCAGCACATCATTTTCGGGCACCCCATCCTTGACCGCCTCATCGATAACCGCATCGAAGTAAGACGGATATTTATCGGCGTTGTCAGCGGTGTAGGTGTTACGCAGAGTCAGGCTAGTAGCCTTGGCCGCGGTTGCTTCTGCCTGCGTCATATGGCCCGCTTCAACTTCTAACTGCAATACCAAGTTGCGCCGCGAAATGGCGTTATCCATGTGGTCAATTGGGTTGTAGAAGCTAGGGCTGCGCAGCATTGCGGCCAGCGTCGCCCCTTCGGAATCCGTCAACTGGCTAGCGTCACACCCAAAGTAGCGTCTAGCAGCGTCCTGTACCCCCCAAACCCCGTTACCGAAGTAGGCATTGTTCAGGTACATGGCCAGAATATCCTTTTTGGAGTATTCCTTATTAATTTGTACTGCCAGGAAAATTTCCTGTGCCTTTCGCAGAAAACTCTGCTTCTGCGTGAGCAGGGTGTTCTTGGCCAATTGCTGCGTTAAGGTACTGCCCCCACCGGTAATCTGGCCGTGGTGGATCACCAAACCAATGACTGACCGGGCAATCCCTTTAATATCAAATCCCGGATTAGTGTAGAAACTACGATCCTCAGTACTAATGACCGCATTCTGCACACTGGTTGCAATCTGGTCTAAGTCAACATAGGTTCCCTTCTGTGAGTACAGAGTCCCAGCTTCCTTGTTATTACGATCCAAAATCATCGTTTTGGTCTGTAAGGAGCTCTTGATATTTTGCACATCCGCGGTTTTAGCTTTATAAGTAAAGTAACTGCTAAAACCCAAAACGACGAGCAAAAACAGCAGAATCAACCACCGAACGATTTGGAACCGCCGCATGAAGCGTCCACACCACTGCCAGAAGGCATGCCAGGCGTTTGCTAGCCACGACTTGTTGCTATTATTATCCACCAGGCGTACTCCCTTCATGAATTTTTTGGCGCGCACAGTGATTTAGCATATACTGACTGCTAAAGGAACTTCTCTTCGCATTGTAGCATAGCTACCATGTAATCATTACTAACACCATATTACTTTACAGATTTTTAGCGGAAATGGAGTGAGACTTTTGGCTGATTTTGAACAGAAAATAACGCACGTTTCCGGCTTGCTATCAGTCCGGGAACAATTGCGGCAGTGGCTGGTCCCCCAGCATTACCAAGGCTACCTGCGGATGCACCGCAGCATCCTCGTCAACGGCGCCTACATCCCCATCTCCGCCACTATTCCCGCGGACGCGACCATTGAGCTGCATTACACCGGCACGAATCAATCCTACTTACCAAGCAATGAGCCCATCCCCGTCGTGTACGAGGACGACCAGCTGCTAATTGTAAACAAACCAGCCGGAATCAAAACCCATCCAAGCAGCGAGTACGACACGGATACAGCTATGAACCGCATCAGCAACTACTTGCACGCACCAGTCTACATCACCCACCGGCTGGACATGGAGACAAGTGGCCTGCTCCTAGTTTGCAAAGACCCGATGAGTGGGGCAATCATCAACCGCCAGCTCGCCACTAGGAGAATGCACCGCGAGTACACCGCCCTGTGCGGTGGTATAATCACCGGCAGCGGTACCATCACGGCGCCAATTGCCCACGCACCTAACGATGAGCGCCGGCGGATGGTTAGCCCCACCGGTTTAGCGGCCATCACCCACTACCGCTGCGTTGGCCAAAGCGATACCTACACACGCGTCCACTTGCAGCTCGAGACCGGGCGGACTCACCAGATTCGTGTCCACCTAGCGAGTATCGGCGCACCAATCGTCGGTGACCCGCTGTACGGTAATATCGCGGGCAATCGGCTGTATCTACACGCCGACACAATGGAATTCACCCACCCATTCACTAACAAGTTAATGCACATCAGCGCACCGGCCGCATTTTGATGAGAATACAAAAGCAGGCCCCAAACCCGACGAACATATGGGTTTGGGGACCTGTTTGTTTGCATTAACTGCGGTGTTTCTTCAGCAGTGCATCGTGGTACTGTTCGTAAAACCATTCCGCCGCTTCTACGTCCGGGCTGATCACGACAATCGTGTCATGCCCGGCCACAGTGCCAACAACCTGTGGGAAGTTGGCATCGTCAATCAACGCTGCGAGCAGGTTCCCGTTGCTTGGCATCGTCTTGATCACGTTCATGAACATCACCCGCGTGATACTGATCCCGACTTCTTGAACTGTTGAATTCAACCGGTCGGTCAGCTTTTCATCGCCGACATTATGCAGAATCGTGTACCGACTTACACCATTTTCGTCCTTCGACTTAACGATCCGCATTTCCCGAATGTCTCGGGAAACGGTCGCTTGGGTGGCCGAAATTCCAGCCTTATCGAGCTCCTGCAACAACTGTTCCTGCGTCTGCACAACCGAGTTGCTGATAATCTCGGCAAGGGCGCTTTGTCGCTCCGCTTTCTTCATGGGGCTAGTCCTCCTTACATTTCCTTAGGTGCGTTAACACCAAGCAGGCCTAATGAAGTCGTCAGGATCATTGAAACGCTCTGCACTAACGCAAGCCGTGCTGGCAGTTCCGCATCATCGACCAAGACCTTGGTGTGAGCGTAATACTGATTGAATGTCTTGGCAAGCCGCAAACTGTATTTAGCAACAACAGACGGTTCGAAATCACGTGCCGCCCGAGCAACCACGTTCGGGAATTCGGACAGCATCTTCAAAACCGCCCAAGCATCAACACCGGTCAATTCGACCGTTGCATCTGGCTGCACGTCGGTCTTACTCAAAATGCTATTTGCCCGTGCATTCGTGTATTGCACGTACGGACCGGTTTCACCTTCGAAACGCACGACTTCTTCAAGGTTGAAATCGAAGTTGTCGAGGCGATCATTCTTCAGGTCATGGAAAATTACGGCGCCAACACCAACATCTTGCGCGACAGCATCCGCATTCTTTAAATCAGGGTGCTTTTCAGCAATCTGCTGTTTAGCGAGGTCAACGGCTTCGTGGAGCACCTTCTCCAGCAGAATGACGTTACCCTTCCGTGTGGACAGCTTCTTACCGTTAGCAGTAATCAGGCCAAATGGAATGTGGTGAATGTCATCGGCCCAGTCGTAGCCCATTTCCTTCAAAACAGCCTTGAGCTGCTTGAAGTGCTCAGTTTGCTCCATTCCCACAACGTAGAGGCTCTGGGTGAAGTTGTATGTGTCGTGCCGGTACATTGCAGCGGCAAGGTCCCGCGTCATGTAGAGGGTCGCGCCGTCGCTCTTCCGAATTAATGCGGGGTTCAGGTTGTACTTAGACAGGTCAACAATTTCCGCGCCCTGGCTTTCTTGTAGCAAGTGCTTTTCTTCAAGCGCATCGGTTACCCGGTCCATCTTGTCGTTGTAGAAGGCCTCACCCTTGAAGCTGTCAAAGTGAACCCCTAGAATGTCGTAAATCCGGTTGAATTCCTTGAGACTGACTGTCCGGAACCAGCTCCAGAGCTTGTGAGCCTCTTCATCACCGTCTTCGAGCTTTTTAAACCAGGCCCGGGCTTCATCATCAAGCTCTGGCTGTGTTTCAGCTTCTTTATGGAAACGAACGTAGTATTCTAGCAGGTGCTTGATCGGGTCGGCTTTAACTTCAGCCTCACTACCCCACTTCTTGTAGGCAACGATCAACTTACCGAACTGCGTGCCCCAGTCACCGAGATGGTTGATCTTGATTGGTGAGTAACCAACCTTCGTCAGAATTTTGGCAATCGAGTTTCCAATCACAGTTGACCGCAAGTGGCCCATGGACATTGGTTTAGCGATGTTGGGACTGGACATGTCAATCGGCACATTGCCACTACCCAATTGCAAATCGCCATAGTGTTCACCCTGTTCAGCAATTGCGGTCAGAACATCCTTAGCAAAACTTGTTTTCTCCAAGAAGAAGTTAACGTATGCACCTTGCGCAACAACCTTTTCAAAGTCACCGGCATCGATTTGTGCGGCCAGGTCAGCTGCAATTTTGACTGGCGCCATGTGCCGCGACTTCGCCAAAATGAAGGTTGGAAATGCGTAGTCCCCCATATCAAGAGACTTCGGTACTTCAATTAACTTGGTGATTTGGTCTGCTTCAACTTCGCCAGCGAGCACCTTGCTCAGTGCGCTGACCACTTGCTGCTTAAAATCCATGTTGATTCCTCCTCTATTGTAAGTAGAACGTCAAAACCGGAGCGGAACAGTCCAGCAACTTCTGCTTAGGCCGTCAGAGTTGGATTGCGAACCCATAGTGCAAAAAAAGCGCCCGCCCCTTTCATTAACATTAATGAAAGAGACGAGCCTTGCCCGCGGTACCACTCTTGTTGGCGTAACCGCCCACTCTATAAAATATCACCCTCAAAAGCGCGCCCCGAAGGCCGTATACCCACATCCCACTGTAGTGAGCTCACTAAAATACGACGGCTTCGCTTCCTCTTTATCATCGGGTATGCAGCGGTCGACGAGAATCGAACTCGCGACACCAGCTTGGGAAGCTGGAGTTTTACCACTAAACTACGACCGCATCATAACAACGAATAATAGTATAGCACGTGGATCTCGTATTTGCCAAGTGAAACATAGAAACTGCTGAACTTTAGTGTTAGAATAATTAGGCTATAAAAATTAGAGGGAGGATACCCCTTGGCAGTATTTTCTAACCGTGTTATAATAAACATACAGGAGGTGGGATGACGTGAGCAAAGTAAGCAAAAAAGAGCGCCATTATTTCTTCGTAGCGAAGAACGTTAAGACTGATCATGGTTACACCATTGAGTTTCTCAACATCCCCCACCTGTACGCATCTGGAGTGACGTATATTGAAACGGTGTATTACTCATACAGAGTGCTTGCCGACTTTCTCAACCAATTACCGGACGATGAAGCCGCTGTGACGGCTTATACCCTCTCCTCAATTCCAGAGAATGAAGACCACACTTTTTACACCATCATCAGTGCACCCAGTGATTTCGATCCCCACAAGATGACAACCACCTTTACGATTGCGCAAACTTTACCGGCGGAAATCCGTAAACAAGCAGAAACTTTGTCCCACTTGGTCGACTATGACAAACCACTGGCACTTTAATAGTTGCACGGGTTGCAACAGGGCTGATTAAACTTCAGCCCCATTTTTTTAGCGTTTGGTGCCGCTTTCGCCACGCAAATTGCCGGTTTGATATTAAAAATTTGATAAGAAACGGGATGATAATAATGAATGACACGCTGGATTTTCGAGCGGGTCTTAAGGACACACTACCAACCGTGTTTGGCTATATTGGCATTGGCCTCGCGTTTGGCATTGTCAGCCGCTCCTCTGGCTTCAGTGCCCTCGCAGCTTTGTTAACCGCATTGATTACATATAGTGGGGCCGCCCAATTCGTAATCGTCAGTATGATTACCGCAGGCAGTCCCTTTGTCTCGATTGTTTTCTCAGTCTTTATGCTCTCCGCCCGCATGATTCTCACCAGTATGACCGTTGCGCCCTATTACAAAAAAGAAAGCATGCTGCGCAACATCATTCTCGGCACATTGCTCACCGATGAAACTTTCGCCCTGACCATGAGTAAATTAAACTACACGGACCACCGCCTCAGCTTTGAATGGTTGAACGCAGCTAATATTTTCGCGTATTCCGCCTGGGCAGCCGCGTCATTGGCTGGAAACCTGCTCGGTAGTTTGATTCAAGACCCTGAAAAGTTTGGACTGGACTACGCTTTAGTTGCCATGTTCATTGGGCTTCTTTACTTACAGGTGATTGGCGACCGCAGCATTAAACTGGCACTGCAGGGCAGCATTATCCTGATCGTACTGGTACTCACCTACGTGGGAATGATTTTCATTCCCAGCGGGATCTTAACACTGGTCGTAACCATCATCGCTTGCCTAGTCGGAATGGGGGTCCGTAATCATGCCAAGCTTTAGTTACATCATGCTCGTGGTCGTTAGCACCGGCTTTGTGACCTGGTTATGCCGCGTCACACCGTTTTTCTTGCTCAAACGGTTCACAATGCCAAAATGGATGCTCGACTTTCTGAGTTTCGTACCCGTAGCGATCATGAGCGCCTTAGTCTTTAATAACATGTTCATCCCCCACATTGGCCACCTGCCCGGAATGAACTGGCCCAACATTTTGGCAGCGGTGCCCAGTGTGCTCGCCGCGGTACTCACCCGCTCACTGCTGGTGATTGCAATTGTTGGTGTCCTCACATTAGCAGTTATTCGTGCATTGATGTAGATAGCAAAACAGACTCCGTAGTGATGTTAAGTAATCACCGCGGAGCCTGTTTTTTTAATTGCTTGCACTATTTGAAGTAGAAGCGCGTTGTTTCAAGTGCAGCAGCCCCCATAATGAGGTTT
The DNA here is from genome assembly GCF_009687905.1 of Lacticaseibacillus zhaodongensis. Classification (GTDB taxonomy): domain Bacteria; phylum Bacillota; class Bacilli; order Lactobacillales; family Lactobacillaceae; genus Lacticaseibacillus; species Lacticaseibacillus zhaodongensis. Next base: position 299,910 of record NZ_BLBG01000002.1, on the reverse strand, counting down.
CCATATTCACTCAGCACATCCGCGTTAACTGAAGTCTGGTCGCCGTATTCACGGGCAATGTTGGCTTGGACCTCAGCTTCATAGCCATCAACGGTCTCATTGTCGAAAGTCAGTACAAGGTAATACTCATTTTGATACTTGTATAAATCACTACGCCCACCGTTGAGGAACAGGTCTTTAGACAAGCCGATCAACGCTTCAAAGTTCGGGAGGTGTAAACAGAAATGAATGACTCCATGCCCGTGGAAAAAGTCGCCATCGGTACCGGGAGCATCATCCAGTTTAGTTGCATCCTCGTCTTTCTCGGCCTTAAACGGCTGCAGCGAATCCTGTGCAATCTGCTGCATCCGGTCGGGCTTGCCACCACCAACATCGTCCTTCTTGTCGCTGTTGTCCGGTTGGAAAGCATCCGCAATGTCGAAATCATCGGCATCGCTTCCGTTATCAGTGGTGTCTGTGCGGGAAATGTAAATCTCCAGCCCGGTACCACTCGGCATTACTTGAAATGTGACGGGCCCCTTGCTCATGAAGGTGTGCTGCGCGTCCACCTCATCAAGCACTGAGTAGAAGAAGTCCTCAACTCGCTTGTGATCCTGAACTAGGTCAAGCATCTTGATACCGCGGTCGTTCAATTCATCTAGGTTCATGAACACCCGGATGGTATCGTCGTTGATGCGCTCCATTTCCAAACTCATTACCTCACTTCCGTAATTGCCGGCCGCCACGCGGGGCCGTCGCCGCAAAAGGTACATCTTGAACCTTTTGCACTCTTGAACCAACATTCTAACACTTGTGCCTAAAGATTTAAATAGTAATAACCTGCTGATCACTGGCCAATTGCACTGGAATGCTACCGGCAGTCGCCAACGCTTCCCGCCGTAGAAGCTCCAAATCAATGGTTTGCGGCAGGTGGGTCAGCAATAAATTCCGCACTCCGGCATCTGCAGCAATCTGTCCGGCTTCACCCGCAGTTAGGTGCCAGCGAGGCTGCGGCTTGTCATTAGCAAAGTTGGTATCCGCCATGAGCAAGTCTGCCCCCTTAGCAAAAGGGGCCAGCCCAGCAAAGTAGCGCGTGTCACTCGTGTTGACAACAACCTTACCACTGCTGCGCTCCACGATCCGCACGGCGAATGCTGGTACTGGGTGCTCAGTTTCTAAGAAAGTCAAACTAAACGGTCCCAAGTTCAACTGACTCGCACCGTCGTAACCACAACCCTTAGTAAAGCTGCCAAAAGTCAGCGCCCCGAAGTTTAGTGGGTCCTTCGTGTGTCCATAAATTGGCAAAACCGCTTCTTTCTTGGTGCCAGCCCGTAACTGCCAGTAGTACTGCAACGTGCCAACATCAGCAGTATGATCGTGGTGGTAGTGCGTTAGCAAAACCGCATCCAGTTGTAATGGGTCCAACACTTTTTCTAGTTGGAGCAGTGCCCCACTGCCAAGGTCCATGAGTAAATGGTAGTCACCACTGCTAAGCAAATAAGAGCTCGTCGCAATGCCCTGGTCCGGATAACCACCAAGGTAACCTAAGATTTGTAATTTCATCGTCTAAAATCTCTCCTTCTTGATTCGACCCGCCGCTGATGAAAGCGGTATACTAATAGTGGAGGTGTTAATTCATGACGCAATCATTCGAAACCGTTTTTGGCAGTCAGGAGCTCCTGGCTGGTATTATTGATAAAAGTCCCCGGCCATCATACTTATTAAAGCCATCCTCCACGAACCAGGCAAATATGCTCCTGGATATGAGTGGACGTGGTGAGTATTCGTCACCAATCAAGTTCAACGTAGTTCGTGAACACGGGAAGGTTAGTGAAGGCGACTACGTGCACTGCATGTACTTCTACATCACTCACGATGAAGAGAAACTGTTCACCAGTCAGATGAACAAAATTTTCGCAGCCAAGGATATTTACAGTGGCATGAGCGGCATGTTCCTGGGTAAAGCCGCTGACGACCAAATTCAGTACCTTTTGCTTTCCTCATGGGAGAACAGCACCGATTTCTTCACGATGAAGGAAACACCAGCATTTACACCCCTGCGTCAGTTTACCACACGCGCGGCAAGCAGTGGTGGTTACCACGAAACCGGCTACAAAGTTCTCGCCCCAAGCGAGTACCGTGATTAACGAGTTCAACGCAAATGACCCCCAGCCTAGCTGGAGGTCGTTTTTTGTCAAACCGTCTGTACTGGGATTACTCAGCGCGCAGACTCAGCGCATTCAGGGCAACGATGATAGCAGATGCAGCCATGATCAATCCCCCAACAGCAGGGGCTAGCGTGATGCCAATGGGTGCCAGCACTCCCGCCGCCAGTGGAATCGCAATGATGTTGTAGGCACTCGCCCACCAGAGGTTTTGAACCATTTTGCGACTTGTGCGGCGCGCCAACTTAAGAAAGGCAAGCACGTCTGTTAATTGACTCTTCACAACAATTACATCAGCGGATTCAATTGCCACGTTAGTTCCTGACCCAATCGCAAACCCAACGTCCGCTTGTGCCAGACTTGGAGCATCGTTGATCCCATCGCCGACCATGATCACACCCCCCTGCTCTTGGTATTGCTGGACCAGCTTGACTTTGTCTGCAGGCATCAATGCTGCGTGCACATCCGTAATGCCAACACTGCCGGCAACTGCCCGGGCTGCAAACTCATTGTCACCGGTCAACATCACGGGTGTGTAGCCCAAGCTAATGAAACCGCCAATCGCAGCAGCAGCATCCGTCTTGACCTGATCACCGACCGCTAACATGCCAAGAACTTGATCGTCCCGCAGCACAAAGGAAACGGTATTTCCCGCCCGGGCAGCCCGCTCATATTCAGCCTGATTATAAGCAATTTTCTTTTGATCAAGGTAAGCTGCATTAACGATTGCAAGCTGCTGACCATTATTTTCACCACGCATCCCCACACCAGCAATTGCATTGACATGCTTTAGGGGCAGTAGTGGCAATTGCCGTTGCTTGGCTGCACGTAGAATCCCCGCAGCCAGGGGGTGGTTACTTTGTTGTTCGAGACTTGCAGCAACCGTTAGTACCTCATCCGCATCATTTCCCGGAGTGACCACAACCTGATTCAGGTTGAATTGCCCCTGCGTGATGGTACCGGTCTTGTCGAGCAGTACATAGCGGGCTTGCCGACTACGTTCAAAAGCATCCCGGTTGCGTAAAAGCAAACCGTCATTAGCAGCAAAAGCCGTTGCCCGCGCTAAAACTAATGGTAACGCCAGTCCTAACGCGTGCGGGCAGGCAATAACCAGAACTGTGACCGCAATCATCATCGCTGCACCAACGCCAGAAACTGGAGTCCAGATTGCAAAGGCGATGATTGCAACAAGCAGAGCGATGTAGAACAGCCATGAAGCAACTCTTCCCGCCATGTTCTCGGCGTGACTCTTGCTACCTTGGGCAGCGGCGGTCAAAGTTGCAATTTGCCCGAGAAAAGTGTCATCCCCAACGGCAGTCAGTTGCACATCGAGCACCCCATCACCATTAGTTGTCCCACCAATGACCGTTTTCCCGACTTTTTTGCTAACTGGTTTTGATTCACCCGTCAGCAGTGCTTCGTTGATCTGGCTGGTTCCATTTTCAATCCGTCCATCTGCAGGAACTGCTTCACCAGCCAACACGCGGACGACCATCCCCACCTGTAGACTGTGTTGATCAACATCGTGTACTTCACCGTCTTGCAAAACGTGTGCCGTGTGCGGCAGCAAATCTTGCAGTGCTGAACGTGCGTCCCCCGCCCGCATCACGGCGTTCATTTCCAGCCAGTGGCCAAGGAGCATTACATCGATCAGCGTCGCTAATTCCATGAAGAAATTCATCGGGCTGCTGTTCCCAAATGTGCCAGCAAGTACCGCGTAAACAGAATAGCCAAACGCGACTGTGATTCCAAGTGCAATTAGGGCCATCATCCCGGGACGCCGCGCTCGCAATTCATCAATGCCGCCGCGCAGGAAGGGCATACCCCCATAGAAGTACAAAATGGCAGCGATAATTAGTGCCAGGTAATCGCTCCCCGGAAACCGCAGGGGTAGGCTGAGGACTCCCAAGTGGAAATTGATGCCCATAATCGGTTCTAGAAGCAGAATGGGAATCGTCAGGATCAGACTGATCCAGAATTTACGGGATAGATTACCCATATGTGCCATCCCGGGGTCGTCGTCCATTCCTGGCATCTGGTGGTGCATCATGGCCATGCCGTCATGACCATCCATCCCCTGCATGTCACTGTCCATATCCATTGTCATGTGATCCATTTTCATTGTGTTGACTCCTTGGCATTCTCGCCTGATCCGTGCAGTAGCAGTCGCCCACTAGATTGCTTAATTACAGTCCGCATCCGCGGCACATTGATCATCCATCCCTGCTGGTACGCAGTTGCAGGCCACCGCGTCTGGTGCAGTCGCTAACTTTGCATTGAGAGTAGCAATCAGTTGCTGGATATCTGTCTGGCTCAATTCACGCCGTTCAAGCGCGTCATTGACCGCAGCACCAAGCTTGTGCGCACACATGGAATCGAGCAACGTACTAAGTTCCGTATCCATCGTGGCTTGTTCGGCAACGGCCGCACTGTAGATGTAACGCCGCCCATCACGTTCACCGCGTAAATAGTTTTTCTTCAGTAAGCGGTTGATCAATGTCTTGACCGTTGCTTCAGCCCAGCCATGGGTTTGCTCAAGTGCTTTGGCAACCGTTTTTGCGTCACACTTTCCCAACGTCCACACAACTCGCATCACCGCCCATTCGGCTTTACTAATGTGCTGCTTTTCCTCACTCATCACGTCGTCCTCCTTGTTTACATCTGTAATCGTTAGTTACAGTTTACATCTGTAATCACAAAAGTCAACAAAAAAAGCTCCCGCAATCGCGGGAGCTTTCACTTTGCTTAAATCAGTTAATTACTTGTTGCCAACAGTCTTCTCAACGAGGGCTTTATTGTCATCGTTAGAGATGCTTTCGTTAACAGCCTTTTCAGCCATAACCTGCATGTCAGCAGTTGACAGCTTCTTCATGAGACTACGTACCTTCAGCACGCTCGTTGCACTCATGGAGTATTCATCAAGACCGAGGCCAAGCAGTAGTGGCACCATGATTGGGTCCCCTGCGGCTTCACCACACATGCCGACCCACTTGCCTTCCTTGTGCGCGGAGTCAATTGTGTGCTTGACGAGGCGCAGGATGGATGGGTTGTAAGGCTGGTAGAGGTATGAAACGCGGTCGTTCCCGCGGTCAGCAGCCATTGAGTACTGAATCAAGTCGTTAGTCCCGATTGAGAAGAAGTCGACGTGCTTTGCAAACTGGTCTGCAAGAACAGCGGCGGCTGGGATTTCAATCATGATCCCGAGCTGAATGTCGTCGGCAACCTTAACGCCGTCAGCGACAAGCTTGTCCTTCTCTTCAGTGAAGACCTTCTTAGCAGCTTCGAATTCTTGAATTGTAGCAATCATTGGGAACATGATGCGCAACTTACCGAATTCGGATGCCCGCAGCAATGCGCGCAGCTGGGTGCGGAAGATTTCCTGGCGGTCCAGACTGATCCGAATGGCACGGTAGCCAAGGAATGGGTTCATTTCTTCTGGAAGTGGCATGTAAGGAAGCTTCTTGTCACCACCAATGTCCATGGTCCGGACAACAACTGGCTTTGGATTCATAGTTTCGAGAACCTTCTTGTAAGCCTCAAACTGGTCGTCCTCACTAGGAAGCTCGGAAGAATCCATGTACAAGAACTCGGTCCGGTACAGACCAACGGCTTCGGCACCATTGTCCAACACCCCATCAAGGTCCTTAGGTGTACCGATGTTAGCGGCAACGGTGAAGTGCTTACCGTCAGCAGTAACGGATGGTGATGTCTTGAGCTTAGCCCATTCAGCCTTTTCGTCCGCGAATGTCTTAGCCTGCTTGTTGAAGTCAGCCTGCTGTTCCTCACTAGGATCAACAACGACTTCACCAGTCAAACCATCAACAGCAATCAACTGGCCATCCTTAACGGAAGTCGTCACACTGTCCGTACCAACAACAGCTGGGATTTCGAGTGACCGGGCCATGATTGCAGAGTGAGCTGTCCGGCCACCAATATCGGTGACAAAGCCCTTAACAAACTTCTTGTTGAGCTGAGCAGTGTCAGAAGGTGTCAAGTCGTGCGCAACAACGACAACTTCTTCGTTGATCAACGCTGGGTTAGGAAGCTTCTTGCCAAGCAGGTGACTCATCACGCGCTTCGTAACGTCCCGAACATCCCCCGCACGTTCCTGCATGTAGGCGTTATCGGTCATAGCCTCGAATGTAGCGATGAAGGTCTGAGAAACGTCAGACAATGCCTGTTCAGCATTAACCTTTTCATCACTGATCTTGGTCTCGATTGCGCCGGTGAACTCAGGGTCTGCAAGGATCATCATGTGGGCATCAAAAACCTGTGCCTCTTCTTCACCAAGTGATTCCTTGGCCTTGGCCCGAACGACCTGCAAATCATCGTTTGAGTCCGCAACGGCCTTCTTAAAACGACTTACTTCGGTATCGGTATCGTCAATTGCCTTTTTTGTAAAAGACAGGTCTGGCTCCACGAGCATGTATGCCTTAGCGACCGCAACACCGTCTGACGCAGCAATCCCCTTGAGTTCTTTGCTCATTATTCAGCCAAGCCTTCCTTCTTCATAGCTTCGTCGATAGCAGCGATAGCATCTGCTTCGTCGTCACCTTCAGCGGTGATCTTAACGTCGGCACCCTGGCCAACACCAAGGCTCATAACGCCCATGATGGACTTCAAGTTAACTGACTTGCCCTTGTATTCAAGGTTAACGTCAGATGTGAACTTGCTTGCTGCCTGTACCAAAAGTGTTGCGGGACGGGCGTGGATACCACTAGCTGCAATTACGTTATACTCACGAGTTTCCATGAAAAATCTCTCCTTTAGCTGTTTAAAAGCTTGATAAAATCAATTCCTGTAAAGGTTACCATTTTTGTCAAAACTGCACAAGACCATTTTAGTATGCGTTTACGCCGAATGGGCCTCATAGTGGTAAACAATGTCCCCACCGCGGTGTGCACTGCCAACGATTTCGGTTCTACCAGGATAGTTGTTCCATACTTCACGAAAAGCCATAAAGTCATCCGGTTTGACCCGCAATTCTTTGAGCTCGCCGCTCTTCAACTGGTCCAGCAGTCTCTTATAGTCAGTTGCCATTGCCTAGCCTCCTTTAACAGGATGTTTTTCAGTTTAGCACGCAATCGTTTTCATCGCAATGCTAACTGTTGCATTATTATTTTAGCACTCTCTGGCATAGAGTGCTTGCATTCAAAAAAAATTGCGCTATACTCTAGTCATGGTCAAGAAAGGTCAAAGAACTTTTTGACCTTCAGATCGTTTTCGCCACAATAGTTGAGAAAGGTTGTGACATTCAGTGTTGTGTGAAAATTGCAAACAGAACCCAGCAACGATTCACCTCTATACCAACGTTAATGGTAAAAGGCAGGAAATCAACCTCTGTCAGAGTTGTTATCAGTTGCTCAAGAACCAGTCAAACAACACCCAGGCTGCCGCAAGTAACTCGAATGATCCCTTCGGCTTTAACGGCTTAGATGAGATTTTCCGGGCCATGGGTAACGGCGGTCAACAGAACCCCGAGAACTCTTCCCAGCATCAGCGTCCGCAAGCCGGACGTGGCGGCCGTGGTGCCTCGGGCAAGGGTGGCGGCGTGCTAGCGCAATTTGGCGTTAACATGACCGATCAGGCTAAGCGCGGTGAAATCGATCCAGTGATTGGCCGTGACAAGGAGATTTCCCGGGTCATCGAGATCCTGAACCGGCGCACGAAGAACAACCCTGTTCTGATTGGTGAAGCCGGGGTCGGCAAAACAGCGGTCGTTGAGGGTCTCGCACTGAAGATTGCTAACGGCGATGTTCCACAGAAGCTACAGGATCGGCAGGTAATCCGGCTCGATGTTGTTTCACTCGTCCAGGGCACAAGTATGCGGGGCCAATTTGAGCAACGCATGCAGCAGCTACTAGATGAAGTAAAGCAGCACCCCGAGGTTATTTTGTTCATTGACGAAATCCACGAGATCGTTGGTGCGGGTAATGCTGAAGGCGGCATGGACGCCGGCAACGTCATTAAGCCAGCATTGGCTCGTGGCGAACTCCAACTTGTTGGGGCAACCACTAACAACGAGTACCGGACGATTGAAAAAGATTCCGCGTTGGCCCGGCGCTTGCAGCCGGTGACGGTGAATGAACCAAGTACTGAAGAAACGGTTAAGATTCTGAAGGGCATCCAGTCGCGCTACGAAGATTACCACCACGTCCACTACACGGACGACGCAATCAACGCCGCGGTCAACCTGTCCGCTCGCTACATTCAGGACCGCTTCCTGCCTGACAAGGCGATTGACTTGCTGGACGAAGCTGGTAGCCGCAAGAATCTGACCATTAACACGGTTGATCCTAAAGAAATCGAAAAGAAAATTAACGACGCAGAGGCACAAAAGCAAAGCGCCCTCAAGAGCGAAGACTACGAGAAAGCCGCCTTCTATCGCGATCAGGTTACCAAGTTGAACAAGATGAAGGCCGACCAATCCAAGCTCGGTGACAAGGACGAACCCCAGGTCACCGAAAAGGACATGGAAGACATCGTTCAAGAAAAGACCAACATTCCTGTTGGTGAACTGAAGACGCAGGAACAACAGCAATTGAAGAACCTTGCGCCTGACCTGAAAGCCCACGTTATCGGTCAAGACGAAGCCGTAGATAAGGTTGCACGCTCAATTCGGCGCAACCGGATCGGCTTCAATAAGACTGGCCGTCCAATCGGCAGTTTTCTCTTCGTTGGGCCAACTGGGGTCGGTAAAACTGAGCTTGCACGGCAACTCGCCAAGGAACTCTTCGGCACCGAGGATTCGATGATTCGCTTCGACATGTCGGAGTACATGGAGAAGCACAGCGTGTCTAAGCTCATCGGTTCCCCTCCTGGCTATGTTGGCTACGAAGAAGCCGGTCAGTTGACCGAAAAAGTCCGCCGCAACCCTTACAGCCTAATTTTGCTGGATGAAGTTGAAAAGGCACACCCAGACGTCATGAACATGTTCCTGCAGATTCTTGACGACGGCCGCTTGACCGACAGCCAAGGGCGCACGGTTTCCTTCAAGGACACGATCATCATCATGACCAGTAATGCTGGGGCAACAGATGCTGAGGCTAACGTTGGCTTTGGTGCCAGCATCAACGGTACAACCCACAGCATTAAAGCTCAGCTCGGTAACTACTTCAAGCCAGAGTTCCTGAACCGCTTCGATGACATTGTTGAGTTCAAGTCATTGGGTAAGGATAGTCTGCTGAAGATTGTTGACCTGATGCTCACGGACACAAACAACAACATCGCGGATCAGGGCCTGAGTATTCACGTTACCGCGCCGGTCAAGGATAAGCTTGTGGAACTGGGCTACGACCCTGCCATGGGTGCACGGCCACTTCGCCGAGTCATCCAGGAGCAGATCGAGGACCGCGTTGCGGACTACTACCTTGAACACGCCGGCTCCAGCAAACTGGAAGCACGCATGAACGATGGTAAGATTGTAATTACCGGTGACGGTGAAACTACTGCCGCTACGAATGATTCAGCTCCGGAATCAACAAATCCAAGCGATAAAACTGACAAGTAACAAATAGTAACACTTCACCGCAACGGGTGGTCATTAGGGCTGCCTGTTGCGGTTTTTTGTTGCCCAAGCACCTCTCTCCAGCTCATCCCTCCGAATCGCAAAAACGAATCAACTATCGATCCATGACTGAGACTTTCAACTAACATCACAGGCCTATTGATGGATGCCAAGTGATTTAAGTAGGGCAAAAAGATAGGCACATATGCATCGATTGATCAACAATCGCCGCCATTATGATAATTAGTGCTTTGCCACTTAATTAGAAAAGTCTCAGACTACAATTTCTCCGTAGGCAACTAAGCAACCTGTCAGATAAAGTTATTGACGCATTTCACCGCAAATTTTGCAGCAAGAGGTCAGCGCCAGCTTGTTAACTGCCAAGTTACCTTTCAGACGGGCTGGTAATAGCCGCCTGTCTCCGCATCATGCTGCCCGACAAAACTGCTGATTAGGAACAGAATGCGCATTCACACTGCGGTCATTAGCTTCGGGAATGGTTTTCTTAGGCTTGCTGATTTCTAACCGGGTTATAATTCACTCATGGTGGTAAACCTGAACTTTGATTTTTAATCATGCATTCCGCGAAACTCACTAAAACAGTGAATTTTGTCTAACAAGTGTATCCGGTGCTTCCTAATGTGGTGTAAACTGTAACTGGATAAAAAACACTATTTATTTAGAAATTATTTTGCTCTTTTGCTCGCATTAGGCTCTGGGAATGGCACTACGCAAGCATCTGAGCCGTTTTAGAAACGTTTTCACATTATGGTGGTATCCGCCGCCTACTTACTTTATAATAAGGACTATAAGGAACTGAAAGGACTGATCACGATGCGGCTAATCGATGTCACCAACTCATACGCGCACCTCGTCTCTAAGCAGTTAGCAAACACCAACGCCCAGCTCGTGCAAGTTTACTCCTTGGGGCAAACAACGGTGGTCTTTACCGAGTCACCGCACCATCAGGAAGTGCTCTTCACGAACGAGCGCCGAAATATCAAGGACAACGAGATAGATTTCACGCTGCGTGAACTCACTGGCAAGGGGATTAAGGGCGCGCAAGTGTTACGCTCGAAGCATCTTGCCGAAGTCACACTGAGAACTTCGGAGCTTACCCCAAATAAGTAAGCCATCGCGGGCCGGCGCCATGCCGGCCTGTTTTGTTGTCGTTAATCCTTAACGCTCGATTGGGAGGTCTGCCATGAGCCTGCTAGATTTTGTTCGCAGAATATTCACTACCCGCCCGCGTCAGCAGCCACACACACCGCCGGCGATACAGCACCACCAGGCCGAGCAGTCGCGACCCACTACCCATGTAGAAGCAACACGTGCAGTGGCCCCTAACCCACCACAAGCACAGCCAGTTGTGCTGCATGTCTATTACCGCGACGAGGCCACCGACAAGCAACTCGCCCCAGCTGCAATCATTAGCGGACGGGTCGGCGATCATTTTGAAATTGATTGGCGTCGTTTTCCCGGTCGCCGTTTCACGCGCATCGAAAATTATAGTGATGTTTTTGTTCCTAATGCCAAGGACGTTAACCTATACTACCAAGAAATAATGGCCGCACCCGTCACGGTCTATCACCGTGGAACTGACGGATTATTACTTGCACCACCTGAAATTCATTATGGGACGGTTGACCTCGCCTACGTTGTTAATGCCCTGTCCGACCGGCGAGCTGATGTGCAGGGGGCAACTGAGCAGCGAGGGGTCTTCACCACTTCTGCGCAAACGGTACGCTTTACTTACCACCCTGCCGGTCTGGAAACCGGCACAGTGCCGGACGCTGCGTATGTCGAAATTATGCAGGACAAATCTGTTCATCCCCACGTCCGGAGCAAAGAAACACTACGCGCACCCCTACCTAAAGGGAGCATTTGGCAAGTATTCGGCTTAGTCCGTGAAGAGGACTCTAAGCACGTCTGGTTAAATCTTGGTGGCAGCCAATGGATCACCTCCAGCAACACTAGACCCCACAAAAACAACCCTTACTTGCCAGCGCCCATTGCCCTGCAGCACGCCCAGGTCCGCTTTACAACTACAAACATCAAGCTATTGAACAATCGCGGGCGGATTGTCGGCCCGGCCGCTGGTTGCAGTCTGTGGTCCGCACCATACGGGACGATTCTCCCCCGCCACATCGCTAACGGTACCTTGGTCAATCTTGCCGCAAAAGTATTCGTGAGTGATGGTAGCGAATGGTATCGCCTCGGTCCGGACACTTTTGTCCAGGCCAGTTATGTGAGTTTTAATTTATAAAAACAGATAGTTAGTCCTAACGAGTAAATAGTGGTGTAATGGCCTTCATGACGGCCCCTGCACCATTTTTTGCTTACCACAAAAGTTGTGTTTTAATCTAAAACAATGTTATTCTACTCTCTAATAGGTTTCTTAATTGCGAGAGGTCTACAAAATTCACAATATTAGGTGGCGGAGTACGATGTTGAAACAAAAACGCCGTCCGATGAGTCTTGCTGAGAAAATCAACTTGATTCGTGCGGGCGTAATGGGAGCTAATGACGGGATTCTATCGGTGGCCGCAATCGTCATCGGGGTCGCCGCCGCAACTTCGAATAACGGGACGATTATCCTTTCAGGAATGGCCGGAATGCTTGCAGGAACGATTTCGATGGCAATGGGCGAGTACGTAAGTGTCCATGCCCAGCGAGATTCCGAAAAACGCGCGGTAGCAGACGAAAGCGTGCGCCTAAGCCTGAACCCCCAAGCGGAAATGGATTATGTCACTGACAAATATGTTGCTAGCGGTATCAGTCGTGAACTTGCGCAAAAAGCAACGACGGAAATGTTCGCCACTTCACCCATCAACACAGCGGTGCGGGAGCGGTACAACATTGACCCGACGAAGTCCACGAGTGCTATCGGTGCAGCACTTGTATCAATGATTTCCTTCCCGCTGGGTTCACTACTGCCCATGCTCATGATTACTCTGGTTGGGGCACAGTACAAAATCATTGCGACCATCGCCGCTGTGATCATCGCCCTTTGCATCACCGGTTTCATCGCTGCGAAGCTGGGCAACGCACGACCGGTTCCCGGAACCGTACGGAATGTCATTAGCGGCCTGATCACAATGGCCGTTACGTATGGCGTTGGCCACTTGTTTGCCCGCTAGGAGGTAGCTAATCATGGAACAAGCCAAAGTAAATCGCAAACCAAAAAAGAACCAATCATTAGCCACACGAGCCAACACGCTACGGGCTGGGGTCCTAGGCGCTAACGATGGCATCTTGACCGTTGTTGGGGTGCTGTTCTCGGTCGGGGCAGTCACGACCAACTCGTTCACCTTATTTATCGCCGGAATGTCTGATCTGCTCGCTGTTGCCTTTTCAATGGCCGGTGGTGAGTATGCAAGCGTAAGCTCCCAGCGCGATACTGAGGCTGCTGCGGTGCATGTTGAATCGGAACTGTTGAAAACTGATCCTGCGCTTGAACGGCAAGCCGTCGTTGCCGATTATGTTGCCCGCGGCGTAACCGCTGAAACCGCTGGCCAGATTGCTGATGAGCTCATGACCAAGCAGCCCTTGGAAACGGTCGTTGGCGTCAAGTATGACCTTAATCCGAACGAGCTCATGAATCCATGGGCCGCCGCGCTGGCATCCTTGATTTGTGCAGCACTTGGGGGCATTTTGCCCCTGGCTGCACTCACCTTCCTACCCGGAATCATGCGCTGGATCGGCACCATCATTGCAACCATCATCGCGGTTGGTCTGACCGGTTTGTTCTCCGCAGAATTGGGACACGGCTTTGTTCAAAACGCCGTCGTTCGCAACATCATCATCGGAATCATCACAATGTTCATTCACTACGGTGTCGGCCGCCTATTCTAACAATAATTACGTAAAAAGGAGCTAGCCAATCAACCATCATGGTTAATTGACTAGCTCCCTTTTTTGAATTCAGAGCGCGACCCGGGTAATTATATTTTGGCACTGAGCTTTACGTCTGGGTACTTAGAAGCAAACCAGCGCTCTGCAAACTGGTTCTCAAAGAGGAACAGCGGCTTACCCTCAACGTCCTTGACCAGCAGGTTTCGGGATGAGCTCATCTTTTCGTCAAGCTGGTCGGGATCGATCCAGCGTGCGGTCCGGTTGCCAATTGGCGTCATTTCAACTTCAGAGTTGTATTCATTTTCCATCCGGAATTTGAAAACTTCAAACTGCAGCTGTCCGACCGCACCGAGAATGTATTCTTCGGTCGTGTAAGTCCGGTACAACTGAATTGCACCTTCTTGGACCAACTGCTGCATCCCCTTGTGGAAGGACTTCTGCTTCATCACGTTCTTCGGGGTCACGCGCATAAATAGTTCAGGTGTGAACTGGGGAAGCGGTTCGAATTCTAATTTGTCCTTACCTGCGTAAATAGTATCACCGATTTGGAAGTTGCCGGTATCATAAAGCCCAACAATATCGCCGGCGACGGCAGTTTCGACCGTCTCCCGAGTGTTGGCCATGAATTCGGTCGAATTCGAGAGCCGGATGGTCTTGCCCGTCCGCGTTAACGTAACATCCATCCCGCGTTCAAACTCACCGGAAACCACCCGAATAAAGGCAATCCGGTCCCGGTGGTTCGGGTTCATGTTCGCTTGAATTTTGAAAATAAAACCGGAAAAATCGGGGCTGGTCGGCGCGACTTCAGTGTCACTAACGGTCTTGTGCGGACCAGGTGCTGGTGCGTACTTAACGAAGCTGTTCAAGAAGGTTTCCACCCCAAAATTGGTCAACGCGGAACCGAAGAAGACGGGCGTCTGGTCTCCGCGCATGATTTTGGCCTCATCAAACTGGTTACCAGCGTCGTCCAGCAATTCAATATCATCGAGACACTGCTGGTAAGCGGAATCCTTGGTCAGGGGGTCGCCAGCTGGCAGCTTACCCTGATCGTCAAGGGGTGCGAACCGCTGCTCGGGTGTTTCTGGCCGGTAGCGTTCGATCCGCTGGTTGACGCGGTCATAAATTCCAAGAAGTGTTTTCCCGGAACCCATTGGCCAGTTCATTGCGTAACCCTCAATGCCAAGCAAGTCCTCAAGCTCTGCAATCAGATCGAGTGGTTCCCGCCCGTCCCGGTCCAGCTTGTTCATGAAGGTGAAAATCGGGATGCCCCGCTTCTTAACAACCTTGAACAGCTTTTTAGTCTGGGCTTCGATACCCTTGGCAGAGTCAATGACCATGACTGCCGCATCTACCGCCATCAGCGTCCGGTAGGTATCTTCAGAGAAATCTTCATGCCCTGGGGTGTCCAGAATGTTGATGCGCTTACCTTGATAGTCAAACTGCATAACAGAACTGGTGACGGAAATCCCGCGCTGCTTTTCAATCGCCATCCAGTCGGATTTAGCAAAATGCGCTGACTTGCGCCCCTTGACAGTTCCGGCTTCCCGAATCACACCCCCAAAAAGCAGCAGTTGTTCGGTGATTGTCGTTTTCCCGGCATCAGGGTGCGAGATAATTGCAAAAGTCCGCCGCTTAGCGACCGCTTGTTCTAGTTCATTCTTGTTCATCAATAGTTCCTTTCAAGGCCGCAATCAGCGGCGGCTTAATTGTCCAGTGCAAAAGTTAGTCACCCCCGCAGGCGTTACTGCTTGTGGGTGGGCTTGGTTTCTGGGTCCCGGGGGAGCAAAGTCTCCGGCTCGGGCGGGTTTTGTCTGATTCTAATAATTTGCCATACATAAATGACGATTGTCTTGGCGACCGCATAGACCGGGATCGCCAAAATCGTGCCGACCAGCCCGTAGAGATGACTTACGACCAGCAAGATGATGACAATGGTCAGCGGGTGCACATCTAGCGAGCGCCCAATTACATTCGGATAGATAAAATTACCGTCAATTGTGTGCACCACGATGGTGACCGCAATGACGAGCAGGATCTGCTTCCACCCCTGAGTGCTGGCCACCAGCAAGGCTGGTAGTAAGCCGACATATGGTCCCAAGTACGGGATCAAGGTTGCTAAGCCCGAGAAGACCGCCAGCAACAGACCGTAAGGTTGGTGAATGAGGCTATAACTGATGCCCATAAACACACCAACGAAAACGCACTCAATTGCCTGCCCGGAAATATAATGGGACAGCGTGTCGTCCATCCGCAGAAAAACCGCACCAACGTCTTCCCGATAGCGCTCTGGAAACAAACGCTCAACACTGGGGACAAAATTCTTCCCATCTTTGAGCATGTAGAAGAATACCATCGGGATAGTAATCAGGGAGAAGAAAATTCCCGCAACGGAGCCAACGATCCCCGGCAATCCGGAACTGACCGAATTAAAGAGTGCCGAAACGATTTTGGCTGGTTTGATCTTGGCTAGTTGCTTGCCGACATTCATCTCCTGGTACCAGCGGTAATGTGAGGCTTTGGCCACAACGTCCTGCGTGTTGTGCAGCAAACTAGGCAACGATGCCAACAGTTGGGTGAACTGGTGGACCACACTGGGAATCAGGGTTGCAAAAAGCAACACGATGCCACCAATCAGAAGTACGAACAATAAGGGCACTGAAACGACCCGCTTAACGTGCATCCGCTCCAACAGGCTAATCAGGGGGTTAAAGATATAGTATAGAAACAAAGCCGCAACTAGGGGAATCAACCAGGTCGAGAAGAAGGTGACCACGGGTTGAAAAATAAAGGAAACCGCCGTTAAGCCGTTAACAATCCCAACGATGATCAGGATTTCGAGTGACCAAAACATGACCTTCGAATTACGTATTTTTTCTAACATATGTGCCCCACTTGCATCCCGAAATTATGGCAATCTATTCCTGTCAATTTTACATTAGTTTAGTCTTAGACGCCAGGTAGATTCAATAACTTGCTAGGACAGCAATTTTGCGTCAAATGCGGGCCGACACTGCACCTAAACAGAAAAACGAGTATGATTACATACTAAACAGGTGCCTTGCACCAACTATGCAGACTGGAGATTACAGAAAATGTTGAATATCAAAGTTAGTAATGATTTAGACAGCGCCGTTCATCAAGACAGCGTCCAGATTCGTGAGGCCGTCTTCGTGGAAGAACAACACGTACCATCCGCCCTCGAAGTCGATGCCGACGAGGGCAAAGCCACCTACTTCACCGGCTATGATGCTGCTGGCCAGCCGCTAGCAACGCTGCGCCTGCTTCGGGAAGACTACGGTTTTCACGTGCAACGGGTTGCCGTTGTTAAGGCTGCGCGCGGCAAGGGTTACGGCCGCGAAATGATTCAGGCTGCCATTGACTACGGTAAGCAGCAACACGTACAAAAGTTAATGCTGGGTGCACAGGTGCACGCAACTGGTTTTTACGAGCGGCTCGGTTTCAGTATGACCGCTAAACCAGAGTTTCTGGATGCAGGCATTCGGCACCGCGAAATGGAGCTCGTCTACTAAGCGTTACGCTTCCGGTGCTATAATAGAGTCACGGTTCTTCACAATTGTTAGGAGGCACAAACATGACCGGCAGGAAAGCAATGACAATTTTTATTTTCCTCTTCGCGATACCCTATCTGTGCGGATTGGGTATCATCGGGGTGGCCTACAATGCACTGGTGATGCACAGTGACAGTCTGTGGCGGTCTTTAGTCGGGGCAACGGTCGGGGCAACCTTACTATTTTTTGCCAAGATTCCGCTAGAACGACCCCTGCGCATTCTGGGGAGCTACACTCACTACTTCATTCGCCGGGTCGTCCGCTTCTTCATGCTTGACCAAGCGCGAGCGCCCAAACAGGTGCTTAACTTCGTGATGGACCTGGTGCTCGCGTTAGGGTCAACTTACCTGATGCGCTTCCTGTTCCCGGGTCAAGCCGGTAAGTCACTGATTATGGGGAGCTTGAACGGCTGGTTAGTTGCTATTCTCTTTATCTCCCTATGCATTGGCGCCTACATAGACTTCGATGTGTTGAGCATCACGCCCCGCACCAATTTGGATGCAAAAAACGATGGTTAAAACACGGACCACACTTGAATAAGAAAACTATACAAAACGCCGTCAACCCATTGGATTGACGGCGTTTATGTATCAGCAGCTGGGGCACTAAATCATTAATTAATCTGGATCATCATACCCGTAGTCCTTGTCGGCACCAACATAGATGGTGTAGGTCACTTCCTGCACTTGGTCGCCATCAAGCTTGTAGCTTTCGAGATAGTATGGAGTCGCGGTCTGCCCAATGTATTCTGGCAGATCGTAACCAGCCTTATCCAGTGCCAGCGCGCCCTGTTGTAGCGCGGCGCTGACTGGATAAGCGGTCATCATCATACTACTTTTCTTCGTGATGCTGGCAGCGGTCGCCGCGGGCAGGTCAAAACTCTGGTATCCGGCTGGCACCGGAGTTCCTGCAGGAAAAGTTCTGCCGATCCAGTACACGATGTTCCCATATGGTGAAAACACCATCATGCTAGTGCGCAGTTTGGGTGCGGCACTTCCCGCAAGTTCATCCAACTGTGCAAAATGGTCTGTGTCCGCCCACTCCTGCCATACTTCTTGGTAGGAATCGTTAGCGGAGGTGTTCGCCTCCGTGTAAGCATGACCAATAAAGCGCAATGCCGCGTGCATCTTTGCTTCCATAAAGTTGTTCGATCCTTTCTTGCTCAGAAAAAAGGTCGGAATCTGCATCCGACCCGTCATTAATTAAACCCGGTGTGATAACTGCAAGTAGCGGTTGTACCATAAATCAACATAAGCTTGGGAAAATGGTCCCTTCCCGTGATCAATCCAATCGACCAGGACTGATACGTTTTGCTTCAAAATGTGGTCGGTCGCCTTGGAGTAGTGCCAGCGTTGACTGTGATCTTCATACTCATCGGCATCCAGCAACCGTTTTTCCCCATGCGGAAATACCTTCACGTCCAAATCGTAATCAATGTATTTAAGTGCTTCCTGGTCAATAGTAAACGGTGAAGCCAGATTGCAATAATAACTAACGCCACCCTCACGAATCATCGCCACTATGTTAAACCAGTAGTGTTTGTGAAAATAAACTATCGCTGGTTCCCGGGTCAACCATCGCCGGCCATCACTCTCGGTGACCAGTGTGTGATCATTAACACCAATTAGTGCATCCTCACTGGTTTTCAGGACCATCGTGTCCCGCCATGTCCGGTGCAACTGCCCGTTGTGCTTGTAACTTTGAATGGCAATATAATCGCCTTCTCGAGGGACTAGCATAGACATCCAGCTTTCCTTTTATTTCGTATCCCTTTTAGTATACCAGAATCAACCGCGCTTAAGGACTCAGTCATCGTCTTCTTCCGCCTCTAGATCTGCGAGAATATTATCCACTGGCGTCCCGCTAAAGCCCTTGCGAAACAGTGCTTGTTTAACTTTCATTTTCCGCTCGGCAGGTTTGAACCGGCGCTTCTGCCGCCACAGCTTTGCGGCCTGCTCTCGCAGCAGTGCATCCTCGTGCTCCTGATCAACTTCCGGAACATTGTCCTCAAGAACGACATCAATAACCTCACTGCTAAAGCCCTTTTGCATGAGCTGCTGCCGCAGACCCTGCGTCAGCGCCTTGGCACTTTTTTGACCGGGATGCCGCAAGTACTTCTGGGCAACCCGTTGGGCAATGCTTTCTTCCTCATCAAATGTCAACGCTGCTAGGGCACTCTCAATCGTGTCTGCGGCAACCCCGCGTGTGCGCAACCAATCACTGATCCCCCGCCGGCCCCGTTCACCACTGCGGACATTTTCCTGGACAAAGCGCTGTGCATAATCAGCGTCATCGAGGTAGTGTAATTCCTGAAGCTGGGTCAACGCTTGGGCGATAGCGTTTTCTGGATAGTCCTTACCCCGTAATTTCTTTTGGACCTGCTCAACGGTCCGACTCTGGTGACTGAGGTAATCCAGTGCCGTTGCTAGTGCCTTGGCCCGTTCATCATCATCCTGCAGATGCTGTAACTCTTCGTCAGTTAATTCCTGCCCCTTAAAGAGTGCAAAGCGGACGATCGTGCTCTCATCGAGTCCAAATGCAAAATGGCCGTCGACATAAATATTGTACCGTCCCGCCCGTTTCTGGGTGGCGATGCTTGTTATTGTTGGCATCAAGCTTCCTCTTCTCATCGTTAACTATCTGAACTATTAAGAATTCCATCGGTCCAGCTCTTAGTGCGCCCCGCGAGCATTTATTATACGTAGACTATTTTAGCACTAATACCCGTTTTATTGATTAGTCCCATTACAACATATGTTATACTACGCTTAGAGAAAAATGTGAGGTGGCAAGGGCTATGTTCGAATCTTACTTCTTTGATAAACATGCTGGAGTTAAATTTCGCCTATTTCAACTACTCAAGTCGCTCAATGGTGCTGGCTTCACCATTAACAAACTCAGCAAGACTTTGGGCTACTCTTACCAGCAAACCTACAATGCTTTTCAAGACTTAATGGCTGACCTTGAAACGATGGCTGGCAAAGTGCACACGGTCACGACTGATCAAGACAGCGAAGATGGCGACAAAGAAAACGACTTCGCCGCCTTAGCTACCGACATTCACGTTGACAGCTACCGCTTCTACCTGCTGCAAGATTCCATCACCTTCCGTTTCTTTAACACCGTTTTTCAAAATGATGGTGTCGACTCCAAAGCTTTCTGTGCAGCCGAAAACATCAGTAGTTCCACCCTGCGGCGGCGCATTGAGCCCTTCCGGATCTTCCTACAGGAAAAGCAAATTCGTTTCGATTATGCCACATGGGCTATGCAGGGAACCGAGCTCCAGATTCGGATGCTCATGAACACCTTTTACACGGAAGCGTTTCGGGGTGCTGGCTGGCCGTTCGCTGAAATCGACGAAAGCAAAGTCAAGCAACTCTTTAGCCAGATCAATGCAGATTCAGACAAGGTAGGGGTCGCGCCCGTCCCCTTTGCCACCAAACAGCTACTAGTGATTCTTGGGGTCCAATTGTTACGAATCAAACAGCATAAGTACTTCATCACAAATCCACGGCTGCAAAGCATCACTAATCATTACAGCGGCTACGCCAATAACTACTCCCCTAGCGCCACGCTCATTTTCAATAAGGACCACTTTCCACACTTAGTGGACCGCGTTTTGCAGGCGGAGCTGGAGTATTATCGTTTCATTCGCAGCACGCTACTTGCCTCTGGTACAGAGGACACCGCGACGGATCGGAATCTGCGGACCTACTTCTGCAGCTTTTCTAACCCGGTCGCCACATTCGTTGCCCAATTAATGGACGCACTCACCAGCAACTTAGCGCCCAGTTCCAGCCTGCACATCCGGGCTGACAAAATTTTGCAAAGCAATTTCTACCGAATTGGCTACACCTTTTTCGTTCTGGACGGAGCTTTTGTCAAGAGCAGCGATTTCAACGATTCGGCTGAGGTCATGGCCGGGGGCAAGCCCCTGTACGACAAAATTTACAAATTCATCGATGAACTGCCCACTTCGTCTGCCGCACATCTGTACACCCGTTTTCTCCCCGACATCGCCCAGTCCGTTTTTTACGCCTTGGTTCCGGATTTGAGCGATTTTGAAACTGAACCACCGCTGACGATTCGGGTCGAAAACGAAAACCAGTCCTTTATCTCGCGCGATGTCTTTAAATTCTTGAGTGCGCTCAGTATGGTTCGCGTGATTCCTGACGACAGTGACGAACAGGCAGATGTGATCATCACTTCTGCCCCCAATGTTTCGCAAATGGCCGCCGAAATGGCCGGCGCCAAGCTCAAGTGGAAACACACCCCGACCATGATCTATTGGGGTAACGAAAACGAAGACTCAGATTTATACCGCCTAATGGTTGAACTAATGGACCTTGCCGCTGCCAAGGTCGCAGCAAACTAGTCCAGCTCCTGAATCAATACGCAAGCGGGCCACAGTTAAACTGCGACCCGCTTGTTTTTTTGTTCAATTTTAACTCCGGCTAGTGGTGGAGAACGGTCACCTTGTAACCCGCAAAGTAAAGCACCGCTTCATAAGCAATCAAGGCCACGATAACCATTGCGGTCGCAATCACAGTATTATTAAGCACTTTGAAAAGGTACATCGCGAGAATAATGGCGAAAAAGATTGCCATCCCAATAAGCTGAGCCTTTTTGCTCACCTCAATCTTGAACGACGCGTCTGGTGACTGAAACTGGATTGCGTGAGTTGCAGACAGCTTACCAACGCGGTATGTTAACGCGTCGCCACGCTTGACGTTTAACGATAACGACTCACCGTTATGTAAGTTATATTCAATATCGTTATGCCGGACCGTCATCTCCACGCGTTTTGAAGCGGGATTCGAAAACGTAATTTTCACAATTGTGCCCCCTGAATGCTTTTCTGTTTCCCATTATACAGAAAATCTGCGGGCAACACGACATTATTTGCTACAATAAGCGGTAGACGAACAGGCGGGAAGTTTTGGGCCCGTCTAGACATACGTACAGAACCAGCGTGCACCCGCTGCCGCTGGCTCTAGAAAGCTGCCACTATCATGGAAGAAAATATTCAAATTGGGGAACGTTTCCCCCTTACCATCAAGCGCCTTGACATTAACGGTGCGGGAATTGGTTATTATCGGCACAAAATCACCTTCATTCCGGACGCCTTTCCTGGCGAAGTCGTTGTGGCCGAAGTCACCGCGGTCCACCCCCGGTACCTAGAAGCAAAGGTGCACCGTTTGCGCAAGCGCAGTCCTGAACGCATCAAACCTGTAGATCCAAACTACGGGGTCGTTGGCGGTATTGAACTGGCGGCATTGGCTTATCCGGCCCAGTTACGCTTTAAGCAGGATGTAATCGAACAGGCCTTGGCAAAGTTTCGCCCGACCGGCTGGCAGGACTACGATGTCCGGCCGACCATCGCCGCGCCGAAACAGCTGCACTACCGAAATAAGGCGCAATTCCCGGTCCGGATCGTTGACGGACACGTACGCGCCGGGCTGTTCGCACCCAATAGTCACACGCTGATTCCGCTTCATGATTTTGCCACGCAGCGGCCGCTCACGATGAGCATCATGAATTCACTGTGCAAAATGATCGAGGAATTGGCTATTCCTGTGTACAACGAGCAGAAACACTCCGGTATCATCAAAACGCTCGTTGTCCGGGAATCCGTTGCCACTCAGCAGGCGCAACTAACCATCATCACTAATTCCAAGAAATTACCCCATGCCGCTCAGCTGCTGACCCGAATTGCCACCGAGCTCCCCGCCGTAATTAGTGTTAACCAAAACATTAACACCAGTCACGGCAGTCTGATTTGGGGCAACGAAACCAAGCTGCTTGCCGGGGACAAATACCTGATGGAACGAATCAACGGTCACGAGTTTGCCCTCTCCCCGCAAGCCTTCCTCCAGTTGAACCCCGAGGCAACCGCTAAACTGTATCAGATTGCAATCGACGCTCTAGATTTAGCTGCCGGTGAAACGCTGGTTGATGCCTACTGCGGGGTCGGTACCCTCGGTCTTAGCATGGCTCACCTTGCTAAAAGCGTTCGCGGGATGGACACCATCCCCGCCGCAATTGCGGACGCCCAATACAACGCGCAGCACAACGGCATCACTAACGCCCATTACGAAGTCGGTAAAGCCGAGGACCTCATGCCCCAGTGGCTCGCGGGCGGATTCCGACCTGACGCCGTGATTGTTGACCCACCCCGCGTTGGCCTTGAATCTGGCTTCATCAAGGCGCTACTGCGGACCAAGCCGAAGAAGTTCGTGTATATCAGTTGTAACCCGTCCACTTTGGCACGCGATTTACAGGCACTCAGCAGTGTCTACCGCGTCGAATTTATTCAGTCGGTGGACATGTTCCCGCAAACAGCCCGCTGTGAAGCCGTAGTTCGTTTCAGTCGCAAGTGAGCTTGAACACTAGCATGGAGGAAAAATTATGAAAGCATATTTTGCTAACGGATTGTTCAGTCAGGCAGATGCTGAGTACAATACCCGCGTGGTAAGTGCACTTCGCAGCGCCATCCCGGAACTAACTGTGTACCTACCGCAGGAAAATGCAGCAATTAACGATAAGACCGCCTATGCGGATTCCAAAATGATTGCGGAAGCTGATACAAACGAGCTGACCTCTAGCCAGCTGATGATTGCGGTTCTGGATGGAATTTCGATCGACGCTGGTGTGGCCAGTGAAATCGGCGTTGCTTACGCAAACCACATCCCCATCGTCGGTTTGTACACTGATTCCCGGCAGCAGGGGGCGACCAACAACAAAAAATTGGCCGCACTCAGCACCATCGCAGAGAACCAATTCCACTACATGAACCTCTACACGACGGGCCTCATCAAGCTTAACGGGACCATTGTGAATAATACGCAAGCGATGATTCAGGCTGTTCAGCAATTAATAAACGATGGCAAAATTATCTAATTTGTCATTATGACAACGCGGTAACATCTTAACGGTTAATTTACGCATCCCTAACACTTCCGCATATTTCCCCACAAGGCGCAGATAGTACGTTACGATAAGTAGCGTAATTACGACAGTTATTTGTCGTTGACTTGAGGGAGATATATAACTATGAAAGTAAAAACCATCGCGCTATCAGTCTTGGTCGGTGTGTCGATGCTCGGGGGCACCGTAACGGCACAGGCTCAGAACTCCGCCGTGGCGGTGCAAGCAGCAACCACACTTGGTTCCCGCTACATTGGCAATAAATCCGGCACAGCCATCCACTCGACACCAAACGGAGCACTAACTGGCCGTAAACTCAACTATGGGACGGCCTGGAAAATTTTCAACATGGTCACTATTGCCGGCAAAAGCTGGTCCAGTGTTGGTACCAACCAGTGGGTCCTGACTAGTGACCTCTGTTTGACCAAACCGGTTAAGACTTACTACATCGACTATGTTCCCGGCTATGGCGTTAAAGTTTACAACGCACCAGCCGGCAAAGCGACCGGTAAGAATCTCAAGCACGGAACAGCCTGGAATGCATCTGCAATCAAGACCGTAAACGGCGCTGACTGGATTCAGGTTGGCAAGACCCAGTGGATTCAAGTTAGTTACACCTCCACCGTTAAACCAGCCAGTCGGTACGTCGTTTACAAGTCTGGGTACAGCGTTACGACTTACAACGCTCCAGGCGGTAAGTCCATCAACAAGCCGATCAAGCACGGGAGCAAAATCACCGTGTTCCAGTCCGTGAAGAAAAACGGGCTGGCTTGGACCAACATTGGCCACAACCGCTGGATTCAAAGCAAGTATCTGAGCACCAAGAACCCGGTCTACACGATTCTAGGCCACGAAACTACCGGCGTTACTTACCGGATGAACGCAACTGCTTATGACCCACGCGTGCTCGGCAATTACACTTTTGGATATGACACGGTTGCTGCTAACCTGTCTCGCTTCCGCCGGGGCACCAAGTTAGCAATCACGTTTGCTTCTGGTCAGACCAAGCTTTACGTCGTGCGTGACACTGGTGGCTTTGCCTACAGCCACCCAAACCAGCTCGACATCGCGATGCCTAATTCACAGGCGTTGCGCTTCGGCCGCCAGAATATTACGGTGCGCGTACTTAAATAAGCATCAGCTCCAACCCTCAAGCCTAACTGAACACGATACTACAAGGGCCCGTCCAAAATAATTGGACGGGCCCTTGTAGTACACCATACTTATTACCTAAACACTATTTGTTAATCATCCGTAGCCACTGGCTTTTGCCCAACTGCAGCCTGTTCAAGTAACTCGCGCAGTGGAATCAAACCCTGCGCGTGGTACTTCTTGACGAACGCAGTCACGGCATCCGGATCTTGCGTCTTGCGGTCAAGAACCAATTGCTCAACTGGGAGCGGCCGGTCGTTCGCAATCCGCACGTTGATGACTACCGGCCCCTGGCGCTTCTGGGCCGCCGCAAAGGCTGCCTTCAATTCGCTCAGGTTCGTCACCTCATAACCACTGGCACCTAACGCCTGGGCCGCGTCAGCGTAGTGCATCCCGGGCTGCAGCGCCACCCCACTGTGCGGCTGCTGCGTGTCATCCTGCTCGGCCTCGATGAAGCCGAGGCTCTCATTGCTCAAAATCACGTTGATAATCGGCATGTGGTACTTCACTTGCGTAATGATGTCTTGCATCACCATCGAGAAGCCCCCATCACCGGAAATCGACCAGACTTGCCGGTCGGGGAACTCAGCCTGCGCCCCGATTGCGGCCGGCAACGCGTAGCCCATGGTCGCATACCAGCCTGAAGTGGTGAAACGCTGCTGCTTACTCGTGTCGAGGAAACGCATGCCATCAATCGTCACGTTCCCCACATCGACTTGGAAAATTGCGTCCGGAGTTGCCATGGCATTGATCTGCTTGAAAATTGGTTCAACGCGCATCGGTACGGCTTCAGAATCCGCGAAACTGTCGATCCACGCCTGCCAGTTAGCCTTGTTGGCCAGTGCAGCGTTGTACCAAGCATCAGCCGGCCGGGCCGTACTGCGGTCCAACAGCAACTGAACTGTCTTCTTCGCGTCGGCAAGAATTGCCACGTCAACGGTGTGCCGCCGACCAAACTTGCTGGCATCGATGTCTACCTGAATATATTTCGCAGCAGGATTGATGAAGTACGGCTGGAATGGGAAGTCAGAGCCCAAGAACAGGACGGCATCCGCAGCCCGCGCGGTTTCAACCCCCGGCTTGGTGGCGACCCGACCCGCACTACCCATGTTCGCAGGCGCATCGTCCGGAATCGTGTCCTTACCGAGCGCGGTCACAACAATCGGCATGGAGAGTTTTTTCGACAGCGCAAGCACTTCCTTGGCCGCACTCTTAGCTCCCTGCCCCACATACATGATCGGCCGCTTTGCTTGTTTCAGGATGGCGAGTGCCTGATCGACCCGGCCCACATCTGGTTCTGGCAGCAGTGGCCGCTGGTAAAGCTTAGCGCTGCTGACATAATTGTCATCGATTTCTTGCCAGCCGAGGTCCTTAGGAATAGTGACCACAGCAACACCGCTGAACTTGTAAGCCTGGCGAATTGCCTCGTCCACCACGTGCGGCATCTGTTCGGCAGTCATCACGGTGCGATTATAAACCGAAACATCGGCAAACATCGGATTCTCGTTGAGTTCCTGGAAGTAATCAGTGTTCATGGCGCTGGTTGGGACCTGACCCACTAACGCCAAAACCGGGACGTGATCATACTGGGCATCGTACAAGCCGTTCAGCAGGTGGACGGCACCAGGGCCAGCGGAACCAAAAGTGGCCGCAATTCTACCGGTGATTTTAGCCTCACCAGCAGCAGCGAGCGCGCCGACTTCCTCGTGGCGGACCTGAATGTACTTAATCGTCCCCTGCCGGTTGTAGAGCGCGTTCATGGTTGAATCAAAAGAGCCACCGGGGAGACCGTAAATCTGGTGGATGCCCCAGTCCTCCAAAACCTTGAGCATCGCATCAGCAGCATTAATCTTCTGTGCCATAATTAACTCCTCCGTTCATCACGTTTACTTATTATTAGTAACCATGTCTTTATTGTAAACGATTACACTGGAAAAGAAAAGTGCAAGCGTCAAAATTAATTGACGTTTGCACCTTTATCGGTTTCCAGACTGGAAACGTAAATTTTACTTGTCATTCCGGCGATACTGCCGCTCCTGCTTAACGACTCCCTCAAGACGAAATGCGCCGACCACTGCTTTTGGATCAGTTGCGTAATCGTCCGCGGCGTAAGGAACCTTGTTATTGAACATGGCCTCATATTCGGGCACGGTCAGCTCGGTCCGCGCATCCAATTCCTGTACGTGCTTAGCAGCCGCCAGCAGGTCCGTGTAGCCGGGCTGCAAGACGCCACTGTAGAATTCACCGACCGCACCGGAACCGTAGGAGAACATCCCCAAGCGGTCTCCAGCCTTGAGTGCACTCGTATTCTCCAGCAGGCTCAGGAGTGCCAGGTAGAGCGAACCGGTGTAAATGTTACCGATTCGGCGACTGTAAATCGTTGATTCGTGGTAGCGGGCCAGTAACCGTTCCTGAACTGCAGCACTAGCGGCAGGCAACGCCGTCTTCAGCGCCTTCATCCCCATTTTGGTGTACGGCAAGTGGAAATTTGCTGCCGCAAAATCCGCGAGCGTCCGGCCAGTGTCCTGCTGGTAGCGGGCCCAGACGGTCTGGAAGAACTCGATGTACTGTTCGGTGGAATACTTGCCCTTAGCTAAAGCGAGGTCGGTGTATACTGGCCGCCAGAAGTCCGAGATGTCCTTGCTGATGAAAACTGAATCATCCTCAATCGTCATGATGCGCGGATTGGCACTGACCAACATGGCAACTGCGCCGGCGCCCTGAGTCACCTCACCACCACTAGCCAGACCATACCGGGCGATATCGGCGGCGATGACTAGCGCGGTTTTGTCTGGGTGTGCCGCAACGTAATCCCTAGCCGCCATGAGGCCCGCTGTTCCGCCATAACAAGCCTGCTTAATTTCAAAAGTCCGCATCCCCATTGGCAACTGCAACAGCCGCTGGATAACGACCGCACCGGATTTGCTAGCGTCGATTCCGGTTTCGGTACCGAGCACTAGAAGACCGATTTTACTGGTATCAATGTCGCCAATGAATTCGTTAGCCGCACTCGCACCCATAGTCACCACGTCCTCAGCACTCGGCGGGACTGCCTGTTCCGTCTGCCCAATGCCAATGATGTATTTGTTCGGGTCAACATTTCGCGCCGCCGCAACATCTGCTAAGGCAACGTAGTAATGTGGTGAGTACAAACCAATCCGATCGATCCCAATTTTCATTATTATTGTTCCTCCTTGTGCTTACGTAACTGTTCCAATAGCATTCGGGCTGCAGCCAGGGTTTTCGGTGTGTTCTGCAATTCGCGGGTCACAAGGTCAACCTCTGCTCCCGTTGCGCCGGCAGCGATTGCCAGTGCTCCTGCTTGTAGCGCCATGTGTCCCGCCTGAATGCCGGGGCCAACCAGTGCGCGCAAGGCGGCTAAATTCTGCACCAGACCGAGCGCCGCTAATACTTCCTGCGCCGTCCGCACATTGTCGATGCGCGCCAGTTCCTGACTAACCTGCGCTAGCGGCAGAGCCGAAATCGCCCCACCAACGGTTCCTAAAGCCAGCGGTAAGCTTAATTCGCCGTGCAGGCCGGTATCCGTCAGTGTCCAGTGTGAGAGTGGCATGTAACGACCCGTGTGCGCGGCGTAAGCATACACACCCGCTTCCAAGGCCCGGTAATCTTGACCTAATGCAATAGCGGCACCGCTGATTCCGTTCATGATGCCCTTGTTGTTCGTACTTGCCCGCGCCACGTCCTGGCAAGCAAAATCACTGGCCGCCGCAATTTTGGCCGCAACGTGCTCGCCACTAGCCTGTTTAGTCGCAACGGCCGCAAAGGGCAAGTCAATTTGTGCCGTGGTGGTGGCAGCACTGTAATTGGTCAAAATGGCGAATAGCGGTTCCTGCTGAAAGTAATGACTTAGCAAGTGGCTGACAGCCTCAGCAATGGTGTTCACGATGTTCGCCCCCATTGCCTCCTGAACATCGATGCTCAGCGTGACTTTACAAGCGGAACCGACCTCACTGTAGGTAATTGTGCGCAGGCCGCCCCCGCGCTGCACGATTGACGGGTGCGCACGTTCGGCAACAGCGCGAATATCAGCATCATGTTCTGTCAAAATTCGCTGTGCGGCTGGCACTTGAACCGTGAAGGCAATTTCTGCATCCACGAGGTGTGTCCGCGGCGCGCTTGCACGCACCCCACCGGCAATCGCAGCCATTCGGGCCCCATTGCTGGCCGCTGCGACCACACTCGGTTCCTCACCGGCAATGGCCACCTCACGCTGCACACCATTGACCCGCAGTTTGTGCACAACACCCAACGGTAAGGGATACTGCGCAATTTGATTTTCTGTCAGGTGGTCAGCGGTTTCTTCCTCAAGGGCCGCATTGTTGCGTAGCAAGTCTGCAGCGTCCGGCCCCAAAATGCCGGCGCGCTGCAATTCGGCAATACGTTCTGCCCGGCTGAGCTGATAAAACTTAGGCATTAGCGGCCACCAGGTGCAACTGCAAGCCGACACCCAAGCCCCCACCAATGCAAAGCGCGGCGATACCCTTTTGCCCGCCGTGCCGCTGCAACGCATGAATCAGCGTGGTGACGATGCGGGCGCCAGAATCACCGAGTGGGTGGCCAAGCGCAATTGCGCCACCATCAACGTTCACCCGCTCTGAATCAAGACCGAGATTGCGCACCACGGCCACACTTTGAGCAGCGAACGCCTCATTTAATTCGAAGAGGTCAACGTCTGTCGGCTCTTCATGACACTTCGCGAACAAACTGGAAACAACCTCATAGGGTCCGTAACCCATGTACTGCGGATCAACCCCCGCTTCCGCATAGGCGTCAATTACAGCTTCGTACTTGATTCCGAGTTCATCGGCCAAATCCCGCCGCAGCAAGATCATGGCGGAAGCGCCATCGTTCAGCCCGCTGGCATTGCCGGCCGTAACGGTACCGTCAGACTTAAAACTCGGCTTAAGGTGCGCCAACTTCTCCGTACTCGTGTCCGGACGCGGGCCCTCATCCTTGCTAACCGTGATGGTGGCCTTGCGCGTCTGCACGGTGACTGGGGCAATCTCGGCAGCAAAAGCCCCGTTCGTCGTTGCCTGCACCGCCCGCTGGTGGGAACGGAGCGCCCACGCGTCTTGGTCGGCACGACTCACACCGTATTTGGCCGCCACATTCTCGGCAGTCACGCCCATTGCAACCCCACTAAAGGCGTCACTCAAGCCGTCGCGGACCAGCCCGTCAGTCAACTGGGTATTACCATACTTGTGCCCCCAGCGCGCGCTTGTGTCGTAATAAGGAACATTACTCATGGACTCAGTACCACCGACGAGAACCACATCGGCGTCACCCATCATGATTGCACTTTGGCCCAGGCGAATTGCCTTCAGACCGGAACCGCAGACTTCATTGATCGTCATCGCGGTGCTGCTAACGGACATGCCACTGTTCAGCGCAATCTGGCGCGCAACATTTTGACCAGACCCGGCTTGGTAGACATTACCAAAGATGGCCTGGTTGATGCGCTGCGGGTCGATCCCCGCCCGAGCAATCGCCGTTTTCGCCGCAATGACGCCCAAGTCGACGGCCGATTTGCTGGCTAGCGCCCCGCCAAACTTACCAATTGGCGTCCGGGTTGTTCCTGCAATTACAACTTCCACAATCTGTTCCTCCGTTTTTTTGATTGATTTGCGGAAAACTTCTGGGCCATCACTAATACTCAGATTGTTAACCGCCGCTTATAGCACTGCTACTATTTTATCTAATTAACCAGCCCTATGCACCTAAACTTAAGGGTCTGGATAATCTTTACCTTTCCTTACGCACTTCCAACTAACCAAAATGCCACCTTCAGTTGAACTGAGGGTGGCCCGATGCCAAATTATTTACGAATGTACCGCGACATGAGCAGTGCAAAAATTGCCGAAAGCAAAACTGCCAATCCAATCGAAACCAGCCACCCCTGGGGACTATGCTCAAACGGGACCGGAACATTTTGCCCAAAGAAGCCGGAGATAATTGTGGGGGCGGTAAGGACAATGGACCAAATCGTCAGAAACTTCATCGTGTCGTTCAGATTATTGTTCAGGATATTGTTGTAAGTACCCTCAAGTTGCGACAAGTTTTGGCTCCCCAGCTGAGTCATCTCCACCAGCTGTCCCGCTTCGATCAGCACGTCCTCTAAGCGTTCCTTCTCAGCAGGCGTGAATCCGTGATAGACCGTGATTCCCTTCAGCTGCTCGAGTACACTCTCATTTTGTTTAGCAGCGTTTCCGAGGTAAAGCGCGTTAGTTTCTAAATTTGACAATTCTAGTAACATTTTACGCGTGGTTTTTTGGCGCAATTCTTGTTGCACCTCATGCCGTGCCGCATCGGCTTTCTGCACCAAAGGCATGAAGCGTTCGGTAACGAGGTAGAGCGCCTCAAGTAAAAACTGATACGGGGTTTCATACTTGCCGACTGCGACCGTCTGTTCCAGCTCCCGGACAATTTTGCTGGCATCAACGTGACCAAAACTCAGCATCATCTCGTCTTTGATCAAAAATGTCATTTGGTGCTGCTCTTCCTGCGCCGCATCAACATCCGCGTCAGGAATGTTGAACACCAGCAAGAAGGTCTTCGCCAGGGCATCGTACTCAACGTGGGCCCGTTCATAACGATCACCGGCGTAGCCCGTTTGCTCGGCCGTTAGATTGTAGTTCTCCCGCGCCTGAGCCAAAGCCTGCGTATCGTCCGTATTGATGTGGTGCCACTGCAATTGTTCCGCCATTGTGTTTGTCCTCACTCAAAAAAGATGACTTCAGCATAGCCCCAAACAGCCACTTATGCCATCCCCACAGACCGACCCACTTGGAACAGATACAGGCCCAAATCAAAATGGTATAGTAATTAGCAAGGTATCTACCAACAACTACTAGGAGGTCTGCTGACCATGCGTGCAATTGACTTAATCGCCCTAACCATTGATCTAGACAGAAATGCCGGAATTCAGGCAGAAGTTGCCGCAACAACACTGAACATCAGCGCAGTCGAACAGACTACTAATGACGTCCTAGAATTAACCTGCGTACCACTGACCAAACATGGGTTGAAGCACTGGGAACTCGCGCTGCTACTCAACCAGCCGGAACGTAGGCATTTGCCAGTCAGACTCCGCTCCGAAAACCAGAGCCTGCCAATTTTTGGCTGTCAGTTTCACGGCGGCAACATTGTCCTCCACTAGCTAGGTAGGTGCCGCATCATTTTGCGCAAGCCGTCGCGGCCAATGAGTTCAACTCCCAGCTCCTGCGCTAACTCTTGCGCAGAATCAGAGAATTGACTGTTGCTGAGAACGATGGCGGCATCAAGGTCATAATATTGGTGACCACTCCAGACTTCCTGAACGGCATGGTTGCCGACAAAACCGTTATACCGTTTGCACTGAATTCCGTACTTCTTTTTGTTCTTGGTGGCGATTACGTCAACACCTTGATCGCCGCTTTCTTGGGTAACGGACACGTGGCGATAGCCATTACGGCGCAAGAGATATGCGCAAAAGCGTTCGAATTCAAAGCCGTCCATCTCATCCACCCGTTCCAAGGATAGGTCCCGATAACGAAAGTGGCGGTCGAAAATCCAGATTGCTACCCATATTGTGAACACGGCGATAGTTCCGAAACTAAACGGGTCCAAGTATTGATGCCAAGCCGCTGGTACCCAGCCCCGTCCGGCAAAACTATATGTAAGTGCCAAAACCAGCGCAACACTCAATAATGTAAAGAGCCGGCGCATTAATCTGTGAATGATGGGACCCACCTCCAAAAAATCGTGTCAAATAACCTGTCACTAGCATAGCAAACATTGGTTCGCCCGGCCACTTTTCTGTTCATTTTTGGCAAATCGTGATTCTATTCACTAAAAAAGTTCAGTCAGCTGACTGAACTTTTTTACGGGCAATTTTCAATTACTTGCTAGGCTTGTCCGCTTTCGGCGTAGCGGTTTTGGCCTTGTCTTCGGCTTCAAGTTGCTTGCCGAGCTTTTCAATGTACGGCCGCAATGCATCCTTAACTTCAGGATGGGTCAAGCCGTATTCGATTGTCGTCTGCACGAAGCCAAATTTGTTGCCGACATCGTAACGATCACCGGTGAACTCGTGCGCGAATACCCGCTGGGTGCGGTTCAGGGTGTCAATTGCATCAGTCAACTGAATCTCGCCACCCTTACCAGGTTTCTGGTTGTCCAGAATCTGGAAAATTTCTGGGGTGAGCAAGTAACGACCAATGATGGCAAGGTCACTGGGAGCGTCCTCGACGGCTGGCTTTTCAACGAAACGGGAAACATTGAAGAGTCCTGGTTCAACTTCATCACTCGGATCAATGACCCCGTACTTAGATACTTCCCGGTGGGGAACACGCTTAACGGCCAGAATTGAGCTGTGCGTCTTCTCGTATTCATTCATGAGTTGCTTGGTCAGTGGTACCTTGTCTTCCATGAGGTCATCACCCAGCATGACTACGAATGGCTCGTCAGCAATAAATGACTTTGCCAGCCGTACGGCGTCGCCTAAACCGTTCGGGTATGGCTGCCGAACGAAGAATAGGTTAACCCCAATATCAGTGGTGGAGTGCACCAATTCAAGTAGTTCGTCCTTATGCTTGGCCTTTAAGTTAGCCTCCAGTTCAGGGTTGGAGTCAAAATGATCCTCAATGGACCGCTTGGACTTACCCTCAACAATCAGGATGTCTTCAATTCCCGAGGCTTTGGCTTCCTCAACAATAAACTGAATGGTTGGCTTGTCGACGATTGGCAACATTTCTTTGGCGAGTGCCTTAGTAGCGGGCAGGAAACGGGTTCCTAACCCAGCGGCAGGAATGACGGCTTTGCGTACTTTCACGATGCAGGTCTCCTTTTTCTTATGACTTTGTGTTAGTTATTATTTTACTAGAACGGGGCGGGTACTAGTAGTCCTATTGTTAATCGTGGTTGATTGTGCTGATTTTTCTAACCGTTTTCACCTATTACTCAAAATAAGCTGCACTAACGGAACGCAAAAAAACAGTCAGAACAGAATTTCTTCCGCTCCGGCTGCCCATATTCAGTCTTAATTAATTTCGTGCACCTTCAAGGCTAGCGGCTCGATGTCCGCATTCTGCCAGCGATCCAGCAAAGCACTAACATCAGTCTGCTTGTCAATGATCACGATCCCACAATCGCCACCACCAGCACCAGAGAACTTCGCCGCGCCGCCGAAATCGGTGGCAATCTCGCGCAGTTTCCGCAGCGGTGCCGTCTCGATCTCCACTCCGGAGAAGTCGGCTAGCCGGTTGAGGAGCCGCCGGTTCGCGTGAATGCCCTCCTTAATTTTGGCGAGGCTGTGTTGCTTGAATCCTGTGATAATATTCTCAATGATGCTCTCACTATCGTTCAGAAACTGTGCGTATTCGCTGCGGCGCTCAGCCTTAGCAATCGAAACCCGGTCAACTAACTGTGAGGTTGACGCGGGGGAACCAGTCCAACCAACAAGCAAGCGCAAATCTTTGGGGGCCGTGAGCAGCTCAATTTTTAGCTGCGGCCAGGTCATGTTTAGCAATTCGCGCAATGAATACTGATTCCGTGCGGCCGCTAACCAACTCTTGTCGAAGGAACGGTAGGCCAACCAGCCACCGTATACGGAAGCCGCAATATCACCCAGCGAACCGTTGCCCTGCACATCCAAGTGCGCAATCGCTGCGAGTTTGTAAAGCTGCGCCGGTGTCATTTCCAGCTTGTAAAATTCATTCAGCGCCTTCACCGTTGCGACAGTCACCGCGGCGGAACTACCGAGACCGTATTTTTTGCCGTCATCAGAATCCAAATCGGAATCGACTTCCAGTTTATACAACTGGAGCGGCACACCCATTTGAATCGCATACTTTTCAGTTAGCCGAATGGCGGACAAGATGTAATGAAAGGGATTGTCTCGGTTATCAAAAACAAGGCGGGTCCCATCCCGTTGCCACTGAAGTGAATTTTCCTGATATTGCTGTGAAATAATACTCCCATACTTAACGGCGGGTTCCACCGTGACCGTTACGAATTGATTCATAGCGACCACAATGGCCGGATAACCGGTCTCCACCACCGCATACTCGCCGGCAATGTATAATTTGCCCGGCGCTTTAGCTGTAACCACGACTTTTAGTTCCCCTTCCAAAAGCGAGTTGGGAAAACATTCCCAGAAACTTTATTTTAACCCAATGTTCATTGCGCGCGGTAAATATTTTGATGCCTTAACTAAAGCATTATCTTTTGCCACAAATTGAACGCGCACCAGTTAATAATAACCAAATGTCGCCCTGAATGCTAATCAGCATTGTGCTGCCGCCGCTCACGAATCAGTTTGCGCCCCCGCTCTAACGTCTTCCCGCGCGACGGCACGGGCTTGCCGAAGAAGTACTCACTAGTCACTGCGTTCAGGATTGCCCCCAGAATCATGATTGCCGAGCTAAAGAACAACCACAAGAGCAAGACAATGAAGGCGCCCAAGGTCCCATAGGTGCTAAAGCTGCGCCCAAAGTACTGCATGTAGAGCGAAAATACCTGTGCCAAGAGCAGCCAGCCGGCGATGGTGAAGAACACCCCCGGCAGAATTGTCCAAAAATGGAGCTCCACGCTGGGTACGAAATAATCGACGATCATTAACGCAACCATCAGAATCCCCAAAGTGACTGGCCAACGCCACGTCAGGAACACACTCAACCAGGCGTGCGGCAACTGCAGTTCGGCCGTCAACCACTCGAGGAATTGCTGACCAAAAGTGAAGATAATCATTGTCGCAATTACCGCCACCACAACGATGACCATCATGAACATTGAAATGATCCGTGAAATCAAGAAGTTCTGCGGATTTTTGGTGACGCCGTAAGCCCGGTTGTAAGCAGTTTTAACAGATGCCATCGCTAAACTCGCGGCCCACAATGTCAGAACCGCCCCAATTCCCAGCCAGGTAGCACTCGAATTGTGGGCCAAGTTATGCAGTACAGGATGCAGAGTCGCCATCACGTTTTCAGGAATCAACTGGTTCAGCACGTTCCGCAACCCGGTGAAGCCAAAACCGAATCTAGGCACTAGGTTAATGACAATCAGTGCCGTGGGAAACAGCGATAAAATCGTGTAATAGGTCAGTGCCGCCGCGGTCTGGTCGATCATGGCGTCGGCAAAGCGCCGGAAAAAAAGCTGCACTGTCGCCACGGTCTTTTCACCACGACTGAGATGCCGTTTTGCTAATGGTAGCTTTGACTCTTGATCGAATCGTCGATGCGCATAATAGCGCAGACGAACTGACCGCTTCGCCATTGGAGCGGCCTCCCTTCGTCATGATTGGAAGAGGATGCGGCCGCAGCCCCATCCTCTCGTAAACGTATAATCTTGAATCCACCACTAAGTTACAGGGCGTATTTTTCCCCATCCTTGAGCAGGTACTTCGCATCAAGGTCGTGGTCCTGACTAGTCAGGATTTTGGGACCATCATGCGTAATCACCAAGGTGTGTTCGTATTGGGCGCTGAGCGAACCATCTTGACTGACGTAATATTCCCAGTCTTCATGTGGCACTTCCCGCACGCCGATCCGCCAGGTACCAGCGTTGATCATTGGCTCGATAGTGATGGTCATGCCGGCCTTGAGCCGCAGCCCCTTGCCAGCTTCCCCATAATTGGGAACATTAGGCGCTTCATGCATTGTTGGCTGAATACCATGGCCAATCAGGTCGCGGACGTCGCCGTAACCATTTTCAACCTCGGTATACTGCTGAATTGCCGCACCAATATCACCAATCCGGTTGCCAACGACCGCTTGATCAATTCCTAGGTACAGTGCCTTGCGGGTAACGTCCATCAGCTTCTTAGCTTCTGGACTAATTTCGCCAACCGCATAGGTCCAGCAAGAATCGCTCATGTAACCGTCCTTGTTGACAACGGTATCGACCTTGACGAGGTCCCCTTCCTTGAGAATCAGGTCCTTCCGCGGAATCGCGTGGGCGACTTCATCGTTAACGGCAACACAAGTAGCGTACTTATAGCCTTCAAAACCAATCTGCTCGGCAATTGCATCTTGCTCTGCGTAATACTTAAGTGCCCACTCTTCAATCTCCCAGCTTGAGATACCTGGTTTGATGATGTCCCGCAGGCCGCGGTGCATCCCGGCAAGAATCGCACCGGAACGATACATTCCTTCAAGTTCACGTTCTGATTTAATAGTAATCAACATTAAGCCTCCATATTTCCAAGTTTCATGATACACTAAGCGCCCTTTTTTAGCACGAAATTGCACCAATGAGAGTGAACCACAATCCGTCTAGCGCGCACATTAGTGCCAACGACGCCTGCAAGAATGCTCGGTCTCTGCTATAATCGTGCCAAAGCACATCTATTTTAGGAGGCAACAGCATGGCAAGTGCACAAATCGTATACGCCAGCATGACTGGTAATACCCAGGAAATCGCCGAAATCGTTGAGGAACGGCTCGCCGACCAGGGCGTCGACACCACTTTGACTGAAATCACGCAGGCAGACGCGAGCGACTTTGAGAACGCGGATATTTGCATCGTCGCGGCCTACACCTTTAGTGATGGCGGGCCCGGACTACTCCCCGAAGAAGGGGAAGACTTCTTTGCCGACCTCAAGGAGCTCGACCTGCACGGTAAGGTGTACGGCACCTGCGGCAGCGGCGACCGCTTCTACGATGACTTTGCCACTGCAGTGGACATGTTCGATGAAGCCTTCGCAGCCACCGGTGCCAAGCGCGGTGCGGCGGGCGTCAAAATTGACCTTGCGCCCGAAGCAGAGGACATCGACACCCTCGAGAAATTTGCGGACGACCTTCTGCACGCGGCCACTGCAGAATAAGCAATCGTCTAAGTAAAGAGTAAGCACAGTAATAGCCCGGAAAAATTGTTAAGTCTATTTCCCGGGCTATTTATTATCTAAAAATGCTTCTATTTCTTTCCACCTGGGGCAGATTGAGACTGATCAGTCAGGTTGACCTTTGGCACTGCGGTCTTCCGGGTCAGGATTGGCTTGACGCTGCGGTTGATTTGGGCAAAACGGTCGCTCACAATCTGTTTGCCGGAGCCGACATCGCGAAAGACATGATCAACAACGTGCGCCAGTGTGCGGCCATAGCGGATATTTTCACTACTGTTGTTCAATTCAATCTGCCCATCCCGCGCCACTATGTACTGGTCGAAAGCGTGCGCGGCAATGCTGGGATGCCGCTGCCTGTCGGTTGGCGCGGCGATATAATCGACATCCCCGATTCCCCGGTCATGCTCGCGGTGATATGCAGAAATCATGTCCCGACTTGAAACGTAGTAGTGGAGTTTGCCATCCAGGGTAATGCCTTGTAGCTGTGCAATTTCTGGCGCAGTGAGGGTCAAACTGATGTCCGGACCGTTAAAAAGGACCGTGTGGCCAAGCAGGCGCCGTTCCTGCACGGTAATTTTGGCCAACATTGAAGCGATGACCATGGTCCCTAGCGAGTGCCCGCTGAAATTCCAAGTCTGAATCTGCGGTTGTGCTTTTACAGCGGCTCGCCATGCTAACAGTGCGCTCACTGTTTGTGCTGGCGTGCTGCGGTCGATGGCAAAAGGAATATTGTTACTGGACCAGTCCGGACTACTTGGATTCATTGACTGACTGCCCTGAACGACAAAGTAAGCTTCCGTCGCAC
This sequence comes from Lacticaseibacillus zhaodongensis, assembly GCF_009687905.1. GTDB lineage: Bacteria > Bacillota > Bacilli > Lactobacillales > Lactobacillaceae > Lacticaseibacillus > Lacticaseibacillus zhaodongensis. The sequence continues at coordinate 261,116 of NZ_BLBG01000002.1, read as the reverse complement.
CCTTGATGTCAGCAACGGGGGTCACAACGAAGGCTTGAAAGCCATCAGCTCCCACGTTGGTGCCCGCTGTATCCGGCTGCAGGTAGACTACGGGATCCCCCTTGCGGCCCAAACGTAGGTGTTGTTTGCGGTGATGTTTACGTGCTTTGCTGTAATCGATCCGCACCGGATGGTCAGCAATTAAATCCGGGAAACTTAACGGCTGACCGATATACGCCGACTGGGCCAAATCAAGATAGAGATTTGCGTAATTACCAGCCCGAAGCGAATTCAACATTCCCAGCACCTCCTGCAAACAATAATTAGCAGCTTACTCGCTTCACAAAAGGGGCCACGCCTCCGCGTCACCCCCTCAGTGAATTTTTCAACTAACGATCTCAGGCAAATGGTTCCGGCTTCTTGCTGCTTTCACCATACTTATAAGCAATCGCGTCCAAGATCCGCTCCGCGGCGTGGCCGTCACCGTACGGATTCTTAGCGTTTGCCATCCGCTGGTACTCAGCATCGTCGTCCAGCAGTTGAATCATGTTGCTGCGCACGGCATCGGGATCGGTCCCGACCAGCTTGAGCGTGCCGGCAGTAACTCCCTCTGGCCGTTCAGTCGTATCGCGCAGAACGAGCACTGGCTTACCGAGTGAAGGCGCCTCCTCTTGAACGCCACCGGAATCGGTCATGATAAAGTAGCTCCGCGCGGCAAGGTTGTGGAAGTCCACGACGTCGAGTGGGTCGATCAGGTGGATCCGCGGGTGGTTACCCAAAATGGACTGAGCGGCTTCCTGCACGACGGGATTCAGGTGCACAGGGTAGATGATTTCAACGTCATCGTGCGTCTTAACCACATCAAGCATCGCGCGGAATACCCGCCGCATTGGCTCGCCCTGGTTCTCCCGCCGGTGCATCGTGACCAGAATCATCCGCTTATCCTTATCAATCATGTCGAGAACAGCGTGGTGGTAATCGTCATTGACCGTCTGCTTGAGCGCATCGATTGCCGTGTTCCCCGTGATGTAAATTTCATCATCAGGATGATTTTCCTTTAGCAGGTTCGCCTTACTCTGGGTCGTCGGCGCGAAGTACATGTCAGCGAGCACGTCAGTGAGCTGCCGGTTCATTTCTTCGGGATACGGGCTGTACTTGTTCCAAGTCCGCAAGCCGGCTTCAACATGGCCTAATTTGATCTGGTGGTAAAAGGCACTGACACTGGCAGCAAAGGTTGTCGTTGTATCACCATGCACAAGCACAATATCAGGCTTCTCACTGTCCATGATGTCGGCAAGACCCAAAATGACGTTGCTTGTGATTTGATCCAAGGTCTGCCGCTGCTTCATGATGTCCAAGTCGTAGTCCGGAGTGATGTGGAAAATCTCGAGGACTTGGTCGAGCATCTGCCGGTGCTGAGCAGACACAACGGTCACGGCATCGAACTCATCACTGCGCTCCTTGAGTTCACGCACGATCGGTGCCATTTTGATTGCTTCGGGTCTGGTGCCAAAAACGGTCATAACTTTTACTTTAGCCATGCTATATCTCCCTGCACTTTTTGAGAATAGTATAACAGAAACGCGGGGCCGCAACCAAAATTCGGCCGCGGCTCCGCGTTTCGTGAGTCAATCTTTACTTGCCATTATGATTCTGCTGGCTGCTCTGGCGTGCGGCCCGGGTGATAATATCCTCACCTGTGTTGCCACTAAGCCGGCCATTTTCGATAAACTCCTGAATGACGACCTGCAGGACATCGATCATCTGGGCATGGGACATAGAAATGAAACCAGAAGTCATGAGGTCAGCAATCCCAGTCGCAACAATCCACAGACCACTAATGATGTTGTTCTTCTGGGCAGCAGATAGGTGCTGAACGGCCTCATAATTTTCGAGCCGTTTCTGCGCTGCATTAATCGAGAAACTGCGCATGTCGTCAACCCCAAAGTGATCTTCAACGAAGACGGCCTGGTAGAGGTTGTGATTCTCAAGTGCAAAATCAATGTACGTGAGCGCCATATCAATCACGGGATCATTGGTGTACACCTTATTGAATTTTTCCGTCAGTTCCTGCTTGATCCGTTCCATCACTGCATCGCGCAGTTCGGCCATGTTGTTAAACTCTAGGTAAATCGGTTGGGTTGAGCAACCGATCTCTGCGGCAATATTTCGCGCTGTGAAGCGTTTGAATCCTTGCTCCACAACCAGCGTGTATGCGGACTCGAGAATCTGTTCGCGCGTAATTGTTTTATGACGTGCCATTGTTTTCCCCCTGTTTAATTGACAACTGGAATAATCCCCCCGGGACACCAGTCGTTATTAATTGTATTTTAACAAATTGGCTAAATATAACAATAGCATTTCGCATAATAATTGAAGTTAATTTTAGCCTACTTAGCCTGGTGACCTGCCTGGAATATGATAAACTGGCTCTAAACACGAAAGCGAGGCACCAAGGATGACACTCGATAATTACCCAAACCTTCTTAAAAAATACGCGGACCTGACCGTTGCTACCGGAGCTGGCGTAAAACCGGGCGACACGGTCTACCTGCAGATTGCCGTTGATCAAGCCCCACTCGCCCACCTAATCGTCGCTAGTGCGTATAAAGCTGGGGCCCAGGAGGTCCTTGTTGACTGGCAAGACGACACCACTAAACGCTTAGACCTACTCAACTTAGCTGATGACCGCTTGGACCAAGTGCCGCCGTATGTTGGGGCAAAATTCAACTACTGGCTGGCAAATAATGCAAAGCGCATCACAGTCGTCAGCAGCGACCCGGACAATCTCGCTAGTGTTGATAGCAAGCGCGTCGCCCGCTATAATCACGCTTTCCAGCAAGCATACGCACCCCTTTCCGCCGCAATCTCCTCAAATCAAATTTCGTGGACAATCGTTGCCGCGGCCAGCCCACGCTGGGCCCAAAAAGTCTTCCCTGATTTGACAAGTGCTGCAGCCGTCGATAAGTTATGGGACGAGATTTTTAAAACGACCCGTATCTATGCGGACGACCCCGAGGAGGCCTGGGCCAATCATGTCCAAAAATTAAATGCCAAAGCCAGCTGGCTTAACTCATTGCAACTGGATGCCCTGCATTACAGCGCGCCCGGAACGGACCTCACCGTGGGGTTGCCTGCACACCATATCTGGCAAGCTGCCGGGGCCAATAATCCAGCTGGGGACTTCTTCATCCCCAACATGCCCACGGAGGAAGTTTTCACCGCTCCCGACTACAGGCGAATTGATGGAACAGTCAGTTCGACCAAGCCTTTAGCTTACGCCGGGAACGTTCTTAACGGCATGCATTTCACCTTCAAAGATGGCCAGGTGATCCATTTTGCGGCTGATCAGGGCGAACACGTACTCAAGGACTTATTCGCAATCAGGGGCGCGCGCTCACTGGGCGAGGTCTCACTAGTACCCGACCCATCGCCGATTTCTCAGTCCGGAATCATCTTCTTCAACACTCTATTTGATGAAAATGCCTCCGACCACATGGCTTTTGGTCAGGCTTACCCCTTCTCCGTTGCGGGTGGCACCACGATGACAACCGCGGAACAGGAACACGCTGGCTTGAACAACGCCGACACCCATGTTGACTTCATGATGGGCTCAGCCGCAATGGACATCGACGGAATTAGTAAGAGTGGCGAACTGATTCCAATTTTCCGTGCGGGTGACTGGGTATAAAAATACTAAATGATAACAAATCGCGCCCCCATGCTTGTACATTTTTTGCAAAAATAAAAGCAGTTATTATGAAATTGGCTTTATGTAAAGTTAACAACAGTCGTCGGCTGCACGTATACTATATGCAGTCGTGCATAAGCACCGCCGTAATTAAACTTGATAAGTGAAGGTAAAGCACAGATGGAACATCAATTAATTTTTGACCTTGATAACACCCTCCTTGATTTCTCAGCAACGGAAGCGCGAGGTTTGACGCAGGTTTTTAAGGATTACAACATTCCCGATACACCCGCAGTCCGGCAACGCTATGAAGAAATCAACAGTGCGCTCTGGGCCCAGCTTGAACGTGGCGAAATCAGCCGAAGTGACATCATGACCAGCCGCTTTGCAACACTGCTCCAGGAACTGCACCGCTCCACTGAGCCGGCACAGGCTATTGAACACGAATATCGGGAGTGTTTAAACCACGGATACGAACGGGTGCACGGCGCCAAAACATTACTCACTCAGCTGCAGGCGGCCGGATACACCATCATTGCTGGTACCAACGGCAATAGTGCAACCCAACGTGCCCGCTTAAAGCAGAGTCACCTTGCACCATTTTTCAAAGGCACCTACATCTCAGAAGAAATTGGCTACGACAAACCCGCTCCGCAGTTCTTCGATGCCATTTTTGCCGCGGAACCGGAACTCGACAAGCACGACACCATCATGATCGGGGACGGCATCAATTCTGATATTCGTGGCGGCGTTAACTACGGTCTGGAAACCATCTGGGTCAACTTGCACAACCAGGCAAACCAGAGTGAATTGCACCCCAGCTTCGAGGTGCAGTCATTGCAGGAACTCGGCCAGCTGCTGCTGCCACAAAGTGCGTGAGCACTGGCTTCTTGCATTGCAGCGGGTGCTATCGTAATATTATGGGTGTGCTGCGTTAGTAGCTCACCTGGATAGAGCAATGGTTTCCTAAACCATAGGTAGCGAGTTCGAGTCTCGCCTGACGCACTAGTGCAAATCAAAAAAGAGGGTCTGGTTTCGGTGTCTACCGAAACCAGACCCTCTTTAGTTAGCAAATGAGTTATTTGCTTACTTAGTGCGCAACTCTTTGTAAAGCAGGACGAACTCCTTAGCCATGTCGTACAAAGCCTGTGCATTACCAAGATGGGATTCTGCGTGCACGAGGAGAACGGAAAAGTCTGGCCCCACGCCACGTGCTTCCTGACTAAGCAAGCGATTATGAGCCTTTTGCGCCACACCAATCGCGGCACTGGCAGCATCAAGTTCCTTCTTCGCGGCCGCAAAATCACCATTTTTGGCAGAATCGACGGCTGCTAAACAGGCCTTTCGAGCGTCCCCGCCACTCACGATAATGTTCATTACTTCACTGGGATTGTCTTCTGGAATCATCGCTAGCAGATCTCCTGACTATTTCTTGTCGTGCTTACCCTTGTTTTTTTGCACCCGTTTGCGGAGTTTACGGTGTGGTTTCCGCGCCGGCTTGGCATCAGCAACTATTGCCACCGTCTGTACTTGTGGTGCGGTCGCTTTCTGCACGTGCGGCTTGGCACTAGCCGTTGACTGGTTCTTTTGTGGCTTGTTGTTAGCATGCTCATCCGCTTCGTCCACAAATTCTGGCCGTTCAGTGGTTAACTTACCCGCAACAAGGTATGCGCGCTCCACATCGTAATCGCCGGTAATGCGGCGCAAATTACGGAAGTCATGGGCATCCCCCATCGTGATGACCGTCCCGGAATTACCCATGCGACCAGTCCGCCCAGCCCGGTGGATATACACAGTAGCACTCCGCGGTACTTCGAAGTTAACCACAGCGGGCAGCTTGGGAATGTCCAGACCCCGCCCAGCCAAATCGGTAACGAGAAGTAAATCAATTTTGCCTTTCCGCAGTAGGTTCAGCGCTTCCTTACGGGCCATGGAGCGGTCGGTCCGTTCAAGGGTTGCGAAGCGCACGTGCTGGTGCCGCATAATTCCGGCTGCCTTCGCTAACGTACTGTTCTTGTTGAAGAAAACCAGCGCGCGGAAATCATCCTCCCGCGCGAGCTTACCGAGCCACTCAACCTCGTGGCCGCGACCACCTTGCATGAAGTAATGTTTGACGGGACCCCGGGTTTTGTCGACCGCCCGGACGTCAATCGTCTTTACATCTTGTCCGAACCACTTATCCAGCTCCCGCAGAATGGGGCTGCTGGTCGCCGAGAAGAATGCAAGCTGCACATCTGCTGGGGCCGCGCTCGCGATTTCACGCACCTGCCCTAGTCCAGGATCACGCAGCAATTCGTCGGCTTCATCAATGACGATTGTCTGCAAGTCTGCCAACTTGATTTTGTTCGCATTCATGAGCTCCAACAGGCGGCCGGCTGTCGCAACGATAACTTCTGGGTGTTTCTTCAATTGTTCCTTTTGGCGAGCAACGTTCGCCCCGCCAGTTACCCCCATCACGCGCACATTAACAGCTTGGGCGTATGGCATGATCACGTCCCGCGTTTGAATTGCTAGCTCTTGTGATGGTGCGAGCAGTAATGCTTGCAACCCCGCTCCCGGCACAATTTTGCCGAGAATTGGTAGCGCAAAGGCCAGGGTCTTGCCCGAGCCCGTTGGGGCGAGGCCAACGATATTCTCATCACGGCGCAATGGTTCGGCGACCGCCTCTTGGATTGGCGTTTCCGCCGTAAATCCAGCTTGTTGCCAGAGCTCCTGAAAAGGTGCAGCTATTGTCAAAATTGTTCTCCTTCGTGATTCCTACTATTATCTATTCATCATCGGCAGGAAAATGAATTCCGGCCGCCATCCGGACACTGATCATCAGCTCGTGCACCTGCTTAGCAAGAGCGAACTGCTTGTCCCGTGCCTGGGTATCATTTGTTGCGATTGCTTTGGCAAAGAAGCTCGCCTCCCGGACCATCGGATTATCATCCTGGGGCCCCGCGAGTTCCCGATCATCAGCGCCACCGCGCAGCTTGATACTGGTGATACTTTCTGGAGCATCTAAAACCAGTGTTTGCTTACCGCTATAAATCTCGCTGGGCAGATAGCTCTGGGTAGTTTTGCCAAAAATCAGATTCACACCGAAATCAGCGTAATCGAGGTGCAAGCAACCGGAGCCATCGACTCCACTGGCAAGCATGCTCGGCACATACTGAGCATGCTGCGGAACTCCAAACCAGTCCAACGCCGCGTACACAACGTAGACACCCAAGTCCATGAGCGCACCGCCGGCAAAGCGAGTGGTAAACACATTTGGCTCTTTACCTGCTAAATATGCATCATACCGCGAAGAGTACTTCATGTACACCAGCGTGGCCCCACTAATTTCGCGTTGGCGGGCAAAATCACGCACCATGGCGAAATTCGGCTCGTACAAATGGCGCGCTGCTTCAAACAAAAAAGCGTCTGGGTGCGCGGCCAGGGCATCCGTCAACTGGTGGAGCTGACTGGTGCTGGCGACCATTGGCTTTTCAACAATCACATTCTTGCCAGCTTTGATTGCTGCAACAGCTTGTGGTCCGTGCAAACTATTCGGACTGGCAATGTAAACCGTGTCGAAAGCGGAACTTGCCCAGAATTTGTTCAAATCAGTAAATAGCGCCACCTCGGGATGGTGATTATCCTCAGCAAACTTACGTGCCGTATCCTCATGCCGTGAATAAACGGCCGTTAGTGTGTACTGCTGAGTTTCCTCAGCCGCAGCAATAAACTGCCCCGTAATCCAGTTTGTTCCAATAATACCAAGTTTTAGCATGTGTGGCCCCTCCAATTAAAAATTAATCTGCATTCACCATTTATTGTAACAGCTTTCATTGCTGGCACCTAGCAGGGCTTCAGTAAAGCAAGATTACGGTTAATCGTTTATTTACAAATTGAAACCAAAAGTTGCGTAAAATGCACCTAGATACCACCGTTCAAGTGTTATGATAATGTTTAGAAGCGGAGGGATAATCATGGCAGGAAAACTTAGTCACCTTTTCAGCAATTTGACCGGTCATTTAGAACACAAAACGCATAAACACGTTGCAACTGCCAATCCCGCCCAAGTTCTAGCCGACTTATACCGGGGCTCCTTTGATTTCGTCGATCCGGTGACGAACAAAAAACATAAAATTTCCGTTTCAGCCGAGCTCGCAATTGCAATCGACGGTAAGAAGCTAGATGGCAAGATCGTCGGCATCAGTACTAATGAGCTCACCTTCCTTGACCATTTTGGGTATGAGTTAATTATCAGTTGTAAGGAAGGCTTCCCAGTCACGATTTATGATGAAGCTGAAGACCAAACTTACACCATTATTTATCCAGATTTGGACGGTAGCACCCCAGACAAAGATGATTCCGATTCAGAAGCAAAAGATTAAAACAAGTTACTCCTCCTTGACTAGAAAGCACGTCAGTACTGCTTGCCTGTCCAAGGAGGAGTTTTTGCGTACTGTGGTTCTATATGCGGTAACAATTCGTGTTTTTTTAAATTATCTGCGCGTCGCCCTTTACACGTTATTGGGTCAGTAACTTCTGAAACGCCTTCCGCTTACCCATGAACACGGAGCAGCGGTATTTGTCACTACCACCAGGAACTGGGGCACTACTACTGTACTCCCAGAACTGGCACCTACTTGCCTCCCGTCGGCTACCCCCAATCTGCATTCGCTGCGTCCCGGGAGCCGCCTCGCTAATGTACGCCAACACTTTGGGACTAGCCATGATGATGCAATCCTGGCCGTAATGAACTTTCATTAGGTTCACAAACTCCGTCAAATTCCGGCCCAAAGTAGCTTTAGCGGGTAAACTGGTGTATTCACTCACCTGAATACCAATCGGCAGGGTCCCAATTGACGCACCAACCTTGCTGAAAAAGTAGTTTGCCTGCGCGGCTGGCGTGCTGGCAAAACTGAAGTAATGGTAGGCGCCAACGGCCATCGTGCTAGAACTGGCGCGCTCATAATTGGCACTGAAGTTGTCATCAAAGTAACTAGCCCCTTCAGTTGCCTTCAGGTAGACATAGCGCACATCTAGTTGGTGCAACTGGTCAAAATCTGGGAACCCGTCCGTTTGATCGAGCCGCACGCCCAACACCGGATAGCTGCTATTACTGGGCCGAGGATTACGGTGCATAAGCCAGTAACCACCCGCACCAGCTATCACCAAGACGACTAGTGCTATCAATATGTAGATGGTGCGCCGCCGTCGGGCAAAAGTATTGTTATAAATTGGCTGAACACGGGGCATTTAGTAACCTCCATTATGTTATGGGTCTTTAGTCTGATTTAACGTGATAAATGCGTTTCACTATTGTCTTAATGATGATACGGAACGATAATTATATCAAGGAGTGAGGGCGATGTTAGATGATCGACTTTTGGGAATGACATTCACGCTTAGCAGTGACGCCGTACAAGGCAGCGTTACCATTTTCGGAATTAATTATCACTACGAATTGATTCGCCCAGCGGTTGCCGGAACCAATGTCCGCATCGAACGGGTGACACCACTTTCACTCTACGTGTTGCCAGTGACCGAAATTCTGGATTATTAATCTCGGCACCGGCGCACTGTTGCATCAACAGGCACCAACATTAGGAGGAGCATCATGGAAAATATTATCAGTACAGTTGGCACCATTGTTGCCATACTAGTGGTCATCGTCCTGATTCTGACGGTTCTTGGCCGCTGCCTCGCCATCATCCATACCGGTGAAGTTGGCATTGTTGAACGGCTGGGAAAGTACACCCAGACCCTTGAACCAGGCTTGCACATCGTTCCCCCATTCGTCTACCGTATTACCGAAATCGTGAACATGAAACAGATTCCGTTACGCGTCGATGAACAGGAAGTCATTACTAAGGACAACGTTGTGGTCCGCATTTCCGAAACCATTAAGTACCACATCACCGACGTCCACGCCTACGTTTATGAGAACAAGGACTCCGTACTGTCAATGGTTCAAGACACTCGGGCTAACCTGCGGGGCATCATTGGGAACATGGACCTGAACGATGTCCTCAATGGAACTGAAGCCATCAACAGCAGTCTCTTCAACCAAATTGCGGAAACCACTGCTGGATACGGCCTGAATGTAGACCGCGTCAACATTGATTCCATCCAGGTTGACCAAACCATTCAGGAATCCATGAACAAGCTGCTCCGAGCCTCCCGTGAACGTGAAGCAAACATCATGGAGGCTGAGGGCCACAAGCAGGCTGCCATTGCGAAAGCAGAAGGTGAAAAGCAGTCCTCGATCCTGGAAGCTGAGGGGCAAAAGCAGACCCAGATTCTGGAAGCACAAGGCCGTGCAGAGAGTCAGCGGCTCCTAGCCCAATCGGTTAAGGACCAGATTGACAGCATTAATGCCGGCTTGGTCAACAATGGTGACTTGTACTTGCAGTACCGGAACGTTAAGGCCCTTGAAGAGCTTGCTAAGGGCAACAACAACACGGTTGTGATGCCAAGTACGGCAATCGATTCTTTGGGCACCATGCCCGCAGTTGGGGCAACCCTGCAGTCAGTCATGAATAAGAAGGTCAACGCTGCGGCAAACACCGCAAACAAAGCATAAACTAATCACTAGTAAGGGGGACTTTTGAAAATGGCTGATTACATCAAGGACGTTCGTGCAAAAACTGGACACATGCCGCTGATTCTGAATGCGGCTGGCGGACTGGTATTAAGTCCAGACCACCGTAAAATCCTGCTGCAGGAGCGCGCTGATGGGGGTTGGTGTGTCCCCGGGGGTTACTTGGAATACGGTGAAAGTTATGCCGAAGCCGTGGTCCGGTAGATGAAAGAAGATGCCGGGCTGGACGTGAGCATTGTGCGCAGACTGGGTACCTTTGATGATCATTACTACATGAATTATCCCAACGGCGACAAGGTCATGAACATCGCGGTCGTCTTCCTTGTCAAACCGATTGGCGGCGGTCTCGACCAGGCTGACCCCAAGGAAACAAAGCGGCTGCAGTACTTCCCCCTCGATCAACTGCCCCCAATCATTTTCAAACAAAACGCGGACATGGTTGAATATTTAAAGTCCTTACTCGCGCAAGGCAAAATCTGAACGGAAATCGACAACAAGGACGGACGCGGTCTGACACCGCGTCCGTCCCTGTTTGCATTCGTCCCAATTAAGCAATCTGTTTACCAAGAATTAATAGCGATTGTTTCTGCCCACCGAAATCCATCACGTCTGGTAGCAATCCCCACTGTGCGTAACCAGCCTTGCTAAACAGTCCGCGACTAGCCGTATTGGCGGCGATGACCAGCGCCACGATCGTGCTGATGCCGACCCGGGCCCCCTCGTGCTCAACTTCTGTTAGAACGGCGGTTCCTAAACCCTGACCGCGAACATTTGCATCCAGATAGATGCTGATCTCAGCCGTTGCATCGTAGGCAGCCCGCTGTTTGTAGGGCGACAGGCTCACCCAACCCACGACCTGATTGGCCTGCTGAACCACAAATAGTGGCCAGTGGGCTGAATTATGCGCCGCAAACCACGGTTGCCGCTGCGCTACGGTCACCGGCACCATATCCGCCGTCACCTTGTGGCTAGCAATACTCTGATTGTAAATTGCCACAATGGCGGCTAAATCCTCTTGGCGTGCGCTTCGTAATTTCATCCCTGCTGCCTCCCTCAATACCAATTAGCCCCATCATACTGCGTCATTAGCAGATATACAAAATTACTAATCGTGGCAAATGGTGAATACGTTGCATAATAAAAATGCCCCCAGCTGGGGGCATTTTTTATGAATTCAGATTGTGCATTAATGCACCGATTGCTGACCCGACAATCGCGATGTACAGCACCACGATGACAATGGCGACGATGAATTGAACCAATCCGGCTCGACTCCACGTCTTTTGTACCGCGGTGAATGTTGCGACATCACGATAGTCACCACTCTTCCAAGCCCATTCGTTACCCTTTGCCCCACAAACGAAGACCCAAATAATGTTAAACAAAGGAATCAAGCATAACAGCGGCAAGTATGTCTTGTTGCCAACTCCCCAGATCCAGTTAAACATAAACGCACCCCAGTTCCAGCCCTTAACCCCGGCCGGAACGGTGCCCGGAATAATTTCCTCATTTTGGTCCATTTTTGCTACCTCCAAAATCCACTCGAAATAATAACTACCCTTACAACAAAAAATTATACCATGCTTAGATTAATATTGGAAAGCAATTATGACAAACTAATTTTGTCCGGCGTGGGGGAAGCAAAAAGAGCTTTCCCGCCATTGTTACGGCAAGAAAGCTCAGCAATTAGCCTTTGATTTGATTATGCGCGGGTCTGCAAACTGTCGATAAGTTCGCCGGTCTGCTCGTCAAAAACAGCAATGTTCCCCTGATTCTCTGGCTGACCGGAGTGGACCCCGCCATCAATAAAGTAGCGGGCGCACTCATCGGGGTATGCAATCTTGAGGATCGGGCACTTGGGAAAACTCGTTTTGATTTCTTCATCACTACCATCAAACCGACCCCCAATCAGACCGGTTGGTGTGTGCCCCGTGACTAAGGTGTAGTCCAATGGGTTGTGCGCAAAAATCGGGTCACTACGATCAGCTCGGTAAATGTAGTCCTCACGAATCCAAATGCGATCGCTAGGCTTCGTGTCACGCAGCGGATCAGCACTGTTCAGGTCGAGACCGGCATGAATAAACAGCATTTTTCCATAAACGCAGATTGTTGGCAACTTGCGCACAAAATCTTTTTCGGCTTGGTAGGAATCAATCATGTCGTGCCGAGCCTCATCACTACGTGGATCAATCCCAGTGATTCCCTTGTACTTGAGCATGCTGGTGATAGTTTGGTCACCGTTGTTCACATACCACAGGTCGCTCGCTGTGCCCCCTTCCATGTAGTCGGAAAACATCAGATCATGATTTCCAAGGATGGCGACCGCGCGCTTGTCTTCTACCTGGCGCATGATGGTCCCGACCACTTCGGCGCTGTGTTCATGCCCATCGAAATAATCGCCACAGAAAATAGTGTAAGCATCTGGGTACCGCGCCTGCATGCGCCGCAGGTTACCCACAACGGTCATGCTGCCATGAATATCAGAAACGGCAATAACTGTCATTGTTTGTCCCCCTAAACTGTTACATTGCTCATCTTACCACCCCAGACGCAATCCGGAAAGCGGTATCACGAGCCAATTTCACTTGCGCTGAAACGGTGCGTACTCCTGCAATGCTTGAACAATTCCGTCCTCGTCGTTACTAGCAGTCACGTATGCCGCCACGGCCTTGATTTCAGGTTGCGCGTTGGCCATGACAATGGGGTAACCGACCAGTTTGAGCATGGGCAGGTCGTTGTGCCCATCACCAAACGCGGCGGTATCGTAACTGACCAAGTGATAGCGATCAAGAACATAGTGAATCCCGCGGGACTTTTTTGCCTCGGCACTGGTGATTTCCAAATAATAATCACCAGACTGCTGAATGCTGACGCCCGGCAAGGCCATGTTTTTGAGGTACGCATGAAGCGCCAGCATAATCTGCGGGTCCTTTGTGATTAACATGATTTTGAATACCCGGGCGTTGTCTCTGAGCACATCCGCCCACTTAACGATCGTTGCGGTCTGTCCTGTCAACTGCTGTTCCATTTGCACACCGGCGTCGACCGCGGCGGCATACCAATTGTGCGCGTCATACATACTGACACTGACCTGGGGGAAGCGACTGGTGACGGCGCCGATTAAAGTGCTGGCCACCCCACCGTCGACATAACGCTCACTAATAACGTCAATACCGTTGACCAATGGGTTGAAGATGAGGCCCCCGTTAAAAGCAATCTGGGGGCTGTGCAAGCCCAGAAGTGCTACGGTCTCTTGCATCTCGATGGGTGCCCGCGCGGAAACGAGCGTCACCGGAATCTTACTTTTCTTAATGGCAACAACTGTGCGGTGCGATACGTGCCCAGTACTATTAAGCATGGTCCCATCCATGTCCGAGAAAATCCTTCTAATCATTCTTACGACCTGTCCTTCAACTTGACTATAGTTTGTATGATAATCCTTATCCCCCTGAATTGAGAAGGCTGTCAGGATGATTTATTTTGCTCAGCCCGCCGCTTACGCCGAATCAGATCCAAGAAACGACTCGCACTACGCTCGACGTCCCCATCAAAATATTCCGCAACTTCTGCGTTAATGACTGCGCCAATTAAAAATAATGACGCGGATAAATCTAACCAGAGCAAGAGCACCATAAATGAACCAATTGCCCCGTAGGAACTGTAACTAGTCCCAAAGAAACGCATGTACAGTGAGAATAACTGGGCCACAGCAATCAGGGTCACTGTTGCAAATAAGCTACCCCAAATCACCGTCCGAAACCGAACACTAGCGTTGGGCAAAAAGTAGTAAATCAGGCAGAGTGCCACAACCAGCGCAACCACCGTCACTGGCCACCGCAGGGCGTTGAAGGCCTGCAGCCACTGAACGCTCAGTCCCAAGTGCCGCACCAACCATTCTAACAGCTGCGTACCAAAGGTAAAGGCGAGCATCACGCCCACCAGTGCGATCACAACGATCATCATGAGCAACATTGCCAGTACCCGCCGCACAAGCGCGTTCTGCTTGGGCTTGACCCCGTAAATCCGGTTAAAGCCGTTTTTCAGTTCGTTAATACCCATGCTGGCGGTCCACAAGGTGGCGAGGGCACCAATTGACAGGATGCCGCCCCCACTGGAATCAATCAGGTTGCGGATAATCGGGTTGAGCAGGGTCATGATGCTGGCCGGAACGACTTGGCCTAGGTACGCCACGACCGAATCATACCGCAAGCCGAAAAACGGCAACAGATTTCCAATTGTGATCAGCAGCGGAAACATGCTCAAAACTGCGTAGTAGGTAACGGAGGCGGCCCGGCTGGATACTTCAGCATCCCCATACACGGCGATTCCGCGCCGGAACACAACGGCAGCCTTGACCCGTGGCGTCGCCGCAGCAGTGGCCAACGGTTTGTCATCCTGATCGGCCATCTTCACCCGCTTCGTAATATTACTAATTCGCGCCCGTAATTGTTGCCACTTAGTCATGTTGCCGCCCCCTTTCGCCAGTTGCAAACCGATTAGCTTACCTTAATTGTACCAATACGCCAATATACATTGAAAGTGCTTTCCGTCGTTTTGGGGCAGTGCATTTTGTTTACTGCAAACAAATAGCCCCACACCGCCGCTATCACGACAGTTACGGGACTAGGAACACCGCTTATTTTTGCGGACGTTTGTGACTGGCAAACAAGCCCGCCGCGCGCATCATGATGCCGCTCGCCTTGGTTTTGCCCAATTCGGGGTGCAACTCAACCATTTCACCATTGTGTGTCTGCCCATCGTTCAGTACCTTTAGCAATTCGCTGGCAATTTGTGCGGGCTTGTGGAAACCTGGCGCCTTCATATTATCATTCAGGCTCGTAGTCGTCGGCCCCGGGTGGACGCTAAGCGTGCTGAGCGTCAGCTTGTGTTTCCGAAAATCTAGTGCCATTGCCTCCATCATCGCATTTTGGGCTGCCTTAGACGTGCGGTAGGCAATGGGGTTCCAGTACTGGTTAGGCGCGCTCGGAATCGTGATGTTAACAATGCGGCCCGCGTTTCGCTTCAAAATTGGAACGAGTGCTTGCGTGAGCGCATAAGTACCGAAGAAGTTCACTTCCATTGTCGATCGTAAGTCGCTGACCTTAGTTTCCAGACTGTCACCTTCATTACCGGGGATACCAGCGTTGTTAACGAGCAAATCAAGATCAGGATACTGCTCTGTGACTGTTGCTGCGGCGGCCGTAAGTGAATCGATGTCGTTCAAATCTATGCGCAAAAAATCAATATTATTTAACCCGGCTTTTTGCAGCTGACCGATTGCGGCTCTGGCCCGCTCCGCACTACGCGCACCCATTAAAACGTGCACTCCTGCCCGAGCTAGTGTGCTTACTAGTGCCAAACCGATGCCCTTATTACCACCAGTTACCAATGCCATTTGCATAATTTAAGTTACCTCCAGTTTGGTTTCAGCTAATCCCCATTGTTTAGTTGGACTGCTTCGACTAGAATTAAGCTTATGCCCTGAACCTAGGTTTAGGGCAAGGCTTAAGAAGGGAGATCGTGCAACTTGGCAGATATTTTTAGCATCAAGGATGTTGCGCAGCGCTTCGGTCTGCCAATTTCCACCATTCGCTATTACGATAAACAGGGCCTGCTGCCCTTCGTCGCTCGTGATTCTGCGGGCAACCGGGTGTTCACAATCAGTGACCTCAACTTCATCAAAACCATCTGCTGTTTGAAAGATACGGCGATGCCGTTAAAACAGATTCGCAAGTATATTCAGCTCTGCATGGCCGGCGTCAGCACCATCACCACCCGCAGTAAAATGCTGGAGGAACACAAGCAGCGCGTGCTTTCTAAGCGTGCGGAAATTGACCGGGCGCTAACAGAAATCAACACCAAAATCAGTCGGTATTCCGCGCCTGATGCTGCAGCAATTATTTCCCGTGAAATAAATTTTGTGACCAGCGAAAAGCACGCCCACAATCTGCCCACACCCCTTGCCCGCGCAAATTGACGTGGTACCCGCACCAAAATGGCGATATGCTCGCCACTTTGGTCGATACTCTTTGTAATTTACGTGCGAGATGATTAACATAGTAAGCGAACGTATTGTTGCCCGTTTGGAAAAGAAAGTTGGGAAGGCCCCATGAAAATTGCAATTGTTACCGATAGTACGGCCTATTTAACCCCTGATCAAATCAAGGATCTCCCCATTCGCATCGTGACCACACCCGTCATTCTGGACGATGTGACTTACAATGAGGGTGAGGACATCACACCAGAAGAATTCTACAAGAAAATGGCTGCTAGCAAAGATTTCCCGCACACGTCCCAGCCCCGGCTCGGTGACGTGCTGACGGCCCATAAAGAGTTGCTAGCTGAGGGTTACGACACCGTAATCAACATTTACCTGTCTGCAACCATTTCCGGAATTCACAGCACCATTAGCGCTGCCGCCCGTAACATCAAGGGCCAAAACGTGATCGTCTACGATTCCCAGATTACCATCATCCTGCTGGGCGAAATGGTACGCCAGGCCGGCATCATGGCTAAGGCGGGCGCTAGCGTTACTGAAATTACGGACATGCTTGATAAGTTGCGGGCGACGACCGGCGAGTACTTCGTCGTGAATGACCTGCAGCACCTCGTCCGGGGCGGCCGGCTGAGCAGTACGGCCGGATTCGTGGGTGGCATGTTACGAATCAAACCGGTACTGACGATTGACGACCAATCCCACAAAATCGTTGTCGCCGAAAAAATTCGCACCATCAACAAGGCTTACGCACGCATTGAAGAACTATTCGCCAAGGAAACCAAGGGCAAAAATTACCCGATCAAAGCGTGGGTCGTTGACGCCGGCACTCCAGAAGAGGCCGACCGCTGGCTTGCGGAGCTACAAGCAAAATTCCCGAAGATTCGTTTTGCTAGATCCTTCTTTGGCCCGGCCATTACGACCCACATCGGTGCCGGGTCGCTGGCCCTCGCCTGGATAGCCGATCGCGACCAGATAAGCAAATAGCAATTATTCAATCTGAAAGTTAACATCAAAAGCCGCGTGGAGGTTTTACACTTCCACGCGGCTTTTGCGTTCTGACTACTTGCGCAGACCAGTTACCTGCACACTGTAATCCCAGAGCTCCCGCTGTACTTGCTGGTCATAAGACAGCTTTGATGACGGAATCGGGTTGTCACTCCGGCGATCAAAGTATTTTGCAGGTCCCTGTGCAAACTCATCATTACACATCAAGTCGGTTAGCATCCCGGCCGAATCCTTGGCTGTGGCAAGAATATCCTTGAACCGCGCCAAAAATTCTGGCGTGAATCGGGCCTTGTTTTTCGCGAGCCCCGTCTCGGTCATCAAACCAGGGTTGATCGTGTTGACCGTCAGCTGCTGCCCAGACGCTCGCAGCTGCCGGTCAAGTGCATACGTGAATAGAATCCAGGCATAGTTTGGAATAGGAGTAACTGAGGCGGTCGCGCTGCTCGTCCTGACCGCAGTGGGCAACTGCCTGCGCCCCGGGCCACGTAATCTGCGGCAAGTCATGACGATCGCTGCTGACGGTGATAATGCGCCCACCGGGAAGTATTTCCGGCAAGAGCAGCTGGGTCAGCAGGAAGTGACCGAGATAGTTGGTTTCAAAAATATTGTTGAAGCCATCCGCAGTTGTCGTGACGTTTTGCCCAGCAACACCCGCATTACAAATCAACCCGTAGAGTGGCAGGTGCAACGCTTTAAACGCAACCGCGAAGGCCCGGACCTTAGCAAGTGAGGATGTATCCAGTTCAAGACAAATGATTCGTGCAGCCGGAATCGTCTGCAGAATCTCCGCTCGGGCGGCCACGGCCTTGTCCATGTTACGACAAGCCATAATGATTTGATAATCATTACCCCGTTGCAAAATCTGTTTGCTAGCTGCAAATCCCAAGCCGGAATTCGCCCCTGTAATGATGATTGTTTTGATCATGTTGAGTCTCCTATTAGGTTGCAATTACATCTATTTTTTGTGAGTATACACTTCAACTAGCTGGATTGCAAAATCAGCACGAGCTAACTCAGCAAAGAAACTCCCGATTCACGAAAACGAATCGGGAGTTTCTGCACTGCTCTACTTGCTGGACGACATTATTTTACTTCAGATCCGCTGCACTCACGTTAAAGAACTGCATCCGCTTCTTGTTCATCACAAGCTGAATCTTCCGGGGACTCTCAACGGGGATATCCTTAACCTTTTTGCCCTTGATGATCTTAATGGCCATGTCAGCGGTCTGGCGCCCAATGTCTTCGAAGTTAGCACCCTTCGTGGCAACCCCAGCAAACTGGATCATCGTTGGGTCGGTGGTCACAACCGGTGTCTTCGTCTGCGTGGAAACTTTTCCGATTGTGGTCATCCCCACAGCAGCGATGTGGTCATTGGGAATGAACATCGCGTCACACTTCTTGGCCAGGGCCCGGGCAGTTGGTTCAACATCGGAAACGGAAGCGACCGTCTCCTCAACCGGGGTCATGCCCAATTGCTTCATTGCCTTGCGGGCCAGCTTGACGATGGCAAGAGCATTAGGCTCCCCCGCGTCGTACATCATCCCAATTTTCTTGGCTTGGGGGAACATCTTGTGCAGCAACTCCAGCTGCATTTTGACGTTAACTAGAACCGTTACCCCAGTCGCGTTCTGGTTAGGATGCTTCAGGTTAGCCTTTGTGATCAATCCCGCGGTTACTGGTCGGTGATCGCGGAGAAGACGAGTGGTGTCTGGTTACCGACCTTCTCGAGCGCTTGCGAGGCTGCAGAACCGATCCCAATGTTTACGGTATTGTTCATGGACTTGAGCTGTTGGCTCATCTGGTTCAGATTACTCTGTTCGCCCTGACCATTGAGCAGCTTGATTTTGGCATCCCCGAAGCCCTTAGCTTTCAGTTCCTCCTTGATGCCCTTGGTCGTATCATCTAGCGCAGCCTGATCGATTTGTTGCAAAATCCCGATTTTCACGGTTTTAGTACTGCTGCTGCTATTAGTATCTGCACTGGCGCTCTTGCCACAGGCGGCTAGCAGTGCGACGGACATTAAACCTGCGATTACAATTGCGAACTTCTTTTTCATGATTTTTTCCTCCAAAAATTAAAAGTGACCAGCCATCGGGGACATACTCCCACAGGTGGCTGGCCACTTCTTTCCGGAAAGAAAAAGCCACATGCGGGACGATATCCCCATGTGGCGTCAAATTGCATAGTTAAATGCGACGGCCACATGGATGTGAGCAACAAGCCCACACCCATGTGTAAGCTTGCTATCCGTAATAGCCGTCATAATACGTGTTCAGTTGTGTTGTAATAATTGCATTTGTTTTCATCATTAACACCCCTGTTCTTAATATGTTGACAATATTACCTTGACTGATTAGAATCGTCAAGCCTTTTTATAATATAATTCAAATTTTTATTTAAAGCGGCAAAATCATTGCAACATAAAAAGGGATCAAGCGCCATAAAACTGGCGCTTGATCCCTTTCAGCCGCTTAATAACTAGTCAGCATTCCGCTTCAACACGGTTACAGATTCGACGTGTTGCGTCTGCGGGAACATGTCAACTGGCTGGGTCTGCTTAGCACTGTAACCAAATTCAGCCAGCAAGGTAATATCGCGTGCGAGAGTTGCCGGGTTGCAAGATACGTACACGATTCGGTCCGGCAACATACTGCCAACCGCCTGAATGAATTCAGGCGCCAGCCCCTTGCGTGGTGGGTCCACCATCAGCACGTCGGCCTTCAGCTTGTCATCTTGCCACTGCTGCATGACGTCTTCTGCCTTACCGGTCTTGAAGGTGACGTTCGTGATGCCGTTGATGCGTGCGTTGATGCGCGCGTCATTAACAGCTTCAGGAACGATTTCGACCCCATAGACCTGCTTAGCATGCTTCGCCATGGTCAGGGAAATGGTCCCGATACCGGAGTAGGCATCGATGACGGTTTCCTTACCGGTCAGTTCGGCAGCTTCGACGGCCTTGGCGTACAGGTTCTCGGTCTGCTGCGGGTTGACCTGGTAGAAACTCTGCGCGGAAATCCGGAAAGTGCTACCGAGCAGTTCATCCTCGATGTAGTCGCGTCCCCAAAGCGTCTTGGAGTGCTTTCCGAGAATCACGTTGGTACGGCGGGGATTAATATTTTGCACGATGCTGACCACTTCCGGCAGCTTAGCCGTCAGTTGGGCAATGAGCGCATCAGCATGGGGTAGTTCCTTCGTCCGAGTCACAATGACGATCATCATCATGTGCGTGTAGTAGGCGCGACGGACCATAACGTGGCGCACAACACCCTGGTTGCGAGCTTCATCATAGGCGGGAATGTCGTACTTGCGCAAAAGATCCCGGGTCAGTTCAATTGCCTGGTCAATTTCGGGTTCCTGAATGTAGAAATCAGTAATTGGCAAAAGCGTGTGGGAACGGCGCTTGAAGAAGCCGGTCTCCAGCTTCCCATTGACCATCCGCACCGGCACTTGAGCCTTGTTGCGGTAACCAGTCGTCTGGGGACTCGCAATTGTTGGCAGCACGTCGATGTCGAGGTGCTGCTTGCTAAAGAGCTCCTCAATCTGCTTCTGCTTAAACTTCAGCTGTGCTGGGTAGCTGAGGTGCTGCAGGGGGGCGATACCCGTCTGAGTGTAAATCCGGTCGTGCACATCCACCCGGTCAGGTGATGCCTTCAGCAATTTCTTGTTGAAAGCAAAACCGTACTGTTTCTGCACCTTGGTGACATGTGCGAGCACAACCTCACCAGGAAGGGCATTATCAATGAACAGCGGGAAGCCATCCACCTTCGCGACCCCTAGGCCTTCATAGCTCAGGTCGCTGATTGTTACTTCAATATCTTCATTCTTGGCAGGTATTGCCATCGAATATCCTCACTTTCAAAATACGGCAAAAGGATGTGGCTGTCAGCCGCATCCTTTCACTAGAAATTACACTTTTTCTGGACATTTGCCCAGACTAGCCGATTTTGCCGTCCCCATCAATATCCTTTTTGGACACAGCTTCGACCTCTTTCATGACCTCGTCTTGAGTCTCCAACTCCTTAGCCAAATTCTTGGCCGGAATTGCGTCAACGTTGGCGTACATCTCAATGTGTTGGGTCAAATTGGTGAACTCAACTGGGGTGTCACCACCATACTCGCCATCAAGGTTGATTTTGAGCTTTTTACCATCGGTGCGGGTGACCTTAATTTTGTTGGTCTTCAGGTAAACAATGTTCGGGTCATCGACATGCTTTCCGCCATTGAAGGCCAGCGCAATCAGCCGCGCCATGTCCACAACATTCGCGGTCTTGACGATGATGACCGTGAAGTTACCATCCCCGAGTTCGGCGTCGGGAACGACCTGTTCAAAACCACCAACAGAGTTAGTGAGACCGATCAAGAACATGGACGCATTACCCTCATAAACACCATCATCATACTCGACTCGCAGTGGGACGGTGTGGATGCCAGGCAGTAATTCAGCACCCTTGATGAAGTAGGCAAGGTAACCAAAAATCGACTTGACTTCACTCGGAACACCGTACGTGAGTTCAGTCATTGAACCCCCAGCGGCGATATTCATGAAGTACTTGTCATTGGCCTTACCGATATCCATCATCAGGGTCTGGCCCTTGCCAATCATTTTGGCGGCCGCAACCGGATCATCGCGCGGGATCTGCAGCGCACGAGCGTAATCGTTGGTGGTCCCACCAGGGATAATCCCCATCTTCGGCCGGTGTGGGAACGGCGCAATGCCGTTCACCACTTCGTTAATGGTCCCATCGCCACCAGCGGCAACGATGAGCTCAAAACCGTCCTGACATGCGCGCGCGGCTTCGTGCTGGGCAGAAAGTGGTTCTGGTGTGGTCTGGAAAGCGGACGCTTCGTACCCTGCCAGCTCCAGTTCGTGGAGCACATCACCGGCGTACTTCCGCATCCCCTCACTACCACTGTTTGGGTTATAGATTAATCGTGCACGTGGTCGCATTACAATCCTCCTGCATCTTCATCAATCTGCAACAACAACCGAATCCTAGCGCTTGCTCAGCTCAGCATTCAGAATCTGGTTAACCACGTTCGGGTTAGCCTGGCCATGGGTCTGCTTCATTACCTGACCAACCAGGAAACCGAGTGCGCGGTCTTTCCCGGCGTGGAAGTCATCAATACTCTGCTGGTTATCATCTAAGATGGCGGTGATAATCGGTGTGAGCACAGCGGGGTCGGATTCTTGGACAAGGCCCTTGCTCCGTACCCATTCCTCAGGATCAACATCGTTCTTGATGATTTGGGTAATGACCTTCTTGGCAATCTTGGTGGAAATTGTCCCATCATTGATCAACTTGATCATTTTGGCCAAGTGGTCAGGGGTAAGCGCGATGTCCTTAAGTTCCTTGTGCTGAGCGTTCAGGAACGCGGAGACATCACCCATCAGGTAGTTAGAAGCCTGCTTGGCATCCGCACCATCAGCAACGACTGCTTCAAAGAAGTCGGACATTTCTTTGGTGTTGGTCAAAACGCCAGCGTCATATTCAGGAATTCCCCAGTCATTGACGTAGCGTGCGCGCCGCTGTGCGGGATTCTCAGGCAACTTAGCAGCCACATCGTCGATCCATTCCTGACTAACACGCACTGGTGGCAAGTCTGGTTCTGGGAAGTAACGGTAATCATCCGCACCTTCCTTGACCCGCATCAGAATGGTCTCCTTAGCTGGTTCGTCCCAGCGCCGGGTTTCCTGACGAATCTTCTGCCCAGACAAAAGCATCGCCACCTGCCGCTTTTGTTCGTACGCCAGAGCACTGCGCACGTGGTTGAAACTGTTCAAGTTCTTAACTTCGGTCTTAGTCCCGTACTGGCTTGCCCCAATTGGTGAAACTGACAGGTTGGAGTCAACCCGCATGGAGCCTTCTTCCATCTTAACGTCGGAAGCGCCAGTAAACTGAACGATTTGGCGTAACTGCTCAAGGTATTGGTATGCTTCCTCAGGACTGGTGATGTCTGGCTTAGAAACGATTTCAACCAACGGGGTGCCCGCACGGTTCAAGTCAACGTATGAGTAACCATCGTCAGCATGGGTGTTCTTCCCGGCATCTTCTTCGATGTGCAGTTCTTCGATCCCGATGCGTTTCTTCTTGCCATCCACTTCGATCTCAACGTAACCATTCTTGGCGAGTGGCGTCTCCGACTGGGTGATCTGGTAAGCCTTAGGGTTATCCGGGTAGAAGTAGTTCTTCCGGTCGAAGTGCGTGTACGGTGCAATATCCGCGTGCAGCGCCAGCGCAACCATGAGGCCGAGGGAATAAGCTCCTTTGTTGGCACTAGGCAAAACCCCAGGATAGCCCCAGTCGATGACGTTAGTTTCCGTGTTTGGCTCGGCACCATAAGTTACTGGCGCTGGGGAGTACATTTTACTATTCGTCTTCAGCTCAATGTGGACTTCGAGGCCGATCGTAGTTTCAAAATTCATTAGTTCTGCCCCCCTGGAATCTGCTCCATGTAATCATTGGCATCTTCAAACGCCGCTGCCGCCTGGAAAATACTTGCTTCGGCAAACGGCTTAGCAATCAGTTGCAAGCCAACTGGCATGCCGTCAACAAAGCCAGCATTTACAGACGCAGCTGGCAAGCCAGCCAGGTTAACGGGGATGGTCAGGATGTCGTTCATGTACATCGTGAGCGGATCCGTCACCTTGTCGCCGATCTTAAACGCGGTCGTTGGCGTGGTCGGGCCCATAATCAAGTCATAATCCTTAAAGACATTTTCAAAATCACGGGTAATGAGGGTCCGAACCTGTGCTGCCTTCTTGAAGTAAGCATCGTAGAAACCGGCGCTCAGACTGAAGGTCCCCAGCATGATGCGGCGCTTGACCTCATCACCAAAGCCCTCAGAGCGGGAGCGAACGTAAACATCATCAAGCGTCTTGACGTCTTGCGCGCGGAAACCATAACGAATCCCATCAAAGCGCTGCAAGTTGGAACTGGCTTCAGAACTGGCAATGATGTAGTAAGCGGGTACGGCATACTTGGTGTGGGGCAGACTAACAGTCTCGACCGTAGCACCCATGGCCTTAAACTGTTCCGCGGCCTTTTTGATCTGTGCAACCACCTTAGGGTCGACCCCTTCGCCAAGGTACTCAGCAGGCAGGGCAATGCGCATGCCCTTAACGCCCTTGCCGATTTTGGCACCCAAATCTTCTGGAGCACGGGGAACGGTGGTCGTATCCTTTTCATCAGCACCGATGATGGTGTTCATCACGGCGGCACCGTCACGGACGGAACGAGTCAAGGTACCAATAGCATCCAAACTGGAACCAAAGGCAATCAGGCCCCAACGGGAAACCCGCCCGTATGAAGGCTTGAATCCAAAAATCCCATTGAATGCGGCTGGTTGGCGAATCGAGCCACCAGTGTCAGAGCCCAGCGCCGCCACCACCTCACCGGCGGCAACCGCTGCTGCGGAACCACCTGACGAACCACCGGGAACCTTGGTGTGGTCCCAAGCGTTCGTAGTCGTCTTCATTGCGGAGTTCTCAGTTGATGAGCCCATGGCAAATTCATCCATGTTGGTCTTGCCAACGATTACGGACCCGGCAGACCGCAGCTTTTCGATGACCGTTGCATCGTAAATCGGCACAAAGTTAGCAAGCATCTTGGAGGCAGCAGTCGTGGTCAGATCCTTGGTCACGATGTTGTCCTTGATGGCAATTGGAATGCCGGCCAGCTGACTGTCAGCACTCAGCTTGTCTGCATCCAGCTGCTTAGCCGTTGCCAGTGCCTGGTCTTCATCAAGCGCGAGGAATGCTTTGACATCCCCGTCCTTCGCGGCAATCGCAGCGAAAGTATCTTTAGTCAGCTGTTCACTGCTAGTCTTACCGGCAAGCAAGTCTGCGTGCAACTGCTTAATGTTAGTTTTGAAGTAATCCACTGATCAGTCATCCTCCTTGTCGATAATGGTTGGTACCTGAATTAGGCCGGCCTTAGCGGTTGGCACATTCTTCATTAACGTGGTCCGTGAGGTTGGCTTCTCAGCCACATCGTCGCGCAAAACGTTCTCCAGCAGTACACTCTGAGTCGTTACAGGGACCCCGTCAGTGTCCACTTCACTAAGCTGATCAACCATGTTCATAATTTCATCTAGTTGGCCCGTGAATTCTTGGAGCTTCTCATCGGAAAATTGGAGGCGCGCAAGTTCAGCAACGTGCGCTACCTGTTCCTTAGAAATCATGTATTTCCCCCGCTTTCTTATACTAACCTTCACTATATCATAGCCACCATGTTTATGGCTTTGCGTAGTTCAACAAATTGAATTATACCGCGGAACTTTCAGCAACGCACCTGGAATTGGGAGAGTGGGCCACAATGCGGTCAGCTCCTGAGCATTAGCAAAATCACTGCATTCCCGAACTTTGGGAATACAGTGATTTTAGGCTAAGCGCAAGGAGGTGCATTGTGGGCCACGTTTACATGCTGGGAGAGTTAGCGACTTGTCGCTTACTCTCCTACATACGTAGCGTAGCGGAGAAGGCCGACTCCTCACCATAATTACGAACGGTCAGGAGTCGCCACTTCCACTTGGGCGGGTTGTACCCTTAGTGGAATGGACAGTGAAACGGCCGGCAGCGATGGCCGTTAGTGAGCGCAAAGCCGCTAAACAAAATGGACCACCCATTATCATGAGCGGTCCGTCGTAGAATGTTTCTGAAAACTAAGTTTAGTAGCTATCGAAAACGTGGGTCGTGAAGGTCTTCGCCCCGGTATCCCGTTCAGCATAAGCCTGCATGCCCTGGGTCGACTCGATATCGATCTCAATTTTGGCACTGTTTGGCAAGAGCTTGGACGCCGCACTAGAAACATACTGGGTGAAGCTGTTGATTTCAGTTTGCCCGTAAAACTGAGTGTTGATAGTAATCTTCAAGCCCGCGAGCTGACCGTTCTCATAGTGCGCCTGGGCTGTCACCCCGGCCAGAGTTGGGAAGAATGAACGAACTTGGGCGCTGAAGTTGCTAAAGTCAGTTGCAACAGTGTTGTTAACTGGTTTCTTATTATTGATTACCGGCAGAACTTCATTTTGCTCATTAATACCGTGCCAGGTGCCCATTGTGCTGCCACTCTTGCTGACAGCGTATGCCTGATAAGTACCACCAACCAAGCTATCCTGGCCAGCCTGCCGATAGATGCCAACCAAAATTGGAGTGTTTGCTGCTACGCCCTTCATCTGGCGGAGCCGGGTGACCACCTTGGCAGCCATTTCCTTACCCATCCGCAACGTCTCAGCTGCACTGATGTTCGTCTGGTACTGCGCCCCATACTGCGTTTTGACATAGTAATCGATGGCGTTCATGCCCAGGCCGATCGAAATACCGCCAAGAGCCATTGAGTTACCGCTTTTGACCATGTAGTCCTGTTCCAGCAGTTGCTGCAAGTAAATCGGTACCCGCTTGTTCGGGTCGGTGCTGCCGTTACTAGCTGGGTTCAGACCGAGTGCGTTATCCGTATCGCCGCTCTTGCTGAACTTGCCCTTTTGCCGGCCTAACCATTTGCGGGTTACGGAGGTAGAAAGCAACTGGCCTTCTTCAAAATCATACTTATCCGTTGAGAATTGTTTTTGCGACAAGCTGACCAGACCACTCTCCATGCTGCGCACGTTGAAGGTGTTACCGTTTTGGTTGTTGTTTTGCATCATCAGGCCCCGTGACTTGGAGACTTGATACCTGCCGTTCTTAATCACGCCCTGATAGGTGCCATCACTTGCAACACCGGTCGTCTGGTATTGGCCCGACTTACTAGTGCCAGTACTGCTATTGTCGTTACTAAAATCGAGCTTACCACAACCTGCCAGAAGCAAAATTGCCGCCACGGCAGCTGTGGCTTTAACTAAATTCTTCATAGGATCCTCAATTCTCATTCAGTTTAGCGGCCAGCTCGTCGGCAGACATGACTGTCACACCGAGAGTCGTGGCCTTACTCAGTTTACTACCCGCGTCAGCCCCTGCCACTAGTAAATCGGTTTTTTTCGAAACCGAACCAGTGACCTTGGCACCTAACGCTTGCAAACGCGCACTCAATTCCGGCCGGGAGTAATCTGCAAACTTACCTGTGATCACGATGGTCTTCCCTGCGAAGAAGCTATCACTCGGCGCAGCTGGCGTCGCAGTGGTGTAGTCCATGTTGACACCCGCCGTAGTGAACTGCTGCAGAAGTTCCTGCGTGTTCGGCATTGCAAAATACTGCACTAACGCTTTGGCGATAATCGGACCCACCCCGTCAACGGCAGCAATGCTTTCTTCATCGGCTTTGGCTAGTGCACCTAAGCTGCCGAAGTTCTCGGCAAGCACAGTTGCGGCCTTAGCACCCACGTGGCGAATGCCTAAGCCAGTTAACAAACGTTCAACTGAATTATGCCGGCTATTGTCGATTGCCTGCAAGAGGTTAGCAATGGATTTTTCCTTAAACTTATCAAGTTGTGCCAAATCTTCAGCAGTTAGGCTGTATAAATCAGCAACATCATGCACGAGCCCCTTCTCCTGCAGTTGGGCAATTATTTTTGGCCCCAAACCGTCAATGTTCATCGCCGGCCGGCTGGCAAAATGCGTCAGTTGCTCCTGTATCTGGGCCGGACACTGCGGATTGATGCAACGTAGCGCCACTTCGTCCTCAATATGAACCAGCTCGGCACCACAAGACGGGCACTTTGTTACGATCGGGTACGGTACGCTATCGGCCGGCCGTTTATCCAGGAGAACTCGTGAAATCTCCGGAATAATGTCCCCCGCTTTATGCAGCAGGACGGTGTCCCCGATCCGAATGTCCTTAGCGGCGATGTAATCAGGATTGTGCAGCGTTGCCCGGCTAACCTGCGTGCCGGCTAGCTGAACCGTGTCCATTACGGCTGTGGGCGTCACCACGCCGGTGCGCCCAATCGTCCACTCAATATTCCGAACGACCGTTTCCTGCTCATCCGGCGGGAACTTGTAAGCAATTTCCCAACGGGGGACCTTCACAGTTGCCCCTAGCTGGGCTTGCAGTGGGAGACTGTTGACCTTGAGCACAATGCCGTCAATGCCATAGCTGAGCTGTTCCCGCTGGCCGGTGTAGCGCTCAATGTAGGCGTCAATCTCGCTCAACTCACCCAGGCGTTCGGAGGAAGGATTAGTTGCAAAGCCCAAATCAGCCATGAAGCGAATCGCCTCGTCCTGCGTGCTGACGTTAAACTGCGCTGGATCCATCAGTGTGTAGATAAAGGTCGCTAGTTCGCGCTGCTTCGTGACGTGCGGGTCGAGCTGCCGCAGTGACCCCGCTGCGGCGTTCCGCGGGTTGGCAAAAGTCTCAAGCCCATCCGCCTCGCGCTGTGCGTTCAGCTTGGCAAAGGCGGCTTTAGGCATGTAACATTCTCCGCGAACTTCCAGCGTTAAGGGCCGTGTGAGTTGCTGCGGCACATCCTTGATAGTGCGCACATTTTTAGTGACATCCTCACCGATGCGCCCGTTGCCCCGTGTGGAGGCCTGCTGCAGCTGACCGTCAACGTAAACCAGCGACAAGGACAGGCCGTCAATTTTTAGCTCAACGTTGTAGTCAAAATCTTCATCAACCGTCTTCCGCAGACGCTCATCAAAACCGGCGAGCTCTTCCAGCGAGAACACATCCCCCATTGAGAGCATCGGCTGCTCGTGGGGCACCTTCGTGAACTCCGGCAACACCGTATCCCCGACTTGTTGGGTGGGGGAATCAGGAGTGACTAGCTCTGGAAATTGTTGTTCGATGGCTAGAAGGCGCTGATACTGCTTGTCATACTCTGCATCCGTTGCTACGGGCGCATCCTTGGTGTAGTACGCCGTGCGCCACCCATTCAGCTGTGTGCGCAGTGCAGCCAATTCCTGCTGTGCCGCTTCCTTTGTCAGTTCCATTAGCCAAACCTCCGCTTATTCAGCCCGTTTGATCGGTGCAAAAGCCGCCAGTAGCCGCTTCACACCCATGTTCGGGAAGGCAATGTCCATTTCTTGGTCTTCACCCTGACCCTCAACCTTGACGACCGTGCCGACGCCCCATTTACGGTGCTCGACCTTGTCACCCAACTGCCAATTAATTGAACCAGCACCGGTTGTTGCCGGGCCGGTAACGCTGCTGGCCGTTGCCGCCTGCATCCGTCGGGAGCGAGGAGTTGACTGCGCCTGAAAGGCACCGCCTTGCGTACCGGCCGTTGTCCGCCCGTAACGCCGGGAGTTAATAAACGGAATGTCGCTAGTTTGTTCCTCGTTATTCTGGATATCCAGTAAGCTTGGGTCAATTTCACCGATGAATCGGCTTGCCGGGTTGTTTTGATGCTGCCCGTGGAACATGCGCGAGTATGCATTGGTCAAGAACAACTTCTTCTTCGCCCGGGTAATCCCGACGTAAGCCAGCCGCCGCTCTTCTTCAAGCTCCTTTTCGTCCATTGCCGCACGGGACAGTGGGAAGAGGTTTTCTTCCATCCCGATCATGAAGACGACCGGAAATTCCAGTCCCTTCGCTGCGTGCAAGGTCATCAGTGTGACCTCCTGCGCGTCTTCGGGGATATCATCAGCGTCAGAAACCAGCGCGAGTTCACCGAGAAAGTCGACGAAAATGTCTGCTTCCTCATCTTCAGGTTCGTAGTGGGCGTCAAAATTCTGGGTTACGGTTAATAGTTCCTGCAGGTTATCAATGCGGGCATCCGCGTCCAAGCTGTGCTCGGCACGGAGGGCGTCCATGTACCCACTGTCTTCAATCACCGCGGTCATCATATCGGTGACATTACTATCTAGGCGCTTCTTCCGCAGATTTTCCATAATGTCCGCAAATTCCGCAAGGTTTTTGCGGGCACGAGACCCAAGACTACTGAGTTCAACATTTTCAGCCGCTTCCAGGAGGGACCAGCCGTGTTCATCCGCAAACTCACCAAGTTTGGCCAAACTGCTTGCGCCAATCCCCCGCTTCGGTTCGTTGACGACCCGGGTAAAGCTGATGTCATCGACCGGGTTAACAGCGAGACTGAGGTAAGCCAGTGCGTCCCGAATTTCCTTGCGGTCGTAGAATTTATGGCCGCCGACAATTTTGTAAGGAATCGAACTCTTCAGAAACGCTTCTTCAACGCTCCGAGACTGCGCGTTGGTCCGGTAAAGCACCGCAAAATCACCGAAATTGTAATCACCGGTCCGCTTCATCTTCTCAATTTCCTTGATGATGAAGTAAGCCTCATCCCGGTCACTCTGAGCCCGATAATAGCCGATCTTGTCGCCCTTACCATTTTGCGTCCACAGGGTTTTGACCTGGCGCGCTGCGTTGTTCTTGATTACCGAGTTAGCCGCGTCCAGAATCGTCTGCGTGCTCCGGTAGTTCTGCTCGAGCAGGATCACCTGGGCGTCCTTGTAGTCCTTCTTGAAGTCCAGAATATTCTGCATGTTGGCACCGCGCCAGCCGTAAATACTTTGGTCGGCATCCCCAACTACGCAAAGGTTGTGGTAACCGTCCGCAAGCATGTGCACGAGCTCGTATTGCGCCTCGTTGGTGTCTTGGTACTCATCGACGTGAATGTAGCGGAACTTGCGCTGGTAGTACGCCAGCGTCTCCGGTTCCTGCTTAAACAGGACGATGGTCTGCATGATGAGGTCATCGAAATCGAGGGCTGAATCGGCGCGCAGCCGCTTTTGGTACTCTTTATAAACCTGCGCCACGATTTTCTCCATCGGGCCCTCAGGGTGGGCCTTGGCGTAGTCCTCGGGATTAAGCAATTCATTCTTGGCGCTGGAAATGGCACCCAAAATAGCTTTCGGATCATAACGCTTCGGATCAATGTTTTGGGACCGCAACACCTGCTTGACCAAGGTGAGCTGGGCAGAGGAATCAGTAATCGAGAAGGCCCGGTTGTAACCGAGCTTTTCAATGTCCCGCCGCAAAATGCGCATGCAAAGAGCGTGGAATGTGGACACCCACACTTCATTAGCTTCTTCAGCATCCAAAAGTTTGCCGACTCGTTCCTTCATTTCCTTGGCGGCCTTGTTCGTGAACGTAATCGCCAAAACGTTCCACGGATTGACGTTTTTGTCCTCAATGAGGTACGCAATCCGGTGGGTCAGCACCCGGGTCTTCCCGGAGCCCGCCCCCGCCATGATAAGGACGGGGCCCTCAGTCGCGAGGACCGCCTCGCTTTGCTTGTCGTTCATTCCCTTGAGTACTGATTGTTCAGCCATGTCTGATCCCTTTCCTTGCCGCAAATGGGCACGTACTATGATTATCTATTCTACCAAAAAACGCGCCTTGCTTACAGCTCTGGGCGAACAGTTGTTTCGTAGCTTTGCTCATTGGATGGTGCTGCCGGGCGGCGGGCGCCTCTTACTTCGTTCCGCCAGCGAGAGTGACACTAGGCATGCTGGGGCCGGGTTTCAGCCTTGACGAAAATCGTGTCAAGTCTGAACCCTGAACTACGAGCCCGCCGTGTTGCCCTCAAGTAAGCAGAGGGGGTAAGCCTTGTGCCCCTATCATACTAGCGGTCTCTCCGTTCTCCCCGATAATTAGCCCTGATGACCAAACCCGGGCCATCAGGGCTAATTATCGCGACAGCATGGTCACTCCCGCTGGCTACACTACGTATGAGGCGCCCGCCGCCCTACTCTGCTTTTTTTGAACCATATTTGCAGGCCATCAACTAGTTGAACGGCCTATGTAATATCAACTGTAATTTCCACATTCAGAATTTATATTGCCATATCATCGATTACCGTGGTGCATTGAAATCCGAAAACACCATGACGGGGTATCTTGGAAAACCGTCATGCAGACTTCTCACCCCCGCAGCCAACCAGTACTGAGCAGTTCAGAATATCCGTGTAGGGCGGTGGGGGAATCTACGGAAGCGAAGCGACGGAGCTGCTCCATGCCATCGCAATTATCGGCTGCTAGACGCTTGCGGTTCCGCAAGTGGCTTGCCGCCGATAATTGGGGGAAGCGCACGGACAACAATGTGAGCCGGAGGCGAGCGTTGGCCGCAGCTTAGCGGCAAGACTGGGTGAACTTTTCCCAGGCTTGAACGCGACCCTGTGCATGGAGCTGCCCCGTGGCGCAGCGGGAGTAGATACCCCCACCGCCCGGCATCAGAGCAAACATGTAAGCTAAAAAAGCACCCCACTGAAAGTGGAGTGCCAAAGCAAAATTCTATTCCAATCCGACGCGCTTGAAGATGTCATCCACATGGCGCAAGTGGTAGTGGTAATCAAACGCATCCGCGATGTCAGCATCGCTGAGGACCGCCTTGACCTCAGGCTTGTTCTCCAGCAGCGTGCGGAAGTCCTTACCTTCATCCCATGCCTGTGCAGTGAGTGGCTGCACGAGGTCATAGGCCTTCTCCCGACTGAGACCGCCCTTGTCGATCAAGGCGAGGAGCACCCGCTGACTGTAAATCAGGCCATGCGTCAGGTTCATGTTCTTGATCATCCGCTCTGGGAAGACATCCAATGTGTCAATGATGCCCGTGAAGCGGTGCAAAATGTAATCAAGGAGTCCCGTTGCGTCTGGCAAAATCATCCGTTCAGCGGAGCTGTGACTGATATCGCGTTCGTGCCAAAGTGCAACGTCTTCGAGTGCCGGCACCTGGTAGCCACGGATGACCCGGGCCAGACCGGAAACATTCTCGGAGCTGATTGGGTTGCGCTTGTGGGGCATCGCCGAGCTGCCCTTTTGGCCCTTGTTGAAGTGTTCTTCAACTTCATGGACTTCGGTGCGCTGCATATGCCGGATATTCGTCGCAAAGCGTTCGATGGAGGTCGCAATCAGCGCCAGCGTCTGAATGTAGTGTGCGTGCAGGTCGCGTGGTAATACCTGGGTCGAGATATCCTGAGGGCGAATACCAAGGTGCTTGCAGACGTATGCTTCGACCTCGGGCGGGGTGTTGGCAAAGGTGCCGACCGCACCACTAATTTTGCCTGCCTCAACATCAGCGGCCGCATCATTGAAACGCTCAAGGTCGCGCTTCATCTCGGCATACCAAGACGCGAGCACTAGCCCGAACGTGGTTGGTTCCGCATGCACGCCGTGGGTCCGACCCATCATGACTGTGTCCTTGAATTCTTTCGCCCGCCGTCCGAGGACCGCAATCAGCGCCTCGATATCGGCACGCAGAATATCATCTGCCTGCTTGAACAGGTAACCTTGGGCCGTGTCCACGACATCGGTACTAGTGAGACCATAGTGGACCCACTTCTTTTCCGGGCCGAGCGTCTCGGAAACCGCCCGGGTGAAGGCAACAACATCATGTCGCGTCTCCAGCTCGATCCGGGCAACTTCTTTGGCGTCAACACTTGCATTGGCACGCACTGCCGCAGCATCAGCTTCTGGAATCACACCGAGTTGCGCGTGCGCTTCGACTGCCAAAATTTCCACTTCTAACCACGCCTGGTAACGATTATCCAGGCTCCACACTGCAGACATTTCCGGACGACTGTAACGAGAAATCATTGCTTATCTCCTCCATTATCGAGCTGGTCAACGGTTATTGTCGGATGAATTTTGAAACTACCGGTTGCCTCTAGAGTCGTAAACGCCGCCTCTAGTGGTCCGGGAACAATCAGTTCGCCGAGCTGTTTACTACCGCTCGGGAAGAACTGCCATTCCCACTTAGGCTTGATTTGAATCTGGGTCGCGACGGTGTCTTGCTCTTCCTTACTCAGGGCAATTAGTACCGCTGAACCCTTAACTGGCACGGTTGGAACTGGCCAACCAAGCACGGCCCGCATGTGCAGGTCGTACTGACTGCGCGGCGTCACGCCGTGGATGATGTCCCCACCAGGACGGGGACCAGGTGACAACCGCTTGACGTACAGCGCACCTTCAGCGTTGAGAAAGAATTCAATTGCAAAAATGCCTCGGTACTCAAGATGCTTGCTGATGGTTTCGGCGATTCGCAAAATCTCGACTACGACCGAACCATCAACCTGTGCGGGTACGATTGCGCCCGTGAATTGATGCAGTTCGTAATTGGTCTCAACGATGGGTAATACCTGCAACCCGCTATCGGACTGCACGCAATACACCGCCAGTTCGCGCGGCTTGTCGAGCCATGCTTCGAGAATATATGGTCGCTTTTGGAGCAACCCTTTTGCCCGCCAGACATCAACGTCCGATTCGAGTAGCAGCTGCTGATCAGTCCCAATACCCTTTTGAATCGGCTTCAAAATGCTGGGGTAGCCAACGGTCGCCACGACCTTTTCGATATCGTCAGCGGTGACGACCTGCCCGTACGGAAGCACGTTCATGTTCAGATCTTCAAGGAACACCTTTTCCAGATAGCGGTCCTGAGTCACCTCAAGGATATCCGTACCACTAGGTAACTGGGCCTTAGAAAGTCGGTCAGCAAGCATGTCCCCATCAGCCACAGTCTCGTCAACGTATGTGATCACCTCTGCGAGCCCACTGAACTCAGCAAACTTGTTGGGGTCATCGGCGCGACCGACGACGACAACATCCGCCGCCTTAGCAGCAATATCGTTTTCCTTTGGTACGAGCACGACAGTCCGCATCCCGATGTGGCTGGCCGCACGGATTAATTGGTATGCCGCAATGCCACCGCCGATAATACCAACGGTTGCACCCGGAGCAATGAATCGAGTCAAAGCACTGCCTCATTTCTTGATTTAAAATTAATCGTCCTTCTCATTTAAACCGGCGGAACTTTCCATTTCCGGTTGCGGCTTGCGCGTGTTGAAAAGCAAGTTGAGAAGTACCGCTGAAAGACTAGCCATCAGGATTCCTGATGAACAAAAGAGTTGCATGGTCTTTGGCAAAAACTGCACGATTTCAGGTTGCACAGTTACACCGAGCCCCAGACCAATCGAGATCGCCGCAACGAGTAAATTCTTATCATTGTGGAAGTCAACTTCCTGCAGCATGCGGATCCCCTGTACGGCCACCATTCCGAACATCACGAGCATCGCGCCGCCAAGGACAGGTGCCGGAATGATGGTTGCCAACGCCCCAATTTTGGGGAGTAATCCGAGCAGGACCAGGAAACCAGCCGAATAGATGACTGGTTTCCGACTCTTGATTCCGGAAAGCTGCACCAGACCGACATTTTGGCTAAAGGTAGTGTAGGGAAAGGTGTTAAAAATCCCGCCCAGCATTACGGCTAAGCCTTCAGCACGGTAGCCCTTCTTGAGGTCGGTCTCCCCGATTTTACGATCGACAATATCACCCAGCGCGAAGAACACACCAGTACTTTCAACCATTGAGACCAACGAAATCAGCACCATCGTCAAAATCGAGCTCCATTCGAACTTGGGCGTGCCGAAGTAAAACGGCGTGGGTACATGGAACCAACTGGCCTGCGCAACAGGTGCAAGACTGACCATGTGCATGACGCCGCCGAGCACCGTGCCGACGATTAAGCCGACTAAAATTGCAATTGAGCGGATAAACCCGCGGCCCCAGACGTTAATCGCCAGAATCAGAAGAACGGTAATCGCACCGAGTGCCAAGTTTGAAAGACTACCGAACGACTTTGCAGTGGTGCTACCGCCACCAATGTTCTGAAAAGCAACTGGAATTAAGCTCAAACCGATTACAGTAATTAGGCTCCCGGTAACAAGCGGCGGAAACAAGCGCCGCAGCTTAGCAAAAGCCCCACTGATCAGAAAGACAAAGAAGCCCGCGGCAATGATCGCGCCGTACATGGTCTGAATATCAAACTTCTCCCCAATCATAATTAGTGGTGCCACTGACTGCACAGCACAGCCGAGAATCACGGGCAGGCCAATTCCGAACACTTTATTGGTAAATAGCTGCAGAGCCGTGGCGACCCCACACATAAAAATATCAATGGAAACTAAGTAGGTCATTTGCTCCGAACTGAAGTGCAGCGACGTCGCAATTAGAATCGGGACGAGCACTGAACCAGAGTACATCGCCAGTAGGTGTTGGAGACCCAAGACAGCGGCCTTAGGGTTAGAAATATTATCGTTTTGGTCCACCGTCGTTTTACCTCCTAAACGTCACGTTCATCTGCAAAGACAACCTGCCCGTTTTCAAAGGCGGCGATCCGCGCCAAGGAAACAACGTGCACACCCTGCTCATCAAACATTTTGCGACCCTTCTGGAAGGTCTTTTCAATGACAATTCCGGCGCCAACCGTTGTTGCACCAGCAGCATTGATAATTTCGGTCAAACCCTGAACGGCCTGGCCGTTCGCAAGGAAGTCATCAATAATCAGGACCCGGTCGTTGCTGTTCAAAAACTTGTGCGAGATGGAGATGGTATTGCTGGTCTGTTTGGTGAAGGAATAAACTGTCGCGGTGTACAGGTCATCCTTCAGAGTCAGTGACTTGTGCTTGCGGGCAAACACGAGGGGAACGTGGAATTGCATGGCCGTTGCGAGCGCAGGTGCAATCCCTGAGCTTTCAACCGTCAGGATCTTAGTGATTTTTTCGTCCTTAAACTTGCTGTAAAAGGCTTCCCCAACTGCGGCCATTAAGTCTGGATCCACCTGATGGTTCAAAAAACTGTCAACCTTTAGTACGTCGTCACCAATGACAACACCGTCTTTACGAATACGATCTTCAAGCAGTTTCACCCGAATCGCCCTCACTTTGTCTAAAATTTTGATTGTTGCAAGCTTACCATAAAGCCGGACGGTTCACAACCGAATATATTTGCAAAAATCACTGATTTCATTCGGAAAACAACCAACAACGTCAAATTTAAGCGTTTATATTCGGGATTTCAAGCTAAAAGCTTAATGATTTCGCTTGCACCCCCCATTTTAATGGAAAAATGCGCGGGACTGGTCTAAAAAAGCCGAACATTGCGTAACATGTCCGGCTATTTGTTCCCATCGTATTTATTTAACTGGTACTTTTGAATAATCGCAATCAGCTTGCTGGCATAATTGGGATCCGTCGCGTAACCGCTAGTTTGCAGCGCCCGGGCAGCTGTCTGATAATCACTAGCTGCAATTACCGTCTGGTACTGGTGGGTGTTCCAACTAGTGCCATTGTCCAGTAACAGTGCGTGATCGCGCATGGAAGCATAATCGTCGGAATAAACCCGAAATCGTGCAGTCACGGTCTTCCACTGACCATTAACCCACTCGCGGGTCGTCAGCTCCTGTCCAGGCTGGCTGCTAGACGCCTTCACCCCAAAGAGGTTGTGGTAGTCGCTAGACAGTTTGCTCGTCCCCCAATCACTTTCCAGGATTGCTTGAGCCAAGGTAATGCTGGGCAAGACGCCATAATCGACACGCAGAGTCTGCGCATAAGGGGCGAGTCGCTGGATGAAGGCCTGCTTCTGCGCAAGCGCAGCCGAACTAGCCGAAGCGGCCTGTTCCTGCTGCACATTTTGCACGTGCTCATACTGGGCAACGACGGTGATAAAACCGAAGATGAGTGCAAATAGTAGCGCAATGACGCCTAGTGGTAGCGCATAATGCCTGCCTTTTTTTCGATAGGGCACGAACTCACCTCCATAGTTTATTACACGCTGCAATCAGTTACATCTGGTAGCATAGCACACAGCGTGGAACCTGTCCGGGCTCAAAATTACCGCTGCAAATAGTTTGATGCTGAACCTACGCGTTGCTTGTACGTTTGTGCCTTAATACAAACAAACTTAACACTTTTATAAGTCTGAAAATTCCAACGATAGCGCTTGCAGATGCGCAATCAATGTTTCACAATGGCGGTAAAGGAGTGATAAGGATGGTTAAACTCAATTGGGGAATTGTTGGCTTAGGCCGAATCGCCACAAGCTTCGCTGAAGACTTCCCGCGCAGTGCTCAAAACCTGTATGGCGCCGCGGCCCGCGATCAGAACAGAGCGAACGCTTTTGCAAAGGAACACGACATCCCGCACGCATTTGGTAGCTATGCGTCAATGTTCGCCGACCCAAACGTCAACGTGGTCTACATCGCCACGCCGCACCCGTTTCACTATGCCCAAATCAAGGCTGCACTACTAGCGGGCAAGCACGTCCTGGCCGAAAAATCGATAACATTGAACAGCGACCAATTGCAAGAATTGATTGACATCGCCCGCAGCAAACATCTCATTTTGATGGAAGCCCAGACGATTTACCACATGCCGCTATACCACACGATTCTGGAGCACGCCAGCGTGAACGATCTCGGCGATTTAAAGACGATTCAGGTGACATTCGGTTCTTACGTTCCCAACGATCCTAACGACCGCTTGCTCAACATTGCCCTCGGCGGCGGTGCCCTCCTGGATATCGGCGTGTACGCCCTCAGCTTCGCCCGGCGCTTCACCGGTTCGCCGCTCCACCTGCTCGCGACCCAGATGACCCCGACCCGGACTGGCGTGGATGGTCAGTCCAGTTTCCTGCTCAGCAGTGGTAATGGCACTCAAATTACGGTTGCTCTGAATCTCCAAGCCAAAATGCCTAAACGCGGCCTAGTCGTCTTCAATCGCGGCTTCTACACTGTCGACCAGTATCCACGGGCAGACAAGGCCACCTTTACGACTCCGGAACTCAAGAGCAGTACTGTGGCGGCAGGGGCTACCAAGGATGCGCTACCGCAAGAAGTAATCGACATGGCCGCGGCGGTCGAAACCGGTGAAAACCCAACACTGGCGTGGACAAGCAACGTCATGGATATTATGACCGCGGCCCGGCAAGAATGGGGTTTCAAGTACCCAGCGGAATAATGACTAATCAGTTTAAACAGACCACAGGCGCAGGGCGAAGAATTAACGTTCCTGCGCCTGTTTTTTTTGCTACCAGACGCGGCAGACTAGGCTGCTGACGGTAGCTTAGGATCAGATTAATAAGAAGTTGCCACAGTTTGAGCACAAAAAAAAAGCCACCCCATAACGGGATGACTCTCTTAAACGAGGAAAGATTAGTCCTTGTTTACGTTTACAGCCTGAGGGCCGCGGTCGCTCTGCTCAACTTCGAAAGTTACAGCCTGACCTTCTTCGAGGGTCTTGTAGCCGTCGCCCTGGATAGCTGAGAAATGTACGAATACATCGCTACCATCTTCGCGAGTGATGAAGCCGTAACCTTTTTCTGCGTTAAACCACTTAACTGTACCATGTTCCATAATAGAAATTCCTCCTTGCGCACGCTGGCGCGAAATAAAAATTAAAACTTGTTACTTTGTTGCATTTCTTGTTTGGTGCAGAAGGAAGAAAGTCTATCGAACATTCGAACCCTGACCATTCAAAAAGTACATGGTTATAGTAACACGCTCCCCAAGTCCGCGCAAGCGTTATCCAAAGAAAAACTGCCTGTAAAATACCACTTTGGAAGAAGCTCTTAACGCCGAAACCGGAGCAGTGCGCGCCCCAATAGAGGGGTGATAATGCCCGCCGCAATCGCCTCCGCAACAGCGTTGACCCCAAGCATTGCTATCAGGACAAAGCCCAGATTCTGGCTGTTGGCACCATTACCAACAATGCTTGCTGCACGCTGCGCATAGAACAGCCAGGTAAAGCCAATCACGAACAAGGTATTGGTGAGTGCACCGCTGATACCAGCGGCTACCATCTTCGCCGTCGTGTATTTACCAGAGCCGATTCCCTTACCAAGCTGATTAAATACTAAACCTGCAATCAATCCGCAAAGAACGCGGGGAACGATGGCAATAACCGGATTACGGAACAGCAGGAGGCTTAATGGATCCCCCGGTGCAACGTAAGCAACGGTCATGCTAATGACGCCCCAAATGAGCCCGAGAGTCGCCCCAGAACGCGTCCCAAGCACGACTGCACCCATGATTACAGTTAGATGCATTGTGGTGATTGCAACCCCAGGTGTGATCCGAATGTAACCAAACATGGGTACAAACGCCTGGAGCAGCAGTAACGCCGTCAAAATGCCCATAACGCTGATGTTGTATGCTGAACTACGCTTGTGCATTGGTGAATCCTCACTTTCGGTGTCAGTATAAGCCAATTGAGCTAGCGCACCAAGGGTATTATTAAGGCCACACCCCTGTCAAGTCACGGCTTGCCCGCTGATACAAAAAAAGTCCAACCGTTTCCGGTCGGACTAGCGCTGCGGGTGAAAGGACTTGAACCTTCATGGCCATAATTAGCCACAAGATCCTTAATCTTGCGCGTCTACCAGTTCCGCCACACCCGCAATCTGGTATGTTCTGTGCCTTAAGCACAAGAAATAATATACGTGATTAGCTATCCTTTGTCAATCATTAAGACGATAATTTGTGCCCACTTTGTGCCAATGGTCGTCCCGAGGCGGAATCATATAATCGCCCTCCCCGCAAAATTGCTTCTTGTCGCATGACGATCCGGCCACCGCAATGCGCACACACATATTTACGGGTATCCACCCGACGGCGTCTAATTAGTGACCGACCACAGCGACTGCAAGCATAAAGGTGGACCCGCTCCACAGTGTCCCGGATACGCGGCGCAAATCGGAGTCCGCCTACTTGTTGCAGCAACCGCTTAAAATCGGCATCCCGATGCTGGTAACCGCGCCCTTGCAAGTACAAGTGGTAGTGACAAAGCTCGTGCCGGATAATGCCAACACGTTGGGCTGCCGTGCAGCTTGCAAACAGGTGCGGGTTGAAATCAAGGTTATGCGTTCGCGGATTAAACCGGCCACCACTAGTACGCAAGCGTGAATTGAACACAGCCTGGTCATTGAATGGTAAATCGAAGTCCCGTTCACTGATTGTCCGGACCGCGGCCAGCAAATCTTCGTTAGTCATGCGTTCGCCCCCACAAACAGCACAGCTGGGCCGAGGAATGTTCCCGACCCAGCTGTGCTGGCCAAATTCATATCTTATGCAAAATAGTTCAGTAAGTCCGCATTGTTGAGCTGCTGCTTAGCTGCTGCATCGTAGTCAGCAACAACGTGTCCAGCGTCCACAACGATCAGCCGATTCCCAAATTTAAGCGCATCGTCCATCTGGTGGGTGATCATCAAACAAGTTAACTTGTTATCAGCAACAATTTGGTTGGTCAAGTCCATGATGGCTTTACTGGTGTGTGGATCTAGAGCCGCCGTGTGCTCATCCAGCATCAGGAGATCTGGTTGCCGCATAGTTGCCATGAGTAGGCTGAGCGCCTGGCGCTGACCACCTGACAGCTCACTAGTGGGCTTGTTCAGGGCTTCATCCAAACCATTTGGCGTCTGCTTAGTCACTTCCAAAAAATGATCCATCTTCTGCCGCAGAGCTCGCGATTTCAAGCCAAGACGCTCACCCCGGTGCATTGCTAGCGCTAGGTTCTCCGCTACGGTCATCCGCGGTGCCGTTCCCATTTTGGGATCCTGGAACACCCGCGCAATGTGTCGGGCCCGCTTTTCAGGCGTTTGTTTCTCGATCCGTTCGCCAGCTAGCTCGATGGTGCCGCCGGTTACGGGCAGATCCCCACCGATTGCGTTGAACAAGGTCGACTTCCCGGCCCCGTTCGTTCCGATGATGGTGGCAAAATCTCCTTCGTGAATATCAAGATTCACTTCGCTGAGCAAGGTCTTGACGTCATGCCCAGCCATTACCTT
Organism: Lacticaseibacillus zhaodongensis; assembly: GCF_009687905.1. Lineage (GTDB taxonomy): Bacteria > Bacillota > Bacilli > Lactobacillales > Lactobacillaceae > Lacticaseibacillus > Lacticaseibacillus zhaodongensis. The sequence goes on along the minus strand of NZ_BLBG01000002.1, from coordinate 219,426 downwards.
CACGTTCACATCCGTTAGCTTCAGTTGAGTCGTACCCATGTTATTTCACCCCGTTTCGCAATGTCCGCCGCAGATGTAGCCGTTCGTCAATTTGGGGCACGATGATTGCTAGCGCCAAGACGACCGCGGAAACCAGCTTCAGGTCATCGGCATTGAAGCCCAGCATCAGCACAATTTGAATTACAAAACGGTAGACAATACTGCCCAGCACAACGGCAATCAGCCGCTCACTAAGTGTTAAGTTACCGAACATAACTTCACCAATGATAATCGCGGCAAGCCCGATAACAATGACCCCTGTCCCCATTGAGACGTCAGCGTAACCATTATTTTGGGCAACTAAACCACCGGACAAACCGATGAGCCCATTCCCGACCACCAGACCCAGGATCTGCATGTTGTCGGGATTGATTCCGAGGCTCCGGGCCATCGTCCGGTTATCACCAGCAGCGATAAAGCCCTGCCCGATCTCAGTGTTGAGGAACAAAATCAGCAAGATGATGACCACCGTCACGACAATCAATCCGACGACGACACTGCTGAGGTAGTCCGGCATTGCTGCCAGAAACTTAGCCGCGAACAAGTTCGGCTGGTTCAGCAGTGACAGGTTTGCCCGCCCCATGACCCGCAAATTGATCGAGTAGAGTGCGGTCATGGTCAGAATTCCGGCAATCAGTAGGGGCATGTGGCCCTTGGTTGCCAGCAAACCGGTACAAAGCCCGGCCAGCATCCCCGCGAACATCGCTAGCACTGATGCGAGCAGCGGTGATACCCCGTGCGTAATTGCGGCGACCGCCACAGCGGCCCCGAAAGGAAAGGTTCCTTCAACCGTCATGTCGGGAAAATCGAGGATCCGGAAGGTAACAAACAAACCGATCCCGAGAATTCCGTATAGTAATCCTTGTCCAATTGCAGAAACCCATAAACTCATTACTTAAATACCTCCCCGGACTTTTCAGCTTTGACCTGGACGGAAGCAGGAATCTTGATACCAAGTTCCTTCGCAACCTTTTCGTTGATAACTAGGTTCCCCTTGTCCATGAACTTAACTGGCATGGTTGCAGGCTTATCGCCCTTCAGAATTTTGGCAACCATCTTCCCGGTTTCAACCCCAAGCTGGTACTGGTCGAGACCAACAGTTGCGAGACCACCCTGCTTGACCATGGTGTCAACAGTTGGGAAAATCGGAATCTTCTTGCCGTTAGCAACGCTGGAGAGTGTTGGCATCGCGCTAGCAATGGTGTTATCAGTTGGCACGAAGATCGCCTGCACCTGCGTTACCATCTGGCCAGCAACCTGGTTCAGATCATTAGTTGAGCTAATGGAGTACTTCTTAACGGTGAAACCGTACTTAGGTGCCTTATCAACAACCATCTTGACCTGGGCCTGGGAAGATTCATCGGAGCTGGTGTAAATCACCCCGAGGGTCTTGGCTTTAGGCATGATCTGACGAATCAGCTTCAACTGTGCGTCAATTGGCGCCTGGTCGGAGACACCGGTGATGTTGCCGCCCGGCTTCTTCACACTCTGAACCAGCTTTGCCGCGACTGGGTCGGTGATGGCACCCATGACGATGGGGATTTTCTTAGTTGCGTCAGCCAGCGCCTGTGCGGATGGCGTTGCAATCCCAACGGTGGCATCATCGTTGTTGTTGACGAAACGCTCGGACATTGACTTAAGATTACTCTGATCAGCCTGAGCGTTCTGGAAGTCGATCTTCAGGTTCTTGCCCTTGGTGTAGCCCTCATCCTTGAGGCCGGCCACAATTCCCTTGTGAATGGCATCCAGTGCGGGGTGACTCATCAGCTGTAAAATCCCGACTGTCCGGACCTGATCCTTCTGGTCACTGCTCTTCTTGTTGCTGTGCCCCATTGAAATACCGAACCCAATTGCGATTACCACAATAATCGCAACCACAAACGTAATCATTTTCTTCATGATAATTCCTCCATACTCTGCTGCATTCGCACAAAATATATAATTGCCGAAAAACAAAGCTTAGCCAGTTTTGATAACAAAAAGACCCCGCGCAAGATACTTGTGCGAGGTCAATCATTATGTAGCCCCGCATAGCCAATCCAAGATGGAATGTCTATGCGGCGTTGTTTAAGAAAACCAACATAGACACAATCTGCGCGTCTGGCAGATTGCGTCCTGCAACCCACCTATAGTTGGCTTTGCCACCATCCTTTAAGCTGTGTCAGTTGCTTGCTCATGTTGATTTCCTCCCTGTCTAATTTGTTGACAACAGTATAACGAGTTCTTTCACATTCTGTCAAGCCCTAGCCGATAAGTTGGATTTTCTCTAGGTACTTGGTAAGCTGACCCGTTTCTTCGTCTTGCAACTTTTCGGCCGCGTTAAATGCTGCTACGTCAATTTTCTTGTCCGCACCCAAGCTTGCGGTCATGTCCTTGCAGCCGTCAACAAAACGTGCAAAGGCTTTCGTCAACAGCTTGTGGTTGCCAATGTAACGAGCAGGTGCGTCCGCATTTTCAAACTTGCCGAGAAGTGTGCCATATTCAGCCGTGCCCTCAGCGAAGCTCTTGCGAATTTCTTCGTAGTGCGCAGCGTCGATATCAGCGAGCTTGTCATCATCAATTGCCTTCCGTAATTCTTCGAACTGCGGACTCATTTTGTCCTGCAATTCTTCGACGCGGCCCATGACGTCGTTGATCAGGTTGCCATAACGCGCCATTTTTTGTTGCAATTTATTCATGTGTTTTCACCTCGCTATGATTGTACCCGTTTAGTGGCGCCGTTGAAAGAACTTCACGATTTCAACGATCACAATCATCAGGATCCCCGCGCCGAGAACCATTGCCCACTGCAGCATGTCGAGACTAGTTACGTGGAACAGGTTGTTCAGGCCAGGTACGAGTACCGTCACCGCGAGCAATGCTGCTGCAGTCAGGATGGCCCAGTTAAAGGCCTTGTTGCCAAACGGCTTGATTGTGAACAGTGACTGGTGGACAGACTTAACGTTGAAGGCGTGGAACAGCTGAATCAGTCCGAGCGTTACGTAGGCCATCGTCAAAGCATCAGCGTGTGCCGCTGCGGAAGCCGTGTGCACTGGGAAGGTGATTGCCAGCCAGTACACGCCCAGCGTTAATGCGCCTTCCAAAATCCCCTGCCAGACAATGGCGCTACCCACACCACCACTCAAGAAACTACTATTGCGGCCCCGTGGCTTTTGCTTCATGATGCCGGGTTCAGTGTGTTCCAGTCCAAGAGCGATGGCTGGCAGAGTGTCAGTAACCAGGTTGATCCACAGGATGTGCACGGGCGCAAGAATCTGCCAGCCAACCATGGTCATAATGAACAGTGTGAGCACTTCACCCAGATTAGCGGAGAGCAAGTATTGAATCGCCTTCTGGATGTTCGCAAACACCTTGCGTCCGGCGCGAACCGCGCGGACGATTGAACTGAAGTTGTCATCGGCCAGAATCATCGCACTGGCGCCCTTTGCAACTTCAGTCCCGGTAATGCCCATCGCGATCCCAATATCGGCGGTCTTGAGCGCCGGGGCGTCGTTAACCCCATCCCCGGTCATCGCCACGACCTTACCCTTCTTTTGCCAAGCATTCACGATCCGCACCTTGTGTTCGGGAGCGACACGTGCGTAAACCGAGTACTTCTCAACGTTCTTTTCAAAGGTGGCATCGTCCATCTTGTCCAGATCCCGGCCGGAAATAACCGCGGCGGAATCACCTGGTTCGATGATACCGAGCCGTTCAGAGATGGCCTGGGCGGTGTCACGGTGGTCACCAGTAATCATCAGCGGCCGAATACCAGCAGACTTTGCTTCCGCAACGGCCTGTTTCGCTTCCGGCCGTTCTGGATCGATCATTGCCACCATGCCGGCAAAAATCATGTCGTGTTCAACAGTTTGAGAATTAACGTCTTGCGGCACGGCAGGCAGAATCCGGTATGCCATCCCGAGCACCCGCAACGCCTGGGTTGCTAATTGATGGTTGACCGCTAGAATTTGCTGGCGGTCTTCTTCAGTTAAGGGCCGAACTTGCCCATTTTCGGCAATCTGGGTTGCCTGCCGAAGCAGCTCATCGGGGGCCCCCTTGGTTGCAACTAGAATCTGGTCGTCCGCAAGTGGGTGCAAGGTGCTCATCAGTTTCCGTTCGGAATCAAACGGCACTTCATCAACGCGCGGTGTCTGCTTTAGAGCAGCTGCGTAATCGTAACCACTGCGCTTGGCAAAGGCGACCAGTGCGGTTTCGGTCGGATCCCCAAGAAGCGTCCCGTCCTCTTGTTCCTGCGTATCGTTCGCAAAAGACATGATCTGCAACAGGCGGCTGTCCTTGGCTACCCCCTCAGTTGCGGGGTGCAATTTGCCATCGTAGTAAGTTTGTTCAACCGTCATTTTGTTTTGGGTCAAGGTCCCGGTCTTATCTGAAGCAATAATGTCGGTACTGCCTAAAGTTTCAACCGCAGGCAGGCGCCGGACCAATGCATTGTGCTTGGCCATTTTTTGCGTACCCAGGGCCAAAATAATCGTGACGATGGCAGGCAAGCCTTCCGGAATGGCCGCAACTGCCAATGAAACAGCAGTCAGGAACATTTCGGCTGGAGATTCACTGCCCCGCAGCAGGCCAATCACAAACACAATGGCCGCGATGACCAGAATCATCCAAGTCAACGCCCGGCCTAACTTGGCAAGGTTAACCTGCAATGGTGTCTGGTTCTCCTTCTGGTTGTCGAGCATGCTGGCGATATGCCCAACTTCGGTGTTCATCCCTGTACCAGTGACGACCCCGACACCACGCCCATAAGCCACATTGGTGCTCATGAAGGCCATATTGGTCCGGTCCCCGATCCCGGCTTCATCCGCAATAAAGGCGGTATTCTTGTCACTCGGCACGGATTCACCGGTCAGAGCTGACTCCTCGATTTTGAGGTTAGCGGCTTCAAGCAAGCGTAAGTCGGCGGGAACAACATCCCCCGCTTCAAGTAACACGATATCCCCAGCAACAACTTCGCTGCTCGGGATAACTAACACCTGGCCATCGCGGCGCACGTGGGCCGAGGGGCTGGTCATTGCCTGCAGCGACTCGATTGCGGCTTCCGCGCGGCTTTCCTGCGCCACCCCAAAGATGGCGTTGATGATGACCACGGCCAAAATGATGGCAGCGTCAGCCCACTCATGGACGACCACCCCGGCTACCAAGGCAGCCACGAGCAGGACGATGATCATAAAGTCCTTAAACTGATCTAAGAAGCGGGCGAAAATGGTCTTCTTCTTCTTGGCAGCGAGCTTGTTTTCCCCATCGCGTTCGAGCCGCTGCTTGGCTTCGTTAACGCTGAGACCCGTATCAGTACTGTTTAACTGGCTCAGTACCTTGTCCGTCTCTTCTTGGTAATAATGTTTGGCAGCCATTTTCGTTCCTCCTTGAGTTAATTTGCGGCTAGTTGCGGGAGCAATTTGGTTTAAAAAAGAGACTTACAACCCCGTCAAAAAACAGAGGTTATAAGTCTCACCTAATTAAGGCGGCACCAGAATTTAGCCTGGTTGATGGCACCGCCGCAGCATAAGCTGCTGGTTACTCCCTTATATACAACTAATATTATATATTAGTTAATGGCATGGTGGCAAGTAGTTGCGTGTAAATATTTGTTTACATGCAACTGCATGGCACCTATTTCCGCCAAAAGTCGTCGTAAATTGAAATTGGCAGGTGCCGCTTGTGTTCGGTCTTCAGGTACCAGTTCTCGATCTTGGCTGCAACTTCCGGCTCAACGTCCTTACCAGTGAGGTAATCATCAATGTTAGCGTAAGTTACCCCAAGAGCAACCTCATCGGCGAGGGCTGGGCGGTCGTCTTCAAGATCAGCTGTTGGCGCCTTCTTGTACAGGTGTGCGGGTGCTCCAAGTGCCTTCAGCATCGCTGCTCCTTGACCCTTGTCCAAACCGGTCAGCGGTGTGAGGTCCGCCCCACCATCACCAAACTTGGTGTAAAAGCCCGTGATTGCTTCGGCCGCGTGGTCAGTCCCAACAACAGCACCATGACACTGGCCAGCAATTGCGTACTGCGCAATCATCCGCGCCCGCGCCTTGATGTTGCCCTTGTTAAAATCGGAAACCGTTAGTTCGTTAGCTTCGACGGCCGCAACCATCGCGTCAACGCTGGCCTTGATGTTGACCCGCATGACTTTGTCTGCACCCATAAACTTGATGGAAGCCATAGCGTCATCTTCATCGGCTTGTTCACCATAAGGCAAGCGTACAGCAATGAACTGATAGCCATCGTCACCAGTTTCCACACGCAGTTCCGTGACTGCCTTTTCGGCCAAAGCCCCAGCGAGGCTAGAATCCTGGCCGCCGGAAATTCCGAGCACGTAAGTCTTCAAGAATGAATACCGCTTTAAGTAGTCCTTAAGGAAGTCAACCCGCTTACGAATTTCACCTTCCGGGTCAATTGTCTTCTGAGTGTGTAGTGCCTTAATAATCTCAGCTTGTAATTCGCGCATTTTGTTCTCCTATTCCTGATCCATACTCTGCATCTCGGCCACGGTTGCATCCACTTCGTTATGAATCTTTTGAATATAATTCATTTTGTGGTCGTAAAGCTTCTGTGAGAGGTCAACCGGGTAATCTTGCGGGTTCAGGACCCGTTTGTACTCGTCCCAAAGCAAGTCCAGCTTGCTGGCGGCAGAGGCGCGAATGTCCTGCAGACTTGGTAACTTGTAAACCATCGTCCCCTTATCAAAAATCTGGTGGAGAATCGGCCGGGCCTTAAAGTTGGTGATGGTCTTGTGAATATACGTGTACTGCGGGTGGAACATGTAGAGCTGGGACTGCTGGTCCGGTTCCTCGCCATCAAGAGCAATGTAGTCCCCCTCAGACTTACCGTCGCGAGTATTCGTGATCCGCCATACCTGCTTCTTGCCAGGGGTTGAAACTTTTTCGGCGTTGCTGGAGAGCTTGATGGTATCCTCCATCTCGCCGTGGTCACCCTCAATGGAAACAAGTTTGTAGACCGCGCCTAAAGCAGGCTGGTCGTACGCAGTAATAACCCGTGTACCGACCCCCCAGACATCGATCTTAGCGTCCTGCATCTTAAGGTTTTGAATCGTCTTTTCGTCGAGGTCGTTGGAGGCGTAAATTTTGGCCTGGTCGAAACCGGCCTCGTCTAGCTGCTGCCGGACACGCTTACTGATGTAGGCCATGTCACCACTATCGATGCGGACACCCTGGAAGTTGATCCGGTTGCCCATCTCCCGAGCGACCCGAATGGCACTGGGCACACCACTGCGCAGAGTGTCATAGGTATCAACGAGGAACACACAATCGCGGTGCGTCTTGGCGTAAGCGAGCATCCCCTCGTAGTCACTCCGGTAGGTCTGAATCAAAGCGTGGGCGTGGGTCCCACTGGCGGGAATGCCGAAAATTTTGGCCGCCCGCACGTTACTTGTTGCGTCAAAACCGCCAATGTACGCGGCGCGGGTGCCCCAAATTGCGGCGTCCATTTCCTGCGCCCGGCGACTGCCGAATTCCATCAGCGGATCATCGCCCGCAGCCAGCCGAATCCGGGAAGCCTTGGTGGCAATGAGAATCTGGTAGTTGAGGATGTTCAAAATGGCCGTCTCGACCAGCTGGCACTGGGCAAGTGGGCCCTCAATTTGCATGATCGGTTCGTTGTCGAAAACCAGCTCACCCTCGACCGCGGACCGAATACTGCAACGGAAGCGGAAGTCACTGAGGTAATCGAAGAAACCTTCATCCCAGTCTTCTGTTTCCCGCAAGTAAGCAATGTCTGTTGGGGAAAAACGCAAAGATTCTAGATAGTTGACAACCCGCTCCAGACCGGCAAAAACCGCGTAGCCGTTGCCGTAAGGAATCCGCCGAAAGTAGCTTTCAAACACCGCATTCTTCTCGGCGATACCCTCCTTCCAGTAGGTGTACATCATGTTCAGTTCGTACAGATCCGTGTGCAGCGCAAGGCTGTCATCAGGATATGTTGTTGTCATAATATCCTCCGTATTAATATGACTGGGCGCAAAGCACCGGCCAATTGTGCGTCGCATTGATCCGCAACGCTGGTGCATGACGAGATTTTACTTGTTAAGTTATCACTATTTGCGCGCCACCGCAAAAAAATGCCCTACTTGCGCGCCTTAACGCTTTGCCGAACTACCATCAGAAACCGCGGCAGAACCATCATCCGGCCCAGACGACTGGGTTCCTTGACCAAGCGGTAGAACCACTCCAGATGCGCATTTTGCATCCAGACCGGTGCCCGCTTCACAGTTCCGGAGAGAACATCGAAGCTGCCCCCGACCCCCATCATGACCGCGTTTGGGAGTTCACCCTGAATGGCAGCGATGAAGTTTTCCTGCTTGGGGAAGCCGAGTGCGGCGAGCACAATGTCCGGCTGCGCGGCCACGACCGCGTCAAGTACAGACTGGTCTTTAAGGTCAAAGTAGCCATCGTGCGTGCCAGCAACGACCAGGTCCGGGTAGTCCCGCTGCACCCTAGCCACTGCGGCATCGTTGACCGCCTGCTTAGCACCAATAAAGTATACCCGCCGCTTGTTAGCGTTCGCCCAACTGAGCAGGTTCAGCATCAGGTCATAACCAGTCACCCGCTCCTTTAGTGGCGTCCCGAGCATCGCGGCCCCTTTAACGACCCCGATTCCATCGGCAGATACAAGATCCGCCCGGGCGTGAATTAACTTTGCATAATCAGGGTGTTCCCGCGCGTACATCACGATTTCCGGATTAGCAGTCACAATAAAGCTACCCTGACCCGCATCGTAACGGTCCGTAACCTGCTTGGTGAATTCAGCTAGGTCGTAGTTATCAAACTGGACGCCCAGCACATCTACTTTACTCACTGTTTTTGCTCCTTAAATATCGTTTGCAAACAATTATACCAGAACCAGCGGCTGGCGTTGCGTAGTCGCGGCCCCTGGGCTAAACTTAAGGAAACATACAAAGGGATTGGTGTCATTTTGAAAACTGTTATCACCTATGGAACCTTCGACTTACTGCACTGGGGCCACGTGCGCTTGCTCGAACGCGCTGCTAAGCTTGGCGACAAACTGATTGTTGGTGTTTCAACCGATGAATTCAACGCGGAGAAGCATAAGGAAGCTTACCATTCATACGAGCACCGAAAGTACATTCTGGAAGCTATTCGCTACGTGGACATGGTCATCCCCGAAAGCTCTTGGGACCAGAAGATTTCAGACGTCAAGAAGTACCATGTGGATACCTTTGTCATGGGCTCCGACTGGGAAGGCCAGTTCGACTTCCTGAAGCCATACTGCGAGGTTATCTACCTACCCCGGACCGAGGGTATCTCCACTTCCCAGATCAAAGCGGATTTAGACAAGTAAATAGTCAACTGCAAAAGTGCTAGTAAGTGCCGGAAACCGTTTCTGGTACTTGCTAACACTTTTTTATTGGCTACTATGTGTTGATATGGAGCACACTAATGCAACTACGAAATAATTTTGCGCTTATTTTCAACCTTCAAGCTAAAAAAACGCTCACTTACAACGCCAACCGGTTATAATGGCCTTAGAAGTTATTAAATATTAACTAAGATGAGTTGTTGTCAGCATTCCAGAACCCAATTTTCGAGGAGGAAGCTTCCATGAAGAAAAAAACTGCCTTAACGCTAGCGGCAACCGTGGGTGCGGCCGCTGCGGTCACCCCCGCAATTCTAGCAGACAACGGTCAGCAGACCGCAGCCGCCACCAATAGTAGTAGTGCTGCCCAAACCGGCACAATCAAAATTATCGCTGCTGATGGTGCCCAAGTTTTTGACAGCACCGGCGCTGGAATCGCCCACAACCTCAAACAGGTCGGCACGATTTTGCCAGTTTACGGTACGATCAAGTTCGGTGACCAAAGCGCATACAGCATTGGTAGCGACCAGTACATACTGGCTTCAGAAGTTCAGTTCACCGCCACTCAGACCAGCAGCAAGACCGTGCCGTTGAAGAATAGCAATACTACTACCGGGCCGACAATCAAGGCCGCAAGTGGCACTATTCAGATATCGGCTAACTCCGCAGCCACTGTCTACGACGCCAGCGGTAACACGACTGCTAAAACCCTCCCGGCCGACAGCAAGTGGAAGTATTTTGGTACCACAACCATCGGCGGCACGGAGTTCTACAGCGTGGGCGGTAACCAGTTTGTCGCGATCGACATGGCTGCGGTCCTCGCCCCAACGAGTGCAAGCACGACGACTACGCCAAGCACGGACACGTCTACCCCAGCCGCCGCAACCAATCCAACCACTACAAGTAAGCCCGTCCCAAGCAGCCCGGCAAGCGGTACCCCAGCAATTGGCCAGGTCAAAATCACCACGGCCACCGCAACCCTACTCAAAAAAGACGGTAAATCAGTGGTCTTCAACGCTGACGGCTCCGTTAAACGGGTCACGCTGGGTACAACGTGGAAGGTCTTCGATGTGCTTCGCATTGGTTCTGGGACCTACTACGACCTCGGTGGGGGCCAATATGTTGGCGCCAGCCATGCCCAGTATTCAACTGCAGTCGCGGCCAAGACCGTTTCTAAGCCAGCAGGCGCCACTGAAACCAGCAAAGCACCCGCAAAATCGCCGAGTGTCAAGGCCACCACAAGCAGCAAGGCCGTGACCAGCACCGCCAACGTGATCGGCAGCGTCAGCATCACCTCACCAACCGCAACCCTGCTGAAGAGTGACGGCCGGTCAGTTGTTTACAACGCAAACGGCACCGTCAAAACGGTTAAGCAAGGTAGCAGCTGGAAGGTCTTCGCCGTCCGCCACGTTAATGGCGGCATTTTCTACGACCTTGGCGGGGGCCAATACGTTGGCGCCAGTCACGTCCACTACACGGCCAGCACTGTCAAGAAGGTCGCACCAGTCACCACCGTATTCATCGCGCACGCAACCATCAACTATGTCCCCGGCTTTGGCATTCAGGTCTGGCACGCAGATAGTTCCATGGTTACCAAAGCAGACGGAACGCCAAAGAAACTCATGCACGGCAGCCATTGGAAGGTATTCAACCGCTTGGTCAAGGACGGCCACGTCTACTACGGCTTGGGCGGTGACCAATACATTGATTCCAGTTACGTCATTCTAAATTAAGCCACTCATCGTCAGCCTCTGATCGCAGTGATCAGAGGCTGTTTTTTTGCCTGCACGCAAAAACACGCGCCCAGTGGCAACAAAATCCGCTGGGCGCGTGCTTAGCAATTACTATTCTTAACGATCGAGGTAGAATTCGAAACGACTACCTACGTACTGGGTCCGGACGTACTCAAACGGCCGGCTATCCTTCAAGAAGGAAATCTGCCGCAAACGCAAAATTGCCTCTCCCCGCTTGATGTCGAGATACTCCGCAATGCGTTCACTGGCCAACGTGGCCGTGACCATCTGCCGGGCGCCACCTAAATCGTAGCCACCCTTTTTCTCGAGCGTGTGGTACAAACTGCGCGTGACCTCAGACTTGCTGAAGTCCTGCACGAATTTGTACGGAACCGTTGCGACTTCAAAAGAAATCGGCACGTTGTCACCAAAACGGATTCGCTCCATCCGCAGAACCTGCTCGCCGTCTTTCAGCTGCAACTTTTCCATTTCGGAAATCGACGGACTCGCGACGTGATAACTAATTGTCCGGCTGGACGGGTGTTTGCCCTGCGCCAGCATCACATCAGTGAAACTAGTGACCCCGGACATCTTTTCCTGCACCTTTTGGCTTGCAACGTAGGTCCCGGCACCCACACGGCGCTCAAGTATCCCCTCGTCCACCAGCGTTTGGATTGCTTGGCGTAAGGTCATCCGGGAAACGGAAAAGTCTACCGCGAGCTCCCGCTCGGACGGGATCCGCTCGCCGACTTGCCACTTGCCGCCTTCAATATCTTTCTTGATCTGGTTATGAATCTGAATGTAAACAGGGGACTGCATACTTGATTGCCTCCTCAACTATTAAGCTAGTCCTGAACTGTATCGTGACGCTGACCGTAGCTGTAACTAGCCTGCAGATCAAGCGCCTGGTCAAGAACGTTGATGTCCGCGTCCTTGCCCACTTCAAGGCTGCCCTTGTGCTCCAAGCCAAATTCAGTGGCCTGGTTCACAGAACTCATCTTAACGACATCGGCAACCGTTGCGCCCATGAAGCGGACAGCATTCTTGAACGCATCCTTGTACATAAGTACGGAACCGGCGAGGGTACCATCAGCGAGGCGAGCCTGCTTATCCTTAACGTAAACCTTCTGGCCGCCAAGTTCAGACTCACCCTCAGGCATGCCCTTGCTCCGCATAGAGTCGGTGACGAGTTCGATCCGGTCGGCGCCCTTAACTTCAAAGGCCAGCTTCAACATGTCGGGAACAATGTGGAAACCATCAGCAATGAGTTCGGCGTACATGTTTTCTTCAAGCATTGCGTGGCCGGTAACACCAGGCTCACGGTGCTTAAATTCGCGCTGAGCGTTGTACAGATGGGTCACGTGGCTAGCCTTACTTTCGAGCATGTCCGCCCGGGTTGCGTTACTGTGCCCAACTGAAGGCACGATGCCCATCTTGATCAGCGCATTTTCAAATTCGCGCGCACCCGGCTTTTCGGGAGCGTAGGTGATGAGCTTAACGCGACCACCAGACAGTTCGTTCCACTTTTCAACGAGCTTAGCATCTGGAACGTGAATGTACTCTTCAGGCTGCGCACCCTTAAAGTTCTGACTAATGAATGGGCCTTCGAGGTGAACACCCTGAATGATTGGGTTGCGGTCAGCTGCCTCCTTAACTCCGCGCATTGCGTTATCAATGTTGGGTACGGACTGGGTCATGGTCGTTGCGAACAAGGTCGTAACCCCTTCGTGTTCCAGCATCTTTGTTGCCATCGTGTCGATTTGGTCCGCCTTGCCGTCCATGGCGTCAAAGCCATAGCCACCATGTGCGTGCACATCAATGAAACCTGGCACCACGATTTGGCCGCGCAGGTTGACGATCTTTTCGCCTGCCTGCGGACGGTAATCACTCATGCTACCGACAGCAAGAATTTTGTCGTCAAAACGGATGTAACCTTCAGTAATCTGTTCGTAGCCGGTGTAAATCACGGCATGCGTTAGTACAGTAACGTTCAAAATGGACACTCCTTATTAGTTTGGCTTGGCATATTCCACCACGAGTTGCTAGTCATCTTGCACCAGCCCCTCTGTGCCCTATTTTACACCGGTATAGACCAAAACACAATTGGTAAAGACCAATTATTCGCCCAACTCCTTAGCAATCGTCGCATCCAAACCGTCAACCACGGCACTGCTGAAGCCGGACTTCTCCATCGCCAGGTAACCGGCAATCGTTGTGCCACCAGGGCTGGCGACTTGATCAACTAGGTCCATCGGTGAATCCTTGCTAGCCAGTACCATCTGGGCGGAACCACTAACTGTCTGGGCAGCAATCCGCACCGCGTCCTGCTTGTTCAAACCGTGCTTAACCCCAGCCCGCGCCATCGCGTCAATGAAGAGGTAAGCATAGGCCGGTGCCGAACCAGCGAGTGCAACGAACGTGGCAAAATCATTCTCGTCAAGTTCCATCAAGTCGCCAACCGCGCCAAACAAATCCAAAACATCAGCGGCGTTGTCACTGGCGGCATCGTTCAAGGCGTAAGCCGTCATACCCGCACCAATTGCCACGTTCAGATTCGGTAATAGCCGCACGATTGCTTGCCCTGCTGGCAAATGCTGCTGCAGGTCCGTCAAACTGACGCCGCTCACGATCGAAGCCAATACGACCTGTTTCTCTTTGAATGCCGGCTTGATCACGTCCAAAACGCGTCCGTAGACATTCGGCTTAACAGCAAGAATGACCACGTCTGAATGGAGCACGACCCCCGCGTTGTCCGGCTCAATTGTTGCCCCGATTTCCTGTGCGTAAGCCTGATAGTGTTCAATGTGGCCACTGTGGAGGTGCAAGTCACTACCGGCAACCTTATCGCCGGCGAGCAAGCCCTTGATGATTGCGCGGGCCATGTTGCCGACGCCAATGAATCCAATTTGCATTTCTAACTCTCCTCTTTGTTGTCTGATCAATGCCGCCGCCAGCTGCAATTCCTGCTAGTGGCTTAGTCCGTTAGTGTTAGCGTATCCAATTACGTGAAGCGTGTCAATTAAGGTTTAACTGCAACAAGAGATTACGACTACAGGCGATTAAAGTAAATTGGTCCAGTTATGCTTGTAAGCAGCATAACCCCCACCGCCTGCTTTAGATTAGTGCATAAAAAAACACCCAGTAACACCAGCCTAACTGGTATTGCTGAGTGCCCGGTAATCAGAATGGAGGATCTAGGATTCGAACCTAGGAACCCGAAGGAACGGATTTACAGTCCGTCGCGTTTAGCCTCTTCGCTAATCCTCCATGAACTTAACTAACAACTTAACGTTAAATATATTACCGGACGCTAAGTCATTTTGCAAGTCCCAAACCAAGTGAAAATTGTTAATAGTTCAAAGATCGATAATACTAATCGTCGTGCGCCATTCAGTCATGAAATCGGTGGTGACCCACTCGTGGCGGCGCTTGGTCCCGTAGCCCAGCGGCTGGTGCAAATAATGCACGCCATGGATCGTGCTGGGCGCATCGCGCCGGTGTAGATGACCGAAATCGACATAGTCAACGTGGTGTTTTGCCAAGAGCTCGCCGAGGCGCTGGCTGCCCAGCATCGCCGCCACCTTGCCGCCAATCTTGTCCTGTTGCATCCGCTCAGCAATGAAACTGCGTTCAGGAACAAAATGCGTCACGTACAGCACCCGTTTACCTGCAGCATTTTGCAGTGCCCGTTCCGTCCACTGCAAGGTTAAGTTCATCCGTTCGGCATCACTCAGCGGCTGCTCAATCTGGCCATCGACCCAATACGCCCGCTTCCAGTGCAGAAAGTCGGTAGCCGTCAGCGTGCTGGGGCCAAAAGAGTAATCGTACCAACCGTTATTGCCAATCAGCACCGCATCAGTTCCCGGTAGTGACTCAACGCGGCGGTGCAGGTACAGTGGGTCGGATAGACTTTCCAGCGTTGCAAAATCAACGCCGTTAAGCATGTCATGGTTACCGGCAATAAAGCGGATCTGAGTATTAGGGCCAGTCGCAGCCTGCAACTGGTGGAAATAAGTGCGCGTTGCGCCGAAATCGTTGTAGGTGTCGCCGGCGTTGACATAGTAATCAATGTGTTCAGAGCGCAGCAAAGCCGCCTGCTGCGGGACGATATCCGCAGCGGCGGCCTTGTTGATGTCTAAATGGTTGTCGGAACTAAATGCAATGCGCATAATTTCACCCGCAATTCAGTTTAGTTGACCCCAGCCATGAGCTTTTCAATTCGTGGTGTGATGAAGATCAGGAGTGCACCCAGCACGATCGTCGCCCCGCCAAGCAAACCAAAGTAGAGCATTTCGTTGCCTGGGGTGTAAAACTTAACCAGCTGCGCGTTCAGTGCTTGTGCCGCAGCATCGGAGAGGAACCACATACTCATCATCTGCGACTTGTATGCGTGGGGAGCAAGCTTGGTGGTCACGGACAAACCAACGGGTGAAATCAGCATTTCACCGACTTCAACGATTGCCCATGAGAGCACGAGCCACAGCGGGTTCACCAAGCTGTTTTCACCGTGCATGGAAAGTGGCAGCATCATCACTACAAAACTGAGGCCTGCAAATACTAAGCCCAGTGTAAACTTTTTCGGACTGCTTGGCTGCTTTTTGCCCAAATGCATCCAAAGCCAGGCAAAGAATGGCGTGTAGAGGATGATGAACAGCGGGTTCAAACTCTGGAACCAACTGGCCGGAATCGTGAAACCAAAGGAATGCAAGTTGGTTTGCGTCTCCGCAAACATTGCCAGAACACTAGAGCCCTGTTCCTCAATTGCCCAGAAGATAACTGATGCAAGAAACAGTGGGATGTAAGCCAACACCCGACTACGCTCAACCTTCTTAACCTTTTTGCTGGTCAAGAACATTACGAAGTACACGATTGGAATCAAAATTGCCACAACGGTGATAAAGTTGATCACGTTAGTAAGGTTGAAGTTACCGGTCAGTGCCATGACCCCGAAAATTGCCGCAACCACGATAATCCCAATCACAATTTTGATTAGTAGCGGTGCAACTTCATCTTCGTGCAAAGGATCCGGTGCGACGTTGTCATCGGGGTTAAGGTACTTTTTACCATCAACAACGTAGAAAATCAGGCCAACCGCCATCCCGATTGCGGCGAGGGAGAAGCCCAGGTGGAAGTTAACCTGCTGTCCAAGCCAACCGACGACGATTGGGGAGATGAAGCTACCCAAGTTGATCCCCATGACCAGAACGGAGAACCCACTGTCACGGCGGACATCATCTTGACTGTACAGGCCGCCGACCATTTCGGAGATGTTCGGTTTGAGCAAACCCGTCCCGAGCACGATCAGCACAATTGAAGCAAACAATGCAACCGCGCCAAACGGTAAGGCCAGGAAAATATGCCCGAACATGATCAGAATCCCACCAGCGAGCACGGTCCGCCGCCCGCCGAGGACCCGGTCAGCCACAAAGCCGCCAATAACGCTGCTCATGTAGACCAAAGAACCATAAATGGCAACCACGGACATCGCAGTAGACCTGCTGAAGCCCAAACCGCCCTTGCTGACTGCGAAGTACATGTAGTACAGCAAGATTGCTTTCATACCATAGTAACTAAATCGTTCCCAGAATTCGGTAAAGGCAAGTGTTGCTAGCCCTCGTGGTTGTCCGAAGAACGCGTGATCAGTATCTTTCTTCACTATCTTAACTTCCTTTCACGCTAAGTTCCGGCTGCAGCGTTGGCAAAGCCCACACTACTTTCAGACTTAGCAGTTCAGTGCCCCCATCAGGTGCAGATCCACTGAATTGTTAATAAAGTAATATTTTAAACACATATACTTGGTGACACAAATGAATATGAGACTTAATGACGTATTATGATTTAACTGTTAAAGCGAAGTTAGTAAGCGTTGAGCCCTTATTCACATTTTCGTTTCAAAATCCACATTTCGCTACGAGTCAACTGTAATTTTTGTGCATCTGCTCCTCATCACTAGCAAAGCAAGTGCCGATATTAAGGCGTTTTTAGGAACTTTGCAGCACGGGATACCGTCACTGCTTAACAAGCGTTTACGAAACGTGACTTTCATTACCAATCTACTTGCTTTCATGAAAGTAATCCTTTTCGGAAACGATTGTAAGAATGCTATTTGGTCTCTAATTGTGACAAATTCGGTTCCAGCCAATTGTTCAGCTCTTGCTGGCAAATACGCACAAAAATTAGCAAAAGGTTTGTATGGAGAAGTGATTGCGAATTAAAGCCCAATAAGGCTTGACGATTGTCCGGATAATTGATATTATTACTTTCGTTCTGATGAACACAGCTCATTCCGGTTTAGCTCAGTTGGTAGAGCACCTGACTGTTAATCAGGTTGTCGTCAGTTCGAGTCTGACAACCGGAGTACTAAAGAAGGTCCCAGCGCGTTTGCGTCTGGGGCCTTTTTTTGTCTTACGTTCTACTTAGGAGCATCAACCCGCGTTGTTTGGGCTCGCCGATCTAGGCTTACTCCGCCCAGTATTACTAGCTAAATAATCAACAATAATTTCGCTACAGACTTTTTTCGTCTCGGGGCTAGACAATCACGTGCAGCTCAAGTATAATCATTTCTGTTGTGAAAATGGCCCGTTGGTCAAGTGGTTAAGACACCGCCCTTTCACGGCGGTAACATGGGTTCAAATCCCGTACGGGTCATATGCCGTCTTAGCTCAGTTGGTAGAGCATCGGTATCGTAAACCGAGGGTCACAGGTTCGACTCCTGCAGACGGCATAATGACTACACAACTTACTCCCGCACCCCAGAAATGGTGGTGCGGGATTTTTTTGTATCCTCTTGTCATATATAGTTGACACCAATCGAAACTGAATGTACATTATAGATGACAATTAGTCAATTATATGTGACAGGAGGTGGCGCAGTGAACAGAGTGCGGCAGTACCGCCAGCAACACGGCCTTTCGCAGATGGCCCTGGCGGAAAAAATCGATGTGGCGCGCCAGACCATCAACCTCATCGAAAACGACAAATACAATCCGTCCCTCGACCTGTGCCGCAAGTTGGCGCACGCCCTGCACACGGATCTCAACACCTTATTTTGGGAGGAGGACTCAAAATGAATTTATCTTGGTTGGACCGCTTCGTAATTTTCTGGTATGGCATCAAGCAGCCATATGACGAACACGCCCGCGCGGTGGTGGGCCGCATCTCCACCGGCGCCCTCTTGATTGTGGTCATGGTAGAATTCTGCATTCTGATGGCCGAAGCAATCTTAAATCTCCACTGGTTGAATTCAGTGGCGCTGATTGTCCTGTTCGTGGCAATAATATGGGTTGGTCTGGCCATCAAGGATGCGGGGCTGACGCAGATCGAAACGACCGCCTTCAATTATCACCGGACCCTGAACCGCCTTAAGTGGGACTCTGTGCGTTACGCCATGGTGTTTATCATCGCATTTGCCGGAACAATGGTTTTAACAAGCCTCAGTTCAGGTTCATTACAACATGCTTGGAGCGTAAAGGTACTGTTAATGGTACTCCTAGGCATTGTCTGCGGCATTGGCACTTACTTTCAGGATAAAAAGAACATCCGCATCATCCCTGAAGATGAATGATGTCTGCATAGTAAAGGGCCTCCGGAAAAATCCGGAGGCCCTTTACGTTTATTTTTCGTCGCCGCGTGAATAATCGGTGACCCATCCCGCAAGCCGCTCCGCAATCGGAGCAAAGCCCGTGTGCAGTTTGCGTGTCGTCCAGTAGTGCTTACGCCGCCGCTTCGGTGATAACGCTGGCGGAGCTTGCAGTGCCCGAACGGACAAGCTAATTCTGTGACTATATTCGTCGATATCTAAGATGATCACCTGAACACTCTGCTCAAGGTGGAATAGGTCGTTGATTCCCTTCACGAAGCCATGCTGGCATTCGGATATGTGAATCAGTCCCTGCTCCTCGTCGTCAAGTGCAACGAAGACGCCGTAGGGCTGAATTCCCGTTACCCGACCAGTGACGATGTCGCCGATTCGGTAATCCATACAGACACTTCATTCCATTAGTTTTCCAGACCATTGTAGCAGTCTTAGACGCGAAACAAAATAGCTACTCGCTAATCGTAATGCTGTCGATGGTAACTGGATCCTTAGGCTTGTCGCCGCGGTTAGTCTTAACCTTGGCGATTTCGTCGACGACATCCATCCCGTCAGTGACCTGACCGAAGACGGTGTGCTTGTGGTCGAGCCATGGTGTCCCGCCCTGTTTGTACGCTTCAACGATGTCTGCTGGGTAGCCGGCCGCCTGCATCTGCTCAATGAAGCCACCGTTGATGTTCTTGTTCTGGACGATGAAGAACTGACTGCCGTTGGTGTTGGGGCCAGCATTAGCCATGGAGAGCGCGCCGCGAATGTTGAAGAGCTCGTTGCTGAACTCATCCTCGAAGCTATCGCCATAGATGCTCTCGCCGCCCATGCCGGTACCGGTCGGGTCGCCGCCCTGGATCATGAAGTCCTTGATGACCCGGTGGAAAATTGTGCCGTCGTAGTAACCCTTCTTAGCGAGGCCGAGAAAGTTAGCAACGGTTTTTGGTGCCTGATCTGGGAACAGTGCAATGGTGATCGCACCGTGATTGGTATTCAGGGTCACGCTGGGGCCCTGGTGATTTGCTAAATCTAACTGCTCTAGAGACATTAGTTGTTCTCCTTCCATATTTACACATTGTTCATCATACCTAAAACTAGCAGACTTGACCACCGTGCCTTTAGGCTGATTTTTGTGTAGAATAGTTGGGGTATACGGCAGTGCAAAGACCTGCCGCTTAGATGTGAGAGGAAGTTAATCATGGATCACACTTATGACATTGCAATTATCGGCGGCGGCCCTGTCGGCATGTTTGCCGCTTTCTACGCCGGCCTGCGGAGCGCGGACGTACTACTGCTTGAAGGCACAGCGCAGCTCGGCGGGCAACCTGCCGCCTTATACCAGCAAAAGCAAATTTATGATGTTGCTGGATTCTACGCGCTTAACGGCCGCGAGCTGACGACCGCACTCACCCAACAACTCGCGCGTTTCCAGCCTGACGTCCGGCTCAACACCCGCGTCAGTGATTTTGCTAAAGACGGCGAGAACATCACGCTCAATACTAACAACGGGAGCTTTCAGGCCCGCAGCGTCATTATCGCTACCGGCGCCGGTGCCTTCGCGCCGCGGCAACTGGCCGCCAGTTATGACCACGCACTTGACGGCAAGCGGGTCTTCTATACCGTACCCGACCTGAATGCTTGGACTGACCAAGATGTCGTGATTGCTGGTGGCGGCGACACCGCCATCGACTGGGCCCTCGCACTTGAGCCCATCGCCCGTTCCGTCCAGCTCGTGCACCGCCGCCAGCAATTCCGCGGCCTCGAAAGTAGCGTGCAACGACTGGAGAGCAGCAGCGTGCAGCTCAACACGCCATACCTGATCGACCACGTAGATGCTGCTGATCAGGGCATCGACATCATTTTGAAGCCGGTTCGCGGCGCGGAACCACGGACACTGCACGCGGACAAGTTGCTCGTTAGCTATGGCTTTTCCAGCGACAATCGCCAACTGCGGGCGTGGAACCTTGAGCTTGATCACAGCCAAATCGTGGTAGATCGTTCCTACCGCACCAACCAGGAGCTAGTTTACGCAATTGGCGACGCGATAACCTACCCGGATAAGCAAAAGCTGATTGCCAGCGGTTTCGGTGAAGCCCCATCGGCAGTTAACTCAATCATGAACGCCATTCATCCGGAGCGCCGCCAGCCTTTGCACTCCTCCCAAATGAATCTATAATTGCAAAGTTTTGTAAAATATCGTCAATAACGCACCACGGATACTGAAAATCTAGTACACTGTTCCTAAATATGGATTCGGGAGGACAACATGGGCACCTTAATTGATTTCATCTTGCACATCGACAGCCATTTGGTGACGATTGTGCAAACGTTCGGTAATTGGTCGTACGTAATTCTGTTCGGCATCATTTTTATCGAAACGGGGGCAATTATCCTGCCCTTCCTGCCAGGCGATTCACTATTGTTCGCAGCTGCAGCAATGGCCGCCAGCAGTGTCTACCACCTGAATATTTGGATCTTTGTGGTCGGCTTCCTGATTGCCTGCGTTGCCGGTGATTCGCTAAACTTCCACATTTCCAAACATCTGGGGCACGCCGCTAGTCAGAACGCCTTCCTCAGCAAATACATCAACGAGAAGCGCATGCACGAGGCGGAAGAACTGTTTGACCGCACCGGTGACATCATCATCACGCTAGCCCGGTTCATGCCCATCATCCGCACCTTCATCCCCTTCGTTGCCGGTGGTTCGACGATGACCTACAAACGTTTTCTCCCCTACAACCTCCTCGGCTGCGCGGCATGGGTTGCACTATGTTGCGGGGCTGGTTACTGGTTCGGGAACTTCCCATTTGTAAAGGCCCACTTCTCAGTAATCATCATCGCCATCATCGTCGTTTCCCTCATTCCAATTGTGTTCACAGGGATCCGCAGCACGATTAAGGGTAAGAAGAAGAGTGCTCCGGAAGAAGATTAATTACATCAAAGCAAAGCTGCCGCAGTTGGGCAGCTTTTTTTGTGCTGTACGTTACATGCCGGACAATGGGCAGATCTACACTAGATGTTTAGGCAATACACAGTCTTGATAGTTCATACGGACACATGAGCGAAAAAATTTCGTGTTGAAGGTTAATAGCTCCATAGTCAGCACATATTACTAAACATACAAGCAAAATAGCGCTCCAGTCCGCTGTTTAGCAAGAATAGAAGCATGGAATTTGTACAAAATAGTGCATGCTGAATAAAATTGTCTCTAGTTGCGGCGTCCAAACTTGGCGAACATGAATCTTAATCATCATGGCTTTTGAATGGCAATGTAGGGCTGGGGGCGCCTCTTCCGGGAACGAAACTGGCGGTAGTGACCATGCTGAAACGAAAAATACAATTGGTATTCCTGCGGTATTTGCAGGGGTACCGATTGTATTTTTCGGGGAGAGTGGAGAGACCGCTCATGATAATATCGGTACTAAATGTAAGTTTACCGAAAAAGTTACGACAACACGGCGGGCTCGGAGCTCAACCGGAAGACTTGACCCGGGCTTGGTCAAGTCTGTAGGTGGCCCCAGCATGACTGTCTGTCACTACTGCCAGTGCAGTGGGAGGAAGATGCACCCCTGACCCGGCATTTTACGTCAGGAAACGCAAAAAAGCTTGGAACCACCAACGGAATGCAACACCACGGTAGTCCTAAGCTTTTAAAAAACACATTATTTTGCCGCTCGCCGTGCGTCCCTGCGACCAATCACCACAAAGTAAATCAGCACCCCGATAAACACCGCAAAGCCAATCACGAAACAAGTCGCGAAGAAATCCTCCGGCAAGACATTAATAATCGGGTCCGTCGCCGGATCAAACATCCAGTCCGAATTCCGGAACAAAACTTCGTGGAAGCGGACAAAGAACGCGTCGAAGTTCAGCGCCATCGTTGCGAGCAATACCAGCGGAATCACGATGCCAATAATTGCTGGCCGTTGCAGGATATAGCGTTGCCGCTTTTGCCGCAGCTCCTTGAGCCAGCGGCAGGCCGGCCAAGCCGTTATTACCAGCACGATTACGTTGATGATAAACAGGTTCTTCACGTCGGCAAAATGTACCGCTCCCCTCGCACTAGTCGGGAAGTCCTGCATGTGCAGCACGTGTTCAAAGGGGTTGTAGAGGTAAACCATCAACTGGTTGTAGTTGTGCATCAACGCGCCATAACTAATGCCCGCGATTTGGGGCAGGCTCTCGGCCTTGGCGAAAACGGCGAACAGCGGGATGGATACCACCGTCACCAGAAAGATGCTCCCCGTCAGGAGGAAGAACCAGAAGCACAACCAGTCGGCAAACCGACGCGGACTCATACTTCCCACTCCGCGAGGCTGTTAACAACGTGCGTTGGCTGAATCTTTTGCTGAGCAACCTGCTCCGGCGTTGAAACCCCCGTGTATACGAGCAACTGGTCAATCCCGGAATTGATTCCAGCCTTGATATCAGTGTTGTAATTGTCACCGACCATGACCGCTTCACTTGGATCCAGACCCATTTTGGCAAGGGCCGCATCCATAATTGGGCGGCGGGGCTTGCCGATGTAGAAGGCTTCCTGCTGGGTTGACCGCTCAACCAGGGCAATCACAGAGCCAGCGCCAGGCACTAATCCGCGCTCGTTCGGCAGGTTGGTGTCTTCGTTGGTGCCGATAAACATCGCGCCGCGCTTAATTGCAAGGGTGGCGAGTTCAAACTTGTGGTAGGTCACATCATAATCGAGGCCCACGACCACATAATCAGGGTTGGTTTCATCCAGTTTGATGCCGGTGTTTAAAATAGCCTTTTTCAGACCGAGCTCACCAATAATGTAAACAGACTTGCTGCTAACATTCCCACCGTTTTGGCGCAGCAGATAACTCGCTGTTGCCAGTGATGGCGTGTAGACCTGGTCGGGCGTGACGAAGATATCATGCTTGCTTGCGAGAAAATCAACCACCATCTCCGGCGTGCGGGTCGTGTTGTTGGTCAAAAATAAGAACGGAATCTTTGCCGCTTGCAGACGTTCAACGAAGCGCTTAGCTTCAGGAATCCGCTCGTTGCCACGGTAAATGGTTCCATCCAAATCGATCATGTAGCCTTTGTATTTACTCAAAATCTATTATCCTACCGTTTCTATTTTTTATCTTCGTCTAGTTTACGGATGCTAAAGTGGCGGTTCTGACGCTTACCACTGGTGCTGGCGTGCTCATTGTGCCCCCGCTCGGGCCGGTGCTGCTGACTACGCCGCTCACTATAAGGCTTAGCGGTCGTCGTCTGCTCGTGGTGCCGCTGCCGGCCGCCACGATGACCGCGGTGGGTGGACTTACCCTTGCTGCCGTCTGTGGTGCTTGCGGCCGGGTGGCTGTTCCGCTGATTATTGCTGCCGTGACCGTGGCCACCACGCCGCGCGGGCTTGGTCTCCGGTGTTGGTGCCGGCGCATCCAGCCGGTGAATGATGAAGTACGCACAGCCAAAATTACAGTATTCATACAAGTAATCTTCAACATGCGTGATCAACTGGTCTGGACTCGCTTGGCGGCGGTTAGCATCGTAAAAGCCCTTGAGCCGCAGTTTCTCAAATCCCCAATCACCGACAACGTAATCGTACTTGTCTAAGACCTGCTCGTAACGTTCCGCAAGCACGTCCTTACGTAAGCCATCCTTGTAGTTCTTCACGATTTCATAGCGCCGGCCATCAATCGTGATCATCTCACTGGTCAGCTCACTAACCTGAGTTTCCGGTTTAGCGGGGAAACGTTCGTGGGCCGACTGTGCGTCCTCTTTTTCTTTATACATGACCGTCACCCTCCAGCAACAAATTTATAGGTTAGTGTTTAGTTTAACTCAATTACCCCAACTTGCCCACTTTCAGAAATCTGTGCGGCAGTCGCCCCCGCAAAATCACCGCATTTTGCCGAGTGCTTCCTTCTTGGCCGCAAAAATCTGTTCGATTTCTGGCATCTTTAGTGGACTGCCCCACGGCAATTGCGGCTGCAACAAGTCCCGTTCCGGAGCGTCAACACCGACGTTAATATTCTCGGCGTGCGGCACGCTGTTGTGATGGATGTGCCCATGCAGATTCAGGGTCTGCTTCACGATGCCCAGCATCAGTGGGTAGTGGGTCATAATCAGTTGCGTGTGGTCCATCTTGATGATCATCCCCACATCGTGAAAACTGAACTTATCCTTACCGTCGATCTGCGGGTCGTGTGCGTGCAGATACTTGAACAGCGCGCGGTAATCATGATTGCCCTTGATGAAGACGATATGCCCGTGCAGTTGGCAGAGAACCCGCAACACGTCTTCGTTCTTCGGAAAGTTCTCGGGGTTGAACGCAATATCGCCTAGATGGTAAACGATGTCCTTGTCCTCGACACGATCATTCCAAGCCTTGATCAGGGCCGCGTCCATCTCCGCGGTCGAGGAGAACAGCCGCGGTGCGAAATCATTCCAGCCGAGTAAGTCAGTATGGAAAAAATGCGTGTCAGCAATGAAATACTGCAAACTAAAACTCCCTTTCTAGGCCTGGCGCTTGGCCGCGTGCTGCCGGTGCCGGACGACCCAAATCGTAGTCGGAACGGTCAAAATCACCGCAATGATCGAGAACAGCACGTCGAGCAGTTCGCCGACGAAAATTTTGTTATTCAGCACCACCGCCAATGTGTAGTGCAACTGACCGAACCAAACGAAAAGCCCCACAAAACTGCCAAAAAAGCCAAAGAACAAAGTGTTAATGGCGGTCCCCGTAATTTCCCGGCCCATACGCTTGATTCCAACCCGGTCCTTGTCGACATCGAGCTCATTGACACCCGCCGCAACGGCAATCGCGGCCTCAGCAATCGCCCCGAGCGTACTCATGAGCCCCGCAGCGACCCCAATTTGCCGGAACGAAATGCCGATTGCGACACTCATCCCCTCAAGGTCCTCACCGTCTTCAGAACCGAACCCCGCAGCGGCACTATAGCGGTCAACGTACAGAATCAACGCGGTCAGTGCGACCATCACGACCAGGGCGGCAATAAATGCTGGCGCCGCCACCTCCATGTCCGTAGAGCTGAAGAAGATGGTCGTAGCTAGGATGATCATACTGGCAATCAGCGCCACCCAGACCGGTGCAAACCCGCCCGCCATCAGGATGACCGCGACCATAATAATCAAGGAATTCACGCACAGCGCTAAGAAGCTATTGCCGCCCTGTTTACCGCCGACGAGGAGCATCAACGCGAACAAAACGATGATCAGTAACAACATTGAATTCATTTTGCAGTCTGCCTCCTTCCAGCGAGCAGTGCGGCCAAGCCACTAGTGATTGGTACCGCCAGCACGATGCCAAATGCCGAAATCAGCGACTGCACGAAGCCTAAACCCATTACCCAGGAAACGGTGTAGGCAATGGTGTTGCCGTTGCGCAGCCACAAAATGGACTCGGTGAAGGTGTCGGCCATGAAAATCATGAACAAGACCGAGATGAGCGGCCCCATGACGTTGCGGCCGATTGCCATGCCCGCCTTGAAGCGTTGCCCCGCGGCAGCTGGTAGCTGAAAAATTGCAACTGAGATGTCACTGGTTTCATCGAGCACCGCCCCGAGGGAGCCAATCACGATTTGGGCGAAGAAAATCAGCCGCGGATTTTGCGTGACGTACTTCACCTGCTCGATGTGAATGCCCTTGTAACCGGTACTGACCATGATTGCGTAACCGATCAGCACCGCCGCAGTAGTGGCCAGAATGGTTGCACTGGCGATGCACACGGCCACGGACCGCGGCCCAATCACGAACAACACGGTCAGTACCGTAAACAGCAGGGCCATCCCCACCACCAGGTACCACGGGCCGTTACCGTGGCTGCCCAATTCGAGGTGAATCCCGGCGTAGAAAACAACCGTATTGAGCGCAATGGAAACCATCGTCACGAGTGCGTGCTTGCCACTGAATAAAATCAGCAACAGCACAACTAACGCAAGCAGGACACCGGTGACGGTGTCCCGCTTGGCATCATTCAGTTGGTAACCCGCAGCACCATGATTGAGAAAAACCTGTTGCCCACTGCGTAAGGGGAAATCAATGCCCTCAGAGGTGTTGTAGTCATTGTTAAAGCTCACGACCTGACCACGCTTGTTGGTGTTCAAAAACCGCGCCCGCACGCGCTGACGAATCTGGTGATCGTGATTATTATTGGAATCGACCTCCGCGGTACTGCGAACCTGCCGAACACTGAGCACCTCCGCAACCGGTTGGTGGTACAAAAACGCGTCGTTGCGTAGTCCGAACCAGACCGCAAGCAGTGCGAACGCGGCAAGCAGCCACGGAATCATTCGCTTGTAATTCACGACAAGGCCCCCTAAACGATGTGATTATTCTCCAGAATCTGCTCGTAGGCGTCCTTGATTTTACCTTCGGGTTTTGCCCACTCTTCCCATTTATCCACAGAGGATAATTCGGGGAAGGTGTAAGTTGAATTAATGTATTCTTCGTAGGCACGAACGGCGGTCCCATGCGGGATGTTCAGCTGCACGATCCGCACGCGCTTGATGTGGCCATCGAGTGCGCACCGTTCAGCAATTCCGTTCATGTAAATATTGCCCAATTCGTAATAACTACTACCGTCATTGCGCGTGATTTCCTGGACTAAATCAAAAGTTTGATAATCTGCCAACTAGATTGCCTCCTTGAGGTACTCCTCCACCTCGGCGGCGGTCGGAATTGACGGCTGTCCGCCCTGCCGGGATACGGCCAAACCGGATGCGGCTGTCGCGTAAACCACCGCGTCCTCAACACTAGACGTAGCAAGCTTGCTTAAAAAGGCGCCGATAAAGGTATCGCCGGCACCGGTACTGTCAACGGCCTTAATGTTAAACGCTGGTGTGGCAAACTCATCACCATCTTGGTCGGCATAGTAACAGCCATTCTCAGCCAACGTGATGATGACGCGCTGCACGCCGCGCCGGCATAATTCCTTGGCACTCTCGGCGGTTGAAGCCGCATCAACGGTGTCGATGCCGGTCAGAGCAGTGGCCTCACCCTCATTAGGAATAATGATATTAGTCAATTTCAACAGTGATTCAGGCACACCTGTCCGTGCTGGGGCCGGATTGAGCACTGTCGTCACGCCGCGCTTTTTAGCAGCCGCAAATGCGGTTTCAACAACATCTAATGGTGATTCAAAAGTTGCGAGCAGGTAATCGTCGGGGCCCATTTTGGCAATCAAAGGTTCAACATCCGCATCGGTGACCTCGGCGTTGGCACCACTAGCCACAACAATGCGGTTCTGACCGGATGGTTCAACAAAAATCACGGCGCGGCCGGTCGGTGCGGTTGGGTCCGTCAAGAGCCGCTCCGTGTTGACTCCGGCCTCATCGAGACCCGCACGCAGACTCTGACCAGCACCATCGTCCCCGACTCGGCCGACAAAGTGCACCTCCATGCCGTTCTTAGCGGCCGCGACTGCTTGGTTCGCACCCTTGCCACCGGCGGCTTCAATCAAGCCGTCCGCAATCAGGGTCTCACCTGGTTTTGGTGCGTGTTGCACGTTAAAGAGCTGATCCAAGTTAATACTGCCAATTAATACGAGTGACATGACGAATCTCCTTTATAGTAGATATTCCCGCTGCAGACGCCGACTATCATTATGAACTTAATCGGGGCAAGCGCTGCAAGCCCGGCGACATTTTAAGCTAATCATACCAAAAAGCAGCGGTTACTTCACCACCCGGCCGGCCGCTATATGGTATCCTGTTCTTATCTAGAATCACCGAAAATGCGGCACCTTGGAACGCAGGAGGATAATTAAATGAAATACGATTTTGAATCTGCAGCAGCAGCATACCAAGACGCAATGGTCAGCGATCTTTCGTCCCTGATTACCATTGATTCTGAACGGGACACCGACCACGCCACTGATACTGCGCCACTTGGCCCCGGCCCCGCAATGGCCCTGAACAGCGTTATCGCGATGGCCGAACGGGATGGCTTCACTAGCAAGAACGTTGAAAATGTTGCCGCCCGGATCGAACTTGGCAGCGGATCTGAAATTCTGGGTGTCCTTGGCCACGTCGACGTCGTTCCAGCCGGTGACGGTTGGGTCCGCCCACCATTCACCCCAACGATTGAAGGGGACCGCATCTATGGCCGCGGCACCGCCGACGACAAGGGCCCCGTCATCGCCGCCTACTACGCCCTGCGGATCTTACGCGACCTGAATGTGCCGCTAAGCAAGCAGGTCCACCTGATTCTGGGGACTGATGAAGAATCCGAATGGTACGGGATGCACCGCTACATGGCGACCCAGCCAGTGCCAGATTTTGGCTTCTCACCCGATGCGGAGTTCCCAATCATTAATGGTGAAAAGGGCATCGTCAGTTTCTTGCTCACTCAGAAACACGTGGCTGCAGCGCCAGCAGCCATTACCCTCCTGCATTTCCGTGCCGGTATCCGCCCGAACATGGTTCCCGGCCGCGCAACTGCAGAATTACAGGGTGAATTACCAGACTATCTGGAAGCGCAACTGCAAGCTTATGCAAAAGTTAACCATTTGCAAGCGGAATGGCAGCAAAACGGGCAGAAGACCACGCTGACGATGATCGGTAAGGGTGCGCACGCAATGAATCCGGGCGCGGGCAAGAACGCCGCCACCTACCTCGCAGACTTCCTCAGCGGCTGCGCGCTAGACCTCGATCCAGCCGGCAGCCTCTACCTGTACACGATTGCTCACTACCTCCACCTCAAAACTGCTGGTGAAGGCCTCGGAATCAACTACAGCGACCGCAAAATGGGGCCACTGACCGCCGCGGCCGACATCTTTGAATTCAGTCAGGACGGCAAGCAGAGCGTTTTGATCAACGTGCGCTACCCGCAAGGAACCAGTGCCGACCTTATCCGCGACCAAATTGAAACTGCGGTCGGTGAGGATAACTACGCCGTCAGCATTGATGGTGAGGACGAAACACCCCACTACGTTCCGGATTCCGACCCGCTTGTCCAGACTCTGCTTGATGTCTACAGTGAGCACACCGGTCTGCCTGGTAAGGAAGGTATCGTAGGTGGTGGGACTTACGGCCGCATGTTGAAGCGCGGCGTCGCTTTCGGTGCGCAGATGCCCGGTGCGCCAGACATCATGCACCAAGCTGACGAATATATCGAAATCAAAACCATCGTTCGGGCTGCCGCGATTTACGCTGATGCTATCAGCCGCCTCGCAAACTAGACTGGCTGCCAAGGGGTGGCAATACCGCGCAGTTCATAGCAACTACTGTATGGCATTTTCATCCTCTGGTATAATGAACGGACAGAGGTGCACTAATTTTGAATAATTTATGGAATAGCCTGAAAAAGGCCTTAAATAGGTCATCCAGATCGCAGCACACAAGCGGTGCGGACGCGGAGCATAGTGACGTTACCAGCCGCATGGCCCAGCGTCAGCAGCACCGCACAAAACGTAACCCGCAAAGTCCAGACGAGAATGCACTGCCCCCGTTCAGCCGGGAGACTTTGTGGCTTTATATTGATACTGGACTCCAAACCATGCGCGGCCTCATTGTCGCCGTGGTTGTGGGGCTCATTGTTTTGGGCTCATTGGGCTTGGGACTGGGGCTCGGCTATTTTGCGTCCATCATCGACAAAACGCCAGTGCCCACGCCCACGGCACTCCGGCGGTCAATCAATAACGCCGATAACTCCGCGACCATGTACTACGCCGGCAACGTGAAACTGGGTGACGTCCGGAGCGATTTAGTTCGTAAAACTGTGCCCCTGAACCAGATGTCGCCGTGGGTGCAAAAGGCTATCGTTGCGACTGAAGACGAGGACTTCTTCAAGCACAGCGGGGTCATGCCTAAATCTCTGATCCGCGCGGTGCTGTCCTCCGTCACCGGTATGGGCGGCCAAACTGGTGGGTCCACCCTCACGCAGCAACTGGTCAAAATGCAGCTGCTTTCCAGTGAAACTACCTTCAAGCGGAAGGCCCAGGAAATCATGCTCGCCCGGCGCGTTGACCGCTACATGAGCAAACAGGCCGTTCTCAACGCCTACCTGAATGTCGCCACACTCGGTCGTAACAATAAGGGGCAAAATATCGCCGGGGTCGAAGCTGCGGCTGAAGGCCTGTTTGGAACGACCGCCGCTAAGCTCAACATCGCGCAGGCTGCCTTTATCGCCGGCCTGCCGCAAAGCCCGTTTGGTTACACGCCTTACACCACTAGCGGCAAACTCGGCGACCTGAAACCTGGCCTCGCGCGCCAGCGAACCGTTTTGTTCCGCATGTACCGTTCCGGCTACATCAACCAGCAGCAGTATGATCAAGCCAAGGCTTACGACATCAAAACCCACTTGCTACCGCAAGACCACGTCCAAGCCAGCAAGGATTCTAGCGATTACGCATACAACGCTGTGCTCAGCCAGGCCGAGAGCATTATTGCTAAGCAGCTGGCTAAACGGGATGATGTGTCCACTAGTGATTTGAATGCTGACGCTAATCTCTATAGTCAGTACTTGGTTCAGGCATCATCATTGCTGCGGACTAAGGGTTACCAAATCCACAGCACCCTCATCCGGCCCGTTTATCAGCAAATGCAGACGACTATGGAGAATTACAAGAGCACCTTCGGGACCGCACACACTTACTCCTACACCGATCCAAACACTGGAGAAGAGAAAACCACTACCGAGCCCGCCGAAAATGGCACCGTGCTCTTGGACAACCACACTGGCGCTATTCTTGGTTTCGTGGGTGGCGTCAAGCCAGGGGTCAACCACATTTACACTACTCGGTCCCCTGGTTCGACTATCAAGCCGATCCTAGTTTACGGGCCGGCCGTGCAGAACAAGTTAATCGGTTCAAACACAATGCTTGCGGACTTCAAGACCAACTTCAAGAGTTACTCCGTGACCGACTACGGTGGTGTAATTCAAAACAAGTTTATCCCTGCAAGTAAGGCCCTAGCGGAATCTTACAACATCCCCGCAATCAACCTCTACAACGCCGTGCGCAAGAAAATCAACGTCAAGGCCCACATGCGCAAGCTTGGGATCAACACCCTGACTAATAACGACTATTCACAACTTGGTCTGGGTTTAGGGGGGACTGATTATGGGGTCACCCTGGATGCCCAAGCAAGTGCCTTCTCCACTTTTGCCAACCAGGGCAAGCACGTCACTAGCTACATGATTTCCGACATCACTGACCCAACCGGCAAAATCATCTACAAGCACAAGGTTCACGGTAAACAGGTCTTCAGCAAGGGCACGACCTACATCATGAACAAGATGCTCAAGGGGGTCGTTAGCGACGGGACTGCTACCTCACTGACCGGGACATTAAACTTCAACAGCAACAAGTTGATTGGTAAGACCGGGACCAGTAACGATTACCGGGACATCTGGTTCATCGGGAGCACCCCGGGAGTCACCCTCGCCAGTTGGATGGGTTACGACAACAATTACGGTCAGACCTTCGATATGAGTTCCAGCGGTAGTGCCATTAATCAGCGCTACTGGGCCGCCCAGATGAATCAAATTTACAGTCTGATTCCAAACCGGCTCAAGCTCAACGAACAACTGCACCGGCCAAGCACCGTCAAGAGCGTGTTGGTCAACGCACAGACGGGGATGCCGAACGGAACCGTTACGCATAACGGCACGCCGATCACAACCAGTGGCAACACCGTTGAAAGCCTCTACGACGACTGGACCCCTGGCCACGTCACGAATCAGTTCGGGATTGGCGGGAGTACTAGTGACTACAACTTGTTCTGGGACCACCTGCTCGGCATTAGTAATAACTACGGTGTCGAAACTGGCGGTGACGGGCTGAGTTCGACCACTAGCTCGCAAACCACCAACGACAACACTGACGGGGCTAATGGTAATACAACTACTGCTAGTTCCAGCAGCAGTAGTTTCTCAATGCCTAGTTTCAACTTCTCCAGCAGTTCCAGTTACAGTGCGCCAGCGGCAAGTAGTAGCAGCGTCGCTAGTTCGGCAAGCAGCATTCCGGAAGCAAGTGCGTCTAGCACCAGCCCGGCTGAAGGAACTGCAACCGAAAAACCATAAATCAAATGTGCAGATGCCAAATGGGGCCAGGAAAATGTTCCTGGCCCCATTTGTGGACCTTGGGAATGGATTTTTAATGCAGAGTGTGTGAAACCGTTACATTCACACAACACGATGTTTACATTCGCCGCCTATACTGAGTTTGTTGCTTATAAAAGCACTCACGGAGGTGGCGCAGATGCAATTATTATTGCTTTGGTTACGGTTCATGGCCGCAATGGCAATCTTAATCATCATCATTAACGGTGGCTATTATTGGCTCCACCGTTAGTACTAGCCATCAGTTTTGTGCAAAATAATAGCGCGGCACCGAATCAATATCGGTAGCCGCGCTATTATCTTCTCCGCAACTAGTCCTTAGCAGGCTTCGTTGAATCACGCTGGGTAATGTCATAGCCGAGCATGATGGTCTTTTCTTCGATATCTTCCTTGTTCATCATCTTGGTGAGCAGGCGCATTGCAACAGCACCGATATCGTAAAGCGGCTGGTCGATGGAAGTCATCCGCGGCCGGCTCATTTCGGTGAGCTTGGTGTTGTTGCTGGCGATGATTTCGAAATCATCAGGAACCGTCAGGCCGGCATCGCGGGCGGCGTTAAGCACCCCGATTGCAACCTCATCATCAGCGACGATTGCTGCAGTTGCCTTTGCCTTTTGCAACTGCTTGAAGATGGCCAGGCCAGCCTGGTAGCTGTATTCGGTCTCGAAGACGAGACTTTCATCGTATTCAGCGCCAGCCTTTTCAAGGGCCTGCTTGTAACCCTTGAGCCGGTACTGACCGTTGATCGGTTCGTCCAGTGGGCCGGAGATAAACGCGATGCGCTTGTTGCCGCTAGCAAGGAGCTGCGCGACCGCGTTCTCAACTGCAGACACGTAATCGATGTTGACGCTGCCCATTTCCTTCTTAGCATCGATCGAGCCAGCGAGAACAACTGGCGTCTTGCTGCGGTTGAATTCAGTGCGAACTTCATCACTGACTTGGTGGCCCATGTAAATCAAACCGTCAACCTGCTTAGCAAGCAGGTTGTTAACAACCTGAACTTCCTTCTTGCTGTTCTCATCTGAGTTCGCTAGGATGATGTTGTACTTGTACATCGCAGCAACGTCATCGATCCCCCGGGCCAGACTGGAGAAGAACATGTTCGTCACGTCAGGGATGATTACCCCAACCGTAGTTGTCTTCTTGGATGCCAATCCCCGTGCGACTGCGTTTGGCCGGTAATCAAGACGATCAATGACCTCCAGAACCTTCTTGCGGGTAGCGGGCTTAACGTTTGGGTTCCCGTTAACAACTCGTGAAACTGTGGCCATTGAGACGCTAGCCTCACGTGCCACGTCATAAATGGTAATTGTCTGCTTTTCCATAGTACTTCAGTAATCCTTTCACATATCTCAAAATTTTCGAATTCGTTCAATCTCGTTCGTTTTCAAGATTAACAAAGTACCGCGCCAAATGCAAGCGTTTACTGATAATCAGATGGATTTTTTCAAGCAAGTTTCTGAAACTCCGTGGGGACGCTTGCTGTGCTATACTTGGCTAACAATCATCACCGCTCAACACGGTGCAAGGAGGAACTTTCAATGAACTCACATTTGCAAAGTCTAATTAACTGGGTCCAGGAACAGCACTTGGATATTGCTTACATTAGCAATCCCAC
Source organism: Lacticaseibacillus zhaodongensis (assembly GCF_009687905.1). Taxonomy (GTDB): domain Bacteria; phylum Bacillota; class Bacilli; order Lactobacillales; family Lactobacillaceae; genus Lacticaseibacillus; species Lacticaseibacillus zhaodongensis. The sequence continues at coordinate 185,082 of NZ_BLBG01000002.1, read as the reverse complement.
TAACATTAATTACTTTAGCGGCTTCTATCAGGAACCCGAAGAACGCGTGACCGCCCTCTTTGTTTTTCCTGACCAGGATCCATTCCTGTTCACCCCGGCTCTATCTATCGAGGCCGTCAAGAAGGCTGGCTGGCCCTATGATGTCTATGGCTACCTCGACCATGAAGACCCATTTGCACTGATTGCTGAACACATCAAGGAGCGCGTTGCCGAACCAACAAGTTGGGGCATTGAGAAGGATGATCTGCCCGTTTTCCGCTTCGAAGCAATCATGAAGCAATTTCCTAGTGCGACCTTCCCTGCAGATGCATCCCGCTACATCGAGCGCGCCAAGTTGATCAAGTCGCCTGATGAAATTGCGCTGCTCGAAGCCGCCGGACGCGAAGCTGATCAGGCCTTTGCAGCCGGTTTTGCCGCACTGCGCACTGGCATTACCGAACAGGCCGTAGTTGCCGAAATCAACTACACAATGATGAAGGCCGGCGTCATGAACATGAGTTTTGACACCATCGTTCAGGCCGGTGCCAACGCCGCTAACCCCCACGGCGGCCCGGAACTTAACAAAATCGAATCCGGCCAGATGGTCCTCTTCGACCTCGGAACCGTCCACAAGGGTTACATCAGTGACGCAACCCGGACCGTGGCGTTTGGTCCCATCAGCGACAAGCAGCGTGAGATCCACCAGGTCTGCCTTGAAGCCAACCTGACCGCCATGGACGCGGCCCGGCCCGGAATCACCGCGGCGGAATTGGACAAAATTGCCCGGGATATCATTACCAAGGCCGGCTACGGCGAATACTTCAACCACCGTCTCGGTCATGGGATCGGCACCAGCACCCACGAATTTCCATCCATCATGGAAGGCAATGACCTGGTTCTGGAACCAGGAATGTGCTTCTCCATTGAACCCGGGATTTACGTGCCCGGTTTTGCAGGCGTCCGGATCGAGGACTGTGTGCACATTACCCCTAATGGCAACGAGCCCTTCACCCACACCACTAAGGAATTACAAACTTTCAGCGACTAAACTCACGTTAAACAAAGCAAACGGCCCCGAACATCACGTTCGGAGCCTTTTTTGCGTTACAGGTTTCAATGGTTTAGATCAAGGCGCCGACTGCACTCCGCACCTCGTCTGGTGTGTCGACAATCAGGCTGGCACCGGCTTTCTGCAATTCTGCCCGGTCGCCAAAACCGTACGTCACCCCGAGGGTTTTGACTGCGTTGTTGCGGCCCCCCTCCATGTCCGTAAAGCGGTCACCGATCATCACGCTCTCGGCCTTATTTGCACCAGTCTCCTGGAGCGCGTACGCCAGCACGTCCGTCTTCGTCACGCGGGTCCGTTCATCTGGTGACGCCCCGAACTCACCGGCGAACAGGTCGGTCAGATCAAGGTGCTTAACGATCCGCTGAATCATATGCTCCGGCTTAGAAGAAGCGACAGCGAGCTTATAGCCATCCCGCTTCAGTTGTTGTAAATCACGGGTCACTCCAGGGTACAGTTTCAGCTCAAAAATACCCTGCTGATTGTAGTAGTCTTGGTAAGACTTGATTCCGCGCGTCACGTCCATCCCGGGGAAGTATTTATGCATACTGTAAGAGAGGCTTGGCCCCACCCAATCGCGATACTGCGCCGGCTGAAGGGGGTGTAGCCCCATTTCCTTGATCATGTACTTGATGCCGTTAGTAATTCCCTCTTCGGAATCAGCGATGGTCCCGTCAAAATCGAAGAACAATGTTTTTGCCATTTTATGAATCTCCATTATCAATTAATTAGTACTGAGCAACACGTGCCATAAGGATACCGCATTTTTGCCAGCTAGTGCAAAATAAAACGGCTGTCCGGCATGAACGTACATGCCAAACAGCCGCCCTCAATTTACTTTGATTACTAGATTACTTAGCGTCTTCTGCAGCCGCAGCGTCAGCGCTAGGTTCATCCTCGGCAGCTGGTGCCGGTTCAGCAGCTGGTGCTGGCTCCGCATCCTCGGCCGTTGGGGTCGCCTCGTCCTTAGCCTGCGCAAAAGCACTCTTGCCGTCCACAACGATGTCATCAAAGTCAGCGTCGTCATCCTCGGCATCGTCACTTGAATCAGTTACGGCGCCCCGCAACTCAGCGGTTTCTTCGTCATAAGTATCAAGATCGATGTCCTCGTCCTTGTGCAGCTTCGTCTTCAAACCCGTAACGAGTTCCTCAGCACTGCTGCGCAGGTCGCTGGTGGCATCCTTAGCGTATTCGTAGTAGTCTGTGGCCCGGTCACCCAACTGGCTGCCACTGTCCTTCAGGCGCCGTTTGAGCTCATCTGTGCTCTTTGGTGCAAGCAGGTAGGTCGTTACCAATGCGGATGCGGTTCCCAGAACAAATCCCAGTACGAAGTGATTACTCTTTGTCATGATGAATCCTCCTATTTGCTTTTCTTCCCAAGCTGATTCCTTAGAATTGAGAAGGCCGTTTTACCGGCCTTAATTGCCACTGAACTCTTCGCTGATGTGGCAGTGTTGCCAACCCGTTCGCTAAGGTCCCGCGCAGCCACGTTAAGATCAGAGACGCTCTCGCCCAGATCTCCCATCGCCTTGAATACGGGGTCAATTGTTGCGACTTTCCCATTAACGTCTTCCAGCAAGTCGTTGGTCTTGACGAGCAGCGACTCCACCTCGTGCGTCAGGGTACCGAGTTCGTCGTTAACAACGCCAAGCGTCCGGCGGGCCTCACTCACTGTTGGTTTTACTTCCTTGATTGTCCGGCTAATCTGCCAGCAAACTACCATTACTGCTAGGGCAATGATGAGGAATGCGATTGCTGCAATTATTCCTGCGACCTGTCCAAGTGTCATGCCACACCATCCTTTCTAGATTCGTGAACTTACCACAAGAATATCATCAAAAGAAGACGCATTCAATTTTTATCGCCGCTTTTGTCGCAAAATGCAACAGGTGGATGGTTTTACCGCAGAGTAGCATCTGCTACACTATATAGGACAGTTACGGGAGGACTCAGATATGCAAAATTCGCTTAGTGGCATCTACGCCCAGGTAGCGACATCTAAACACTGGTTACGCTTTTTTCAACGCATCAATTGGCAGACGCTTGGGGATAAAATTTTCAGTGCCGCAATGCAGCTGCTGATTGTTACTGTTGTCTTCATCATTTTACTCCGCGGCGGCCGTTACCTTGTGCGCCGCTCCTTCCGCCACTATAAAGTCCGCGTTGGTGCAAACGGCCGCGTTGACACCATGGCCGCACTCAGTCAAAACACGCTGAGTTACGTGCTCGTGTTCTTCTACGTTTACAGCGCCCTCACGATTGTTGGTGTGCCTGTGGGAACCCTGATTGCCGGGGCCGGAATCGTCGGTTTAGCAGTCGGCTTTGGGGCGCAGGGCTTCGTCAGTGACCTCGTCAACGGCTTCTTCATCATCATGGAGGGTCAACTGGATGTTGGTGATTCCGTCACAATCGGCGAAATAACCGGCACCGTGACCGCTGTGGGTCTGCGCACCACCCAGATTGAAAGTAGCGATGGCACGCTGAATTACATCCCCAACCGCAACATCACGATTGTCCGCAACCTCTCGCGCAACGCGATGAAAATTACCGTGGACATTCCACTGGCAAACGCTGGTGACACCCCGCAAGTCGAGACGATCGTTAAGGACGTCAACGCCCACCTGGCTGATCAAGCAAACTCCCTGACCGCTCCGCCGCAACTGCTCGGCCTCAGTACCGCCAAGCTCGGACTCAGTTACCAGGTGCTGTTAACCACCGCTCCCGGCGCCCAGCTGGGCATGCAGCGGCTTTATCTGACCGCCTACGTTGACGCACTAAGCAAGGCCGGCATCGATCTGCGGACGGACATGCGCAACCCGCAATAATAATCCGACAATAATTATGGCCCCCGAGCTTTTTACGCTCGGAGGCCATTTTGATATTAGTGATTCAACGCGTGCTTAGCTACCAGCTCGTATTCTTTATCTAAGTTGTGGACCAAGAAGTTCAGACTCTTCATCCACTCCTTACGCGTGACGATGCCGGTGAATTCACCCCGATCATCAACTACGGGCAGGAATGGATCGTCAACCAGGAGGTGCATGACTTCCTCAACGTCATACGGATTTTGCACCGTGACCACGTCTTGTTGCATGACGTCGGCAACACAAAGGTCGTCCAGCTTATCAACGTTGAGCTTGTCCATGCCGAGCATTGTCTCGGTGATCATCGGCATCGACAACAAGCCTTTAAACTGATCGTCTTCGCCCAACACCGGAATTTTTGAGTACCGCACCTTGGTCAGAACCAGGAACGCATGCGTCAACGAATTGTCCTCCTGAACACTGGCAACCTTTGAAGCAGGAATCAGGAAGTGCTCCTTATTTTCCAAAAGCATGGAACTTATCGCTGTGTCTATCATTGAATCAACCTTCCTTTGCCTGGGAAAACATTATGTCTATCCGTCTAGTTTACGCGAATTAGCAGCAAAATGCAGTAGGCAGCGCTAACATTCAAGCATTCTTCAAATTTGTCCTGACATGGAACTTCTTTTTTGATAAGCTTAACCATGTTTTGATTAATTGACATATATATATTCACTTAGGAGGATATTAACTTTGGACTACTCACTGGGAGTTAGACTCGCAGCTGAATTCATCGGAACGGCGATTATGGTCATTCTCGGTAACGGCTCCGTAGCCAACGTAGATTTGAAAGGGACTAAGGGTAACGGTTCTGACTGGATGCTCATTGCAGTCGGTTACGGTTGTGGGGTGCTCATCCCCGCCCTCATGTTCGGCTCCATTTCCGGGAACCACATCAACCCCGCCTTCACCATCGGCCTTGCCGTTTCCGGCCTGTTTCCATGGAGTGAAGTACTGCCATACATTCTGGTTCAATTCGCCGGCGCCATTGTCGGCCAACTGCTCGTTGTTGCGGCCTACAAGCCTCACTACGACATGACCACCAACACGCAGCACGTGCTCGGTACTTTTGCCACCATTAACGCTACCAAGAGCAAGTTTAACGGTTTCGTGAACGAATTCCTGGGCACTTACATTCTGACCCTCGGGGCATTCGGGATCACCCATGCACCCTTCTTCGCACACAACGCCGGAACCGCCAACTTCGGGGTCGGCTTCCTGGTCGCCGTGCTGGTTGCCAGTCTGGGTGGCCCCACTGGCCCCGCTCTGAACCCTGCGCGTGATCTCGGTCCCCGTCTCGTCCACGCCTTCCTGCCACTCAAACACAAGGGTTCCTCCGACTGGGGTTACTCTTGGGTTCCGGTTCTCGCCCCAATTTGCGCCGGCATCTGTGGCATTGCGACCTACAAGTTCTTCTTCCTTTAGGATCAGTAAAATTAACATTCGCCCTTAAAAACAAACAGCAGCAGTTCCGGCAAAATCCGGAGCCGCTGCTGTTTTTAGTTCTGCTTAGCGTATTGCCAGGCCGTGCGCTTCCGCCAGCAGAACAGTCCTGCCGCCAGTAAGATCGTCGCCGCCCAAATGTAAGGTGTCATCTTTAGCAAGAACTGGGTCCGCTGCGCCGGCTGGTAACGAATTTGCACGATGTTCCGGCCTTTGCGCTGCCAGGTCGTGATGGCCCCGATATCGCTGCGCTCGTAATCTGCCTTGCGCAGTCGGTGCCCATTAATCGTAACCAGGCTGTGGTTGTACTTAACAATCGGGAGCTGCACAATGTCCCGCTTCTTAGCCAGCCACTCCAGCTGCAGGCCCCCATTTTGCAGCGGCGTCTTAACGAAGTAACCATTCGGTGCAATTAATTGCTCATAATAAATTGCGTAGGGACTATCCGCATTGATCACTTGGCCCTGTAACTTGTAGGCTTTAGCGTCAATTTTGTTGCCGATCTGCCCGGTCGGAGCCGTTTCTGGGGTCGTGATCAGCACGCTCTGCTTGTGATAGAGCTCATACTGATTATTATCCTTGAACCAACGAACGGAAGCAGTAGGGACCGGCAAGTAGTCCGGCGTCCCCTTGGCGGCCATCTGCAAGCCGCTACCCAAATCCTTACTCATGAAGGCTGTCCGTACATCATCCATCGTCACGGCGTTCAGCGTCACACTGGATTGGGATTGCATGACTTTGGGCTTGTTCCAGCTTTCAGCGCTGCTCTCGACATTGGTGAGGGTCTGGTAGGCCAAAAAGACGATTCCAAGCCCAATCAAGACGCGGAGGAGCCGCTCCGGCCACCCAACATTAGTGGTGCCGGACTGGCCCTGCTGCACACGGCGGCTGAGTTCGGTCAACGACATGCTGACGGCCCCCAGCAGCAAAATCGCCGCCACGCTGGCCAGTCGAGATGGAAACTGCAGGTAAGACCCCAGCACAGGCCACTTGGCAACGATGTGGTTCCACGGAACTAAGGGACTTGCTGCGATTAGAAAAGCTCCCCCGACACCGGTCAGCATGCCTTCCAGCACCGTTTTGTGTTTACGCACGCAAAAATAAATTATCTGCATAGTAAAGAGCAAACTGCAGACAATTCCTAAGCTACCACCTAGTGTCCCCCGCCCGTAACTACCCAAGGATAGCTTCGTGGTGTAGGTTCCTGAATTCAGCGGCATGTAGGGGGCCAGAACGTGATTGCTGGTGTAAACCTCCAGTAATGCGCCCCAAACGTTGGCGGTGAGCGCGGCACAAAGCAGCACGGCGAGGAGCAGGTCTAGCACCATCCGGCCGCGCCTTTTACTAAGGATGAAACCGGCAATCGCGAAGGGAACCAGCGCGATGGTAACCAAAACTGAGCTGAGGACATGGGTCTGCACCAGAACAGCCATGCCGACTGCCAGTGGCATTACCGGTACCGGTCGCGCGTGGTCGGTGACCATGCGCACGCCAGCGATGAGCACCCAGGGCATGATTGCCGCCCCCCAGGCCATGAATTCCTGGGTAGTCAGCCAGCTAGGCACCCAGCCGGAAAGCATATAAATCAAGGCAACGCTGCAGGCCCAACCCCGCGCCGCTTTTGTCCGCCGGGCCAGCAGATACATGCCACTACCGGCAATGAACTCGAGCAGCACCCCTATCACCAATTCGAACTTAAACCAGCCGCCAAGGTGGAGCAATAGCCAACCAAATATGTATGCCAAATACGGTCCGTAGAGGGCGTTTACGATCCGCCCGGACTGCTGAAAACCGAAGTTACTCTGAAAGTAGCTGAAGTGGTGGGTCTTAATTTGCATCGCGGCTTCATAGAAGCGGTTAAAATGAAATAGCGAATCAACCCCCAGAATAATACTGTGGTTGAAAAGCTGCGGTAATAAGACCATTACACTGACCAGCCCAATCATAATCAGGGGCCACAGCCGTTTTAGTATGCTTCGGGGAGATTTGACTTGCACAATTACGCCACCATTTCTACTTTTTTACGAATAATCCTAAGTTTCAGCTTACCCGAAAAGCGCGTGAATTATTAGCCTTGCTTGCTAATTTTTACGAAATAATCATACATCGGCCCGTCCACATAAAAATGGCCACGCAATTTCACAATTGCACGGTCATCATTCAATTCTTCATTCACCTTTACTTGCGCTGAGGCGTTCGGGCCGAATCGCCGCGTAATCGTACACGATTGGCGTTGGGGCCAATGGTAAGCGTCGTTGTAGTGTCTGGCTGATCCGGTCCTCATTACTAATCGTGACATCAATCGCCCTGTAGTGCTTAGCGGCGTACGCCAATACAAATGGCAGCAATTGCGTAATCTCGGGTTCTTCGCCGCCAACCAATTGCAGTTGGACCCCAGTTTGCGGCGCGTGCGCGAGCACCGCAACCGCCGTGATCGTACTGCGCTTAACGATTGCTACTGGTGCATCGTGCAGCTGCAGCGGCTCCAATTGGGCCCACATCGCACTGGTACTGAGCACTGACGGGTGCAAATGGTGGAGCTGATTCTGGCGCCAGAACACCGCGGCGGCAAAATCATCACGCAACCGCGGCCGCCCAGCCAACTCACTAAAGGTCAGCACCCGACCAGCGTTGAGCGGATTCGGAGCAATTGTGCAGTCACTTAGGACCAACTCCGCCTCGGCCCGACTGCCGACTTCCCGGAAGTGTTCATTTTCAATCAACCACTCCACGAATTCTGAATGTTGCCCGGCCCCCCGAACCAGGAGTAATTCGTTCGGTTTGGCTTTTGCCCACAAATTATCGATGATTTTGCGGCCATAACGGAGCGCCACATCCTTGCCTGGGCGCAGGTAACCCACAAATTGCAAGATCCCGGGTTGGTTGTCTTCACGCCACATCGTCCACACCGCCAGTAATTGCCCGCCATGGGTCAGTGCCCGCACCGGCCGTTGCGGTGTGAAGCGCCGGCGAATCGTTTCTGGAGCAAAGGCCAGTAGTCCCTGAATATCGGCGTAATCGATTTTTTTAATGTGCATTCAGCCCGCCCCCAATCGCAACATTCATCCGCACGTAAATTGCTAGTTCCGGGACGTCCTTAAACGGGTATGAGTTGTGGACGAACCGTTCATAAACATCGGTCGATGAAAATTGCGCGTGCAGCACTTGTGTGTGCTCCTGTGCATATTGCAGAACATGCGGCAACAGTTCGCGCATGTAGTGCACATCTGTCGCCCACGCCCAGCTCAGTGTAAGTTCACCTTGCTGGTCCCGCCGCAGCAAAACGTATGCCTGCACGGCACCGTCATCAACAATCACCACTGGGGCTGCCTGTTCCCAGCCCCTAAGAGCCAATTCGGTCCACGTGTCGGGGTCAAAAGCAATCACGGGGTTGTCCCGCCTGGTGTATGCGAACTGTTGCCAAGTCAGTCGGACAAAATCAACGCTCAGCTTAGCATCCGCCTGCAACTCGGTCCCAGTAAGCAGCTGGCCCCGGGTCAACGCCCCGGGTACGGCGAGCGGTAACTGTTTCAGGTTCAAACTGGTGCTGACGCGGCAGCGAGCGTTACTAAAGCCCTGCTTCACGAGCCAGTCCATAAACTCTGTTTGCGGGTTGTAATCTGCAAACACCAACCCCCGATACTGACGCGCCGCCTGCATCAGGTCGCCAATAATTTCCGGACCGACCAGCGTGAAGTCAGAGATATAGCTCGCGCTGACCACGGCAAACGCGAGTAAGTATGGGTGCAGGGGCACCTGCCAGCTGGTCCACGCCGCAACTAACTTGTCGTGCACAAACAAACCGCGCAGATCCGCGCTGTACTGATTGATGTCTAAATACATTCGATCCCGTTTAGAGTAGTGCTGCAACAGGCTCTGCACTTCCTCAAGGCTGATTGGTCTAATCATCAGCAATCCTCCCCAAAAGCCGCTGCCAAAGTCCCACCGGCTTCTTAATCATCAGACTAGCAATATTTAGTTTCATATTAGCGCAAATTGTTAAAAAAAGAACCGGTAATCACCGGTTCCCACAAAATTTACTTTCTGAATCAATCAACGGTCAAACACCCGCGTCAGCTCCGGCCGAATTCCCGTTCGGCTTGCATACTGCACCTTGATTTGCTCAGCATCAACGTCGATGATGGCAAAGGTGCCGCCCAATTTTGCCAGCGGCCCGCGGGGTTGGCTGATGCTGCCGGGGTTAACGATGACCACCCCGGCGTGCTCCTCCGCCAAAGCCACGTGCGTATGCCCATAAATAATCAACTGGGCCCCTGCACTTTGCCCAGCGGCGAGGAGCTTATCCAGCGTCACCCGGACGTTGTAAAAGTGACCGTGCGTCATGAAGACCCGGAAGCCAGCCACATCCGCCGTGAGCGTTTTGGGAAAGCTTTGGTCAAAATCCATGTTGCCGACAACTGCCTGGTAAGTCTTGAACACCGCATCGTTCGCCGCCAATTCGGAGTCGCCAGCATAAAAATAAGCCGCACAATCCGGGTACTCCGTCACGATTTCCTTCAGCACTAGTTCATCGCCGTGCGTGTCACTAACCGCAATAATCCGCATAATTACCTCCGTGAATTGAGCACGTCACCGAGTGCGCGCAAGGCGCGACCCCGGTGGCTGATCGTATTCTTTTGCTCCTGAGTCAGTTCAGCCATTGTCTTACCCAGCTCCGGCAAGAAGAAGAATGGATCATAGCCGAAACCATTCTCGCCCCGGGGCAAGGCGGTGATGACCCCCCTGACCTCGCCGCTAACAACGATATCCGCATCGGGACGGTCTGGTTGCGCAAGCACGAGCGTCGTGTGGAACTCCGCCTGCCGCCGGTCCTTGGGCACGTCAGCTAGATTGGCTAGTAACTTAGCATTATTAGCCGCATCGTTATGCCCCCTGCCGGCATAGCGTGCCGAGAAGACTCCTGGTGCGCCGTCCAGTGCATCAACCATCAGGCCGGAATCATCAGCCAGCACCGGAATGCCGAGCTGCTTACTGTAGCCGTCAGCCTTCAACCGGGCGTTCTCTTCAAAAGTAGTGCCGGTCTCCTCAACTGGTTTGACGTTCGGATAATCTGCCAAGCCCTTGACTTGCACCCCGCGCTCAGCGAAGAATTCGCGAATCTCGGCAATTTTGCCCGCGTTGGTTGACGCAACGACGACCGTCTCACCTGCTTGCGCAAAATCGGGAACGTATGTCCGCGCCTCATTCGTGATGTCGACGTGTTCGGCAGTGAGATCTGCCATATCTAACCACTGGGCGGCAATGTCAACGAACATCTTCGGGTTACCAGTGGTGAAGAACTCCCGGCTGCCCTGCTTGTGTCCCGGGTTCGCAAGGTCAAAGTAATCGAGCAGAACGGAAACTTCACTAACTGTTTCCGCCCCGGAATCAATCAGCTTAACGTCTGGCCCCATCGTCTTCTGGATGAACGGCCGCAGCAACGGGTAGTGCGTGCAGCCCATCACCAGGGTGTCCACGTTTGCGGCCACCATCGGCTGTAGCGTCTCCCGAACGATGCGTTCCGCAATCGGGTCTTGATATTCGTTGCTTTCGACAACGGGCACAAACTTCGGTGCCGCTAAGCTTTCGACCGTGATGTCTTCGTTCCGGGCGTGAATTGCATCTTCGTATGCGCCACTAGCCACGGTTCCTTCGGTGGCAATCACGCCGATCCGCTCACTATGAGTCGCCTTGACCGCGGCCCGCGAACCAGGAACGATGACGCCGACAACCGGAATATCGAGCTTTCCCCGTAAATCAGGTAAAGCCGCCGCGGTGGCTGTGTTACAGGCAATCACAAGCATTTTGATTCCCCGCCGGCGCAAAAAGTTGGTCATCTGCCACGTAAACTCACGGACCTGGCTTGCTGGCCGGGGTCCATAAGGTAATCGGGCCTGATCGCCAAGAAAAATGATGTTCTCGTGGGGCAGCTGCCGCAACGCTTCACGCACAACGGTCAAGCCGCCAACCCCCGAGTCAATGAATCCAATTGGTGCAGCGTTCATGAGCAGTCTCCTTTTCTATGTACCCAGCTAATAAAGGCCGGGAACAGCAAGTGCATTTTGGGAACAATTTCCCACGTTTTCCGTAAAAACTCCTGAACCTCTATTGTTAATCGCTTGCAAAATAAAATCAAGTGCAGAGGTATGCTGATTTTACGCTCGGCGTTTTGTATACTTAGGGGGTAAATCTAGGAGGACTCAAAATGGCTGACGCACAATATACTAACTTGATTAACACCGAAGAAAGTACACCTTACTTTGGGCAGATGATGCTCCGCGACGTGATGATCCCGCAATTACTGGGGCAGAACACCTCTGGCATCATGTACTTTGCGGGCCGCGACCTCGCCGTCAAGCTCCCGGTGGGCGATGAGCGGATTCCTGAATTGTTCGCCGCTCTAGGCCTGGGCACCCTGCAAATCGGCAAAATCAAGACCAAGCTCCGTAATTACACCCTGAGCGGCACGCCAGTTACGACGCGCATCAAGAACTTCAAGGATGCCGATTTCCAATTCGAGGCAGGCTTGCTCGCCCAACTGATCCAACAGGTTCTCGGGATGACCACCGAGGCGGCCAGCAAGGTTGACCGGCACGCGGGAACCGTTGATTTCATCGTCAGCATTGATCCAAGTGAAGAACAAACAATTATCTCAGCAACCCGCCGCGACCGCGGTTAAACCATCTGCACGCAGAGCGTCCGTCATTTCCATGGCGGGCGCTTTTATTGTGGCTGCTGGGGGCGATGGAAATGCCGGGCTGGACGTGCCTCTTCCTCCCACTACGCTGGCGGCAGTGACAGACAGGCAGGCATGCTGGGGTCGTTGCAGACTTGGCACAGTTCGCCAAGTCTTCCGCTGAGCTCCGAGCCCGCCGTGTCGCCATTCGGGCCACGGTAAACTAACAGTTTGAGGACATATCTTTCTTGCGGTCTCTCCACTCACCCCGATAATTACTAGCCTAGCCAAACTGGCTAGACTAGTAATTATCGTTTCAGCATGGTCACTCCCGCCAGCTCCGTTCTGGAAGAGACACGTCCAGCCCTACACAGTCGTTACTGCACTTTTGGATGAAATCCTCCGCAAACTAATTGTTCCGTAGTCTTGTTTCTGGACAAATTATTACCCAAGCAATAACTTCCAAACTTCGTAACGTTAACGCTTTTAAATCTTTTGCAAATTACAATACATAATAATTGAACCCACCATGATACCGGCCAGGCCGTTGTAGCTTTCAAATATCGAGTGTAGGGCGGTCGGGGTAGCTAGATAGCGAAGGAATGCTGCCCCGTGGCGGAGCCGGAAGTTCTTAGTGCTTTAGCAATTAGAACTCCGGACATCGTAGCGAAGCGAAGTGCGGGAGTAGCTACCCCCACCGCCCGGGCGGCTTCAACCCACATCAGTAACAACATAAAGGGGAGCCAGCACGTGATGTGCCGACTCCCCCCAGTTAGTTATTCGATTTAATTAAGCGGTGTACTTGTTCAGAATCTCTTCCAGCTGGTCCTTCGTGTGGTAACCAACGATCTGCTCAACTGGCTTGCCGTCCTTCTTGACGAGCAAAGTTGGGATTGCCTGGATACCGAAATCGCGCGGAGTGTCTGGGTTAGCGTCAACGTCCATCTTGGTGAACTTGACGTCCTTCATAGTCTCTTCAAGCTTCTCGACAACAGGACTCTGCATGCGACAAGGGCCACACCAAGTTGCCCAGAAGTCAGTGAGGACAACACCAGTATCAGTTTCTGCGGCAAAATCATTATCAGTAACTACTTTAACCATGAAAATTCCTCCATTGTTTGTGACAGCTTTTCTTACCTTTAGTAAGTATTATATGATAACCCGTCCCAAAAGTAAAGCCTAACTATTTGAAAGTAACAATCGTGGCTCCGGAACCACCAGCATTGGCCGGTGCGTAGCCGAACTTCGCAACGTTGCGGCTACGCTTCAGGTACTCGGTGACCCCCTTGCGGATGGCCCCTGTCCCTAGACCGTGGATGATGGTGACGGTTGGGTAATTGGCCAGCAGCGCAGCGTCGATGTAGTTGTCCAGATCGGTCATCGCCTCGTTGTAGCGTTCACCACGCAAGTCGAACGTGGTTCCCGGACCATCAGCAATCCCACCAGCACCCTTAACAGTTGCGGCAATCCGCCGTTTTGGTGACTGTGGCTCCGGCTTGACCTTTTCAAGACCATTGTCCTTAACCGCAAGTTTCATGATTCCGACTTGCACTTGCCACTGCTTATTATCCAGCTTTTTGACAATCGTCCCGGTCTGACCGTACTGCAATACTTTGACCGTATCGCCAACGTGGAGCGCCGCCTGGTTCTTGGCGCGGCGCAGCACCTTGTTTTTGATCACCGGCTGCTCGTCCTCGTGCAGTTTGTTCAGCCGCGTTTTGGCGTCAATCAGCTTGTCATCCTTGATGGCCTTAGGGGCTTCCTGCTGGAGTTTCCGCAGTTCCTTGATGATTTTGTCGGCCTCGGTCTGGGCGTTCAAAACGATTGCGTTCGCACGCGCCTTGGCGTCCTTGACCTCCTTGTCGCGCCGCGCGTTCAGTTCGTCGTAACTCTTCTTCAATTCGCTGTGCAAACGGGTGGTTTCGTCCAGCTTAGCCTGCAAGTTAGAGTCGGTCATCGCAGCGGCCTGGCGCTCCTTCTCCAGGTCTGAGATCATGTCGTTCAGCTCGTGGGAATCACTGCTAATAAGTAGCTTGGCCCGGTCAACGATGGTATCTGACAACCCAAGCCGACTAGCAATGTCAAAAGCGTTACTACGTCCAGGGACCCCAATCAACAACTGGTATGTTGGCTGCAGGGTATCGACATCAAAAGCCATGGAGGCGTTGATCGTCTTCGGTGTGTTGTAGCCGTAGAGTTTGAGCTCTGGATAGTGGGTCGTGGCCACAACATCTGCGCCCACTTCACCAACCGCGTCCAAAATGGAAATCGCGAGGGCGGCCCCTTCTTGGGGGTCAGTCCCGGCGCCTAGCTCATCAAACAGGGCCAGGCTGCGGTCATCAATTCGATCGAGAATTGAGATGATGTTGGACATGTGCGCTGAAAATGTGGATAAGTTCTGTTCAATGGACTGCTCATCCCCGATATCAGCAAAAATGTTGCTGAAAACAGCAACCTCGCTGCCCTCACCTGCGGGAATAAACAGACCGGCCTGAGCCATCACCTGTACCAGCCCCAAGGTTTTGAGGGTGATGGTTTTACCACCGGTGTTAGGACCGGTAATGACGATGGCCTGGTAGTCACCGCCGAGCTTGATGTCGTTGGCAACGACCTTCTGCGGATCCAGCAGCGGGTGCCGCGCCTGACGGAGGTTCACCACATTGTCGGGATTGATGGTGGGCTCGCTGCCCTTGATGTCGAGCGCGTACTTTGCCTTCGCGTTGATGAAGTCAAAGTACCCGAGCACGCGCGCATTGTCGAATAAGGAGTCGATATCTGGGGTGATTTCTGCGGACAGTTCCGCCAGAATCCGCGCAACTTCCTGCGTTTCACGCAACTGGGCCTCGCGGAGTCGATTGTTCAGGTTGACGATGGCTTCGGGTTCAATAAAGAGCGTCTGCCCGGAAGCTGACTGGTCGTGCACGACCCCGCCGAAGCGGTTCTTGCTATCAGAACGGACCGGGATCACGTAACGATCATCGCGAATCGTGACGATGGGGTCACTCAAGTACTTCGCACTATTACCGCGCGTAAAGCTCTCCATCTTTTCGCGGATCTGATTCTCAATGGCCTTCACCTGCGCCCGGATGGCACCGAGCTGACTGCTGGCCTCATCGGTAACCGTACCATCATCATCAATCGAGCGCTTGAGTCGGCGTTCTAGGGCCGGCAGCGAGGTCAATTCATCCTTCAGTTCATAGAGTCGCTTGAGCTCAATGGTTTCCTGAATGTCGGTCATGAAATCAACCACAGTGCTGACCGTCTGCAAAACCCGACTGATGCCGGCCAGTTCCGTGCCGTTAAGCACCCCACCAATGCGGACACGTTTCAGGCTCTGACTAATGTCGGGCAGTGAAGGGATGGGAATTCCACCGCGCAAACGCAGGATTTTGGCCCCATCGGCTGTTTCATCCAGCATCTCCTGGACCTTGTCCGGCTTGGATCTTGGCACCAAGCGGGCAGCCATGTCCTTCCCCTTCGCGGTGACCGTGTGGTGCTGCAGACCCTCACGGATGCGGCCGAACTCAAGTGTATTTAGAATCTTTTTGTACATTTTTTCTCCTAACTATCAAAACAGGGACTAGAAACGACATCCAGTCCCTGGCAGCATTTTGTTTGCTGCAATTAACGTTATTGACTAACAATCCACCAGTTTGAAATCAGGTGGGAAAGAATTGGGGTGTACCGAACCATGAGCACTGCAATCGGTGAGTGCCCCAGGAAGTCCTGCAGCCCGTTGACCGGCACGAGTGCCAGCAAGTAAAGAAGCAGGAATACGAAAACATAAGCGCACAGAAAGTTAAGAAAACCGCCAGCCAACTTGTTGAGGCGTTCATCCTCAATGTGGAAATATTCTAAATCCCCGGCTGCCAGTCCGATGATCCGCACAATACACCAGCAAACGGCCAGAACGAAGATAAAAGACACCCCGTAATAGAACGCCGAGTCGAGGCGGAAATCAAGGTTGCTAGCGAAAAATACAAATTTACTGCTTGGCGTCGCCGATGGGTATGGCACCCACAACTCCAGCGCGGGACTAAGAGCTTTGGCGCTCAGCCGAGCAATAATAAAACTCACTAAGTATCCGATCGTGTACACACCCTGCAGTGCAACTCCGCGCCGGGCACCGGCGTAAAAACTGTACGCAAGGAACAAAAGAACAATAATTGTTAACATTCGTTTCTCCCGAATTAGGACTCGGTACTGGTCTCAGCACGCTGGGCTTCAGCCCCAACCTGCTCAGCAATGGCATTGAATGCAAGTAGCACCGCCGCGTCCTCCGTACTGATTTTGGGCGCAAGACGTTTAATCTGGTCCAACTGGTCGTTGACGATTTGCGTTGCAGCGGCAAACTTCGCCGTGCTGCCCCGGCCGATCAAAGTGTAGTTCTTACCACCGATATTGGCCTTGTAACGCCGCTTTTCTTCAGTCATGTCCCCGCCTCCTCATTGGTTTTGCTTTTAATTTTATCATTAAATCATGAGCGCCGCTAGTTTCCAGTGATGGCGGGCTTTTCGGAGCTTGCTAACACCAAAAAAGCGCTCATCAATGTAGATGAGCGCCCCATAATCGCACTTAATTTTCTGCCGCGAGTAACAAGCCATCGCCATCAAGTAATTGAATTCTACCGCGACCATGCTGACTGATGTAACCCCCATCTTCGAAGGTCCGCAAGCGCCGACTGACCGTCTCGGGGCTAGTCCCCAGGTAGGCAGCCAAATCTTTTTTCCGCAGTGGCAAGGCAAAATCCTTACTCCCAAGTGTTGCGGCTGTTTCGACCAAGTAGCTGGCGAGTCGCTCACCCACGCTACTGGTCGTGACGGCCGCTGCTTGGGCCTCAAGTGCAACGACCCGTTGTCCCAGTGCATTGAGCACGTTGCGGGCAAGCGCCGGCTGACTGTTCAGCAGGTGCTGAAAATCATCGCGGCTGATCGTGCACGCCTGGACCTGAGTTAGGGCAATGGCCGTCGTGCTGTAATCACCGCTGCTAAACAGTACGGATTCGCCGTCAAAATCACCAGGGGTCAGCAATCGCAGCATCTGTTCCCGGCCACTGGCTGAATCAGAGCTGACCTTCACCTGCCCCTGTGAAATAATGAACAGCCGCTCGGCACTATCACCAGCGCTGAACAAGTACTCACCCGCATCATAATCCCTGTCTCTTACCAATCCCGCGATTTCGTGCACAACGGAATCATCCATCCCGGAAAAAATCGACACGAGCCGCACACATTCTTCGGCCTCTTTGATATCCACGGTCTGCATCCCCCTTTCAGTTACCTCATAGTTTAATTATAGCGCCAACTACACCAATTCGCTGCAGTGGTGACGCACCAAAGCCAATGCCGGTTGCAGGCATTGGCTTTAAGGTACTTGGTTAACGCTTATTAGTGAGCGGGTCGGCGCTCTGGATTGTAGTCGAGCTGCGCAGGGCAGAAGCCTGCTCCGCTCTGTGTTGTAGTCGAGCTACGACCCGCAAAAGCTTGCGGTTAACCCACTTAGGGAAAATACCTATGACCCGGTATTTACCCTAAGTACGTTAATCCTCAGCTTTTAACCGCGGGTCTCCGCTCTGTGTCAGTCATCCTCGTCATCGTCTTCTTCGTCCAAACCAACGCGAGCGGTGTTGCCTAGCAGCGCTTGATACTCACGGATCTGGCGGTTGTTAAAACCAAGGAGGGCAACCAGCTCGGCTGCTAATGCGGGCCGGTCTTCACGCTCGGCAAGTTTGATGGCCCTCGTCACAAAGAGGTTGTCGGTGTTGAAGTCGTGCACGATCCCGTCAATCAAACCGGCAGCGTCGAGGTATTTGCATTCGCCATGCTCTTCCAACATGTTCCATTCAGCGTACTCACTGGCGATGTTTGCGGGAATCTCGCCCTCGTCCAAGAGGTCCTGGGCGATTCGGTCGATCCATTCATTGTTAGCCAGCCCAGTTTCCTTGAAGTTGGTTGCGAGCTGCTTAGCTTCCGGACCCTTAACGAACCACTCTGCCTGCCGCAAGCGGTTGGTCATGACCACATGGTTACTGATAATGTGGTTGGTCATCGCCCCCGCCGTTGGGTTGTGGTGGTCGTGATCGGATTGCTTAACTTCTGCTGCGTACTGCTGCTTGATGTCGTCTGAAAATGTCATTTTGAAAACTCCCCCTTCGTTAGCCGTGGTTGCCGGTCTGCTTACTAAATTAATCCTTAACCTTGATGCTCTTAACGGTGTAACCCAGTTCCTGAACCACGTTCGCCAGGTCGTCAGCGCTGGTCGCGGCTGAATCGAAGTGGGTCTTAAGCTTTGCTGCGTTGAACAAAACCTTTACGTCCTGAACACCATTGACACCATAGACTGCGTGTTCAATTTTCTGCATGCAAGATGGGCAGGTCAGACCGTCTAACTTCATAATTGCTTGTTTCATAATTATTTACCTCCATCAATAATTTTGTTACGACAAGTTTAGTGCCAACTCGACCAGCCGTCCTTGACCTAAATCAAGTCGGTAAACTTTTTTATTTGTTCCGGAGCAGCCGCAGAGCGTTGGCAATTACGAGCAGGATCGAAGCTTCGTGAACGAACATCCCACTACCCATTTGCACGATTCCGACAAGTAAGCCCAGTAAGAGCAGAACGACGGTGCCGACCGCGATGACAATATTCTGCGTGGTAACGCGGGTCGTACCCTTCGCGGTGCGAACGGCGCTTGCAAGCGTGTCAAAATCCGCCTTGACGAGAACCACATCGGCAGTGTCGAGCGCAACGGCGGTGCCACCGCCCATGCCGACCCCAACATCAGCTGTTGCCAGCGCCGGTGCGTCATTGATACCATCACCGACAAACGCGACCTTAGCACCCTTGTCCTGAGCTTCCTTAACAATGGTCAATTTGTCTTGCGGCAGCAATTCGGCGCGCACTTCGTCAATTGGCAGGCCGGATGCAATTTGCGCGGCAGCGGCTTGATTGTCCCCCGTCAGCATTACAATTCGCTTGATGCCGTGCTTCTTCAAATCAGTAAGACCAGCAGCGGCACCAGGCCGAACGTGGTCCCCAACTGCAACCATGAGCTGGACCGTCCCATCTTTTGCGTAAAGGACAACTGAGTTCCCTGCATTTTGTGCTGCGGTCACAGCTTCCTGGACGGCAGCTGGCAGCACAACACCATTGTCAGCCATGAGCTGCGGATTACCTGCGAGAATCGTTTCGTCAGCATTCACCAGCCCGCGGCCCTTGATCGTGGTCATTTCGGGAGCTGCGTTCAGTTCAATGCCGCGCTTCTTGCTCTCCGCAACGATTGCGTTAGCAAGTGGGTGACTGGAATCAGCTTCAATTGCGGCGAGTTCCGCAAAAGCCTGATCAGTATCAGTCGTGAAGGTCTTAGTTTCGTTAACGTTCATTTTGCCGGTGGTAATGGTCCCGGTCTTATCCATCATTAAGGTGTCGGCACCAGCTAAAGCAGCCACAGCGTTGCCACCTTTAAAGAGGATTCCGTTGCTCGCGGAGCGGCCAATCCCAGCTACGTTGGCGACTGGCGCCCCAATAACGAGGGCCCCAGGGCAACCCAGAACGAGCATCGTGATCGCCAAAGAAATATTCCGACTCACAATGAGAACGAGCAGTGCAATCACCAGTACTGCGGGCGTGTAATACGTCGCAAACTTGTCAATAAAGCGGGCAACTGGTGCCTGTGCGTCCTGGGCGTTTTCAACCAGGTCGATGATCTGGCCAAAAGTACTATCCTCACCAGCGGCACTGGTTTCAACAGTGAGCGCCCCGGAATCAAGTGTCGACCCGGCGTACACATCATCGCCAACTTCCTTCTCGACCGGCTTAGCTTCACCAGTGATCATGGACTCAATTGCGCTGCCGGAACCTTTCAACACCTTGCCGTCAACTGGGATTTGACCACCAGGGCGGACCAGCACTTGGTCGCCTTCGTCAATGTCGTCAATATCGGTCGCAACGATCGTTCCATCTTCCTGAACGACATCCGCCTGTTCGGGGGCCATCGCCGTCAGGTCCTTAACTGCAGACCGTGTCTTGGCGAGCGTCCGTGCTTCCAGGACGTTCCCGAATAGGAAGAGGAAAGTAACGATTGCGGCTTCTTCTGGTTCACCGATTCCTAAGGCGCCAATGCAGGCGATGGTGACCAGAAGTTCGATACTGATGGTCTTCATCTTCAGGGCGCTCCAGGCGCGAATCGCAATCGGGATGGTCCCAAACACACCGGCGATGTACATGATGACCGGCCCCACCGTCCCGAGGTGCAATAAATCTAAACCAAAACTGATAACAATTAGTACGGCTAGCACCGCGGATGTTTTACCTGGATTCTGGCTGTACCACAGATTCAACTTCGTAACTTCTTTACTCATGCTGCTGCTCGTACTCATGATAACTACCTCCGTTTGCCTTCTTGATGGTTCAAGAATAAGGCTAAAAGTGGCAGGCAGCCTTGACGTGCATCAAGTGCAGAAACTTTTCGGAAGTTTTTTTCCAAAATTATTTCTGGACACAAAAAAGGCGCTCGGTCGCAATAAGCAGCTTCGAATTTACCGGCGATCATTACTGCCGGCCGACTCCTGACCGTTAATAGTTATGGTGAGGAGTCGGCCACCTTCGCTACGCTACGGATGTAGGAGAGTATGCGGCAAGCCGCCGACTCTCCTAGCATACAAACGTGGCCCCCAATGCAACTCCTTCCGCTTAACTGAAAAGCGCACCCACTCCCAAAATTCGGGACTAGGTGCACTTTTCTGCTAATGCTCAGGAGTTAACCGCATTGGGGGCCACTCTCTAGTTTTCGTCCTCATCGGCCAAGAAGGTGTTCAGAACTTCCTCAACCATGGACCATTCATCATCGTCTTCAATTGGGAAGAGATCGCCGGAAGATGCGTCCCCCTTCTCGTTTGGGGTGAAGGAAAAGGCTTCGATTTGGACCTCGTCGCCTTCTTCATCCGCGCCCTCTGGGTAAAGCAATACGTACGACTTGCCATAATCTTCAGAATCAAAGGTGAAGAGCACGTTGTACAATTCTTCATTGCCCTTGTCGTCAATCAGCGTAATCTGTTGGTCGTCATCGCCAGGGCGAATGTTTTCGTCGTTATCAGCCATTGTTGTCCTCCTTTTGCAACGCAGTCAACGGACCGTGTGCGTCTAGATAGTTTTGCAGAATGAACTGGGCGGCAAGCTTATCGATCGCTTGTTTTTGCTTGCGCCGCGACACATCTGCGTCGTCAATTAATACGCGGTATGCTGAAACGGTTGTGAGGCGCTCATCTTGAAAATCGATGGGCAAGCCAAACTTCTTTTCCAGGCGGGCCGCAAATGCCTTCGTCTTGGCTACCCTGGGACCGGCGGAATTATTCATGTTCTTCGGCAAGCCGAGAACAAAACCGGCGACATCTTGGGCGGGGACCAGCTTCTTGAGCCGACTCATGCCGAAGTTACCAGCTTCTTCATCAATCGGAATAATCTCAAGACTCTGGGCTGTCCACCCCAGTGGATCGGAAATCGCGACCCCAATGGTTTTAGAACCAACGTCTAGCCCCATGAGGCGCGTCATTGTTTCTCTTTACCGAGGTAGTTGCGAACGAGTTCCTCGATAATCTCATCTCGTTCGTGCTTCCGAATAATGTTCCGCGCATCATTATAACGCGGAATATAAGCTGGATCCCCAGAAAGCAGGTAACCCACGATCTGGTTAATTGGATCATAGCCCTTCTCTTCAAGCGCTGCGTAAACTGTTTCCAAGGTTTCACGCACGTTCTTGGGATCATTGTCACGGAAATCAAAGTGGACTGTCTCGTCTAATGAACTCATGCTCCACACCTCTATTCTTTAGAACTCTACTTCATTTTACTTGATAGTTAAATAAAGTACAAACATTTGTTAAGCGTTTTCTAGGGTTTCCTTCGCAAGCTGAAGTGCCTGACTAATACCGGCTGGCTTTTTACCACCGGCCTGCGCCATGTCGGGCCGACCACCACCGCCGCCTCCAATTGCGGGCGCAATAGCCTTGATCAGGTCGCCGGCCTTGATGCCCTTGCTAATGGCATCCTTGCTGGCAGCAACAAGCAGGTTGACCTTCTCGCAGACGGTTGTGGCCAAAACCAATACGTCGGAAGAACCCTTAGCCTTCCACTGGTCAGCCAGCTGGCGCAGTTCATTCATCCCCGCAACCTGAACCGACTTGGCAATCAGTGTGTACTCACCAGCCTTCTCGGCACTGTCGAAGATGCTGGCAGCGGCCTGACTAGCAATTTTGCTCTGCAGAGCTGCGATTTGCTTCTGGGCGTCACGAAGCTCTTGCTGCAGGCTCTTGGCCTTCGCAGGTGTTTCCTCAACCTTGGCCACCTTGAGTTCGCCCGCAGTCTTGTGCAGCTCATCGGCCTGTGCGGACAGGTATTCGAAGGCTTCCTTAGAGGTCACGGCTTCGATCCGACGGGTGCCGGCACCGATGCCGCTCTCACTCGTGATTTTGAACAGGCCGAGCTCGCTGGTGTTACTTGGGTGGGTCCCGCCATCAAATTCCTTGTTAAAGTCACCGATTGAAACGACCCGGACCACGTCACCGTACTTGTCGCCAAACACGGCAATCGCGCCCAGCTTCTTGGCGCTCTCGATGTCGGTTTCGATGGCCGTGATTGGCAATGCCTTCCAAATCTGCTCGTTGACCATTCGTTCAACCTGGTGCAACTGCTCATCGGTTACCTGACCAAAGTTAGTGAAGTCAAAGCGCAAGTAGTTCGGCTCAACCAGTGAACCCGCCTGGTGCGTGTGTTCGCCAAGAACATTCCGCAGGGACTGGTCCAAAAGGTGGGTCGCGGTGTGGTTAAGTGAAACCTTGTGCCGCCGCTGGGCATCAACCGTCAGACTGTACTTAGCGCCCTTCTTGATTGGGGCACTGAGCTGCAAGGTGTGCAGGTTCTGACCGTTTGGTGCGTGCTGCACGTCGGTAACGGTAGCAACGACCTTGCCCTTTTCATCCTTAACAGTCCCGTGGTCAGCAACCTGACCACCCATCTCGGCATAAAATGGTGTCTTCTCAAAGACAGCCAAGGCGGTGCCGGCGCTCGCACTGTCAACCGTCGCATCATTCTGGATCAGGTCGGTGAGTACCGCACCATCTTCAGCCATGCTGGTCCAACCAGTAAACTTGGAATCGGTCTTGATGTCCATCAAGGTCGTATCCTGGTTACCCATGGACTGCGCGTTACCGCGGGCGGCACGGGCGCGGGCCCGTTGCTGCTCCATGTTGGCCTTGAAGCCGTCCATGTCGACGGTGAGACCGGCATCTTCAGCGATTTCGTTGGTCATTTCAACTGGGAAGCCATACGTATCAAAGAGCAGGAAGGCATCACTACCATCAATCTGCTTGCCGCCATCTTCCTTAACTTGGGCCATGACCGCATCGAGTTTATTCATCCCGCCGTCAAGACTCTGGCGGAAACGGGCCTCTTCAGATTCGATGACCTTCTGAATGTAATCCTTATTTTCGAGGACTTCAGGGTAGTAAGATTCCATGATCTTACCGACAACTGGGACCAGCGTGTAGAGGAAGTCCTGGTCGATACCAAGCTTCTTGCCGTTAACAACGGCCCGCCGAATCAAACGCCGCAAAACGTAACCACGGCCTTCGTTGCTTGGTAAGGCACCATCACCGATGGCAAAAGTAACCGTCCGGGCGTGGTCCGCAACGATTTTGAAGGAAACATCGTCTTCCTTGTTCACACCGTACTTCTTACCGGCGGAGAGCTTCTCCGTCGCCTTGATGATCGGCATAAAGAGGTCAGTCTCGAAGTTCGTTGGCGTGTTCTGCATTACGGAAACGACCCGTTCGAGGCCCATCCCGGTATCAATGTTCTTGTGGGGCTGGTCAACGATACGGCCGTCTGGCAAGTGGTTGAACTGGGAGAACACGATGTTCCAGATTTCGAGATAGCGTTCGTTTTCGCCACCAGGATAGCTTTCAGGGTCGTCTTCTGGCAAGTTGTTCATTTCCTGGCCACGGTCGTAGAAAATTTCGGAGTCAGGGCCACAGGGGCCGCCACCAATATCCCAGAAGTTGTCCTCAGCTTCGTAGATGTGGTCGGGCTTAACCCCGGTCTTTTCCCAGAGTTCCTTGGATTCCTTGTCCTTGGGGTAAACGGTGATGTACAGCTTTTCTGGGTCCATGCCGAACCATTCGTCAGACGTCAATAATTCCCACGCCCACGGGATAACTTCCTTCTTGAAGTAATCGCCAACGGAGAAGTTACCAAGCATTTCGAAGAAGGTGTGGTGCCGGGCAGTCTTACCAACGTTCTCAATATCATTCGTCCGGATCGACTTCTGGGCGTTCGTGATCCGCGGATTTTCAGGAATAACACTACCGTCAAAATACTTCTTGAGGGTCGCAACCCCGGAGTTGATCCACAGCAGGGTCGGGTCGTCCTTAGGAATCAGGCTCGCGCTTGGTTCAACGTAATGGCCCTTACTTTTAAAGAAATCGAGAAACTTTTGGCGCACTTCTGCGCTACTCATTTGCTTCATCTTGTTGCTTCCTCCTGTTTGTTTGAGCTGACCGCTGCACTGATGTACCGCGAATCTTTTGTGCGCCCACCGTGATGGCCGCACCAGCTCCATAAAGATATAAATAGCACCGCCGCAATTTCAAGGACGCCTAAGCGCGGTACCACCTTGATTGCAACGATGCTAGTCGTTAACCACTTCATTAAGTATATAAATTGCTGACGAATCAGGGAGCACTACCCGCGGTTACCGGACTAATCTCAGCATTTAGTCCTTTCTGTAAGGTGTCACCCGCGCGCAGCATATCCTAACTTCTCGAATTATAAATTTGCAGCCGGCGCATGTCAACTCACCCGGCATTAACCGTTCTGAAGGTGTAAATGTTCATTCTCCAGAATCTGGTTGTAGCGCCGCTTCGGCATGTCCCTAGTCGCCATGGGCTTACCAAAATAGTAACCCTGTGCGCGGGTAATGCCCAAACGCTTGGCCAAGCACACATCGGCAGAACTCTCCACCCCTTCAAAGGTAAAAAGCTTGCCTGACTCGCGGGCAATTTTGGCCCAAAAGGCAATATCATGTTCTGCATGAGCCGTTTCACCAGTTGCCCGCAGGTTCTGCAGGGCAAACTTAACGCAATCGACATAGGGCAACAGCGGTGCCACTTTGTCATAAAGGTTATCAGAGCCGACATCGTCAATGGCGAGCGCAATCCCGGCCTCGCGGTAGCGCTTGCCAATCTGCTTGATGTCCGCCATGTTTGGGGCCGCCACCAATTCAACAGTCAGCTGCTCGATTTCGGGGTGAGCTTGGGCATATGCAATAAACTGATCCGCCACGCGCTCATCTGCAAACTGTGCGTATGATAAATTGAGACTCACGTTGCTGACTGGCAAATCTGCCAGTGCCTTATCCAAAAGTGCCAATTGCTGTTCAGCCGGGATTTCAAAGCTATCCGGCAGGCGCCAGCGTTGCTCTTGTTCATCCCAACCGCGTAAAAGGAGCTCGTAACGAAATGCGAGTTTCGAGTCGATATACACAATTGGTTGCGCAGCGTAAGTCAATTTCATTAATATAAATTCCCCATTTTTTATACCTTCGACCAGTCTATTGCGGATAGACGCGGACGATTCCCCAAATACTTTTATGCACAATCGTTATAGTACCACCATGGTTAACGGGATTATAGAGCTATAAGGTGTTTTCTGAAACTTGTCACGAAACTGTATCCAAAAACACGAACAATTTCCGATTTTACAGGTTATACCGGCTTGTATTATCATTTCGTGAAAAACAATTTTGCAACAATAATAAGCGTTTACATTCTTAAATGTAGCAGTTCTGAATTCGGCTACGCTTATTGATGTTGTTATCATATCATGGCCAAGTGCAAAAAAAGAAGCCTTCGATCACCATAATCGGCGTTGAAGTCTTCATTTTGTTGAGTACTAAATAAATGCCTAGCTGTGTCTAACTAGTCCATAAGCAAGTGCACAACATCCTATGCGTGACCGAGCCCCTTGGACTTGTTCTTCTTCTTGGTAGCCCGCATCTGCGCGCGCTTCTCAACCCGGCGGTTAAACCACTCTTCTTTTTCAACCGCCTTGCGGACCTTCTTCTTGTAGCCAGGCATCCGCTTCTTCTGTTCCTTCTTCAGCATCCCGTACATGGTCTGCGAAAGCTTCTCGTTCTTCTTGCTGCGCGTGGTCCGGCGGTTACGGTCGTGCGTATCCACGATTTCGCCGTTCTTGATTGCCTTCGGGGTAAAGTGAATGCCCATGGCTTCAAGCTCAGCAACCTTATTTTCCTCACCGGGAGCGTAGAGCGTGATGGCGATTCCCTTCATCCCGTTGCGACCGGTCCGGCCCACGCGGTGAATGAAGAACTCGTTGTCGGTCGGGATTTCGGCGTTAATGACGTGCGAAACGCCCTTGATGTCGATCCCGCGGGCTGCGAGGTCGGTCGCCACAACGAACTGGAACTTCTGGGCGGCAACTTCCTTCATGACCCGCCGCCGTTCACGCGGCTCGATGCCCCCGTGAATTTTGGCAACCTTCAGGCCCTGATTCTTCAGGTAGGCGTGAATCTTGTCAACGGCCGTCTTCGTGTTAGCAAAAATCAAAACCAAGTATGGCTGGCCAATCGTCAGCAGGTGGTAGATGATTTCGTTGGCATCCTTACCCTTCTTCGCAATCAGCCAGTTATCAACTGAGTCAGCAATGACCGTCTGGGGCTTGAGCTCGATGGTGACAGGGTTGGCCATGTACTTCTTCAGGAACGGCTGCAACTTCTGGGGAATGGTTGCGGAAAAGACCATCATCTGCAGCTTCTCGGGGAAGGTGCTGGCAATCTTGTCGACTGTGTCTAGGAAGCCCATGTCGAGGGTCATGTCGGCCTCATCAACAACGAAGGTCTTGACGGTGTAACCGGTCAGGGCACTATCACTCAGAAGGTCCAAAATCCGGCCGGGGGTACCAATGGCAATCTGCGCCTCGTGGTTCTCCAGCTTGCGTTCTTGCTTCTGGCGGTCAGTACCGCCAACGTAGCGGCCAATGCGCAATTCAGGTAGCGTGTCTTGGAGGCTTTTAGCAACCTGATAGATTTGGTCGGCTAGTTCCCGGCTCGGGGTGGTGATAACCGCTTGGAGCGTGTCGGAACCAAGATCAATGTTGTTCATAATTGGCAACAGAAAGGCCAGCGTTTTGCCGGAACCCGTCTGCGACTGGCCAACGATGGAGTCGCCGCGCAGGGCCTTAGGAATGACCTTCGTCTGAATTGGCGTTGGCTTCACAAAGCCGTTGTCGCTGAGCGCCGTGATTAACTCCGGCTTCAGTGCGTACTGTTTAAATTGGTTTTCCATGTTCTCACTTTCTCGTGCTAGCGAGTAATTCGTCTAGCTCGCTGACAATTTGCTTAATTTCATCTTCATTGGCCGCCTTGGCGCCACTAGCCAGGTCATGCCCGCCACCGTTGTGGTTCTTAGCAATGCCGCTAATGACTGGCCCCTTTGAACGCAGGCTGACCCGGAAGTTACCCTCAGGCTGTTCGGTAAACATCGCCCAAGCGCGCACCTCGGCGAGCCGGCCACCAGTGCCGACCGCGGCCTGGTACTGATCAGCTGCAACACCGAGACGCTTGAGGTCCGCCTGGCGAATGACGTAGTAGCCCGCGCCATTATCCGTAATCGTCAGTTCGTCCATCGCGAGTGCTTGCAGCTTGGCTTGACCGAGCGTCACCTCGTTCATCTTTTGGTTAACGAGGCTTGGGTCAAAATCATAGCCATACAGCTGGGCCACGATGGTCAAAGTTTTGGCGGTCGTGTTGTTGTACATGAAGCGGCCAGTGTCACCCACGATGCCGGTGTAGAAGAGGCGGGCGGCGGCCGTGTTCATTTTGAGCTGACCATTACTACCGTTGATCAGGTCAACAAGCAGTTCAGATGCACTGGAGAGTTCCGGCTGCACCAGCTGCAGGTCGCCATACGCATCATCATTTGGATGGTGATCGATTTTAATCAGCATGGCACCCTTGTCGTAACGGTCATCGTCAATCCGCGGTGTGTCGGCCGTATCGGTCACAATGACCAGCGCACCAGCATATTGATCATCACTGACGGTGTCCATCGTGGCCTCCCAAGCTAGGCTCGGGACAGACTCACCGACAACATAAACCTTCTTGTCAGGGTAGGAGTTACGAATGGTCTCCGCCAACCCCACCTGAGACCCGTACGCATCCGGATCCGGGCGCGCGTGCCGGTGAACAATGATCGTATCATGCGCAGCGATTGCCTGCAAAATTTTATCTTGAATCATGTTAAATTAATTCCTCTCCAGTAGCTGACAGGTCAATAGTGCTTTGGCCGCCACCTGCTTATCCGCATCAATATCCACGTCGAAAATCGCGTTGCGCCGGTTGATTTCTAGAACCCGCAGCTTGATTTCAACGTGCGCGGTCAGCTGAATTGGCCGCACAGTCGTCAGGTCCAGTTTGTCGACAAGCACGTTCTGCCGGCCTTGACCGCGCAGAAACTTGCTGGCGGCAGAAGTGATGAGCCCGCTCAGGACCCCCACGTTGAGCGCCCCATACTTGTTGGTCATCATCGGCGCGGTGGCGACGGTGTAGCAAGCGTTCAGTTCACTATCTGCTACGTCCTGCGCGTGCAAAGCCGCGCTGAGCTGGTCGGCAATGGTGTCAGGCAGGCGTTCTTGCACCGGCACGTCCTGCAGTTGCGCCAACACGGTGGCCTTGGTCAAAACGCCAAGCAGTTGCCCGGCATCGTCGACAACGGGCACGAGGTTGATGCCCCGGGCCTGCATCAGGTGGTTCACGGTCGCGACGGACTCGGCGGTTTTGACTACAGCGGGATGTTTCTCCATCCCCCGTTCGATCATACTGCCGGGACGCTTGCCAAGAACAGTCGCAGGAGTGGCCACGCCAAGCACGCGCCCACTAGCGGAAACTACCGGTAGCTCTGCGTGCCCGCTCGCTTCGTTCATCGCCATGTAATCAGCAATTGTCGCCGGTACAACCAGGTAACTGGCATCTGCGAGCGGTGTGTAGAGGCTGGCAACCGTCAGGATGTCCCGCCGAATTGCCTGGTCCGACAAGGCCCGGTTGATCATCGTTGCCACGGTGAAAGTATCATAGGAAGTCGTGATCACGGGCAACGCCGCTGCGTTAGCCTGCTGCGTGACTTCCTTCGTGCTATCGAAGCCCCCAGTGATCAGCACCGCCGCACCACTGCGCAGCGCAAGCATCTGGGCCTCTTCCCGGTTACCAACGATGAGCAGCGAGTTACGGCTGATGTAGTGCTCCATCGCGCTATTCTTCATCGCCCCAATGACGAACTTCTCGAGGGGTTTGTCGAGTCCGGCATTTCCGCCAAGTACCGTGCCGTTGATGATGCGCACGAGGTCGGCAAAAGTCAGACTAGTACCGGTGCTGCGCGGGCGCGGATCCGTCCGCACCGTCCCGACCCGGTCAATGGTTGCGACCAAGCCGCGGTCCTTCGCAGCCTTAATTGCCCGGTAAGCCGTTCCGGCCGAAACGTGCTGGTGCATCGCCATCTGCCGCACCGAGATCCGGCTCCCAACGTCTAAGGATTCAATATAGTGGAGTAACACTTCGCTCTTCTGCACGCTGCACCCGCCTTTCCTGCTTAATTAGTACAAGTATAGCATGGAATTGTTACAGTTCGGCTAAACTGTACCTGTTAATTCAATGGCAGGTCGATGTTCTGATAACTCATTGGCGCAAGGGCCGTCTCCGTCACGCCCAGCAAGCGCACCGGCCGCTGCAGGCGCCCCAATTCGACCCAGAGCTGCCACGCCGCTTCTGCCACCGCCGTCTCATCTTCAAAATAATTCTCCGCGGTCACCCGCCGCGTCTGCGTATGGAAATCAACGTCCCGCACCTTGAGGACGACGGTCTTGCCGTGCAATTCATGCTTGCGGGCCGCGGCAACCGTCATCGCTGCTAGATGTTCTAGCTCCTTTTTAACGGCAACATCACTTTGCAGCGGCGGATTGTAAGTCCGCTCCTTGCCGATGGACTTGGCCTTGCGCACCTCAACTGGCCGCGGATCGATCCCCCGGGCGTGCTGCGCGAGCACGAAGCCCATTTTGCCAAAGCGCCGTTCCAGCAGCTGCGGGTCAGCGGCGCGCAGTTCGGCCCCGTTCGTGATGTGCATGTCGATGAGCTTGGGGAGTGTCTTCTTGCCGACCCCATGGAAGCTACCAATCGGCTGGTCAGCAAGGAATTCCTGTGCTGAGTCCGGTGTCACCACGGTGCGGCCACCCGGTTTGTTGTATTCTGACGCCATTTTGGCCAGAAATTTGTTGTAGGACACGCCCACGGCACAGGTCAGGTGCGTCGCCGCCTCAATACTGCGCTGCAGCCACACCGCGAGGCTGATGCTGTTACTGAAATCATGGTTAGCGGTAACGTCAATGTACGCTTCATCAAGCGCCACCGGTTGCACGAGGTCACTGACCTGATGAAAAATCTGGTGAATCTGCGCGGAAACCGCCCGGTATTTTTCAAAATCGGGATCCCGAAACACCAGCAATTCCCGGGGAACCAGGTGCAAGGCCTCCTGAGCTGGCATCGCGGAGTGCACACCAAACTGGCGGGCAACATAATTGGCGGTCGTGACAACCCCCTTGCCACCCGTTTTGCGCGGATCGTGCGCGATGACTAGGGCCTTCTTGCGGTATTCGGGGCGGTCCCGCATCTCGATTGAGGCGTAGAACGCGTCCATGTCGACGTGCACAATGCGCCGGCTAGTATCGTTCGGAAAGCGCAATCTAAATAATTCACCCACGCTCCAGTTACCTCCTCCCGGCAAAATTACGAACATACTTTCGTAATTGATTTTCGCATATTCATATTCGCCATACAAGCGTGAACTACTCGGCCATAAATGACTGAGTAGTTCACGCGTTTTGCATGCGCGGCCGCTCTGCTTTTAGCTTCCGGTCGGCGGGCGCATTTTTCGTCCGCTACACTGGCGTTAGTGACAGACAGGCATGCTGGGGTCCGGCTTCAGGCTTGACCAAGACCAGGTCAAGTCTTCCGCCTTAGCTACGAGCCCGCCGTGTTTTCTCAACGCTATCGGTAAGCCTGCAGTACTTCTTCAATCTTTCTTGGCGGTCTCTCCGCTATCCCCGAATATTGGGGGTAGTAGCCTTGCAAAGCCCGCAAGACAATTACCTCCAATATTCGTTTCAGCATGGTCACTATCACCAGTTTCGCTCCCGGAAAAGGCGCCCGCCACCCTATGTCGTTGTCCTTAATTCACGCACATCTGAACTGGACGTCTATTCAGCCAGAAGTGAAATCTGACCATCATCTTACTTACCACGTATAAGCATCACGGGTCGCTTGGATACTCAGCAGCCTAGGAGAATGTACCTCATGCCGTTGGAGGTTACATTATGTATTGTAAGCAGTCTTCTTAGTTAGGTAGACTATGTCATCATCTGCTGGTTAGAAACAAATGTAGCCGGGAGGGATGCCGCTGCGTAATGGAGTATATGCCGCGTAAAGCCCAAACAGTTGTTAAGCAGTGGGTTTCTGCTTAACAGCTGGGGGTGATTTTGGGACCGCAGCGAGCGATAGCGAGGCGGCCCCAAAATTAGGTGTAAGCCTCGCGCAGCTAGGCTGGAGCCGGCCCCGGGCTGTTCCACGCGAAAGCATATACGTAATGGAGCAGCGGCGCCCCTCCCCGCGGACATGAAGGACAAAAAAAAGCCACCGTCAACTTGATCCTGTGTTGACGGTGACTTGATTTAGCTAATCCTACAACCTAGGCCCATACTGCGCCCGCTCGCCGCCGATGTACTTCGGCCGCGACCGCAGTGCAGTGACGTGGGCGCCGCCAAGTTCCTTTTGCCGCGGCCGCACTGGCACCTGCACGAACTTCACGTGCATGCCGATACTGGTGTCACCAATATCAATGCCGGCTTCGGCGACAATGTGCTCGACCTCGACCGGATCAGTGAACATCTCAAAGGTCGCCATCGAGCAAGACCCGCCGGCGTGCAGCGCGGGCACGACGCTGACGATTTCCCAGCCCTTCTCTTTAGCCACCTTGCGCTCAACTGCCAGTGCCCGGTTGATGTGTTCACAACCCTGCACCGCCAAGTTAATGTGCAGTGGCTGCAAAATATCGAGCAGGGTGCGCACGATCACCTTACCCGTTTCCGGGCTGGACTGCTTGCCAATCTGGCCACCGACGACCTCACTAGTCGTGCAGCCTAGGACCAACGTGTCGCCTGGTTCCAAGCGGGCAGCGTCAAGAACGTCATGCACGATTCCACTCAACTGGGTGCGTAACTCTTCATCACTAAGCATCAATTTGCCTCCGTATCTCGTTTCGATTCCCATTCTGTCGCTCTAATCGCCTACATGGTACCACGATTTAGCCAGCCAAACCCTAACCAAACAAAAGGGACTCCCCACAGCGGCAGGAAGTCCCTTATCCAGCAAATTAACGTTTAAATTTATTTGAACTGCTCCGCCCATTCAAAACCATCGCGGGCGAGTAACTCATCGGCAGCTGCGGGCCCATTGCTGCCAGCAGCGTATTTCGTCAATGATGCACCGGCATCCCAAGCCTGCCGAATCGCATCAATGTACTGCCAGGTGTACTTCTGCTCAGTCCAGCGGGTGAAGTTGGTCTGGTCGCCGGACAGTGCGTCGCGAATCAGCCGCTCATATGCCTCCGGAGCCGCGTCGATATCAGCCTGCTGCTGGCGGAAGTCAAGGTCATGCTGTTCCAACTCGTAGTTTGCACCCAGAGTTTTCCCGTTCAAGGTCAGCGTGTAACCTTGCTCTGGTTCAACGTAGACGGTGAGCCGGTTAGTACGGGCCTCGGCGCAGCCGACTGTATCAAAAATGTTTTGACCCATCGACTTGAAGTTGATTGTGATCTGCGTTGTTTTCCGAGGTAGCCGCTTACCGGTGCGGACATAGAACGGGACGCCGACCCAGCGGGGATCATCAAGCTCAACCTTACCGGCAACGTAGGTTTCGATTTGGGAACCCGCGTCAACTTTATCTTCGTCGCAGTAGGCGGGCTGCCCATTGCCAGCCGCATACTGGCCGCGGACCCAATCCTTGGCCGCCTGCTCAGCGCTCAACACTGGCAGGTGGCTAAAGAGCTTGTTTTTCGCCGCGTGCACATGTTCCGGGGTGAAGCTTTCTGGCTGTTCCATCGCCACATAGGCAATCAGCTGCATGATGTGATTTTGGACCATATCGCGCAAGGCACCAGCGGTCTCATAGTAACCGGCACGTTCCTCGACCCCAACGGATTCGGCGAGCGTGATCTGCACGTTCGCGATGTAATCCTTGTTCCAAATCGGCGTCAGTAGCGGGTTGGTGAAGCGCAGTGCCAGCAGGCCTTGCACCATTTCCTTGCCCAGATAGTGATCGATCCGGTAGATCTGGTCCTCATCGAACGCGGCCCGGATGGAATCGTTCAGTTCCTTAGCCGTGGCATAATCGCGGCCGAACGGCTTTTCAATGATCAGGCGGTTGTAACCGGTCTTGGAGAACAGGTCTTCCGACTTAATGTGGCTCGCAATGGTGCCAAAGAAACGTGGTGCCATCGCCATATAGAACAGGCGGTTTCCTTCAGCGCCGTATTCTTCATCCAACTTGCTGGAAAGGTTCTTCAGCGTGACGTAGTGATCGGAATCAGTCACGTCATGGCTTTGGTAATAGAAGTGACTGGCAAAATCGCGTACGGATTCCGCATCGGTATTCGGTTCATCCTGCAGACTTTCCGCGATGATCTGGTGGTAGTAGTCATTAGTCCACGGCCGCCGTGCGGTCCCAATCACGGCAAAATGCTGCTTAAGAACGCCGCGATGGTACAACTGATACAGTGACGGGTACAGCTTCCGCCGTGCAAGGTCACCTGAGCCACCAAAAATAGTGATAATGCTTGCTTGTTCCTTAGCCATTTTTCTACTTCCCATCAATTTTATTCGTAGCCGATTCTAATCTAAGCTGCCCGCATGTTCAATCTGGTCAACGAAGACGTTCTTCGCGTTCAGGGCTTGAATGGGCGTAACCTTCTTGGTCCGGGCGTTACGCACTGTTAACAATTTCGGCGTCGCCGCGAGCACGAAAACAGAATCACCGAGTTTGATGTCGATCGCGCTCAGATAATCAAGCAATGAGGTCTCATCGATCACGCGCTCGACCCGCGCCCGGTCACCGATGGCAAGACTCGCCATTGTCACCCGGCTTTGCTGCTCGTACTTCCCGTTTGCATCCGGAATCACCCCGCCGTGCGGACAGTAACGGGGATGCTCAAGCAAGTAATCAAGGCGGTTAGCCATGTCGTCAGTCGTCGCGTGCTCAAGTGCTTCGGCCTCTTTATGGAGCGCATCATAAGGATAAAGCAGTTGCTTCATGAGGAAGACCTCCCACAGCCGGTGGTTCCGGACCAACTTGGCTGCGAGCGAAATTCCTGATTTTGTGAGCTGAATGCCCTGATATGGGGTGTGCGTAACGTAATTCTGTTTGACCATTTTGCTGATCATCTCGCTCACCGAAGCGGCTGACACGTTAAGGCTAGCAACGATTTCCTTATTGTTCACCTTCCGTGTGTCCCCACCTAATTCCAGTATGATTTTGAGATAGTCTTCTTTATTTGGAGTCATGGTCAATCCCCTATTTGAGTATTTCACTACTCTATTATGCCTGATTCCCAAAAAAATGACACCTGCAAGTCTAATAATTCGTCCGTCTGCCAAGCTAATCGTTCGCGTAATCGTTTGGACTACGCACTCTAAGTCTGGCGCCAAAATTTAATTAGAAAAAGTTCTTGACAATGATAGTTAATCATAATAAGCTAATCGCAATCACATGGTGATGAAAGGATAAGTACAGCAAGCAGATGTTCAGAGAGCCGGCGGTTGGTGCGAGCCGGTGACCTTCTTGCTAGAAAATGGTCCTGGAGCCGTAATGGCGGTGAGCTGCAAAGTAAACTGCCTCCGGGTGCGCCCGTTATCGCGCAGAGCTATCGTCATCTGCTTTTGGCCGGATGACTGCAGTTACTGAGCGGATACTGATGACAGTATTCGGAACACGGGTGGTAACACGAGTAATCGTCCCGGCAAACGTATATTAACGTTTGCCGGGACTTTTTTGTGCACACAGAGCGGAGGCCCGCGCTCAGAAGCTGAGCATTTGCGTACTTCACGAGGAATGCCTGGTTTTAGGCATTACTTCTGGAGCGTGCAAAGCGCAAGCTTCTGCGGGCCGTAGCTCGACTAGACACCGGAAACAGTAAAAACTCAGCCCCATTACTTAACATCACTACAAACACAAAGGAGTTCACATTATGAGTACAAGTCTTAACTACAAAATCGATCAGGTCGGTTCCTACCTCCGCCCAGCAGCACTGAAACAGGCACATAAGGATTTTGCCGCCGGAAAGATTGACGCCCAGGCCTTAGCTGATGCTAAGCACACTGCTATCGAAGCGCTGGTTGCCAACGAAATCAAGGCTGGCCTCCGCGACGTAACCGACGGGGAATTCAACCGGTCATGGTGGCACCTCGACTTCTTATGGAACCTCACGGGTGTCAGCAAGTACGACTACGACAAGTCCTACAAGTTCCACGGCTCCAAAACGCGCACGGACAATGTTGAACTGACCGGTCCCATCGCGGCTAACCCGGAGCACCCCTTCTACGCGGACTTCGACTTCCTGAAGTCCTTGTTGCCAGCCGGAGTTGAAGCAAAAATTACCATCCCCTCACCAAGCATGTTGTTCCGCGACAACCGTTCCGACAACTGGCACCAATTCTACACCACTTGGGGTCAGTACCTGGACGCACTGGCCCAGACATACCACGACACCCTGCAGCAGCTATTTGACCATGGCGCTCGCTATGTGCAGCTTGACGACACCACTTGGGCATTCCTGATTGCGCGTCTCTCCAGCAACGAAGACAACCCCAGCGAATTCACCAAGTACGCTCAGCTCGCTGAAGACATCGTCTACGTTGTTAACAAGGCACTTGAGGACTTACCTGACAGCTTGCGCGTTTCCACCCACATCTGCCGCGGCAACTTCAAATCTACCTATTTGTTTGCCGGTGGTTACGAAGATGTTGCTGACTACTTAGGCCAGTTGAACTATGACGCCTTCTTCCTCGAATACGACAACGAGCGTTCTGGTGATTTTGCCCCACTAGCAAAAATCTGGAACAACCGTGAAGACGTTGAAATCGTCCTCGGACTAGTTACCAGCAAGTTTCCCGAGCTTGAGAAGAAGGAAGACGTTGAGGAACGGATCCACGACGCTGCAAAGTACGTTCCGCTCAGCAACCTCGCCCTCTCCACACAGTGTGGCTTCGCTTCAACAGAGGAAGGCAACGCCCTCACCGAAGCCGACGAGTGGGCAAAGCTCAGACTCATCCGCGAAATCAGTGAAGAGGTTTGGGCTTAAACAAAAATACTTGGCACCAAATTAGTTCCATTTTCCTCCGTGCAGGCTGGCTGGCAGCCGGTCTGCACCCCGCAAGCATTCCGGCAGCAACGCTCCCGGTGGCTTGCTTGCACTAATCTCAAAGAGGTACCCCTCCGGAACAGGGCCGTTCACGGCGTGGCACTCCTTTCATTCTATTAATTAATCACTAATTGTCTCGAAAGGATGGATTCACATGTCAGAAAACAAATATCACTTTGAAACCTTGCAGTTGCACGCCGGCCAGGAGGAAGCAGACCCCGCAACGGGTGCCCGCGTAACCCCGATTTACCAAACCGCCGCGTTCGTCTTTAAGGATGCCAAACAAGCGGCTGACCGCTTCGCTTTGCGCGACCCCGGCAACATTTACGGTCGTTTAACCAACCCAACCAACGCGGCGCTTGAAGACCGCATTGACGCACTCGAAGGTGGCACCAGTGCCATTTCACTAGCATCTGGGGCTGCGGCCGTCACCGCTGCCGTGCTGAACGTGGCTGGTGCCGGCGATCACATCGTCAGTGCCAGCACCATCTATGGTGGCAGCTACGAGTTGTTCTCTGAGACCTTCAAGCGGCTCGGCATCGATGTCACCTTCGTAAACCCTGATGACCCCCAGAATTTTGCGGATGCCATCCAGGACAACACGAAAGCCATCTTCTTCGAATCACTTGGCAACCCGGCGATTAACATCGTCGACTTCGAGGCGGTCGCCAAAATTGCCCACGACCACGGCATTATCACCATCGTCGACTCCACGTTTGCAACACCATACCTGATCCGCCCATTTGACTACGGCATTGACGTTGTGGTGCACTCAGCAACCAAGTTCATTGGTGGTCACGGGGCCACGCTCGGCGGCTTGGTCGTTGAAAAAGGTGACTTTGACTACGCGGCTAGTGGGCGCTACCCTGGCTTCACGACCCCAGTTGAATCTTACAACGGCCTCGTTTGGGCAGACCTTGGACCAGCAGCATTCACGACCAAGATTCGGGCAGAAACTTTGCGCGACACCGGTGCGACCCTCTCACCCCAGTCAGCCTGGTACTTCCTGCAGGGACTAGAAACCCTGTCCCTGCGCGTTGAGCGTCACGGCGAAAACGCCCGCAAGGTGGTCGCCTTCCTTGAGAACCACCCAAAGGTAGCTTGGGTCTCCTACCCGCAGACACCAGAGTCCAAGTACAAGGACCTCGCCAAGAAGTACTTCCCGCGCGGCACCGGTTCGATTTTCACCTTTGGCCTCAAGTCGGGTGAAGAGGGTGCCGTCAAACTCATCAACAACCTTAAGCTGTTCAGCTTGCTTGCTAACGTTGGTGATGCCAAGTCCCTGATCATCCACCCGAAGTCCACCACCCACGCTCAGCTCTCTGACGCTGCGCTTGCCAAGGCCGGAATTACGCCGGACTTGATTCGGATTTCCGTTGGCATTGAGAACAGTGAGGACATTATCGCTGATCTAGCCCAGGCACTCGACAAAATTTAAGCAGCACAGCTATATATTACGTATTTCTCCCGTAAGCCGCGTGCATGCGGTCCCGGCAACCATGAACACAACGATTTCCACAAAAAGCTCATCCCCTTAGCTGCGGGCTGAGCTTTTTTTGATGGGCGCAGCGTTGCAGTAGTAAAATTCCGCATCTATAATGACAATTTCGCATTGCCAGCAAGCGGTTTCCAATAACGATAAAATCGGTTTAGCGTTTATAAGCCAGTCATCCACAAATCAGCAATATAATCAGAATGGACATAAACAAATGAATGTGGCTCCGCGAATTAATAGCTTAACATCGGCATTAGTTGGATCTATCGCGGCAAAATATTTCAGCCACAATCGAACCGGGAGGGGATTAGATTATGCACACCACCAAAAATAGAATAACGGACGTAATGGCTGACGAAATAACCAGAACCAAGCTGTACAAGTCAGAAAAAATGTGGGTTGCCGCGGTGATTACAATCGCTGGTGTGGGTACAATTGGCATTTTGCCTAGCCATAATACCCACGCCGCTTCAGAACCACCAGCAACCACGGAGGCTCCGCCCACTACCGGGGTGACTACTGGAAGTACCCAGATTTTGCAAAGCGGTGGTCAAGACCAAGCGGGTGCGGCAGAAACCAGTAAGGAAAACAACCAGCCCATCGTTCCAAAGGATGACCCCACACCTAATTCGGAAACAAGCACTAGCTCGCCAATCAGTGCAACTACAACGGAACCAGGTGGCGAACCATTGGCGGCCAATTCCGGCACTAACCCCACTCCGAAAGCGTCCACCGTTACCAACACGGATGGGACAGATACAAACGGCGGCCGTAACCCAGACGCAGAAACTAAGGATACACTGGCCTCCACAGAGCAAATAACTGCTAATACCAATCCAGACAGCCAACTACCAACTGGGTCCCCAAAAAGTGAGCCAGTAAACACCCAGCTCGTCACGGCTAAAGATGCACGCGGCGACTATTCAGTCACCCCTGACAAAACGGGCGGGACAGTTGCCTTGACGCCGGCAGACGCCGCTCACTACTTCACAGCGACGAATAGAGCCGGCGAGCAACTGGAAATTCGCCCTGATGGGTCCACCACCCTCACTGAAGGTCACACCCAAATGAAATTGTTGGGTGGCTATGCACAAGGAACGGGCTACCTGCTGTCAAATCAACGCATCGACTTCACGACTGATTTCACCCTCAGCACCACCCTCACCTCCACCTACACAACTGACATGCGCAATAACCAAGCCGTCCATAATCCTTGGCTTGGTGGTGACGGTATCTCGCTCTTTTTCGAAGCACTGGACCCAACAACAATTAACTCTGCTGATGCACAAAGCGGTGAACATCTCGGCCTAGTCACAAACACCAACAAGTACCCTAACGCCAAAGATACAATTAGCTTCAACGTCTCTACTAACGCATCGCACAATCTCGCCGGCTACACCGCTAAAGATGACGCAGACAAATGGTACCTGTTTCAAGCTGGGGCAGACGCCACTAAGCCAACTAGTGCGGTCACCGACACCGGCATCGTCCTGGACGATCAAGACGGCAGCATTACTTATACCTTGCTGATGAAATACACGGCCGCCACGCGCCACCTAAACACCCAAGTCTATAAAGGCGCTGCCGCAGCGACCGCTGACAGCAATAATCAGATTGCCACTTGGGATTACGCTGTCCCTGAATCTGCGTCCAAAACCAGCACTTCATTCACCTTGGGAGCTTCAGCGAGCATTGCCGAATCCAAAGCGACCTATACCGCGCAAATCAACTACTTCACCTACCATCCCGCAACTGGGCATTTTGCGATTACTGCTACGGGCTTACCGGAGGGAGACAACCGCCCCGACCAAAGTAACATTGTTGGCTTTGTTGGTGACACGGTCTTGTTCTACCCTAAAGGCACCACGCCGGCCACAGCAGATAAAAATGGCAAGGCATATGTTGCCCAAATTGCCGTTCCAGAAACTGATATGGGCTACAGCCTTAAGTCTGCCCAAGAGTACACCATCGTCTCTGGTGATAACGGCGTGGCCACGCTCGATTATGCAAAGGTGACGCATGGCACTCTCAGTACTAAACGCACCATTCACTATGTCACCAAAGACGGGATCACCGTTGCCCCAGATAATGTCCAGACTGTGACTTACGCAACCACAACTGATGGCAAGTCCACAATCTACACACCAAGAGGCATTTACACCAGTGTCACGAGTCCGCAACCAGACGGAGTAACTTTGGCGGACGCTAACCAGGCAACAATTAGCCAGAATCTACTTGCACCAAGCACCGCTGCCCCCAAAGATGAAGAAATCAAGGTTCTCTACAAGCCAAGCTTCACATACGGCACCATGACTTCCACGCGAACCATCCACTATCAAACTGAATCTGGCCGCACCGTCGCTCCCGATGCTGTGCAAACCGTTAATTACAAGACAGTCAGCATACCAGACGGAACAACGGTCTACACACCAACCGGTTTATACGCTTCGGTGACCAGCCCAACTGGTGCTGACCTAACACTTCTAGACTCACAGCAGGAAATAGTTGCGCAAAAAGTGATTGTTCCAGGCACTACTAAACCGCAAGCTGAAGAAATCACGGTCACTTACGCCGATCCGACTTACAGCTATGGCACGGCCACCGCGACCCGCACCATCCACTACCGCACGGAAGACGGCAAAACCGTCGCACCAGACGTTATGCAAACAATTGACTACAAGACCACGACAGATAAAGCGGGCAAAACCATCTACACCCCGCAAAATGTTTACGAAGCAGTCACCAGTCCAAATAAGCCAGCGCTCACCCTTAAAACGGCGAACCAAGCCATTATTGCCCGGGAAATTAGTTCCCCAGGTACAAACGCTCCACACGACAGTGAGATCACCGTCTGGTACGTAAACCCAAGTTACAGCTACGGCACGGCAACCGCGACCCGCACGATCCATTACCAAACTGAAGATGGCAAGACCGTCGCACCAGACGTTGTGCAGACCATCAATTACAAGACCGTTACCGACGAAAATGGTCGGACTGTCTACACCGCCCAAAACCAGATTTCGGCGGTGACCAGCCCAACGGCTCTCACACTCGCAGACCCTAAGCAAGCCACAATTTCGGCGGTGTCTGCCGGTGCCAGCACCACGACCCCAAGTGATTCAGAAGTCACCGTCAAGTATGCCGCACCAGATTTTGCGCACGGCACCGTGAGCTCGACACGGACGATTAATTACCAGACCGAAGACGGCAAAACGGTAGCCCCAAGCGTCACCCAAACTATTATCTACAAGACAACGACTGATGCAGCCGGCCACACCGTCTACACAGCACAAAATGTTTACGAAGCTGTGACCAGTCCAACACCGGCCGGCTTGACACTGGTAGATGCTGGTCAAGCAACGATTGCCCGGGCACTCGTTCAGCCAAGCACGGAAGCACCGACAAATACTACGGAGCGAGTCATCTACGCAGCACCCGCATTCACCCATGGCACCGCATCCACGACTCGGACAATCCACTATGTTGACGAGGCCGGCCACACACTGGCACCAGATTTAGTGCAGACGATTGTTTACCTCAGCACGACTGATCCGGCTAGCGGCAACACCGTGTACACGCCGCAAAACGTTTATGCTGCGAGCACTAGTCCAGCGATTGCCGGCTACACAACTAAGCAAACAGAAACTGCCATGCAAAATGTGGGGGCTAGCGACCACCTGCCAGCCAATGTTGAGCTGACAATCACCTACACGGCCGACCCAGCTCCATCTGCCGATGTGCCGGTAGTCACTAATCCTGATGGCAGTACACCAGCAACCACACCAACACCAGACAACCAGTCCGTTACTGAGGAGCCGATTGCCACAACATTGCCAAATACCGCTGGTGACGAACCGAGCACGCTGCCAGATACTTTTGGCGGTGCGGACACCGCTAAGGATTCTAGTAAGCCAGTAAAAATTGCCACAACTGACGCCAAGAAGACAGCTGGCGAACAGATTCAACAACAATCAGCGGTAGCGCAGCACACTACAACTAGTGAGCGGACACTACCCCAAACTGGTGACCGGCAGAACCACAGCCTCACCTTGCTGGGCACGATTGCGTTCATTCTCTCTGTCTTCGGACTAGCAATCAAACGCCGCAGTGATGCGCAGTAAAGTAGAAAATAAGGGCATCTGCATTCCAAAAGTTTGGGATGCAGGTGCCCTTTTATGTCACTGACTATTATCAGAGAACAAAGTACGCAATGCTCAGCTCTTGACCGTGTGTCCCCGCTCTGTGTTCTAGTCGAGCTACACAAGGCTGAAGCTTGCGGCTAGCTGGCTTTGAACCTAATGCCTGAAACCCGGCATTATGTCCAAAGCCCTCTAGTCCTCAGCTTCAAAACGCCTCGTTCCGCTCTGTGTTAGTGTTCGTCCGCGTCAATTTTGCTCAAATCAAAGTGGATGCTGTCCTTGAACCCAGAATTAATACTGAAGAAGATAATCAGCCCGATGACTAAGAAGGCAGCGCCGAGTAGCCAGGTGTGCAGCAGGCCACCAGCAACAATCACGATAATGATAATTGGCAAGGTGATCATCACGCTGCCGACCGCACCGCCACCATTTTGCTTGTTGGGGTTAAATTCCCGAGCAAACGGCAGTGCGTTATCGCCTAAAATTCGGCCCATTACTAGGGTCGCCGCGTAAATTAATACCGCCATGCCGACACAGGCCAGCAGTGCGTTCCAGCCGCCCAGCACCAGCATCACCACCGTCCACACAACAATCAGGGGCAAGAAGATGCGCACGAACATCGCCTTCAGAATTGCCCGCAACATGTAACCGTGGTGCAGCATTGGTACCCGCAGAAACAGGCTCATTGCGGCCGGCTGGCTGGAAAAGGCCAGATTATAAATCGCCCCCGGCAAGGCCATCAGCAGTGCAATCAAGGCATAGGGTCCGAAATTGGTGATTTGCTGCAGGAGGTGCCCGCCGCCGCTATTGAAAAAACTGGCGCCCATCACAATGGGAATGATCAGCGC
The DNA here is from genome assembly GCF_009687905.1 of Lacticaseibacillus zhaodongensis. Lineage (GTDB taxonomy): Bacteria > Bacillota > Bacilli > Lactobacillales > Lactobacillaceae > Lacticaseibacillus > Lacticaseibacillus zhaodongensis. The sequence goes on along the minus strand of NZ_BLBG01000002.1, from coordinate 142,046 downwards.
GTAGCCGATTGACGGGTAAACCCGCAGCTTGTATTCGCGCTCCTCTTGCAACATGTGCCAGCCGAAGTCATAGTAAGTGGCCTCCTCGGAACTCTTGATGAGCAGGCGCCGACTGATCCGGAAGTACCAGCTGTCCTTGCGTTTGCGGCTGCTCGCCTGGTCCAATTTTGCCAAGTACTGTTCAAAATTACCCGCGTTGCGCGCGTAAACCAAGGTCAACGCCACCGGCACAACGATGCTCAGCACCGTTAATGCAACTGGAATCACCTCAAAATGTCCCCGCAGCAGCATTGGCAACCCACCGAACCAGCTTGGAATCGACAGCAAAGTGTACCAAGGAGTGTGTGCCGCACCCTTACCGAGAACCTGCATCCAGTTGCCCGACAGCCGCGGTAGAATTTGTGAGCCACCGTAGATACCAATGATGAGGGCAATTTGGACAAAATTCAAAATATTCTTCAGGCGTTCACCATCGAAGAAGCGGAGCACCAGCAGGTACACAAACAGCGCCAGCATGAACGCAAACTCGGTCATGATCAGCAGGCTGATAAAGGTGCCAACGGTTGCAAAAACACCGAGCCGCAAAAAGATGCCAATCAACGCTGGTACGCCTAATGCCAGCACGTTCAGGAATAGGTAGACGGCAACCACCGTCAACCGCGCTGCGTTGAGCGTCCGCGGCTGGACCCCGCGCGTGATGTATAGTTCCCTGTCGCGTGGATCCAGCATCAGCCCGGAATAGCTCGTCAACATGGTCAGGAAGGTCATGACGAACAAGGTCGAAAAGTACATCGTGTAAGTCATGATTTCAGGCATCGGCAAGATTGTGAGGATAATCATGAAGACTCCAAATAGCAGATTGATTAAAAATGAGTTGCGCACCGGGTGCCCGCTTGGTTTCTTGCTGGTGGTATTCAAGGCGAGCCCAACGCCAACGTTATCTCGCGCCGCCAGTTTGAACTTGGTCGCCACGATCAGCCGGTACTGGCCATAATCAATCCCCCAACTTTTGATCAAGCCAGAAAGGTGGTCCAGCAGCACCATTGCCGGGGCCATTGCCTCTTTTGCTTCAGGCATCAGCGTCGCCTCCTGTCACCACGTCGACGAAGGCCCGCGCCTTCTCGCCGTGTTCCGCAAAGCCAGTCATGGTGTTGAATAGCTCCTGCAGGTTCACGTCCGCGGCCTGGGAGATTTCCTTGAAGGACCCGTCCGCAACCACCTGGCCGCCGTTCAGCAAAATAATCCGGTCAGATAGCTTCTGCACAACGTCCATGATGTGGCTGGAGTAGAAGATGGTTTTGCCCCGGTCCCGCAATTCTTGCAGGATCTCCTCGATCACTAGCACCGAGTTGGCATCTAGCCCGTTGAGCGGTTCGTCCCAAAAGAGAATGTCGGGATTGTGAATCAGGCTGGCGATAATCAGTACTAGCTGCCGCATCCCCTTCGAATACGAGCGCAGCCGCTGGTCATAGGCCGCTTCTAAGCCAACAATCCGGGCAAGCTGCTCCGCCTTATTCCCCGCCACATCTGGATCCATCCCGTACAGTTGGCCGATCAGCTGCAGGTACTCCCGGGCCGTCAGCGCGTTGAACAGGTCCGCCCCCTCAGGCACGTAACCGATGTGGCGCTTGTAATCCGCCGCCTCAGGATCAATCAGCTGGCCATTGATTTCAACCGTGCCGGAATCTTGCTGCAGCAGGCCCAGGATTATTTTAACAGTTGTACTTTTACCCGCACCGTTGGGCCCGATGTAGCCGACAATCGTCCCCGGGGCGATATCGAAGCTAACGCCCGTGAGAACCGCCTTTGCACCAAAATGCTTTTGGATATCCGTCAGCCGAATCGCAGAATTTTCCGTCATAGTTGCTCCTCCTGTTGTGACCCTATTTTCACCCTTACATCGTTATTATAAGCGCTATCACATTATATTAACAGCAAGGGCTAAACTTAATTCAGCCACCAAAATGCCTGACGGGTCGCCCGTGATTCGTTATAATAGATGCTATATTATTAGAATTACGAAAGAATTGTGGAGGTCAACTGAATGACGGTAATTATGAAGGCGAAACCCATCGTCGCGGCCCTAACAGACGAACTAAGTACTAGTGCAGCGCATGTAACGGCAGCTCTGGGCCGCAAGCCGGGGCTAACGGTAGTCCTGGTCGGCGATGATCCAGCTAGCGCAATCTACGTCCGCAACAAGCAAAAGCGGGCTGATCAGATCGGGGTGCACTCCGACACCCTGCGCATGCCCGCAACGAGCACCCAAGAGGACGTTGTGACCGCTGTGCAAAAGCTCAACGCGGACCCAACTGTCGACGGCATCATCGTCCAGTTGCCACTTCCCCAGCAGATCGATGCGGACGCCATCATCAACACGATTGCCGTCGACAAGGACGTCGATGGTTTCACCCTGAGCACAACCGGCCGCCTTTGGAACCTGCCCAAGAACAGCCCCGAGCACGTCGGTCCCTGCACCCCACTGGGCATCATGGCCATGCTGGATTACTACCAGTTGCCAGTTGCCGGCAAGCACGCCGTCATTGTGGGCCGCTCAAACATCGTCGGTAAGCCCATGGCGGCAATGCTCTTAAATAAGGGGGCCACCGTCACCATCGCCCACTCGCAGACCACCGACCTACACAGCCTGCTTCTAACGGCCGACATCATCGTGGCCGCGACCGGCCGCCGCGGGCTCATCACAGCTAGCGACGTCAAGCCCGGCGCAACGGTCATCGATGTCGGCATGAACCGCTTCGTGGACGAAAACGGCAAGAAGCGGCTGGTCGGGGACGTTGATTACCCAGCTGTCGCCGAAGTTGCCGGCGCCATCACGCCCGTGCCCGGTGGCGTTGGGCCCATGACCGTCAACATGCTGCTCAAACAAACCATCGCCAAGGCAGCCAGCAAAATTCAGTAAAAGAGCACCGCTAATATGCAATAAGGTCCCCGACTCAGTAATCTGAGTCAGGGACCTTATTTTGGTTTTCAGAACTGCTTAATACTTGATATCAGCAATCGGGTGCTTATCAGTCAGTGCCCGCACCTGCGCTGCCACCTGTTCCAAGCCGGCAGCATCGTCGCGACCGGCAATTGCCTGCACAATCAGCTTACCGACTGCGTAGCAATCATCCTCATCAAAACCGCGCGTGGTGATGGCTGCGGTGCCGACCCGAACGCCACTGGTCCGCACGGGCCCATCCTGCTCACCCGGCAGCTGGTTCTTGTTGCAAGTAATCATGACCTCGTCAAGTAAGTTTTGGACGTCGCGGCCATTCGTCCCGTAACCGGTCACGTTCACCAGTGCGAGGTGATTGTCAGAACCACCAGATACGATGCTGAGCTTGGAATCATCGGCGCACAAGCCCCGATTCAAGGCCTGCATGTTCTTGATGATCTGCTTGGCATAAGTGGTGAATTCTGGCCGCATTGCCTCACCCAAGGCCACCGCCTTCCCCGCAATCACGTGCTCGAGCGGTCCACCCTGAATTCCGGGGAAAAGGGCCGAGTTGATTTTTTTGAGATACTTTTCCTTGCACAAAATCAGGCCACCCCGCGGACCGCGCAGCGTTTTGTGAGTCGTGGTCGTGACCACATCGCAGTACGGAACCGGATTCGGGTGCACGCCCGCGGCCACGAGCCCCGCAATGTGCGCCATGTCCACCATCAAAAGCGCGCCAACTGAATCCGCGATTTGTTTAAACGCGGCGAAGTCGATGATCCGGCTATAAGCACTCGCCCCCGCCACGATCAACGCCGGCCGCACCTGCTCCGCTTGATCCTGAATCGCCGCATAATCTAGGCGGCCGTTCTCGTCCAAGCCGTAATGGTAAAAGTGGTAGGTCTGACCGGAGAAATTAACGTCCGCCCCGTGCGTCAGGTGCCCGCCGTCTGTCAGGTCCATCGCCAGCACTTTATCACCAGGCTTGATCAGCGCCCGGTACGCAGCCATATTCGCCTGCGATCCGGAATGTGGCTGCACATTTGCAGCCTCCGCACCAAACAACTTCTTCGCGCGGTCGATGGCTAACTGCTCAACGACATCAATGTACTGATTACCGCCGTAGTAACGCTTGCCCGGATAACCTTCAGAATACTTGTTGGTCAAAACAGACCCCTGCGCTGCACGAACCGCTGGGGAAACAATGTTCTCTGAAGCAATCAATTCAATGTTGTGTTCCTGGCGCGCCTCTTCATTTGTGATTGCTGTCCACAACTGTGGATCTTGCTGCATGTAATCTGTCAAATTCTACCTCCATTGGTGGGTGCCGGATGTTAGTGTAACTACTCGTAATTGTAACAAAGCTAGCTGTTCAAAATCGCCGTTTAAGCAGAATCTTAACTTTTGCTCAAATTCCGTCAAAATTGTTCGCGATTTATGGATTGATAAGCAAAAAAAAATCGTGACCCCCCGCCACAATCATTTTTAGTCCCGTTTCGCCATAAACGCCAGCCGCTCCCGCAGCCGGCGCATAAGGCTGCCGCGAGTCCGGGCACGGCGCGTCGCCACACCCTGCACTACGGGCTCTGCGGTGCCAACTACCGGACTACTAAGGTGCACTGTGAAGATTTGGTCACTACTCGGCGCCCGGCGGAAAGTCCGCGCGCTGATAAAATCGTCCTTAACAAGTGTATAGCCTTGAGCACTGTACTCCGCAATTCGTCGCGCCGTGTCGTAATTAATTGTTGCGCCGCTCTTCCCGAAAACCGTATCGGTGCAGAGCCATTCGCGCACCCGATCATCAAGATACATCACGTGCACGACGCGCAAGGTTTTATCGTCCGCCACAGCGGGTTTGCTCATATTCAAGCTTTCATTCATGGCGCCATCCCCCGACCTTGGACTGAGCGGCACCATTTGGCCCGCATCAGTCATCAACATAATTACATGATAGTATTATTTGTCACATTTGCGTAGTCAATTATCAAAATTTTTGTTAACGTTTTTTGCATGAAAAGGCAGTGTTGACGGGCAAGCGCGCTAGTTCACCTCCTCGTGACAATATGTTGCGGATAAGCAAAATGGGCCCCTCCTCTCGAAGCGACCCATTTGGCATTGATTATTGAAATTGGTGATTACTTGTCGTCAGCCTTAGCATCGTCTGCCTTGGCGTCGTCTGCTTTAGGAGCGTCAACCTTAGCGTCATCAGCCGTGGTTGCAGCAGCCTTAGGAGCGGCAGCACGCTTGTCAACGTGACCAACCGCCTGGGCGGAGAAGGTCAGGTAAACACCGTTAGAATCGAGCACGATTGTGTTCTTCTTCGGGTCAACGGAGTCAATCACACCGTACAGGCCACCAACCGTAACAACCGTGTCGCCCTTCTTGAGGCTGTTCATCATTTCCTTGCGCTTTTCCTGCTGCTTCTTAGGTGCACGGACCATGGAGAAGTACATCATGACAACCATAATTACTACTAGGACAATCATCATCATTGGATTACTATTTGCTGCTGCTACGAACATGGATATCACACCTCATTTTGAATTTTTTCGTCATAGGACACTGTAACAAACTTTAGACTGCTTTGCCATAGTCCGCATGACATAATGTCACTTCAGCCGCTTAAATATGACAAACGTGTCAAGCCTGCTCAAGACCGCCCGCTAGCCGCTTGCGGCGCTATAGTGCAAGCGCTTATAATAAAGGTGCGGGGCGAATAGATAAACTTTTTGCGTAGCTCCTTTATACGCTCTCTGTGATCGCTTGTTGGTTTTTGTAGTCCGTACGGCAGTGCGGTAGAAGAAACTGCCTAACTTTCGTAGTCAAGGTTGAAAATAACGCCCCGCGTTGGGTCATCGCTTGCGGTGACCCTTTTTACGTGGCCAAAACGCAAAAACGAGGCTCACTCACAATGACAAGCTTCGAATCGACTGAGGACCATCACCGCCGGCCGCCTCCTGACCGTTCGTAATTATGGTGAGGAGGCGGCCTCCAAACGTGGCCCGCAATGCAGCTCCTACTTCGTTGTCCATTTCGCTATGGGCAGCAAGCTGCACAAGTGAAACTGGCTCCGCTTAGCCCAAAAACCGCCAATTCCAGTACAGGAATTAGCGGTTTTTAAGCTAATGCTCAGGAGCTAACCGCATTGCTGCCCACTCTCTACTCTTTTTCTTCCGGCCAAATGGCACCCATGTGGGCGTAGCCAGCCTTAGTGACCGTCCGGCCGCGGGGAGTCCGCTGCAGGAAGCCAATCTGCAGCAGGTAGGGTTCGTAAACCTCCTCGATGGTCGTCATTTCCTCACCGATGTTAGCGGCAATCGTGCTCAAGCCGACCGGGCCGCCATTGTACTGCGTAATCATCAGCTGCAGTATCCGCCGGTCAGTCGCATCCAGGCCACTGCTATCGACTTGCAACGCCGTCAGTGCCTTGTCGACCAGTGGCTGGGTAGCTTCAGTCATGTCCGCCACGTCGGCGTAGTCACGGACCCGCTTCAGCAACCGGTTGGCGATTCGGGGCGTGCCCCGCGACCGCAAAGCAATCTCGTGCACGGCGTCCGGTGCAATTGCGAGGTTATAGATTGCTGCCGAACGCGTAACGATTTGGCTCAAATCCTTGGTCGTGTAGTAGGCCATGTGTGCACTAATACCAAAACGATCGCGCAACGGTGCGGACAAGGCCCCTGCCCGCGTTGTTGCCCCAATCAGCGTAAACGGCGGTAGCGGAAAATGCACTGGGTGCGCGGCCGGGCCCTGGCCAACCACGATGTCAACGTAGAAGTCTTCCATCGCCGAGTAGAGCATTTCCTCCACGATTTTAGGCAGGCGGTGAATTTCGTCAATAAAGAGGACGTCGCCGGCCTGCAGTTCGTTCAGTAACGCCACCAGGTCGCCAGGCTTATCGATAGCCGGGCCGCTGGTCGTGCGCACGTTAACGCCCAGTTCGTTGGCAATCACGAGGGCCATGGTGGTTTTACCTAAACCGGGTGGTCCGTAGAGCAACACGTGGTCGAGGGATTCCTCCCGCTTTTTCGCCGCCGCGATGTAGACCTTCAGTTGACCCTTGACCGCATCTTGCCCCACATACTCGGCGAGTGTCTGGGGCCGCAGTGTGCTATCTGTCTGCGCATCATCGTCTTGCTTATCACTGGCAAGCAGACGTTCATCTTCTGACATGCAGTCCCCTCCTACTTCTTAGTTAGCAGTTTCAAACCGGCGCGCAGGTATTCCTCTGTGCTCTGCAGGTCTTGTTCCAGCAGCTTCGGCTCGACTCGCTTGACCTCACGTTCCGTGAACCCAAGTGCGGTCAGTGCAGCGAGCGCATCATCAACAGCAGACGACGGCTTGGCGGCATCGGTCGTCGCTTCCGGCGTGAACAGGTCGGTGTTCGCGTCGATCTTGCCCTGCAGGTCCAAAATAATCTGGGCCGCCGTCTTCTTGCCGATCCCCGGAAAGTGCGTCAGGAAGGTCACGTCGTTGGCGTTAACCGCCTTGGCGAGGCCATTGCCGTCCACGTTAGCGAGAATAGCGAGCGCACTTTTGGGACCGATCCCAGTAACCGACAACAACAGGTTGAAGAGACGCTTTTGCTCCGCGTCCACGAAGCCGTAGAGACTCTGGTCGTTGTCCCGGATGATCAATTGGGCGTACACGGTCGCCGTTTCGCCCTGTTTGAAAGCGTAGGGGTTGGCAACCAGTAAGTGGTAACCGACGCCATTCACATCAACCACCACGTATTCGGGTGTGACCGTCGCAATGAGGCCCTTGAAATATTCGTACATTATCTTCTCCTCGTGCTGAATTATCGTGCAAGTTTACGCACGTACGTTCGCAATGTTCTACCAAAACCATAGCACACTTATGGCGCGCTGCGAATCCATTTTGGCAAAATCACTCGGCCAATTTACCATCAGCGTCGCGCAACATCCGGTTGAGGCGGCTGATTGGTAGCCCCATGACGCTATAAAAATCGCCATCGATGCGCTTGATCAACATTGCGCCATCATCCTGAATGCCATACGCACCGGCCTTGCCCTGATAAGTACCTTTATCCAGATAGGCGTTGAGTTCTGCGTTAGTTAGGTGCCAGAACTCAACGCTGGTCGTAACGACGTCCTCCTTGGTGCTGCCATCGCTAAACCGAATCCAAACGCCGGTATGCACATGGTGGAAGTGCCCAGAGAGCATTTGCAACATGTCGCACGCATCCGTGCGGTTTTGTGGCTTGCCCAAAATGTGGCCATCAATTTCGACCACTGTATCCGCGCCAATAACTACCGCTCCCGGATGCCGCCGCGCAACACTCGCCCCTTTTGCATGTGCTAGCGTCGCAACGTATTCCGGAGCCGGCAACATGGGCAGCGCCCGCTCGTCAATATCGGCGGGGTCACTGACGAAATCCGGATAGATCCGCCGCAGCAATTCCTGCCGCCGCGGTGAACTACTTGCTAAAACGATCATTCTGCCCACCCGTCACTTTCATGGCTGTCTTGGATCCGCTTGAACATCTTCTCGAGGTCCGTGTTGCTGAAGGACACTAGCACCGGCCGGCCGTGCGGACAATTGTAGGGGTTCTCGGCGTGCGCTAGCTTGTCGAGCAGGGCCTGCGCCTGCTTGGCATCCAAATGGTGATTGGCCTTGATTGCCCGCTTACAGCTCATCATGATGGCCGCCTTCTCGCGGAAGGCCGCGACGGTCAGGTGGCCGTCTTTGAGCACCCAGTCGATCATCTCACGCAAAGTGTCTTCCTCCTGACCCTCTTTGAACCAAGTCGGGTGGCTATTGGCAATGAAACTATTTTGACCAAAATCCTCGAGTTCAACACCCACGCTCCGCAAAATGTCGCGGCGGTCGCGAATCAGCTCCGCATCACTCAGCGGATAATCCAACACGATTGGTGCCAGTAACTGCTGCTGGGCGTCCGCAACCTTGCCGATTTCGACCCGGTAGTACTCGTAATTGACGCGCTCCTGCGCGGCGTGTTGGTCAATCATGTAAAATGCGGCCGGCGTCTCCGCCATGAGGTAAGTGCCGTGCACCTGGCCCAGATAGCGGAGCTGCGGGAAGCGGTCATTTGCGGTCAGTGGCGCGGCGGCGTCACCGAGACCGGCAGCAGCTGCCGCCTGTTCCGCGGCCGACGCTGGGACCTGCGCCCCGTTATCAGTGCCGAGATCAAAGGCGTCAACCGCTTCGTCCGCATACTTCGAATCCCAAGCGGCAAGCCGCTCCGGCTCTGTGAAAATACTATTTTTGTCGAGCTGGTCAATGTCCAGACCGGTGTCAGTATCAGCACTTGCAGCAGCGCCAGTTTCTGGCTGCTGCGGCTTAGCTGGCGCCGCGGCCGGTGTCGTCGGGACAAAGGCCCCCCGACTAGCCTGTTCTGGAAAGACCGGGGCAACCGTACTTTCAGCAACGTTATTGCTCTGCAGGAGGTCACCCTGTTCGGGCCTTGGCTCACGCTTACCCCGCAGGTTGTGCAGGGCATCGGGAATCAGGTTCTCCCCGGCAATCCGGTTGTAAATACTGCGCTGGAGCAATGTTGCGAGCGCGTTTTCCTTGCTGATGCGGACTTCCTGCTTGGTTGGGTGCACGTTCACATCTACCAACTGCGGGTCCAGGTTAATATTGATGACCGCAATCGGGAAGCGGCCGACCATCAGTTTTGAACCGTAGCCGGCAATGACGCCCTTGATCAGGTTGTAGTTCTTAAAATAGCGGCCATTAATCAGCAGTGTCATAGCGTTGCGGCTGGAACGCGTCGTGTCGGGCAGGCTGACGTAACCGTCAACGGAGAAGTCCTGGTCCTCGCCTTCAAAGCGCAACATTGAGCGGGCAATCTGCACACCGTAAATGCCGGCGATGGTCTGCTGCAGGTCGCCGTTGCCAGCGGTGCGGAACACCATTTTGTCACCGTTCCGCAAGGTGAAGGCAATCTCGGGGTGACCGAGTGCCAGCCGGCTGATGATATCACCGATGTGGCTCATCTCGGTGGCCTGCGAGCGCACGTACTTCAGGCGGGCCGGCGTGTTGAAGAAGAGGTCGGCCACGGCAATTTTAGTCCCCTGCCGCAGCGGCAGACTGTGTTGATCGAACATTTTGCTGCCGGCGATGTGCGCACTAGTCCCTTTACCCGCTTCAACTGCCGTTTCAAGGGTCACGTCCGCGACACTGGCGATACTAGCCAAGGCCTCGCCACGGAAGCCCAGGGAATGAATGGCAAACAGGTCGCGAATCGTCGCAATTTTGCTGGTTGCGTGCCGCTTGAATGCCGTCGGTACGTCTTCAGCGGCGATGCCAGAACCATTATCACTAACTTCAATTAGCTTGAGGCCAGCGTCCACGACCCGGGCGTCAATTTGCGTGGCGCCGGCGTCAATACTGTTTTCGACCAGCTCCTTGATGACGGACGCGGGGCGTTCGATGACTTCCCCGGCTGAAATCTGGTTGCTTAATTCTTCTGATAGTTCGTGAATCTTAGCCACGCGATCACTTCCCCGACTTTAGTTTGTTCTGCAGCTCATAAATGAGGTTCATCGCGCCCATGGGGTTGGCGCTGAGTAGGTCAAAATCACCCAGTTCCTTAAGCACCGCGGTCTCCTTCTTGTTAAGAGAAGACTTGGCAGGTACTGGTTCAGGTGCAAACAGTTCAAGCTGCTCGTCTGCCTCGCCTGCGGTTGCGGGTTGTGACGCGGCTTGATCAGCTACCGGCTGTGCCTTTTCGTCAGCGCTCGTCAGCTGTGCTGTGTCTTCGGCCACGTTGTCAGCACTGCTGCTTGGCGCCGCCGGGATTGCAACCTGCTCCTTACCTTCAAGCCGCGTCAAAATTGAGTCCGCGCGCTTCAGCAAGTCGTTCGGCAACCCCGCCAACTTGGCAACGTGGATCCCATAAGACTTGTCGGCTGGCCCCGTCAGCATTTTGTGTTCGAACACGAGGTTGCCGTGCTCAAGGGTCGCCCCGACGTGCACGTTGCGCAGCCGCGGCAGGGTCTTGTCCAGCGCGGTCAGCTCGTGGTAGTGGGTGGAGAACAGCGTCTTAGCGTGCACATTGTCGTGCAGGTACTCGATGATGGCCTGCGCCAGCGCCATCCCGTCGTAGGTGGCGGTCCCACGGCCAAGTTCGTCAAACAGAATCAGGCTGTGCGCGGTGGCGTGACTAAGGGCGGCGTTGGCCTCCAGCATCTCGACCATGAAGGTACTCTGGCCACTCGCGAGGTCATCAGCGGCCCCAATCCGCGTGAAGATGTGGTCAAAAATCGGCAGTTCGGCCTTGTCCGCGGGCACAAAGCTCCCCGCTTGGGCCATAATGACGATCAGAGCCAACTGGCGCATGTAAGTACTCTTTCCGGACATGTTCGGGCCGGTGATGAGCAGGATGTCGGTTCCATCAGGCATTTTGACGTCATTGGGAATATAAGCCGACTTACCGATCACGTTCTCGACCACAGGATGACGCCCGGCATCAATATCAATGGCGTGACCCTGACGGTGCATTGTCGGCTTCACAAAATGCTGACTTTCCGCAATCTGGGCAAAACTCTGCAAGACGTCGAGTTCGGCCACCTGTTTCGCCAGCTTCTGCAAGCGTGCGATTTGGGCCTTGATCTGGTCCCGCACCTCCGTGAACAGCTGGTATTCAAGCGCCGTTGAACTAGCCTGGGCTTCCAAAATCTCGGACTCCTTCGCCTTCAGTTCCGGCGTTGTGAAGCGCTCGGCGTTGGTCAGGGTCTGCTTACGGTCGTAACGGTCTTCCGGCACCAAATCCAGGTTAGACTTGGTGACTTCAATGTAGTAACCGAAAACAGAGTTGTAGCGGATCCGCAGGTTGTGAATGCCGGTCTTCTCCCGCTCGGTTGCCTGCAGGTCTGCCAGCCATGCTTTGCTGGTGTTCTCGGTTTGCCGATAATGGTCCAGCTTCTCACTGTAGCCATCCTTGATGACGCCGCCATCCTTAACGGAAAGCGGCGGGTCGTCGTTGATGCTGCGGCGAATCAGCTCGTCGATGTCCGCAACCGGATCGAGCTTAGCGTAATTCTGCAGGCTGTCACCAGGCATTTTGGCAATTACTTCTTGAATGAGTGGTACTTGTTCCAGACTAGTCGCCAGCTGGAGCATGTCGCGCCCGTTGACGTTCCCGAAAGCCACCCGGCCAGCGAGCCGCTCCAGGTCATAGACACTAGTCAGCGCGTCAGCGAGCTCACTGCGCTCGAAAAAGTTGTCCAGCAGTGTCGCCACCTGGGCGTGCCGCAGATTGATGGCCTTAGAGTTCAGAAGTGGCCGCTCCAACCAGTTGCGTAGCATCCGGCCGCCCATCGCGGTCTTGGTCGCGTCCAGCAGGCCGAGCAGACTATCGCCCTTCTTGCCGCTACGGCTGTTAGCCAAAATATCTAGGTTGCGCCGCGCGTCCGCGTCCATTTCCAGGTAGGCAGCTGGTTCGTAAGCCACGGCCTTCTGGATGTGCGCCAGACTGCGCTTTTGCGTTGCCAGCATGTAGAGCATCAGCTGTTTGACAACGGCGATTTCCGCCGCATCATCCAAGTCCTGACTGACGTAACTGATTTCGGAGTGCTTCAAGCCGTCATCCTTTTGTACTGACAGCAAGCGGTCACCGCGGTGCAGGTCCTTGGCCAGCTCCTCGTCAAGGTGCTCCGGCACGACGATTTCAACCGAGTTCAGGGCTTCCAGCTCGTTGTTGATGGCGTAAATGTCATCCAGCACCGTCACCTTAAGCTCACCGGTCGATACATCCCCGTAAGCAAACGCGTACCCCTTGTCCAGCGGCAAAACGGCACTTAAGTAGTTGTTCTTTTTGGCCTCACCAGGGTGCACATTCGTGGTGGTCCCGGGAGTCACCAACTGAATGACTTCGCGTTTGACCATCCCCACGGCCAGCTTGGGGTCCTCCATCTGTTCACAGATAGCGACCTTGTATCCGTGGTCGATCAAAACGTTGATGTAACTATCAACGGCACGGTGCGGCACCCCACACATTGGAATCGGGTCGTCCGCACTCTTATTCCGCGAGGTGAGGGTCAGCTCAAGCAGCTGGGAACCCTTGATGGCGTCGTCGTAGAACAGCTCGTAGAAATCGCCAATTCGGTAAAACAGGAATGCGTCTGGGTACTGCTTTTTAACCGCAAAATACTGCTGCATCATTGGCGTTGTTGCTTTAGTTTTAGCCATTAATTCGTTCCTCAACTTCTTTAGATTCCTGACTGCGGCGCTCATCAATCCGGGCGCAGAGCTGGGCAAAATCATCGGCGCTGGCCATGTCAATAAAGCGCAACGCGGTCGACTTCGCAACATAATAACGTTGCCGCTCGCGATTCTTTTCTTTATAGCGTTTCTGCGCGGCTTTTTGTGCCTGACTCAGTGCCATTTTTGCCCCTGCTTTCCTATGTAATCTGTCCCTCAATTCTAGCTTATAAGCTAACGGACTGCAAAGACTTTGCGGGCAAAATATTGCAGTGCTAGACCCCGGTGGCGGGGCACCTCTTCCTCCCACTACACTTGTGGTAGTGACAGACAGGCATGCTGGGGTCGTCTTCAGGCTTGGCGAAGTTCGCGCCAAGTCTTCCGCCTTAGCTGCGAGCCCGCCCGTGTTTTTCAAACAATCGTGTCACTCTCACCGTTAGAACGTTTATTATCCTTGGCGGTCTCTCCGCTAACCCCGATAAACGAAGGCAATGCCTTCGTTTATCGTTTCAGCATGGTCACTACCACAAGCTCCGTTCCCGGAAGAGGCGCCCCGCAACCTACGCATGCCGTTGGTTCACAAATATAACTTCACCAGTGCAAACTGCCAGGTACTCTTTTGCCTGCACCAAATAATAGTGGTTTGCTGAACAACTAAGCAGGCAAGGCGGGATTGACAGTAGCCAAGGACCCGGAAGACATCACATTGCTTGACGTATATCTAGCAGCCGAGTACAAATGCAAATTGCTGGATGTCGACGAGAAAACCACCCTACTATTCATATTCGGCGGCAACGTTCAAGACACGCGGAATTCAATCCACAATGACGTGCAAATAGATACCGAAGCAAACATACTCCAGCTGAAGACGTCGATGCTATTTTGGTCCGCCAAAATTCAAAGCGCAGTAAGGAAAAACAAACTATTATGTAGTTCCAACAAAAACGCGTGCTGATGATGAGCTAATTGCCCCGGTCAGCACACGTTTTTAGTTTGTAATCGTCGGTGCAATGCCACATGCCAACAATTAAACTTACTGGCGCAGAAAATCCACAATTTCACTTGAATCTAATACCCATTATGAATTACAACTATAAGGTTGATTAGGGATTATCATATTTCTCACATCACAATTGGGGAATCCGCGAAGACATTCTAACCAAAAGATGATTGTAGCCTGGAGGGGCGCCGCTGTGTAGTGGAGTATATGCCGCGTAAAGCCCAAACAGGTGTTAAGCAGTGGTTTTCTGCTTAACAACTGGGGGTGATTTTGGGACCGCGACTGAGCAACGCGAGGGCGGGCCCAAAATTAGGTGGGAGCCACACGAAGCGCAGCGTAGTTTGGCGGGAGCCGGCCCCGGGCTGGTCCACGCGAAAGTATTTGCGGCGCGACTTGAACTGCTACGGCTCTGCCGCCGCTAGTTCAATCGACATCGGAGCGGCAAAGCCGCGGAGTGCGGAGCAGCGGCGCCCCTCCAGGCGGACCTCAGCAGCCACATTTACTCATGCATAACAGCATCTTGGTATTTTTTACTCTTCGTTTTCATAGTTTCGCCATATTTGTGTTTAAGAATGTAATCATGGTTAAACGCCGCCGCCACATGCTGCAAGCGGTGGTGTCCATGATCCCCTGGCCACAGGAAGTGCACCGTTGTCGCCCAGACGTATGGGTTCCGCCGCGGCAACGCATGGTGCACCGCTAGTGGGCCGTGGAATGTGGCTACCTTGTAGGCCCGGAAACGGGAACCCAGGGCTGACTTGAGCGATAGTGTTGACACGTTGGTGACCACGCCGTCGCTACGATCCCCTTTGTTGCCCATCACATTCAGTACCTGCACACCCTTCGGAAAATCAGGCGCAAGGTGCTGCAGCTCACGGTACTCCCGGTGCTTGATTGCTGGGACATCCTGAGCGTTCAAGTGGTTGGCGCCGAGGCGGTCATCCCGCCAAAGCGCGCCGTCATATGGTCCTGCAATCAGGACAGCCTTGTGCAGACGCAGTGGCTGCTTGTGGGCATATGCCACAAGCAGGTCCATGCAGCCGCGCGAATGCGTGATGGCATCGAAGCTTCTGATACCGTAACGGCGCCGCAACATGCACAAAGCCCGGTTGAGCCAGATTGCATTTTGGTTCCAGGGTTCCCGGTTTTGCGTAAACACCACCTGAACCAGCGGGTGGTGCATGTGCGGCAGCATGTGGCCCTGAACAACCATGTGCCCACGGTCAATGATTACCCGCAGTGCAAAAGTCGTCTGGCCGTTGACCTGCGTTTCGTTGATAAAGTTGTCAAACGCACCGGAACCGGCTTTGTAACCATGCACCAGCACGGTTGGGCGCGAGTAGCCATTGGTGCTTGCTGCCGCGACAGTTGTTTCGGGCACAGCAACCACGGTCAATGTGAGCGCGCAAATGAGCGCCAGAAATATTTTTCGCATTCCGCTCACCTCAGTTCGTTAGTGACCCAACCGTTTGGCCTACATAAACATTATTATGTTGACTTTAGCATGCAAAACGCCCGTGCTCACAACGCGCGGACGAATATTAATTTAACTTAAATAATTTTGATGATTTTTGGAGGAATTGTAACATGGGATATTTGCACACGGTTTTAACAGCGCAGCTCGACCAGAGTAGTACTAAGCCACTGGTCAAAGCGCTCGCGCGGGACACTTGGTACACCGGTGCCGAACTAACAGCTGCTCGTAACACCCTCGCTGCTGGCTTGCAAGCGCAGGGCGTGCAGAGTGGCGACATCGTTTTGCTAGCACACGGTAACTCCGCCGAATTACTGGTTGCACTGCTGGCTTGCTGGCAACTCGACGCGATTGCCTACACCGTTAATCCCAAAATGCCGGCAGCCGAATTCACGGAGATCTTACAGCGGCACGAATATGCGGCAATCGTGCCCGGCCCGGAGAACGCGGCCATGCTGAGCGACATTTACCAGCAGTCTGGCCGTGACTTCAGCCAGACCAGCGTTAACATTCTCGGCCAGACGCAGCCGTTGCTCAGTCTGCAGCGGACCGGCCGCCCAAGTAATCCCATGTTCACAGCCTTCCAGAAGCGGACCGCAAGCCCGTTAGCCGTGCTGATGTACACCAGTGGCACTACCGGCGCGCCGAAAGCGGTCGTACTTGATCAAGACCAACTGCTCGCTGCGGCTAGAGACATCGCCGCTTCCCAAGATTTGACCGCTGCGGACCGGTCGCTGCTCATCCTGCCGCTGTTCCACATCAATGCGCAGGTCATCTCTCTCCTTTCGACACTCGTGTCCGGCGGCAAGTTGCTGATTGCGCCGAAGTTCTCGGCCCACCAGTTCTGGCCGCAAATTGCGCAGGAAGCAATCACCTGGGTATCGGCCGCACCCGCAATTATTGCCATTTTGAACAAAACTCGGCCGGAAATTGCACCAGATGTGCCGAGCTTGCGCTTCGTCCGCTCGGCCAGCGCACCCCTGCTGCCGGCAGTCCAAAATGATTTTGAAGGCTTCTTCAACATCCCCATCATCCAAGGCTACGGTATGACCGAATGTGCCAGTCAAATCACCTTGAATCCAATCGGGCACACGCGCGTTGGCTCGGTTGGTAAGAGCAGCGGCACCGCGATCTGTATCCTCGATGAAAACGACAAGCCCCTGCCAGCTGGTGAAACCGGTGAGATTTCCCTGCGCGGCGACCACGTTATCACCTCTTACCTCGACCCAGCACACCAAGCCGATTTTGCGCACGGCTGGTTCCACACTGGCGATGTTGGTTACCTCGACGCAGATGGCTTCCTCTTCATCGTCGGCCGCAAGAAGGAACTGATCAACCGTAGTGGCGACAAGGTCAGCCCGTCCGAAGTCGAAAACGTGCTGATTCAGCACCCCGCCGTGTCCGCACTTGCGGTCATCGGCCTGCCCGACCCCATCTATGGTGAGCGCGTCGTTGCGGCTGTCATCCCCAATGCCGGCTACACCGCGGATGACCAGCTGAGCAAGCAGCTGCAGCAATACGCCGCGGACCGCCTCGCCGCATTCAAGGTGCCCGCACAGGTCATCTACGTGCACGAGCTGGCAGCGGGTCCGACCGGCAAAATCCAACACACCCGCGTCCGCCGCGCCATCATGCAGCAACTAGCCGCCAAGGAGGAACCTAAGCATGCAAACAGTTAATTCTAACCCAATCAATGCCAAACCCTCGTTAGGCAGCCGGAGTCTCAAAGCGGTCATCCGAACGCTACTACCCTGGGCCATCCCCATCGTTTTGATCATTGCCTGGCAACTCGCCTGCAGCGTCGGCATCATCGACACCACCGTTCTACCCAGCCCGAGTCAGGTCGTCACGGCATCCATCGCCAGCGCCCAAACCGGCGTGCTCGAACGCAACATGGCCATCTCCTTGTACCGCGCAATCAGCGGCTTCCTGATTGGCGGCAGCGTTGGCTTCATCCTCGCGCTGTGCACAGGGCTGTCGAAGACGCTCAACCTGCTGCTCAACTCCTCCGTGCAGATGCTGCGGAACATCCCCCACTTAGCTCTTATTCCCCTGATTATTGTTTGGCTCGGGGTCGGTGAGGCGTCCAAAATCTCTCTCGTTGCAATCGGGGTCCTCTTCCCAATTTACATCAACACCTATCACGGTCTGACCACCGTAGATAAGCGCCTGATCGAAATGGGCCGCTCCTACCAGCTCAACGCTTGGCAGCTGTTCACCAAAATTTTGCTCCCGGGCGCCCTGCCGACCATCCTGGTTGGGGTCCGCTACGCCCTCGGGGTGATGTGGACCACGCTGATCGTTTCCGAAACCATCGCGTCTAGCTCCGGGATCGGCTACATGTCGACCAACGCCCAGAACTTCATGGACATGCCCACCATCATCATGTGTATCGTGATTTACGCTCTGCTGGGTAAGGTTTCTGACGTCATGGCTGGCTCCCTTGAGAAATCACTCCTCAGCTGGCAAAACGCAGGAAGGACGCAAAATTAATGGCAACTACTACTAAAACCGCACTGAGCATTCAGGCGATTGAAAAGTACTACGGCGATCAGCACGTACTCCGCGACATCCAAATGGACATTGCGCCTGGTGAGTTCGTCGCCCTCGTTGGTCAATCCGGTGGTGGTAAAAGCACCCTGCTGCGGCTGATTGCCGGGCTGGAAGAACCTACCAGCGGCAGCATCGTTCAGGACGGCCAAGAGATTTCCGGCAGTAACGCCAACAGCCGCGTCATGTTCCAAGACGACCGGCTGCTGCCGTGGCTCACGGTCCGCGACAACCTCACTTTTGGCAAGCCTCACTCCGCCGCTGACCGGGACCGCGCCAACAGCCTGCTGGACCGGGTTGAACTCGGGGACTACGCTGACGTCTACCCCGATGCCTTGTCTGGTGGTCAGCGCCAGCGGGTCGCCTTAGCCCGCGCGCTGATGGCGGACCCAGAACTACTACTACTGGACGAACCACTGGGTGCCCTTGATGCCCTCACCCGCCGCAAAATGCAGGATCTCATCCTCGAATTATGGCAGGAACGCAAAATGACCACTATCCTCGTCACCCACGACGTGAACGAGGCGGTACGCATGGCCACCCACATCTACGTGGTGCGCGATCACGAAATCGCTTGGGACGGCCAAAATGACTTGGCTTACCCGCGCAGCGATGAAGCAATCGGGCCGCTAGCAGGCCAGGTCATGGATCAGATTATTAACCACTAAATTGATGCCACGAAAAAAAGTTATCGCCAAGACGGTGTCCATCTTGGGGATAACTTTTTTAGTCAGGTTCATACTCACTTTTGCACGCCCACGCGAAGACTGACATGAACATGATGCAGGCCAGAGCAATTACCACCCAGCCGGTGAATGCCGGCTTCAACAGGAAGAACTCACCATGTGGCCGCACCATGCCGATATACGTCCGACTACTGCATGCAACCACGGTCAGGACCGCTGCCAATTCGACAACGGCTGGCAATAGCCCCAACCACCGGATTTTGCGCGGCAGAAACAACGCACACAGCGCAACGAGCCAAGGCATGATCAGCAATGCATAATCCACTGGCTTGGCGATGACGTCCAGCTTGGCCATGCTGGCAGCTAGCCGGGCCAAACTCGGCAGAGCGTCATCCAGCGGGTCATGGACGAAGCCCGGTAGAAACTGGGCGCACATGAGCAGAACTGCGTAAGCAAAGGTGCCCGTCTGGGACCCCAGCCGCAACAGCGACCGTAACTTATTTAAGAATGATTTCCACTTAGTCAAGCGACTTCCCCCAACTGCAACCCTAACAACAATGTTTTAATTGTATGCTAGCTGCTGATACATGTTAAGCTAGGAACAGTAATTTACGATTCGAAGGAGGACCACATGCGCAAAATTGAACTGAAGGCGCAGGCCATGGCCGCCGCAGCGCCGCTGTTTGCCTGTCCCGTCTGCCATGAGGAGCTCACGGTTAAGGGTACCAGCCTCGTTTGTCCCCAGGACCACGTTTTCGACCTGAACAAAAAGGGTTGCGTCAACTTTCTGAACGCTCCCGTTAATACTGAATACGATGAAGAAATGCTTGCCGCCCGCCGCCGCGTGCTCACTGCAGGCTTCTTCACGCCCTTCCTCAAACGGATGGCCAGCCAGCTCGCGCCCGCCGACCGCCTGCTCGACATCGGCTGTGGTGAAGGGACACCGACCGACTACCTGGGCGCAAACGTTGCGACCAGCGTGGGCTTTGACATCTCCGCACCGGCCATCAAGCTCGCAGGGGCACTAAATGGGCCGGCCCTATTCTGTGTTGCCGACCTCGCGCGCCTACCCTTCCTCGAGAACAGCTTCACCGCCATTGCCGACATCTTCTCCCCTGGGGCTTACGCCGAGTTCGAGCGCGTTTTGCGGCCTGGTGGCAAAATTCTCAAGATCATCCCGGCCAGTGGTTACCTGCGCGAATTGCGCCAGGCGCTCTACGCTGGCACGGATAAGGCCACTTACTCCAACGCGAGCGTTAAGGACCACTTTTACGCCCGTTACCCAGACGCCGTGAGTGAGCCCATCAGTTATGATTTTGCCTGCACGCCGGAGCTATTCGCCGACATCGTGCGCATGACACCGCTCAGCTGGCAAGCTGACCCGGAGAAGCGCGCGGCGTTGTTGGCTAATCCGCTGCCGAGTATTCACGTGGACGTGGAGCTGCTGAGCACAGAGTGGAACCAGGCGTCCAGAAGCTGAGCATTAACGTACTCAGAGCCGGATACTGGACTTTAGTATCTGGCTCTGAGTGTGTTAAGCACAAGCTTATGCCTGGTGGAACTCGCCTAAGAGTAAACTTCTAGTCAAAAAAGTCAGTCGGACCATCCCGTTTACGGGTGATCCGGCTGACTTTTTACGTTAAGCTACTTCTTCAAGTGATAGGAGTAAGTGGCCACGATAATGTTTTCTTGGCTGGCAAATGATGCGCGCAGCCGGAGATTAGTCTGGTTATGCAGAATGTTCTGCCACGGCTTGCTCGGGACAAATTGCGGAATCAACACGGTTGTCGTGTAGTTACGCTTGGCGGCGTTGCGGGCGATCATGTCCACAAAGCGCTTGACCGGCCCTTCAACTGAACGGTAGGACGAGTGCACGTCAACAAAACGCACGTCGGGGAAGTCTTTCCGGAACTCGGTCTGCGTCTCGTGCTCTTTATCCGGATTCTCATCCATGGACACGTGCATGGCGATGACGTAATCGCCGATCGTCTGGGCGTAATTGAGCGCGCCGCGGGTCACCCGCGTCACGTTGCCGACGAGCACGATGACAGTGCTGCCGTCATAATCGTGGAGTGCCACCTCTTCAGGCAGCCGCAGCTGTTCCGCCACGTTCTCATAATGCTTATGGATGCGGTAGAAGAAGTACAGCAAAACCGGCATGATGACGAAGAATGGCCAGATATCTGGCAAGCGGTAAACGAAGAGAATTACCAGGATGGCAAAGGAAATCAGGGCCCCAGTGAAGTTAGCGATGGTTTTCTTGAACCAGCCAGCCGGTTTACGGCGCAGCCAGTGGATGATCATTCCGGACTGACTGAGCGTGAACGGAATGAACACGCCGACCGCGTACAGCGGAATCAGGCGCGCGGTGCTGCCATGGAATAAGGCAATCAAAATCGCGGACCCGACCGCCAGTGTGATGATCCCGTTGGAGTAGCCAAGCCGGTCGCCCCTGTCTTGGTACATGTGCGGCATAAACTTGTCCTTAGCTAAGTTGTAAGCGAGGACCGGGAATGCTGAGAAACCGGTGTTGGCGGCAACGGCGAGAATCATCGCGGTCGCGAACTGGGTCACGTAGTACATGAAGCCGTGGCCAAAAGTGAAGCTGGCGACTTGTGAGAGCACGGTGACTTTTGCTTGTGGCACGATGCCGTACCAGTAGTTCAGGAAGGTGATGCCGGCGAAGAAGAAGCCCAGAATGCCGGCCATGATGGCGAGTGTGCTGGCAGCGTTGTGCGCGCGGGGCTTCTTGAAGAACGGCACGGCGTTAGAAATCGCCTCGACCCCGGTCAGCGAACTGGAACCACTACTGAACGCCCGGAAAATCAGTGCTGCAGAAATCCCTGGCACCACGGCCCCAACTTGGGCGCGCGCCTGCATCGGGATATCCCCCGTTGCAATGCGGTAAAGCCCCCACAAAATCATCGCAATCATGGAAATCACGAAGAGGTAGACGGGAATCATCAGGAAGTTAGCAGATTCACTCATCCCGCGCAGGTTCATTGCCATCAAGATCACGATGATAACCAGCGAAATTGCGACCTGGTGACCGTACAGCGCGGGGATGGCGGAGGTAATGGCCTCAGCACCCGCGGACACGGAAACCGCAACGGTCAGCATGTAGTCGATCAGCAGCGAACCCCCAGCAAGTAGGCCGGCATTTTTGCCCAGATTCTCACTGGACACAACGTAGGCGCCACCACCACTGGGGTAAGCATGGATGATCTGCCGGTAAGACAGCGTCAGGCTCAGCAGCAGGATCAGCACGAAGCCCGCGATTGGTAGCGAGTACCAAATGGCTGCGGCCGACAGCGTGGTCAGCACGAGGACGATTTGTTCGGTCCCATACGCAACCGAACTAAGGGCATCGGAACTGAGCATTGCTAGTGCTTTTAACTTGCCTAACTTCTGCCCACCTTCTTCGGACGACTTGAGCGGCCGCCCGATGAGCATGCGTTTAAGATGTTGCATCACTAAACTCCCGAATTCTTACTTGTATTTTTGCAGAACCAAGCCATTCTACTCCACACTTTTGAAAATGGCTATGAAAATTTAAACTATTGTTTATGCATATATCAACTTCCTAATGTTTACGCTGGCACGCTTGGCCCAGGACGGGCATTTCACAGCATATTACTCCGGGTTGTATTCTGAAAGTAGTCCGAGGAGCCTGTTAGTAAAGGATGAAAATCAAGCCGGGGCAGAGACCGCTGATCGGCGAATAATTAGCCAGTCGGCAGTTGATCGATTTTACGTCAATTCAACGTCATCTCCAATGTGCTTAGCAAGCATCAACACATTTGCTTATCATCACGATAAATATTATTTGCAGGTTTATGTCAGTAGTCTAGCGTTTGCCAGTTTTTAAGGACGATGAGCCACTGGCAAACAAGCCCGGATGCCCAGCAGAGCAAGGTTATTAGTTGTAAAAATAACTAATTTGGGTGTTGATAGATCTTTCGTAAAATTGGCGATGAAAGTAACCCCGGGCAGTCAGAATGATGATTTACTTGCAAATCCGCAAGACATTAAAAGATGATGAGAGTTGGCCCGCTTTTCTAGTATTTTTGCAGAAATTACAAATTTTTTGAACTTATTTAGGTGAATTGCGGGACTGCTTTGAAACCAGACATCTATTTATATATGCAATAAGTAGTAATTAATGTCTGAAAATGATTGGCCACCTGGGAATTCGTACCCACCATTTTTCACATTTTGAGCTTTTTATATGCTTACATTAACAGTTGGCTATACATTTTTTCAGGTGTGTCTTTACATTCGACTTGCAATTCAGCACAAGATTCATCACGAAAGTCTAACCAATTATATAAGTTTAGGCGGCCTGTTATCGTAAAATAGGTTTTGCCTTTTATATCAGCAATGCGGCTGCATTAATCCGAGCTCGCCGTTATTTATATTTTCTTGCTTGCATCCGGTCCCGGACGTATAGTAATCACCGTTGAAAGGATATGAGTGCTGGGGGGCACAACAAGATCCGCGTTTCACTGAACTAGCGATGGGGGTCGCAATCATGCTCAGGTAAACGAAGCAATTTAGGTGTTCCAATGGGAGCGTAAGTAACTTCAAAACTCAAGTCCGTTGTTGCTCGTATCATGATGACGACAACGGCACCAAGGCAGCTCGCTTCACGCAGCACCTTGGTCAAACCGGCCACCGGCGAATGTGGCCCGGCAATCCGGTAAACTTGAGCTCAGCAGCACCGTGGAAAGAGGTTTCCACGCGGGATACATACGAAAAGGACCAAGTGGTCTCAGCAATCTGCTGAGCACCTACTTGGCCCTTTTGCTACCATAATGAAAGAGCCAGCCTCTAGCCTGCAGACTAGAAACTGGTCCTTAATTTTGCAATCGTTTCCCTAACTTATTGCCAAGGAAATATTAGTTGGCCGCCTCAAGCTCATCAGGCGTGCTGATGTTAGCCGCCATTTCCGTTAACAAGGTCTCGAAGTTGTCCGAAACGAACAGCTCGTCCATTACCTTGGAGTCGGCAAACTCTTCGTCCACGAACTCATTCAGCATATCAATGAAGGAGTCGTAGTAGTGATTCATGTTGAAGATACCAATTGGTTTCATTGGCAGCAGGCCGATTGCCATCCAGGACAGTGCCTGGGAAATCTCCTCCAGTGTGCCTAAGCCACCAGGGAAAACCATGATTGCATCAGGCTCGGACATGAGGAGTCGCTTCCGCTCGTCCATATCCTTCGTCACGATATTCTCAGTTGCATCATAGCGTGGCAACTCGTTGTCGAAAATACCTTCAGGGTAAATGCCCGTGACCTTCCCGCCCGCAGCAAGAACGGCGCCGCTGATAGTACCCATGATGCCAGACTGTGAGCCACCGTAGATCAGATCAATATTATTCCGGCCCATGTACCAGCCCAAAGCATTGGCAACCTGCTCATAGCCCTTACGTTTGCCAAATCTTGATCCGCAAAATACTGTCAGTTTCACGCACATCAACTCCTAGTTCTTTTTAAAAATCATTTATTAATAGTTAAGTTACTATTCTACAGTAATTGACGCCGGAATGCACACCCGAGTTTGCGTAGCACCCCAGCGAACTAAAATTTGTTTGCAAGCACAAAGAAACAGCCGTCCATTTGCGGCCGGCTGTTTCTTGGATCTGATTCTAAAACTTTTGTGAGGTGGAAACTACATCATACCGCCCATGCCGCCTGCAGGGGCACCAGCAGCGGGTCCCTTGTCAGCGTTTGGATCTGGCTTGTTAGCTACAACAGCTTCAGTAGTCAGCATCAGAGCTGCAACGGAAGCAGCGTTCTGGAGTGCGGAACGAGTTACCTTAGTTGGGTCGATAATCCCAGCTTCAGCAAGGTCTTCCCACTTGCCAGTAGCAGCGTTGAAGCCGAAGCCAACCTTCTCGTTCTTCATGCGCTCAACGATAACGGAGCCTTCAAGGCCGGCGTTCTCGACGATCTGACGAACAGGTTCCTCAAGAGCACGCTCAACAATGTTGATACCAGTCTGAACGTCGCCCTCTTCGTGCAACTTAGCAACAGCAGGGATAGCGTTGACCAGAGCAACACCACCACCAGCAACGTAGCCTTCTTCAACAGCAGCGCGGGTAGCGTTCAGAGCATCTTCAATGCGGTACTTGCGTTCCTTGAGTTCGGTCTCGGTAGCAGCACCAACCCGGATAACAGCTACACCACCAGCGAGCTTAGCAAGGCGTTCCTGCAACTTCTCACGGTCGAAGTCGCTAGTTGTTTCAGCAATCTGGGACTTGATCAGGTTGACGCGCTCGTCGATAGCATCCTTGGAACCAGCACCTTCAACAATAGTGGTGTTGTCCTTAGTAACGGTGATGCGGCCAGCAGTACCAAGCTGTTCAAGTGTGGTGTCCTTCAGTTCAAGTCCAAGGTCAGAAGTGATAACCGTTGCACCGGTCAGAGCAGCGATGTCATCGAGCTGAGCCTTACGCCGGTCACCGAAGCCAGGAGCCTTAACGGCAACAACGTTGAAGGTACCACGAATCTTGTTCAGAACAAGGGTTGGGAGAGCTTCACCGTCAACATCGTCAGCAATGATGAGCAATGACTTGCCCTGCTGAACGATCTGCTGCAGCAATGGCAGGATGTCCTGAATGTTGCTGATCTTCTTGTCAGTGATCAGAACGTATGGATTGTCGAGGTCGGCTTCCATCTTGTCATTGTCGGTAACCATGTACTGGGACAGGTAGCCACGGTCGAACTGCATCCCTTCAACAACAGAAAGTTCGGTCTGAATCCCCTTGCCTTCTTCAATGGTAATAACACCATCGTGACCAACCTTGTCCATCGCGTCAGCAATCAGCTTACCGACTTCTTCACTAGCTGAAGATACGGCACCAACCTGCGCGATTTCGTTCTTGCCGGAAACCTTGTGGGAGTGCTCGTGCAAAGCGTCAACAGCAGCCTTGGTTGCGAGCTCGATCCCGCGACGGATACCAACAGGGTTAGCACCGGCGGTAACGTTCTTCATGCCTTCACGGATGATGGACTGAGCCAGAACCGTTGCGGTTGTGGTCCCGTCACCAGCGATGTCGTTGGTCTTGGAAGCAACTTCGGCAACCAACTTGGCACCCATGTTTTCGTAACGGTCTTCCAGTTCGATTGACTTAGCAATCGTAACACCATCGTTGGTGATTTCTGGGTTGCCGTAGTCCTTGTCCAGAACAACGTTGCGACCCTTAGGACCGATCGTTGTCTTAACGGTGTCAGCCAGTTTATCAACCCCACGCAACATTGCTGCGCGTGCGTCTTCAGAGAACTTAATATCTTTTGCCATTTCTACAATTCACCTCAAGTTTTAGAATTTAAATTACTTAACGATTGCCATGATGTCTTTATCATGGAGAATCAGGTACTTCTTGCCTTCGTACTTAACTTCTGAGCCGGCGTACTTATCAAACATTACTTCGTCGCCCTTAGCAACGGACATTGGCAGACGCTTACCGTCTTTGCCTAATTCGCCTTCACCAACTGCAACTACTTCAGCGGTCTGTGGCTTTTCCTTTGCGTTGCTGGCAAGTACAATACCGCCAACGGTTTGTTCCTTTTCCTCAGCGACGCTGACAATGACACGATCTCCTAATGGTTTTAGCAAGACAATCCCTCCATGCAAGATAAGTTTTATAGTTTAGATTTAGCACTCTTAATTACTAAGTGCTAACACAATTGTTACTATAACACCTGCCTGTAGAAATGCAAGCACTAAATTCTGACTTTTTTGCACGAAAAACGCCACAAACGCCGTGGTTACAGCATTTGTGACGTTAGCAGACTATTATCGAGAGTGCAAATTTTTCTTGGCTTGGGTCAAATTTACGTCTGGGCAAGGATCGTAAACAAAAAGCAATCAGCCCGGAAAGCTGATTGCTTAACAAGTTCACACTAGGCGATGATTACACACCAAGTCGCTTGCAGCTACTTCTTCAGAATGACATAACTCGCATCGATGTATTGATTCCCACCAAGGTTGTAGTACGTTGTCCCGTTGGCCTTATACGTGTCATTGAAGACCCGCCATGAAGTTTGACCAGGCAGCTTCTTGGGGTCGCCAACCTTAACTTTGGTATTAGGGTGTTTCTTGTTCCAAGAGTCAGCATCGGTCTTATTGAATTTAACCGTCTTGCCATCTTTGGTCCAAACCTGGATGCCATAATTCTTGTTGTAGTTAATCGTACCGATACCAATCTTTGAAGTAGTGTCCTTAGTTGCAGCACTATCAAAAGCAGCACCGTCCAGACCGCGAACCCATTCGTGATTACCTAGGTCATACCACAAAATTCCGTTATCAAGCTGACCCACGGACTTCCACTTCGTACCAGCTGCCAAAACGCGACTAGTTGGTTTGGTTGCGGCTGGGGAACTGTAAACTGGTGCGCCCTTACTGCCCGCAGTGAAGACGTCCTTAACCACAATTTCTGTGCTATTGCGATCAGCCGTATAACTGTTGCTAGTGGATGTAGCAGCAAAAACCGGTGCAACTGCGCCAATCACTGGTGCAGCAACAGGGGCTGCAGCAATTGCAGCCGCCGCAACAGCTGCTAAAGTAAATTTCTTGTTAATCATAAATAAACGCTCCCTTCAAATGCGTGCCGAATATTCAACTAATCAGGCAGGTGGACCGTGTCTTAGCATCGCCCTTGCTGACATCAGCACCATTCTCATTTCAAGGCCAACTGCCCGTACGCACATAGTAGCACTTCCAACAATTAATAGGCATGCGACTGCACAAGCACTTGGAATGCATAGCAAAATATAAGCCCTCCGCACACGTGCAGGGGGCCCGATTGTCATAATAATCTTTAGCTAGCGGGCTTACTCTGGTTCTTCCCGTAGTTATCAAGGAAGTAAATCAGAGTCTGCAGCTCGGTGGCAAGGTCCACGTTCTGGACACGCACGGTGCTCGGCACGGTGATGCGGACCGGCGTAAAGTTCATGATGCCCCGCACTCCTGCTTCAATGAGCTCGTCACTGATTTCCTGGGCGGCGTCATCGGTCACGGTCAAAATGGCGATTTTGATCTGCTGATCGCCTAACTGCTGCACCAGTTGCGACATTGGGTAGACCGGCACGCCAGACTTAATCGTTCCGGCAATCTCTTCATTATTATCGAAGGCGGCGCTGATGCGAATATTATTACTCTGGCGAAAATTGTAGTGCAAGAGCGCCTGCCCCATGTTGCCTACGCCGACCAGCGCCACGTTGGTCAGGCGGTCTTGATTCAGGATTTTGCGGAAGAATGTCACAAGCGCCGTGACATCATAGCCATAACCACGCTTGCCTAACGCGCCAAAATAGGAAAAGTCGCGCCGGATAGTTGCCGAATCGACCTTCACTGCTGCAGCTAACTCGGTTGAAGAAATCCGCTCGGTGCCAGAATCCGCGAGAAACTGCAAATAACGGTAATACAGGGGTAACCTTTTCGCTGTGGCTTTAGGAATTACTGAACTCGTCATCACTACGCCTCCGTTCACTGAATCACTAGTATCCTGCTCTGCTGGAACTCACCCTAATGGTATACGTGCAAATTCACAAATACAAGCGCTTGCAGTAGGATTACAGAGGTTCTTTTTACATTTTTTTGAATAATATCCCCAAAAGAGAACGAATTAAGCGATTCATACTGATAAAACCCGAACATCTCTGTATAATCGCCAAAACTTTGTGAGATGAATCGCTTCACTTAGTCGCAAGACGAATGTGTTATATTAGTAGCAAGATATTTTCAGGGAGGAAACACACAGTGATTCTACTTCAGGCACAGGGCATCGGGCGCTCCTTCGACGGTGTTGACCTGTTTACTAACATTAACTTACAGATTCAAGAAGGCGGCCGGGTCGGTCTGGTCGGCCCGAACGGGATCGGGAAAACCACCCTCCTTGAAATTCTGAACGGCGACGCGGAGCCCGATTACGGGTCCCTCAGCGTCAAGAAGAACATCTCCATCGGCTATCTGGCGCAAAATTCTGGCTTAGATTCCGACAAGGAAATCTACGCCGAGATGCTGGACGGCTTCAAGGAGCTGCGCGCGATGGAAAAACAGGTGCACGAGCTGGAAGCCCAGCTGGCGGACCCAGCAATTTTGCAGGACGACGAGCGCTACCAGGACGTCCTGAAGCGTTACGACAACCTGAGCCACCAATTCCGCGAAGAGGGCGGCTACGGCTACGAGGCCGAGATCCGCAACGTGCTGGCCGGCTTCAACTTCCCGCCAGAACGCTACCACGACCGCATCTCCACCCTCTCCGGTGGTGAACGCAGCCGCCTGGCCCTGGCCAAAATGCTGCTGGCGAAGCACGACCTGATCATCCTCGATGAACCCACGAACCACCTGGACATCGACACACTCGGCTGGCTGGAAAATTACCTGCGCGCCTACCCTGGTGCCATCCTCATTGTCAGCCATGACCAGTACTTCCTCGACCACTCCGTCAAGGAAATCTACGAGCTCAGCCCCACCGGCGCCACCCACTACCACGGTAACTACACCGAATACCGCAAGCAGCGCGCCGCCAACCTGGAGCAGGCGTGGAAGGCTTACAACAAGCAGCAGGAAGAAATCGCCAAGCTGCAGGAATACATCGACAAGAATCTGGTCCGGGCCAGCACTACCAAAATGGCGCAGAGCCGGCGCAAGCAACTCGAGAAGATGGTCCGCCTGACGAAGCCGTCTGGTGACAGCAGCGCCCACTTCCACTTCACCCCGGCCAAGACCAGCGGCAACGTGGTTCTGACCGTCAAGGACGCCACCATCGGCTATGAGAAGGATCAGCCGATGTCTGGCCCCATTGATTTTGAAATCCGTAAGGGCGAGCGCGTCGCTATCGTTGGGCCAAACGGGGTCGGCAAGTCCACCCTGCTCAAGAGTGTCCTCGGCCGCATCCCCTTCCTGAAGGGTGAAGCCAAGTTCGGGGCCAACGTCGACCCCGGTTACTACGACCAAGACCAAGCCCAGCTGAACCCGAAGAACACGGTGCTGGATGAAGTCTGGAACGAGCACCCGACCGTACCCGAACGCGAGGTCCGCAGCGCCCTGGCGACCTTCCTGCTCGGAGCGGATGACGTCGACAAGCTCGTCTCCTCCCTGTCCGGGGGGCAAAAGGCGCGGCTCCTGCTGACAAAACTCGCCATGGATCACGACAACTTCCTGATTCTGGACGAACCAACCAACCACTTGGACATCAACAGCAAGGAAGTCCTCGAGAGTGCCCTGGAGGAATACGAAGGCACCGTCATCTTCGTTTCCCATGACCGGTACTTCATCAACAGCCTCGCCCAGCGCCTGATCGCCATCGCGCCGACCGGCAGCACCACCTACCTCGGTAACTGGGACTACTACCAAGAAAAGATTGCTCCGGCCGAAACGGTCGCCGAAGATGGCAGCAAGCAAAAGGCCGCTCCAAGCGCCGCCAACCAGGCTTACCAAGCATCCAAGGAAGACCAGCGCGCCCTGCGCAAGTTGCAACGTGCCGCTGATGACGCGGAGAAGCAGATCGATGAGCTCACCGCCAAGAAGGAAGCCATCGAAGCCGAGATGGCCAAGCCCGAGAACGCCGCCAGCGCCCTCAAGCTGCAGGATATGCAAAAGGATGTCGACAGCCTCACTGAACAGATCAGCGAGCAGGAAGACATCTGGGCCGATGCCAGCGAACAGGTTGAGGAGTTCGAGAACGCACACAAGTAAGCTAGATATGTAAAACAAAACGAGCAGCTGATCTGGAATTATTACTCCAGACTAGCTGCTCGTTTTTTGCAATTATTCAGGGCCATTGCCGTGAGGGTGCGGTTCGCCCTTGATTTCGTGGGCGACGTGGCCGAGTGTTGCGGTCACGATTTCGAGGATGTGCGGGTCGTCGAGCTCGTAGTACACGAATGTGCCCTGTTTACGCTTGCTGACGAGCTGGTACTCGTGCAAAATGGCCAGTTGGTGCGAGACCAGTGGCTGGGGTAACCCAACACTGGCCATAATCGTAGAAACATTGGCAGGATTATTTTCCAGATAGAGCAGAATTTTGAGCCGCTTCGGATTCGCCAGCACCTTGTATATGCGACCCGCCTCCGCCAGCAGAGCATCATCGTATTCCATATTAAGCTCCTTTACATTAAGCCAAGCAGGTGGCTGATCAGCCCACTGTCCCAGAAGACGTAGCAGCCGACCAGCACGTAGCAAAGTTTCATCAACCGCTCACCGAAACGCGCCATCAACTGCGTGACCAATGGCACCGCAGCAATCAGCTTGATCAACAGAACCACAAGCACCGTCAGCGCCGCGATAAACAACAATGCCAGCACAAAATGTGGCGGTGTCTCCCCCGCTAACACCGGCAGGAAGATCGAGAGGTTGCAGCCGGCGCACACGGATAGGTAGGTCACACACACGCTGAGTGGTTCCGAGCGGTGCTGCTTGACGGCGGCCGTGTCATCGTCGTCGTGCAGCGCAAGGTAGATTGGCAATACGCCCAGCGCGCCAAGCACCCACTCCGGCAAGAATACATTCAGCACTCTACCCATAGCGTAACTCAAGACCAATAATAAGATGTTGCCCAGTAAGTAACCGATAATTACGCTCGGCAAGTGGTATTTTTTCAGCAGAAAAATCAGCATGAAGAAGAAATCCAGGTTGACGCTAAGGAACGTTAAGGTCAGTAATCCATAGTTCATATTATGTATTCGTCCTCTCGTCGTTTAAGAACATCATATGTCAAAAACGGCATGTTTGCAAAAGACTAGTATCTGTCTAGCCTGGCGAGGTTCCTGGCGCTCACATATCGATTCACAATCTGTACTCAACACGTTTGCTTAGATTGCTAACTACACGTGTAGAACGTGTCGCCAGCCTTCATGGTCAGGGCCCCTGCTTCAGACAGTGATTCACTGTCAGCGAACTCCTCCGTGAGTGTGGCAATTGCCGCCTGCAGATTATCTCCCAGCTCCGCAACAATGCTGTCATCATCCTCTGGGTCAACAATTGCCACAACTGTTGTCTCCGCATCACCCTCGGCAGATACTTCCGCAATTCGGTATCCAGCACCAGCAAGTGCGTCCGCCGCGGTCTGCCGTTCAACCCGAATTGGCTTCTGCTCTGCGTCCAAAATTATTGTTGCGACTGGCAACGCCCGAATTTGTTGTAATAATTTTTCCATAATCATCCTCATTTAGTTCAAAAATAAATCTGGCTTTGGCTTGCAAATTCTACTTATTGCTCCAAGTGATTAAGCGCTTTAAGAAGTTGTCATTTCGTCAACAAGGATTGAAGGAGATTGCATGCAAACACACGTTTATAGTTTGAGTCTCGCAAGTTACAAACTGTTCACTCCTGTCCACCGACTAACTGACGTCATCATTATCCGCGGCGACTTTGATCACCCT
This sequence comes from Lacticaseibacillus zhaodongensis, assembly GCF_009687905.1. GTDB lineage: Bacteria > Bacillota > Bacilli > Lactobacillales > Lactobacillaceae > Lacticaseibacillus > Lacticaseibacillus zhaodongensis. The sequence goes on along the minus strand of NZ_BLBG01000002.1, from coordinate 109,814 downwards.
GCTGATAACGATGAAATCGCCCGGGACCGCCAATACACGCGGACGACATCAACGAGTCAATTCCAGGTCAACCCGCCGCACTGTTAACTGCTGAAGGTGCAACCCGAATCGTTAAATTCATTGAGCAGGCAATCGCTGACGGCCATGACCTAGCCGTGCACTGTTTTGCCGGTGCGTCCCGGACTGGTGCGGTCGTTGAGCTGACAAAATTCACTTACAACCTGCCGCTAACCCACGTACAGCTTTGAAAGTCGTTGCGCGCGACAAAATCCAAGATAGAAGACGTTGACACCGATGCCGACTTCAAACGCTTGTACCAACCAAACAGGCTGTGGACGCGGCTGCTGCAGCAGGCTTACGATAAATGCCATCTAGACGCACAACGGTCTTACAGCAATTTATCGGGGAGCTATTTTATTTCTGTACTGTTTTCTGATCTACAGCTGGCCACTTACATTATAAAGCCCAACTCTTATAAACAACACAAACGGGTCCTCAAGAATTCTACTTGAGGGCCCGTTTGCATCATTGTGTTACTTTAAATAGACACCACGCCAGCCAGGGTTACGACCGGCAATGTTCTGGATCATGCCTTTAATTTTGGTATTACGCAGGTACGCGTTGTTAGCCTTGTACAGAGGAATGACGCCCTCTTCGGTGGTCAATAACTTCTGGGCCTTAACCATTGCCGCCCAGCGTTTGTTCGCGTTAGCGGTCGTGTTCACAATTTTCATTTGCTTATCAAACTCAGGGTTGCTGTAGCCACCAAAGTTGTAGGTGTTCCCAGTTACGAACATGTTCAGGTAGGTGGCTGGGTCAGCATATTCTGGATTCCATCCGCCGACGACAACATCGAAGTCGCCGCTCATCATGTTCTTAATCCGGGCGCTGGCCGGCATCGTCTTAATCTGAACCTTTAGCCCAGGTAATGCACTCTGCCACTGACCCTGTAAGAACTCTGAAATCGACTTTGCAGCGTCCGTATCGGATGACAATAGGCTCATGCTGACGGTTGAAGCACCAATCTGTTTTAAACCAGCACTCCACAGTGACTTAGCCTTTTGCTTGTCTTGCTTGGTGACGCTAGGAACTGCTGCCGCCTTAGCAAAATCTTCACCAGTCTTCGGATCCTTAGCAATCCCGGGTGCAACTAAGCCGGTGCTGACCGTTGAACCATCAGCGAGCACGTTATTCGCTAGCTCTTTCCGGTTCAGGGCCAGCGAAAGCGCTTGGCGAATATCCTTGTTGTTCAATGCTTTTTTCAATGTTGGGTTAGACGTCTTCGCGAGGTTCAGTTGTGCATAGTACGAAGCGCCACCTTGGACCAATTTGAAACTCTTGTTACTCTTCTCGTTTGCAACTTGGGTCCCAGTTAACGTCACCTGATCCAACTGCCCTGATTCAAACAGATTCAGTCCTGTTGCGGCTTCGGTAACTACCTGGTATTTCACTGAGTGTAAGTGAATATTCTTCTTGTTCCAGTAGTTATTGTTCTTAACCAGTTTCCAAGTGTTGTCGGTACCATCCCACTTGGTCAGCTTGAACGGCCCATTATAAGCAACCTTATCGGACGCAGTACCATACTTCTTCCCGTATTTATCAACAGCTGACTTTTCTTGGGGCATGAAGCACGCGTTGGCGATCAACTTGTTAAAGTACGAGATTGGTCGATCCAGAGTAACGGTCAAATGGTACTTGCCCTTGGCTTTAATGCCAAGGGTGCCCACAGCCTTCTTGCCTGCACTAATTGCATCAGCGTTCTTAATCCCAGAGAACATGTACGCGTCCTCAGACTTAGTTGCTGGATCAACCGCACGCCGCCAAGAGTAGACAAAATCTTGGGCAGTTACTTCCTTGCCGTCATTCCATTTTGCACCGTGCCGCAAATTATACGTGTAGGTCAGGCCATCTTTAGACACCTTGAAAGTTTTGGCAATTCCTGGTGTAACCTTACTGTTCTTACCAGACGTAACCAGACCTTCTTCAGAGTTGTTCAAGACCTCGACGCTGGTCATGTCTGTCGCGTGAACTGGGTCCATCGACATAATCTGACTATTAATGGATACAGCGATGTTCTCCTGCTTTTTGGTCTTCGTAGCACTATTCCCACAAGCAGCCAGCAAGCTGACAACCACACCAACAGAGAAAACTGCGGCAACCTTCCGTAACTGATGCCGGGGCAAAACATTCCCTTTAACCGTCATACGCAATCTCCTTTACTCAAGAACCATCGCAACAACAACTTTAATAAAGATTAGCTTACCTGAAAGCTCAGCGTTTTGCAATCGAATACTAATCTATATTTGGCTGTAACGGGATCATAGATGGGTAATAGCCTCTTAACGCCTGGCAGCTCTATGCTGACCATGTGCGGCAAAATTAAAGGACGATGTGTCTTAAATAACGGTAAGCCCTAACCGGGGTTATTTTGTTTCCAATTCGTGATACCATCCGTAACCATCTGCACTGCCAGGTTCGCGTAATGAATCACTGTTCGCAAATTCTTCCGCGAGAGTGACGATCGCTTCCTGAAGATCAGTGCCAAGCTCTGCAACGATTGCATCACCATCTTCCGGATCAATAATCACAACATTTACTACTGTTGAATCATCCCCCACAGTTTCCTCTGCAACCAAATAGCCTGCTCCAGACAGGGCATCGGCAACGGTTCGGTGTTCGACCCGGATTGGTTCCTGCTCTGCGTCCAACATTGTTGTCACAACTGGCAACTGTCGAATTTGTTCCACTAATGTCCGCACAATTATCCCTCCTTCTGTTTAAACCTATTTTGATTCCATCTGATTAAGAAAATGTTATCCGAAAAGTAACACCACTTCTAAAGAATGATCTGATCAATCTATCCGTCTGAAATAACCAACGATAGAGCCATCTAGACTATTGTCCAGATGGCTCTATTTTGTGATGATTTATTTGTCAACATCACTCAAGTTATAAGCGTGACCGTCTCTGGAGCACTCTTACCTATTAATTTACAGTTAGTATGTCTCATGTGGCCTATTAATAGCTAACCCGTCTCCCTGAGTTTTCCCGCAGCCTTACCACATACGCATCCAGCAATATCCGCCCAATCACCTGCACCGGCAACCGGGAGTGCACCTCATAATCTGGAAAGTAAGACTCCTCCGACTTGTGCCCCACCAGCAGGATGTCGGTGATTTTGGACAAGGGGGCATCCGCGTTAGTGGTAATGGTGATAATCGGCACGCCATTTTTGCGCAAGCTGTGTGCAGCTTCAACCAGTTCTGGTGTCTCCCCGTTCAGCGAAACGAAAAGCGCGCAGGCGTCTGGCTTGACCCGCTTCGCCAGGGTCCTGATGATGTTCGGGTCGTGCAACACTTGGGTGTACTTGCCGGTCAGCTGCAACTTGAGCGACATCTCATCGGCAATCATCTCGGACAGGCCGCGACCGAAAATGTAGATGATCCGCGCCCCGGCAATCTGCTGAATACTGTCCTCAATGGTCCCAATTTCCAGCTGGTTAATGGTTTCCTCGACTTCATACAGGTTGGCCTTGATCACCGCACCAATGTTGGCGTCCGCCTCGCGCAGGACCGCGGGCTCATCGTGGGCAGGGGTGGAGCTGATCGAGTGCCGAAAATCGGTGTAGCCGGTGTAACCCAACTTCTTCATCGTTCGCACGATGGTGGCTGTCGAAACGTTCGCAAATTCCGCGAATTCAACGATCGACATCTGCATGATCTGCTTCTTTTGCTTATTAATTAGGTCAACCACGTACTGCTCGCTGGCACTAAACTTGCCCATAATTGCCACCACTATTCCTTGATCTGTATTTAGTCATTATGTGTCCCATGTTAATAAAGCCCGTAACCGTTGTAAAGGTTTTCAGCTCACCGCATCTCGACCCGCTTAACTAGAAAACATTTTCGGCCGTGGCTGCGGTACGCTATATACATGGACAGGAGGAATGCAATATGATTTACACCTTAACTCTGAACCCAGCAATTGATTTATTCATCGATACCCCCCGTCTGGACGAAGGTGTGGTGAACCGCACCAATAGTTACGACGTCCAGGCTAACGGCAAGGGCGTCAACGTTTCCTTTATTCTGCACCGCCTCGGCGTCCCGAACGTCGCCCTCGGTGTCGGCGGCGGCTTCACGCTCGCCTACATCACCCAGCAATTATCCGCAGCCGGCATCCAAAATGATTTCATCGACACCGGCGGCATCACCCGCATCAACGTGTTCACGCACGTCCGTGATGGCAACCGGGAATACAAGCAAGTTAATCCCGGCCCGGAAGTCTCACCCGCGGGCCTGCAAACCCTGATCGACCACATCGGCCAGCTGCAAGCGGACGACGTGCTGATCATCTCCGGTAGTTTTGCTAGAGGAATCAGTCCTAGCATCCTGACGGAAATCGGCAAAATCTCCGTCACGCAGGGCTTCAAGTTGGTGCTCGACACTTCTTATCCAGAAGTGCTCAACACCTTGCAGTACCACCCCTACCTCCTTAAGCCCAACAACGCTGAGCTGGCCAGCTGGTACGATTTACCCGCCGACATTGACGACGAGCAGCTCATCAAGCTCGGCCGCGACCTGCAAAAGCGCGGTGCCCAGAACGTGCTCATCTCGCAAGGTGGCTCCGGAGCAATTTTCATCGGCAAGGACGTCTACCAGGGCAACGCGCCAAGGATCAAAGTGCTCAACACTGCCGGTGCCGGTGACACGATGCTCGGAACTTTTGTCGCCGGACTGGTCGCAGGTAAGGAACCAGCAGATAACCTCCGCTACGCCCTGGCCGCTGGTAGCGACACCGCCCGGAACGCCTGGGTGACCGACTTCAAGCAGCTTGATGATTTGTTAACGCAGATTTCAGTGCAGCAACTCAACACGAAAGAAGGTATTATTCATGGCTAAATATGATTTGATTGCGGCCACCGGGTGTGCGACCGGGATTGCGCACACATACATGGCCCAAGAAGCCCTCGAACAAGAAGCTAAGCGCCGCGGCCTCACCATCAAGGTTGAAACCCACGGCCAGGCCGGTGTTGACGACCCCCTCACCCAAGAGGAAATCGACAACGCCCAGGCAGTCATCGTGGCCTCCGACATTGACGTTGACGCGGACCGTTTTGCCGGTCTGCCCGTCATCATGGTGCCCGTCGCATCAGCCATCAAGGACTCCGGCAAGCTGTTTGACGAGGCCCTTGCAAAAGACGCCCCAATCTACAAGCCAAATAGCCAGGCCAAAGCCGCTGGCGACAGCGAGAATTCCGGCGGTGAAGGTATCTGGCACCTGATTTACACCAGTTTGATGAATGGTGTTTCCCACATGTTGCCATTCGTTGTTGCCGGTGGTGTTCTGACCGCGGTTTCCTTCTTCTGGGGCATTTACTCAGCTGATCCGAAGAGCGCGCAGTTCAACGCTTTTGCCGCAATGCTGAACACAATCGGTGGCTACACCATGAACCTGATGGTGCCAGTGCTCGCAGCATTCATCGCTGAAGCCATTGCCAAGCGTAGTGGGATGGTCGTTGGGTTCGCCATCGGGATGATTGCCCTGAATGGTGGGACTGGCTTCCTTGGTGGGATCGTCGGTGGTTACATCGCCGGCGCAATCGTCATCCTCTTGCAATACCTCCTGCGCCCACTGCCTGACAAGGCATTCCGTGGTCTCAAAGCAATTTTCCTCTACCCAGTACTCGGGGTCTTCTTCGCCGGCATGATCATGTGGGTCATTACCAAACCAATGGCTGGGATTAACACCGGCATGATGACCTTCTTGAAGGGCATGCAGAACTCTGACCCAATTATCCTTGGTCTCATTGTTGGCATCATGTGTGCATCTGACTTCGGGGGCCCGATCAACAAGGCCGCTTACCTCACTGGTACCGCCCTGCTCGCTCAGGGCAACGCCTTCTTCATGGCCGGTGTTTCCGCGGCATGTATCGCACCACCAATCGCAACCGGGATTGCCGTTCTGCTCAACCCGAAGGCATACTCCAAGGATGACCGCAGCGCCGGTTACGTTAACTTCCTGCTTGGTTCCACCCATATCACTGAGGGTGCCATCCCGTTCGCAGCGAAGAACCCGCTCCTCAACATTCCGAGCTTCATGATTGGTTCCGCCATCGCCTCAATTCTGACCTACATGAGCAAAATTCAGGTACCAGCGCCCCACGGTGGTTTCATCATCCTACCGCTGGTCAACCACCCAATTCTCTGGGTCGTTTACATCTTGATTGGTTCCGCCGTTTCCGGTGTGCTCCTCGCACTGATTGCTGGCCACTCCGCTAAGAAACACGGCGTCAGCCAGAACTCCGTTTCCCTCGCCGGCCTGACCGGTGACCAAGCCGCTGCTGCAATTGCTCCTGAAGCAAGCAGCACCGTTTCCGAAAGTGATGCCGCAACCAACGACCTTGGTGAAATCCTCAATGAAGACAGCATCGTCCTCGATTTGAACGCCACCAGTCGCGACGATGCCCTGCACCAGCTGGCCGAAATTGCCGTCAAGAATGGCATCGCCACTGATGCGGAAGCAGTTTACCAGAAGTACCTGAAGCGCGAAGCCGAGAGCTCCACGGGGATGGAACAAGGTATCGCCATCCCCCACGCCCAAGATGCCACTATCAAGCGTTCCGCAATGCTCGTGGTCCGCAACCAGAAGCCGATTGACTGGAAGACTTTTGACGACCAGCCCGTCGACACCATGATCAGTTTCCTCATCCCTGAGCATGACAACGGCGACCACCTGCACTACCTGAGCAACACAGCAAAACTGCTGACGCACCAGAGCTTCATCAAGGCGCTGAAGGCAGCCCAGACGAAGATGCAAATTCTGACGCTATTCAAGGAATAAGCAGCTTATTGAGATACTAACAACCAACGGCAGCCTCGCGATTAGTTTGTCAATCGCGAGGCTGCCGTTTTCGTGTCGTTCCGGAACAACTCCAGTTTACCGAGGCAACTCGTCGGCCAGCAGCCCCGCGTCGCCCTTGAGCCATTCCCAATATTGCGCAGCGCTCAGCTCACCGCCTTCTAGATGCACCAGTGCGCGCACGGATTGCTCACAATTTACATCCGCGAGCGTGCTGATAATTAAATCAACATCAGCTTGCGTTAGCCTTGCGCCGGCCTGTTTAAGTTCGTCCGCAATGCGGTCCCCATCAGTCATCGTTTTCACCTCGCGAGTAGCCTACCACGAACCTCAGCCAAGTTCGATGATCTGCGTTAACGGTCGGTGGCGGGCAGCGCGTCTTGTCTTTCCAGCCGAGTCGCAACGCGTGGCGGCAAAAGCAGCCAAAACTTGGTCGGGACATATAATAAAATATGCGCAGCGGCACCCGCAAACCCTTGCTGGCACTGGCTTTGCGGAAATTGCTAATATTGGGATGGTTAAACGCTTGAACCAAAAATCGGGCTTGTTAAGGAAAATTTTGCAAAAATTCTGTCAATCAGCCTGCTTGTGCAGCAAACCACAAGCCATATTTTAGCGACCCCGCATAAACGCCGCCATGACGGGATTTAGGCCATCCCAATGCGTCTTTTTAAAAATATGTCCCGACCATATTTTGGCATAATCACGCTCCGCCCGTTGCCACTCGCGGCTGCAAAATCTAAATTTTCTTAAGAATTGCTTCACTTTTCTTTAGTAGCCCCGCCGCACGTTCCGGCCTACCCTAAGCTTATAAACTTTTGAAAGGTGGTGCCCCATGCGCAATTTGCTTACAGCTCACGTTAAAACGGTTCCCGGGACACACACCCAGCGGCTCCGACTACTGCTACTGGCTGGAATCGGCGGCTTCGCGGTCTGCAGCTTGGCCCAAATCGTGTCGCTGCCGGCCATGTTCGTCATCAACCTCGTGCTGGCTATTGAGAGCAACCGCACGCGGCCCGCAGCCGGGCCGCAGCAGGAACTGCTTGCCCACATCTTTGCCGGTCTCAGTGCGTTATCGTGGCTGCTCATGCTTGAAAACAGCCTGGGCTTGGGACCCGTGATCAGCCCACTCTTGACTCTGGGGCCACTGCTGCTGATTCACTTGCTTGCCGGTAAGTCGGGCCGGCATTACGCCAGCCAGCTGCACGTGGCGAGCTGGGCAGCGATTTTGACCTGGGCACTGGGCTTCGGCACGTGGCAGCTGCGGGTAAGTGCAGTCGTCATTGCCATTGTCTCCACCATCGTGTTCGCCCTGCCGCAGCCGCACAACTTGCGACGGCTACTTCTGCACGTCCCAATCAGCGCCGGCATTGCAATCGGCGCCCTAAGCTCTAAGATTATCTTTCAATCTTGGACCATCTGGCTGGCATTGATTGCGTACTGCGGTCTCGTAGTGCTTTACTATATTTGTGTCCGCGCAGAACGAACGCGCCGGCAGTAATCAGCAATCATTTTGCAGACTATGCAAAGCATTTCTTTGGAGGAGATACTTTTGGCAACGACGATATTATTAGTAGAAGACGAAGAGGCATTAGCGGATTCCTTGAGCACCGAGCTGGGCTTCGAGGACATGGCGGTCATCTGGGCCAAAGACGGGGTCGAGGCGCTGGACAAGTTCCGCGACAACGAAGCCAAAATCGACCTGATCATCCTGGACTGGATGTTGCCGCACGTTGACGGCTTCAGCGTGCTGCGGCGGATCCGCAAAACCAGTCAGGTGCCGATCATTATGCTCACCGCTCGCGACTACATCGGTGACAAAGTGGCTGGCCTCACTGGCGGCGCCGACGATTACGTCACCAAGCCCTTCGAAATGGAGGAGCTCATCGCGCGGGTCCAGGTCGCACTGCGGCATGCTCAGCCCGCCCAGAGTAACGCGACCGTCTACACGGTCAGCGACTTATCTGTTGACACCGACACCAAGCGCGTCTCCCGCGGCGGCAACATCATCCCCCTCACCCAGCGCGAATACGAGCTGCTCGTGGCGCTCATCAGCAATCAGAATGAGGCCTGCTCGCGCGACGACTTGCTCGACACCGTCTGGGGCGCGGATTTTGAGGGTCAGCCGAACATTTTGGACGTCTACGTACGGAACCTGCGCAGCAAAATCGACGCGCAGGGCAATGGCCGCAAGCTGATCCACACCGTCCGCGGCGTCGGCTACATGCTGTCGGAAAACGTTGCGGAGTGAGCAAAATGTTTAAACAGCGGAAACAATCCAGCGCGGCAATCATGCTGCGCAGCATGATGACCATGATTGTTGTCATCACCCTGGCACTCAGCTTGCTCATCGTCATCGCGGTCGGCCACCAGTTAATCAAAGAAGTCGGCACGACGACCGAGCACATCACAAGGAGCCTCAGCAAGACCGATATCGATGGCGACGACGACTGGGAAAACTGGCGGCGGAACAGCACGCTGGACACCAGTGCCACCTATGTTTACGTCCACAACGAGCGCAAGAATGCCCAGATCAAGCATTACTATTCCCCGAAGGCTGATAAAATTCTCAAGGTGGAGCCAGTTAAGGTTCCCTTCATCGCCAACTTGTACTACCGCCACAACATCGGCTTCCTTTACCACCGCATGGCCCACGCGCGCGGCATTTACTACACACTGTGGCAGAGCATGACGCCGCAAATCGACGTGCTGCTGCGGGTGATTCAGATCACGGCCATTTTGCTGATTCTCACGCTGCTCATCAGTCCGCTTTATATTCAGCGCCTGACCAAGCGGCTGACTGACCCGCTGTCGGATTTGTCCCGCACCACCAAGACCATCACCAAAGAGAAGGAACCCGGCTCCATGCGGTTGCCCGTGCCCAAGCAACCGACTGAAGTCACCGAACTGGCCAGCAACTTCAACGACCTACTCGCGATGCTGGATGAACGGCAGGAGCAGCAGAAGTTGTTCGTCATGAACGCCGCCCACGAATTGCGGACGCCGATTGCGACCATCCGCAGTCATTCGCAGCTGATCGAACGGCACGGGGACGACCATCCGGAAATCATTGCCAAGTCTGTCCGCTACATTACTGAAGAGTCGCGCCAGATGCAGCAACTCATTGAAGAGCTGTTGACTCTGTCCCGGGCTGACCGGTTGGTGCTGGACGTTAACGACCTCAACCTCAGCACTGAAGTCGCCGGCATTGTGCAAAAAATGCAGGGGACGTTCAAGCAAACAATCACCACTGATATTGACGCTGACGTGCACGGCGTCGCTAACTCTAACGCCCTCGAGCAAATTCTCAGCAACCTCGTGACCAACGCCGCCAAGTACTCACCGGCAAGCAGCACGATTGCAGTCACGCTGCGGCAGGCCGCTGACGGTGGTCAAATCATCAGCGTTAAGGATCAGGGCCGCGGAATCAGTGACGCGGAAAAAGCCCACGTCTTCGAGCGCTTCTTCCGCAGCGCCGACGTCCGCGGTTCCGTCCCCGGAACTGGTTTAGGGCTCGCGATTGCAACTCAACTGGCTACCTTGCTCAACGCCAACCTGCAAGTCGCTGACAACCAGCCCCGCGGCACTATCTTCAGTTTGCACCTGCCGGCCGTGCAAAAGCAGCAAGCAACGGAAGCAGAACAATCGACAGCAGAATAAATGCCACCCGCAGGCCGCTCAAATTAATGAGCGGCTGCAAACGTGGCCCACAACGCAGCTCCTTCCGCTTAGCTAAAGAGGTGCCTACTCCCCAAAACCGGGAATAGGCACCTCTTTTTCTAATGCTCAGGAGCTGAACGCGTTGTGGTCCACTCTTTTTTTACGCTGCATATACGGAATTCTAAATTTTTTTCAGAAACAAAGCCCAACTCCGCGCACTTTAAGCGGTCCAGGCTTAAAGAAATTCAGTTTTGGGTTAGTTTTCATAGGTGGGTAACAATTCCCTGATTAGCTATTCTGGAACCATAGATAAGCCAAGCAATTATTCCGCAAAGGGGATTCAATCATGTCCATACTCATCCTAATGGTGGCACTGCACTTAATTAAACTGGCCCGGCGCCGGCGCGGAGGTGTCCACAATGAAAACTAAGCAAAAGAACCTCTGCGGCGTGATCCTACTGGCACTGTTCGCCGCCCTCGCCGTGAGCGTCAAAATCCAGTCCGGCTGGCTACAGTCTTTTGACAGCGGCATGCGGACCCTCGCGACGAAATCAATCAGTCCGCTCAACACAGCTGGCTTCAAGGTGATTGCCTTCTTCGGCAGTCCCGCCACGGTCATCGGCATGACGGTCCTGCTCAGCATCTGGCTTTGGTACCGCCGCGACATTACCGAGGCCCTCTGGGTACTCGGCCTGCAGCTGGGGGACTCGGTAATCGCCGAGATTATCAAAATGCTCGTCGCCCGGCAGCGGCCAGTGCACCAGCTGGTCCCCGACACCGGCTTCAGTTTTCCCAGCGGCCACGCGCTCTGCACGAGCCTGATGGTATTCACGCTGCTGATGTTGCTGCTGCCCAAAATCAAGGACCAGGAGACCCAACTTGTTGCCGTTATGGCCGGTGCCCTCTGGATCATCCTTGTTGCCGTCGCCAGAGTTTACCTGCGCGACCACTTCGCCTCCGACGTGACCGGCAGCGTGCTCCTCGCAGCCGGCTACTGGCTCATCGTGACGCCTTACGCAGTGCAGATCAAAGGCTGCATGCGCCGCGTTCTTCCTGAAAGGATCAGATAATTATGAAAATGCAAAAACTAACAATTGTTATCCCAGCTTACAACGAAGAGGAAATTTTGGCCTCCTCCGTTGCCAAGTTACTCGCAATTGAAAACCAGATTGCCGAACAGGGCAACGTAACGCAATCGGACATCCTCATCGTGGATGACGGCTCGGCCGACCGCACCTGGGAAATCGTTGAGAAGCTTAACCACGGCAACTCCCGCGTCCGCGGACTGCGCTTCTCCCGGAATTTTGGCCACCAGAACGCGCTAATTGCCGGCCTGCACGAGGCGGTGCAAACTGCCGACATGATCGTCACGATTGATGCCGACCTGCAGGACAACCCCGAGAAGATTCCCGAAATGGTTGCCAAGTCCGTGAGCGGTGCCGACATCGTTTATGGGGTCCGCAACGACCGCACTTCCGACAGCTGGTTCAAACGCACGACCGCTAATGCCTTCTACAAAACGCTCAAGCTGCTTGGCGTTGAGCTCGTGCCCAACCACGCAGATTTTCGCCTGATGTCCCGGCGCGCAGTGCAGACCTTCCTTGATTACCCCGAACGCAACATTTTCATCCGCGGCATCGTGCCCAAGCTGGGCTTTAAAACCGACGCTGTCTACTACAAACGCACGCCGCGCACGGCCGGGGAATCGAAGTACCCACTCAAAAAGATGTTGGCCTTTGCGTGGGACGGCATCACCAGCCTCACCGTGGCGCCGATCCGCTTGATCTTAATTTTGGGCGTTCTGGCCTGCTTACTGGCGATGGGGATGGTCGTTTACGCGGTTGTCCTGAAGGTTCTCGGCCTCGCGCTCCATGGCTGGTCATCCCTGATGGTCTCCCTCTGGTTCATCGGTGGGGTCCAGATGGTCAGTCTCGGCGTGATTGGCGAATACATTGGCAAAATTATGACGGAGGTGAAAGACCGTCCGCGCTACACGATCCAGACGGTCCTGGAATAATGACAAATAAGCTTAGTCTGCGGCCGGCATTTCTCCCGGCAGTGCTCTCGTTTTGCCTCTTCATTGGGGCAATCAGTAATGTTGTCGGCAGCATCGGCCTGGCAATGATCATCACAGTTGTCCTCACTTTTGCCTGCACCCACCTGCTGGCAAAACCACTAAACACAATCCCCTACCAGCGGGTTCGCTGGTTGATCGGTATTGGCTTAATCGCAATGGTCATCGCGCAGATTTACATTCTGAACGTGATGCCCGACACCGTTTACCACGACCCCTACCGCGTCTTGGCTCAGGCCGATCAGATGGCTGCCGGCCACATGAGCTGGAACATCACCTACTTCTGGCGCTACGCCAACAACGTGCCGCTCGCTTACCTGATGTCCTTGTGGCTGCGGCTGACACAAGTGGTCGGTATGTCGACCAACGTCAGCATCCACCTGCTCAGCATGCTCGTCCTGGACAGCTTCATTGTCCTGCTGCTGCGGACGGTCTGGCAGCTCAGCAAACGCAACAGCCTGCTACTGGCTAGCTTTGCGTTTACCATGCTCACTCCGTTTGCCTACACCTACTACCTGCAGGTGTTCTACTCCGACCTGCCCTCAATGCTCGTGCTGCTGATTGTTATGCGCATCCTGCTGCACTGGCGTGATGGTTCCCGACGCTACCACATTGTTGCGGGAATCGGCCTAGTCAGCGCCACCCTCCTTGGTGAAGTCATCAAGGCCAACATGATCGTGATGATTCCGGCGCTAATGATTATCGCCGGCCTGCTGATCCACAAGCACCAACTCAAAAAGTCCCGGCTATTGTTGCCGATGCTGCTGATCGTGCTCGGTTTTGGCCTCAGCACCCCCACGAACCAGGCTATCTACCGCGCCAGCAACTACACGCCGAACCAGACTTACCAGTTCCCGGTCACCCACTGGATGCTGATGGGGATGAATTCCAAGAAGTTCGGCATGTACGCTGGCAAGGATGTCGGCAAGGCCATCAAGCTACCCGACAAGGCGGCCCGGCAAAAGGCTGACCTCAAGGCGATTCCCCGCCGCGCTAAGCACCTCGGTGCGTTCGGGCTGGTCCGCCTGTGGTTCATCAAAATTGGCATCATGCTCAACGTCCGCGACGTCGGCCGCTGGTACAACGGCGGCTTCCAGGCGGCACCACAATGGTACAACCGCAATGCCAGTTTCTACTCACGCCTGACACAAATCAGCTACTCCACCGCCACCCTCGTGCTGTTCGTGACGCTGATGCTGCGGCTGCTCACCTGGCGGCCAGACTTGACTGATCCGCGCCAGGTAGTCGCCCTGACCGGTGTGGTCACCGCACTCGGTTACCTCGCCTTCCACACCTTGTTGTGGGAGACTGAGCCCCGTTACGGCCAAGCAATTTTGCCCCTGCTCTGGTTTGCCTTGGCCGCAACGCCGCAACCCGCACCAGCGCCGATCAGTCAGCGCGAGCGGCGGTTTGTACCGGTTCTCAGCCCCATCGTCACCGCGATTCCAATTATCGCCGCGATTGCCTTGACCATGGCCGCAAGCAATTCCCACATGCGCAATGATGTCGTCGCCGCGCAGCGCAGCCAGCTGTCGGAGCAATACCACGCTAAGCCACTGGCAATGCTGCCGCAGATGACCATGAGCGAAAAAATCGACCTCAACGCGGATGCCAATTACCTCTCCGTGCAGGTGCACCCCGGTTCCGCTGTCCACGTCACACTGGTAAAGCTGGCGACCGGCGAACATTACCACCTCTACTCTGCGGGTCAGGTATACCGGCTGCACCACCAGCTCCCTGCCGGCCACTACCGGATCATCGTCCGCAACAGCACCCGCCAGCAACAACGCGTTGACGTCGTGCACACCTACCACTACCAGCTGGCCAAGCATCCCCTGCTGATCAACGGCCACGCTAATAAGACCGCATCCTTCATCTACACTTGCAAGATGCACAACTAAGAAAGGCTCATCATGGTTAAGACAATCAACCTGCTCTACGCAAAATACGGCGCCGCACTGCGCTACCTCATCGTCGGGGGGCTCACCACCGGCATCAACCTAGTGCTGTTCTTCGCCCTCACCCACATCAATGTCCCTTGGTTCTGGGCCAACGTCGCCGCTTGGTTCCTGAGCGTGCTCTTCGCATTCATCGCTAACAAACTGGTCGTCTTTGCGTCAAAAGACACCAGTGCCGAGGTTGTGCTCCGGGAAGGCGTCAGCTTCTTCGCCCTGCGCGGGGCCTCACTTTTGGCCGATACCGCCATCCTGTTCGTCGGCTTGACCCTTTTGCACGGCTCCCCGGTCATCGTCAAACTGATTGACCAAGTCGTCGTGATTGTGCTCAACTACGCATTTAGCAAGCAAATTTTCTCCTAGCGGTGGTGACCAGCCACATCCTGCTGACAAAGCTCGGTCTTTCGCCTTATTGACCGCTTCCAGCAAGATGGACTAGAATCACTTTTAGCAAGTAAAAAACGACTGACGAAGGATTAAGGGGTGGCAGACAAATGACTGGCGAGAGCAAAAGCCTACGCAACGCGCAAATCGTGGCCGTTGTGCTACTAATATTCATCGCCTATCTGTGTTACCGCGCCGGCTACTTCTCCTCCATGGCCGCGCTCCAACGGGTCGTCAATCGCGCCGGTGTCATGGGTCCGACCGTCTTCATTCTTTTGCAGACGGTCCAGGTCATCTTTCCCATCATCCCCGGTGGTCTCTCCACCGTCGCCGCCATCGCAATTTTCGGCGCTAAGTGGGGCTTCGTCTACAACTACATCGGCATCGCAATCGGCTCCATGCTGAGCTTCTCGCTGGTCCGTCATTACGGCCGCCGCTTCGTGCGCTTCATCGTCCCCGAAAAGACGCTGGACAAGTACCAGCACTACCTCGACGGTGGCAAGGGCTTCGACCGCTTCTTCACGATTGCCATCCTCATGCCCATCGCCCCCGATGACTTGCTCTGCATGATCGCCGGGCTGACCAAAATGCCACGGAAAAAGTTCGTGACAATCATCATGCTGTGCAAGCCAGTGACCATTCTCGAATACAGCTTGGGTTTGAGCTGGGTGTTCACTACGGTTGGTAAACTGATTCACTAAAATCTAAAAAATGTAAAATCAAGGTCACCAAAGTAATTTTATCTTTGGTGGCTTTTTTGCTAGTTGTTATTATAGTTGGGCTTAGATTCAGCTATCCTATGTTTATATATACAAAGACAGTTGGAAATACGGAATGACTAAGAACCGAGCTTAAGTAGCGATATTAGACCGCGGGGTGGTCTTAGCGTGGCTAGCTTGCTGCCTCTTTCGATGAGCGCTCATTAAATAATTGTAGGATTATTATGCACGTTAATTATGGTTCCGGTTTAACTGCACACAGGCTGATAGCCATCGGTTGCTTGAATCAGGCCCCGTTTTGTGTTATTTTTTTACGTGTAAAGTAGTTGGGGGACTTCTCGTAGGGTTTCACCTATGAGGATGCAACTATGAAAAAGAATGGATTATTAGTGCGCATTATTACCCTTACTACAACTGCGCTTACTTTGCTTGGCATCGGTGTTACCGCAGCGCCAGCCGCCTCTGCTGCAGCTGTGACCAGCTACAGTCAAGCTCGTAATTACCGCTCGCTGAGTGCGCAACTAAAACATAATGGGCTCCGCAACGTTCGCAACACGACCGACGACAGAGTGTGGGCCACGAGCAAGCAAAATTTTGTTTATGAAAATACTTATTTCGGCAAGTCAAACCTCACCGTATCGATCATGCACTACCCTGCCCGTGGAACCAGCAAGGCCCGGACAAGTTACCTGTATGGACTGCTGACGGCAGCGCTGAATCAGATCAACCGGTCCGGAGCAAATGTTAATTTGAAGTATGTCGGGGATGGTAAGAGTGATGCCGACATCAAGGTTTACTACGCTGACAATCAACACAACTACGGCTTAGCCGCCAACGCGGCCAGCCAGGAGATCCCGCGGTACTGGCCAAACAGCATCAACTATGATGCGCAGGTCGACTTCCGCTATGCTAGCAAGTACACCACTGAGACGACCATGATCCACGAGATTGGGCACGCGCTCGGACTGGGGCACACGGATCTGATTCACAAGACAACCGTGATGTCAGCGTACTTCAACCGCAGCAATCCCAACTATACTTACTACAATCAGGCACTGATTAATCTGTATGGGCGGAAATAGTCCACCCCTAATGGAATGTGTGAAGCATAACTACAAAAGGCCGACTGAAGCGATAAAACTTCAGTCGGCCTCTTGATTAACGCGAGGTATATATAGACTACTTACTTGTTCGATTATAATACGTTTCGGTCGCGTGCTTGAAGGCCGCCTGCCATGAAGCGGTGGCCGTTTTAGCAATCCGTGATCTCGGTGCAAACTTGTCAGCCGCGTGAAACCAGCCGCGATAAACGTCGACGTGTGCAGGAACCCCAGCCTCCCGCAAATTTTGGATGTAAGTTTGCGTTTCTTGATAAAAAGGCTCAATGTCACCAACAAAAGTATAGGTCGGTGGCAAGTTGCTGTAGTCAGTTGCCCGGGCTGCAGCGGCATATGGTTCTAGGTCGACCGTATGATAATGGTCACCAAGGTACATTTGCCATGCGTTTTGATTGCTCCATGAATTCCAGATTGGCTCATCATTATCGACTGAAGAGGTGGTTGGCCGGTCGTCGAGCATTGGGTACAGTGGCATCTGAAATGCAAGCGGAACCTCACCCTTATCCCGTGTGTAGAGCGTGAGTGCGGCGGTCAAACCACCACCTGCACTTTCGCCGGCCACGAAAAACTGATTCGGATTAATACCAAGCGATGCATGGTTATCGTTCATCCACCTGAGCGCTAGATAAGCATCGTCAAGCGCAGCTGGGTACTGGAAGTCTACAGACAGGCGATAATCAGGTAAAACGATGACAGAATTACTAACAGCCTGAACTTTACGGGCGTAACCCAAGTCCATCTCGGGAATCTCCATCGCATAGCCCCCGCCATGGAGCCATAACACACCGGTTGCATTGGGCTTAGGACGCAGTGAGCGGGCAACGATGATACGCAACTGGGTGCCGTCCGGGCGCGACGTCCAATGCTCGTCCACCTGCATGTCTTTGGGGAACCGGCCCTTAACTGCGTGATTCATGAACCAATTGGCTCGTTGGAAAAACCTCGCATCCAAGCTAGGAGCAATTTTTCGCGCTAAGATACCAATCTTCCTGACGTCTGGGTGAATTTGATCATTCGGAATATGCGGCATTTAGCTATCCTCCACAATCATCGAAGTATGAACACCTGCGTTTGACTGCAATCCACAAACAAGGACAGTCATGCAGACCTGCTCTATTCATGCAAAATCACCCCCGCTCGGGCGGGGAGCACGGACGGCTTTTGGCATGGGATTATTGACGGTTAGGATCACCCCTGCTCAGGCGGGGAGCACACAAAAAGAATCCCGTCCTATCAACATTCCACATTTTAAATTTTACCATTTTACATGAGTCTCAGTTCTGAACAGCACAAAAAAACATTGACTTGATTTATGATTTTCCTCAAGCGGTACTGAATACATTCTTCAGTTCGTCAAATATCGCTACAAAAAAGCGTGACATCAACGAAGAGCACGCTGATCCCACACCCAGTAATGTTTCATAAACCACGTCAAAGATATCCTAATATGCTTGTACGAAAAGTACTCCTGCGACAATAAACGCAGCAACCGCTATGGTTGTTCGCATTAAATGCACAGGAATGTGACGAATAAAAATTGGCCCGAGATAGCCACCAATGAAAAGCCCAGCACCCATTGGCCAAACTAACAACCAGTAGATTTTGGCCTTTATTGCGTAAACAAACAGTGAAATGAAATTTGTCATCAGTGAACTGAAGTTCTTTATCGAGTTATTAACCGCAAAAGGCAGTGCACTCGTAAACGACAGCACCGCCAGCATGATCACCCCAGATGATGCACCGAAATACCCCATATAAAGTCCGACCACAAATATGGCCGCGGTCCGCCCCACCATCCGCCACCGACTTGGTGCCGGCACAGCCTGTCCTGCCACAGTTTTTTGCTTCTTCCGATTGCTCAGCAGCATCAACACCCCAGCGGCTAAGATAAAGAACGGCACAAGCTTCTGAAAAGACTCCGCGGGTGCAGTGATGAGGATCCATGCGCCGAAAATACCCCCGACAATCGTCGTCAGTGCATTAATCCACGCAACCTTCCAGTTGCCATGCAGCTCCTGCTTAGAAGACACCGTCGAGCTAACTCCAGTAAACACCAACGCCGCCGTATTAGTCACATCCGCATTCACCGGTGGCAGTCCCAACGCCAGTAAGGCTGGGTAAGAAAAGACCGATCCCATCCCCGCCATTGAGTTCGTCAGGCCGGCCGCAATGCCAGCCACAAACAAAAATAAGATTTTGACCCAGCCAGTCATCACGGCCGCCTTCTTTCTCCCTCCAGTATAAGCACTAGTTGCTCAAGACTCCACAAGATTATGTATGAAACTATCGCCTTTAGATGCACCATCATGACTGCCCAAACTATTTAGAAAAATATCAAAATAGTCTTGTCTACCATTTGCTCCGGTGCTATATTCTATTTAGAAAGATTTCTATATAGCTAGGAGGCGAAGCACATGGCGATGAGTGACACGCTCAAGGCGATTTCGGACCCGGTGCGACGGCAAATCTTGGAGCTGCTACGCAAGGGCTCACAGCCCGCGGGCGAGATTGCGCAACATTTTGACCTAAAGCAAGCAACGGTTTCCTACCACCTGAAACTGCTGAAGCAAGCGGGACTCATTACAGAGCGCAAGGAAAAAAACTTCATCTATTACGACCTCAACGCGAGTGTTTTCGAAGAGGTTCTGACATGGATTTATAGCCTCGGCTTAGGAGGAGAGCAAAATGAGCAAAAGTAAATGGCACACATTGATTCTTACTAGTCTGGTCACCATCGCCCCCATCCTGTACGGAGCGAGCGTGTACTCCCGACTACCAGCACGGATGGTGACGCACTGGAGCATTAATAATCAGCCAAACGGGTGGATGGCGCGGCCGATGGTAGTCTTCGGCTTGCCCCTACTCATGCTCCTATTCCAACTCATCACAGTGGGGAGCACTTACTACGCCGAAAGCAAACAGCCTCACGCCATGGGCAGAATGGGCCGCGTCGTTGCCTGGATTTTCCCCGTCATCAGTGTAGTTATGTACGCAGTGACCATTCGCGCGGGCGTCGGCAACAACGTCAACATTCGCTTCTGGGCGCTGCTCATTGTTGCGCTTATCCTCATCTTGATTGGTAACTACATGCCGACAGTACAGGAAACGAATAGTCGCTACGTTGGCATGCGTTTTCCATGGCACGTTACCAACCATTCAGGTGCCCGCAAAACGGCCCGCGCACTGGGCTACCTGTATGTGCTAAGCGGCGCAATCGTCCTAGTGAGCCTGCTCTTCCCACCAATGGTATCAGCAATCTGCATCGGCCTGTTCATTCTCGCCAACTTCCTCGTGCTATCATTCAGCTACCGGTGGACAACAGGAGCATAACTATCAGTAACAAAAAAACGGGACCGGACGTTAATCGCCAGGCCCCTATTATTTTGCTAACTAAGTATTATTACTTGCCCAGCAGTTTCTTAATCCGCAGTCCCTCATCGTCGCTAAGGCTGTAGCGCCGCTTGTCGATGGTGACGATGTAGTGCATCTTCCCATCTTTGCCCATTGACTGCTTCAGCTTCTCGATTTCGCTCAGGTCAGCGACCTGGAGCGTTAACTTTTTGCTCTTACCACTAATGACATTAATCTCCACAATGATCACTCTTTCGTATTGTCACGGTAAAATCCATGCCATTATCATAGCACTGTCGCCGCAACAGAAGCCAGGTTAGCTGAGTGCGTACTTGCGCACGGCATGCGCCCACCCATCATGTGCAATGTCATCGGTGACATGGTCGGCCGCAGCCTTCACCGTGTCCAGACCGTTACCCATCGCGACCGCGGTGCCGGCAAACTTGAGCAGCGGGAGATCGTTCTCCTCATCCCCGATTGCCATGACCTCGTCCGCAGAGTAACCGAGCCGCCGCACCAGTTCGGCCAGGGCGCGCCCCTTGCTGACATCCTTGTTCATGAGTTCGATAAACACACGGCCGGCGCGGGTAATGTACAGCTCGTCCCCATATTTTGCCCGCACGAATGGTTCCACCTTATCCAGCAGCGCGGGGTCACCAACGAAATCAGCCTTGGCAATTGCAAAATCGACGGGCATCGCGTCCGGCCGCCGCACGCGAATGCTGCAGTGATTCTCAACCGCTTGCAGCGCGGTGATGTAATCAATGTCGTGGTCAGCGGTGTAAACCTGGCCACTGGCATCCTGCACGCCAAAAGGAACGTGGTGTTGCCGCCCGAATTCGGTCAGACTGACGTAATCCGCATTGCTCATCAGGTGGCTACTCAACACCCGGCCCTCCGTATCGGCGAGAATGCCACCATTGTGCGTAATGACGTACTGCTCACTGCCAGCAATGCCCAGCGTATCAAGGTATTCCTGCATCCCCACCAGCGGCCGCCCCGACGCCAGCACCACTTTAATCCCAGCGGCCAGTGCCTCTTTCGCGGCGGCAACGGCACTGGCGGGGATTTTGCCGCCAGTCGCCAAGGTCCTGTCAATGTCTGTTGCAATTATCCTAATCAAAATTCTGCCCCCACAAGATTATTTATAGCCGCGTAAACATAAAGAACTTGCCCATTCGGTAGTCATAACTCAGCTTGGAAAAAGCAAACAACTGCCCGGAACTCAGGTAAGAGTCATCGTTCATGATCAGCATTGGCGCCCCCGCTGCTAAGTCGAAAAACCAGGCGTTCTCCTTGGCTAGCGGTGCGGCCTCCATCACCTTATCCTGAAAACCCAAAGTCAGCGTTTTATTCTCCGCGACGAAGGCGAATAGTGAACCCTTCAACGCAGATTCAGGGACGTCCCCCACGATGTCGCGCAAGTAATAGGAATGCTCAAAAGTGTAGGGCTTGCCGTCCAGCATCCGGTAGCGTTTGATTTCCCACAGCCGCGTCGCCGGGTCGATTTTGCCCGCACTCGGCGTGAACGCAGCATCGGCGGCCGTCACCTCGTCGATTGAATAGTCGGTGGTCGTGAGTTGCTTGCCCTGGCGCGCCATCTCGGTCGACAGGCCCACCGCGTTCTGCACGGACACATAGTTATCATCCTGCCGCGGCCGCCCAAAAGTCCCGATGCCGTGCGCCTGGTAGATGTAGCCCAGAACGCTGAGGCGACTGAGTGCCTGCCGCAGCGTGTAGCGGGTTACGGCGTAGCGCTCCATGAGCTCGGGCTCGGTCGGTAATTTATTCTTCTCGTCGATAATCGCACCCGTGTGAATATCATTGATCATGCGCTCCACCAGGGTTGCGACTGGAATTGAACTCTCTCGCTTAGCCATCTGCATCCTCCTCCACTAAAACTAACTACCGCTATTATCGCACGAATGATTAATCTGACCACAGCGCAAAAAGGTGAGCGCGTAATTCCGCCCACCTTTTCCGCTTAGTCTAAGTCAGCTCCGTTAGACGCAATCACCTTCTGGTACCAGTTGAAGGAGTCCTTCTTCATGCGCTTCATGGTTCCCTTGCCAGCATCGTTCTTGTCAACGTAGATCATGCCGTAACGCTTGTCCATCTGGCCGGTTCCGGCTGATACCAAGTCAATGAAGCCCCATGGTGTGTACCCCATCAGGTCAACACCATCGACATTCACAGCCAGCTCCATCTGCTTGATGTGCTCACGCAGGTAGGAAATGCGGTAGTCATCGTGAATTTTGCCGTCTTCAAGTTTATCAAAGGCACCCAGCCCGTTTTCCACGATGAAGAGTGGCTTGTCGTAGCGGTCACTGTACCAATTGAGTGCGTAGCGCAGACCAATTGGATCAATCAGCCAGCCCCAATCGGACGCCTTGAGCGTTGGGTTCTGCACTTCACTATCCTTGGCGCGAGTCATGTAGTCGTCAGCCTCATCCTTAACTGCCTGCACCGCGTGGGACGCGTAGTAGGAGAAGCCAATGTAATCGACCGTTCCCGCCTTGAGCACATCCAGATCTTCAAGCGTGATGTCGAGATCAAAGTGCTTCCGGGCAAAATACTGCTTGAGCCAGTTTGGATACTTACCTTTGCACTGCACATCCGCGTACCACTGCGCGGCCTGCATCGTCCGCTCCGACTTCATCATGTTGCGGGGGTCAGGACTAAGCGGGTAGGCCGGGCCGTTGGAGAACATCGCGCCAATTTTGAAGTCCGGGTTGATTTTGTGGCCAATCTGGACTGCTAGCGCGCTGGCGACAACCTCATAGTGACTAGCCTGGAACATCGCCCGCTCTAGGTCTTCACCCGGCTTGGCGAGCAGCCCAGAGTTGGTGAAGACGGACCACTTGTTGAACATGCTGGTCTGATTGTTGATTTCATTGAAGGTCATCCAGTACTTGACCTTATCCTTGTAACGCTTGAACACGGTCGTGGCGAACTTCGTGAAGAAGTCGATCAGCTTGCGGTTGCGCCAGCCACCGTATTCTTTGACCAGGTGGTACGGCATCTCGAAGTGGGACAAGGTGATGACCGGTTCGATGTTGTACTTGTGCAGTTCATCAAAGAGGTCATCGTAGAACTTGAGCCCCGCTTCGTTTGGCTCGTCTTCATCCCCGTTCGGGAAGATCCGCGTCCAGGCAATACTGGTGCGGAAACACTTCAAACCCAGCTCGTGGAACAGTTTCACGTCGTCTTTGTAGTGGTCGTAAAAATCGATGGCTTCGTGGTTCGGATAATTCTTGCCCGGCAGCACACCGTCCGTGATTTCGCGGGGCTCGGTGTTACTACCCGCCGTCATGACATCGGCGATGCTGACGCCCTTGCCGCCTTGTTGCCAGCCACCTTCAAACTGATGGGCCGCAACCGCACCGCCCCAAAGAAAACCTTCTGGTAATTTACTCATACTAATCTACCCCCACATAATTATTTCAAAATTGTCAGCACCCAATAAGCTGCACGCCCTACTTCTGCGCAGCCAATAGCTGCATGGCCGTCTGCAAAACCTTCTCGCCACGCATCCGCCCATAATCGAGCATGTCGATGACAGCGACGGGAATGTCCAGCTTCTTTTGCCACTGGGGCGCCACGAAGCGGACTTGGGGACCAATCATGATCACGTCTGGGTGGTACTTGGCAAAGTCATCACCAATCAACTCAGCCGGAACCGCAAATACTTTAGCGTCAATACCATCCGCAGCTGCCGCATCCTGCATGTGCTTAGCGAGCAGGCTGGACGACATCCCCCCAGCACAGGCCAACATGATGATTTTCGTTGCCATGATCATTCCCCCTCAGGCTCCAGCATTCAAATTATTGTCATTCGAATGAATCGAATATAACACTGGTCCGGAAAATTGTAAACGCATTCTTGTGTTTTTAGCCGTGACTCGTTACATGCGGAAAACTACCCGCTGAGCAGTTACGGCAAAGTAACTAGTGAATTAGTGCTTTTTAACAGGCGCCACCGCTGGACTACGGATTACCAGGCCGAACCTGCTTTGCAAAGAATACGTCCTGTTATTTAACAGTAGCTAACGCCTAAATGAGGTTCGAATGACTTACATAGTAGCAATCACCCACATGCTGCCTACCAAGCGGATTCCAAGCTTATACCGACCCACGATGCACCGTTATCTTCTAAAAATTGCTTGATTCATTCGAATGAATACGCTAAGGTATTGAATGTAATCGGTTACAGCAAAAGCGCCACCGGACAAAATTCCGCTTGAGGGGGCGGGTAACACCAACCATCATGTCCGTTGCAATTATTCTCAGTAAGTTGTAGAC
Organism: Lacticaseibacillus zhaodongensis; assembly: GCF_009687905.1. GTDB lineage: Bacteria > Bacillota > Bacilli > Lactobacillales > Lactobacillaceae > Lacticaseibacillus > Lacticaseibacillus zhaodongensis. The sequence goes on along the minus strand of NZ_BLBG01000002.1, from coordinate 85,390 downwards.
GTCCAGCAATACTTATTCTTTTAAGGAGATGCATTTGAATGGCTGACAATCAAATCAGCGGTGAGCACTCACTGCGCGACAAGTTCGCGGACGGCATCGGGAAGTTTTCCGGATCCCGGTTCGTTCGTTCCATCATTGCCGCTGGCTACAGTGTCATCACCTTCTCAATCGTCGGGGCAATTTTCCTGATCCTGACCGTCCTGCCGCAAGCCTTCCCCATTCCGGGCTTTGCGGGCTGGTACGCAGGCACGATTGGACGCTTCACGAACCTGTTCCAAGTAGTCTTCAATTCGACCATGGGCATTTTGGCCCTAGTCTTCGCCGGTACCTTTACTTACACCTACACGAAGATTTACCGCGATGAAGAACACCTGGCTCTTGAACCACTCAACGGCCTGCTCATGTTCCTCATGGCATTCTTCATCACCGTCCCCCAGCTCATCTGGAAGGGCGGCAGCATCCAGATGGTGCAGTCACTCGACAAAATGAACATCATCGGTGGTGGCTACGCCGTCTCCGGTGGTGGGATCACCCGGATCGCCTCCGTTGGGATCTTCACCGGGATCGTGGTCGGCTGGATCACCGTCCAGATTTACCGCGAAACGATCAAGCACAACTGGCGCATCAAGATGCCAGCTTCAGTGCCATCAGGGGTTTCCAACTCCTTCTCCGCACTGATTCCTGCCACCTGTGTTGCCATCGTCATTTCCCTGCTCAACTTCATCCTGGTTATGGCCGGCACCGACCTGTTCAAGGTACTCTTCATTCCATTTTCCTTCATCAGTAACATTGCTGACACCTGGTGGGGCTTCATTATCATCATTCTTCTGATCCACCTGCTCTGGTGGTTCGGGATTCACGGTGCCACCATCATGAGTTCCTTCTACACTCCTATCGTCCTGGCCAACCTGGCCGCAAACGTCAAGGGTGCAAGCCACTTCTTCGCTGGTGACCCATTGAACTCCTTCGTTATCATCGGTGGTTCTGGGGCCACACTCGGGGTCGCCATCTGGCTGGCAACCCGGTCCAAGTCCGCGCAATTGCGGGCGCTCGGCCGCGTGGAAGTCGTCCCAGCGCTGTTCAACATTAACGAGCCGCTGCTCTTCGGCCTGCCAATTGTTTACAACGCCCAGCTGGCCATTCCGTTCATCGGGGCCCCAGTGGTTTCCGGGATCGTTGGCTACTTGGCCGTCACGACCCACATCGTGCCCAAAATCATTTTGCAACAGCCATGGCCGACCCCAGTTGGTCTGAGCGGCTTCATCGCCACCGCCAGCTGGAAAGGTGCCGTTCTGTCTGTTGTCTGCGCGCTGGTTGCCTTCGCAGTTTGGTACCCATTCATCGTGCACTACGACCGGAAGCTCTACAAACATGAGCAAGCAAACGCCGCTGCTGAAAAAGACTAATATCACAATAGCTTGTAAACTATACTTTTGAGTTCACCAAATACTCCTCCACCCCGAGGAGTATTTTTTTGCCCATTTGCGTCACAATTTGGCGCCAAATACTGTTCAAAAAGATTCGCTTAAAATAGCTTTCATTATTTAAGTTGAATAATGGTAAGTACATGTACAAACACCCCGCTGGTGCATATAATTGGCACATGAGGGTTGATTGGGGACGCCACTTAAACCATGGGGGCTGATCCTAAGCAATCACGATTATATCTAAGCATTACATACCAGCACCACTTGGAGGAGTAACAATGAAGAAATCAGCAACAATCACCACCGCCCTGCTTGCAGCAATGCTCGCAGTCGGGGCCGCAACGCAGGTCAGTTTTAGCGGCACATCCGCAAGCCAAACCGTTCAGGCCGTCAGCAACATTCGGCAACGCGAAAGTTACGCGGCCCGTTCTAACGCCACCATTAACACCCACGGCGCCAAGGGGATTGCCAACAACCGATACAGTCACAGCAACTTCAAACCGAAGACCTACAAGGTAACGGCCGGCTCCAAGAAGGGTGCTAAGTGGAGCACCGCCTTATACTTGCCAACGAAGACCATCCGCAGCAACAACAACCCGTCCCACAAGACCCAGAGTTACTTTGCCGGCAGTCCTGCCGAAGGGTACACGATGGACAAGTCCGGGAACATGTATTTTGCATTCTCCCGGCGCAACGGCAACGCTTCTAAGACCGGTTACCTCTACAACGGCTACATCATGCGGCTCGATACTTACGCCATCAAGAAGCTCAAGAGCAACAAGAACCTGCTGTCCAGCAATCCGCAGTCACTGATCAAGGGTAACCACGTGCGCTTCTCCAACCTTGACAGCGCCTTCTGCAGCGGCAGCCTCGCTTACGACCGCAAGACGAACAAAATTAAGTTCATGGTCGCCTACAGCAATGGCTCCGACAGCTTCCTGAGCCGGCACCCCGTTCAGCTCGCCACGGTCAACCCGAACAGCCTGCGCCGCGAAAGCACCGCTAAGTTCTACCTGCAGGACCCAGTCACCCATCACTACACCGCCCCGAACGTCCTGGCCTTCGACAACTCCGGTAACTTCTATGCCGCAGCTGCTGCATCCCTGACCACGACCCACGGCACGGCCTACATCATCCAGCAGGGTGTCCGCAAGAGCAACGGTAGCTACAGCTTCCGCCAGTTAGGCATGACAATCAAGCCAGTCCTGTCCACCCAGCTCCAGGGCATCAGCATCGACAACGACCGCTTCTACATCACGTCCAACTCCGCCTACGTCAGTTTCAGCCTGAGTAAGTACCTGCAAAATGCTGAGACTCCTGCCAAGGCAGGCAGCGCCAACTCCTGGCTCGGTCTTGAAACCGCGCAACTATCCGGTGCCCGTGAAGTCGAGAACCTGGCCGCCCACAATGGTGCCAAGTACATGGTCATGACCTACCCTAGTGAAGTCGTTCAGGCCCACTAAGCATTACCAAGCAAATAACGTTTAAAGGCGCGACTCCCGCAGAAATGCCGGAGCCGCGCCTTTTTGCGTCAATCCAAAACCAACTGGTGTTATGTTACTGTTTCACAACAACTGCGAACCCGCACCCTTTTGCATGGCATCGCCATCCGGAGCCCGCTATAATTGGCTATGTAAGTATCATCTATCTGAAATTAATTACTTTAACGTTTTGTGAAACCAAACACTAGGCAATAGGAGGCCGAACATGAAGAAACAAGTCTTACGTTTTGCAAGCGCCGCAGCAACAGCTCTCGCCCTCGCACCCACCGCGGTCGCAATCAGCGGCAAGAACCCCGTGTCCGCCGCAACGAACACCACGAAGACGATCGGTAACGCGACGGTAACCACGACCGCCACCAGCACCAAATACGTCGCCAGTCCCGTTTCTGTTTACGCCAGCAACGGATCACGAATCGTGCGCACGCTGCTCAAGGGCACCAAGCTCGCGATTAAAGGCACCGCACTGATTGGCGGTAAATCCTTCTTTTACCTGGGCACCAATTCCACGACCGACGAAGATGAGTTCGTGCTCAACACCAACCTGAGTGACACACCAGTCAGCCCAGACGTGGTCGCAACCGGGATCGTCAAGGTCACAGCAACGGACGGCGCGCAAATCGTCAACAAGAATGGCGTCGCTAATGGCCAGCAGCTTAATTCTGGTAGTAGCTGGAAAATTTTCGGTAGCGCCACAATCGGCGGCCACCAGTACTTCAACGTTGGTGGGGACCAGTACGTCTATGCTGGTTCCGTTATCGTCACCTCTGGTTCACCCGATACCAGTAACGACCCTGTGCAGACAATCAACGGTACCGGGGCGGGCCTGCTGAAGGCGGAACCGAACAACTCGACCAGCGCCACTACTTCTGGCTCAACCGCAAGCAGTACCACTAAGGACAGCAGTACTGCCGCCACGACAACAAGCACTACTGTCGGCCCAACCATCACCCCTGCCAGTGGCAAAATCCAAATTGGTAATGCGGCAACGGTTGTTTTCGACCAGAACGGCGACTCAACTAACAAGGTACTGAACGCCGGCTCCAGTTGGAAGTACTTCGGCACCGCTGTTATCGGTGGCCTTACCTACTACAACGTTGGTGGCAATCAGTTTGTCCGTCAAAGTGCCGCAACCGTTGACGGCCCCACCGCACTCAGCGGTCAGGTCACTGTTAGCGCAACACGGGCTTACGTCTTCAAGAGCGACGGCGCAACGCCAGTCCTGAAGAGCAACGGTACCATCAAGGCGCTCGGTGCCGGCAGTACTTGGAAGGTCTTCGCTGAATTACAACTGGGCAACCGCATCTTGTACGACCTCGGCGGCGGCCAGTATGTTGACGCCAGCGATGTCGCTTACAAGTCGCCGGCTGAAGTGAGCGCAGAAGCTAACACTACGGCCAAGAGCGGGATTGCGACCATTAACTATGTGCCGGGCTACGGGATTCAAGTTTGGCATGCCGACAGCACCATGGTCCTGAACAGCGATGGCAGTGCTAAGAAACTGATGAACGGAACCCAATGGAAAATCTTCAACCAGCGGATTGTCGATGGCCACACCTACTACGGCCTTGGCGGTGACCAGTGGATCGATTCCAGCTACGTTTCGTTTCACGCGCTGAACTAAATTAAATCCAGTTTACTCAATTAAGATGGTGCCACCTCTCAAGTTGGTGGGCACCGTCTTTTTTTCTACATTTTGAAAACCAATCCGGCATATCATTAAGTCCTACTAATTTCAACATAAGCGCAGGTCCAACTTCAAAGCGCTTCCACCTTCTTTTTGAACAAATTTGTGTTAATTGTGTGTTCTCTTTGCATATTTGCATGAATAAATTTAAAAACATGCTATAATCAGGATTATTGGGGATACAAGTTTTTTCAGCAAATCGGGGATAATTTTTATGAAATCTAAAATAATTTTAGGGGCAGCGGCCTTCTTACTGGCAGTTGGTGTTGGCGCAACACTAGTACATACGCAAACGAGTTTTGCGGATACAAGCAAATTGACTTTCTGGGATGACGGTTCCGGAAGCACAACCAGCCTAGTTGATTTGCAAGCCGGTCCGCAGACAGTCGCCGGGACGGTGCAACTGCACGGGACCGCAAACAACGCCGTGCCGGGTTCCGGCTGGATCCTGAATGTCGGCGGACAGCAGGTGACTTTAGTCTTCGGAGCTGATGGTGCTGCGACAACTGATGGCACGGTCACCGTCAGCATGCAGAGTAACGGCCAAACGACAAATGTTGGTACCGCAACGGTCAAGCGCGTCGCGGCCAATGGCACTTACACGAGTGACTACAGTGTTGTCGACTTTTCCGTTGACCTCAGCAAGGTTGCGGGCAGTGACGTTCAAACTGGGACTCCTGTGTCCTTGAGCAGTTGGAACCTTGGCAATGGTAGTGCCACTGCCGTTGTTGGCGACCTTGCAGCTAGCACGGCAACCGCCACGGGCACTAGCGGCACCGATGCTTCTAATGTTTCCGAGGACGGCGTTGTCACCGACCAGGGTGATGCGGACACGACCAAGGGTGATCAGAATAATAGTAACGATTCTGTCAGCACCTCCATGTCGACCGACCCTGATCAATGGGCCAAAGATGGGGTTAAGCTGACGAAAACCTCCACTGGTAATGCGTCCATGGCGGTCACTACTAATGGCGATACAGCCTACGTTTACGTCAAAATGGCGGACTACCAGCCCTTACCTGACCATAACGGCTACACGTTCACCATCAACGGCAAGACTTTTCAAGTCTGGACCGGTGACATGCCGAACAACTTAAGCGATGGCAGTAGTGCCGATGTCAGTTTCACCGGCGGCCAATGGAATGACGGCAATCAGTACGGAACTGTCGGTACTGCCAAGGTTGCGCAGTTCGCAGGTACCAACGGTGGTAATTACAAGACGATGGTGCTCGCCGTCGACCTCAGTAAGCTCAACGTTGCGGACACGACTGGTCAGCAAATCACCGTCACCAACACGCAACTTGGTAACGACAGCGTCACGGCAGTTGGTGGGTCAACCGGCCCTTACCTGCTCGCTGGTTCCGGCGTAGTGATTGCGGGACTTGGGTTCTGGAAAGCCAAGAAGAAGGGCTTGCTAAAAACCCAGCCCGTTCAAGTCGCAGGTAAGTAACATTCAGTCTAAAGGAACACGTTTATGAGCTTATATCTATTAATTGGTACTATTTTGTGGTTATACGTCCTATCCGTGTTAAAGCGGGCCCGGCTCTCTGCCTTTATGTTCATTGTGGGCAGTGCTGGGCTCTTCTTTATCCTCATGGGCTTCGCACAGCCGTACTGGGTGTGGTTCTTCACCCATGCGGTCATTCACGGGGAAAGTTTATTTGGCCTGATTACGCATTGGTGTCAAGTAATTCTTCGCACCGGTGCGGTTTACATCCCCACCGCTATGGGCTCCGTTACCATGAGAATCGACTTCGAGTGCTCCGGCATCATCGAGACCGCGGCGCTGGTCTCACTAATCTGCTTCTTTCCCACTTATGCGCGGCGGGAGAAGCTCTTCTACGCGGTGTTCGGCACCCTGTTCATCTACCTGGCCAACATCATCCGGCTGAGCGTGGTTGTGACGATCGTGCATTTTGCCGGGGCTGACAGTTACTTTGTCGCCCACGCCATCATCGGCCGCCTGGTGTTCTACGTCTTAGTCATTGCGCTCTACTACAACGTGTTCACTTACTCACAACTAGCCCAAGGGGTTTACCGGGAACTAGTCGGGCGTCGCCTAGACCGGAAGTCGCAGCAAAATTAGCAAAGGGGTCCTGTTATGCTTTACTGGTTACATTTAACACTGTTTCAAATGGGCTTCTGGATCACTTGGACCCTGATTCCCATTGTGGTCGAAATCATCCCCGCCATCTGGTCCACCGGCCGCCTAATTATCCGGCAGCTCCACGCTCCGAAACTCGACCAGCCGCAAAAGTGGCCAATGATTACGGTGATCGTGCCGGTTTACAACTCTGCGGACACCCTATTCGCCTGTATCCGCTCGCTGAACGAGCAGACTTACCCCAAGGACTCCTTGCAAGTGATTTTGGCCAACAACCAGAGCACCGATGATTCCTTCGGGGCTTTCGCCGAGGCGCAAAATAAGTTTCCCGAACTGATCCTGCGTTACGTCAACACCGATAAGGGTAAGGCAACCGCGCTGAACACGGCGATTTACCAGAGTATCGGTACCTACGTCATCAACATTGATAGCGATGGTGAACTTGAGGCGCACGCGCTGGAGAACATGGTGCTGCGCTTCGAAAACGACCCGGACATCGCGGCGATGACCGGCTCCATTTTGCCCCGCCACGACCTGGTCTCCGCCATTAAGAAACCATTTCACAAGCTCCTGGCGCAAAATGAATACTACGAGTACGCCCAGGCCTTCTTGTCCGGACGCACCATTGAATCCGAGCACGACCAACTGTTCACGATGTCGGGGGCCTTCTCCGCCTTTCGCCGCGAAGTCTTGATGGACACCTTTCTCTACGACACCGACACGATCGGCGAAGACACGGACATGACCTTCCAGATTCGCACCCGGCTCGGCAAAAAGGTCGTCATCTGTGCCGAGGCGATTTTCTACATTGAACCGATCAGCGGCCTGAATGAGCTTTACACCCAGCGCCAGCGCTGGCAACGTGGCGAAATGGAAGTGGCAGCAAACTACATGCAACACACCGCCAAGCTGCAACTGTTCTTCAAGAATTTCCTGATTCGGCGCATGATGGTCGACCACACTTTCCTCTTCCCCAAAATGATCTGGATGTGTGCCTCCGTGGTTCTGATTCAGTTCGGCTATCCGGCTGGCACCATGGCCCTGTCCTACGTGCTCATTTACGGGCTGTATGTTTTCGTATCCCTGATCGATTTTGCCAGTGTGCTACTGATCCTGCGGCCGCACCCAGATGAACGCCATTACTACTCAAGTTTGTGGTGGGTCGCCTTCACCCTGCCGGTATACAACATGCTGTGTTCAGGTATCCGGCTGGTTGGCATCATCAACGGCATGACCACCAAGGCGTCATGGCAGCTGCGTGGTTTTGATCAGGAAACGCAGCAGGTAAAAGCGGTGCTCAAGGACGACCTGCGCGAACTGCGCGAGCACCACGATGAGGAGAAATAATATGCACAAACAACGCACCTACATCATCAAGTCATACGTTAACGCCAGTCACGCGGTCCGCTGGGAAAGCGGCACCGGTAAGCGGCACAACCACACCTGGGAAATTCAGTGTGAGTTGCACACCGTCAACAAAATGGTGGCCTTTTTTGACATCGAAAAGCTGATCAAAGCCGCCCTAGACGAGCTGTCCGGTAAGTTTTTGAACGACCTGCCAGAATTTGCGACGGTCAACCCCACCGTTGAAAATGTGACCGAATACCTCTTTGATAAAATTGACAAGTTAACTCGCGAAAATGGCGCCCAACTCCTGCGGTTGCAAGTCTCCGACTCCCCAACCCGCTCCTACGTCATCGACGTGACCGGCCGCAACCTACCATAATAGAGGTCCCCTATGCGCGAAAAACTCTTTAATTTTGGTCAGCACGTTATCGGCTGGTTCTTCGGAATCCTGTTCGGGGCGACCACGCTGTTTGCACTCCTCAATCCGAACCTGATTATTGGCGACAACTGGCAAACTGGTGCCGGCACTACCATCGTCACGGCTTTTTTCGTCATCTTTCTGCTCGCCGTCTGCATCGGGCTGTATGCCTTTCCTAGGTTTCGCGAGCTGTGCCACTTCATCTTCGTGGACCACGCCCGCCTGACCGCGAGCATTTTGCTGGCACTAGTAGTCGTGTGGCAGGGCGTTTTCGTTAGTTACATTCACCCACCAATCGGCTGGGACGCGTCCGCCTTGCACCAAGGTCTGACCGACGTCACCAGTCCCAACATGCGGTCTTACTTTAGCCAAAACTACAACAACGTGCCGGTCCTACTGGTGATGCGCTGGTTTGCGCACGTGCTGGGCTCCACGTCCTGGCTGACTTTTGACCTCATCACTTGGGGACTGGTTGACCTATCCGCGGTCCTGAACCTGCTGGCACTGTGGATTATCAAGAAAGACGCGCTGACGCCTGGCTTGTACATCCACGCGCTGTGGCTCTGCTGGTTTCCCACCATTATCGTCCCCTACACGGACGCGTGGGTGTTGCCGCTGGTCAGCCTGATGTTGCTGGGGGCGGCGTTACTGGTCACAAACCACCTGCCGAGTTTGCTGCAAGCACTGGGTGGGGTGCTGTTCGCCTTTGCCTTCGTGGCGGCTTACTTCATCAAGCCTTCCGCAATCGTACCCGGCGTCGGCTTCCTGATGGTGCTAGCACTCTACGCGCTGCACACGCACAAGTGGTCATGGCGCTGGCTGGTATTGGCAGTCGTAACGGTTGCAACTTTTGCTGGTAGTTACGTTGGCCTCAAGCACGTAATCGAGAACCAACAAGAAATCACCATCGACAAGGGCCGCGAGATCCCGCCCATTCACTTCGTCAGCATGGGCGTCTCCGGTGCCGGGGGCTACAACGCCCACGATGCCCTGATGATGGCCGTGCTGCCGACCAAAAAGGCCCGCAGCGAATACTCCATGCGCAAGTTAAAGGAGCGGATCCGCAAAATGGGCCCGCTCGGTTACGCCAAGTTTCTCGTCCAAAAGCACGCCAACAACACGGCTGATGGCACTTTTGCCTGGGACAAGGAGGGCCACTTCATTAACGACAATCCCAAGCCCAAACCGGGGCCGGGCGTTGCCAACCACATCAAGCAATTCGTTTACCTCTACGGCACGAACCTCGGCGACTTCCGCTGGTTCGCGCAGTTGCTGTGGTGCCTCTGCTTACTGCTGATTGCATTTGCCTGGGGAAAGCGGAGCCTTTTCATCGTCGCGCTGCGGGTCGGCATTATCGGTAGCTTTCTCTACCTACTGGCTTTTGAAGGCGGCCGCTCACGCTACCTGATTCAAACGCTGCCCAATTTTTTGCTGCTGGCGTCCCTGCTGGCACCGACAACGATTAACGAGTTGCAACGCTTGACCAAATGGGGCAACACGCCAGAGGTTAAGAAGCCTGATAACCTATAACACAAACTAGAGCCGCAACTTATGAATTCAAAGTTGTGGCTCTTTTATGGCTGCACTTTAGCTATAATGGTAGCAATGCAATTCAATCGTTCGGTCATTATAAAGGAGCACCATGCAAAACAAACAAGTTGTTGGTCACACCGCGGCCGCCATCACCGTCCTCATCTGGGGCACGACCTTTATCGCCACCAAAATCCTGCTGCGCAGTTTCAGTCCGCTGGAGATCCTGCTTGCCCGCTTTCTCATCGGCTACTGTGCCTTATTGTTAATCAAGCCGCGGCGCTTGCACCTGGCACAACGCAAGCAAGAGTGGTGGTTCGTGGCCGCCGGGCTCAGTGGGATCACCATGTATTACCTGCTGGAAAACATTGCGCTGACCTATTCGACCGCCAGTAACGTCGGTATCATCACCACGATTTCGCCCTTCTTCACGGCGCTACTCGCCATGATTTTCTTGAAGACGGAGAAACCGCGGTACTCGTTTTACATCGGCTTCGTTGTCGCCATCAGCGGCGTGATACTCATTAGTTGGAGTGGGGCCACGCTACACCTGAACCCGCTGGGCGATATTCTGGCGGTGCTGGCGGCCTTCGCCTGGGCGGTCTACTCAATCATTACTAAAAAAATCAGCGAGCTGAACCTGAACCTCATCCTCACGACTCGCCACACATTCTTCTACGGAATTTTGTTCATGCTGCCGATGACGCTGGTCTTAGACTTCAAAATTGATCTCCACGCTTTTGCTGAGCCCATCAACCTCGGCAACATCCTCTTCCTGGGTTTGGGTGCCTGTGCGCTCTGCTTCGTCACCTGGAACACCGCCGTCAAGCACATTGGGGCGGTCAAAAGTAGCGTCTACATCTACTTAGTGCCGGTCATCACCCTGATTTTCTCGGTGTGGATCCTGCACGAGGCACTGACGCCAATTCTGATTGTTGGCGCCTGTCTGACCTTAATCGGCTTGTGGCTATCAAGTCGCAGCTAAACAAATGGAGCCAGAGTAGCGATTACGCTGCCCTGGCTCCATTGCGATATTAGCTAAATTCCTCAATTACTTTTGCGCGCGGGTGTGCCGCCAAATAATCACGAATCTGCACACCTAGCTCCTGCGCCATCATCCCCGCTGCCGCCAACTGCTGCTTACTAATGCGGTTAACGTGCAGGCCGCCGATGATGAAGGCGTTGCTTTGCAAAACCGGCGCGATCACGCTGGCGATGCGCTTGGTCAGGACGCCCTCTTGATGATTGTGCCCTGGCCGACTCGGCAGCGCAATCGTCTGCATGGGCTGCTGCGGACTGACGATGGTGACGACACCGTAGTGCGGTACATCACCACCAGTGATTTCCAGGAGCACATCTTGGTTCTCACGGGATAATTTTGCCCGCAGCGTGTAGCCTTCTTTAGTGACGCTGAACTCCTGCTCACTCATGAGTGACCGCCTCCTGCTGGCGCCGGACCGCTTGTTTGGCGGCGGCGAGCCCCTGCCAACGCTGGCTGTAGTTGTTCTGCAGGTGCAGGTGGTCGAGCAACTTCATGGTGTTGTGGTTGATCAGGTCATCAATGGTCTTCGGCTGGTTGTAAAACGCCGGGATGGGCGGAATGATCTCCACCCCCATGCGGGCTAACTTCAGCATGTTTTCCAGGTGGATCTGGTTGAATGGTGATTCGCGGGGCACCAGAATCAGCTGGCGGCGTTCCTTGAGCGCAACATCGGCGGCCCGAGCAATCAGGTTGTCGGCGTAACCCATCGCGATTCCAGCGACGGTCTTCATGCTGGCGGGCACGATGACCATGCCGTCATTTTGAAAACTACCGCTAGCAATGGCGGCACCCATATCGCGGTCGTCATAAACCACGTCGGCCAGGGCACGGACGTCCTTTTCGGTGTAGCCGGTCGCTTCTAGCGCGAGATTTTCTTTTGCCCAAGGGCTCATGACCAGGTGCGTCTCCACATCCGGGTCGGCAGCGAGAGCTTCGAGTAGGCGCAGCCCGTAGATGGTGCCAGACGCGCCGCTGATGCCAACAATGATTTTCTTCATAATGAGCCCTCCTGCAAAATCATGCTTACATATTACTTACTTGAGATAGTCAGCCCAGTTACTCATTTCCTTGAAACTGGCCCGCTTGAACCTATCCTTCATCGTGTACGGCACGGTGCCGTCTAAGACGAGCTTGGAGGACATCCCCTGCACGCGGATCCGCGCCGGGTCATATTCCGGCAATTCGGATGGGTCCAGTGGGTGGTTGCGCATGCCCTCCAGCACCATGATGTCGCGGTCGGCCTGGAAGCGGGTGTTGATGGTCCACATCACGTCGTTCCAGTCGAAGATGTCCACGTCTTCATCGACCAAAATGACGGTCTTGAGTTCCTTGAACGCGGAGAACGCGAGCAAGGCAGCTTGGCGTTGAATGCCTTCATCGGCTTCATCATCCTTGTGAATCTGCATGATGGTCATGAGCTTGCCACCACCAGCGGGTGCGTTGTAGACGTTCTTGACCTTGCCCGGAATGGCGCGGTCCACCAAACTGAGAATTGAAGCCTCAGTCGGAATCCCAGCCATGGAGACGTGCTCTTCAGATGGGCCAATGGTCGTCTGGACGATTGGCCGGTCCTGCCGGTGCGTGACCGCCTTGATTTTGACCACGTTGACGGCTGGATTGGCCGTGCCGTTGTAACCAGGAAATTCAGGCATCGCAAAACCAGTGTTGGTGTTGATGTCTTCTTGCATCTTCACGTTGGGCTGAATCTCCGCCTCAATCACCCACTCAGCACGCGCAATTGCCTTGGCGTCGACCACGACCCCAGGCACAACGTCAACGGCCTGCTGGCGGAGCGCACCAGCAACCTGCAGCTCGTTGTAGCCAAGTGGTGTGGTCGGTGGCTCGAAGGTTGCCCCAATCGTGATTGCCGGGTCGAGCCCGATGTTGATTGTGATCGGCATCGGCTCGTTCTTGGCTTCGTATTCCTTCAAGAAGGCCCCAATGTGGCGGCCGCCGGGCATGATGTACATGCCGATGGTATCGCGGTCTTCGAGAACCATCCGGTGAATCGTGACGTCTTCCTGATCGCCGTTTGGACTGTGGCCGTAAACCACGCCCATCGTGATGTACGGGCCAGCGTCAACTGGCGTGTTGGTTGGGGCTGCGAGCAAGGTGCGAATGTCAAAATCCGGGTCGCTGGCCAGATGCACAACCTCTTGCGCCGGGGCCTCGTCCCGCGTCACCATGACTGGCTTAACCGGGTGGCTAACGGCCTCGTTGAGCATTTGCCCCAGCGTTTTGTAATCGTGGTGCAAAATCATCCCGACCCGCTTGCGGGACGCCTGCAAACCGATCAGCACGCGCGAATCGGGGAAACCCTTGACGTTGTTAAACATCATCGTTGGGCCTTCCTGAGTCGGCCGCTGCACCGTGCCCCCAGCACCGATGTAGCGGTAAACACCAGCCAGGTCGGCGTTCGGGTCGATTCCCTTGTCGGTTTCGTGGTATTGCCCCGGAACGGCCTTGATTTCAGCTAATACTTTGCGTAGATCGTATTTTTCAGTCATTTGCTTGCCTCCGTTTTCGATACTTTTATTATGCGGGGAAAGCGGCGGGCAACCAATTCGGAATGTAAAGGGGACTATTCCAAATTGGAATAGTCCCCTGACTTTAAGTATTTACGTTGATGGATGAAGTTCCAGAACTGATCACTCGCCGAGCTGTTGTGTCCTTTTCGGCGCACAAAAGCCAATTGTGAGCTCACGGTCGGCGTTAACTTCACGGTCGTCAGGCTGGGGTAATCACTAAGGTCGATTGCCTTCGCCATCATGATGGAAACGCCCAAGCCGCGACTGATCATCCCCAGAATCAGGTCGATCCGCTGACCCTTGTAGGTAATGTGGGGCGTAACGCCCGCACGCGCAAACAACTGGGCCACTGGCTGGAACAAATGGGTGCTCTCCCCTAGCAGTAGCAAATCGGCCCCGTGCAAGTCCGCCACAGTCAAAGATTTTTTGCGCGCAAGCGAATTGCTCTTGGGCAGCAACACGCATAATTCATCCTGCTCGCCAATAAAGGTTTCATTGCTGCGCACCGGGCCCGCAAGCAAACGCGTGAATACAATATCCACGCTGCCAGCGGTCAAAGCTGCGGCGAGGGCGTCACTTTCACCCTCACTAATTTGCAGCTTGACCTCCGGATATTTGCGATGAAAGCTGGCAATTTGGTTAAACGCCCGGTAATTAGAAATCGACGGAATAGTTTTAATACGCAAAATTGCGTGCTGGGCGTGTTGTTGCCGTGTGGCCGCAGCCGTGAGTGCATTGGCGGCAGTAACCACCGCCTGCGCCTTGGGCAATAGGATCATCCCATCCGGAGTCAACTCAACTTGGCGATGCGTCCTGGAAAACAACTTCACTCCCAGCTGCTTTTCGAGCGCCAAGATCTGTTTGGACACCGTAGCCTGCGTAGTGAACAGCTGAGCCGCGGCTTCCGTGTAACTGCGCGTCGCGGCAACAGTGACGAACGCTTGCAACTTCTGAGTTTCCATTGATTGATGCCTCCCCGTCGATATATTCCAATTAGGCATATTTTACCACCTGCAAAGCTGTCTTTGCTGCAGAAAGCCGGATTAACAGTCTTGTAGCGAAACTAATAGAAGCGTAACATTTATATTAGTTTTAATTTTCTGAAAGAAGAACCCACGTGAATAAGAAAAATGTCATTATCGTAACCTTTGCCCTCCTGCTCTCGAACGCGATGAGTGGCTTGGATGGCACCATTGTTAATACCGCACTGCCCGCAATCATTGCCGACCTGCACGGCCTGGAGCTGATGGGCTGGGTCGTCGCCGTGTTCCTGCTCGGCACCGCCGTTTCCACCCCGCTCTGGAGCAAGTTCGGTGAACGCTTCGGCAACCGGCGCGCTTACGAAACTGCCGCCATCATGTTCGTTGTCGGCAGTTTTCTGCAGGGTGCTTCCCCGAACATGATCACCCTGATCATTGCGCGGGCCATCGCCGGCTTCGGCAGCGGCGGCATGGTCTCCCTGCCCTACATCATTTACGCGCAACTGTACAAGAACCCGCGCAAACGCATGCAGGTGCTGGGACTGGTCTCCGCGAGTTTCTCGACGGCAACCATCATCGGGCCGCTAGTCGGTGGGGCCATCGTTGACACCTGGTCCTGGCACTGGGTCTTCTACCTGAACGTGCCAATTGGCCTGCTCTCCGCCATTTTGGTGCAGATATTCTTCAAGGAAAACGTCACGGCCAAGGCCCGGGCAAAATTCGACTACCTGGGCACCTGCTTCCTGTCGGTCGGCCTAATCAGCCTGCTGATGACCATCGAAATGATTGGCACCGAGTCAACAACGATTGTGCTGCTGCTGGCCGCGTTGGCGGTGGTTAGCCTCGCTGGCCTCATTTGGGCGGAAAAGCGTGCGGATGACCCCATCATCCCCGGCCGGCTGTTCAAAAACACCGACCTGCTCGTCGACTTCGGCCTATTCACCATCATCTGGGGTGCGTTCATGGCCTTCGTCACTTACGGCCCAATGTGGGCGCAAGCGCTGCTCGGCTTGTCTGCCCTCGTCGGTGGCTGCACGCAGATTCCCAGCTCGCTAACTAACTTTGCGGGCGCCACGATTGCCGCACCGTTCCGTCACCGCGTCACCGCGCAGCAGCTGCTCCTAGTCGGTATCTGTATGCTGATCATGACCTACATCATCATGTCACTGGCCGGTGCGCACGCTGCCTACTGGGTAATCTTGACCGCCGGAGCTTTTGAAGGCTTCGGTAACGGCCTCATCTTCAGTGAGCTGCAAGTTAAAGTGCAAACTGACGCGGATGCGCAGGATGTGCCGGTCGCAACCAGCTTCTCCTTCCTGATCCGCATGCTCGCGCAGTCCGTGGCCGCGGCCCTGTTCGGCCTGGTCATGAACAACGCCTTGCACGCCGGCGTTCTCAAGGCTGGCGGCAAAATCACCATGGGCATGATGAACAAGCTCTCCAACGCCCAGAGCAACAAGTCTCTGCCGCAGCAGCTACTGCCAGAGATGCGCCAGATCCTGTACATGGGTTTGCACCACATCATGCTAGTTGCCCTGATTCTCATGCTTGCAGCCTTAGCCCTGAACCTGTGGGCGCTGCGGCGGGAACTGCGCGACCAAGCCGTGTCAACAAAGTAGCCGTATCTGAAGCCAATTAATCTGTGCCGCTAAATTCTGCAAAGTGAATTTAGCGGCACTTTTTTTGCCTTAAATTTTTTAGGCTCTGCGTCAAATGGTGTTGAAGAATAAATTTATCATTCAAGGAGATCTCCATAATTGGAGGCCTCTTTGTTGTTTTAAGCTGTTAATTGGTAAATGCGATTGAAGAAGTTTTCCTGGTTGCCGAAGCCAAAACAGGAGCGCTTTAAAGACTTGATTAAGCGATTAACACCTTCAATCGGACCATTTGATCGTGGGCTGGCTGTCGCCGCAAGAACACCACGACGATTTTTATAAAGCGTACTAATGGCTGTATCCATTGGGCTACCTGTCGGTTTGTAAGTATCAAGTATTCGCCAGAAAGCTCTTGTGTCCCGATTCGTTAATGCATCGTGCAGGGAGATATAGGTGCCGTAAACTTGCTTGAGTTCTGGGTACTTGTCCAATGCGATATCTAAGGCGTTCTGCTCGGACATATATTCATTCAATCCGAACAAGTAACGGACGTGTTGCGCGTCTGGATTTGCTTTGTGGAAGAGACGCCACTGCGATTTGAGAACCTTGTAGGTTCTCAGGTGGTGATTCTGAATCTGCTTAAGTGTAGCGATACGTGCTTGATCTAGTGCTCGCCCAAGTAACTGAACGATATGAAACCGATCGATGATGATGCGAGCATTCGGAAAGACTTCATGGATAAAGAGTTGATAAGCGGCATTCATGTCCATCGTTACCGTCTGCACGGCGCTCTTTAAGGCTGTACTGGTTGATGAAGAAGTCCTTGATGGTTTTGTTCAGGCGGTCACCAAGCAGGCTGACCAGCCTATGTGTATCACCGTCAATACAAATGAACGACATCATATTGCTTGTCGAACGGAACTCGTCAAAGCACAGATTTACGGGTAAATGCTTTGCCGCATGATACTTTACATTGGCATTGAGAAATCTTTGCACAGTTGTCGATGAAATGCCTAGCAATAGCGCAATAGTCTTCCGCGGAAGCCGGTCTTGTGCCAATTTAATGACTCTTTGTTCAATGCCTTTGGCAATCGAATGGTTAGTTTCGACCAGGGGTGTTGTCCCCATAACTGAATGGCCACAGTTATCGCACCACCAGCGTTGCTTGTTTAAATCAATGATTGTTGGAACCTCTGTAGCTCCTTTTACGTGAATGTGAGTAAGCTTGTGCCCGTTAGGACGCAGTGCATTCATCCCACATAGTGGACAGTGGTTCAGACTGTAAGAAAGATTAGCAAAAATGACATGTACTTTCCGGCGACGTGAGCCTTTACCACGGAATTCATCGTATACTTCGTAAACATGGATATGTGGGTCTGGAATTCCAATAACAGACAGCGTAGGATTAAAAGTGGACATCGACAGATTACCTCTCTTGCTTTTGATTTCGACGCGTAGAGCATAGCACGGGTAACTTTGTAGGTGTCCTTTTAGATATATCTGTAATTTAAAAAGGATCCACACTCTCCGCGTTGGATTTCTCCAACACCAGAAAGTGTAGACCCCTAAAAACATGTAGAAAGGTAAGATCTTTCATGACTAAATATTTGGTACTTCTTCTCCTGATTGCACTTGTAATGGTATATATCGGCGCTCAGAAACAGAATAAAGTCATCTTATGGTTATCAGTTGCCGTCTTTGTATTGTTAATTCTATTTATCGTTTGGATGATATTTGTGCTTATACCGTCGATGTAAGTATATACACATGGAGGATTAGTTTATGAAAAAGAACATAAAGATACTTGTCACGGCATTGGTTGCCTGCTTAGTTACGGTAATTTGTACTGTTTTCGGCATGAAAGCCTTCGAAAACACTCAATTACAAAGAACTGTAATGACGGTCGGAGATCAGAAGATAACCAAGCAAGATGTGAATAATGGGTTACAAAAGGATTATTTCACGACTGAAGTAACTGCACTTAAAGAGCGAAGTATGATTAATCAATAGTTTACTAAAGAGCATTTATCAATATCTGACCATGAAAAGGTCACTCAATTAAAATATTTACAACTAACAAAACCAAATATTAAATCGACAAAATCTCGACAGCTTACAGACTATGTTCGTGTAAAGGGCTTAGCGAAAAACTTTGATTTGTTTACAGAATCAACCTTACGGAAATTTCTTGACGAAGAGGAAAAAATCAATGGTACGTATCTCGTCCACCTCACCGTTGTTGAGGGTGAACATCAAGCGCTAACCAAGATGGCAAAGGAAGTCGATAATACTCATACGTTAGCAACGGTTGCTAAAAAACATAGCATCGTTCCAAACCAGGTTACAACATTCAGTCGAAATAATGAATACAATATTGACTTTGGTAACGCCGACAAAGGACAGCTTGTTCATTATATGAGTTCCGATGGCGATATGAAGATGGCACTTTTGCAGATATCAGATAAGGAAAACGTAAAATCTAGCTTGTTTAGCATAAAGAAAAATCGAGATGTTGTAACCAACGTATACTTCAGTAGGAATTACACCTCTGTTCGTAGCCAATTAGTCAATAAATTAATTACACTGTATCCGGTCGTGCAATGAAAATTAGAACGTTGACTGTACTTCTTCTTCTAACAATATTGTGTGTGAGTGGGTGCACTAGTCCATCACACAAGTATGGTCGTACTTCCAGTCACATTGGGACAATCGAAAGTATTCAGTTTTCAAAACGAATGGTGCATAAGCGAAATCCCCGTATAGCAATTATCGACAGTTCGACAAACCTTACGCAAGATAAGGCCGTTTTTAACAAATCAATCCCCACTAACAACACCACCCATGCAGATCAGATTGTGAGTATTATAAAAAAATACGGGCCAAAATCTAGTATTGTTGATGTTTATGCTGCTGGAACGACAACTATTACTGAAAGTGGAGTGTATCGGGCTTTAACTGCAATTAAATCCAAAGACTACGACTTGGTCAACATGAGCTTTTACTTCGAATCCGTTAGTCAACGAATTCAGAATATCATATTAAAACTTATGAACGATTCAACAGTGGTTGTTGCGGCGGCGGGTAATCACTCCAGAGAATACTCTGATTTTCCTGCCAGACTAACAGGTGTTTTGAGTATTGGTGCTGTTGAATCCACTGGGTTAATTGCAGACTATTCAAACTTTGGGGATGTTGATTACGTTATGCCTGGAACGTTGTACTCGAATTTATCAAGATCGAAAATTTCGGGAACATCGATTTCATGTGCCTTAGCTACTTCATTTATTGCACGACTATATGAATCGAAAAAATATACAAGAAGGGAGGTGATGCAAGCCCTACGACTGTATAGCGTGGTTGTTGAAGGTGAACATGGGTCGGAGTATCGTCAGCTAACATTTAGGAGTTGGAAAAAATGAGAAAATCTTTTGGAGAAAAGTTGCAATTTTAGGGGTTATGGCCAGTGCGTTTACATTTACCACTGGGTTCTCAAGTAACGTTGATAAAACGGTTACAATTAAAAAAGAAGTTTTACAGGTTCTCGACTGTAGCGACCTGAACCAAGATGTTATTAACTTATACGAACAAACAGGGTGGATCTACAACGCAACTGATAATCGTTTGGAACGAAACGTAAAGTACAGCGGTGAGCCTGTATCAGTTGAGGGAAAATCTTATGTGACTGATTCAAAGGGTGAAGTGACTGTTAACACTAACCCCAATAAAGATGGTGCATTGGATGTAACGACGGAAAGTACAACAGCTGGAACAAAGAATACACAAGCAGTGTCGCAGAGCCAACTTTCTGATGGCAAAACTGTTGTTGTACAAGAAACGGTCGATATGGGACAGATTATTGAGAACATGGACGATCAAGCTCTGAATGCAGAGGAGTCAGCAGCGACTCTGTCTACCTCGGCGGATGTACAAGTAGGTGGGCTTAGTAATGGTCAGTTACCTAAGCATGGACAATACGTGCACTGCAATCGTTTCAACGGTTATCTAGGCAACGGGCGTTACTATTCTAAGACGGCAAACCCTGTTATGGCTGCGCGAAACTTTGTACAAAGTGACTGTGATGTTGCTTTGGCGAAGAGCACTCATTGTTTGGCCGATTATGGCAGTAATCCATACTGTTCGACAAAGAGCAAAACCACTGCGGGAAAATGCTCTGCAAATATTGTCAAGCATTCGCGTTTGTACCACAAGCATACTGGATGGTTCTCTCCATCAAAATAAATAATCCTGATGGAATAGACTGCGCAATTATTTAATAGTGCTCTGGTAATCGATTATATAAACGTTAAAGCGACAGTCCAGGTGGTGATAGTTCACTACTCGGATTGTCGCTTTTTCGTGTTTTGGAAGAAACAGCGTCACAGTA
Source organism: Lacticaseibacillus zhaodongensis (assembly GCF_009687905.1). Classification (GTDB taxonomy): domain Bacteria; phylum Bacillota; class Bacilli; order Lactobacillales; family Lactobacillaceae; genus Lacticaseibacillus; species Lacticaseibacillus zhaodongensis. The sequence goes on along the minus strand of NZ_BLBG01000002.1, from coordinate 64,849 downwards.
TAGTCGAATGATCAAATTTTTCGGTATTCCAGTTCGGACCGCAGACGCTATTTCTTTTATTCTAGTTTAGTTTTTTTAAAGTTTGGGTTACGAGTGAGGGTGGCACATCTGTGGCACATTCCATCAGTGTATCATTCATTTGTGAAACAACAATGTACCCTTAAAAGCGCGCCACACGATGATTTTGCATTTTTACCATTCGATAAGATTATTTCCCGGGCAATATTGCCGCTCAGTGTCCATTCTGAATTTTGCTCAGAAATAATTGCCCATCTGTCTGGAGCGGCGGCAGAGTAGCTGAAAATTACTCATTTTCGCTTTAGTTTTCATGAGTGGGCGGGTCACCGGCGGGTGGGTATTCTAAGACCATCAACTAATTCGGAAAACCATTCAAAGGGGAAATTGCCATGTCAATCCTGCTACTCACCAGCCTCGTACCCAATCTTAGCCAGTTACTCCCGCAACTAATTGCCCAGTTTGGCGGCCTGATCTATCTCGGCCTGTTCGCCCTGATTTTCGTTGAGACCGGCGTCGTTGTGCTCCCATTCCTGCCTGGTGATTCGCTGCTGTTCCTGTGCGGCTCGCTCGCCGCGCTCGGTGGGCACGGCCTCAATATCTGGATTTTACTGGCCATCATGAGCATTGCGGCCATCGCCGGCGACTCCCTGAACTTTGAAATTGGGGAACACTTCGGCAGTCACTTGATGCACAGCCAGAAACTCAGTCGCTTCATCAAGCCCGCCTACTTGGAAAGGTCCCAGAAGTTCTTCGCCAAGTACGGCAAGCCGGCCATCTTCCTCGGCCGCTTCATGCCCATCATCCGGACCTTTATCCCCTTCACCGCTGGCGTCAGCAAAATGCATTACCGTGATTTTGCCTTCTACAACGTCATCGGCGGAATCACTTGGGTCCTGGTTGCACTTGGCGCCGGCTACTTCTTCGGCAACATCGCCATCGTGAAGACGCACTTCGAACTCATCATGGTGGCAATCATCGTGATTTCATTGCTCCCAGCCGCATTCATGGCACTGAAGAACCGGGGCCGCAAGATTGACGCAGCCTAAAACGCCAAAAAATTGCCCCGGCCCACGACAATCAAGGGCTGAGGCAATTTTGCTAATCTTCGTTTATTGCAGCAAGCGGTCGAGGTCAAACTTCACGACCCGATCGGCGTGAAAGACCAGGTTCGCCTTGCGGTACTTCGCCGCCCCAGATTCAAACAGGACGTAGAGGTCACTGCCGTCAGCGGTGATCTGTTCTAGATATGGCGGCAACTTGACCGTTTTGAGCGTATCGTCCTTGTCAAAATCGATCCAACTGCGCTGGCCATCATTATCGAAGGCCAAAATGTTGGAGGAATTACGGCCGAATGACTGTGAGAACAGCAGCTTGCCCTCGTAGAAGGTCGCGCCTTGCAGCCGCTTGGAAGTCGTGTACTTACCGACTTGGTTTGCGCCCCGCAGTTCAACCTTCCGCGCCGTGTTGGTGTCAGGCAAGCCGCTCTGCGTCATCGGGAACGCCAGGAACTTGCCCTGCGCACTCTGGTCGAAGAAGCCGACGTCCAGCGAGTTATTGTGGTAGGTAATAAATGACGCCCGCTTAACGCCACGCAAACTGATTACGTGGTCAAACTGGCTGGCATTGTGTGTCTTGGCAAAATCTGCCTGTTGCCAGGTACTAGGATCATAAGCCGACAGCGATGCGGTCTGGGATGCCGTCTCGGTCGTGACCCAGATGCGCTTGCTGACGGTGTCGTACGCCAAACCACCCGCGTGCGAATTGGTCGGCATGACGATCTGCTTCACAAACTTACCCGTGTGCTTGTCAATGAAGTAGAGCACGGAGCGGTACTTCTTGTCGTGACTGTAGGCCGAAATGACCACGTACTGCGGTGTTACCGTCAGTCCCTGCGGATCCATGGTTTTGCTGACGCCGAGTTGATTGCTACTTGACCTCAACGTTTGCGTCCGCAATAGGCCCGGAATCACGTAGGTGTCTGGCTTAGCATCATGGTCCAGAGCGGGCTTGAGCTGGGGGTACTTCTTGGTGATATCTTGGTAAAACTGCTTTTCGGTCGTCACCGCGGCGTTCGTGTTCGTCTTGGCGTGACTACCGCTGTGGGCAAACCAATACCAGCCGCCGCCAAGCAGCAGTAACACCACAACCAGCGCCGGCAGCCAACTTTTCTTGTGTTGCATGTTAATTCCTCCAAAGTCCGTGCATTAGTAACTAGCCAAATTATACCCTAAAATAACGCCAGCAATTGGGCAATTGTCCGGATTCGTGCACAAACACGCGGCGCGAATAAAATTAAAAAAAGTTATATGCTTAACAATTGTTAATGCAACGATTCTCGCATGCAGTTATACTTTGCGCGTTATTAAGTTGAACCCAATTGCCAACAATTCAAAACTGAACCGTCATTTTCTGCCGAATCCCCCACCATTAAGAAGGTGCACATCTTGCTTAAACGTTTTCCTTACCTACTAGGTTTAACTTGGCTCGTTGTATTATTTATCTTGCCGCTACCATTAGTCTTGACCCTGGCAACTGGCCTGCATTCTGCAAATCTGGGCGTTCAATTCGGCAACATCGCCTACGTCTGGTTCCTGGCCGCCATCTACCTGGCGACCCGGCCGCAGTGGCTCGACCGGCTGATCGGTCTGCCCAGCATCTACATGGTGCACGGCTGCCTAAGTATTGTCGCAATCGTAGTGGCGGTCCTCCACAAAATCCACACCAACTCATTCGGCCTGATCCGCTTAACTGGCGATATCGCCCTGGTTTTGTTCATCGCGATGATGCTCTATTCGTTGGTGTTTATGGCCGGCTGGCTCACAAGCAGGATTCCGCTGCTGGCGCGCCTCAAACACCTGCTTGAAGGGACTTTTAAGCATGAATTCTCAGTGTGGCTCCACCGCCTGAACCTAATCGCGGTCGCGCTGGTGTTCGTCCACGTCCAGCTGATCGACTACATCACCGCCATCCACCCCTATATGTTCCTCTTCAACGGCTACACCCTCGTGGTCGCCTTGGCTTACGCCTACACCAAGATTCGGGATACCTGGTGGCTACCGCAAGCAAAATTAACTGCCAAGCGCCAACTAGCACCCAACTTCTTTGAATTTACTTTCCGGTTTACCCATCACTACCGGCTACAGATTGCACCCGGCGACTATGTCTTCATCAGCTTTCCAGACTACCCAAGCATGCGGGAACTGCACCCCTTCTCGGTTGCTAGTCCCGTCGAGAACGACCGGCTGGTGTTGGCTGTGCGGGGAGATGGGGACTTCACCCGCGCTATGCAGCAACTGCCAGTGAACACACTAACGAACGTAGCCGGTGGTTTTGGTCGCTTCAAGACCATGATCGACACGCATCCGGACACACCCATGGTTCTGGTTGCTGGTGGTTCCGGCGTGGTGCCAATGATTGCGCTGATTCAGGCTTACCCTAACGTTCCAATCACGCTGTACTACTCCGCCCACCGCGCGCAGGATTTGATCTATGTCCCGCAGTTGCGGGCGCTTGCTGCCAAGCGGACTAACTTAAAGCTACACGTGCAGGCGGGTCGTTTTGCCGTCGCCAAGGAGACTGCTGCCCTCACGCAAAGCCCTAATCTGTACCTCCTCTCCGGCCCCAGCAAAATGGGCCACTCGTGGAGCCATGCTTTAAGTAACGCTGGGGTCGCCAGCACCGACATGTACTACGAAGAATTTAGCTGGTAACACTTAATCTTACTTACAATAAACAGTACGGCCCCAGATTCTACTTTTGAATCCAGGGCCGCACTGTTTATTTAGTTTTGTGGGCAAGCATATAATCAATAAACTTCTGACTGGCTAAAGGCATGGCATCTCGGTCCTTGAACGCCAGCGCTAAGTGCAAACTTAGTGGCGGGTCAGTCGGCCGTACCGCCACGTCAAAGGGCATGCGGTCCAATACGCCGGCGGAAAGTATACTAAAGCCTAGTCCTGCCTCGACCATCCCCATGATTGCGTAATCATCGTGAATCGTGAACTTGATGTTCGGCTTGATACCTTTAGCTTTGAAGGCATTTAGTGCTTCACTGTAATCCCCTTGTTCAACCATGATGTAGGGCTCATCAGCAAGGTCCGTGAGCGGGACGACCGGTAATTTTGCCAAAGGGTCCTTGCGGTTCAGGACCGCCAGCATCTGTGGCTGCCAAAAGGGAATTGTCGTTAGGTCCGGCACCGCGGGCGGAGTGACCACGCCAAAATCGACCTCCCCGGATTCAATCCACTGCCGGTTGAGGCTGTAATCACCCTGATGGAAAACAAAACGCACCTGCGGGTATTGTTGTTCAAAACCACGAATGACTTGCGGCAGGATTTGTCGCGTCACGCTGGAGATAGTCCCGATGCGGATCTCGCCACCAATCAGGCCCTGAACTGCCGTTACGTGGTTTTGAAAGGTCCGATACTGACGAACTAGTTGCTGAATTTGGGGCAGCAGTGTCATGCCCTCTGGTGTCAACCGTACCCCGCGCCGGGACCGTTGTAGTAAACGCACACCCACTTCATCTTCCAACGCTGCAATCATCTGACTGATTGCCGACTGCGTGTACCCCAGCGCAGCGGCGGCCTTGCTGAAGCTACCCCGCGTAACGACCTCTAAGAATGCGATGTAGCGATTCATTTGTATCACCCCTGCTAATTCTTGAATAAGAATCATTCGTTATACTTATGTATCCACCGATTATATACTATGGAACAAGTACCGGAAAGGACGATAGTGATGAATAAACGGTGGGCGTTTGTAATGATGACCCTGGTAGTTGCGGCTTGGGGCGCCAGTTATATGTGGATGAAGGTCGCTTTGGTCGCGGTCTCCCCTCTGCTGCTGGTGGGCTTGCGCTTTCTGATTGCCTTTGCGGTCACAATGCTGGTCTTCCCGCATGGTTTACACGGCCTGCACAAAGAGCACGTTCAAGCCGCCCTTATCATGGGCACCCTGCTTTACGGCCTGTTTGCCAGCGTGATGTTTGGTCTTCAGCACACCAGCGCGACCACCGCGGGCTTCCTGGTCGCGACAACAGCAATGTTCGTGATGATATTTAACGCGGTCTTGCAGCGGCAACTGCCGCGGCCATCAGCAATCATTGCGACCATTGCGGTGATCATCGGCCTGTTTTTGCTGGTCGCAAACGGCCACCTGCAATTCTCCATTGGGGCGCCGCTATGCCTACTGACGGCGGCACTCTACGCAGTCCACATCATTTACTCCGGCCACGTCACCCGCAAAATTGCTGACACCTTCAGCATCAGCGTCCTGCAGCTGGGCGTTGCCGGCGTAGAGGGCGTCATCAGCAGTCTCCTGTTCGAAAAGCCGGAGCTGCCCGCAACGACCACCCAATGGGGCGCCGTTCTCGCGCTGGGCATTATCTGCAGCGCGTTCGGCTTTGTCGTCCAAACCAAGGTGCAGCACTTCCTGACACCGGAAACCATCAGCCTCATCTTCTCGCTGGAGCCACTGTTTTCCGCGGGCTTTGGCATCTGGCTGCTGGGCGAGCACCTCAGTGGCCTACAAATGATCGGCGCAGCACTGATTTTCGCGAGCGTCACCATCAACGAACTGATCAGTGCACGGCGTCCGGCTAGCCCCTGCGCACTTAATTAATGAGCCGGACAATTAAACCAAAAGCACCTAAGAATGATGAAGTGCTAATCATTCTTAGGTGCTTTTGAAGTGCAAAGATTGTGCTTAATGATCTTGATTACAGCTTGAACAACTTCTCAGCAGTTCCGTGGGCAATTGCTTCCCGCTGCTCGGCAGTCACATCGGCACCCCCGAGGAATTCACGGGTCGTCTTACCAGACTGCACGTATGGGTAATCTTCGGACCACATGATGTGATCGGCACCGACTTCGCTCAGGCACAACTGCATCTGGGGAGCCGTGAACATACCGGATGGTGACATGTAAACCTGACGCTTGTAGTAGTAAGAGAACTTGTGTGGCAACTTAGTAATGATGTCGCTGAAGCCGTCGATCCGTTCCAGAAACATCGGGATGAACTCACCCCAGTGACCGGTTGCGAGCTTAATATTCGGGTACTTGTCGAGCACACCGGCAGTGATGAGGCGCATGACCTGAATCCCGGCTTCCATGTGCCAACCCCACATTGCGCCGGCCATCATGTTGGAAGCGGCTGGTGAGTAGGCCTTACTATCGTAGAGCATGGCCTTCTGGGCGTTGGTGATGACACCTGGGTGCAAGTACAGCGTCGTGCCAAGCTTGTCGGCAGCGGCGAAAATCGCGTCAAACTTCGGGTCGTCAAGGAACTGGCCGTCGATACTCCCGCTGATGATGGCACCCTTCATGCCGAGCTTAGTAACAGCGTACTCGAGCTCTGCAGCCGCCTTGTCAGGTGTGTTCGCAGGCAATGTTGCTAGGCCGGCAAAGCGGTCTGGATACTTGCTGATGTTTTCTGCCAGCGTTTCGTTCTGCGCGTGGGATCCAGCAACCGCGTATTTGTCTGGCAAAACCTGTGCGGAGTTACCGGCATCGGAAATCACCTGCATGTCGATGCCATTCGCGTCCATGTATTCAACCTTCTTGTCAAAATCAACAAGGAATGGCTTTAACTTATCCTGGAACGGGTTGTTGTTCTTAACTTCTGAATACTTGTTAAATTGTTCAATGTTGGCATCGGTGTCGTAATGTTCTTCAACTGTGATTAATTTCAATTTAAGACCTCCTGAGTCTAATGCAAAAAGCTGCGTGGAACTTAACCACAGAAGTATAACACGATACTATGCACATGCATAGTATTTTGGAACAATTGTAAAGTTAACTAAAAAAGCTCCTCAAAAATGAGGAACTTTTGCTGTTACTTCAGGTTAATTTCTAGTCGCCATACCGCTCGTATGCACAGAAGGCAACGTAGCCGGCAGCACGGGCTTGAACTAGTGTCATTGTCTGGATACTTGTTCCGTACTTGTGCAGGCCGCGGCAGTTGGGATCCTTGTGATAACGGCCGGGAATCTGAGGACTCACATAGACGGTTTCACTGTCTGCAGTGTTCGGCACTGCCTTGTATGCATAACTACTGCCACCGCCGGAGCGGTAGTTGTTAGTAACCCCAGTATGAGTGGTACTGCTGGCACTGCTTTGACTGACCGGCTGCGTTGATGAAGATGATGACGTCGTTGCAGTACTCGTAGAATCAGCAGTGCTACTCTCGCTGGCACTACTTGCAGAGTCAGCGCCGCTGCGGTCTATGGAACTGCTGCTTGAAGAATCTGCATCTGCTTCTTCATCGTCGGTGTTAGTTGTATCGTCTGTGTCGTCATCGCCCGAATAATAAGAATCGTCGTCATCGTCCGTTTCTGCACTTGCTTCCTGTTTGACCTCTTCAGCAGCCTCAGTAGCAGCCACAGAACGATTATGTGCAATGACAGTAGGCACACTGACAACAATCAAGCTGACTATCAAAATCTTAAAGCTACGTCCTGTTTGTGCATCATTTGAAGTTGCCACCGAAATGGCCAATTTGAGCACGACAAAAAATATGAATATCCAAATAAGTGCTGCAATAAGTTGCATGTCTAAACCCCTCCAAAATAACTGTGCATTCGCGAAACTGCAATTTACAATTCGCGCGCTTTGAAAAATTTCCAATGATTTTTAACCATAGAATCTTATCAAAGCATTCGCATCAATAATAGTCTTTACATTTATCAATAATTAATAATTGCGAATATGAAAGCACTATGATAATTAATAGTGGCATCATACATTCACGAGCATCATAAACATCAGCAAATTTGCGGCATAAAAAAATCATGGCGCGAGTTTACTAGACGCGCCATGACCCTAACGAAACTCTTTCATCTGGTTCAATACATCCTGCTAGCTACTTGCTAAACGCAATGTCCCCGAAAGCACTCAGCGCGGCTGTCGCGCCACTGCCCATCGCAATCACGATCTGCTTGTAGGCGGAGTCGGTGCAGTCCCCGGCCGCAAACACATGGTCCATGCTGGTGGCCCCATGTTCATCGACCTTGATTTGGTGGTGAGCATCCAGGTCGAGGGTGTCACTGACAAAATCGGTGTTCGGCACTAAGCCGATTTGCACGAAAATTCCGTCAACGGTCAGTTCCTTGCTGGCTTTCGTGTCCCGTTCGGTGTACTTCAGACCAGTTACCCGACCATCGCCCAGAACTTCGGTCGTCTGGGCGTTCGCAATCAAATCGACATTGCTGAGGGCCGCGGCCTTACTCTGCAAAACGGCGTCTGCAGAAATTTGCGGTGCAAACTCCAACACCGTGACGTGATGTGCAATCCCGGCGAGGTCAATTGCGGCTTCCAATCCGGAGTTCCCGCCGCCAACAACCGCAACGTCTTTGCCCTTGTAGAGCGGACCGTCGCAGTGCGGGCAGTAGGCCACACCCTTATTGCGGAATTCCTCCTCACCAGGCACACCCAGCTGCCGCCAGTGGGCCCCGGTCGCGACAATCACGGTCTTACTGCGGAGGGTGTCGCCACCCTTGAGCCGCAAAACGATTGGGGTTTCATCACCAATCTTCGCCACCGTCTGCCCACTGATCAAAGTGACCTTGTACTTGGTCAACTGCGCGGTGATGTTCGCCATCAAGTCCTCGCCGGTGATGTAGTCCGTCCCGGGCAGGTTCTCGATGCCGACCGTCTCCAAAGGCTGCCCGCCCATGTGGTCCGCGACCACGGCTGTTGCCAAGCCTTTCCGAGCGGCGTAAATTGCCGCTGCCCCGGCAGCAGGACCACCACCAATAATCAGGACGTCAAACACCTGTTTAGTTGTGGCCGCCGCAACGGCAACTTGCCCTTCCTTACCCGCGATTTTGGCTAATAACTCCGCCAGGGTGGCGCGACCGTTGTGCCACTCCTTACCATTGAGGAAGACGGTCGGCACGGCCATGATGTTCTTGGCCGTTGCCTCATCCTGAAACATCCCGCCTTCGATCATCGTGTGCGTGACGTGGGGGTTGAGCACGCTAATAATGTTCAGCGCCTGCACGACATCCGGACAGTTGTGGCAGGACAGGCTGGCAAAGGTTTCAAAATGCAGGTCGGTGTTGATGGCCATGATCTGTTCGCGCTCCGCCGCGGTGATTTTGGGTGCGTGGCCCGAAACCTGCAGCACGGCCAAGACGAAGGATTCAAACTCGTGGCCGAGCGGGATTCCGGCGAAAACAATTCCGGATGGGTCCGCGCCGACCTGGTCAACGGTGAAACTTGGCTGCCGCTTGAGACTGGCAGTCCTGACGCTCAGCTTTGCGCTGATTCCCGCAACCTCGGTCAAAAAGTCCTTAGTTTTGGTCCCATCCGCAGAGCTGCCGGCATCCACCCGAAACACTACCGGCTGCTCGAGCAACTGGAAATATGATTGGAGCTGCTGCTTTAGCTTCGCGTCTAACATTTAGATTTTCCCCACTAGGTCCAGGCCAGGGGTCAAAGTTTCGGAACCTTCCTTCCACTTGGCTGGGCAAACTTCACCTGGGTGGCTCTCAACGTACTGACCAGCCTTGATGCGGTCGATGTACTCGCTAGCGTTGCGGCCGATGCCGTCAGCGTTGATTTCCAACGACTGCACAACACCCTTGTCATCCAAAATGAAGGTGCCCCGTTGCGCCAGACCCTGCTCCTCATCGAGCACGTCAAACATCCGCGCGAGCTGGTGCGATGGGTCACCGATCATGGCGTACTGCAACTTGCCGACCGCATCAGACGCGTCGTGCCAAGCCTTGTGAACATAGTGCGTATCTTCGGAAACCGAGTAAACCTCAACCCCTAGCTGCTGCAAAGTCGCGTATTGATCCTGCAAATCCGCTAATTCGGTTGGACAAACGAATGAAAAGTCTGCCGGGTAGAACATCACAACGCTCCAGTGCCCCTTGAAATCGGCATCGGTCACGGTGATGAACTCCCCGTTTTGATAAGCTTGTGCGCTGAATGGTTCGACTTCTTTACCCACTAAACTCATAATGTTTCCTCCCTTATCTGCTTGTCTTCATACGCCTACATTGTAATATTCTCGTAATTAATTACAACACTTGACTTGCTGCTGGCGTTGCGGGCAAAATATCCGCTTTTGATTTGGCAGAAATAATTATCGTTAGTTAGGCCAAACTATGCAATATTTGCAAACCTGCAAATGTCATTGCTAGAGCATCCGCGTTGCAATGATAACATTCGTACACATACTGGTTTCAGTAAGCAGCTTTTGACCGCGGCCCCAATCTTCACTATGATTAGAAGCAAATATCTTAACGGAGGATTGCAATGATTGAGACAGTCCGGCTGGTACTGCGGCCGTTTACTGCAGATGATGCACAAGATTTTGCGCGCATGTTTGCGGATCAAGGGGCGCGCAAGTACACGCGCTATGCCGACGACAACAGCCCCGCGGCGATTCAGCAGGAATTCGAACAGCACTTTTTACAAAATCCGGATACGGCTTTTGCTATCACCCTCAAAGCCACCCAGGAAATGATCGGCTTCTTCGAGTTTCACGATGGCGGCGTCATGACCTACCTGCTGATGCCCGAATATTGGCGGCACGGTTACATGCCGGAAGCCGGACGGGCAATGGTGGATTATGCCTTTACCCAGCTCGACTACCAACAGATTCAAGGGGATTATGCCAGCGTGAACGGCGCGTCCGGACGCGTGCTGGCGAAAATGGGCCTGATCGATCAGGGCGCGCAGCATGAGTTCACGCTTGATGACGGCACCCGCATCACCGTAATGAGCTACAAACTCACGCGGGCTGAGTGGTTAGCACGCCAAAAGTAGTCGCCAAACGAAAAAAGCAGGTTTGCGCTCACGTGATGTTGAAATCACCGTTAACGCAAACCTGTTTTTTTACTGCTGCCAGTCCGCCGCAAACTGCTGCACGCGCCGTTCAATCTCATCGCGGACCTGCCGGAACACCGTCAGTACTTCCGCATCTGACCCCGTGGCTTGCGCCGGGTCCGGCAACGGCCAGTGCACCCGCCGCACGGATGGGGGCGTGACCGGACAACGGTCGCGCGCATCCCCGCACAGGGTCACGACCACGTCTGAGCTCAACAAGTAGTCCATGTCGATCTGTTTGGACCGGTTGTGGCTGATATCAATGCCCTTTTCCGCCATGACTTGAATCGCGCGCGGGTTAACACCCTGCGCCTCGATCCCGGCGCTGGCAATCTGCCAGTCCGCTCCCATTATTTCCCGGGCAAAGCCCTCGGCCATCTGGCTGCGGCAGGAATTCCCGGTACATAAGAAATAGATTTGTGGCATGTGCGCCGCCCCCTAAAGTTGCATTACTTTCTTGTCCCCATCATACCGTGACAAGCTGCAAACTAACAGCACTGGCATCATGCTTGTTTAACGGCGTCGGCCTTGACTGACGTTTTGCGCGCCCGGACGATGATGATCACCGCCACAACACTTATCAGTGCCGCCGCGATTGCGTATGCGATCCACGCCGCAATTGGGTTGAACAGATTAGCAATCCCCAGGAAAATTGCGATGCCAAGTGGTGCTCCCAACATCGTCACCGTCTGGAAGGCGCTACTCGTGGTCGCCAGCCGCTCCGGTGCAACGATGGCCATCATCTCCGCCGACATCCGGGGATTGATTTTGCCGATGGGGAACATGCAGACGGCCATGAGCACCAGCATGACGTAGCGATTCTGCCACCACACCATGTTTACGGAGAAGATTACGAGGCTCACCATCGTAATCAGGGTCAGCTTGGGCAGCGACAGCTTCTGCAGCGGGTCTTTGGTCGATAGGCTCGCAACGATCATGGCCACGGAGCTAACGACCCCGATCACCGCAACCGTGTTGGCAAAATTCCCGAACCAGAGCGCCCGCGTCCCCGCGAGCAACACGTTCGCTAGTCCGTCCAGCGCCGTGCCGATCGTGTTGATCAGCAGCGCCAGAAGTAACATACTGGCCAGCAGCTCATTTTGCATAATGTTCTGCAGTGACTTGATGATTTCCCGCAGTCCGCCACGGTTCTGCTGCTGTGCCTGCGCCCTTGCTGCCGCCTTAGCCGCGGCCAGATCGGCAGCCTTAAATGCCTGCCGCTTGCGGTACAAAACCAACCCGGCGATGAGAAAACTCAGGGCGTTGATCAAACCAAACAGGGCGTAATTATGGTTCAGCAGCACGATCAAACTCGCACCCAGCGCCTGGAAGACCACGCTGATCGTCGTCCCCACACCCGTCATGAAACCGGCGCCGGCTTGATACTCATCACGGTTCTTCAGGAAGTGCTGCAGGTAGTGCATCCCCAGACCGTTGGTGTAGTCAGCAATCATATCCGAAGCAATGTTGATCAGAAGCAAAATTCCGAAAATCAACTTGCTGGCGGTATCGCCGATCAGCACCGCCAATAGCACGTAAAGCAGCGCCTGCACGCAGCGGAACGCCACAATCATCCCGAAGCGTTTCTGGGGCGGCGTCTGGTCGGCAAGATGGCCGTTAATGATCGTCACGACGGTGGGCAAGATGTTCGCCACCGACACTAAAGACAGCGCCGCGGTCGCATAGCTTAATTTTTGCGCGTAAATGATAAAGACAAAGTTGAATAGCACTGAACCGATCGTACTGAAGAACGTTGCGATTGCCATCGTGCGAAAAGGCTGATTTTTGCGGAAAACGTTCATAATGGGGACCTCCTAGTCTGGACTACTCTCTTGAATGGCATAAGCATAGTTGACAAGGGGCCCAGCTATCGCCAAAATTGTCATATATGACAAACAAGCTTAAGGGGCAACAATTATGGAACTAGCTTACGGCAGTACCTTTAGAACCATGCGCCAAAGTAAGATGATCACCCTCAAAGAAATCGAAGCTCAGACTGGTCTGACCAGCTCCTTCATTTCCCGGTTCGAGCGCGGCAAATCAGACGTTTCTAGCACCAATCTGCGCACACTGCTGACGGCCATCAACGTTTCGCTTCAAGAATTCACCCAGGTGCAGATCGACACGGTTGCCGAGCAGGAGCACATCCCGCATGACAGTGGCTACGCCAGTCTCATGCGTCCCTACCTGCTGCCATTTGCAAAATTCCACGTGATTAAAACCAGCGACCGGCCCGCGGTAATTGCCGAGCGGGACCGGACCCGGGCCATTTACCGGACCACGCCGACCCGCAATAATCACTTCGTCTACCTTTACTACGAGTTAACCGCGACCTTAGCGCAGGCAGACAGCACCAAAATCGACGAGGCAGAGCTGTTCATAATCGGGCGCCCAGTAGTTCAATACCTTTACCAGGTCGACACTTGGGGCCAATACGAGCTGAGCTTATTCCAGTTCTTTTCCGCCGCGATTCCCAGTGCCGACAACTTGCCGCTGCTCCGGATCGGCGTCAAACGCAGCCATAATTCACCAGAACAGCGACCAGCATTTAACCTGTTGACGGCCGACTTCACATCCCAACTGGCAATGCAGAAGTATGACCTTGCTGCCGCGATTCTGAGCGAAATCGATCATTTTGCCGCGATTAACGCTGAAGAGGCAATCACCCGCATTTTCTTCCACGGGTGGTTCAAAATTGCGACCAATGACCGGACGGCTGGCCAGCACGAATGCGAACACGCCCTAGCAATATTTGACGAATTGGGCCTGCGCAAGGCCACCAGCAGGTTGCGATATATCCTGAGCCATATTCTGCAAGACCCAACTTTTGGTATCATTCTGACCAGTTTGTAAAAAAGAGTGGGCCACAATGCGGTTAGCTCCTGAGCATTAGCAGAAAACGCACCTATTCCGAACTTGGAGTAGGTGCGTTTTGGGCTAAGCGGAAGGAGCTGCATTGTGGGCCACGTTTACATGCTGGGAGAGTTTGCGGCTTGCCGCTTACTCTCCTACATCCGAAGCGCAGCGAAGGTGGCCGACTCCTCACCATAATTACGAACGGTCAGGAGTCGGCCGACAGCGATGGTGGTTGGTCAATTCGAAGCTTCTAATTGCGAACTAGCCTCAAACGACTGTTATTCAGTTTTTGGTGCCGGGTGGGCTTTACCTGTCAGTTCGGTGATTGTTACCTTGATGACGCCGACCCCGAAGATTTTGTTATCCGGGATTGCGTTGAAACTATCCAGATGCCGCCCCGTTTCGTGCTGCATCAGTAGGTCGAGTGCGTGCCGCTTCACGTCCGCGTCAGCAACCAACTCGGCGGTGCCGAAGCCGATGACACTGCGGTAGTATGCAGAATAATCCGGCGCCTCATCCCCTGCACTCAGCAAGGTCATCCCGCCGTCGATTTCAATGCACACGTGCGGGTCGGCCGCGATCAGGTCGCGCTTTTTGCCCTGCCGCGCGCCGTGAATATACAGCAACAATTGGTCACCCTGCCACTCGTACCCATAGTTAGTCGGCACAACGTACGGAAAGGGCGAATCGTTCAGCCCCAAGTGCACAACGTGGCAGTCCGCAACCGCCTTTTTGATTTCATCCAGACCGATTTCCCGGTCCCGCCGCCGTACTTTTTGCATGGGCAAATCCTCCTAAATATGCAACAGCTCAGCTGGTGCGGTAATCGACAACTGCTTGTGACCGTCAGCAGTGATCTGAATGTCGTCCTCGATCCGGACCCCACCAATTCCTGGCAGGTAAATCCCTGGCTCATCAGTAACCACATTACCGGCCAGAATCGGTGTTTCCCAATATGGGCCCCATGCACCCGGACCCTCGTGAATGTCGCGGCCGATCCCGTGCCCTGCACCATGGCCAAAGTAGTCCTTGTAACCCGCGGCATCGATTGCACGGTGCGCGGTTGCTTGCAACTCTTTACCAAGCACGCCTGGCTTCATTGAAGCTGCCAACTCGCGGTTAGCCTGAAATACATATTTGTAAATCTCATCAATCTTTGGATTTGGGGTGCCAATTGCAAACGTCCGGGTCAGATCGGACATGTAGCCTTTGTAAATTGCACCCCAGTCAAGGGTGATGACATCGCCGTCCTCAATTACCTTGTCGTCGGCAAAACCATGGGGAAGGGCTGAGCGATAACCGGAAGCAACAATTGTTTCAAAGGAAACCGCTGTTGCTCCTAATCCCCGCATGAAGAAGTCCAAATCTGTGGCCACTGCCCGCTCCGTCATTCCTGGCTTGATGGTTTTGAGCACGTGCTCGTATCCGGCTTGGGCGATGTCGATTGCCTTTTGGATCAATTCAACTTCATCTGGCGATTTGATTTCGCGAATCTGCTCCACCAGGTGCCAGGTTTGCACGAGCTCTGCCTTAGTGTTTTTGCGGAGGGTGTCATAATCAAAGAAGGTCATGTACGCAGATTCGAACCCCACTTTTTTGGCACCATACTTATCGACCAACGCACCCATAAATGGTAATAAACCCTTAGTATGCATGAGTACGTCAGCTTCATGTACCTCTGATTTGGCCACCTCAATGAAGCGGGAGTCAGTAACCAATGCGGCCTCGTTTTGAGTAACCACCAAGCCACTCTCATCACCGCTAAAGTCGCTAACGTAGGAAACATTAATTGGGTTGGTCAAAACCAGGGCATCAACTCCCTGCTTTGCCATTGCCGCACGGACTTCTTTGAACTTTGCCATTTTTTCTCCATTTCTACCATGTCTACACATGGTTAACCAGCATTTGCTATATTTTTTCGTTTAGCCAAACAGTCATCTCGTTAACACCCCGATTTGCCCACGCAAAATATGGGATGAGCGTTAACTCCATTGACTCAGTTACAGGTTTAACACTTGAAAAGGGCTTGCCGCTGTTCTGCTTGCGAACTGCATCCAGCTGAATTGCCGGCACCTTTTTACCCATTGCAATTGGCACCTGCTGACCAATGCGTAACGGAACGTACGGGTCGATTGCGATGGTTGCCAGTCGCGGCCCATTATCAACCTCCTCCGCAGCATAAACGATGGGGCCGTTTTGGATGGCAACTTTATTAACATCTGCAGCCACACGGGGGTTAGCCCAGACTAACCGTGGCGCCATCGCGAATTCAACGTTTACTTTGGTTGTGTCATCCCAGCTGCGGGATATCCGGCAATAACCATCTGCATCAACCTGAGTTTTCCCGGGAATCCCGTCAATCGTCACTGTCAGCTGCCCATTACACCAGTATGGGACGCGAATGGCTAAGGTGAAGTCACTTGGCTTTGGCGCCGTGACCGTTAACGTTGTTTTTCCGTTCCAAGGTAATGCACTAACCTGCGCCACAGTCACCCCGTTAGCAAATTGGGCCCGACTACTAATGAACTGCTGCACATATACGGTGTCCGCATTACTCGTGTAAATATAATGGTGCAGGGCGGCCACTACCCGAGCTAGGTTAGGGGGACAGCATGCACATGCTAACCATGATGGGCGCTCCGGGAGCACATGCTCGCGGCCCTTATCTGCGGTAATTTCAGCTGGATCAACCGCTAACGGATTCACGTAGAAGAAGTGCTCCGCATCCAGCGCCATCCCACTAATGATGCCATTGTATAGTTCCCGCTCAATCAAATCAGCATATTCAGCTTGCGGATCTTCCAGCAATAATTGTTGCGTGAAGAACACCATGCCACAAGCGGCACAGGTTTCACAGTAGGCAGTGCTGTTGGGCAAATAGTAATCTGGGCCGAAGCCTTCATGCCATGGATCTGCACCGATACCGCCAGTGATGTACATTTGCCGATTGGTAATGTGCCGCCATATTTGCGCACACTTGGCTAGCAACTCCGCATCGTGCGTATGCCTTGCGACCCGGGCCATTCCCGTTAGTAAGTAAACCATGCGCACGGCGTGGCCTTCACCCCGTTTAAGAGCCCGGATGGGGCGATCGTTTTGAAAATAATCGTCTTCCGGCTCAGCATTTTGCCGGTCTAACTCATCTAGTGAGCCTGTCTCCCGCCGGTCAGCACTCTGCTGGTGGAAAAAGTTGTCAGGCTGCTTCCCGCGCTGATCCAGCATGTACGCTGCTAGTTTGTAGTAGCGCTCCGCACCGGTCGCGTCCGCTAACTTGGCCAAAGCCAGTTCAATTTCCGGGTGGCCAGGATATCCGTGCATCTTACCCGCTTCAGGACCAAAATTGTGATCAAGACAATCAGCCATTTTGCGCGCAATCATCAAGGCCGCTTGGTTACCCGTTGCGTGATTGTAAGCCACACCAGCTTCAATGTAGTGCCCCATCACGTAGAGCTCATGGCTCATTGAAACGTGTTTGAATTTAGCTTCCGGGTGGTCAATTTGAATGTATGTGTCTAAATAACCATCCGTCGCTTGGGCACGGCCAACAAGTGCAACAACTGCATCAGCGTGCGCCTTCAACTCTTCATCGCAACCTGCCTCTAACACGTAGGCAACCGCTTCTAGCCACTTGTAAACATCAGAATCTTGAAAACGATAACCACTGAAGTGACCGTTCACTTCACCAGCCGCAATACGCAAATTCCGAATCGCGTGACTCGGCTGATTATTCAAATAAGGGTTAGCACTTTTGACAGTCGGCGTGGGAACTTCATCGTTAATGACCCGCCATTGATAAGGCAGCATTTTGGTGCGCACCGCATCGCGATAGAAGTCCCAGAACGAGTCGGCTAGCTCTACCTTATTAATCTGCATCGTTTCACCCCCTTCGTGGACACTCTCCACAGCAAAAGGCAGTTCAGCAGATTGTTATCCGTTTGAACTGCCCATGCAGACTTACTTCTTAGTTACAGTGTCCCAGTAAATCATTCCGTTTGGACTAGTGTGCAGACCCTTAACCTTGGTGTTAGTAAGGTGGGCCTTACCACTCTGGTAAACGGGAATAACGGCATCCTGTTTTGTGAGCAGCTGTGCGGCTTTGACCATGTCGTTCCAACGCTTGCTTGGGTTGTTGGAATCGGTCGTCTTGGAGGCCTGGATCAGCCGGTCGTACTCACTGTTAGACCACTGCGCCCGGTTGTAAGTATTCCCGGTCGTGAACAGATCCAGGAAGCTGATTGCATCAGGGAAATCAGCAGACCATGCGGAGACGACGACGTCAAAATTCTTGTCAGCGGATAGCTGCAGCCGGGTCTTAAATGGTACTTCCTTAGTTGAAACAGTGACGTTTGAACCGAGCTTCTGGAAAGCGTTCTGCAGGTATTCAACCGTGGCTTTGGCTGTATCGGTGTCATCGGTCAGTAAGGTCATCTTCAGACTAGACTGCCCAGCTTCCTTCATCCCCTCCTTGAAGAGTTGCTTTGCTTTCGCGAGGTTGTATGAAGCATAAGCGTTTAAGCCCTTGTCAGCAGCGGTTGTGAAGTCAGTTCCTTGACTGTTGCTCATCATGTTGGCTGGAACAACCGTCTTGATTGGCTTTGAACCATCGCCAAGCACCTGCTTGATAAACTGCTTACGATTGATGGCGAGGGAGAGTGCCTGCCGGACTTTCTGGTTCTTCAGTGCCGGCACCTTGTCCTGGTTCAGTTCCAGGTAGTACGTCCCGTTTTGCAGAACCGTGTTGTATGCGGGGTCGTTTTGCTTTTGAGTTGCACTATCGCCAGATACGGAAACATCGTCAATCTTGCCATCTTCAAACAGGTTCAGGGCAGTGCTGTTGTCCTTAACCACTTGGTACTTGATCTGATCAACGTTCACATTCTTGGCGTTCCAGTATGACTTGTTCTTGTTTTCAGTCCAAGTAGTTTCAGAACCGGACCACTTCTTTAGCCGGTACTCACCTGAATAAGTGACGTACTTCGCATTGGTCCCGAATTTGGCGCCATACTTCTCAACAGCACTCTTTTCAACCGGGTCAAACGTCTGCAGGGTGATCATGCTGTTAAAGTAAGGCATTGCCTTCTCCAGCTGAACTTGGAATGTGTATTTGCCGATTGCTTTAACACCCAATGTCCTGTAGTTCTTTTTGCCGGCCATGATAGCATCGGCATTCTTAATCCCACTAAATATGTATGCGTACTCTGATTTGGTCTGGGGGTTAACGATCCGCTGCCAGGAATATACGAAATCATTTGCGGTCAGTGCTTTACCATCTGACCATTTGGCGTTCTTGCGGAGATGGAACGTATATGTTTTGCCATTATTAGTTACCGTTGCATTCTTAGTAGCTAAATCGGGGACGATTTTCTTGTTCTTATACCGGTAGAGGCCCGATTCAGTATCGTCAATTGACTGGCCGGAAATAATGTCGGACGCGTGCGCAGGATCCATGGTTTGAAGCACATCACCCTGCATATATGTAATCGTAGTCTTTTTCGCACTACTGGAAGAATTGTTTGAACCGCAGGCAGCCATGAGGACAACAAGTGAACTCATCGCGACTCCTGTCAGAGCAGTCTTGATTTTCATGATGATTCCTTTCCCGAGTAATACTCGCAAAACAATTGTGGCATCAATACAAAAGCCCAGTTAACAGGTGCTACAAACGATGACTGGCGAACTTAGCTTCGTTTATAGTTTCACATGCTAACTGGGCAAAATTAGAAAATAGCTATAAAACTTTCCCAGCACAGCATCATCTTGGCTTAGCGCGGCTCGTGCACAAGCCGCACATAATATCTTGGCGGATGAGTAATCCTACAAGGCCAGCAACGCAAAACGGGGCTGCAACAACAATTTAGCGAAAACAATCATTCCAGTTGTCAAAACGTTAAACATGTTGATCAGCCCCTTCGCGTGTGATGTCTGTACTTAAGTTGTGATTAGAATATGCCCGTCAAAGATTAATGTCAAGTGTGGATACAAAAAGAATTGATGTGTGCATTAAGCCTGTGGTACCGCATTGGTTTACACTTCAACAAAACTAAGCACAGCTCTTTGTCCTGTCTCCCCAGCATGTTATCGTTAAGATAGATAACTAAAGCGTTTGCAAAATACCATCATCAACATGTCTGGGGGGACACTGACAATGATATCTTTCTACAAACTAAGTGATAACACCGTTAAGAAGTGTGACAAGGAGCAGCGCAACATCATCATCCTAGAAGACGCCAGCGACAAGGAACGGCAGGACATTTGCGCCGAGTTCGCCTTGCCGGAAGACCTCTTTGCTGCCAGCGACGCAGCGGTGGAACTGACTCGCCACGAACTTTTGCCAGACACCAAGCTGAAAGATGCGGTCTCACTGGTGGTCATGGATCTATCCAGCAATCGGGATGAGAAGATCGAGACCCGGCTGGAACCCGTGACAATCGTGGCAGCAGAGGAATTGCTGATTATCGATTTTGGCGACGGCTCCACCTACTGGCAGGACTTTCTAGAGTACGACTACACTTTTGCTAACTTCACCGAACTCATTGGGGAGCTGTTGCTGCGGATCTATGCGCACTTCATCATGGAGCTCGAGGACATCAAGCACGAAATCGACGCCCTCGACCAATCCGCGCGCAAAACGACGGAGAATGCGGAACTATTCAAACTTGCCGACACGGAGCGCACCGTGGTCTACCTCGACCACAGCCTCAAGGACATGGAGCGGACGGTCGACGCCTACCTTGAAGATGACCGCTTCGTTGATTCAATGGCCAAAAGACTCGTCTACCGCATCCAGCTGCGCCAGCGCCAGGCCGAAAAGATGGTTCGACTATACCGCGACCTGCTGGAGACCATCGGCGGCCTGTTCTCCGACATGATGGACAACAACCTAAACCACCTGATGAAGTACCTCGACTCCGCGGCACTGGTGATCTCCGTTCCGGCACTGATCAGCGGGATTTGGGGGATGAACGTTGGGGGTCTGCCGTGGGAAAAAACGTGGGTGGGCTTTACCATCGTCATGATTCTGGGGCTCGTGCTGGCAATCGTGACGGCGGTGCATTTGTACCGGAAGGACTACTCATGATTCGAAGCACACCGGTGCACGACAAATACGGGCCACCACCTCAAGTTGGGGTGATGGCCCGTATTTATTCGGATTAATTCTAACGCAATGTTACATAGGCGGCATCAATAAACTGATCACCACCAAGGTTGTAGAATACGTGGCCCTTGTCCGTGACGACGCCGAAGACCTTCCAGTTCGTCTGGTCGCCGAGCTTCTTCAGACTCCCGTCAGCATTCCGCGCCATTGTCTTGAAATCACCGTGCCATACCTGAATCCCATATCCAGGTACGTAGTTAATGTGGGCGATTGCGTGCAATTTGGTCTGCGCCTTGCTGGTTGCGGCAGCCGGTGTCTTGGTCTTAACTGCTAAGGAAACGGCGCTTACCAGGACGTACTGATTTCCGCCCAGGTCATAGTACTCCCGTCCGTCTTTGCCAATCACAACGGCAAATGACTTCCAATTTGTTCCCGCACTAAGTACGCGGCTAGTTGCCTGGAAATTGCCATCGTAAACTACAGCGCCACCCTTTGCAATCGTTGCTACACCCCGGAAATAAGTGGCAGCTTGCTTGGTCTTTGAATCATCAGTGTTGCCTGGCTTAGGCGAGTTAACAGTTGCAGTAGTGCTAATGGTACTCTCCTCCCCATTGAAGATAATCGGCGCACTTGGGTGTTCAGCAGCGTATTCTTGATCAAATGCCTTTTGTGCGGCGGCTTGCTTGGCGATGGCAGCCTGCAGAGCGGCTTTATCCTTCGCTGCCGCACTTGCCGTAGTTGCCTGGGTCTTGCTCAGGTCATCGACGGCTTTCTGGGCATTAGCTACAGATTCGCTTGCTTTAGTCACATTGGCTGCGGCTGCGGTCAAAGCAGAAAGTTTCTTCTCAGCGGCAGAAAGAGCTGATTGTGCATCAGCCAGCGCTTGGGCCGTTTTATCCTTATCACCCTGAGCTGCGGCTGTGGTGCTTGTTGCAGACTGAACATCTGCGGCGGCAGCATCTTTAGCTTTGGCTACTGTTGCCAACTCGTTCTGGGCGTTGATTACGGCTTGCTTTGCATCTGCTAATGCCTGCTGCTTCGTAGCATCGCTTGCTGTTGCGGACTTGGTGGCTGCTTCAAGTGCCTGCGTGTCCTTAGTAAGCTGAGCTTGTGCGGCAGTCAGTGCATCCGTGGCCTGCTGCAGTTTGGCCTGTGCCGCTTCAGGACTGGCAGCAGCGACTTCTTGATCGTAGGCAGCCTGTTCTTCAGCAACAATCTTGTTGACACTAGGCGTCTCCGTTACGACTTTCTGCGGTGCACCACCATTGACCGTGAACTCGGTTGGCTCATTACCAGCGTATGTCTGGTAGTACCAAAGCATTCCCTGGTTCTTAGCAATCGCTACACCAATTTCTACGGATGTTGTCCCCGCTGGTGTGTCTAGTAATATGTCATATATTGGAGTTTTTGGATGTGCGCCGAAACTTCCTGAGGCCCATCCCAAGGCCAAACCCTGGGCTGATGCATAATCCAAGTAGCTACCAAAGTTTTTCATCATGCTCATGACGACAGTTTCGCCATCGATATAATCACCATGATACGTCGTAGCGTTGGCCTGCTGCTGCTGAACATTAATCAGGTTGCCATCACCTGGATTCACATCGGAACCACTTGCAGTATGGCTTGCCCAGTTCATCGCCCTAGCCTGACTTAAATTGCTGATTGTAAAAATTGGTGTCTCCCCCAACTCAGTCCGGGCGTCATTCAGCGTGCCGACAAAAATTTCTGCGATTCGCTTAAGTTGAGCAGCTGAGAAAAAAGTACTTCTATCGTCGTTCCGTGTAAATGTCACACTGTCTTCCGCATTAGTCGAAGTATAGCCCTGGTAATTTGGATTATTGATATCTGCATTACCACCGTCGTCTTCATAATTACCCTCTCTACGCAGTTCAAGTACTGCCTTAACAGCGTTAGTATCTTGCTCAAACATGTTGCCCGGAGTTTGTGGACGGCCTTTAAATGTAGCATCAGGTAACTTGATGTCCTTACCCGCGTTATCCTTTGCCTTAGCCAAGTCTTTTTGTGCAGCGTCCTGGGCACTCTTTGCGCTATCGACCTTCGCATTATCACTATCAACCGCTGTCTGTGCGTTCTGGACCGCAGAACTATCACCGGTTGCGTCTGCAGCGGCCTGTTTCTCCGTATTCTCTGCTGCAGTGACCTTAGCTTGCTGTGCGGTCAAAGCATCTGTTGCTGTCTTCAGGGTCGCCTGTTTGTCGGCCAGATTCTTTTGGGCAGTTGCTAGATCACCCGCGGCATTGTCGTCGGCACTCTGAGCAGTTGTGACTGCCTTCTTAGCTTGGTCCACAGCTTCCCGGGCTTGCTGAATTGCTTCTGGAGTTGCCGCCTGCGCAGCCTTCAGATTGTCTTGTGCAGTAACTAAATTACTCTGCGCTTTAGTCAGCGCCAACTGTGCACTATTCGCGTTGTTTTGTGCTTCTGTATAAGCAGTCTGTGCGGCGGCTTCGTCTGCCTTTGCCTGGTCATTTGCCGCTTTCAGGGCTGATAAGTCCGGTGCTTTTTGCGTATTCCCAGAATCTGGTGCCGGATCACCAGCCGCCGCGTGTACTGGCGAAGTGTTAGTGCTCGTGACCGCTAAGCCAGCGAGAACAGCTGCAGTCGCTAATCCGAAAATTGTCTTCTTCCTCATTTAAAAGCCTCCGAGTTAATCACATTTATTAAGCACATACCCACCGTTTGGATAAAAAAAGGTTAGCATAGCTTCTTAACATTATTCGTTGTACACCCTGGGAGCGCTAACAACCAGGAGTACAGACACGTTTCTCATATCTGCAACGCAGCAGATTATCAGAGGCGTATTGCTTCTATGCATCCGCCGTTCCATGACAAAGAAGCAGGGGGTGATCAGTCTCACTCCCTGCTTCTGCCAAGCCAAACCTGTTTGGCTTGATTTTCTAAAAGTAATCTACTAATGCCGGTGTCTGCTTCACCCGCACTGCATCAAGCTGGGCCGCCTGCGCCGCTGTTGCCACAATCTGGCCCCGTGCCCGCAGTGCCGTCGCCGACTGCGCACCGAGTAAAATCTGACTCAGCCGTTGAATTGACATTTGTGCCGCGGCTGGCGTTGCCTCAACCTGCGTTAGCTCAATTTTGCCCGCCCCGACTTGCAAGCGCCAGTAGCCGTCGTTGGCCGCAATCGTGTCGTCACGCAGCTTAAACGTGACATCCGCCTGCGTACCCGCAGCCAGCGGATACTTACGCATGAATGCCGGCAGGTTCACAATCCGCGCCATCATGTACGGCTTAATAGTTGCCTCCACCGCGTCCGCATTTGGCAAGTAATCCGCCCACAAGTCCGTGTCGGGGGCGTCGTAGACTAGCTCCTTGAAGGTTACCTTGTGCTTAGCCACGAAGCCAAGCAGTTGCTGGCGGGCGGCATTCGTCGCGGCAACAAACTCCTTGATTACGAGCTGCTCACTCTCGCGACTGTAAATCAGGTAGCCTTGTGCCACCCCACTGGCGTCGCGGTAAACGGCGGCGTCCCAGCGGTTGCGCAGGTAGAGGTAGTCCCACCACCAGTCGGGCCGCTCAACGCCGCCGCGCTGGCTAATAGCACTGCGCACGTACAGCGGCTTGATGGCCGGCGCCATTTTGCTCAGCGGTCCCCGCTCAATTGTACCGGTCGCCGCACTCCGCGCCAGTGCAAAATCCCGGCTGGCGATGCGGTATTCAATGTGGTTAAACACTTGTTCATAGCCGAAACGCCGGTAGAAGGTCAAGGAAAACGGTGCGAGGTAAGACAGCTCCACGCCGGCCGCATCCATGTCCTGCAGCGCCGCCCGCAGCAGCTGGCTCGCCCCGCCGCGGCCGGAATACTCCGGTGCGGACATCACGTCGCCAATTCCGTTCATGTGGTAGCGCCGGCCATGGAAGTTCACCGTAAACGGCAGTGAGTACAAGCCGCTGACCAGCTGGCCGTCCTCCTTGATACCGTACGTTAGCGCGTGCTCGTAACGCGGGTTGAAGAACGCCCGGCGCTGCTGCGTGTCCGCACCATTGAAGGCGTACAGGTAGAGCTGATAGAACTGGAGCTGGTCGTCTGTGGTCGTTAAACGGTAATTGAGCATGATCGAAGTCTCCTTTGTGAATTCGCTTACTTAAACCATACACCGACGCGCGCGCGGGTACCAGCCGGCCGTATGAATTGCTGGAAAAGTCTGTGCGCTGCACCTGCCTGAGTCGCAACGCCCCAGAGCCATAAATGCCAAAACTTGCTTAGGACATATTTTCAAAAAGGCGCAATATGGCCAGCAATTCCTTGCCCCGTCTGCATTTGCGCGCTTGGCAAGTATTGGGATAAGCCATATTTAGCAAAACTGTCGCAGCACCCGGGCCATATTTTAACCGATTGCTGTAACCCCCGCCACATCAACGTTTGTAGCGGGTCCTGCGCATATTTTTTTATATGTCCTATAGCCGTTTTGGCCAAAAAGCCGCTCACCCGTGCCAACTCAGACAATCTCGCCACGCAAAAAGTGACCACCCCAGCAGCCCAATTCTGCCGGGGTGGTCACTCTAATTAGGGAGGAACTATTGGACTTAATCCAACTTCGCAGCGGCGTTAGCACCAGACTCGGTAATCTCCTTGATCCCAGTCTCGAGCATCTCCATCTGCAGAATCGTCTCTTCGTCCTTGACTGTCTTCGGCTTGCCATTGATAATCGCATCGTACAATCCTTGGTAGACGCGACTGTAATCGCCAACTTCCGAGACAACCTTTTCTTGGTGATACTGACCAGCCGCATCAATGTACGTCAGCGTGCCGTAATCTTCCGGCCGGTCGATGCCGAAGTCCGCGTGACTTGGCATGTAAAAATGCTTCAGATCAACTTCTTGACGGTCCATTGCCTGCTTGACGAAGACACCCTTTTTGCCGTACACCGTGAAGCTCGGCCGTGGTACTAGCCGGAAGTAACTCGACTTCACGGACACCTTCATGACGCCGTAATACATGTCGATGTCGAAATAATCATTCATGCGCTGCGGCCCGAGCAGCTGGCGAACATCGTAATGCGTCGAATCGGGACGGCCAAAATAGGAGATGATCTGGTCCAGAGTGTGGCAGGCGTGCCCGTACAGGTAGCTGTTTTCAATGGCAAAATGGTCCTGACTTTCAGGTACCTGTGGTCGATAATAATCGTAAGTGGACTCAACTTCAAGCAGGTCACCCAACTTGCCGCTGGCGATTACCTTCTGCACCGTCAGAAAGTCTGAATCGTAACGCCGGTTCTGATAGCATTGGATGAGCAAATGCTTCTGTTTCGCTAGGGCAAACAACTCGCGCGCTTCCGCAGCGGTCGTCGTGAACGGCTTCTCCACCAGCACATTCTTACCGTGGTTCAGCACGTCTTTAGCCAACCGGTAATGCACCGCAGCCGGCACCGACAAGACAATCAACTGAATCTCCGGGTCAGCATAGAGGTCATTAATATCAGTGGTATAGTTGATGCTAGGCAGCTTTTGCCACTTGTCCGTAATGTGCCGGGCGTAAATCGTCTTGACCTTGATTCTGTCCTGAAGCTTCATGATAAATGGCAAGTGGTAACGGTTTGCACTCTTACCATTGCCGATAAAACCAATCGTTAATTGTTTCATGCGTTTACCTCTTTCTGCTCAACACCTTCAGTATAGGGGCCGGACTGGCAAAATTCATGTCTGGACAGGTTTCTGGCCGTTTCGTTCACAATTTTGGCCCTCAAACCGGCTGATTTTGAACATTTTGTTCGGAGGAGTTTATCAATGTTATTAACTGATCAATTAAAAACTGCGAACAACCTAACCGCAACTGAGGAGCGACTGCGGGACTACATTCTAAAGCACCTTGATGACGTCCCGACCATCACGATTCAGCAACTCGCCGCCGCGTCTTACACTTCCCACTCCGCCGTGGTGCGCTTCACCAAAAAGCTGGGCTTCACCGGCTTTCGTGATTTTCGTAACCAACTGAGCAAAGAGGCGCAGCGACAGGCCCTGACCGTCCAGGAAGTGAACGCCAATTTTCCCTTCACGCCCGGCGATTCACCCCTGACGATTGCCAAAAAGATGGCGGACCTCACCACGACCGCGGTCGCGCACGCTTTTGCCCAGCTGAACGAGCAGGAGCTGGGTGCCGCGGCAAATATCCTCACCAAAGCCGACCGCATCTACCTGTTTGCGGACGGCGACTCGCAGATCCGGGCCCGCAGCTTTCAGAGCAAGTTGGTCAAGGTCGCGCGGGTGGCCGTCATCGCCGAAGAGTATAACGACGGCGCGTGGAACGCCGCGGCGATCCGGCCCACCGACTGCGCGGTCTTCCTATCTTATGGCGGCAACTCCAGCAAGCACATTCAATACCTGCAGTTACTGCACAAACACCAGGTGCCGACACTGGTGATCACCGGCAATGCGCAATCCGCACAGTTGGCGTGGGCTGATGCCAGCTTGGTTGCCAGTCAGGACGAGAATGACACCGCGGTTAAGGTCAGCACCTTCTCCTCGCAGGCCACCTTCGAATACCTGCTCGACGTCCTGTTCAACATCATGTACGCGCGTGATTATCAGCGCAACCTCGTGCACCTCAAGACGAACTACGAGACTGTCGCCAAAATCAACGAGCAGGGCTAAACTATTTGCTAGCAACTTAAGGGCGACAGCTTGTGCGCACCACTGCCGTCATACAATCTGGAAATTGGATGTTTAATTAACGCTATGAAAAAGAAACGCATTAACTACCAATTAATCTTAAGTCCCTTCATCTCGCAGCTCGGCTCCGCAATCTTCCTACTCGGTTTAAACTGGTTACTGGTCAAGGCCACCGGCGACACCAAGCTGGTCGGCCTCGTGACCGGGATCGGGGGCATCATGTACATCGTCGGCGATGTTGTCGGCGCATCCCTCGTTGATCACCACGACCGCAAGTTGGTGCTCATCGCTTGCGACGCCCTGGCTGCTGCGGCCTGTCTGCTCGGTGCGTGGCTGATCACGCCGGCAAACCCGCAAACCTGGCTGCTGATTTTTGTCACCGCGGTGCTGGATTTGATGACCGCCATCAACTATCCGGCAGCCAAAGCCCTGACACCGGACGTGATTGCCCCAAGCGCATTGCAGAGCTTCAACGCCATTGCCAACACGGCCTTTTCGATGGCCAGCGTCGTGGCACCAATGGTTGGTGGCCTCCTGCTCGCCAGCAAAATGCTTGGGTTCCAAGGCTTCATGCTGGTGAACGCCGGCTCGTACTTTGTTGCGGCCCTCCTGAACGCGTCCATCAAGGCGCCGCGTTTCAAACCGGTGCAGGCAAAATCTCACCTCATCGGCGACACCATCTCCGGCCTCAGCTTCGTCTTCAAAAGTCGGCAGCTGACCGAGCTGATGCTTGCGCTCGGTGCGTACAACTTTTGCGCGTCCGGGTTCCTGCTGACGGCGCCGTTCATCGCCGACCAACGCTTCGCCGGCCAGCCGACCGCTTATTCCAACTTTCTGCTATTATCCGCGGTCGGTGGCATTCTTGGCGGCATTCTGATTGCGACGCAGAAGCGCGCTGTCTCTACGCTGCAGCTCTACCTGGAGCAAATCGTTTTGGCCCTCCTGCTGATTTACCTTGGCTTCCACCTGACCCACCCGTTGTGGCTAGCAATCGCGTTCATCAGCGGTTTCTTTGATTCGCAACTGTTCTCCAGCTTGTCCACGCTGATGCAGGCGGTGACGCCACGGCCAATGCTCGGGCGCGTCATCGGCCTGATTTTCCTGGTGTTCGATGGCGTCGCGCCGCTGAGTAACATGTTCTTCGGCCAGTTCATTCACGCGTGGAATGCGCACACCTACACCGTCCTCGGCGTGCTGCTGATCGTGGTCTTCAGCTGGTTGGCCTGGCAGGCGGTGCGCAACAAGCGGCAACAGCCCCCTGTAACTGATGACTAAACAAAGACCGTTTCGACAGCAACAGCATGTCGAAACGGTCTTTTTGAATTGTATTTAGTCGGCTAGTGCCCGTGCCGCCGCGGCCAGCGCGTGAATCTCCGTGGTATCAAACACCGGCAGCTGTGTATCTTCGGGCTTGACCTGCAGATCCAGTTCGGTGCAGCCCAAGATGATGCCCTGCGCCCCTTGTGCCTGCATCTTCGTAATTTCCTTCAGCAAAATTTGCTTGGACGCCGGCAAAATTTTGCCCGCACACAGTTCATCATAAATAATCTTGTTGACGGTCTCGATGCCGGCCGCATCTGGCAACAGAACATTGATTCCAGCGGCCGCAATCCGGTCCTTGTAGAAGGCCTGCGTCAAGGTGTACTTGGTACCAAGTAAGCCGACGCGCGTGATGTTGGCCTTTTGCAGTTCAGCAATCGTTGCGTCCGCAATGTGCAGCAGCGGCAAGTCAACGGCCGCTTGCAGCTGCGGCGCCACCTTGTGCATCGTGTTGGCGCCGATGATCATGAAGTCCGCACCGGCCGCCTTGAGTGCCTGCGCTTGTTCTGTCAACCACGCCGCGGCCTGATCCCAGTCGCCACGTTCCTGCATAGCCGCCAGTTCGGCGAAATCACCACTAGTAATCACCATTTTGGCTGAGTGCACCCCGCCGAGCTGCTTCTGCACGTATTCATTAATGATGCGGTAATAAGTAACGGTGCTCTCCCAACTCATGCCGCCTAATAAGCCGATTATTTTCATACTGCGCCTTCTTACACTTTTTGCCTAAAGTTTAGCACGATGAACTACTTCAAAACCTGGTACCGGCCTAATCACTGATGCCGAGTAGATCGTAGGGGCTCAAAAACCGCGTCTTCATGATGATTGCACATACTTCAGGGGCTTTGTCCGCTTGGGATGTCTGCATCCAGACCTTAATGATACTGAACAATCCGGAGATGATGAGCTCCCACGCATAGTCTTCAGGGATATACTTCGCCATCGTCAGCTGACCTTTGATGTGGTCAATGCGCACAGCAATCGCCGCGCGCAACATTTGCTTCAGCTGCAGCTCGAAATGCGGATCACCAGTTGGCCCCAGAAGTGCTTTGAACAACTCAAATTCAGCAGCGACTAGGTCCACGATGTCTTTAACGACCGGATACGTGAACACCCCGTTGGCCTTGACCGACTGATACACCATCGTCTCCTGAAAGTCTTCCTGATAGAACCGTTTAACCTGATCGATCAACTCATCCTCATAGTGTTCACGCAGGGCGTATTTATCAACATAGTGAAGATAAAACGTTCCGCGATTGATTCCAGCAGCCTTGCTGATATCACTAACAGAGATTTTCTCAAAAGTCTTTGTCTTCAATAATTCAAGAAAAGCTGTTTTGATGCGTGCTTCTGTCGCCGTGATTTTGTTGACCACTTGCTTTACCACCTCATTGTTAATTTGCACCCATTATTCGCCGCCGAAACAAATAAATCAACGTTGCCTTTATCAAAAACGCATTGTCTGCGGGCATTAGCACTGATTGTTACATTCAAATCAACACTCATCAATTTTTTGATTATTGTTGTTGCCACTGCACCGCCTTAAGCTAAAAGAGAGCTAAACACAGTGTTGATTACAAACAATGGAGGTGTTTTGATGAACGAAATTATTGATGTCCACACGCATTACTTACCCAAAATTTACACAGACGCGCTAGCACGCCATATTGCAGGTGATCCCGATGGCTGGCCGACACCCGCTTGGCAACCTGCAACCACATTAGACTTCATGGCCAAAAACAAAATTGCTTACTCACTGCTGTCACTGTCTTCACCGCATTTCAACTTTGGTGATCGGCAGGAGACCCTTGAAATTGCCAGGCAGGCAAATGCGGACGGCGAGCGACTAGCAATCGAGCACCCGCAGCAGCTGGGCTATCTTGCGTCGCTGCCGCTACCTTACGTGAACGACGCCGTTAGTGAAATTAATTGGGCGTTATCGCACCACGCCCGGGGCTTCACTGTACCGACTAACACCCGCGGGATTTACTTTGGTTCGCCGATTTTCGATGAGGTATACACCCAGCTGAATGCTGCCAAAGCGGTCGTTGCCATGCACCCGAATCAACCAGCCGCTCTGCCAAAGAACGTCAACATTGACATGCCAACGCCGCTAATGGGCTTTTTCATCGATACAACGATGACCTTCATGAACCTGCTTGAATACCATTTCTTTGACCGCTTCCCGGATATCAAGCTGATTGTGCCGCATGCCGGCGCATTCCTGAGTATCCTCGCCGACCGCGATCAAGCATTCGTGAAGCAGCAATACCAAGCTGATATGTATGCTGCGCTACGCCATGTTTACTTTGACACGGCTGGCGCGGTCTTCCCGCGGCAGTTGCCGATGCTACTGACACTTGCTGACGAGGAACACATTCTTTACGGTAGTGACATTCCATACACCGCCACCACACGCTCTAGCCAGTTGCTCAGCGTAATCGTGAACGCGAACGCAAAGCAATCCGGTCAGAAAATGAAGCTGGTCAAAACGGCGCAGCATTTTGACCACTTCTTCAACAAGCACGAGCAGCTCGCCCAAATTCCGACACTGTTAGACATGGTCACCAAAATGACCACCGGCGCGGAGATTCTGACCCCCCAGCTGAAGCAAAAGATTCTGACTGACAACGCCAAGCGACTTTTTAACCTCTGATTTGGCATTAACGGCCGCCAATTACACAATAAAAAAATCGCTGGCAAAAATAGCCCAGCGATTTTTTAATCCACCCGGAACACTAACTCTACAAGCCTTGCAAAAACTCAATATTGAGGAAGTCGTTAACGTCAGTGTAATCACCAATCACGGTCACTAAGCGGTCATCCCCGCGGAGCATTTCCCGATTATCAGAGGTCTGCACGCCGACCGTCCAACCGGCATGGGCCGCTTCGGCCGCCGCAATTCCGGAGCTCGCATCCTCAAACACGATGGTCCGTTCAGCCGGCACATTAATGTTGGCTGCGGCCCGTAAAAAGATGTCTGGCGCGGGCTTGCCCCGCAGCTTGCCATCATTGTAGGCGACCGTGTTGATATCGATCCAGCGGTCCATTCCGAACGCATCAAAGAAAAACTGCACGTTGTCGAACACCGAAGCAGTCGCCACCGTAAACGGAATCCCCGCAGCCTTGAGTGCGGCAAAATATTCCGGGACGCCGGGACGCAAGTGGAAGGTCTCCTTATCCGCGGCGCAGGCGTGCCGGTAGATTTGCTCCTTCTCGTCGCTGAGCTTGGTCAACTCAGTCGCGGTCAGGGGCCGGCCCAAAATGTACTCTAGGGTGTGCTGGTTATTGCGGCCGTGCATGTGCTCTTCGTTTTCAGCACTACTCAGCTCGCGGCCCCGATATTTCAAGGCCATCTGGTTCCACGCGTGCTTTTGAATCTGGGCGTCCTCGTACAAGGTGCCGTTAAAGTCAAAAATTACGCCAATCATTCTTCTGCTCCTCTGTGCATAAGCTGTTATTAACTACTTACACTTAGGATACACGCAATCAAAAACTGTGGCAGAAAACTAAGCAGATTTTGCACAATTTAGCGGGCGCCCGCCAGCAAGTGCTCATTGGCCGCCTGCTCCGCAATCGTCCGCAGCTCCGGCACGATGTCAGTGTACGCGCGGCCCTTGCCGAACAGGGACGAGGTGCCGACGATAAAGCCGTCCACCCCAACTGCGGCGAGTTGCTGAATCCGCGCCGGCGAGATTGCGCCATCGACCAACAGTTTGTAGTTAAACTGCTCCTTCAACTGACCTAGTTCCGTGACTTTTGGGACCGTGTAATCCAGGAATGCTTGACCCGCAAAACCCGGATTGACCGTCATCACTAGCACGTAATCCACCAGCGGCAAAAGGTCCTTAACCTGACTGATGAATAAGGATGGATCAATCGCAATACCAGGCGCGATGCCCAAATCCCGCAGATGCTTGATGGTCTGCACGATGTTTGGCGCCGTGTCGGGGTGCACGTAAACAATGTTCGGTCCGAGCGGCGCAAACATTTCAATGTACGCATCCGGATTCTCCACCATCAAGTGGATGTCCATCGGGGTACTGGTTAGGCTGCGAACGGCCTTGTAGTCCTCAACACCCAGCGCGACGTTCCGCACGTAATGCCCGTCCATGACGTCCATGTGGAAAATATCGACCTTGGCAGCATCTAGCTTAGCGACTTCACCCTTAATGTCGGTGAAGTCCGCACACATTAGTGATGGCGCGATAATTGCACTCATAATTCAGCCCTCGATTCATCATTTTTAGTTGTTACACGGTTTGGGTAAACGTTTACTCATCTACAACTAATATGCTACGATGATTGCGATTACTTGTCAACTTTAATGGTTGTCCACCTCACTATTGCCGCCAAAATCACCGTAATCCTTTACTCACCCTAGAAAAAAACAAGGCCTGCAGATTCACTCCACAGACCTTGCTCTTAACTTCTATGCTGTTCCCCGTTTCACCAAGTGCACAGCAACCAGCTGTTCTGACTCCGCTGGGACGTCAGCCCCCTGAATCGCCGCGACCAAGTATTCACTGACCCGCTGCGCGATTCCGGCCACGTCCTGGTGAACCGTTGTCAGCTCCGGACTACAGTAACGGGCGATGGGTGCGTCATCAAAACCGATAATTTTTAAATCATCCGGCATACTCAGGTCCATGCTGCGGGCCGCAATCAAGGTGTCCGCCGCCAGATTGTCACTGTGGGCAAATACACCAATGGTTCCGGATTGCTTGACCTTTTGTTGCCGCAAAAACGCCCGAATGGCTGTGCGGCGAGAATCAATGTCCGCATCCTGATTTGCAGTCAGGCGCAGGACGCTATCCGGTTCAACCGTCAGCCCATTCTGCTCCAGCGTGTCCTGATAACCCGCCAGTCGGGAACGCGTAGTCGGCGTCGTCCGGGATGGCAAAATGAACAGTGGCTTGGTGCCCGCCTTGATTAACTCCGCGGTCGCTAGCACTGCGCCCGCATAATGGTCGGACGCGATATACATGACATCTTTGCGCGCCGGGCGCCGATCGATGCACACAACCGGAATTTTGCGCGACAACTGGTCGGGGTCAAAATCACTGGAACCAGAAATTACGACGATCCCGTCCACGAGTTTGGACTCGAGCATGCGCAGGTAACTCGCTTCCTTGTCCGGATTACGGGCCGTGTCACAGATAATAGTGGAATAATCAGCGGCAAAAAACTGCGACTCGATTTTCTCGACTAAATCCGAGAAAAAGCTGTTGTTCAGGTCTGGAACGACGATGCCAATAGTGCTCGTCCGCTGCATGCGCAGACCCTTGGCGACCGCATTGGGCTCGTAGCCCTTAGCCCGGATCACTGCCAGCACCCGCTGCCGCGTTTGCTCAGAAAAACGGCCATTATTATTGATGACCCGGGATACGGTTGCTGTGGAGACACCACTCAGTGCGGCAATCTCCTTGATCGAAATCTTTTTCTGCGCCATTATTCCTCGCCTCGCGTTTAAGTTATGTACCCGTTCATTCTAACACCGTGAACTCAATCCCGGTGGTGTGGTAATGACCAAACCCAAAACACTTGTATTTCTTAAAACAGCATGTTACATTAATCAGCACAGGCTTACGAAAAACAACTAAGGAGGAATGAAACTGTAATTGTAAACGTAGAATAAAGTGTAACAATAAGGCATAATGAGAGTGCAATAATTCAGTGGGAGGCACCCTCATGCTCAAACCAAAAGAAATGGCCGCACGGATTGGTGTGACGGTTAAAACTTTGCAGAAATGGGATAAAGATGGTACATTGCCAGCCTTTCGTAATCCTAAAAACAGACGTTACTATACCGAAGAACAGTATCGCACCTACATTGGCGAAACTACGAAAAATGGTCACAAAGTAGTGGCTTACGCACGCGTATCGAATGCCGGGCAGAAAGATGACTTGAAGAAACAAGTTGATTTTTTACGCCAGTATGCCAATGGTAAGGGCGTAATCCTGGATGACGTGATTACGGATGTTGGAAGCGGGTTGAATTATAAGCGTAAACACTGGAACGAATTGCTAGATCAGATAATGGCAAACAATGTCGATACTGTGTATATCACTTATAAGGATCGTTTTGTTCGTTTCGGCTATGACTGGTTTGAACAATTAGCCAATAAGTTCAACACCCAAATTGTGGTGCTGAATAACCCTGATTTATCGCCTCAAGAAGAAATGACGCAGGACTTAATCAGTATCATTCAAGTTTTCAGTTGCCGTATCTCCGGCTTGCGTAAGTACAAACGCAAAATCGAAAACGATAAGGAACTGAAATAGCGTATTCTTCAATATGAGGAGGTGAATTGAATGATTAAAACACACAAAACCAAAATGTATCCTAACGCAGCGATGCGGTTAGCTTTGCAGAATTTGTTCAGCTATCGGCGCTATTGCTACAACCAAGCCCTGGAGGTTTGGAACAACATGTATGACGAATCCGTATTGATGGCAGATAAATCGCTACGACCAAATGAACGCAAAGTGCGTAACGAACTGGTCAATAACAAACAGGATTGGCAATTTGAGCAATCGGCGCGGGTACTGCAGCTAGCGGTTAGTGACCTGGCTAAGGGGTGGCAGAACTATTTCAACCCCCAGATGCCTAACCACGCTCAGCCACGGTTTAAGTCGAAAAAACATTCCAAAAACAGCTTTAAGACTGATCGAGCCAAAACTGTTGCTGGTAAGCTTCGTTTGGACAAGCCGCGTGGAGCGAAGGATTGGTATGACATCCGGCTTGCTGAACGTCCTCGTTGGATTGGTAAGCTAAAGCTTGCCACCATTGTCGAAGAAGCAGATGGGTATTACGTATCCTTGTCAATCGATGTCGATGAGACAGTTGACCAGAAGAATGGGAATCTGGTTACTGCTGTTGACGCCAATGTTGCTCGGTTCGATTACAAGGATGCTAATGGTTACCAATCCGTATCAACGATAAGTGACAAACTGCTCAATCTGTATGGCCGCATCACCAAGTATCAACGATTACTGGCACGTAAGCGTGTTGCTAATCCAACGAATTTCAGGTCAAACAATTACCGCTCAACGAGAGCCAAGTTGAAGCGGGATTACCAAAAGGTTTCCCGAATTCAAGCGGATATTCTGCACAAGTTCACTGCACAATTGGTACGGGATAATGACGTGATTGCCATTGAGGACTTGGACAATCTGCACATGCGAATGAACAAGCATCTAGCGAAGAATCTGCACCGGTCGATGTTTGGTCAGTTTAAGCAGATCATGCAGTATAAGTGCGAGTGGAACGGGGCGAAGCTGGTCATGGCTGACCGACTTTATCCTAGTACGCAGCGTTGTTGTCGTTGTGGCTATATTAAGACCGGTGATGAGAAAGTCGGCTTATCGGGCAACCGGAAGCATCATACTGGTCATAATGAATATGTGTGTTACAAATGTGGCGCGAAGATGCGTCGTGATGAAAATGCCGTAGAGAATCTGATTCAATACGCGCAAGTAAATTAATCATTTTGGGTATGGCTAATACCTTAAAGTTCAAGAGTTGGTCAATGTCATGAAGATGTCTATCGGAGTGGGAATACCAATGTAGACGGGACTAAGTGAAATGCAGAATGTAAATCAAGAAAGGAAATATATAAACCTTTATTGGTGTCAAAGAGACATTCTTCCACATTTTATATAGCAGATAATAATTATGACAACATACGCAGTAACAGGCGCCACCGGCCGTTTTGGCCAGCGTGCAATCAAGTACCTAGCCGCAAAAGTCCCTGCCAGCGACATCGTGGCTTTGGCCCGCAACACTGACAAGGCCAAGAAGCTGCTCCCCACTGACATCACCATCCGCCAGGCTGACTACAACGATGCAGAGCAGTTCACCAAGGCTTTGCAGGGTGTTGACCGTTTGCTCTTCATCTCATCAGTCCCCGGCGGCCCCGTTCCCCGCGCGCAGCAGCATGCCAACGTCTTAGCTGCAGCCGAGCGGGCCGGCGTTTCCTTCATCGCCTACACCAGCTTCCCGCACGCTGATCAGGCCGAAGTTGCCCTGGCCGCGGACCACAAGGCAACGGAAAAGGCCATCGCCGCTTCCGGCATTAAGCACAGCTTCCTGCGCAACAACTGGTACTTAGAAAACGAACTATCCCGTTTGCAAGCGGCCGCAGCCGGTAAGGACTTCCTTTACGCTGCGGGCGATGCAAAAGTTGGCTGGGCACTCGAGCGCGAATACGCTAAGGCCGCAGCGAACGTCCTCGCCGCAACTGACACCAAGGATGTCTACGAGTTCGCCGGCCCAGCCCGCACCTACCGCGAACTGGCGGCTGCAATTGCAGGTGATTTTGAAATCAAGAGCCTCAGTGATGCGGACTACCAGGCGGCACTGATTGCTGGTGGGATGCCGGCTAAGCTTGCCGGGTTCGCTGCTGGCGGCATGCAGCTGATTGCGTCCGGTATTCTGACGGAGGACACAACTGACTTGCCAGACGTGCTGGGCCACGAGCTCACCCCACTGCCAGAAGCAATCCAAGAAGTGCTAAAATAGTTAGCAATACAATTAACTAGTCGAGGTAAGCAAAAGTGCAATATTCTCACAAATTAAGCGACGCAGTCCACATTCTCGCCTACATCCAGATTGGCGCGGGGTGGGACCTGTCGAGCAAAACCATCGCGAACAGTATCGAAGCCAACCCCAGCGTGGTGCGCCGCCTGATGGCACTTTTGGTCAAGGGCGGGCTCCTCACCAGCCACCCTGGTGTCGTCGCGCCGGCACTCGCCCGGCCCGCTACGGACATCAGCTTGCTGGACGTCTACCAGGTGGTTGATAGCAGCGGCCCCCTGCTGCACGTCGATGCCAAAACCAACCCGCAGTGCCCAATCGGTGGCAACATTCAGGACACCCTGGATGAGGTCTACGCTGAGGTGCAAACAGCTGCCGAAGAACGCATGGCTGCGATTTCACTGCAACAGATCATCGATGGCATCGTCGGCCGGGCAAAAGCCAGGAAGATGATGGCCTAAAGCCAAACAAATAAGGATTCCCAATCTATGGCGCTGAAGCATCAGCGCCTGGTTGGGAATCCTTTTTGTTAGCCACATTATTTTCTGAACTACTCTTCGTTCAGGCTGTTCAACTTGGCCATATCTGTATCACTAATAGTGAAGTCCAGCTGCGTGTTGCTCTTCGCGTGTTCTCGGTGCGTAGCTTTTGGCAGTGGCAACAGGCCATTTTGCAGGCAGAACTTGATGCCCAGCTGCGCGATGGATGCGTTGTAGTGCGCTGCAATATCCGTCAAGTCCTTGTCCTGCAGCAGGCGCCCAGTTGCTAACGGTGAGTAGGCCTCAACCAGCAAGCCATTGTCCTGGGCGAACTTGGTAATTGCGTCCTCAGTGTAACCGACGTGGTAACGAATCTGGTCGACCATTGGCTTAACGGTTGCGCCCTCAAAAATGTTCTTCATCTCCGGAACGCCGAAGTTAGAAATCCCGATGGCCTTGGCCCGGCCGCTTTGGTAAATCTCCTCCATCGCCTTCCAGGCTTCCTTGTTGCCTTCGTCGTAGTTACCGCCGCGCTTCGCCCATGGCCATGGTGCGTGGATCAGGTACAGGTCAACGTAATCGAGACCCAGATTCTGCAGCGAAGTCTCGAAGTCCCGCTTCGCGCCCGCGTACGTCTTGGTCTCAGCGGGTAGCTTGGTGGTCACAAAAATCTGATCTCGCGGAATCCCGGAATTGTTGATTGCCGCACCGACGCCGCGTTCGTTGCGGTATACCAGCGCCGTGTCGATGTGCCGGTAGCCCAGTTCCAGAGCGTTAGTCACAGATTCTTCAGCCTGTGCTTGGGGAATCTGCCAGGTGCCAAAGCCAACTTTGGGAATCTTGACCCCGTTTGCTAAGGTGTACGTTTCAGTCAAAATTGATGATGCCATAATGATGCCTCCCTTTTTGATTATTGTAACCGATTACGCTAGCCACTCGGCCCTGCAATATTCAAAATCAGTCCGGAACGGGGGGTTCGAGCCACTATCAGGTAAATGCTAAAAGCTATTTGACTTGTAGTCAGCACAAAGGACTAACATAGAGATAATTAAGCGATTTATAGCCAACTTCTGCGGCCATAATCACAAAATCGGCCTCGTTTTAAGGCCCAGCGAAAGGATTCTCAATTAATGAAAACTCTCTATTTAATGCGGCATGGTGAAACATTGTTCAACGTTCAGCACCGAATCCAAGGAGCGTCGGATTCCCCGCTGACGGCAAACGGCATCGCGCAAGCCAAGGCTGCCAAGGATTTTTACCAACAACGGAACATTCACTTCAACACCGCCGCAGCCTCCACCCAGGAGCGCGCCGTTGACACACTGGAGCTGATCACCGACCAGCCCTACCAGCGCCTCAAGGGCCTCAAGGAGTGGAACTTCGGCGTCTTTGAAGGTCAAAGCGAAACCCTTAACCCCAAGCACCCCGGGGAAGCTAGCTACGGGAACTTTTTTGCAGAGCACGGTTACGGCGGTGAGGCCATGACCCAGGTTCAGGTGCGCATGGTGGCGACCTTAACTGACCTGATGCAACACGCCAAGGGTGACAACGTCCTGGCCGTCAGCCACGGTGGCGCGATGCACGCGTTTCTGCTGCACTACCTCGCCTGGCCGATGACCGGCTACGACATCTACACGGGTAACTGCGCCATTTTGCAGATGAGCTTCGATGGCGAGTTCCACTTCGTCGCCAGCTACAACCCACTGCAAAAGTAATCATCCCCACCGGCTCGCTTCCACCATATAAACCTAGACCGGCAACCGTGCGTATTGTGACAGGCTGCCGGTCTATTTATGTATCAGCAAGCATTTAAAATTGTATATTCATTTTCTTTACCGTAACATTGGTTATGCAAAATCAATCGGAAGGAAACCCACCATGTCATTATTTATGCTCATCGTCGCCGCAGTCGCGACTGCCGGCGCATGGTACCTGTGGCACCGCGGTCACGGCAAGCCGCGCCAGCTCGCACTCATGGCCATAATCATCGCAGTCTTCAGTGTCTTCGGCAGTGCCTGCAGCGCCCGTCCTAGCACCACGCCGCGAGTCATCACCAAGACCCACCTAATCAAAATCGGCACCGCGCGCAAGAACCGCGCCGTCGCCGTTTCCAGCAAGCTTGACGACCAGTTCGCCAAGTTGAGCTCCAAGTCCGAATCATTAAGCAGCGCCTCAAGCAAGTTCGATGCCGCCGCTAGCAGCAAAGCCGCAGCCGCCAGTAGTTCCAGCCGGGCAGCCGCAGCAGCCAGTAGCGCCGCGGCTTCTAGCCAGGCGGCCGCAGCGAGTTCCGAAGCATCAGCTGCAAGTTCCCGGGCTCGCGCCGCAACGACCCACAGCGCACCCACTAACCACGGCAACCTCACCACCGGCGGCCAGGGCAAAATCATCGGCAACGCGAACAGCAAAATCTACCACGTCCCCGGCCAGGCCGGCTACCGCATGAACAGTGCCAACGCCGTGTACTTCAACACCGAGGCTGAGGCCAGAGCTGCCGGCTACAGGAGGTCATTGCGCTAATGTCAAAATTTTGGAAACAACTCCTAGTCGCCACCGCCATCTTCAGTATCGGCGCCACGACCGCCGCGTGCGGCCAGAGCAGTGCCCCGGCGAAGATTAGAGTGGTCAAGAAGTACGACCACAAGCCTGAAGAATCAGCCAAAAAGCTCGAAGTACGGAACGTTAAGCGGCAGCAGAAACTGAACAAGGACACTGCAGCTTTTGAAAAGAAGCAGGCGGCCTTCGCAGACAAGGTTAAGAATGCCCCAGCCACCGTCACTAAAGCTGCACCCAAGCCTGCGCCGCAATCTACCAATCAGCAGCTCGCTGACATGAACTACAGTGGCCAGCAGGAAATCGTCGTCAACGGCAACAAGCCCGGCTTCGGCAGCGCCGACCTCAGTACCGCTAGAGGCGCGTGGGAACAATACAGCGACCTCGACAGCCTCAACCGCGCCGTTGCCGGCAACGCTCTGCTGAACCAGTCGCTGATGCCGACCGAAAAGCGGACGGGCCAAACCTGGGACCCGACCGGCTGGCACAACCGCCGCATCCCCGGTGGCTGGCTCTACAACCGCAGTCACCTCATTGGCTTCCAGCTCACCGGCGAGAACAACAACCCGAAGAACCTGATGACTGGCACCCGTAGCCTGAACAGTCCGCTAATGCTGGCGCACGAAGACGACATCGCCTACTACATCAAGCAGAGTAGCAGTCACTATGTGCGGTATCAGGTGCAGCCAGTTTACCGCGGAAACGAACTCGTTGCCCGCGGCGTGCACATGCGCGCGCAGTCGGTTGGGGATAATAGTGTTAGCTTTAACGTTTATATTTTCAATGTGGAAGATGGGTACACGATTAACTACGCTGATGGAACCAGCAGCGTAGCAAAGTAAGTAAAATATTGCAGCCAAAATTAAACCGCCAGCCTGGACTGATAATTGAAGTGCCCCATAATTGTTAGACAAGCAAGCCTAACGATTGTGGGGTATTTCTATGACCAAATATTCATCCGAATTCAGAATTGAAGTCGTTCAGGCCTATTTATCTGGAAAGCATTCATATCGATATTTAGCTAGCCATTATCAGATACCGAGTATCAGGACAATTCAGGACTGGGTCGCATTAGCTCGTGCTCATGGCTTGGAGTCACTCCAACGTGCAAAACATAAGCATGCTTACTCGTTGGAAGAGAAGCTTGCCGTGGTAGACTATTATCAAACTCACGATGAGGGAGTTGCCAAAGTTGCTGCTCACTTCGCAGTCAATCCGTCGCAAGTGTCAGTCTGGAGTCAAATCTTCAACGCAGCTGGAGCGGCCGGACTGCGCCCTCGTCCCAAAGGGAGAAGGTCTAGCATGACCCAACGAAAACGCCAAGACGACGGTGATAAACTGACGTCAAACGAAAAGGATAAGTTGGTCCAAGAAAATATGCGTCTTCGCAAGGAACTTTATCAGACGCAAATGGAACGGGATATTCTAAAAAAATTGAGGGCCGTATCGAAGAACAAACAGCGGCCGCAAAAGCGGCAGTAGTGGATACGCTACGGTCTCAATATCCACTCAAAGCGTTGCTTGAAGCGACGCATTTGCCTCGTGCAACGTTCTATGATCGACTGCACCGAAACCATAAACCAGACAAATATGCGGATTTAAAAGCCTTTATCTCAAAGAGCTTTCGAGATTCTCACGAGATTTATGGTTACCGTAGAATCTATAAACTCGCCCAGAAGGCACATTACAAAGTGTCACCTAATACGGTGCTTAGACTGATGGGAATGCTTGGCCTGGCGGTCACCATCTATTCACGGCATACCAGTGGCTATCATTCATACAAAGGTCATGTTGGAACTGTGAACGATAACCTGCTGCACCAACAGTTCAATGCGACTAAACCAAATACGGTTTTCCATACTGACGTGACGCAAGTCAAGCTACTAAATCATTCTTGGGGTTATATCTCCGCCATTATTGACGAAGCCAGCCGTGAAGTGATTACGGTTATTGTTTCGTCCCACGCCGATAAGGCACAGCTGAGGCTTACGATTGATGACTTTGCTCTGAAATACCCATCGGATACTATGGCAATAATGCACTCGGACCAAGGGTGGCAATATCAAATGATGGAATACCAGACTGCGATGTGGGAACTCGGCGTCGTCCCAAGTATGTCTCGCAAGGGAAATTGTCACGACAACGCGCCAATAGAAAGCTTCTTCAGCTTGATGAAGCGTGAATGCCTGTACCGGCACGTCATTCATGATTTAGATGAGCTGAAGGAGCTCGTGATTAGCTATGTTAATTGGTACAACACAGAGAGAATTTCTTTAAACAAAAATGGCCTGACCCCGGTGGAGTACCGAGAACAGGCCACAGCCTAGTTGCTATTAAATTGTCTAACTTTTTTGTTGCACTTCAGTTCCGGGCTAACGGCTTTTCATACGTATTTTCGATAATTTCTTAGACTTTAACACTGACGTACAAGTAAAAGTTTCATCAGATACTACAACATTATATTTTCCAGTCGGCCATCTCCGCCCAGGCCGAAGTCATCACTGTAGACTCCTTCTTTAGCAACGTATACGTGAAAATTATCCAAGTAATCCGCTGCATACTCTTCCAATTGCCTCTTACCGGATGGACCCTTCGCATACAATTGCACTGTGAACTTTTGAGCTTCACGTAACAGTTCCGAAGTCTCATCAAAATCAGTGTTCCCTGCCTCTAATTTCGCTACGATTTCCTCGCTGCGTTTATTGCCTGGCCATTGAACGATAATGGACACAGTATCGGAAGCAATCGGTTCAAAGTTTTCAGCAACCGTTTGAATAGCTGCACTGAAATTCTGCACCTTAACTGGAGCTTTAGACTTGCGAAGCTTTTTGCAATAAGCACTCATACTGTCTTCATTTGGAAAATGCCATAAATGAGTTATTGGATCATGGATTGAGGCAAATAATTTTAGTAATGACTTTTTACGATTGAGCCCCCTGACAGTACATGGATAATTGAGATTGGAGTTAATGCGTGTAAACAAATTTCGGAAATACTCATGGATAATTTTGCTAGAGAGAAAATCTGCATCCGGATGGGTGTGTGCGAGCTCTTTCGTTATTTGACCGCCGATACTGATATCTGGAAGGCTGGTCAATCTTTCAACATTTCCATCCATGTTAAACGTATAAACGTGGCCCATCGGCAACTCGTGATTACGATTGCACCGTCCAGCTGCTTGAACAATTGAATCTAAACCAGCACACGATCTGAACACAGACTCAAAGCTCAGATCAACCCCCGCCTCAATTAGTTTGGTTGAGAAGACGATTACTTTTCCTTTCTTCTGCCGCGCAAGTTTGAGCTGCTCATTAATCGTAGCAAACTTTTCCTGTCGATGCTCGGCACACATTGCCGTCGATAAGTGAAACTTGCTAATTTTAGGGACATCAAAAGCTGTGTACGCCTCTTTAACAGCACGCTTTGTATTTAAAACTACCAATACGCTGTTAACTGATTTCAGCTCCGATTCGCATCGTGTCACCAAATCGGCAGTCGTCCAAGTTTCCGATAATAGGTTGACTATATCTACACGCTTGAATGCTAGCTCTACATCTGGCAAATCTGAAACAATTTCTTTTGCCGGCAGGAGCGGTACAGATAAAATATCCTCTTCTAGTGCAGGCTTGGTGGCCGTACAAAGTAGCCCGGTCGTCCCGCCAGCAGTCGTTAACCAGTTGATTGCAGTGTTTGACATTCCCACACACTTAAATGGCATGCTTTGAATCTCATCGAAAACAAGCACGCTCTTAACGAGACGGTGCATGTGTCGCAGGTTACGACTTCCCGAGCCGAACAGTGCGTTCAGGTACGCGACTTGGGTTGTAAAGATTATTGGTGCGTCCCATGTATCTCGTGC
Source organism: Lacticaseibacillus zhaodongensis (assembly GCF_009687905.1). GTDB lineage: Bacteria > Bacillota > Bacilli > Lactobacillales > Lactobacillaceae > Lacticaseibacillus > Lacticaseibacillus zhaodongensis. Next base: position 20,652 of record NZ_BLBG01000002.1, on the reverse strand, counting down.
ATAGTGATAACGATCATCCGAAAATTCGTCGTTTTTTTCGGACTTATCATCTTCATATGTGACCGTGGAATGATATTCCAATACGGTGGCAAAATCATTATCCGTTAATCCCAGCACGTGCCGAACGCTAGCTGCGTTCTGCTCAATTACGGTAGTGAATGGAACAATATAAACTATCCGGTTCAATCCCTTTTTAACGGCACGTCGTAAGCCAAACCGCAAACTAGCCAGTGTCTTACCACCACCCGTTGGCACACTCATGCTTAGCAACTGCTCATCACCGTCCGCAGCCGCGTAACTTTCCGCTGACATTTTGTCTCGCAAGGCATTTAACTGCCCGTTAGCACCATCTGGTTGTTTCACATTTGCAGCCCGCTGTCTGCGCACAGATTCTTCATTGCGAGCATTCAGTTCCGCTATCGTAATTACCGCATCTGATTCATTTCGTTCGGAGCCATTCATGAAATCAGCCGTCTTGAGATGATCGGCATCAACCAAGCAACTGGCAATGTATCGTTCATAAAAGCTCTGATTTTTAAAAATTTCTTTCGTACCCACTGTATTCAGTTCAGCGACTGCGGCACGATAATACCGTAAAAAATCATTGAGACCAAAATCTGCAAAAAAACGCTCGTAAACCTCGCCCGGCCATTCCGGAATAACCTTATTCATCCGCTCAATGAATAAAGGCTCTCCAGTTGGCGCCGCCGCAAGAAAATCGTTGGGGCCACCAGGATTATGATGAGCCATAATTACGTTTCCGAGCAATTCAAGCAGTAGAAACTTGTTACCGTCTGTACTCTTATCATGCTCATTGATAAATTTTTCTAGGATTCGCGCACCAGCAAAAGCGTGGTTCACTGAACCACGCTTACCATTATCTTTATTAATATAATCTTGAAATTGATCTGAATATTTGCCTGCATCATGCAGCCACCCAGCTAACCCCGTTACATGGGACAGTCTCATGTCTTCGCCAAAGCTTGCAGCAAGATCTCGGACTTCAACCAGATGATCAACAACTGATTGCCAGCGGATATCACCCTCAGCATCAACCACTTTATGAGCAATAAATTTAGAACCCGTCAATTTCCTCTACCTGCAATCCGTCAACATGTGGATCATTAACTTGCACATTTACTTGGCTGAAGTGACGTGCATCATCTGGGAATGCCACCGTCGTTGCTTCGTGGACTTTGTATGGCGCAAGCTTGCCCAGCTTAGTGCTGTGTGTCCACCAAATCAACTTTAATACCGCCATTGAACCGTCAGGGCGGGCTGCTGATTCGTCGTTTACAAACAATGTCAACAGAGCCTGTTTCAAATTCTCTGCGTCATCATCAGTAAAGCCAGTCCGGTCCGCTTGCTCCGTATTAATACTTCCGTTGCAGACATATACGTTGAACGGTACTACCGACTTGGTACCCATCGTGTCGGAACCCTTACCCTCAACAGTTTCAAGATTGATTGACTTGGTGATCTGACTTTCCTTAATAGTAACGGGTTTAACAGACTCAGCGGTTTGAATAGTGACTGGCCCGCGTAGAGAGACCGAAACACCATCCAAACCATCCTTCAACTTCTTATCGCCAAATGGCATAACCTGCCCAAATGCGCGGACATCAATCCAAGCTTTTGATGCAGCAGCAATTAGCTCGTGCTTCCAATCAGGCGTCTTCTTCGGATCCTTATGCAGAATTTCTGCAACCTCAGGACTCTTCTTTAAGCGATCACGAATGCTCATGATTCCATCCGTTACTCGCTCTTCCATTGGAATCAGGATTGGCAGACCGTTATCCTGCCAACGATTACGAATCTTCCGCTTGATTGAAACATCGCTCATTTCACCATAACCATTCACGTCTACGCGGGGACGATTGCCATCCAATGGATCACCGTTTGGGTTTGCGTTGTTAACCCCAATAACAACTGTAAAATCAATTTTGTGATCAAGCACCTTAGTCATTATTCTTCTCCTTTTCGGCTGTCTTAGCTACTGCAGCTACCTGTTGCTCCTTGATTTCATCAGCGAATCCGGCCACAAATGCGTATGACACCGGTTTGTCGATATCCTTGTCCTGCCAGTTAATTTTCTCCTCAACTGCTTGCATTTGGGTTAAATACCAATTACGGGTACCCTCAGATAAACGACGAAGGTAACTAGTCATCAATGTCCGCTTAATATACAACCAACCTGTTGCTGGTGACTGAGTGAAGTTACCGTAATAACGTAGCGCGGTTGTCATCCGACCGGAAACAGCATCATTCTTCGCTCGTTGAATGCGTAAAGAACGTGCCTCCATCCGGTCTGCTAAAGCGAGTAATTCCCCAAACAAATACGAACGGTCTTGCTTTAATTCATTCTCTATCATCGAATTCTCCTTAATAGCCCGATAGTTGGCCAAGGCCGAAAAAGTGTAAACATCATTCCACCAGCGCTGACTGTCAAAACCACCGTCAGTTTTCTTGTAGCTGTTAGGCCGAATTACGTGTCGAAAAGCCGCTTGATAAATATCAGCTTGGATTGGTTGGCCACTAACCATAGAAGACATCAAATTCATAGTCGCTCGCTTTGCCATCGTGTTAAACCTTGATGAATTAACACCAACTCGGTATGCAAGCTGGATAACCTGTTTAAAAGTGGGCGTCTTTTTAACAATCTGATTACCACTAAAGCGCTCAGTAACTGCGTATTTAGCCCAATTCAAAACATTAGCCTTAAGGGACGACCCATCAATGTGTTGATAATAGACTACCGCCATCCGTCCGGTGGTTGCAGCATCAAAGGCAGCAACGGTTACTGTCTCATCCTCATCAATTTTGTTTGCTAAGCCCTGCAGACTTTCACGAAACTGGCTGAAAATTGTCCGAGCATTGTCAGCACCGGTCTGTTTGGGTAGATCAAATTCATCCTGCAACCCCAGACTGTTCAAGCTGCTGAACAATAAGTTCAAAGAATCCGCTCCGGCATCTTCCTGACCATTAGTCCCCCAAAATACGAAGGCACGATTATCCACATAGGTTGCTTGTCGTTTAACTAGCCATTGCAAAGTGTGAATTGCTTTTTGAGCTGTCACATAACCCAGCTGGTAAAACTCATCACCCAAAAACAGTCCGCGGTAGGTATACGCTGAATTGTCATTAGCAGAAATCAGCTTGGCACTATTATCAGACTTGCTGACGCCCCCTTCAACCGAGTTCGTCAAGAGCATGTGCTCACCCGTTACATAGTCCGTACCGAAATTAGCATTCTCATCTTCCTTAGCTGTGGATAGAAAATGTTGTGTCCACGCCTCAAATAGCTCCCTGCTTCGATACAGCTGCTCGCCGCCAACGACAAACCGTACATACCATTCGCCTTGCTTAATTTTGGTTTGTGCAGATTTGTCAGTGATACTTTGCAATAAATCAGCAAACAAGCTATTTTTTTCCACGTACATCAACACCACAGCTATTTCTGGCGGCGTTTTATCGGCATTGACCCACGATTTAAGCTCATCAAGGTAAAGCTGGTGCTTCTCAACGGCCTTTTCCTTCTTTTTGCCAGTCGGCTGGCTATCCGCAAAATCACCAGCAACATAACAAATCTTGTCTTCCAAAGGATACGCCGCCGCTTTACTGGTTCGATTTACCGAAGCTGGTGTTGCCGGAATAATCGTTACCAGTTCATCTTTTGCGAGTTGTCGTGCAGTCTCAAATTCACCGTCTTTGCTGAGACTGATTTCAACCTGAACATTCATTTCAGTATGCGCAATGGGCACAAGCGCCAGATTGCTTTCATCAAATTGTCCCACCTTGCTGGAATTTTCATCATAGACATTTACTAACTCAGAAAATAGGCTCACTAGGACTCATCTCCATCCGTTTCGGAATATAATTGATCAACAGGCTGCGTCAGTTTCGGTTTATCATAAGGCTGTAAAGCCACATCCCGAATCTTTTGCTCAGTCTGACAGTCATCCGGGTCAGGAAAACTAATTATTCCGTCAGTCATCTTTGCATCCCAGAACTTAGCAGATAGTTTATTATCTGCATGCTCGTCTGGATAATGGTATGCCAGGAACATCTGACCTAGGTCAATCGTTCCAGTGTTATCAAACACGCTTGTTCCTTCGCCAAAACCTGCAGGCCGCACATATGCCTGACATTCTCGTGTTCCCAGAAAAATATCACGCCGTCCCCCTACCTTAAGCGACCGTTGAAAAATTGAGACATGCTTTTTAACATTGCGGTCCGCCTCAAGGTCATCGCGCTGCATGTTCCACTCAAAATGGCAGGCAATCTGATACGCTGGATTAACTAAGTACTGATAGTATGCTAAAGAGTTCTTGTTGACTGCAAAATTCTTATCCAGTGGTCGCATACCCTTTGCCTCCGTTACAAACGGATGAAGCACGCGTACACGGTCGATTTTCCAAACGAGCGTCGGCTTCCAATACACACTCGATACCACGCCAACTAAGGCTTGATAGGTTGGAACAGAGTAGCTACTCTTCTCTGATCGGAAGAGGGGGTCGCAGAATAATGCGTTGCGGCCATATACTTCGAACTCAAAATTATTGTTGTACATCCAAACACCTTCTTTCTACTCTAACTACCCTAATGTCTAAAATCATCTTGCTAAAGAGAGAAGGTCCGAAGTTAGCCTTCAGCCTTCTCTCAATATACACGTCCATCAGTAACTAAAAAATACCATTTTCTACGCATATTGCAAGCAAAAGTGTTCAACCCGCAACATTCTTTAAATATACAAATCATTTTGACTTTCTAGTAAATCTATTGCTACGATAATAACTGTAACTTCACGGCAGCTTGTCGTGCGAATTGAAATTCTCACTATACTCGCAACACGCATAAACCAATCTACTAACCTAGATTGGTTTTACATAATTATCGGCTTGCCAACATCGATTATCGATTTGACGCCGATGTGCTCGATTTTTGACTGATAGTTCTTACCAAGCCTGTAAAAACGTAGACTATCTCGCTCGGGGTCAATCACCTTAGTCAGGCGGTCCTTGAGTTCCAAATAATGAAGTTGATCGACAACGCACTCAAACAACGAAAACTGAACACGCTGTCCGTATTCAGTACATATCTTGGCGACTCTTCGTAATCGCTTGGCTCCATCGTTCTCGCTCAGTGCTACATCATACCCAACAACAATCATCATTGCTGTTCAACCTCACTTCCACATAAACGGTGGGTACTCGTCTAAGTCTTTGCGCAAATACCGTGCTAGTAGTAGTGCCTGAATGTATGGCACCAATCCCCAAGCCACTTTTTCCTTCAAGAAAGGGTGCGTGATTTTTTCTTGCTTGGCGGTTTGCCACTGTGTCAAGAACAGCTTACGTCCAACGTCCGTCATCAACACCGCACCATTCTCCTGAATTTTGAAATGATTTGGCTTAGCAATTCGCTTATTAATTAGCTTAATTACAAATCTGTCGACCATCACGCTACGCATTTCTTCCATCAGGTCCATTGCTAACGATTCCCGTCCCGGTCGGTCTTGGTGCATAAACCCGATATATGGGTCAAGTCCAACCATCGCAAGCGCAGAATCACATTCATGCTCCAACAACGAATAGCCAAGCGACAACATTGCGTTTGTTCTGTCTAGCGGTGGGCGACGACTACGTACCGTAAACGTAAATGCTGGTGAATCATTCAAGATAAAATTGTTAAACTGGGCAAAATAATCATGCGCCGCTTGACCTTCAATTCCCCGTAATGTCTCCAAGCTCGTAGCTGCTCTAACTTCGGTGATTGTATCCCTTAAGTTAGCCGACAGAGTTCTAAAAGCTCCGTTTGCCCGGCCTTTGTGCTCGCGAATTGACCGTTCAATCATCCACCGTTGATTAAACAGCTTGCCTGTAATAAAATCTTGAGCGATGAACAAGGCAATATGCGCATCATCAGCATCTCGATACTGTTGCTTGCGCAAAACCAGATTTCCATCCACGGTTCCCGTGATTCTCCCTAAGAATTGACCTTCAGGGTTCATAAACGTCAGACCAATATTGTTACGCAGACATTCGCTGATCAACGCGGGACTGGCTCCAGATCTGCCAAAAGTGACGATATCCTCGAGATTAATTAATGGAACCATGCCTACATCTTCGTAATTACGCGAAACGGCTACGTTTTTACCTTTCAAATGTAAATAAGAATCATCTTCGTTGACATACAAGGTGTTTAGCAGCTTTCTCATTCATGAAGCCTTCTCTCAATATATCTGCTGGCTTTACCGCCATTAAAAATGTCTGGTGGCACAATATCATCAAGGGAGGATGTTTTCTCTTCATCTTGTTTTGTCACTGGCGGGGTATATTCATCAAGCAGGTATTTGTGCATTCGTTCTACCGTTGCTTGCAACTCGCTCAGTAATTCCGGGGTTACCTCCACATGCACTCGCCGCTTCGTTTTAAAATAAAATAAGTCACCCGCAATCTGGGTGCAATCAAGCATTTCTTCAAGGCAGACAATATATGCCACAAGTTGCAGCTTGTCAGAATGATCAAGTTTTGCTTTGCCACGTTTATATTCCACAACATTGGGGGTATACTTACCTCGATGCCCAGAAATTTTAACTCCATCTTCAGAGGGCCGCCATTCCACCACATCACAAATTCCATACAACCCCAAACGTAGTGATTTTACCGGCAGCGACCTTGAGACAATCAATTCCGGCCGGTTTTCTTTTATGAATGGATCATCGGCACGACTATGTAATTTTTGGCCAGAGTATGTCTGGAAGTTCTCCCTCCACAACTGTTCAACGTGAATCAGGGCCCACTGCCGTTCACTATAAATAAAATGTTGAATTCCGGATATCATGAGCAGATCATCTTCAGAATACATATGAGCCATCTCCAACCATAGAAAGCGTTTTCTGCATCTGCTAATAGTTTGCTCTGGTTACTACAACTTATCAAGATGAATCCTTCAATTATTGTAAATGCTGTGTTTCAATCTTGGTCTGAACACTGCGGCTTTCAGGTGCGAACCCCTAGTAATCATAAAATCACTGGGGATTCGCACCTGTTTTAGCTTTTTTTCTTGCTTGGTTAGGACAAATCAGGCTACAATAATGATGATTTATAGTACCAGCCACAACATATGGCCTAGCGAATGCTGCTGGGGTATATATTGCGGTCACTCCCCACGTGGGAGCGTGAATTGAAATTCCTCGGTGCCGGCCTGATGATTGCGGCTGTGGGTCACTCCCCACGTGGGAGCGTGAATTGAAATAAGTAATACTTCTGCGCGGTCGTGCAGGCTTTAGCGTCACTCCCCACGTGGGAGCGTGAATTGAAATAGGCCGAATTGCTCCATGATGCTGGCACTGGCTTGCAGTCACTCCCCACGTGGGAGCGTGAATTGAAATGTATCGGCGGCCAAGACGTGCCCGCTGAATTGGCGTCACTCCCCACGTGGGAGCGTGAATTGAAATATGGGCTAGGCCTGCGTTTTGGCTGCGGCGTCGACGTCACTCCCCACGTGGGAGCGTGAATTGAAATCCGCCATCCGTTTAGCTCACTTCACCCCCTGAGGTCACTCCCCACGTGGGAGCGTGAATTGAAATGGTAGCGGCCTCTCCGCCGTCAGCATTTTGACCGCGTCACTCCCCACGTGGGAGCGTGAATTGAAATTAGGGTCCAGCGCCCATACTGCTTAAAGAGCTTGTCACTCCCCACGTGGGAGCGTGAATTGAAATTTGCTGGTGTCGGTGTCCTCGCCCTCGCGGCAGGGTCACTCCCCACGTGGGAGCGTGAATTGAAATTTATTGGGCCAAGCCGTCGCGGCACCTTTTGGCGTCACTCCCCACGTGGGAGCGTGAATTGAAATCAAAGAATGAACGCCGTGAGAAGACGGCTGATCTAGTCACTCCCCACGTGGGAGCGTGAATTGAAATATACTTCTTGCCAAGGAAGTCCAGCGCTTCGGTGTCACTCCCCACGTGGGAGCGTGAATTGAAATACCTAATTACTGGCGAGCCGCTACTGTGTGGTGGCGTCACTCCCCACGTGGGAGCGTGAATTGAAATGATAAAATGACAGCCAGAAAAATGAAGTATCACGGTCACTCCCCACGTGGGAGCGTGAATTGAAATACGGTGGACGCTTGGCACATGCCCAGACGACATTGTCACTCCCCACGTGGGAGCGTGAATTGAAATTGGGACAGCTTTCCAAATGTCCTAATGCTGAACACGTCACTCCCCACGTGGGAGCGTGAATTGAAATCATGAATTGCTGCGTTCTGTCGCCAAGCTTTTGGTCACTCCCCACGTGGGAGCGTGAATTGAAATATGCTCTTGCCGGTGGCCTGTTGCAGCGCCTCGGTCACTCCCCACGTGGGAGCGTGAATTGAAATTTGTAAATCTTGAACATCGTCTGACCGTCATCACTGTCACTCCCCACGTGGGAGCGTGAATTGAAATCCGGCACTGATTGCAGCGGCCGTCATGGCCACGTCACTCCCCACGTGGGAGCGTGAATTGAAATTGGGTGCGTCACGTCCACATCAACCTGCGATGGGTCACTCCCCACGTGGGAGCGTGAATTGAAATTAGCTGCAAGATAATTTGCTGTGTCTCGGAGTTGTCACTCCCCACGTGGGAGCGTGAATTGAAATCCTGCAGCGCGGTCTGTTTGTCGGCTTGCAACTTGTCACTCCCCACGTGGGAGCGTGAATTGAAATTGCTGTGCTGTCAGTCGCTGGTGTTGCTGCGGTTGTCACTCCCCACGTGGGAGCGTGAATTGAAATTCTTGATCATATCATCACCTGCTTTCTTTGCTGGGTCACTCCCCACGTGGGAGCGTGAATTGAAATACATTGACCGCAGCAGACCCGTTTAAGAAGCGGGTCACTCCCCACGTGGGAGCGTGAATTGAAATCACAAAGCTTGTTGAGACGCTCGGCTACCTTTTCGTCACTCCCCACGTGGGAGCGTGAATTGAAATAAGTAATCATCGAGTATCATTATTTTTCCTCCGGTCACTCCCCACGTGGGAGCGTGAATTGAAATCGGAAGGGGATGAAAGGCACGCCATTAAAGCCATGGTCACTCCCCACGTGGGAGCGTGAATTGAAATCGCGACCTTAACCCCCACACACAAGACGAGGGCGTCACTCCCCACGTGGGAGCGTGAATTGAAATTGCTCGGCTGCCACGGCGTCCGCGCTTGCCTGCATGTCACTCCCCACGTGGGAGCGTGAATTGAAATCGCGCGACTGAGTCCAGCTGCGGCTACAACCTGGTCACTCCCCACGTGGGAGCGTGAATTGAAATCAGTTTGCCGCCTTTTCGAGGTCAGCGTTGGTAGGTCACTCCCCACGTGGGAGCGTGAATTGAAATATCTAGCAGGTTGCGCACCAGTTTGATGCACCGGGTCACTCCCCACGTGGGAGCGTGAATTGAAATAGTCCTTCACTGAAAAAGTTCAGGACGCAATCAAGTCACTCCCCACGTGGGAGCGTGAATTGAAATGCTCGTGCTCCGCCTGGTACTTGTACAGCTCCAGTCACTCCCCACGTGGGAGCGTGAATTGAAATTTGGTTACAGCTACAATACACCTGCCGGAATCATGTCACTCCCCACGTGGGAGCGTGAATTGAAATTTTCATGCCACCTTTTAGCTTGTCGGTGTTCTTGTCACTCCCCACGTGGGAGCGTGAATTGAAATACGCATTGACTCAAACGGCTTCCGGCCGTGTCTCGTCACTCCCCACGTGGGAGCGTGAATTGAAATAAACACGCCGATGAATTTGCGGAGGCCTGGAACCGTCACTCCCCACGTGGGAGCGTGAATTGAAATTCTGGTCTCATCCTCCAACGAGATGTACTTGAGTCACTCCCCACGTGGGAGCGTGAATTGAAATCTTGTGCGTATCGCAAAAGGTTCGTATAGATTATGTCACTCCCCACGTGGGAGCGTGAATTGAAATTGATTTACGAACCAAACAAGAACTACGACTGGACGTCACTCCCCACGTGGGAGCGTGAATTGAAATAAGACTTGCTACGTCGTCAGGATCGTTGTCGTTGCGTCACTCCCCACATGGGAGCGTGAATTGAAATAAGGCTCGTACCCGGAAAACATTCGCGCCGAAAGTCACTCCCCACGTGGGAGCGTGAATTGAAATTTGGCGTCTGGCGTTGTAGAAGAGGTCGATTTGGTCACTCCCCACGTGGGAGCGTGAATTGAAATCTGTTTGTGCCGAAAACTTCGATACGGCAGAAACGTCACTCCCCACGTGGGAGCGTGAATTGAAATTGTGCATACACGTAATTGATCACATGCGATTCGGGTCACTCCCCACGTGGGAGCGTGAATTGAAATATGATGCCGCTGCCGCCCATAAAGAGTACAAGTGAGTCACTCCCCACGTGGGAGCGTGAATTTAAATGCGATATGCCAGGATGTCCTGGCGCTTGGCGTCCTGTCACTCCCCACGTGGGAGCGTGAATTGAAATCATCGGCATTGAGCTTAGAAGAGACGTTGGCCGGGTCACTCCCCACGTGGGAGCGTGAATTGAAATTTGCGTAGCAGGCCGTGATCAACGAAGATGCAGGGTCACTCTCCACCTACGTGGGAGTGTGAATTGAAATATGGGCGATATTCGTGGGCAACTGAAGGCAACCGTCACTCCCAACGCGGGAGTGTGAATTGAAATAGTGCACATTGCTCGCACAGTTCAAAGCCTCCGACGTCACTATACGAGCGTGAATTGAATACGAATTGCATAGTGACCATCGAAGAAGTACACGTCACTCTCCACATGGAGGTTTAAATGCAAAGTGCACTTGTAACAACTCCGGGGATGAGCCCCGCACCACAAAAAACCACGTTGAGGTTCCGGCCATTTGGCTTAGAACTTCAACGTGGTTTTTGTAAACGATGTTTTCCACCACTCACGATATTAATTAAGTGAGTGGTGAACTATTTCAAAACGATTAACGCATTCGCGCTACTCCCACTCAAGCGTATCTTCAGCGGCGTTAACCCGCGTCACTACTGGCTTTCTATGCCTCAACTGCCGCTTTGGCGGGGAGTTTGGCGGGGCTTAATTGATCGTACTTCACCGCTTGATTCCCCACGAACCGCACCTGATTCTGACCCGCTGTCTTGATCGTGATATTACCCGCAATCTGTTCTGCGATATCGGCATCCAGCCCGCCCCATAAGTGCGAGTAGTGCTTCAGCGTGATCTCAGGCGATGAATGACCCAAGCGCTTCGACAACACCAGCACGGAGACGTTGAACTCATTGATGAGATACGAGGCGTGACTGTGGCGCAGCCCTTTACCTTCGACTGGATGCACCTTCGCCAACTTGGCGTAGCGGTGGATAATCCGCGAGATCGTCGATTTGGTCATTGGCAGCCCGTCATAGGTCATGATGAAGTCATCAACCCCACCCAGACCGAAACTTATCTGCACCTCACGCCAGCGCCGCAGAATCGCCACGGTGTCATCGTCAAGCGTCAAAATGCGCTTGCCGCTATCTGTCTTCGTGTAGTCGTGGCGTTCCCAGTCGTGCCGGTTCTTCATCACCAGCATGTGGTCAACGTGTAGCTGCTTCTTAGCAAGATCAACATCCCGCCACCACAGCGCCGTGCCTTCGTTGACGCGCACACCAGTCAGGAAGTACAGCCACAACATCAAGAAGTTCAGGTACCCGTATATGTCATCAATGCAGATTTGCGCGATGACTTGTTCAAACTCAGCTTTCGTCCAGAACGGCACGCTGCTTTTAGCCTTGGGGATCGCCTTAACTCGCTTCGACACATTGCTGGACAGATACTGCATCTGCACCGCGTGGTCAAGGGACTTACGGAAGCAGCCGAACACCAATCCGGCATAACCTTGCGAGTAGCCGGCACCACCGTCTTTCTCATCTGTGAGCAACCATGTGCGAAAGTTCTGCACGTCAGTGATATCAATGTCACGCAGCAGCAAGTCACCAAACCGCGCGATACAGATATCAAAGCTGCGATTACGGACGGCGAAGGTGCTTTCCTCCACGTCGGTTTTGTATGCCGGGATATAGGCGTCCTGCATGAACTGGCGATAGGTCATCCGGAAGTTCGTAAACCCATGCGCCTCATGATACTCACGCTTCACCCGCGTCAGTTCCTTGTTCGCCGCAAACGCGGTACTGAACGGCATTCCTTGACTGTCCTTCCGCCCTTTCTTGCGGACGCGCTTACCACTCATCTTATCGGTGCCTAACTCAGTTTCATAGTAGAAATTACCTTTGGCGTCTATGAACACGCCTGGATATTTGGTTTTACTCATTCTCAACAGCTCCATTCATCGGTGATCCGAGAATGGACTCAACGACAGAACGCGGCACGCGCCCTAAGTTTCGGTTGAGATACAAGGGATAACCCTTTTGTACCATCCTTTGCTTCGCTTGTCTAATGATATCGCGCGCAGTGTGCTGCTTAAAGCCTAATGCCATCAGATCTTGATAGCAGACAAAACTCTTATCCAATTACGTCACTTCCTTCTCGTTGATTGAAGTGAGATAATCAAGCCAGATAGGACCCAAACCTTATCTGTGAAGGGTGACTACTTGCTTTGGTCGGCGTAGTCGCTCTTTTTTGATGTCTCACTCGGTTCTGAATCGGTCAAAACGCCGTTGCGGTGGTGCTGATAGTGGTGAATCAAGTCCCAGTGGCGTTGCGTCAGCTTACCGCCATCAATAATCGTCTTCAGCTCGGTAGTGCCATTGTATTGATCAATCAGCTGCAACATCTTCAACGACGGCGCAACCTGCTTCTTGAGCCAGCGAATAATGTGTGCATAACTCAATGGTTCAGGGTCAGTTGAGAGTCGCAGCTTGTCGCGATTATTACCGATAAACGCATCCCAGCGTGGATCTGTCGCCCACTGACTTTTGGCTTTGTGGCTCGGCGTCAAGAAACGCAGGTAACGGTTGATAATGCCGAACACGACTTTCTCTGGATCACGTTCTGCCAACAGATTCTTAATTGCAGCAGCGGCGCGTTTGCGACGTAACCGGACTTCAAAGCGCGTGCGTATCGGCTGGTCTTCAATCGCAATCTCAGGGTGCTTCTGGTGTTGCTCAAAGGCCTTGTCGTAAATACAGAAGTACACTTCGCTTTGCGGTGACCCCAGATACAAGGTTCTGCCCGATACCTCCCACTGCTTGGTGCGATTATCTCGGAAGCCATGAAAACGCGAGGTGAATTCATCCCGGTCACACTTCTCAATCAAGGTCGGCACATCGAGCAAGCCATTGCGATCATTGATGGCGAGGTCAACGCGGGTGAAGTGACCGTCAAGCGCAATGCACGTCTCCAAGAAGTCGTACCAAGTCCGGTTCTGTTGGCGCAAATACGATTCAACATAGCGGCAGCCTTGACCTTTCAACTCAATCATCGTGCCACTATCCTCACTAGGATCATAACCGTCTGCATTTACATCTTGATATGGCGACAGCAACACGTCGATTTCGCCACATTTGAAGGTCGCACTGTAACCATAGCGCGCGCCTTCCTTAAGACTGAAGTGATTGAGGTTGAGCTGGAACAACTCCGTCACCAGCTCTTCATAGTCGTGTGACTTGAAGGTGACGCCCAAATAATCAATACAGACGTCAATATTGTTCTGACCGGTCAGCGATCGCAGTGCCAACGTCAATCGCAATCGCGCTTGCTTGTTAATCGGACTCTTCCCTGTCAGCAACTGGTTCAAATGCGACCGACTATAATCAGCCGTCTTCGCTAATTGACCCTGAGTAATCTTGTGCATGCGCATCTCATCATGAAACTGGTTTAGCCAGTCGATATTTGTCATCCCGCCGACTAAGTTCAAATCTTTCAGCATGTTAGCTCCTTTCGAAGCAACCTGACAGCACAGCCACCTATCTGCTTACGCAAAGTGGCTTGCCACCGGCGCTTTCGTCCTACTTACGTGTATTTTGTCTCTAATATTTGCCCCCCTATTAGAGACCGGGGGCTTGTGGCGGCCGGCTAACGCCGACCGCCGCCGCTCGCGCTAGCGGCTTTCGCGCTGCACGCCGCGCACGGCGGCGATGCGTTGTAAGACCCTTCCGGAAGGTCCGTGAGAACTTTCGCTCTCAACATATACAGACGGTTTGTAGGACGCGGTTTGAAACTGAAATTTGAACTGTAACAGGATCTTAATATTGCAAACAAAACGATTAGACACAAAAAGATGTCATCATTAAAATCTTGATGACATCGTCAATTTAGATCAATTCAACTTGACTCAGAACCGTCGATCTTTCGATAACTTCCAGTAGTGCATCCCCAATGGTGTTAATCTGCAAGACTTATTGTGCATCGCCGCAAAATACATAAAATCTTCTCCAACCGGTTCTACTAGTCCCACACCTTCAAGTGCCTGTAATTTTTTGAATAAATCCACATGCTCTCTAGCTGCATAAGGTTTAACCACCCTATGATCAATGTCTACCGCATTTGTATCTTCATACGAAGGATCTAAGCCAAATTCCGTCGTAGGTTCTTCAAAAATCTTTGAAATTATTCTCAACGTTGTCATGGGCACCTGCGGTTGAACAGAACGAATCGATAAAAAAGCGGTTGTATTTGTTTTGAATACAGGACGTTGTTCCCAAGGACCAAGCGATTGATCAATAAACGCGTACAAGCTGGCTGGCGAAATTTTACCCGTTAAATCAGCAGCACCACCTGCCAATCCCTGTAATAAAAGTCCTGTAAACACGCCATGTCCATTTATTTCAAGTGACACCTGATCTCGCGAACTAGCAGTCATAATAGTGACACCTTCTGCAAGTTCTGAAGATGTCGCCTCAAAAACGGGGTTTTCACCTAATCGGCCAGAATAACAGCTGTCAAGAATAATGATTTTATTCCGGCACTTAGATTTATTCGCACAGCTTAATATATCTGCCATGCTAACTCCCCAAATTGGCGGGGCATAATCTGGGGTAACCAGATATCCCATTCCATCTTCACTACCATGTCCTGAAAAATACAATAAAGCTATATCTGCATCACCCTGAAAGAGATCATTAACCGCACTTAGTAATCTGGCACCTGATGGAATATTTGTTTCTAACCGCACGTCAAAATTTTTGGTTTGGTCTTGATTTCGCTCCAACGCCTTCGCAATAGCCTCTGCATCATTTACGCAGCCTTTTAGTGGTGCGTTCGGGTAATCGTCTATCCCGACAACTAACGCCTTCTTCATGCCCGCTCCTATAATGTGTCCAACCAAGTCTTGATGTTGACCCAAGTCCAATCACGCATCTTGTACTTCGGAAGTTCTGGAGGGACTTGAACCCCCGCATGCTCATCATTTCCCCATATACCCAGACGGGAGATTCCTTCCTCTGAAGCACATTTCAGTTCCCAGCGTTCCCCGTCAGCATCCATTGAATTCGATGTAACGATTGCAAGCACTCCACCGCATCCCTTAATCTTTGTGCGGCATTTTGTCTTCCACTCACTACTCCATGCCTTTTTTACCGACATATCTACAAACTCAAATGGGCTGTTGTTATTCTTAGCCTGACCAACCAATAAGTCTCGAAGCCGTGAATCCTCAATCGCAAAGCTAATAAACACTCGTTTCACCTTACCCACTCCACTTTCTTTGAAATTACCAACACAGACATTGCATCCACAACAAATTTAGTATATCACCAAACACGCGTTCTGGAAATCGCTTTTACGGTTGATTCGTAGCACCGGACACACTAACCAATCTTGAGAAAGTCTTTATTACTTCACGTAAAACCGATATTATCCAAGAGAGGTGAAGCGAGGCGCCAATCTTCCTCCTCCCGTAGATCTCGTTAGTATTAGTTATTCCGTTGAACACGTAGTAACCCCACCTGTGTAATTGCCTTTCGAATCAACTTTTTAAAGATAATTAGATCTGGTACAAGTTCTGCCTCAGAAGTATACTTCTTAGATCTTTCTCCGTGCACAATATAATCTCGTGCATCGACCATTTCCTCTATTAGTTCCTCTACTTTACCCGCGCTGCCCCTAATATCATCATTGAACAGCTTGTTAGGATCATATACTAGTTCAGCCATCCTTGCGAGCTTTTCCTTAGCATTCTTAATTTTCTTCGGTGGGAAGCTATACCTAGCTTCGCTGTAATAGGACTCGACAGCGGATACAAGTGTCACAATCTGTGTGTCCACCGGTGTATGAAACTGGTCAACCGTCAAGTAACTGCCTACGAATTGCTGTAATTTTGTATTCATCAAATACTGACTCAGTATCGGGTTGAATTTATCTGCTATTTCATGATACGGAACATTAAAATGTGCATTAGTTTCGTTTACAGACTCTGGTAAATAAGACTGTTCCAAGAACCAATTTTCTCGTACATTATCCGAACTAGACTCATCCTCGCTATTATTGGTAACAACATCCCGATTTAGAATAATCTGGTTTATACGAACTTCTTTACCCATCACAATGTGTAAAAAGTTTCGAAGAGTAACAGCCAGATGATAGGTAAATTCTCGAGCCTGTGGATTATCAAATTCAATACTAATGGTCATGTAAGCCGTCTTCTGATAAATATGAAGATCGTGCCGTTCCTTACCATTTGCACCAATTACAAGCGCGAATGGTTGATTTTCAAAACAAAGGTCTTTAAACACAATCGATTTCGTATTCGCCCAATCCTGCTCCGGCCGAAAGAAGTTGAACCAAGAATACACATGGTCCATTGATAGGGTCGCTTTCTTTATCTTCGAATCTGCTAAATGCTTGTCCACAATAGAGTAATCACTTATCCGCCATTTTGAGGTGTCGCCGACAAAATGATTTCTAGCAAAATTTTCGCTCGCATTTATTCGAAAAAAATCGCGAAAAACAAACTGCAAACCACCATCCCAACTTGACGCGTACCAGTTTCCAACATCATCCTGATTCGCCACTTTGTCATCATGATCAACAATTACACCTGAAGGATTCGGGGAAATATAATCCTTCTTTTCAGGGAAATCAGCCAGCTCAAGAAACGTACTTCCACCTTTTCGTGTAAGTATGCCTGCGTGGTGGCTATTCGGATCTACGCCTTTGATTCCTGAGATTTCAACTAGTTCATATCCAACGAATACTGGAATTGAGAAATCATCCCTCATATCAAACTCTTCAAGTTTTTTGGTTTCCATATTACGACTCCCCATTAACATTCTGAAGTAATCTGGCAACGATCCTCTGTGATACTTCGAAAATAGTATTGAAATCAACAGCAAACCATTCACGTGGCTTAACAATCCGCCCGTTAGCAGCAGTAATATCAACATTCAACTGATATTCTGCTAATGCATGATGTAACGCAGTTTCCAACGCTTCCGCTTTCAAGTTCACCACTTTAATTTCGCCGACAAGTCGTACTGGACCATATAGATAAGTTGACTCATTCTCGGCGTTGGCAATTCTTGCCTGAACCGATCCAGTAGTGAAGCCAACCTTGTACAACGGATGCCTCGCTTGTATTCGCTTAATCTGAGGGTTGTCGCTCAAAGATTCCAGTATATATATGAACCCCGTCACGTGGTCATCACTTGTCAATTCAATACCATGCTCAACTTCCGTAACAATCCTACCTTGACGCCCATACAGAGATGAAGCAAGCCCATTTCGCGTCGGGTTGTTTTCAGTCCCGTTATCATAGATTACATGCATCCTTGCGTCGGTTTTCCTGTTGCTATTGTCATCAAGTTTGATTTCTTCGCCAATCTCATCAATGTACAGTAACTGTCCCTTAAGAACGTAGAAGTGCTTGCTCAGCAACTCGTAATTCTTGAACGGGCGAAGCTGCCGCTGACCAGATGCAATTTCAGCCTGAACCTTGTGGAACATAGCCTCATACTGACCGAATTTTTTCATCGGCTTACGCTGAGAAATCAATTCCGGACGGTTTTCCTGCTCACGCTGAATTTCGTTGAGCTTCTTGGTATCGAACAACTTACTACCAGCAGCTTGCTGATCACTTTTCTTAAACAGAATGGAATCATCGCTAAGAATATCATCCAGTGATGCAAAATCCTGCTTTTCATTTTTCACAATTTCATTCAACGCTGGGCCGTCTTCATGAACACTTAGTAACCCTGCAGTATCATACGGCATCAACAAATCCCGACGCTCAGGATCTTCACGGATACCTTTTAATCGGCTTGCCAACTTGCGCTGTTTCATCTGTGAGGGATCTCGCAGCTTCTGTGGCTCGTTACCGTCATGAGCAATCACCCAATCGGTAATCTCTTGAAATCCTTCTACCGTGGGGTCATAGCTTACGGGAGTATGTTTGGGTTTGCTAGCGAGCAAAGACGTTGCGTCCGGATCATTAAAAATGTCATCCAGCGACCGAATCAAGCTTTGATTATCCATTCTGCTGCCTCCGTGCCTGCATATCCCTTAATTTGGCAAGCGCATACGCCATCTTTACCTCAAGCTCGTCGCGACTTCCTTTATCTGGTTCCCGACCGTTATCGGCGATAAATTGCTTAGTCTGATTGTACAGATAGACGAGTTCAGCTTCATCAAAGTCAAACTTCTTAGCGTCAATAGAACGCTGAATTGTCCGCAAAACGTCACTGTCAATATTCTGGGACAGCACTTCATATGCCCGCTGGAACGGATTGATGGAATCAATTAAGTTGATATCCAACTCGTCGACGTTGATGAACTTGTCAGCCATTCGTAAAAATTCATTGGTGTTGCCGTGCTTGTCTGTAGTTTGATCCACGACAGCATGCCGCAGCACAGTGTCTGCTACCGCGTACTGACGGACTTCTTCGACTTCCTCATTATTTAGCCCTGGGTAGCGGGTCATAATGACTTTAGGAATCAGTACCTTGTTCATCGTCTCAGCGTCTACATTAGCCGCAATACCATTCTTCACCGCGTTATCTTGCAGGATAGCCGCCTTCAGGTCAGGCATGTCATTCTCAATGATGCTCCGAACCGCCTTAGTCGACGGGTCTTTCAATCCTCGGACAAAGATGTCACCACCATTACCTGAAGACTTGTCTGTCTTATGCTTGCGTGCTTTCAGGTGAATCTCCGGAGCCAGTACTTGTTCCATCAATAGTGAGGCAGTAATCGCCTTAAGAATTGAGTTGACCGCATATTGAACGTCACCGTCTTTGGCATCCGGCTGTTCAATCATATTCGTAAACTGGGCATGCGTCTTATTGGAGCTATCACGCGTAACTCGGCCAATGATCTGCACAATCTCCGTTAGCGAACGTCGATAGCCAATAGTCAACGCCTGTTCAGCCCACGGCCAGTCAAAGCCTTCTTTGGCCATCCCTAACGCAATCAGGATATCCAACTGATCAGCCCGCTTCATCTTACGTAAGTATTCTTGAACCTTGTCGCGGCCATCTTCATTGACTAGGTCAGCAACCTTCAATAAACGCCCATCCACATGGCCCTTAAGCGTGTAGATACCTGTCTCATCATCCTGCGATTCGATCGTGCCAATGGTATCAAATATAGCATCAACCTCATTATATTTGTCCTTGGTTGATTCACTAGAATTAACACTAGGAATATGAATGATGGTCTTCTTAGACACATCTACCGCCTTGTCCAAAGCCGTAAGATATGAGCCTTGATAAAATTTGTAATCAATGCCAAATGACTTCAAGTATTTGTAGCCATCCAATTGTTCGTAATAGGTATAATTGACCTTGTCAAACTGTTGCTCATCTTCTGGCGTTAGGATTGGCGATGAATCGCCACGGAAATAAGACCCCGTCATCGCAAGAATATGCGCCGTTGAGTTGTGCATAATGTTCTTCAGCGCACCGCCAAGGACAGAGCTGTCTTCAGAAGAAACGTGGTGAAATTCATCAATCGCTAACATTACGTTGTCGAACTTGTGATCATCATCGACTTTCTCATACGCAAAGCGCAGCGTGGCGTGCGTACAAATTAGAATGGTAGCCGTATCGTCGTTCATGAAATCAATGAATTTCTGAACTTTGCCAGCATCTCCGCCATTTAGAGTAAGATCATATTGCGAGTTTACTGACCAATCTTCATAGAAGCCAAACTTCGCTAACTCGGTGTGTTGGAAAGACTTCCCAATCGAGCGTTCAGGAACGGCAACGATAACCTTTCGAACACCTTGATTAGCCAGCTTATCAAGCGCAACAAACATCAAAGCCCGTGACTTACCAGAAGCAGGTGGTGCCTTGACCAAAATGTACTGTGAACTGCGATGTTGATAGACACGTGCCTGCATCTCACGCATGCCCAGCTCGTCTGTATTTGTGCTTTTCCCTGTTCGATGATAACTAACATCCACTACATTTTTATTGTCCAAGTTTCTGCACCTTCTCCTCATACATTGATAATAAGAAACCAATTCTCTGTGAGTCAGTTGAGAAACCACTAGCCCGATAAGCCCTCTCTACTATTTCATCCAATTCATTGTGAATACGTTCCAGCCTAGTATTCATTGGTACAGGCTTTACAAGTGCATTAGGAGAACCATATAATTCAGATAACGACCCGCCTTCTTCTTCTCGAATGTCAATTATTTTAAAAGGCAGATTTTATAATCAAGTTAGCCACTCGTGACCAAGTTCTTCTGAAATAAAAAACATCAAATCAAACTCGTGTTA
>NZ_BLBG01000001.1 GCF_009687905.1 Lacticaseibacillus zhaodongensis | reverse complement strand
ACGAAACCTAAAGCGAAGAATGGCCATACTTCAGCGGTAGCCATCATGTTGATAACCATGGCGTACCCAACGGCAACGACCATGCCACCACCAATGCCAAGACCTTGGTTAAGCCAGTCAGGAATCATACCCAGCAAGGACTTAACAGGACCAGCACCAACAGCCAGAATCAAACCGGCTGGAATGGCGATACGCAGACCTTGCAGGCAGATAGCAATCCACTGCCATACTTCAATTCCGCGGAAACTACCCTTGGAAGCTGCAGCATCCATCAAGTGGACGATAGCAGTTGCAATGGTCCGCACGAGGGTCGTGAGCAGCAGCCCTGCGACAGCCAGTGGAATAGCAAGCGCGATAGCGGAGCTAACTCCGGCTTTGCCCTGACCGCCAAGAACAAGAATAATTGCAGATGCGACGGACGCAAGAGCAGCATCAGGAGCAATCGCGGCACCAACGTTAGCCCAGCCAAGAGCGATGAGCTGCAACTGACCACCTAAGATGATGCAAGGAACAACTGTCCCAGTGGCGAGACCAATCAAGGTGCAGGCAACAAGTGGTTGGTGGAACTCCCACTCATCAAGAACACCTTCCACCCCGGCCAAGAATGCTACGATGAGGACCAGAATGATTTGAATAAAGTTTAAAGACATTATATATCCTCCTCTCTGTTTAACGGATTATTGCTTTTGCTTATCGAGTTCGGCCTGAGCACTAGCAAGGATGTGATCGAGGTTATCCTTACTGTCTGCAGGAACCTTACGAACATCGAAAGTGATGCCTTCAGATTCCATCTTCTTGAAGGAATCGATATCGGTCTGGTCAAAAGCCAGTACCTTGTTCGGCTGAACCTTACCAACAGAGTGAGCCATGGACCCAACGTTAACTTCCTTGAGTGGAACCCCACCTTCAATAGCACGCTGTGCGTCCTCAGGAGTTTCAAACAACAGCATTACGCGCTGACCGCCGAAGTGCTTGTCGTCCTTCGCAATCTTGATCATCTGATCGATTGGAATGACGTGAGCCTTAACACCGGCAGGAGCAGCTTCCTTAATCAGGGTGCTACGCATGTTGTCCTTCGCAACGTTGTCAGAAACAACAATGATCCGGTTTGGATTGGTCGTCTTCGTCCAAGTAGTAGCAACTTGGCCGTGAAGCAGACGAGAGTCGATCCGTGCAAGTACGTATTCCATTTTGCCTGGCTTACCGGCGTTTGCCGGTGCTGCAGCCTTTGCAGGAGCTGCTTTTGGCTTTGGCTCGAGTGATTCAGGCTTGATTTTGACACCTTCACGCCCTGCTTCAACAAGATGTGCTGCAAGTTCGTGTGCTGAGTTCATGGATAGACGCGCGCCGTATGCCTCGATCAGCATTGGCAGGTTCAATCCAGTAACGATCGCCCACTTGTCCTTGTGCTCCTCGAAAATTCCATTTGCCTGGTTGAATGGAGAACCTCCCCAAAGATCGATCAGGAACAAAACTTCATCTTCAGGATCAAACTTAGCAATGGCTGCTTCCAAGTGAGCCTTCAAGTCATCTGGACCTTCGTCAGGCATGAAGGTTACCGCTTCAACCTTATCCTGCTCACCGAAGATCATCTGACCAGACTGCTTAATGCCAGCAGCGAATTGTCCGTGGCTGGCAAGAATGATTCCGACCATCGTGTCGCCTCCTAAAATATTTTTCGCATCTAACGTTTATGTTGAACCGGTTCAAATTCGACCGATAGTAAACGGGATGCTCTTCTAACAGTTATAAGTATGCCCAGCCCGCAATTAATTTGCAAGCCTTTTCCGAAAGTGCTTTCTTGAATTTTCATGAAAGGCCTTAGATTATGGGAATTACAGCTGACAAAAAAATTAAACTTTTTTGTCATAATTCTTCTTGCCGGAGTCAACAGATACTGAACAGCATCAAAAAGTTGTCCGTACCTAAAGATGCGGTTAGCCGCAATGGTAATTTGTAATTTTCCTATTAATATCAGCGTCTAATCATGAACTGCTCACTATTCGCACTTTAAACGGTGTTAATAAAATGGTGCACACATAAGGAACTATACTAATTCAATTAATAAAAGCATGCTTATAACAAGCGGTCAAAAATATTGTCGAACGGTCTTGCTATTATACAGTTTGCATGCATTCTTTTGCAGACATAAACTCGAATTATCAAAGACAAGCCGCATATCTTTCATGCAAATTAATCACAAACTCAGTAATCGGTAATGTCGCTGATGAAAAGCGTTTTCTATATGTAAACTAGATGTAAACTAGATTGATTGCCAGCAAATCCTAAAAAAACATAATGAACAGTCACCATTTTACTAGGCTATTTTCAAATCATCTGTATCCTGCCCTTGTCTGCAGTAATGGCTAATTTAACAACTTTGCAAACTCGCAGCTAAATAATTAGCAGCCTTGTGCAGAATGCACAAAAAGCACAAGTGGCAATGTCTATCTAACCTAAATGAAAAAGTGCACATTCATCACCCTAAGTAAGCCCTCATTCATTCTAGATGACCGGTGGCTGTTTATGCCCGTAGCTTCCTGCGGGGAGTCGCAGACCAGACAAAAAAAGAACCGGATTACTCCGGTCCTCTCTATTTTAAAAAAACACTTGCTTACTTGGCAAATTCCTCTGTAAGTGGTGGTACAACCTGCTTCTTACGGGAAACAACGCCGGCGAGGTCGAGACGCTTGTTAGCATCGAACTTCTTACCAAAGGCCGCTTCAACCTTGTCGGTAGCACCGAGGGCATAACCGACAGAGTTGCTGTTAAGGATGTCAGTTGCGAATACGAGGAACAAATCGTAGTTGTCGGCATCCTTCTCTTCCTGCATTGCAGCAAGAATCGCATCCTGGCGGTCGTAGATGTCATTCAAGTCAACGGTGTTGATCTGCGCAATGCGGACGTTGCTGCCGCTCATTTCAAAACTCTTGGCGTCTGCGTCAATGAGTTCCTTGTCAGACTTGGCAGCAAGGTTGGTGCCAGCTTTGAGCATCTTCAAACCGTATTCTTTCAGGTCAACGTCAGCAAGCTTCTGCAGTTCTGCAAAAATCTGCTTATCTTCATCAGTCGTGGTTGGGCTCTTAAGCAAAAGAGTGTCGGAAATCAGGCCAGATGCCATCAAACCCGCAGTCGTAGGGGTGATTTTGAAGCCCTGTTCCTTGTACATCTTGTAGATGACAGAGTTGCAACTGCCAATTGGTTCCATCCGAATGAACAGTGGTGCGGCGGTCTCAAAGTTAGCCAGACGGTGGTGATCGATCACTGCGTCAACAGTTACCTTGTCCCGGTCAGCAACAGACTGCTGCGCTTCGTTGTGGTCCACGAGGATAACGTGCTGAGTCTCGTTTGCGGCGGTCTTGATCACGCGTGGAGCTGGCACCTTGAAGAAGTCCAGTGCGAACTTAGTTTCATCGTTCAGTTCGCCCAAAGCAACGGCTTCGACGTCACTGTCCCCACTTTGCTTCTTGTATTCGGCAAAATCAATTGCACTCGTGATCGCGTCCGTATCAGGACTCTGGTGACCAAAAATCAATGTAGACATTGAACAACTCTCCCTTAAATATTCATAGTATTAATGCTGCAGATTAATTTTCATCTGACTCAGTAATCAGTCTACCACGATTCTTAACTACCCGCGACAGATAATCATCCGCTTCAAGATAAGCGTCAAGCTCGTCGAGGAAGTTGGCAATCCGCGGAATCTGGTCCTTACCCTTACGGAAGACAAAACTTAGGTCAAACTGAATCTCGGGGTCAAAGCCTGCAGCTTCAGCCTTGATTTCATCCTTGTGAGCAACGTAGAAACTAGCAGGTAAAGCCGTGTCAACACCAGTCCGATTGGAAAATTCAGCCAACTGGTAAGGCGTGGTGAACTGCGCGACTGGTTTTGGAATCGTAACCAACTGATTCTTGTAACGTTCGCTCATCAGGTGGGCAAGGAAGTAGTCGTCTGGATATGATACCCACTTGCTGTCGACGGTTTCTTCGAAGCGGACGGTCTCGCGACCCTTAAGCCGGTCATCATTGTGCAAGAACATGAGTTGTTCACCGAAAATTGTCCGGGACTCATACGGCTTCCAGTTTTTGATTGAGTCATCAGGTAGGTACATGATGGCCAAGTCAATCTGGTTGTTTTCGAGATGTTCCCAAATTTCACGCCGCGTCATCATGCGGAAGTTCACGTTAATATCCGGGTGCATGGCGTAGTAATGTGCGATGAAAGCGTTGAACACGGAGTCCTCAATTGAAGCCAAGAAACCAATTGAAATCACCCCAGAGGTTGCACTAGTCGACCGCTGGATTTCATCAGTCGCCTGGTTCAAAACCTCGTAGATATCTTGCGTTGCAGCCAACATGGTTGCCCCAGCATCAGACAGATGTAGTTTCTTACCCACAGAGAAGAACAACGGCGCACCAACCGTCCGCTCAAGCTTCTTGATCTGTTGGGTAAGCGCCGGCTGCGTGATGCCCAAGATCTGTGCCGCCTGGGTGTAATTCATCGTCTCTGCCAACTGGAGGAAATAACTGAGGGTCTTGGAAGAAAAAATGTTATCCTGCTTAGTCTTCATGGTGTACCTCTCCTTTGTGCGCTTATAATCGCGATTCGACTTACTCATACCGTTAGCTTAACTATAAGTTATCCATTAAGTAAAATCAACGGGGATTTAGCCAGAAATAACAGAAAAGTGACGGTCAGGCCCTTGAATTCCGGAATGAATATACCAAAACGGGTGTCGCAGGACAATTTTGTCCCGGACACCCGTAAATTAGGTTCAGATTATATTAGCGTTTCCAGTAATCGGCAGTGCACATAAACTGGCGTACCGCTTTCGTCCGTATCAATTACGAAGGAACCATTGCCGAAACGATCCCCGAGCGGATGGTCCGCTGGATTAATCGTTAAGACGGCACCAGCAGTTGTCAAGACGTCAAGTACGACGCCCTCCGCAACCAACTGCATTGCCACAATCCGGTGCGGGTTCTTCTTGAGCTCACGGAGAATCTGCAGTCCCCGCTTAGCCCGGCTAGTTGCCGGAACCTGGCTCAACTTCATCTTCTTAAAGGCTCCACGCTGAGTGACAATAGCAACCTCGTCCTTCTCTGGAGCGGCGCTAAGAATGTAATTAACGACCGTATCGCCATCCTTCAGGTTAATCATTTTGACCCCAGCAGCCCGTGCACCAGAAATTGGCACCTCAGTCAGGGCGAAACTCAAGCCGTAACCATTAGTCGTCGCTGCAAAAACAGTCTGTTTGTCCGCAGCGTCCGTGAAGTAGACATCACTGACCGTGGCAGCATCATCTTTCAGCTTGATTGCGACCATTGCTTTCGTCTTGTACGTCCGGGTCGGCTGCAAGTCATTCAAAGCCGTCTGCTTGATAAGCCCATTAGTTGTGCCAAGGACAAAGTTACCCTTGGTCTGCAGGTCCTTGAAGGCAAAGACGCGCAGCACAACTTCGTTTGGCTGCAAGCCAACTGTCTGACTGAGGTGCTCGCCGGAGTCCTTCCAGCGCTCATCGTCTAGTTCAAACACCTGACGGTAGATGACATTGCCAAGGCTGGTGAAGATATAGACATGGTCGAGCGTCGACAGTTGCTTTTGGAAAACAGCGAAGTCTTGCTCCTTCAGCCCATTTTGCTGGTCATCAACGGCCTGGTAGCTCCGCAAGCTGCTGCGCTTGACGTAACCATCCCGCGAAACCAGCACCATCACCTGTTCGTCAGCGACGGTAACCGTCGTGTCGACTTCAAGTTCTTCAACCTTGTCTTCAATGCGAGTCCGGCGATCATCCCCGTACTCCTTCGCAACCTTCTCCAGCTCGTTCTTGATCACGCGGTCTCGCGCCGCCGGGTGCGCCAAAATATCCTGGTAGCCGGCGATGGCCTTGTTCAGTTCGGCTTCCTCTTGCTGCAAGGCGGTAATATCCGTGTTGGTTAAACGGTACAACTGCAGGGAAACGATGGCCTCGGCCTGTTCCGGCGTGAAGTCATAGGCCTTGACCAAGTTGTTCTTGGCATCCCCCTTGTCCTTGCTGGCGCGAATGGTCTTGATGACCTGGTCCAGAATCGACAGTGCCTTCATCAAACCTTGGACGATGTGCTCCCGCGTTTGCGCCTTTTTAAGGTCGTACTCGCTGCGCCGGGTCACAACTGTCCGGCGGTGATCAAGGTAAGCACTGATCATTGGCCGCAAGCCCAGTTGCATCGGCCGGCCGTTCGAAATTGCGGTCATGTTAAAGTTGTAGCTGATCTGCAGGTCGGTATTCTTGTACAGGTAATTCAGAATTCCCTGTGCGTTCGCATCCTTCTTCAGCTCAATGACAACCGACAAGCCGAAGCGGTCACTTTCATCACGAACTTCGGCAATTCCGTCAACCTTCTTAGCCAAACGGAGGTCATCGATCCGCTTAACAAGCTGCGCCTTGTTAACTTCGTAAGGTAGCTCGGTCACAACGATTTGCTGCTTGTGGCCGCGGACCTCTTCAATCGAGCAACGGGAGCGGACAATGACCCGGCCGCGGCCCGTCTCGTATGCTTTCTTAATGCCATCGAGGCCCTGGATGATCCCGCCGGTCGGAAAATCAGGACCCTTCACGGCTGTCATCAGTTCAGCCAAGCTAACATCAGGGTTAGCCATCACCATGAGCGTGGCCTTGATGACCTCCCGCAGGTTGTGTGGCGGGATCTCGGTCGCATAACCCGCGGAAATCCCGGTTGCGCCATTGACCAACAAGTTCGGAAAACCAGCGGGCAGCACGGTTGGTTCCTGCTGAGTGTCATCAAAGTTGAGCACCATCTCAACGGTGTCCTTCTCGATGTCCTTCAGCAGTTCCGTGGAAATTTTGGCTAAACGGGCCTCAGTGTACCGCATTGCGGCTGGTGAGTCCCCGTCCATGGACCCGTTGTTACCGTGCATCTCAACGAGGGGGATGCGCAGCTTCCAGTCTTGGGAGAGGCGAACCATGGCTTCATAGATGGAACTATCACCGTGGGGGTGAAAGTTACCCATGATGTTCCCGACGGACTTGGCTGACTTCCGGAAGCCCTTGTCGTAGGTGTTCCCGTCCATCTGCATCGCGTAGAGAATTCGGCGCTGCACAGGCTTGAGCCCATCGCGGACGTCGGGCAAGGCCCGTTCTTGAATGATGTACTTGGAGTAGCGGCCGAAGCGGTCACCCATGACCTCTTCAAGCGTTAATTCCTGAATGTGGTTTGCCATGGTTTACTTTCCCTTCTTCCGTTTCAATTGCTGCTTGATCTTTTTGGCCCCAAAAGTTAGGTCTTCGTGATTCGAGGTCTTGGTCTCAAGGATGGAACTGTCATCCCCGAGCGTGAACTCAACGTTGCTTTCGATCCACTTCCGCCGTGGTTCGACTTTATCACCCATGAGCGTGGTCACTCGCCGTTCAGCAAGCTGGGCGTCATCGATCCGCACCCGAATCAGTGTCCGGGTCTCCGGATTCATAGTTGTCTCCCACAATTGGTCAGCGTTCATTTCCCCGAGCCCCTTGAAGCGGGTCAGCGTGTAGCCGCGGCCCATCTTCTTGGTTTCGTTTTCGAGTTCTTCATCGGTCCAAGCGTAATGGATTTCCGTCTTGGCCCCCGCACCTTTGGACAAACGGTATAGTGGCGGCAAGGCGATGTAGACGCGGCCGGCATCAATGAGTGGCCGCATGTAACGGTAGAAGAAGGTCAGCAGGAGAATCTGAATGTGTGCACCATCGGTATCGGCATCAGTCATGATGATGACTTTATCGTAGTTAGCACTAGAAACATCAAAGTCACTGCCGACACCGGCCCCAATCGTATAGATCATCGTGTTGATTTCTTCGTTCTTCACGATATCACCCAGCTTGGCCTTCTGGGTGTTCAGAACCTTCCCTCGCAGTGGCAAAATTGCCTGGAAGCGCCGGTCCCGGCCCTGTTTGGCCGAACCACCGGCAGAATCCCCTTCAACTAGGTATAGCTCGTTCTTCTTGGCGTTTTTGCTCTGGGCAGGAGTTAGCTTCCCGGACAGCACGCCTTGGTCCTTTTTGCGCTTACGCCCGGTCCGCGATTCATCCCGGGCTTTGCGGGCGGCTTCACGGGCTTCACGCGCACGCAGGGCCTTCTTAACGAGCTCTTGCGCGGCATCACCGGTTTCCATGAGCCAAAAACTCAGCTTTTCGTACACGACGTTATCAACAACCTGACGTGCTTGTGGGGTGCCCAGTTTGCCCTTGGTCTGGCCCTCAAACTGAAGTAGCTCTTCAGGAATACGGACAGACAACACGCCGGCGAGACCTTCACGGACATCGCTACCGTCGAGGTTCTTGTCCTTTTCCTTGAGCAAATTGACCTTGCGCGCAAAATCATTGAACGCCCGGGTCATCCCAGCTCGCAATCCTGCTTCGTGAGTCCCGCCGTCAGTGGTCCGTACGTTGTTGACGAAGGAAATGATGTTCTCGGAGTAGCCATCGTTGTACTGACCGGCGAAATCAACGACGATTCCGTCCTTCTCGCCTTCGAACTGCATCACATTTGACAGGGCGTCCTTACCTTCATTCAGGTAGGCAACGAAGCTCTTGAGCCCATCTGGATAGTGATAGACCTCATCGCGGCCGCTGCGCTCGTCACTCAGCGTGATCTTAATGTTCTTCAGTAGAAACGCTGATTCACGCAGGCGCTCAGCCAGAGTGTCAAAGCTGAACACGGTCGTTTGGAAAATAGTTGGGTCCGGCTTGAAGGTAATCGTCGTCCCATTAGGCTCCTTAACTTTACCGAGCTTCTGCAGACCGCCATCAGGATGACCACCGTTCACAAAGTTCTCTAGGTAAGCCTTGCCGTCCCGAACGACCCGCACGGTCAGTGACTCACTCAGCGCGTTAACGACTGATGAACCGACCCCGTGCAGACCACCACTAGTCTTATAACTGTCCTGACTGAATTTACCCCCGGCGTGGAGCACGGTCAGGATCACTTCAATCGTTGGCTTACCACTGGCGTGCATCCCCGTTGGCATACCGCGCCCGTGGTCGACCACGGTAATAGAGTTGTCCTTGTGGATAGTAACAGCGATGACGTCCCCGTAACCGGCAAGAGCCTCATCGACAGCGTTGTCCACGATTTCGTAGACCAAGTGGTGCAGACCACGTGCGTCCGTTGATCCGATATACATCCCTGGCCGTTTGCGGACAGCCTCGAGTCCTTCCAAGACCTGGATGGACGAGTCGTTATATGATTCGCTTGGTTTAGCCATTTCTCAACCTCTCTTCAAAAGCAATAATCTTACCTTAGCACAAAGTTGGGCTCTAGTCCCAGTCTGCACACAGCGGCAACGGACTTATTTTTGACCACTTTCACCGCTTTACGAACAAACGTTCTATTGCCGTAATTAAGTCTACATTGATGCATGCAGGCTGTCAAAAGTAATGCAAAACATGCTAAACTAATAGCACTGAAAGGAGTGGCGATATGCTACTTGCAATAAGTTTTGTACTGGCCTATCTAATTGGCTCAATTCCTTCGGGAGTCTGGATTGGCCGCATCTTTTGTCACAAGGACCCGCGGGATGCAGGTAGCCATAACATTGGCACCACAAACGCATACCGAGTCCTCGGCCCGACAGCCGGCACGGAGGTGCTCATCCTCGACATTTTGAAAGGAACACTTGGTGCCAGCCTGCCCCGGATCTTCGGTTACTCCCAGCACTGGCTGATCCTCGTTTGTGGACTCGCCGCGGTGGCCGGCCACGTTGCCAGTATCTTCCTGCACTTCAAGGGCGGTAAGGCCGTCGCGACCAGCGCCGGCATCTTACTTGCCTACAATCCGGGCATGTTCCTCCTTGCCAGCAGTATCTTCGTGGGCACGATTCTCGTGACCTCCACCGTCAGCATTGCCAGCATCCTTGGGGTCTTCGCCATGGCACTGGTGGCACTACTCATTCACGACTGGGTCCTTGCGGTGATTGCCGCTGCGCTGACTGTGTTCTTCGTCTGGCGGCACCTGCCGAACCTCATTCGCATTCGTGAAGGCAAGGAAAACATCGTCCATTTCGGTCTGTATTATAGCTGGCTGAAGCACCATCGCAAGTCTAACTAAGTAAGCTAAACACTTTGCTCCACAAGGCGAGCTACTCCGCTCTGTGCACAAAAAAGCCATCCGTCACCGGGTGGCTTTTTGCTTGCTAAATTGCTAGGAGCGAATTCTAGAACACAGTGACACTGAAGCCCTGGGTAAAGGTCTTGCCAGCAGCGAGTTCGTTGATGCCGCGCTTCTTGGTCAAATCGCCATCCGCATCGGGACCGTCCGCAACGCCCCACCAAGGTTCGATGCAGCAGAAGTCACCAGGCTTAGGATAGTTAGACCATACACCGACGTATGGAGCGTCCTTAACGCTGACCGTCACACCGTGCTTACCAGCCTTGCTCTTCAAGCTGATGTTGGTTTCTTCGCCATTCAGAACGTAGATGAGGGCGTCGTCCTTGAACATCTCGCGGGAAAGCTGCGTGTCATTTTCGCTGACGGTCTTGCCCGCTGCGAAGTCGGCGTACTTGCCGACCAAGCCGACCCGGGTGCGGTCCTCGGCTGGGTCAAACTGCAGGTGGTAGTCTTCAAACTTAGTATCGGTAGTCAGTGGCATCCGGAATGCAGGGTGGGCACCAATACTGAAGTACATGGTCTCCGTCGCCGGGTTCTCAACCTTGTAACCAACGCTGAGCTTCTTACCCTCCAGAGTGTAAGTCAGGGTCAACTTGAAGGCGAATGGGTACTTTTCGTGGGTTGTCGCGTTGTCCTCCAGAACCAAAGAAACACTGCTCTGCTCCTGCTTAGCAACCGTGAAGTCAAGGTCGCGGGCGAAGCCGTGGCGAGTCATGTGGTAGGTCTTACCAGCATAACGGTACTGGTCGTCCTTCAGTGCCCCTACGATTGGGAACAAAACTGGTGCGTGGCGTGCCCAAACTTCTGGGTCTGCCTGCCACATGTACTCCGTGCCGTCTTCCTTGTTCTGCAGGGAGGACAATTCCGCCCCGTGTAAGTTGATCTCTGCACTTAGAAACTCATTTTCGATTTTGACCATGTTCTTGATACTCCTCTGTAGATTTTTTTATAAAACATACTACCTAGAATTAAAGAATGTAACGACTCATATCGCTATCACTAGCGATTTTGCCGACCTTATCGTCGACGTACTTCTCCGTGATGGTAATGGCACCCATCTGCATGTCGGGTCCCTCGTACAAAATGTCTTCGAGGACCGTCTCGAGAATCGTCGCCAGCCGCCGGGCCCCGATGTTCTCCTGACTGGAGTTAACGGTTGCCGCGATGTGCGCGATTTTGGCGATGGCTTCCTGGGTGAAGGTGATCTCGACCCCATCGGCACCAATGAGCGCCATGTACTGCTTGGTTAGGGCGTTGTCTGGTTCCGTCAGGATGCGGACGAAATCGTGCTCGGTCAGGTCCTTGAGTTCAACGCGAATCGGGAAAC
This sequence comes from Lacticaseibacillus zhaodongensis, assembly GCF_009687905.1. Classification (GTDB taxonomy): domain Bacteria; phylum Bacillota; class Bacilli; order Lactobacillales; family Lactobacillaceae; genus Lacticaseibacillus; species Lacticaseibacillus zhaodongensis. The sequence goes on along the minus strand of NZ_BLBG01000001.1, from coordinate 498,045 downwards.
GGCCCTGCAGTTCGGCAATCAGGTCACTCGGCTTGGCTTCGGCAAAGGCCCCGGACCCAATGAACAGCATATGGTCGGTGTTGACCAAGCCATACTTGGTGAAAACCTGCGACCCTTCAACGATTGGCAAAATATCGCGCTGCACGCCTTCCCGGGAAACCTCACCACTACCAGACTTCTTGCTACCAGCTGCAATCTTATCAATCTCATCGATGAAGATAATCCCGGAATTTTCGGCTAGCTGAATGGCATCGTGGTAGATATCGGCATGGTTGACGAGCTTGGCTGACTCCTCACGAATGAACACTTCGCGGGCCTCGCGCACGGTCATCGTCCGTTCGACCTTGCTCTTGGGCATCAAATTGCCCAAGGTTTCGCTCAGGTCAATGCCCATCTGGCCGTACATATCATTGCCACCACCAGCTGGCTTCTTCTCGTCGTTAACCTGCACGGTCAGTTCCCGGTCTTCGAGCAGTCCCTTGTCGAGCTGTTCGGAAACGGAAAGGCGCTCGTCGCGAATCGAATCGGTGACTTCTTCCCCGTCAGCTTTATCAGCCGGCTGACCATTCTGCAAGGCCGTCAGTGCACTCATCATGTCGGCCATGGTGTTCTGGCGTTTTTCCTTCTTGATGCCGGGAACCAGCAGCTTGACGAGTCGCTTGTTGGCTTCTTTCTCGGCGCGCCCCCGGACGTTGTCATACTGCTTGTTCTCTTCCATTTGCACGGCGACATCAACCAAGTCCCGCACCATAGATTCAACGTCCCGGCCCACGTAACCAACTTCAGTAAACTTCGTGGCTTCGACCTTCACGAAGGGTGCGTTCACGATTTTGGCTAACCGCCGGGCAATTTCGGTCTTACCGACCCCGGTAGGTCCGATCATCAGCAGGTTCTTCGGCGTAATGTCCTGTTGCATCTTCTCGCTCAGCTGCATCCGCCGCCAGCGGTTATAGAGGGCAACCGCAACGGCCCGCTTAGCTTCATCCTGACCAATGACGTACTTGTCTAGCTCAGCAACGATTTGCTTTGGTGTTTGCATTAGTGGCGCCTCCTACAAAGATTCGACGTGGATGTTCTGGTTGGTGAAGATGTCGATGGTGCTGGCGATTCCGACCGCCTCCTTAGCAATCTCCGCAGCGTCCATCCCGGTACTGTGCCGGAGCATTGCCACCGCGGCTGCCTGGGCAAAATTACCGCCGCTACCAATCGCGACCACATCTTCGTCCGGATCGATCACTTCCCCGTTGCCGGAAATCAGGAGCAGGTCATCTTTATCCATCGCGATCAGCATTGCTTCCAACTTCTGCAGGGTGGGATCCTTCCGCCAGTCCTGCGCAAGGGCAACGGCGGCACGGCGCAAGTTGCCTTGGAACAATTCCAGCTTCTTTTCGAGCCATTCCTGGAGGGTGATCGCATCCGCAACCCCACCAGCGAAACCAATAACTACTTGATCATTGTAGATGCGGCGAATTTTCATCGCCGACCCCTTCATAATCGTCTTCTCACCGGCCGTCACTTGGCCGTCACCGGCGATTGCTGTATGACCATCTTTTCTTACTGCTGCAATTGTTGTCATGTTTTAATGAGCCTCTTTCTTCAGATTGTGTGACACATCTTACCGCCACAAGCCCGGATAAGCATCGTTCTTTAGGCTGATTTATGACAATGTGTCACTTATGCTTAGGAAAATAGCGTTTGTAATCATCCAGCATGTGCTCGGTGGTCACGTGCGTGTAAATCTGGGTGGTGGATAAACTGGCATGTCCCAGTAGTTCCTGCACCGTGCGCAAATCTGCACCGTGGTTGAGCATGTGGGTGGCAAAGCTGTGCCGCAACATGTGCGGATGAATGCTGCTGGTCAGATTTGTCTGTTTGATGACCTGATCCAGGATGTATTCCACCCCGCGCGCCGTGAGCGGATGGCCGTGTTGATTCAAAAACACGTGCGGTTCGACCAGACTTTTGATACCGCCCAGCTCCTTACGTGCGGAATTCAGATACCGCTTCAGAGCCGCCTGGCAACTGTCACCAAAAACAACGTAGCGATCCTTGTCGCCCTTCCCGTGGATAAGCATCGACTGCGTGTTAAAGTCGATCTGCTCCAAGGTAAGATTGACGCACTCAGAAACCCGGATACCAGTGTCGTAAAGGACTTCAAGAATAGCGCGGTTGCGCACTGTGAGAGCATCATCCCCCTGTACGGCCTTAAAGAGCTCGGCGATTTCCGGCTCGTAGAAGAAGTGGGGCAGACGCCGGTGCCCCTTCTTACTTTCGACCATTGCGAAGGGGTTTTCTTGAACGCTGCCAATTTTGAGCAAGTAACGGTAAAAGCCACGCAGACTACTAAGCTTGCGTGAAGTCGTCGCGGGGCTGTAATCCCGCTCGTCCATATAGTCAAGGTAAGCAGAAACATCCAGGGTGTCGACCTTGAGCAAATCATCCTTGTCTCCAGTGGCCTTGATAAAATCCAAAAACGACTGTACATCCCGGCGGTACGCCTTAACTGTTTGCGGTGAGTAGTGTCGCTCAACTGCTAGATAACGGACAAAATCCTCTAATTCGTCCACATGCTCACCTCCCATAGAATAAGAATATCACAATCAGGACGGATGCGCTTTCTTTGGCCACAAAATTGGCGCGTCCTGGTGCAATTCGCTAATTCCTATTTGCACTGAAAAAAATAGAGACCAGGCAGCGGCAGCTGCGAGTCTCTATCTTCGAGGTTACGTTTTTTGCTATCTAGTCGAGCTGCGGGAGGCAGAAGCTTGCGGCTAACCAACTTTTGGAATAATGCCAAAACCCGGCATTTTTCCAAAAGTCCGTTAGTCCTCAGCTTCTGAACGCCTCCCTCCGCTCTGTTTATTAGTCGAGCTGCGCGGGACTGAAGCCTGCGCTTTGCAAACTCTGGTAGTAATGCCAAAGACCGGCATTTCTTCCAGAGTACGCAAATGCTCAACTTCAAATCGTCCCGCTCCGCTCTGTATTACTTCTGGATCTTCTCGTCGTAATCCCCGTTCGGGCAAACGACCTGGACGCCGGCCTTGCTGCGCTTCTCGACGAGGAAGTGCTGGCAGACTGGACAATTACGGCCCACTGGCTTGTCCCAAGATACGAAGTCACAATCTGGGTAGCGGGAGCAACCATAGAAAGTCCGGTTCCGTTTGCTCTTGCGCTCGACAATCTGGCCTTTGCCACACTTAGGGCAAACGACACCGATTTCCTTGACAATTGCCTTCGTGTTGCGACAATCAGGGAAGCGTGAGCAGGCGTAAAACTTGCCGTAACGGCCCATCTTGATCAGCATCGGTGCACCACAGACGTCACAGTCGAAACCAGCTGGTTCATCTTTGAGCTGTACCTTGGCCATGCCCTCCTCGGCGGAAGCAAGTTCCTTTGAGAACGGCTTGTAGAAACTGTCGATAACTTGGACCCAGTTGTTCTTACCAGCTTCAATGTCATCCAGCTCGCCTTCAACCGTCGCCGTGAACTTGATGTCCACGATGTCGGGGAAGAATTCAACAATTAGGCTATTAACAATTTCACCGAGCTCAGTCGGTTCAAACCGCCGGGCGGTCAGCTTCACGTAATAACGCTTCTGAATCGTTTCGATGGTTGGCGCGTAGGTAGAGGGCCGGCCAACACCGTTTTCTTCAAGTGCCTTGACCAAGTTAGCTTCAGAATAACGAGCTGGTGGCTGGGTGAAGTGCTGGGCAGGGTCGGTCTTGCTCATGATAACCTGATCGCCCTCTTCAAGATCCGGCAATTCCTTGTCGGCATCATTGGTTTCACGGGAAGAAACATAGAGCTTGGTAAAGCCGGCGAACTTGGTGTGACTACCGTTAGCCCGGAACTGAACCCCATTTTGTTCCATGGAGACCCGAACCGTGTCAACAACGGCAGGCGTCATTTCACTGGCGACAAAGCGGGACCAAATCAGCTGGTAAAGCCGCATCTGGTCACGGTCCAGAACACTCTTCAGGCTCTCCGGAGTACGCATGGTCGAGGACGGCCGGATCGCTTCGTGGGCGTCCTGCGCACCCTCTTGCATTTTGCCTTGACGAATCTTGACGGCAGCAAACTGTTCGCCGTACTGTTCGTGGATAAACTTAGACGTTTCCGCCTTGGCAACACTGCTAACGCGGGTACTGTCGGTTCGCATGTAAGTGATGAGCCCGACCGTACCCTGCTTACCGCCGAGGTTGATACCTTCATACAGCTGCTGGGCAAGCATCATTGTCTTGCGGGTCCGGAAATTCAGCTTCCGGTTAGCTTCTTGCTGCAGCGAGCTGGTAGTAAATGGCGGGGCTGGGAACCGCTTACGTTCTTTCTTCACGACGCTCGTGACGGTGAATGGGTCCTTCTTGTCGACTCTGGCGAGCACCTTCTGCACGGCCTCAACATTAGCAAGCGGCTGCTTCTTACCGTCAAAACCATAGAATGAGCCAGGAAAGGCCTTCCCGCGCCCTTTCTTGAAACTGGCGTCAATGCTCCAGTACTCTTCGGGTTTAAATGCGTTAATTTCGTTTTCACGATCAATAATCAGTTTGAGGGCAACACTTTGTACCCGCCCAGCAGACAGGCCTTTCTTGACCTTCTTCCAGAGCAAGGGGCTGATGGAATATCCCACCAAGCGGTCCAAAATGCGCCGAGCTTGTTGCGCGTCGACAAGATTCATGTCGATACTGCGCGGGCTCTTGAACGCATTCTTCACGGCGTCCTTAGTAATTTCGTTGAACACGACCCGGTTTTTGCCCTTGGTGTCCAGATTGAGGATGTGACTAACGTGCCAAGCGATTGCTTCACCTTCACGGTCCGGGTCAGCTGCGAGGTAGATATGCTCCGCCTTACTTGCGGCACGCTTCAATTCCTTGATAACGTCACCCTTACCCCGAATGGAAATGTACTTTGGCTCGTAATCATGCTCAATATCGATCCCCATCTGGCTCTTTGGCAGATCCCGGATGTGACCGAGGCTCGCAATTACCTTGTAATTACGGCCCAAATACTTCTCAATTGTCTTCGCTTTGGCAGGGGATTCCACGATGACCAAATTTTTGGCTGGCATGGTCGCCCTCCTTTCATTTTTGCGGCACAAAATCAAAGCCCATCTTAATAGTAGAAACGGCAAACTGTCAAATATTCTAGGCAAAATATTTTAGTTCAGCATTAATATCCGCCCCGGACAGAGCGACTGCGGCCCCATTTTGAATAATTTCGTTAGTCCCGATTCCGAGCGGTGCGTCGATCCGATTCGGTAGTGCGAAGACGTTGCGCCCAGCGTCTAGCGCCATCGTGGCCGTGATGAGACTGCCGCTGTGGTGTGCAGCCTCCGTAACAAGGAGCCCGTGTGCCAAACCCGCAATGATCCGATTCCGAGCAATGAAACGGTAAGGTAAGGCTTTCGTGCCTGATGGGTACTCAGAAATCAGTAAACCTTTTTCAACTATTTGTTTCTGGAGACCAGCGTTAGCGTATGGATAAACCTGATCCAAGCCCGTCGCAATCACCGCAATTGGGGCGAGTCCGCACGCTAAGGCACATCTGTGGGCACACGCATCGGCCCCCTTCGCCAAACCGGAGATAATACAAACGTCAGGCGCCAGGTGCGGCAACAACTTGTTAAGGGCCGTCTGGGTGTAATCGCCGGCAGCACGTGCCCCCACCACGGCCAATCCGCAGCGCTTAAGTAAGTTTAAATCACCCTCCCAAAATAACACGAGCGGAGGTTGATCCATGTTCCGCAGTCGTTCGGGGTATTCGGCATCTGTGCAGCAGAGAAATTGCTTACCGGCGAGCCGCCGCCACGTAGCCATCTGCTCGCCATCATCAATAAAACGCGCGAGCTTCAACTGGTTCTTCGCCCCCACCGCCTCCTTGAGGGTACTAATCTCGGGCTCCTTGCCTTCCGCCAGTAGCCGCATGACTCGCCGTGCAATCGTGGGGCTAGCCCCCGTGCTGAGATGAACTAATAACAAAAAATCGCGAATCTCCATGTCGACCTCCTTAAAGGTTTACTGTAGATTTCGCGATTTAAATAGTTTTTTACTTGATTGCGTCCCGAACCGGAGCGAAACTACGCCGATGTATGGGAGTGATGCCGTACTTAGCAATGCCGGCAAGATGTTTTGCGGTCCCATAACCCATATTGTCTTCCCAGTCGTACTCAGGATAGATTTGTGCATACATACACATCAGTTGATCCCGGATAACTTTCGCAACGATGCTGGCAGCACCAATACTGGCACTGCGGGCATCCCCCTTGATCAGTTTACTCTGGGGAATAGCCAAAGGTACCGTCATCGCGTCAACGAGCAGGTAGTCCGGCCGCACACGCAGGTTATTGACGGCATCGGCCATCGCCAGCTCGGTGGCGTGATAAATATTTTCTCGGTCGATCGCCACATTGTCCCGCACGCCAATTGCAACGGCGCGCGCCTGACTAATAATCTGGCCGAACAACTCCGCGCGTCGGTGTGCGGTCAGCTGCTTACTATCGTTAACGGGCACGGGAAAATCTGGATCAATGATGACGGCCGCGGTCACGACAGGGCCAGCGAGTGGCCCCCGTCCCACTTCATCAATTCCGGCAATGTGGCGGTAATTTGGCCACAATCCGCGCTCGAGGCGTTTGTGCTGCTCGAGCATTTGTCGCTGCGCAAACAGCTGCTGCTGCCGGTGTTCATAACTTTTGAGCAACTGCTGTGCACCTGCCCGCTGATCACTACGCAAGGCTGTCAGCAACTCTGCGGAAACGTTTGGCGCGGCTAACTGGGCCTTCAGTTCCTTAAGACTACTCACTGACCTTATCTCCAGGCACTTCGAGGGTATAGCGACCTAGCTCACCCTTCCGCACGTCATTGATGAAGCGGTTGGCGGCCCGATCGTATTCCGTGCCGTAAGTGAACTTCTCCGTCAGCCGGATCATCAGGTCGCTAGGAGCCATGACCAACTCTTCATCAGTGAGGTGGTAATGTTTGACCAAGCGTTCCGGATAGTTGGCTTGGAAGTATTCCAGCCCCCAGAGTGCGACTTCATCGTCAGTAAAGACGCTATCCGCAATGGCACCAGTCAGGGCCAAGCGCTTACCTATGATTTGGTCGTCAAACTTAGGCCAGAGAATACCGGGAGTATCGAGCAGTTCAAGGTTGCCACTAGTTTTAAGCCACTGCTGATTTTTGGTGACGCCGGGCCGGTTGCCCGTCACAGCAATATTTTTGCGCACGAGGCGGTTTAGAATTGTCGACTTACCAACATTGGGGATGCCGATACACATCGCGCGGACGTGGGGGTTACGAATCCCTTTGGCGCGCTTCCGGTCCAGTTTTTCAGCGAGCATCCGCTCAGCCATTTGGGGGATCTGCTGCAACTGACGCGCGTGCTGCGCATCAATTGCCAGGGCAGACTGCTCCCCATTCGCATACTCATCCAGCCAGAGCTTGGTCCGCTTCGGGTCGGCCAGATCCGCCTTGTTCAGGATTGAGATCCGGGGCTTTTGCTGCAGCATTTCCAGCAGCATTGGGTTGCGGGAAGACTCAGGGACCCGGGCATCAACTACTTCCAGAACGATGTCAACCTGCTTGATACGTTCAGCGACTTCACGCCGCGCCTTTTGCATGTGGCCAGGGAACCATTGGATATTTGCCATATTTTTTAAAAACTCCTTTTAGCTATTATAACGAGTTAAGTCACTAATCTTGACGCTGCTGAGACAACAACGTGCAAACACACTCTTCCTTTTATCAGCCTAAAGCATTTTACCGCCAGCCGCTAGTCACAAAAGCAATTTATCGGTCGAAAACCGACTTAATTGCGGTGAAAAACAATTGACAGCCAGCGTAGACATGGAACCCACGCCAACTGCTATACTCAGCATGTGTAAGAAATCGGTGACAAAATGAATGGCTTAACCATTGGTAACATGAACAACAAGTTCGGCATTAACGATGGCCTCATTGCCGACCTGCCAGCAACGAAGAAGGAGGAAATAAGTAATGAAGAAAACCAAACTTGGGCGAAGGGCGTGGCGGCGCCAATTGTCGGTGCCACCAAGGAGAAGCACCTGCGGGAGGCGGTTGCGGCGCAAGAAGTGACCCTCACTCCTGACGACGTTGCTGCTCTTGAAGCCCCATACCAGCCGTACCCCGTCGTCGGTGCACTCAATCAGAATCCCCCTGCCGGAACAATCCTGGTTGACGAAAAGAAGAGCAAATAATTAGTGCTAATTTTCATTTTCTGAAAATAGTGCTTACGCTGTTTGCAAAAGTCTGGTATGGTTAAGACCTGCTGTGAGCGACAACTTTGTCAATTGGTTCCGTATAGGCGCAACGCGCTGACTCTACCTCCCAAAATTCTATGCTTGCAACCAAGGAGTTTTATCTGTGCCTAAGAATTTTAAAGAAGAAGTATTTTTCAGTCTCATCATGGCCGGCCTGATGGTTTTCGTCATGGCGGGTTACAACGTCGCCATGAGTGATGGTTTCAGCGCTGGTTACGTTCTCGAAGTGCTCAAGGGTTACCCACTGGCGCTTGCAATCGCCTTGGTCCTTGACCTCGGCTTGGTTGGCCCAACCGCAAAGAAGATTTTCTTCAACCACATCTTCAAGCCTGAAATGGAACAAAAGCCCGCCATCATCGGCATTTGGATCTCAGTACTGATGGTTGCCGGCATGGTCACCTTGATGTCTGCGTTTGGCATCATCGTCACCGCTAACTTCGGTGGCAACATTGTCCTGACCTATTTACACACCTGGATCTTCAACTTATTCATGGCTTTGCCACTGCAGCTACTGATTGTCGGCCCAATCGCCCGTGCAGCTCTAGCAGCATTCCAAAACCGCGGTAACGTCATCGATCCTGACTAATACCGACTACACCAATAAATTAAATCGATCTGCGTAACAAGCAACAGGCCCGCCCCGAAATTAATTCGGAGCGGGCCTGTTTGTCATCTAATATCCTGCACAAAAGACTACTCTAGGCCTTGTTATGCTGCCGCAATGCCCGCAGCAAAATCAACCAGGCGATGATGCTGAACCCAAGCAACAGCCATAATGCCCACCGACTGCCCAAAGCGGTGCCATCAATTTGCGAGCGGCCATTTTGCCCGCTCGCGACTAGTGCGGAGGAAACTGCGGTCCCGAGTGCGGCGGCAAACTGCTGGATGGTATTCATAATGGCGTTCCCGTCAGCTTGCTGTAGCGCGGATAATTGGCCTAGCGCATCGGTCAGAATATTCCCAAATGCCAAACCGATCCCCAACATGAAAACCAGGTAACAGCAAATTATCTCGGCATTACTGAGCGGCATGGGCAGCAGCGCAAACGCGAACATGCCGAGCAAAACGATGCTGGCCCCGACCAGAATTGGCCGCCGCGGGCCCATGTGGTCGTAGAGGCGACCACTAATTGGCGCGAGCGCAGCACCCAATGCGGCACCCGGAAGGACAATCAATCCCGCCTGCAAGGCAGTCGCCCCATTAACTAATTGCAGATAATTCGGCAAGACAAAGGACAAGCCTAACGCCAGCATCTGAAACATCACGAACGCCAGCGCCCGCTGCGAAAAGCTGGTGGTTCCGAACGGCGACAGATCGAGAATCGGCCGTTTCTGGTGCCGTGACCGCCGCACAAAAAGCAGCAACGCGAGTAAGCCCACAACAATGGCGACCCAGACTAGCGCTGGTGCAATGCTCCCGGAACTAATTTCACTGACTCCAAAAATCAGGCCGGCGAAAGTCACGATGAGTAGCAGCACCCCGCTAACATCCAGTTTGCCCTGCTGTAAAGCCTCCTTCTGCTGGATACAGCGGACACCCAACACAAAGGAAATTATAAGCACCGGCAATAAGAACACGAAGATGTACCGCCAGCTCAGAAAAGTAGTTACTAACCCGCCAAACGTGGGCCCAATCGCCGGCGCAATCCCGGTGATCAGGGTTCCAACCCCCATCATCGTCCCAATTTTGGACTGCGGCACTTGCTCCAAAATGATGTTAAACATCAGTGGTAAAGCAATGCCTGTCCCCAGTCCCTGAACGGCACGACCAAGGAGCAAGACCCAAAAGGCTGGTGCGCTACCATCCAGAACCAGACCTAAGATGAACAGCAAATTAGCGGTGATGAAGAGCCGCCGCATTTTGAACGTCCGCTTCAAAAACGCCGACAAAGGAATGACCGTGGCCACAATTAACAAGTACAGGGTCGTCAGCCACTGCACCGTGCTGGTGGTCACGTTGAACTCCCGCATCACGGTTGGAAAGGTGATGTTCATCGCCGTCTCCACGATCACGCCACTAAAGGATAACAGGCCCGTGGCAAAGATTGCCCCGACCACCCGTTTTTCAATCCGGTCCGTCGTCATTTACTTCTCCTCCTTGATCCAATACCGCAGCATCTGACTAAACTTTGTTCGTTCCGCATCCGTAAACGCCGCAACGAATTCTCGTTGGTCGCGCGCAATGTAATCGCTAGTTGCAAGTTGCAACTGTTTACCCTTCGTTGTTAAGCTGATCTGCTTTTGCCGACCATCCCCAGCAAAGCGTGCGAGCACCACTAGATCCCGGGCCTGCATTCGCTGCAACAGTACCGTTGCTGTGGACCGGCGGATGTTAAATTCCGCCTCAATATCCCGTTGCAGGCAGACGCCCTTCACATTAGCCAAAAAATCTAGGATTGAGATTTGGGTACCCGTTAGCCCATAATCGCGCGCATAGGCATCCATTTGTTGCACCATCTTGTTAGAAGCCAGTCTGATCAACCGGCCGTAATTAATCGTCATTTAAGCACGTCCTTTTCGTTAGTCGACTAGCGATTACTTTAGCACCATTTTGGCGACCAAACAAGGCTTGCGTTTACGTGTGAAGCAATCAAAAAGACCGGAACCAAGCTTCCGATCTTACTAATTTATTTGGCGGCCAGGTTGGCGGGCGCGAGGTACTGCCGGTGCGTTACGCTTCTTCATCGCTTGCGTGCGCGGATGGGTTACGCATCGCGGACATCGTGATTCCTTCAATAGTGACGGAATTGCGGCCGGCACGCTTGGATTGATACAGATAATGATCCGCGCGTTTGAACATCGCAGTCGCGTCACCGATTTTGTGACCACTAGCTAATGCCAGGCCAAACGATGCCGACATATGGAACTCGCCCTGGCTGTAGCGAATTGGCATACTGCGTAAAAGCTCCTCGCAAGCCAAAACAATTGCCGTAGCCCTTTGGCGATCGGTGTCTGGCAGAATGATAGCAAATTCCTCGCCCCCGGTGCGATATACGTGCCCAGCGGGGTATTCAGCCCGCAGATACTTTTGCAAAGTGCTGACGACCACCATCAGCGCTTGATTGCCGACAAGATGGCCGTACGTATCGTTAATCGACTTAAAATGATCGATATCAAACGCAATCAATGCCAACTGGTCAGTACTATTAAACTTATCATTGAAGTCCTGCTGGAAGGTGGTCCAGTTGCGCACCCGCGTCAACCCATCGTACTGCGTCTCGTGCGTGAGTTGGGCGATAATCCGTTGGTCTGCACGTTGATCGCGATCATAACGGCCCAGCGCAAAAAATGACCAAATAAAACTAAGGGCGTTTACCGCTGCGAATCCTGGCGAAACCATCTGGGGAAACCGCACGGCCGCGGTTGTCCAGAAGGCCACCCCGATAACGCCCGCGGGCAGCACGTAAATATACTGATCATTTTTAAAATGCGGACCATACCAGCGCACCGCAAACATTACTGCCCCCGAAACCAACATGAGCAGCCAGTTAAGCCAATTCATCATTCCGGTCGATGCAAACACGGCAATTGCAACTGCTTGGACGATGACAAAAGCGCGAATAGTTGGCATTAGCAGGTTGGAGTACACCAAAATAATCACTTGCAGATTGATAAGTAGCCAAAGCAGGTGCCCGCCAAAGCCCCCACCAATAATCCGCAGCAATATTAATAGTGCAGATATGTAAATGATTACCGGTTGCTCACGGTTTAGCGGGTTCAGGTTTCGCTTGGCCGCAACAATCTTCCGGGCGCTCGTATCAACTTGCGAATAAACGGTGATAAAGCCCAAAGTGCTGGCCACCGTTAGAAAAAAATAGCCCAGTGCTTGTTGAATCATGACAGTCCCCCCAGACTAGGTACATCATTATCCCTAAGCACGTAAAGGTCAATAGGATAATGGGTAAAGATTGAATGTAAACGATTGTTCAATCGCAAAACGACGGTTTATTACATTTAATGGTCAATTAACCTTGCTGAATCTGTATTACCGCTGTGCTTATTTTTTCTGGTAATAGACCTAATGTAACTTGTAATAATTTCAACGTTTTACTAATGGGTTATGATTGGATAATTTATATCATGCACTTAAATCATTGCAACCTGTAGCCGGTCTTTCCAAACCGTGACCAACAAAGCGGTCATTACCGGATTAATTGTAGCCACGAACATGCCTAAAAAGTATATTAGGTACATAAAGTGGGTATTGGACGCATATTTCATGTGGTCATACACTTAGATTCATCGAAGCGCTGCAATCGTGCAACCTTACCTAAACAGCTATCTGCAAAGGAGTAACTAACATGAGTCAAAATGAACAATCCGTCAAAAATGATGTTTTCGGCATGGGCGCCAAGAATGACGCCTACGCCCAGTATTTCACCGGTCAAAGTTACCTCAAGAACCTCGTCAATGATCCGGCAGTAAATGTCGGCGTGGGCAACGTCACCTTCGAACCCGGGTGCCGTAACAACTGGCATATCCACCACAACGGCTTTCAGATTTTACTGGTAACTGGCGGTGCGGGTTGGTACCAAGAAGAAGGCCAGGCCGCTCGTAAACTACACCCCGGCGATGTCGTAGTCACCCACGATGGAGTCAAACATTGGCACGGAGCAACCAAGGACAGTTGGTTCGCCCACATCGCCATCACCGCCGGTACCCCTGAATGGCTAGGACCCGTTTCTGACGCCCAGTACAACGCAGTGGAGGACTAAAACATGGCAAAAAAACAAACCGCTGGCCACGACAACTTGCGGAAGTTTGCTCCCCAATTTGCGGCCCTCAACGATGATGTGTTGTTCGGCGAAGTCTGGGCTAAGGAAGACGAACTGTCCGCCCGCGACCGGAGCCTCATCACCTGCTCCGCACTGATGGCACAAGGATTATTTCCACAGCTCAAGGCCCACATGCAAATTGCGAAGGACAATGGTGTGACCAAAACCGAGATGGTTGCGCTGATCACCCACCTGAGCTTTTACTCAGGCTGGCCAAAAGCGTGGTCTGCATTCGGATTAGCCAAGGAAATTTACGGTGAGTAACAGCGTGCCGCGGGTCTTGATTTTGGGTGCGAACGGCCAAATTGCCCGGATTGTTGAACGCCGCCTTCTCACTAAGACTGACAGCGAATTAACCCTGTACTTGCGCCGCGCGAGTCGCCTGCAGCAAGTTGACCCCCGCCGTGAAAACGTCATTGAAGCCGATGTCAACGATTACCAAGCGCTCGTGCAGGCACTGGCGGGACAAGATATTGTTTACGCCAACCTGAGCGGTAAGCTTGCGCCGCTCGCCCAAAACATCGTGCGCACCATGACTAGTGCCGGGCCCAAACGACTGCTGTTTGCCACCGGGCTGGGCTTGTATCATGAGGATCCTGACAGATTTGGCCCCGAGGTAATCGCAGACACCCGACGCGCAGCCAAAATTATCGAAGACAGCGGTCTAAATTACACCTTGATCCGCCCCGCGTACATGACGACCGCAAATGAGATCAACAATGAGCTGACCGCCAAAGGAACGCCATTCAAAGACGCTACTGTTTCCCGCATGAACGCTGCGGATCTAATCCTGCAGATTATTGTCAACCCTGAGCTACACAGTTATAGTAGTTTAGGAATTGATCAAGCTGGAACTGGCGGAGAACGTCCTTACTAGCTGCAAGGAGGCAGGGTCATGGAACTAAGGCTATTAAAGTATTTTTTGGCGATCGATGCAGCGGGGTCGATTTCGCGCGCGGCTGAACGACTCCACATCACACAACCAACACTTTCACGGCAATTAAAGGGGCTGGAAGATGAACTTGGTGCCCCATTATTCACCCGCAGTAATCACGGCCTGATTCTGACCCAAGCCGGCTTGTACCTCAAAACTAGAGCGCAGGAAATTCTGACGCTCAGTGAACAAACCGAGCAGACGTTCATTGACCGCCGCCGCGAGCTTTTCAGTGGCAACATCAACATTGGTGCCGTTGAAGCGGATAGTAGCCACACCCTGGCCAAAGAGCTTGGGGCTTTCACAACTGAATATCCAGCCGTCACCTTTAATCTGTTTACCGGCACGAGTGACGACCTTTTCGACCGGCTGGACAAGGGTCTGATTGACTTGGGCCTGTTGCTGGAGCCCGTCAATGCTGATAAATACGATCATCTCACCCTCGCCCACACCGAGCGCTGGGGCCTAGTCGTCAGCGTTGATGCGCCAATTGCCACTGCGCCCGTCATCGAGCCAGAAATGTTGACCAGGATTCCGCTAATCATATCCAGTCGCAGTGCCGTCCAACAACTGCTTAGCAACTGGGCCCAGATCGATCCAGCTGACCTGAACATCGTTGGCCACTTCAACCTGATTTTTAATGTCATTCCGCTCGTGCAGGCCCAAGTCGGCGCAGCACTGACGATTGAAGGGGTCATCGACCGCCACAATCATTCTGGCGTCCGCTTCGTGCCCTTCTCGCCTCGCGTCCAGACCCACACCGTTCTGGCGTGGCGGAAGCACCGCCTGCAAACTCCCATCACTAGCGCCTTCATTGACCGGTTCAAACCATTAGTTAAATAAGTTCACCCGCGTCCGATTATTACATTTGGTAGCAACGCCACCGGCAGCACAGATTTACGTGCTGGCGGCGGCGTTTTTTTGTTTACAAAATTATGCCAATTGTTCACTAGCCGACTGCAGCCATTGAACATATGCTGTCTCCCGCCGAATCGCGTGGTCAAGCACCAGATAGTGGCCAAAATCGTCCGCGTGTTGCCGCTCTGGAAACTTGGCCGCCATCTGGGCCTGCAAATGCGCGCATTTTTGGGTGTGGAATGCTTGTTGTTCCGCGAGCATGCGCTGCAGACGCGGATCACTTGGCGACTTGATAAAGTACAATTTGAGCGCAAACTCATCCCGCCCGCCAATTGTTGGTTCGGTGTCGGCGGCCAGCCAATCGTTCAATGCTGCCTGCCCAGCGCTAGTGACTGCGTAACGCTTGCGATTCAACTTTTCGCCGCTCACCTCATCGCTGTGGATGATCTGGCCATCCGCCTCTAAACGCTGCAGCTGTGGGTAAATTTGGCTGTGTTGCGCCGACCAAAATTCGCCAATATCCGAATCGAAGGCTTTCGTCAGTTCGTAGCCGGTCCGGGCCTGCTGATTCAGGAGCCCCAAAATGATGAATTGTAAAATGTTGCGTTTTGCCATGTTATTTCTCCTTGACCTGCTGATGACAACAGTATATCATAGTCACGTTGCTTAAAACATGTAATTATTTACATGTACTGAAATACAGGAGGAATTAACAATGGCAAACTTGAATCACATGGACAAGCATTTTGAAACGCTCGACGATTTTCTTGGTACCCACTTCATCTACACCTATGACAATGGTTGGGAATACGAATGGTACGCTAAGAACGACCACACTGTTGACTACCGGATTCACGGTGGCATGGTTGCAGGACGTTGGGTAACCGACCAGGAAGCACACATCACCATGCTGACGGCCGGAATTTACAAAATCGCCTGGACCGAACCAACCGGGACTGACGTTGCCCTCGACTTCGTTCCCAATGAGCACCGCTTGAACGGGACCATATTCTTCCCTAAGTGGGTGCAGGATCACCCAGAAATCACCGTTGCTTACCAAAACGAGCACCTGGACCGCATGCTTGAAGCGCGCGAAAAATACGCGACCTACCCAAAGCTGGTCGTACCCGAATTTGCCAACATCACTTATATTGGCGATGCCGGTCAGAACAACGACCAGGTAATTGCAGCAGAACCATATGCCGGCATGCCTGACGACATTCGGAATGGTAAATTTTATGATGAGAACTACAAAATGATTAACCGTTAATCCGACTAATCAATAATCTAATAATTAAAAAACGGACTGAATGCCGGACAATTTACGGTATTCAGTCTTTTTTGTTTCTTTATTGTCTTGACACTATCGTATAATGCGGATTTGCACGTAACTTGAGAACATTAATTCGTGCTTTTCGGTCAATAATGTTTGTTTATTCACATATTATTGTTTATACTGATTATGAGTTAATCTGGGTACGAATAATTAGCTTAATTAGGGGAATGTTAAAGTACATAGACACTGGGGGGTCAATAAGATGGGCGTTGGCATGATCACCATCTCTTACGTTACAACACTATTGTTAAGCATTTTTCTGGCATTGGGGATGACATCCTTACTGTACTGGGTCAACGACCGGTCAGTAGCACCTTTTATCGTCGCCCACCGGACCATGATCGTGCGGATCGGCGGCTTAATTTATTTATGGATGCTATACATGTTGCAGGACATGCAATACCACGTTGACCCGCAAATGCACGTGTTTGGAATGCATTGGCCCTTTCTCAACTTGATGTTGGTCAGTCTCTACACCATTGCGGTACGCACCGGCGATTGGCCGACGATCATCATTCAGGAACTGTGCTGCTTTGTCTACTTGCTGCATTACGCCAACCCGCTTGGGCCGCTCGTCATCGCGGCCTACATCAGTTGGGTGGTAATTCTCTGCGGACTCATCGTGATCCGGCAGTGGGTGCAGAAGAACCGGCTGCGCGACTACTTAGGCCTTTTTGTTCTGGGACTGATTGGAATTATTGGCATTTACGTCTCCCAGCCCCGGACTTTTGATCCTTGGTGGTGGCTGCGCGAGTTACTCGCATATGCCATCGTTGGTATTGCTGTTGGCGAATACATTCGTTTGACGGTCACGGCCGACGCGCGCACCGGTGCATTGCAGCGGGCCGCGGCTTACGACCAAATGACTTCAGAAGCAGTGTTTGCGAACGACCAAACCGATATGGACAGCATGTTCCAAGATGCGCAAGATCGGCACGAACAGATGGTAATTGCCGCAATTGATGTTGACCAATTCAGTTCCTTTGACCAACACTATGGGTATTTATCTGGCAACCTGGTTTTGCTGACGATTGCGGACATGATTCAGAACACCGTGCACGATGCCAAGGTGACGGCACGATTGTACCGGGCTAGCGGTGAAGAATTCACCCTAGGCTTCCTCGGCATCACCCCCGAACAAGCGGCCACGGTTGTTAACGACTGCCGGGAACGAATTGCCAATAAACGGTTCCCCGTCAACGGTGGTTATGCACATCTGACTGTTTCGGCTGGCTTGACTGTAACCCAGCAAGAAGACCCCAGCATTGGTTCAGCCTTTGCCCGGGCGGATGACAACCTCCGCGTCTGCAAGCAACGCGGTCAAAATCAAATCTACGGCAGCGGTGTGACTATCGACGGCGACGAACCGGTACTCACCTACTTCGCGCAACCAATCGTTAAACCGAACAAAACCAGCGCGGAGACTTGGGGTGCCGAATTATTGTTACGGCAACAAGACGGTGACCACTGGCACCTACCAGGCCGCTTCGACATCGGTGTTGAAGAGCAGATTGCGCTGATGACTAAGGTGATTACGAGCAGCAATCTTAAACGCATGGATATCAACCTCACCCGCGACCAGTTCGCGGATACCAATTTTGCTAAGGCCCTAGCCGGTTTTACCAAAGCGGCTTATGGCCCGGAAAAGTTGGTCGTTGAGATCACTTCGGTACCAGATCTTTCCGCGATTCGGCGCATCACCTCGATTTATCGGAGCGCGGGTATCAATATCTTCATTGATGACGTTGGCTCGGATAATTCTTACGAACTCGTCAAACAAGTCTTGCCATACATCGACGGCATTAAGTTCGCCATGCAGAACCTGCGTAAGCACGAGTCGCCAGAGCGCATTCGTGAGCGCGTCCAGTTCTGGGCGGATACCGCCAAAAAAGCTAACATCGAACTCATCCTTGAGGGCGTGGAAAGCCAAGCCGACGTTGAGTTTGCAACCAGCTTGGGAATTCAATACTGCCAAGGCTTCTACTTCGGTAAGCCAGCTCTACCAGCAGCATAATTGAACATTGGGCCATCTTGAATTGAAACAAGAGCCGTCTGAGCTGAATCACGCCAAAGAACTTCGGACGGAATACTATGATAATTTGGGAGGTAAGTAGCATGGCAAAGAATATTATTTTTGACGATTATCTCGCTGAACAACTTAAAGATCCCGAATTTAAGGAAGGGTTTGACGCTGAATCTTCTAAACTTAAAAGTGCGGTAGCATTGTTGAACGAACGTGAACGTGACTGATTGACCCAGCGTGAGTTGGCAGAGCGGGCCCATGTCCCACAATCCACGATTGCGCGCATTGAGCACGGCCAGAACACTAGCTTCGATACCATGAGCAAGATTGCTTTTGCACTCTTTTGCACTTGGGAAGAAACTCAAGGTTGAATTTACTTGAGATGCAGAAATCTCGTGAAGTTTGTCTGATTCATTGATCGATAAGTTTATCAGCTGTTGACGGGTCTCTGTAATGAGGCCTTTTTTTGTCGCTGTACAAAATGCGGGACCTGATTAAAAATTCCTGCCCAGACGAGTTTGTCTGAGCAGGAATTGTTTTGCCTCTCGTACTGGCTATAATGCCACGACCACTTTGCCGGTCAATCGCCCATGCGCCACCAGTTGCAAGGCATCATTGATGTGATCAAGATCAAAGACCCGCGCATCGATGGCCGGCACGATGTGGTTAGTTTCTACAATCGATGTGATCTGCTGCAGCTGGTGCCCGTCTGCGCGCACAAAGATAAAGCGATAAAGGCTGTGGTGTTGCCGCGCCAAACGATCAAAGCGATAGCCAGCTACGCCAAACAACAGTGTTTTCCAGAACGGCAAATTCCGCGCCACCGCAAATTGTTTGTTCGGCCCAGCAATCAAGCTCAACAGCCGGCCGCCGGGTTTAAGCACCCCCATTTCCAGCGGCAGCGCTTTGGCGCCGCGCGTATCGATAATGGCATCGACTGGATCAAGTACCGTCCAAAAATCCTCTTTGCGGTAATCAAGATATTGGCTGGCCCCTAGCGCCATGATGCGCGCTTTAGCAAGTGCGTTGCCAGAAACGATGACGTTGACACCAATTTGCTTGGCTAACGGCACCGCCATTTGGCCAAAACTCCCTGAACCGCCAGGAATGAACAAGGTTTGGCCAGGCTTGATCTGTAATTCTTCCGTCAAGCCTTGATAAGCCGTCAAACCAGTCAACGGCACCGCCGCCGCTTGTTTTAACGATAGATGCTGCGGGATAAACCAAATCGCGGCTTGATCCACGGCGACATATTCCGCAAAGCCGCCGATCTTGTTCAACGGCAAGCGCGAATAAACCTGATCGCCAACGCGAAAACGGCTCACTTGCGCGCCAATTGCCGCCACCACACCGGACACTTCATTACCCAGCGTCAACGGCATCGAATAGCTTTGGATCAGCTTGACACTGCCATCGATGTTCATCAAGTCTAAAGGATTGACCGCCGCATACTTAACCTGGATCAGAACTTCGTTGTCAGTCGGCTCAGGCTTGGGTATGTTGTTAATCTGGACATCAAGAGACTTCGCATATTTTTGGATCTGGGCAGCTTTCATCAGCGGTTTTCCTTCCATGGCAGTGACGCGATCGTCGCGTCAATAATGGCATCGATTTGCGGTTGGCCAATGCGCGCCTGCACCCTGATCCCCACCAAGGCATTTTGCAAACGGCTGGCCAATGCAGGGATGTCGCTGGGCTGGCGCAGTGAGGCTTGATACTGGCTGAGCACTTGATTGAGCAACGCTTTTTCAGCGTCAAAATAAGCCTGCACCAAGGCGTTCACCTCAGCGTCGACCAGCCCAAGTTCGGTAGCTGAATTCACGATCAAACACCCCTTAGGCGTCGTGGCATCGCGCTGGGCATAGACCGTAAAAATCGCTTGCAGTGTCGCTTGCAAGCCCGTCGTTGCCGCCAGCTTGGCTGTGAGCTCGGCCTTAGTCTGCGTGTAGTAATCGTCAAGTGCCAAGATGAAAAGCCGATGCTTATCGCCGAAAGTATCATAAATACTCTGGCGGTTGATGCCCATCGCCTGCACCAAGTCCGTCATCGACGTCCCAGCATAACCTTGCCGCCAAAACAGCTGCACCGCTTGCGCTAACGCCTCTTGGACAACGAATGTCTTTGTTCTCATTAAACTTGCTCCTTATTGGAATGACTGTTCCAATATAACGGAAAACGCAGCTGATAGCAAGGGGTGGTGTAAAAACATGAACAATGACGCGCATCCGTGCAGTATATTGGGCAGTTGATTCCTGTCTATCTGAAGCGGCATCGCGCACAATGCTTGCAGCCGCTGGTACTGATGCGCGCCGATCCTCGTTCTTAACCACTGAATGCCGATACGGTCAAAATCAGCGGATCACGATTTGATAAAGCGCGTCACCCAAGTGCCCTTTGTGACCGTCCCACAAAAAAAGCGCACAATCACTGTGCGCTTCATCATTATTGATTTTGGCAGAGCGCCTGAACCGCATTGCGCCCAGAAAATGCCGCAAATCCTGCGGTACTGCCAGGCAAGGTGACAGCATACGTATCGCCAACCAGCACGCCTGCCGCATCGTTGCCGATCGCATACAAGCCAGGGATCGGATAGCCAAAGTCATTCAACACGGCATTGTGCGTATCGATCCGCAAGCCGCCTAGCGCACACGCCATCCCCACACCTAAAGTCACCGCGTAAAACGGGCCGTCTTTAACCGGGGTCAGATAAGCCGCGGCCTTTCGGTAAAAAGTTAACTTAACGGTGCCGCAGACGCGAAGCCTTGATCATCGCCTTCATCTGCTTCTTACCACCAAACATGCGGGTGATTTTGGCATTCTCCCGCTCTTTGCCGCGCAGATTGTTATTGCGCGACTGCTCCGCCTTCAGCCGCTGGTAACTTGCCAGCCGCTCTGCGGGTAGTTCGCCCGTCGCAACCGCGGCTTGCACCGCGCAGCCGGGCTCATGCTGGTGCGTACAGTCGTTGAAGCAGCAATTTTCAGCCAACGCCTGAATATCTGCAAAGGTGTTGTCAACATCAGCAGACAACAAGCCTAATTCCCGCATCCCCGGCGTGTCGATCACCAAGCTGCCGTTCGGCAAGTGCAATAACTGCCGGGCCGTGGTGGTGTGACGACCGTGCGCGTCACTGGCCCGCACCGCCTGGGTGGCGATTTTGTCCGCTCCGAGCAGGCGGTTGATCAGTGTCGATTTACCGACTCCTGACGAGCCCAAAAATGCGTAGGTCAGCCGCGGCTGCATGAAATCCTTGAGTTCCTGCACCCCATCAGCCTTGGTGGCGTCGCAAATAAGCAGTGGGGCGGACGCGCTTACCGCTGCGACCGCGGTCAGTTGCTCCGCTAGATTCTGCGCCTGGTCCGCCTTGGTCAAAACGATCGCCGCCTGGGCGCCCGATGTCGCGGCCACGGCCAGGTAACGTTCAAGGCGGCGAATGTTAAAGTTCGCATCCAGCGCCATGCACAGCAGCAGCCAGTCAATGTTGGCTGCAACCAACTGGGCGCCGGAACGCCGGCCGGCCGTTTTGCGCAGAAACACAGTGCTCCGCGCATTCAAACGTTCAATAATTGCCGCATCAGTCTCGTTCGCTGGCAACCGTAGCTGCACCCAATCACCGACTGTCGGCAAGTCTTCCGGACCGCTGGCCAGGTTGGTCAAGCGCCCGGCTAGTTGTGCTTGGAACTGGCCCGCTGCCGTAACGACTGTGTACTGCATGTGGCTGGTCGCAATTACCCGCGCCAAAGTGAGTCCAGCAACTACCTCTTGGGTACCTGTCAGACCGTAATCATCTAATTTCAGTGTTTTGTCCTCCTGAAAAAACCCGGAGAACTAACTTAGCTAGGCTTTGTAGTCCTCCTGTGCCGTCGCAACGCCAACTACAATGCTCTTCATAGAACGTCATCCTTTCTGCTGGCGAATCGTTTCGCCTTTATGTGCAGATTATAGCAAAACTCGCACCGTTAATATACAGTGCGAGTCTGCAAAATATTCATGATTGGGCGCCACTTACCACCATAGGATAAGACAAATCCGGTTAGGCCCTCACTCATCACTGTGCTTCCGGACTCACCATCGTCAGCTGTATTCGCTCGCGTTCCAAATCAACAGATTCAATCCACACGGTTACGATATCACCCACGCTGACCACCGTTTTGGGATCGCGGATGAACTGATGCGCCCGCATCCGCGAAACGTGCACGAGCCCGTCGTGCTTGACCCCAATGTCGACGAAGGCACCAAAGTCCACGACATTCCGGACGGTTCCTTCAAGCTTCATCCCCGGCTTGAGGTCGGCCATCGTGAGCACATCCTTGCGCAAGAGCGGTGCCGGCATCTGGTCCCGCAAGTCGCGACCCGGGTTTTGCAGACTATTGATAATATCCTTGACCGTCTCCAGGCCGACTGTAGCGCCAACAAAATTTTGCGCAGTTAACCCCTGCAGTTTAGCAGCAGCTGCCGCGGTTCCAATCTCAGCCGACTCCACGCGAGCTGCCTGCAAAATTTTCCGCGCCACCGCATAGCTCTCGGGGTGAATATCGGTGTTATCGAGTGGCTCCTTACCGCCAATAATCCGCAGAAAGCCCACAGACTGCTCATATGCTTTCGGGCCAAGCCGCGCGACCTTCTTCAACTCTTTGCGACTGTTGTAACGTCCATTCTCGTCGCGATATTTAACGATGTTGCGGGCGATGGTCGTCGACAAGCCCGATATGTGCTCCAGCAACTGGTAGCTGGCCGTGTTTAGGTTCACGCCGACCCGGTTAACCGCGCGTTCGACCACCACGTCTACCTCATTGGCAAGGTCCTTCGCGGGTAAATCGTGTTGGTACTGCCCGACACCGATTGATTCCGGATCGATTTTGACCAGTTCCGCCAGCGGGTCCTGCAGTCTGCGGGCAATGCTGATGGCACTACGCTGCTCAACGTGTAGGTCCGGAAACTCGTCCCGCGCTGCCTGACTGGCTGAATAGACCGACGCGCCGGCCTCATTCACAATCACGTAGTAAATATCACGTTTGACCCGCTTGAGCGCGTCCGCAACGAACTGCTCCGATTCCCGACTGGCGGTCCCGTTTCCGATTGCAATCATCTGGACGTGATACTTTGCCAAAATAGCAATGAATTCTTGTTGCGCAGCCTGACGCTTCTGCTCCGGGGCCGGTTTATGCGGGTAGATCAACCCTTTGCCGAGATACTTGCCATTTTCGTCAACAATAGCGAGCTTACAACCCGTTCGATAAGCCGGATCGAAGCCAAGGACAATTTTGCCCTTGATAGGCGCTTGCATCAGCAAGTTGTAGAGATTCTGGCCGAAGACCTTGATTGACTGATCGTTAGCAGTCGCGGTCAAACTGCTGCGCAATTCACGCTCGATTGCTGGACCAATGAAACGTTTGTAGGCGTCTTGGTATCCCGCTTCAATAAAAGCTGTCGCCGGGCTGTCTGGCCGTTTGCCAACAAACTTGAAGTGGCAATAGTTAATGATTGGATCCGTATCAACGGCCACCTTGACGGTCAGAATTTTCTCCTTCTCGCCGCGGTTGATTGCCAGCGTCCGTGTTGCCGTCATTTTGGCAATTGGTTCGGCGAAATCGTAATACTGCTGGTAAACGCCCTTCTCGTCCAGCGCCTTACCTTTAGGCTTGACGGTCGCCCGGATCTTCCCAGTCCGGGTGGTGAAACCGCGCACCCAGTTGCGCACCGGCGCAAGTTCACTGAAGGTTTCCGCCAAAATCTCGTGGGCACCATCTAGCACGTCCTGTGGGGAGCGCAGTTCCTTACTTGGGTCAACATACTTCTGCGCCGCAACCTCCAGATTGCCACTCGGAAACGTCAGCAGCCAACGCGCAAAGGGCTTTAGACCGCGCTGCTTGGCAAGCGTCGCCTTGGTCTGACGCTTTTGCTTGTATGGCAAGTAAATGTCTTCAACATCTTGCAGATTGGCACTGGCCAGAATTGATTGGCGCAGTTGGGGTGTGAGCTTACCCTCCTCATCAATGCTCTTAATGACGGCGGCTTTCCGATCTTGCAGAGCGGTTGCCCGTTGGTATTCTGCTTCAACTGTCTGAATCTGAACTTCATCCAGGCTGCCCGTCATTTCCTTCCGATAACGGGCGATGAACGGAATCGTGTTGCCTTCATCCATCAGCTTCAAAACGGCGGCAATTTGCGACTTGCCAATGGTGCTTAGATTATGCTGAACTAATTCAAGGGTCTGCTTATCAATCAATATCTGTTCCTCACGTTCTACTGAGTTTAACTATACCTCCTTCAGGCTACGCGAATTGCAGCGCGATTTCCACAATTTAAACAAAACCCGCGGGCCAATTCAGTCTGCTCATTCGCTAATAAGCAATGCTCCGCTAATCTAATTCTGGTATTATTCTAAGAATTGCTATATCATTAACCGAGTGTCATTTTTTTCGGCACGTTAATTTTCCTGGGGGAATTCTTTATGCATTATTGGCTTATGTGGTTTGTTGAAACCATCGTCAGTGTCTTCATGATTTCTGGCTACATTGGGGTGCACAACAGTATCGCCCTGCGCGTCCTCGGAACGGATGATGCAACCAAAACCGCTGGCTTGCGCGTCCGCTCGTTCGTGGCGCTGTTCGGCCTGCTGATTATTATTTTTTGTCAGGTTGCTGCGCAGTTGAACGTCTTTACACCGGTGTTCTTTAACCTTGCCCTCTACATATTTTTCACCATGCTCGACGACGAACAGACCGGCATCATTGAATACATAGTTCGCGCAGCAGTACTCGTTTTGTTCTGGGTACTCAACATTCAGGTTGCCGGTCCCGCCCGCATCGTCAGTTTGGCTTTGCTTGCGGTAGCAATCATCGTCTTCTGGTACTGGCGGAACCAATTGACCGCGCTACACCACCTAACCGTGGTCATGGCCGCGATTATTGGGATTGGCTTCTGGCTGGGTCAATCGAGTACCACCGACATCGACGTCATCACGAACACGGTGATGCTGATGCTGATGATTTTAGTCACAATTTACTACTGGAACGCCGAGAACCACCATGAAAACGAACGCCACCAGCTGATTGAGGAAATCAACCGCGACGGTTTGACTGGCGCCGGCAGCATGTATGCCTTCCACGACGACACAATCATCTGGGTCCCAAAAGCACATAAGGACGGCCTCAGTTTTGGTGTCATTATGTTCGACATTGATTTCTTCAAACGCATCAACGACCACTACGGTCATTCCGCTGGTAACTCAGTGTTAATTGGCCTGGCGCACCTCATCAATTCGATGCTGGAGGCCACCAAGTTCCGCTGCGCCCTTTACCGGACTGGCGGCGAAGAGTTCAACATCTTGGTCGTTAACCCCACCTCGGGAGAGCTAACACAACTAGCAAAGGACATCCTCCGTGAGATCCGCATGGCCCAGTTCACCTACGAGGGCCAAAAGATTCAGGTCACCCTCTCAATGGGCGTTACAATGCTGCGCACGGAGGACGAGGACTTCTCCAGCTTGTACAAACGCATCGACAGTTACTTGTACCAATCCAAACACAACGGCCGCAACCAGATTACCGTTGAAGGCAAAACGGTCGCAGTCTAAAGCACTAATAAGACTAAGAGGCGCCCTGCTGACAAAATTCAGCGGGACGCTTCTTTTTCAGCTATAGCTCTAATTATTATGAGCTAACCCATGTGCAAATCAGGCTTGGCCTACTCACAATGGTCCAGAGCTTTGAATGAATGCTTGCGCTTTACCGTAAATTTTTCTCCAGCATGACCATGTCCTTCAGCACGACCCCGTTATCAACAAGCTGCTGCGAGTACGCATCAAAGAAACCTTTCTTGATGGCGTAAAACCTAAACCCCCGCTTGAGGTAAAAAAGAATGTTCTGAACGTCTGCATCTCCAGTGCCGACAATTGCCCGCGAATAACCCTCGGCAAAATAAGAACAAACAAATTCCAGTAACTCGGTGCCAATACCTCGACCTTGAGCGTCCAATGCCACGGCAATGTTCTTGATTTCTAGCGTGCTTGAATCAACTGCAATCACCAAGACTACACCAACAATGTCGTTGTCGTCCGTAGCAACAAAAATCCGGCCGCTGTTTACGTACGCGTTGACCTGCTTCTCGTCAGCATCACCAATCAGTAGCAACGGAATTAGCTCCGACCGGTCAGCTCGCTGATACTCTGTGACTTTAATTGCCATAATTTCTCCCAAAATTAAAATTGAATATTCGCTACCCAAACAATGCAGCAGTGGTTATTCATAATCCTGAGGCTCCTCCGCGACATTCTGCACAGCACTCGCCGCAGCATTCTTGAGCGCCCGCCGCAATGCCGGATCGACCGCATAGATATAGAGTCCGTGCACACCCCTAGTCATCAGGACATTGACCTCGTTGCGCAAGAGCTCGGTCGCGACGCTCTTTTTTTCGCCATTTAGACTCCGCTTCTGGGTAGCGTTATGGTTGGCGCTATTCTCCGGCCGTGAAACCACGCGGCCATGTTCGAACCCAACGGAGGGGCCGAGCACAACGCCAGCATAATTCAAATCCATCCCCTGAACGGTAAAAGTGGAGCCAATTTCATTAATTGTTTGGGCTTGCTCGGCCCAGGCTAGGCCGCGGTTGCGCCGTGCTTCAGCCCTGTTTGCGGGCGACAACTGCAAATTCCACGGCATCGACCAGTCGCCAACACTAACCTGCCACATTTTGCTGGTATCACCATCTGGATGTCGTTTTTCAACAAAAGGCCAGTCAAAAGTTGCCAGCATGCGGGACAAGCCCTGGCTTTCATCTTGTGCCTTTGCTCTGATGGCATTTTGCATTGCCAATGGTGAATCAAAAACCCGCAGGTCAAAACCCTTAGTGTCGTGGCCAGGTAATTGATCGATTTTGCGGGCAAGTACGAACTCATCGATCCAGCGCAAGGTGGCCGGGTCTGCCTGCATCCGCAACTGCTGCTGCAAAGTGACAATGCTGCCGTGTGTGGCGGCGCGCTCAAGCAACTTCTGATAACTCTGCTTGCTCCGGTAACCGTTTGTTGCCAAAACCTGATGCGGGTCAATTACTGTGATGACGACGCGAGCACGACCAAGCAAATCGAGCAGTTGATTCTTACCACGGTAAGCCTGTTTGCCCTGCGTGTAAAGCAGATGCGCTTCATCAACCAAGGCAACATCAATCGGGTCTCCATCTGCAGGCAACTCGTTGATAAAGTGGGTTGGTTTACCGACTTGGTCCCCACCCTTGGTGTACAAACCTAACTTGGTCATGATCTGCTTGTAAACCTTCAGCTGCTGCTCATGATTGACCATCAACTTGGCCGCCATTCGCTCACCCGTTGGAACCGATTCGCGGACATTGCCAGCACGGTCGATGGTTGTCAAAAGTTGGTAAAACAGGCTACTGAGCAACACCGTTTTTCCGGAGCCAGCCTCACCCTGCACTAGGATCAGTTGGCCCTGGTCATTATTACGTAGTGCCTTCTGCACGCGGAGCAGAATCTCGTCACGGGCACGGAACTGGCTCGGCGTTAACTTGTGGAACGGCGACGCCTTAAACAACGCAGAATCGCGAATAATCCGCTCAAGTGGGAATACATCCGGATGCATGCGGTGCAATTTTCGCCAAATCTTGCCGAAAATATCATCTTTTTCTTGCATCGGGTAGTAACTGCCTTGGGGATTGGTCCGCAAGTTCATGAGCCGGTGACTGGACTCGGCGCCCGACAGGTAAAGCATCATCTGGTTCTCAATGTCTAGGGTCATGGATTTATTGAAATGTTCGTGCCCAATGACGATCATGCGTCCATTCTGGCCCTTGTCGATTGCAGCCCAGCCCTCTTGCTTGTGTGGGTCGTCTTCAAGATGTTGAACGGTCCGCCGCTGAATACTCGTGGTTTCACCAACGTAAATCAGCAAATCCCGCTGCGCTTGGGCACCAATTATGTAGACTGTGGGAAAATCTAAAAGCAATGTGTGGCTATGCTGATCTGCAATTCGCTCCAGACTAGCTAAACCTTTATCGCTGTAATCAACTTCCCGAATCACCGGATACTCTTCTGCCATTTGTCTCTCCCCGCAGGCTGCTCCACCTGCGAACACGTTCCACCGGCCGCGTTAATTAGCCGAATATGCCGTAACTGTTGCTAATTATAGCAAACAATTAATCACCTGCACCAAGAGTGACCGCAAACTGCTGTTGACAGTGGTCCACTAGCCCCGTATCATGATTCGTGAAGAAAATCGGATATGTATCGAGAGTGTTGGTAGTGGCTACGCACTATGACCAACCGGCAACGTACGGAAACGCAACGTGCCCCACCGTAGACGGATGCACAACAAACAAACTCTGTTTAGTCGTGCACGTTACGTGGACGACTTTTTTCATGCACAGAGCAGAGGCTCACGGTCAGAAGGTGAGGACTAACGGACTCTGGAACAAATGCGTGGTTTTTAGCAGTTGGTCCAGAGTATGTTAGCCGCAACCTTCTGTGGGCCGCAGCTCGACTACAAAAAAACGGAGGAGAATTAACATGTTACAGTATATCGACGGCAAATTATATGAAACAACCGACGGCCAGGCCGCGGTTGAAATGTGGCTCCAGCACCACAAGGACGAGCAGACCAAGGGCAAAATCAAATTGAAGGAATACTTACTCACCCGGCGTTACGCCAGTCAGGACCAGTGCGCACGCATCGACCAACTCCTCGGCACACAACTGACAGCCGCGTCCGTACGGGATCTATCCGCAAACAGCTTTGGCGCTTGGCGCGTAATCGCTCAGCAAAAGGAGTGGCTCGCCGACTTTGCTTTTTGCCAGCAGGTTCCCGCGGAGTTGCGCCGCACCGCACTAACAAGCTTACCTGTGGATTACGAACAATAATTTTAAGTAATCATTCCGGCGGCACCCGGCAAAGTCCGACTGCCAGCAAAAAACACCACGGCATTTTCACCGTGGTGTTTTTCGCGTACTATTTTAAATCGGGTTACTTCTTATCCAGCTCCTTAACGGCAGCCTTCATGGCGTTGTCGTTGGCGTTGATCTTGGTACCGAGCTGCTGGGTCAACTTGCTGAGGGTGTTGCTGTCAGCGGTACCACTGGCGGTCAAACCGTTAGCAGCCTGGAACTTGCTGACGGCGGCCATGGTACTGGCTCCGTAATAACCGTTGACCTTACCGACGTTGTAACCAAGGGCGTTAAGCACCGTCTGCAGTGACTTAGCATCTTCACTGACCGTTTCCGGCTTGATGCTGTCACTAGTGAAGCTTGGCGTGTAAGCATACGCTGGATAGTCAGCCTTGATGGTTGGTTGCAGGCCCTTGTGGTTGATCCAATCGCCATCCGGAGTGAGCCACTTGGCGATGGTGAGCTTAAGCTCGGCGCCCTGGCCCATGTCAGCGACTGTCTGCACGGTACCCTTACCATAACTCTTCGTCCCGATTAGCGGAATCCCGGCACTCTCATTGAGAGCGGCAGCAGTGATTTCACTTGCAGATGCGGAGTTACCATCAATCAAAACAACGGTCGGTTCGGTCACCTTGAAGCCCTTGTCGTATTCACGACCGGCCTTGTAAACCTCAGTCTTCCCCTTGCGCGGCTTGACCTTCAGAATCGTCTGCCCATTCTTCAAGAACATTGAGTCAATCTTGAGTGCCTCACCGAGCACACCACCAGGATTGCCACGCATGTCGAGCACGAACTTCTGCGCGCCCTCCTTGCGCAACTTCTTGATGGCATTCTTGACCTGTTTGCCGGAAGTTTCCGTGAAGGTACTAAATGTGATGATTCCAATCTGCTTGTTCGTCTTATCGAGTGAGGTCGTCACGCTTGGTACGTTGATCTTCGAACGTTCCATTGTGAAGCTAAGCTGCTTGTTGCCACGGCTAACTACAACAGTGACCTTAGTGCCGATTTTGCCGCGCACCTTGCTAACAACGGCGTTGATATCCTTCTTCGCCATTGACTTACCGTCAACGCTCACAATGGTGTCGCCGACCTTCAGTCCCGCTTTTTGAGCCGGACTGCCGGAGTTCAGCGCGTCAACGCTGACCCCATCACTAGTCTGCGCCATGGTTGCGCCGATTCCGCCGAATGATCCGGAAATCTCAGTGTTCAGATCAGTCGCATCAGTGTTTTGGAGGTAGTTAGAAAACGGGTCATCAAGTGACTTGAGCATCCCGTTGATTGCACCATCCGCAAGCTTCTTATCGCTTGGTTTGCGGTAGTAATTCTGACTGATTGTTGCGTATGTTTTAAGAACCTTGTCGAACCCGGCCGGTATTTGCTGATTAGTGCTGACCTGCACGGACTGTGGTTGATGGGCAAAATACCCAATACCCCCGCCGAGCACCAGCGTGATGATCATCCCCACGACTGCGGCCCAGACGGGAATTCTTCTCTTAGGTTTATTCATCTAATTCTGATCTCCCCTCGCGTCCCGGTACATCTGGAACGCCTGATCAAACACATCCATGTTCGGCAGGTAACTACCGTTTAACTCTAGGTAGTTAGCCAGTTCGTGATAATCATAACTTTGCTTTGGAAATGCGTGATCAAGAAATGCATTCTGGGCAAAATTGGCGACCTCACCATGGTCATTAGGATTGCGTAACGTCATTAAATAGCGGTAGAAGGGTTCGTTCATTTTTGGTCCTTCCAGTGCTTAGCAGCAAACTCAGCGCGGGGAGCATGTTCCTGCGCGTACCGCCGGGGGTTCTTTTCATAGAACTGCTGGTGGTAGTCTTCTGCTGGGTAGAATGGTTTGGCATCTTCAATTGTCGTCACGATTGGATCCTTGAACATGCCTGATGCGGCCAGCTTTGCTTTTGATTCAGTAGCAATGCGACGTTGCTCAGGTGAGTTCACAAAAATCACGGGCCGGTAATTATCACCGCGGTCTTGGAACTGACCCATTGCGTCAGTTGGGTCCGTCTGCTGCCAGTATATTTCAACCAAATCTGCGTAACTAATGATATCTGGGTCGAAGGTGATCTGAACCGCCTCCGTGTGCCCAGTGGTGTGGCTACATACCTGCTCGTAAGTCGGATTCGGCACGTGGCCACCCGTGTATCCGGATAGAACGTTCAGAATCCCAGGTTGGGTCTCAAACGGCTCAACCATGCACCAGAAACACCCACCGGCAAAAATTGCTGTATCTTGCATATCAATACCTCCACATTTTAGTTGATGGCTAGAACTTACTTGCTCAAGTAACCACTAAGGTTAATTTTGTCGTGCACAAGATCGATCCGATCCGCGCGCACGTGTAAGCCATTACCTAAATCAAATTGATTTAATCTTAGCACAATGGTTTTGTCCTTACTATTGACGGACACCATCTTCGGCAGCTTGTAGTTGTTACCTACGTAACTCAGCACATAGCTAACCGGGACGGACAAAGCACCAACGTTCATTTTGGTAGCTTTCAAAATGACGTTGCCGTTGCTCTGCACATAGGGATCGCACTGCATGCCGAAGCCGACCTTGCTGCCGAAGAACTTGAAGGTTCCCTTCAGGACGGCGTGTGTGCCCACGGTCAAGCTATAGTGGACATCCCCCTGTTTCAGGTAATTGTTCAAGTAGTTGCCGATCACCCGGTTCAGCTGCCGCTTGGTGAGTTTGATGCTCATAACGGTGTCATCGCTGCCCTCAACACTAGGGCTAACCATTGACGTTGTCGTCTGCACTGGTGAGCCGATGCGGTGGGCAATCGTGATACCACTACCAATAATCAAGCCCAATAAGACGATGAATGCCCACATCCACCAGTTAATTTGGCGCTTGATTTTACTTGTTACCGGCGTGGACTGTTGCTTACGTCCCTGCCGTGTATGTTGACTATCTTGCATTACTTCGACCACTCCTTCTCACTATCTTGCATGACCGTCCACAGCTTGGCCGTCATTTGGACATAGCCAGCGTTGTTCGGGTGGAAATGATCCTTGCCGTAAATCAACTGGTTGACTGACTTGCTGCTATCCTTCTTAGCGCCGGCAGCGGTATTGCTACCCTTGCTGAGTACATCTTCAACGTCAACAAAATGCGTCCGGTTCAGCGTGCTCAGCGTCTTTTTAGTCTGCTGGTTCCAGCGGTGGACACTACTTTGCATCATTTTGATGTTCGGAAAGTATACATAGAAAGGATTGTAAATGCTAAAGACGTAAATCGGGGCATCAGGGTTATCGTTCCGAATATCGCCAATGAGATCGCGCAGATGGCCCTGAAACTTGTTGATCCCCCTAGTAACGTCTTTTGTCTTCATGTTAAGTAGGTTGGATTGCAAAACGTGCATTAAGTCGTTTCCGCCAACGGTGAGCGTAATCACGTCGGCCTGCTTGAGCTTCCGCGCCAGCTTCTTGTCATTCTTGACCCGTTTAGCAATCTGCAGCGATGTATCACCAGTCACCCCAAAATTACTGGTGTTGACGTGGGCGTCAGTGTTGATTGCGACATCTTGAGCAATGAGCGGTACGTAACCACCCTGATTAGTGGTATCACCGACCCCGTGCGTTAATGAATCGCCCACCGCACAGATATTAATCTGCGCTTCTGCGTCGCCCTTGCCGCCAGTCCGCAGTGGTGCCGCGGCGGGCATGGTCCACGCGGCAATGCCGGCCCCAAGTGCAATGGCAAATACAAAAGCAATGATGATGCCAGCTACTCTCTTGATGCGCATGTTGGACCTCCTTTGTTTGGCTATGTTTGCTCTGAATTATTGATTGAGATTAAGTTTTTATAGCACCAAGGTTAATCATAGTTGAATTGTGCACGCGAGCCGCTTAAACTTTTGCAAATTGTTGTTTGCACACCACCACAATAGTGCCAAAACCGGGCATTATTGCGGGAGCACGCAAATCCTCAGCTTCTAAACGCCTGGCTGCGCTCTGTGTCATAGTCGAGCTCCGCGGGGCTGTAACTTGCGCTTTACACCCTTTGCACCAAATGCCAAAACCGCATCTGGTGCAAAGTACGTAAATACTCAGTTGCAAACCGCCCCGCTGCGCTCTGTGTCAAAAAAGGGCGGAACCTGCGCTCCACCCTCAGCATTAACTATTAATTTTACACCATTAACCCTGGTAATACATAATCGCGAACGCACCCTCGCCGGCATGGGTCGCAACGATAGGACCGGTTGGCCGCACAAGCATTTCAACCCCAGGCACTGCCTGGCTGATTTCGGCACCGATTTCTTCAGCTTTGTCCTTAATAGCAACATAGGACACACCCACGCTCTTCACGTTTGGAAGCTGACTCATGTGCTGAATAACATCTTCGCGGAACGCCTTGATGGTCTTCATGCCGCGCCCCTTCTTCAAGATGTCTAGCTTGCCGTTCTCCATACTCAAAGTGATCTTGATGTTCAGCAGTGAGGTGATCATCCCCGCAGCCTTCGACAAGCGGCCACCCTTAACCAGGTTCGTCAGGTTAACGACCGCCATCCGTAACGTCGTGTTGGACCGCACCTGACTGATTGCGGCAACGATCGTGTCCATGTCCGCACCCGTCTGCGCCAACTTGGCAGCCTCGATTACTTGGAAGGCTTGGGCCCGGTCAGTGAACTCGGAATCAATGACAGTAACATCGCCATCACACATCTCAGCCGCCTGCCGTCCAGAATTAACCGTGCCGCTGAGACTCTCAGCCAGGAAGATTGCCAGAACGGAACTGCCATCAGCGGTCAGTTTGTTGAATGTTTCCAGAATCGTGCCCACAGCCGGCTGACTGGTTTTGGGAAGCGATTCAGATGTGCTCATCTTTTTAACAAATTCATCTCGCTGGATAGTTACGCCGTCAATGTACACCGTGTTGTCGATCATGACGCTGAGCGGAATTACCGTTACGTCAAGATCGGCAATCTCCTCATTAGTCATTTGGACTGAAGAATCGGTGACGATTTTAATTTTGGTCATCTGGATGCCACGCTTTCTAATTGGAATAAAGAACATGTTTCGTTCAAAACTTAGTATAACTAATGCCACGGTAAAATTCCAGACTATTTAACATAGTTTTCAAAACTAGATGATGTTGCATTTGGGAGTCCATGGCGGTATCATGTACCTGTAAGCAATTTCAAACATGCAATTTTGTCAGTAACAAGCCTTTCATATTGGGGGATAACTTCTATGCAGAGCTCACAAGTCTACTTAAAATCGCGACATTACGCCATTCTCAACGAGTTGTGGAGCGCCATCACGCACGGTGCCGGAATTATTTTAGCCATCACGGCTCTGGTCCTGCTGAGCGTCCGCGCCGCTGCCACCGGTTCAGCCCTGCGCATGTTCGCGTTTGCCGGTTTTGGCGTGGCACTCTTACTCTTATATAGCGCCTCCACCTTATTTCACGCCCTCTATTTCACACGGGCGCGCCACGTGCTCCAGGTGATCGACCATTCAAACGTGTTCATCCTAATTGCTGGCTCCTACCTGCCGTACTGTCTCATTGCAATTGGTGGTCGGCTCGGCATCATCCTGCTCGCGGTCATTTGGGCCTTTTGCGCAGCAGGAATCATCATGGACTGTTTCTTCGTCGGCCGCTTTAAGAAGCTCGAAGTTGCCATCTACATTGGCCTCGGCTGGTTATGCGTTGTCGCCATGCCAGCGCTGTGGAGTCACTTGGGTGTCACCGGCTTCTGCTTGCTTGTTGCTGGCGGCCTGTGCTACACCATCGGGGCACTGCTATATACACAAAAACAGATTCCGTTCATTCACGTTGTCTGGCACCTGTTTGTTCTGGCTGGTTCTGCCTGCATGTTCTTCTCAATTTACCTGTTCGTCTAGCCTTGTAATTTTTGACTGACCAAAAGCAAATGATCCGCAGCTTCGTACGTGGCGAAGTTGCGGATCATTTTTTTGTGCTCACATTAATCTAATTGACGTATGCATCCAGTTCCACGTAGCGGTCCAGTAGCTGGTCTTGCTTGGCGCTAAGCTCATCGATTTGCTTCTGCAGGGTAGCAAGCTTATCGTAGTCGGCCCCGTTAGCTTCCATTTCCTTTTGCAGGCTGGCAAGCTCATCATCGATTTTGTCCATCTGGGGCATCAGGGTTTCGTACTCTTTCTGCTCCGCATAGGTCAACTTGACCTTCTTTTTCGGCGCGGCGGGTTGCTCATCCGCCGGCTCCGGCTTGGTTTCCTTCACCGGACTCGGGGCTTTTGCCGCCGCGCGCTGGCGAGCCAAGTAATCACTAAACATCCCCACTGCCCGCTCGATTTTGGCGTCACCATCAAAAATCAGCAATTCGTCGGCGACCTTATCCAAAAAGTAGCTGTCATGGGACACGGTGATGACCGTGCCGTTGAACTTGTCTAGGTAATCCTCAAGCACCGTCAGGGTCGCGATATCAAGGTCGTTGGTCGGTTCATCCAGCAGCAGTACATTTGGCTCCTGCATCAACACTTGCAGAAGGTAGAGCCGGCGTTGCTCCCCACCAGACAGGCGGCTGATCAGGGTGCCATGACTCTCACGGGGGAAGAGAAAGGCATCCAGCAGTTGGGTGACACTTTCATGCTCGCCCTGCGCGTTGGTAACCCCCTCGCCGACCTCCTGCAGGTAGGCAATCACCCGCTTATTCTGGTCCAGAGCTGGCATCTTTTGCCGGTAGTAACCGAGTTTCACGGTTTCGCCAATATCCAGCACGCCGGAATCAAGCTTGAGGTCACCCGCAATCACGTTCAAAAGTGATGACTTGCCGGCCCCATTAATCCCCGTGATCCCAATGCGCGTGTTGCGCTGCACAAGGTAATTGAAGTCATGCAAAATATGGTGCGGGCCAAGGTCCAAGTTCGCGTGGTGGAACTCAATGACCTTCTTGCCGAGGTGCGAGGTGCCAATATTAATGTCAACTTTGGCGTCCGCGAGTTCCGGCTTGCCGGCATCCATGGCCTTGAAGCGGTTGACCCGGGCGTTTTGCTTGGTTGTCCGTGCGTGGGCCCCCTCCCGCATCCACGCCAGCTCCTGTTTGTAGAGCTGCTGCTGCTTGTGGGCGGCGGCGCTCTCCTGCTCATTAAGGGTGGCTTTCTGTTCAACATATGCCTGGTAGTTACCGGGGAAAATCCGTAATTTACCGCGGTCGAGTTCGTAGATTTGGTTGGCGACCCGATCCAAGAAGTAACGGTCATGGGTCACGACTAGGAGCGCACCCTTATATGCAGCCAGGTACTTTTGCAGCCAATCGATGGAGTCAAAATCCAGGTGGTTAGTAGGTTCGTCTAGCATCAACAGGTCGGGTTTCTCAATCAACACTTGTGCCAAACCGACCCGCTTCTGTTGGCCCCCAGACAGCTGGCCGACCTTTTGCGTCAAGTCGTTGATGTGTAGCTGCGTCAGAATCGTTTTAATGTCGGTTTCCGCGTCCCAAGCGTCCAGCTGGTCCATCTTGCGCTCGGCATTGGCGTAGGCGTTCTGCAGGCTCTCGTTGCCCGCATCCGCAGTGTACGCGTCTAGTGCGGACTCATAGCTGCGAATCGCCTGGAAAATTGCAGACTGGCCCCCATAAACTGCGTCCA
Source organism: Lacticaseibacillus zhaodongensis (assembly GCF_009687905.1). GTDB lineage: Bacteria > Bacillota > Bacilli > Lactobacillales > Lactobacillaceae > Lacticaseibacillus > Lacticaseibacillus zhaodongensis. The sequence continues at coordinate 461,355 of NZ_BLBG01000001.1, read as the reverse complement.
TGATGCTGAGCTCTGGATTGAGCTTCGGCTTTTGGTCTAGGTAGGCAATCGAATAGTTCTTCGGCGTCTGCACTGAGCCACTGTCAAACGGCTCGACACCAGCTAAACCCTGCAGGAGCGTCGTCTTACCGGTCCCGTTCACCCCAATCAAACCAATGCGGTCCCCCGCGTTAATTAGAAAATCAATGCCATCTAGTAATGTCTTATCGCCGTATGCCTTTGCGACACCGGTTGCTGTTAAAGTTTGCACTATCTGTTCCTCATTCCTTCGCGCCGGTTTGCACGTGGGCCAGCAGTTCGGCACGCGTGTTAGTGATTTTGCCGACCACTACGGCTTCCTCTAAATCGCGCAGGGTCGTGCCGAGGGCTGGCCCCGGGTGTACACCAGCTTTGATCAGGTCACCGCCGTTAACGGCCAGCTCCCCTGCAGCGTGCATCGGCAATGCGGCATAGCGCTGCTGGTAAGTGGCTGGGTCCACGTTCGGCTGCAATAATTGCGCAGCGGTCACCGCAACGGTCAAGTCGGTCGCACCCGCCGTGTACAAATCCATGGCGCTGGCTTGTCCACTCAAAATTTTGGGCAAAATGTCCTGGGCCACCTGCACGGACTTCATCAGTGCTTTGGGTTGCTTCCACGCCCGCAACAACGGTGCAGCGGCTGTCTGCAGCTCATAGGCCAGCAGTAGCCAGCCAACAGCCACATCGTGCAACTGGGTCCGTGGCAACTGGGCCAGGCGCTCAAGGGCCGCCCCTTGGCCGCTGAGTTCAGGGCAATACTCGTACAGCTTGGCGTTAATGAAGCTAGTCAACCCAGCCGTGCGGTTGATTCCGAGCAAAAGGCGCGAGAACTCCGCGGCAATCCGTTCAACGGCAATGTGCTTCAGCAACGGTGCGTTAGCCGCCAGGGCTGTTGCTGTCTTTTGCTCCAGACTGAAACCGAGCTGGCTCTCAAAACGGACCCCCCGCATCATACGCAGGGCGTCCTCGTGGAACCGCGCCTGGGGATCACCGACGGCCCGCAACAGGTGCGCGTCTAGGTCGGCCAGGCCCCCATAATTATCAATGATTGTACCGTCGTGCCGTGCTGCCAGGGCGTTAACCGTGAAGTCCCGCCGCTGCTGATCTTCCTTCAGTGAGCGGACAAAAGTTACCTCATCCGGCCGCCGGAAGTCCTGATACGTCGATTCCGTCCGGAAAGTGGTGACTTCATAGCCGGCCCCGTGGTCCAGCACCATCACCGTTCCGTGCTGAATCCCGGTATCAACCGTGCGCTTAAAAATCCTTTTGACCTCTTCCGGATACGCAGAGGTGGCAATATCAACGTCGTGAATCGGTAAGTTTAGCAGCGCGTCCCGCACACAGCCGCCAACAAAATACGCCTCAAACCCTGCGGCTTCGATCCGCTGCAGGATGGGGATGGCCGCTTGAAACTCTGGATGCGATAGGTTCACTTGCACGAAATATTCTCCCTTTCACTAACTACAACTATTTTGCTAAATGGTACTGTTCAATCAATATTCACCGTTCTTGAGTGCGTCGAGCCGGTCCTGCGCGTCCAAATCATCGGGCTCGATTTGCAGTAATCTGGTCAGCGCAGACTGTTCCTCGGCGTGCGCTGCCGTGGTGCGGAAGAAGCGTGCCAGATCCCGCAAGAATTCTGGCCGGTCTTGGAAGGTCCGGAACGCTAACAGGTAGTTGCCACGCGCGTTATCGTAATCATCACTGCGTTCCTGCGAACGGGCGAGGTTCCAATATAGCTGTGGGTCACCGTTACCGTCAGCATCTAGATCCTGCAGGAAATCAATATTTTCTTCATCCCGGCCCGCTTGCAGTAAGAAGTTACTCCACGCAAGTTTGTGGTGTTCATTATCCGGCGCAATCCTCATCGCCTTTTGCAAATACTTCTCACCTAGCTCCTGGTCATCCAGATCAAGCGCCAGCTGTGCACCCACACTGTATAGCTCATCGTTGGTCTCATCCTGCGCGATCCCGTTTTGCACAGTCTTCAGCGCTTCCTCCATGGCCCCGGTTTCCCGCTCCGCATTAGCCAGTGGCAGGTAAGCGTTGGTGTAGCTTGCATCCTGTTCAACGACCTGTTTCAGCATGTCAACGGACTTCTGATAGTCTTTCAGCTGGTAGTACAACGCGCCCAGCTGGAAACGGTCCGCAAGCGGCAACTCACCAGTCCCGTACTCTTCATAAACCGCGACAGCATCTTCGTAACGCCCGTTGTTGGCCAGACTCTCTGCATAGCGTAAGTGCACGTTAACATCGGCAACGGTGTCTTCTCCGGCCTCGATGAGGTCCAGGTAAGCCGCCGCTGCCTGTTCGAAGTGCCCCCAGGCAAACTCCAGCTCCCCGAGCGCAAAAGTGATCACGGGCTCATCTGGTGCCAATTTTTGCGCGGTCAGCAGCTTGTTCTCACTGACTTCGTACAAACCTTGCGTCTGGTAAACGTCTGCCATCTCTAGGAGCGCCTGCACATAATCCGGGTTGTCGGGCTCGATCCGGTTCAGATAATTGAGGGCCGTGTCGCTATCGCCATCGGAAACGGCAATATCCGCCAACGCCGTGAGCACTGATGCCTCATCAGGGTACTTGGTGGACAATTCCTGGTAAATCCGTTTGGCCTGGCCAGTGAAGCCAAGCGCATAAAGCTGCTCCGCCAGGCTGAACTTGGTTTCGTCATCATCGTTAGCAAGGACCTTTTGAAAAAGGACCTTGGCCTGATCCATATTACCCTTCTCAACGGCATCGAGCATTTGTTCAGAATATGACATGCGTACCTCCTTGGGAAAAATCCGTTCTAATCCATTCCATTAATACTCTACCGCATCCGGCGGTTTAACGCCACGGACAAAGCTGTACTGGTGGTTCAGTGGGCCCGCGGTGCGGGGTGCCACTGCTCCGTTCCGTATATGCTTGTCGCGTGGAACAGCCCGGGGCCGTCTCCAGACTAGCTTCGCGAGTCTTGAACCTAAAACCAGGCCCGCATCGCTACGCTCAACGCGGTCCTACTTTCACCCCCTGTTATTAAGCAGAAAACCGCTGCTTAATAACAGTTTGGGCTTTACGCGGCATATACTTCTCTACGCAGTGGCACCCCGCACAGCTAGTTTTAACTTTGTGAATTACATGTATCGTATATCGTAAATTCAGCACTCTCTCCACAACTGTGCAATGTTCACTTTCAGCATAGCATCATAACCAGTAGTACCGGGACAAGAGCATCACCATCGCAACAAACACCATTCAAGTCATACCCACTGAAAAAAGGTCAATGAAAATGAAAATAAACCCGCGTAAATATGGACGTACCAGAATCACCACAGTAACCTGCAAGCATCCACAGAGGGTGGCGGGTAGGGCTACGGAGCGGAGAAACGGGGTTGCTCCATGCCATCGCGATAATTGGCTGCTAGACTGCGGTTTATGCAGGCTTGCCGCTAATTATCGGGGGAAACGCAGAGCCAACAAGGTGAGCCGCAGGCGAGCGTTGGCTCGAGTTTAGCGGCAAGACTTAACCCGGGTTTGGTTAAGGCTTGAACGCGACCATGTGCATGGAGCAGACCCATGACGCAGTGGGAGTAGCCCTGCCCGCCACCTGGCATCTAGAACAAAATTGAACGCAGACAACAAAAAGACCGGAGCAGCTGCTCCGGCCGATCTGTTTAATAGGTATTGCGTGACCGTCTTACTTAACGGCGTCCTTCAATGCCTTACCAGGCTTGAATGCTGGTACCTTGGATGCTGGGATTTCAATCTCTGCACCAGTCTGTGGGTTGCGACCCTTACGGGCAGCGCGTTCGCGGACTTCAAAGTTACCAAAACCGATAAGCTGAACCTTGTCACCCTTAGCCAAGCTAGACTGGATGGAGCTAAATACTGCATCAACTGCAGCAGTAGCATCCTTCTTTGTCAAACCGGTTGTAGTTGCAACACTGTCGATAAGTTCTGCTTTGTTAGCCAAATTATTTCACCTCCGTGCGATTAGATGCGTGAACACCCAAACATGCCCACTGGATAGTGGTTCAAGAATGAGGAAATAATGAAAACCGAAGCATCACCATTTCAAACGTTAAGATAGCATAGGAACGGCGCCGTAGCAAGGCTTTTGGCACTTTTTCCTTGAAAAAAAGTGTTAGAAGTCTTTTTCGTCACAAACAAGTTAAGTTTGTTTCAAAAACCCTACTTTTCCCGCTACTGGCGGTTTCTAGCAATGAGGTGAATTGGGGTCCCGGAAAAATCAAAGGTGTCCCGGAGCTGGTTTATGAGAAAACGCTGATAGGAGAAATGCAACAAATCCGGATTGTTGACGAACACGACAAACGTTGGTGGCTTGATAGCAACCTGCGTCATGTAGTAAATCCGGAGTCGCTTCCCGTTGACGGTTGGCGTTGGCGTTACGGCCAAGGCATCGTTAAGGACTTCATTCAGGACACTACTCTGAATCCGGCGGGACTGATTCTCCGCGGCAGTCATGATCATAGGTGGCAAGTTCTGTAACCGTTGCCCGGTTTTAGCCGATACGAAGACGATTGGCGCGTAGTCCAAGTATACAAACTCCTGCCGAATCAAGTTCTCAAAGTCTGCCATCGTGTGCGTATCCTTGCTCAGGGTATCCCACTTGTTGACGACGATGATGATTGCCCGACCCGCTTCGTGCGCGTAGCCAGCAACCCGCTTGTCCTGCTCGCGAATGCCCTCTTCAGCGTTCAGCACCATGAGCACCACATCAGAGCGATCAATTGCGCGCATCGCCCGCAATACAGAGTACTTTTCAGTTGCCTCATAGACCTTGCCGCGTTTACGCAGCCCAGCGGTGTCAATCATGGTAAATTCCTGATCATTGGCCGTGAACTTGGTGTCAATGGCATCCCGCGTTGTGCCTTCCATTGGCGACACAATTACGCGGTTTTCACCGAGAATAGCGTTGACCAACGAAGATTTACCGACGTTTGGCCGGCCGATGAAGGAGAATTTGATGGAATCATCTTCATCTTGGTCATCATCATCAGGGAATTTTGCAAAGACGGCGTCCAGCACATCCCCAAGGCCAATCCCGTGGGTCCCAGATAGTGGCAATGGTTCACCAAAACCCAGGCTGTAGAAATCGAAGACTTCATTGCGCCGCTCAATGTTATCGACCTTGTTGACCGCCAAAATGACGGGCTTATCGGTGCGGTAAAGAATCTGCGCAACGTGTTCATCGGCATCGGTCACGCCATTTTCAACGTTGACCAAGAACAGAATTACATCTGCTTCGTCCATCGCGATCTCTGCCTGTTCGGTAATCTGCTGCATCAGCGGTTCATCACCGAGGTCAATTCCCCCAGTATCAATGACAGCAAACTCCCGCGCGAGCCAGGTGCCGCGACCGTATAACCGGTCCCGGGTGACCCCGGGTGTATCTTCGACAATTGCCTGCCGGGTGCCAACAATCCGGTTGAAAATCGTTGACTTGCCCACGTTGGGCCGGCCAACAATTGCGAGTGTTGGTAAACTCATGTCACTACCTCCTATCCGTTAAGAAACTTAGAACAAAAAAAGTTGAGCCTAGGCTCAACTTTTCTGCGAATAACCTTAAAGACTTAAGATTACTTCTTAGCAGCGTCCTTCAGGGCGTCACCGAGAATGTCACCAAGTGAGAAACCAGAGTCATCCTGCTGGTATTCTGCTGGAATCTTGGTGTGGCTTGAGCCTTCCCCACGACGGGAACGGCCACCGCGGTTGTTGTTATTGTTATTGTTGTTGTTACGACGAGGCTGGTCGCTAGTTTCCTTGCTGCCGGCAGGTGCTTCGGTCAGTGCCTTGATGGACAAAGCAAGACGGTGTGCACTTGGGTCAACAGAGAGAACCTTAACCTTAACGTCTTGGCCTTCGCTAAGGACGTCGCCAGGTGTAGCAATGTGTTCGTGTGAGATCTGGGAAATGTGAACCAGACCTTCAACACCAGGGAATACTTCAACGAATGCACCGAATGAAGTCAAACGACGAACGGTACCATCGAGAACACTACCCTCTGGAGCCTTGTCTTCAATATCATCCCATGGTTCTGGAAGTGCAGCCTTAATTGAAAGGCTGATCCGGTCGCGGTCAACGTCGAGGTTAAGAACCTTAACGGTAACTTCCTGGCCGACCTTCAGAACATCGCTAGGCTTGTTAACGTGGTCGAAGGAAATTTCGGAAACGTGAACAAGACCGTCCACACCGCCGAGATCAACAAACGCACCAAAGTTAGTCAAACGAGCGACCTTACCCTGAATAACATCCCCAACACTGAGCTTTGCAAAGAGTTCCTTGCGTGCTTCAGCCTTGGATGCTTCAAGAACTGCCCGGTGAGAAAGAATCAGACGGTTTTCAGTTGGGTCGATTTCAATGATCTTGAATTCGAGCTCCTGACCCTTGTACTGACTCAAATCTTCAACGAAGTGGTCTGCAACCATGGATGCGGGCACGAAACCACGAACACCGGCATTGACAACCAGCCCACCCTTAACTACAGAAGTTACAGGTGCAGTAATGGTCTTGCCAGCGTCGTATTCCTTCTGGATATCGTCCCAAATCTTACGGGCTTCCAGACGCTTCTTGGAAAGCAGGTACTGCCCGTTTTCCTTGTCCTTACCAATCGTGCTAATAACCACCAGCTCAAGTTCGTCGCCGACCTTGGCTACACTGTGAATATCATCGACTGGCTGAGAGCTTAATTCCTTAAGTGGCACAACCCCTTCAACACCGGAATTCTCGATGCCGACAGTAAGCTGTTTGTCCTCGATTGCAAGGACCTCACCCTTAACCACGTCACCGACTTTTACCTGGTGTACGCTCTTAAGTGCGTCCGCCATTGTTTCTGGGTTCACGCTGTTTTCACTCATGCCAAAAAATCCTCCTTGTGACTATCATCAATAGCCAGTATACCTGAATTGTCAATTAAAAGCTACTGCCTATGTGCATTTACTTTAGCTTTATTGCTTACTTTGCAGCCCGTTCATCGTAAAGCGCGATGATTTTGGTGACCACCTCATCAATTGACAGGTGGGTGGTGTCAAGTTTGATCGCATCGGCAGCTTGTTTAAGCGGCGAAACTGCCCGACTGGAATCTTTGCGATCCCGTTCGGCAATCTCTTTTTCCAAAACCGCTTGGCTAACATCAATGCCTTTTTGCTGATTGTCAAGGAAGCGCCGGCGGGCCCGTTCCTCCACGCTTGCGACCATAAAGACCTTGAGTTCCGCATCAGGTAAAACCGTTGTGCCGATGTCCCGGCCGTCCATCACAATGTTACCCTTAGCAGCAATGTCGCGTTGCAGTTTAGTAAGCCGAGCCCGCACGGCCGGAATCGCAGATACGGAACTGACGTTGTTCGTAACATCTTCCTGCCGAATGGCCAGCGTAACATCCGTACCATTCATGTGAACTAGTTGGCCCTCTGCGCTCGGCACAAATTCGATGTCGATGTCATCAAGCAGTGCAGTCACAGACTCTGCGTCATCAGCAGCAACACCCCGGCGTAAGGCCATGAGGGTCACCACCCGGTACATCGCACCGGTATCGCAGTAAACATAATTTAATTTACTTGCGACCAGTTTGGCGACAGTGCTCTTACCTGCACTTGCAGGTCCATCGATTGCGATTTGCATTAATATCCTCCAATAAAAAGGCTGAAGCCTTGGCTCCAGCCAAAATAATCACTCAGTATCGTTACTTAAACGTTTACTTAACTTTAAGCGTCTGGCCCGGGGTGATGGAAATACTAGAACCCATCCCGTTAAGTTGCTGGATTTCAGCCAAGGTCATGCCATGATTGACGGCAATTCGGTAAAGGTTGTCACCTGACTTAACCGTGTAGCTCCCACTAGCGGTGCTTGAGCTCGAGCTACTGCTGGAAGTGCTCGAACTGCTGGAACTCTGCGCGCTGCTAGTCGTGCTGGCACTGGAACTAGACTGCACTGCACTAGAACTGCTGCTAGCTTTGGCACTACTACTAGCTTTAGAATCGGCACTAGCTTTAGCCTTCTTGCTACTACTCTTAAATGCATCCTCACTACTTTGCTTAGAACTAGAAGTAGCCACACTAATCCGCGTTTGCGAATCGCCGGTGTTGGCCATCCGCTTGGAAACGGCACGCCAAACTATTGGTGTTAAGCACACGATAACTAGCAGTGCGACAATCACCCAGGTCATAACAGTGTTACCCCTGCTGTGCTTTCGCCGCACGACCCGGGAGTAGCTACCGCTATCGTCCCGATCATCTTCAAACTGGGTGTTCCAAGGTTCTTTTGCATCTTGCTGCTTTTTGGCAGCACCCTTAGAACTTGCTGGTTTTTTTGGCACAACAATGCCCCCTATTCTTCTTGAATCATTGTAGCACATGCACGCCCACGGACTAGGCTTGAGTGTTAAAAATCTGCTTAAAAATAACTTGCCAACCGGTGAAATCTCGCCGCGACCGTCTCAGAGGCTCCGGCAGTGTTGCTAAGAATGCATCCGTTACGTGACCGCAGCAAGCGTCAGTGTGCGCCATTCCCTCACTGTCAAAATGACGCATCAATGCCGCACGATGGCAGTCGGCCGCGCGTAGGAAGTCTAACACCGCCATAAAACTCTTACTCCGCACCGTTAAGCGCTCAGATAGTGCGGCGTTCACCGCTGCCGGCGTGAAATGTGCCTGATGGTACGCCACAATTAGCTGAATCTGCGCGTCGTCACTATTGGCATACCCAGCAGCGTCCCGATAGATTGCATTAACTAGACTTGGCGCGGGCAGCGCACTAATGAATTGTGCAGTTCGGCTAACATCCCGCTCGCTGTAAATCAGCGCGGTCACCGCCGGCTGTCCATCCCGTCCCGCGCGGCCAATGGCTTGCTGGTAATCCTCAAGCGTTGCTGGGACCCCCAAATAAAGTACCATCCGCACGTCAGGTTTGTCGACACCCATTCCAAAGGCACTCGTCGCAAACAGTGTATCAAGGCCGCCGTTAATAAATTGGCGTTCGCGCAACATCCGACTGTGCTCATCAACACCAGCATGATAAAAGTTGCACTTGCGCCCAGCGAGATGCGCAAATCGCGCGGCCAACTCCTCAGTCTGGTGCTTACTCCGACAATAAATAATCGCCGGCCCGTGCACCTGCGTCAGTAACGCTCCCACCCGGTCGGTAACCTGCCCATCTTGCGGATATTCTTCAACCCCAAGAAAGAGTTCCGGCCGATCGACCGAAGCAGCATAGACGTAAGCATTTTGCATTCGCAACTGCCGCCCGATCACTTCGCGGACGGAAATTGGCGCCGTCGCTGTCAAGGCGAGCACGCGGCAGGAACCTAGCTGGACGCGCAAATCGCCCAAACGCAGGTATGCGGGCCGAAAATCAGGACCCCACTGATAAATACAGTGGGCTTCATCAACAACCATGAGACTGACCGGACTGCGAGTCAGCGCACTCAACACGTCCGGGCGACTAAGCAATTCCGGTGATATAAATACAAACTTGTAGGTCGCCAGCGTGGCCAAAATTGCCCGCATGTCGGCCTTATCTAAACTTGAATTGAGCGCCACTACCCTGCCGGCTCCACTAGCCTGCATCCGCAACACCTGCTCCCGCATCAGTGCCAAGAGGGGTTCCACCACGAGGGTGATTCCAGGCAGCAACATCCCCGGTATCTGGTAGCACAGCGTTTTGCCGCTCCCAGTTGGCAAAATTCCCAACACATCCCGGCCAGCAAGTACCGCAGTAATGATTTCATCCTGCCCTGGGCGCAAATTTTGATAGCCAAACTTGTGTAGTTGTTCCGCAACTTCAGCGCGCATTGTTTTGCCTCCGGTACATCATAATCTGAAACATTCGCACCTGTAAGAACTCAACCCCAGGTAGCGCCGCTAGCAATTCCTGGTATGTGCGCTGACCACCAGCCCAGGCGGTCGCCAGCACAGCCTGTTGCTGCACACTCAAAAACCGGTCAAGCGGTAACTGTTGGCCCATAATTGCGGCAAGTTGCAGGTGTTCAGTGATCGTACTGATGCGCCGGTGCTTACGCGCAACTAACTCCTGAACGCTTGCACCACGTAAAAATTCCGCACTGGTCTGGGCTGCTGCTGGTGGCAGCAGGCTGATCCGCCCGCCCCACAACCGCTGCCACGCACTGGCAGGTCGGGACTCAATAGTGTGTAACAGATCACAGAGTGCCAACTCGCGCCGCAGGGGGCTATCTTGGTCTGCACCACTGCCCACGTACTCATGGCCGATCATCAGCATAGCCAGATAATCGGCCGTTGCGGGATGCAACTGACTAAAAATTACCGTGAGCTCCTGAACCGTATCCGCAAGTTCAGCCCGGGTGCCATGATACCAACGGCGAACGTACTGCTGCACCTGCCAGTCCGCACTTAAGGGCACATATTGGCGTTGCTGATAACTAGCTTCAGAAAGCACCTGCACGGCTAGAAAGAAGCGCGGTGCAAACTGCTGAACGTTTAACTCGGGGTCGTAGCTAGCCAGTGTCGCCGCCATGCCATGCAGTTGTGCGCAACGGGCACGACCGGTAGCGGTCCGCCACACCTGTTCGTCTGTCTGCTGCAAAAGTTTAGCAGTCAGCAAGCGCTGCACAGCAGCTAGATAATCCGGCTTGCTCAGTCCCGCAAGCAAACCAAAATAGTGCAATTGTTGGTGCTGCAAACCGGCAAACATGATTGAGGCAGTTTTGCGGCCTGTAATAACACCCCACAGACCCAGGGGCCGCTGCGGCTGATCATCGAGTAGCAAAAGCAATATATCGTCTAAACTAATCATCAGTGGCCCCCCCTCCATGATTACGCCAAATCCATACAAAAAGCCGCAGCTCATTACGAACCACGACTATAGATTATACTTTTTACTTAATTTTGTCTGCCAACTGTGAACAAAAATCCACCTATCTGACGGTTACTAGTGCGTAAGTTGCTGGCGATTCCGGGCGAGCCACCAGTTAAGCATCCGCGCAACAACCAGGAAGACCGCTCCCACAATGACCCCCTTGATGAGGTTAAATGGAACGACCCCCGTCAGCACATAAGCACCGAGGCTGACATTCAGTTTGAATCCCAGTGCCGTCACGTACATCGGCATGAGCACGAAGTAATTCAACAGGCTCATGACCAGGGTGAGCGCGATGGTGCCGAAAACGATCCCGGTCAGAGCGCGGCGCCAATTGTAGTTGTCCTTAACTAAGAGTGCCAGTGGCAGCATGAAGGCCACGCTGGCCAGGAAGGCGGCTGTATCGCCGATCAAGGTGACAACACTTGCACCCGTGATGACAAAATGCAACAAGGTGCGGATGAGCGCAACCTCAACCCCACCACTAACCCCGTAGAGTAAGACCGCCAGCAAAATAACCAAATCGCTTAGGTCCAAGGTCAGAAACGGAAAAGCCGGAATAATGGGAATTGCGAAATTCATCAGTACAAAGCCGATTGCGGCCAGAACAGCAATCCCCACCATTTTGTGTAATTTAGAACTGTGCATCAACAAAACCTCCAGGTGGTTCGCCCCTGGGAGGCCTGTTTGCGTAATAAATAAAAAACGCCACTACCAAAAATACAGGGTAGTGGCGACTTAATTTCGTATGCAAACAGAAATAAGCCCCATCTTCTTCCATCTAGACTATACTATCGGTTCCGGAGTTGCACCGGATCAACCGCGAATGCGGGTAGCGGACTTTACCGCCGGTCGGGAATTGCACCCTGCCCTGAAGACGAACCATTTATTTTTTGTAAGCAAGCTTACGCAGTAATCATAACAAAGACTTCCGTGCTAATCAAGCACCTGCTTGTTCTTTCAGCTCATTCACTTCTTTATGGCTGAGGCGCCGGTAATCACCGGGCTGCAGGCCGTTCAGAGTCAAAGATCCAAACGCGGTCCGCGAAAGCTTAATGACTGGGAAACCAACCGCTTTGAGCATCTTTTTGACTTGGTGGTTCAGCCCCTGGTGGATCACTAACTCAACAATCGCCGTCTTCTTGGTGTTATCACGCGATAGGACCTGTGTCTTGGCCTTCGCCAGCCGGCGCCCCTCAATGGTAATACCGGCACGCAGAGGCTGCAGATCCATGCTGCTAGGAATGCCTTGCACCTTGGCAACATAATGCTTATCAATGTTGAACTTCGGATGCATCATCAGATTAGCGAACTCGCCATCGTTGGTCATGATCAGAAGACCAGAGGTATCGTAATCCAGCCGGCCGACTGGGTACAAGCGCTCATGGACGTCATCAAAGAAGTCCGTAACCGTCTTGCGCCCCTTGTTATCAGTCACCGCGGTAATCACACCACGGGGCTTATAAAGCAGGAAGTATTGCTTCTGCTCCCTGGTCAAAGGTACTCCGTCAACGGTCACGGCCGCGTTACTATCAACCTTGACCCCCATGGTTGTGACGATTTCACCGTTCACGGTGACACGCCCCTGGGCAATCATTTCTTCGGCATGCCGCCGTGAAGCCACCCCGGCCTCTGCAATAACCTTTTGTAATCGTTCTTCTGTCAATTTGTATCCTCCGCATTCGTCGCATCATCTGTGTCTGCATCACTACGGGCGAAGAGGTCCATTTGGCCCTCAACGCCGGCGTCCTGATCTGCAGCTAACTGCGGCAAATCATCAATTCGTTCCAATCCAAAATAATCAAGGAAACGCGTACTAGTCGCATACATGATCGGCCGTCCGGGTGCGTCTAAACGCCCCGCTTCCTCAATCAACTGCCGAGTTACCAATGTCTGCAGGGCCCCAGAACTCTGGACGCCCCGAATTTCATCAATATCCACGCGCGTCACCGGCTGTTTGTAGGCGATTATTGCGAGCACTTCAAGCGCTGCTTGCGACAAACCGGTTGCTGGTGGGCCCTGGAAGTATTTCTTCAGCGCATCCGCAAACTCTGGCTTGGTCACTAAGTAGTAACGTTCATCAGAATTACGGAGTTTCAAGCCCCGATCTGGTGCGGCGTCGAGAGTCCGTCCGTACTCGCCAAGCTGCTGCCGGGTCGCGGCACTGGAAATCCCCAGCACTTGGCTCAGTGCACCCAGTTCGATGCCATCCTCCCCGGCGGCATACAATACCGCTTCAATTGTGCCCAGCATTAAGCCGATTCCTCCTTTCGCGCGTAAATCTCGATTTCAGCTTCTGGTCCGTCTTGCGCACAGACCAATTCGCCATCCTTCATCATCTCAAGTAGTGCCAGAAAAGTGGTGACCACCTCCACCACGGTCGGCAGGGAGATAAGCTCCAAGAAAGCGGCGTGATGCTTTGCCACCAATTTTTCCCTAATTTGTGTCATTTTGTCATCCAAAGACACACTCTCAACCTCAATGTGCCGAACCGCCTGCTCAGTGCGAGCGATGCGCTGCAGCACGTGTTGCATTGCCGCGGTCAGGTCGCGCAACTTAACAGCACCTGGCGCTAGCGGAGCGACCGCATCCGCTGGTGGCAGCGAAGCCGGTTTGCTGTACAGATGGTTGCGTTCTTGCTCCCGCTCCTGCAGCTCAGCGGCCGCCTGCTGGTAGACTTGATAGTTCAGCAGTTGGGCCACCAAGTCGGCACGGGGGTCCTCCGCTTCCGGCTCGTCCTCGTCTTCACTAATCGTTGGCAGCAGCATCCTACTCTTGAGGGCCATCAAGCTTGCAGCCATAACAAAATAATCGCCAGCCACCTCGATGGCACGCTCCTGCATGCTCCGCAGGTACGCGATGTACTGCTCGGTGATTTTGGCGATCGGAATATCGTATATATCGATCTTGTTTTCTTTAATTAGGTGCCATAAGAGATCCAGCGGCCCCGAAAAATCATTTAGAACTAGGGTCAGCGCCATCGACTTGCTCCTTGTTTCGTTCTTCCCACTTCATGATCAAGGGGGTATTCTCTAACGAACCCATGATCTTGCGCGGGCTAACCTTCTTCTTCAACTCGTCCAGCAGCTTATCAACGGTGTTCCCACCCCGAACGGCTGGCGATAGGCTCAAATGCCGCACCAATACGTAGGTATCGCCGCACTCAATGCCAACGACCCCGCTAAAGTTTGCATCCCCCTCCCGATAAAGGAAGAGTTTATGCGTCTTATCATTGGTATACAACTGAAGCTCCGTGTTCAGGTTTCCAAGGTCCTTCAGATCGGGTTCGTAAGACAGGAAGCCCATGGCGATTTTTTTATAATCGTCCTTATAGTTAACAAGCATGTATTCTCACCCACTTAGACCTGACTTTACCATACAAAAGCCAAATTAGCCATACACGGCTCAACCATGCGGATGCGTCTTGTGGTACACCGCAGCGATATGCCCATTGGACAAGTGGGTGTACAGCTGCGTGGTACTAATGTCAGCATGACCCAGAATCTCCTGCACGACCCGCAAATCTGCACCGTTTTCCAGTAAACTGCTCGCAAACGAATGCCGCAGTGTGTGAGGCGTAACATCCTTTTGAATTCCCACGGCGTTAATGTACGCCTTCAAATTCTTCCAGATGCCTTGCCGGGTCAGTTTGTTACCGTGAAAATTCAAAAAAACTTCCGGTGGAATACTGCCACTGATCAGCCGGGGGCGGGCGCTGCGCAGGTAGCGGTTCACCCACTCTGCGGCTTGATCACTCACCGGGACCAAACGCTCCTTGTCCCCCTTACCAACAACCTGAATCAGATTCATCGGTAAGTGCAACTGATCCATGCGCAAATTCACCAGTTCAGAAACTCGCATTCCGGTTGCATACATCAGCTCGAAAATCGCGCGGTCCCGCATTCCCAGCGGTTTAGCAACATCGGGTGCGTTCAGCAGGAGGGCAATCTCCTCAGCGTCCAGAACCGTTGGCAGGTGTTTCGCCGGCTTGGGTGCATCAATGAGCTCCATTGGGTCAGTCGTCAGTACGCCCTGGCGCATCAGAAAACTATAGAATTTACGCAAAGCACTTTGCTCCCGCGCCATGCTGGTAGTTGCGAGTTCCGTCGCCTCATTGGCAAAAAAATCCGCCAATACAGCCCGGTCATCCGGGACGTTTGCGTAGTGTTTGGCCTCGAGCCAGTTAGCATAACGCTGCAAGTCGCGACGGTATGCGTCTTGGGTTGCAAGCGATAAACCACGCTCCGCATCTAAATAATGAATAAAATCAACAATCAAATCTTCCATTAATTCACCATCGGGACAGCGCCTTATTCTTTAGCGTCAGCATCACCCTGTTTGTTAACCAATTCCAGGTGCCCATCAGTTTCCACAATCAGCTTAGCCTTAAGTAAATGACCAACCGCCCGTTTGAATGCACCCTTGCTGATATCAAGTTGGGCCTTAATGTCTTCGGGACTGCTCTTGTCACTAAGCCACATCCGGCCGTCATGACTGTGTTGCAGCATTGCCATGAGCATCGCGGCATCATCGTCAATTGCTTCGTAGGCACGGGGACGCAAGGACAAGTTAAGCTGACCATCTTCACGCACCCCAATAACCCGGGCCTTGAGTTGCTGCCCTAATCGAGGTTCCGCGTCCCGTTCGTTAGGATGGATGAAGCCAATGTACTTGTCACTGGTGAAGACAAACGTCCCCACCTTCTTGAGTAGGTACGCCGTGGCCTCGATATCTTTATTTTGCATGTCCGGCTTGGCACGGTGGGCAAGCTGCTGGAAGATTTCCGCACCGGCCAGGCTAGCCCAAAGCCGGTTCTTCTTGTCAATCAACAAGCGGACAAGTAAACGGTCCCCACGTGCTGGCCAGAGATATGTTTCAGCTGGCAGTTCGTCCAGACTGACGACAATGTCCTTGTCTGGTAAGCCCACGTCAACGAAAACGCCCAAGTCCTTCCGCACCTGCACGACTTCACAGAAGCTGTACTCGGATTCGGAAATGTTTGGCATCTTGGTCGTGAAGCGAGCCTGATGGTGCTCATTCTCGTAAGCAAAACCGCGCACGGTCGTCCCGTTTGCAGGTACTTCCGCGTACTCCTCTGCGCTACTACCCATTGTCTCACCGGCGTGCTGCAAGAACACTTCGTCATCATTATGATCCGAGACAACTGCCTCAACTATCTGTCCGTTAAAATCCATCTAAGTAACCTACTTTCCTACATCAAACTTCAATCTCGTTACATTTCCATATGTCATTCCGCCGCGTTCGCGGCACGGAACACCAGCCCGCTACCGCATTGCAGTGTGGGCGCATTAGTGAAGCCTTATTAACGATTCTGTCCGTTAGTTAGCCACACCGTATGTATGGAGCCGCGCACCGGTGACCGGATTCCCGCGCACCGCTTTGCCACTCCCGATTATAAGCAAAAGTGCCGCAAGTTGCACCCTTGTTTAGATTTTGCCATAAGAAAAGGGACTCGGCACATCATGCCGAATCCCCCTTCTAAATGAGCTTAAGCCTTCAGATTAAAGGGCGTTTGTAGCACCCTTGTAGATGATCCCACGACGGGAATCAACAGTGATAACCTGGCCGTCGCTGATAACGCCAGTAGCGTTTTCAGCACCGACAACGACTGGGATACCCATTGCGATACCAACAACTGCTGCGTGACTGGTGAGACCACCAGCTTCAACAACAACTGCGGCAGCCTTTTCGATAGCAGGCAGGTAGTCCTTGTCAGTTGTCTTAACAACCAGCACGTCACCCTTCTGCATCTTAGCAACAGCTTCGCTAGCAGTGCTTGCGACAACAGCCTTACCAACGGTAGTCTGGTCGCCGACACCGGAACCAGAAGTCAGCTTGGAGCCGATCATCTGAACCTTCATAACGTTGGTAGTACCAGTTTCACCAACTGGAACACCGGCGGTAATCAGAATCAGGTCGCCTTCTTCAGCAAAACCAAGGTCCTGAGCGGTCTTGGTTGCAAGGTCGAACATTTCATCAGTTGATGAAGGACGTTCTGCAACAACAGGGTAAACACCCCAGTTGATCATGAGACCGCGACGAGTAATGTCATCAAAGGTAACAGCGAGAATGTCAGCCTTAGGACGGTACTTACTGATCATGCGGGCAGTGTAGCCGGAGTTGGTAGCAGCAACAATGGTCTTAACGCCAAGGTTACGTGCAGTGTAGGCAACAGCCTGACCAACTGACTCAGTAACAGATTCCTTGCCGAAGCGCTTGAGAGCGTATGCGTCTTGGTCTGTCATAGCCTTTTCGGTGTACTCGTCGATACGAGCCATAGCTGCAACGGATTCTACAGGGTAGTCACCGTTAGCAGATTCACCAGAAAGCATGGTTGCGTCGGTACCATCGAAGACGGCGTTAGCAACGTCGTTAACTTCGGCACGGGTAGGACGTGGGTTCTCCTGCATGGAGTCAAGCATCTGGGTAGCAGTGATAACTGGCTTGCCGAGAGCGTTGCACTTCTTGATGAGAGCCTTCTGAACGAGTGGTACGTGTTCGAATGGGATTTCAACACCCATGTCCCCACGTGCTACCATCAGACCATCAGAAACCTTGAGGATGTCATCGATGTTGTCGATACCTTCCTGAGATTCGATCTTAGGGTAGATCTGAACGTATTCAGCGTGCTTTTCTTCGAGCAGTTCGCGAATGTCAAGAACATCCTGAGGCTTACGAACGAAGGAAGCAGCGATGAACTGGATACCACTGTCAAGACCGAAGCGAATGTCAGAAGCATCCTTTTCGGTGATACCAGGCAGGTTGATAGCAACACCAGGTGCGTTAACACCCTTGCGGCCACCAAGGATACCATTGTTCTGCATCTTGCAGACAAGTTCGCGGTGTTCGTCATCCTTTTCAGTGATGAGTGCATCAAGCAGACCATCATCGAAGAGTACGTGACCACCAACATGAGTATCGTCGTAGAGACCTGGGTAGGTAACTGCAACTTTTTCCTTGGTACCCTTCAATGAAGCGTCCATGGAGATACGCAGAACGTCGCCGGTGTGGTATTCAATCTTACCAGTTGGTGTGTCCTGAACAGTTGTCCGGATCTCTGCACCCTTGGTGTCAAGCATGATACCAACAGTCTTGCCGGTGATCTTCTCAGCTTCGTGAACCATGTTCATACGAGCCAAGTGCTCTTCGTGGTCACCATGTGAGAAGTTGAAGCGGAATACGTTTGCGCCGGCTTCAATCAACTTAACGATGATATCAACAGTGTTGCTTGCAGGTCCAAGCGTGCTGACGATCTTGGTCTTTTTCATAGATGAAAAACTCCTTTGACATATTGTGTTTAAAATTTTGTTACCAGAATTAAGATGGTACGAGCTTAGAACGCGAGGTCCTGAGCTACCTTGTACAGGTCCATGTCGGCCTCGTGCTTAGAATCGAACAGGTCAAGCATGTTGTGGGTAACCAGCTTGTTGTTCTGAATCCCAACGGCCAAGCCACCCTTGCCCTGCATAAGCAGTTCAACGGCGTAGGCACCCATCCGGGATGCAAGCACCCGGTCGAATGCGGTTGGTGAACCACCGCGCTGGGTGTGACCCAGAGTGGTTGCCCGCAACTGGAAGTCACCGTATGGCTTAAGCTTGTCGGCAAATTCAGCAGCGGTCATCACGCCTTCAGCAAGCACGATGATTCCGTGCTTTTCACCGCGAGCGCGGGCACTCTTGAGCTTGTTGGCAACTGCTTCAACGTCAAAATCCTTTTCAGGAATGATAACGTCTTCGGCAGCACTGGCAACCCCGGCCCACATTGCGATGTCACCGGCGTTACGGCCCATGACTTCAACAACGAAGGTCCGCTCGTGGCTAGCAGCGGTATCGCGAAGCTTATCGATGCTTTCAACTGCCGTGTTGAGGGCGGTGTCAAAGCCAATCGTAAAGTCCGTGAAAGGAATGTCATTGTCGATTGTGCCTGGAAGACCAATGGCGTTAAAGCCATGTTCGTTCAGACGCAGGGCACCATGGTATGAACCATCGCCCCCGATAACAATGATTGCGTCGATGCCGAACTTCTTCAGCTGTTCGATACCCTTAAGCTGAACTGGTTCTTCAGCGAATTCAGGAAAACGAGCAGAGTAGAGGATCGTACCGCCACGGCTGATGATGTCGTCAGAGTCAACCGAGCTGATTCTGAAGATATCACCGGCAAGCAAGCCAGCAAAACCATAATTGATACCGTATGCTTCAAGGCCTTCGTGTTCAGCCTTGCGCGTAACGGCACGCACCGCGGCGTTCATACCTGGGGCATCCCCACCGCTGGTCATAATACCAATGCGTTTCATTATTTCACCTCACGTGATTTATCGTGGATAAATGTTCCGTTCCACACAAGAATTAGCTTAACACTTTTCATAAACAAAGTCGCCTAGAATCCGGACTTTTTTAGCCGCACTCTCAAGAATGTGTCGCAGGTGAAATTGCAACCGCTTCAGTCCCCAAAATTGCCCCTAGTTTCGTTAATAAAGCCGGACTGACGGTCACAGCATACTCTGGTGCCAGCAGTACTCTACGGCCCCCGCTTACGATGATGACCTGCGTTTGACCATGATTATCCTGTAATAAGTGTAAGACCTCTGTTTTCATTTTTGCATCAGTCACACCAGTCAGATTCAGAAACAGCTGTTTGGGCAGGCGCGCATTTGCCGCGGCCGCGTCGTTAATATTGCGGGCAACATAGTGCTGCTGACCATCATCTTCACGCTTGCGGTCCGGATAAATGCGCATCAGGTAGACTGTTCCGGCGGTCAAGGGCTGGGACTGTAAATAGGTTTCGGGGAAAATGGTCACCTCAGCACTGCCGCTACTGTCACTGACGGTTGCAAAGGCCATTTTGCTACCCGACTTCGTGCTAATTGTGCGCAGCCGGTCAACTAAAACCACAACCGTCGCGTCACCCTGCTGCCGTAACTGAGCAAGCAGCTTACCACCGCGGACGGACCGCAAACGGGCATACTCATCAGCGGGGTGGCCATGCAGGTAAAAGCCCAAGGTGTCCGACTCCAAGCGCCGGAGCTCAGCCGGACTTTTGGTGCTGGGCGTGAGCCGCGGCCAGAGTGCGGCGAGGAGGTCCGGGCTACCGCCAGCAAGTTCGACGGCAGAACACATGCTGTCAATGCTAGCCAGTAGTTCACCGCGCGGACAGCCTAATTCATCCATGGCACCAGCAGCAATCAGCGGGGTCAGCACCGTGGCACTCAACCACTCATTATCAAGGCCGAGTAAAAAGCTTTGCAAGTCTGTAAACGGCCGGTCCTGGCGCTGCTGCAAAAGTGCAGTGACAAAATCCCGCCGCAAACCGTGAATGCTACCAAAGCCAACCAGCAAGTTGCCTTTGACGATGCGGTAACCACGTCCGGAGCTAAGGACGCTCGGACTACGTAAACTAATGTGCGCTGCCCGCAATTCGCTGACGAACTCCCGGGTCTTGCTGGCATTACCAAGGTTAGCATTCAGTTCCGCCTGGTAAAACGCCAGAGGGTAATGAGCCTTAACATATGCCATCCAGAACGCAAGCATTCCGTACGCGACGGCATGACTCCGGTTGAAGCCATAACCCGCGAATTGTTCAATTGCTGCGTAAACTTTGCGTGCCGCCGCCGCGTCAAGACCATTTTTTGCGGCACCGATGATGAATCGGTCCTGACCGGCATCAATCAACGCCTGCTTCTTTTTACTCATCGCCCGCCGCAGGTCATCAGCTTCAGCCATGCTGAAACCGCCAATACTGCTGGCAACTTGCATTACCTGCTCCTGATAGACAATAACTCCGTAAGTAGGAGCTAGGATTGGCTCTAGGAGCGGGCTATCGTAATGGACCGCAACCTGGCCGTGCATCCGCCGCGTAAACTCATCAATATATTGCATTGGGCCCGGACGATAAAGTGCCGCAGTCGCGACAACGTCCTCAAAACTACGCGGCTTGACCTTCTTCAATACTGACCGCATCGGCCGACTTTCGAACTGAAAAACGCCGTTACTTGCACCACGCGCAAATAATGCCAGCGTTTCTTGATCATCAAGTGCAATCGCACTGACATCAAGTGGCGTTTTGTAAGCATACTGCACGGCAGCAAGCATCTGGCGCAAAATGCTGAGTGTCCGCAAGCCCAGAATATCGATTTTGAGCAAGCCGACCCGTTCAACGCCTTCCTTAGCTAACTGCGTCTGGACACCGATTCCAACGCTACTCTTTTGCAGAGAGACTATGTCGTTCAGGTCACCAGCGGCGAGCACGATCCCGGCCGCATGCGTGCTGATTGCACGGGGCAACCCTTCAATTGCGCTCGCGGCCCGGACGACCGTTGCAGTTTCCTCATCCTGTCTGAGCAAGTTAGCGAGCGCTGGCACGTCTTGAACCGCCTGCCGCAAGTGCTTTTGATCGTGCGGTAGTGCCGCCATCAATGCGTCCTGTTTGAACTGCGGCAGCCGCATTGCGCTCGCTGTATCGCGAAGCGCTTGCCGCGCGCCAAAGGTACTGCTGGCCATGATTTGCGCGGTGTGCGCGTCACCATAGCGCGCGCGGATGTACTCGAGCACGTCCCCGCGCCGGGTGTCCTCAACGTCAAGATCAATATCGGGCATCTGTCCCCGGTTCGGATTCAAGAAGCGTTCAAAAAGCAAGCCGTAGCGGAGCGGGTCGACCATGGTGATCCCGAGGGCATAGGCAACCAGAGAACCGGCCGCTGACCCCCGGCCGGGGCCAGTCATGATGTCCCGCTTTTTTGCAGCCGCAACGATATCCTGAACAATTAAAAAGTAATCGTCAAAACCCATCGCGCCGATCACAGCGAGTTCATGATCGAGCCGCTTGGTATATGCGTCCGGGATCACGCCCCCTAGCAGCCGCCGCAAGCCGGTCGTAGCCAGTTCACAGAGATAATCTCCTGTCGTTTGCCCATCCGGAACCGGAAAGTGGGGCAGCTGGGGATCCTTGAACTCGATTTCGAGCTGACAAGCAGCGACTAAATCTGTGCACGCAGCAATTAATTCCGCCATCCCCGCCGCCCGAAGCATTTGCTCAATTTCACCGCAATTACCCAGTCCGTAGTCTGTGCTGCCTTCATTTGACTCCCGAAGCGGCTCATTTTTGCGAATTGCCATGAGTAATTGCCGCGTTTGTGCATCCGCGGGGGTCAGTTCACGCACGTCACCAATCGGCAATGCGGTCCACGAATGTACCCGGGCAAATTCGACTAGGTCCGCATCCAACTGCTGCAAACTGACCCCAATCGCAAAGCGACTGGGATGTTTTGCGCGCAACGCCTCGGCAGCAGCGACCGCCGCGTTCCCATCACCAGCAGTAAAAGCACGGGCGAGTGCACCCCGATCACTACTGATGCACGCCAAGCCAGTAAAATCGGGTAGCTCATCGAGACTCGTTGCCCCCATCTGCACCGCCGTACTGATGCGGAGCAAGTGCTTATAGCCAGTTTGGTTGAGGGCAATCAGAATGAAATCATCTGTCGCCAGTCGACACTGCATACCAATTAGCGGCACCAGCTCCGCGGCCCGCATCTGCTCATAAAATGGCAAAATATTGTAAAGCACGTTCACATCGGTTATGGCTAACGCCGTGTAGCCCGCCGCCTTGGCACTACTAACCAACTGCTCGACTCTGATAGGGCTAGCAAGTAACGTTCCACTTGTTAGCACCCGTAAGTGGGTAAAACTCATCCCGATCACCTCGCCATCCATTATATCGACTGCTGGGACAGATGCACACAATTTCGTAAATGTCGCAGCCCCTTTGCAAAGCGAATTGCGGCATGCTAAGATAGCGTGAGAAAAGAGGGAAAGCTATGAAATATGTGATGACATTTATCTGGGCGATGATTTTAGGCCAGGTTACCGGCTTCCTCGCCGGCGCCTTGACCCAGACCGCATACAGTCCTAGTTTGTCTCTGGTAGTCAGCCTAGTCTTCGCTCTTATTCTGCTCACGCTTCCAAGTTTCCTGAAGCATTTTGAAGTCGAAGAAGAGAAAGCTCACCAGAACTAAGTAATGCTAAAAAAAACGCGACCCACAATTATGTGGGCCGCGTTTTTTGCTGCAATTTACTTGGTGATGTAAATGAATAAGTTGGTGGTTGAGAACCCAACGTCAAACTTCACACCGTTACTTTTAATTGTCTTCATTGTGGTCTGTGACTTGTTCTGATTCTTAACGGCCTTGGCAAACTTCTTCATTAACGTCTTAGCATCTGCACCAACAGAATTACCGAGCAGAGCCATCGTGATCCCGAACTTCTCCGCTTCCTGCTTATTCTTCATGGCCTTAACTGGTACCATCAGTGAATAGCCAATCAAATTGCCGTCCTTGGTCACGTTCGCACGTACAGTCTGCCCTTTTGTTTTCAGAACTTGGCTAACCCCGGCGGTAGCAGATGTCGGCAATTGCTGCGCCTTGGTAGCGGCAGTGGCTTTTGCGAGTTCATTCTTGAGCGTTGCGGCCGCCTGCGCCATTGCCTGCTGCTGTTGCGGCGTCATTGCTGCGATCTGGGCCTTAGTGGGTTGCTTCTGCCCGGACTGCATCTGCTTCTGCACACTCTTTGGCAGAGCCGAACCGATCACGGCCTGGTTATACTTGGCCACAGAGCTTTTGTATGTCCCGAGTGATTTAGCGGCTTCAACGTACACAGTCTGTTTCTTGTCACCTGCTGTCAGGTGCACTGTTTGTTTCTTGTCACTAATTGGCAAGGTGATGGCAAAAGTCCCACCGTTAATCTTGCTGCTACCCGTGGCGGTGTCTGCTCTGTAATGCACTGCCTTGGCACCACTAGCGTCACCCTTGATTACAGATACTAATCCGTACTGCTTAAAAGTAGTTTTATTTGCGTTTAACTTCTGGCCACATGCAGCCAAAACCAGCGTGAGCACAACTGCGCTCAGCGCTGTCATCATTTTTTTCATTACTAACCATCCTTTGGCTTCAGTATGAGCATTAGTCTAGCGCGTCAACAATGCCCCTGCAAGCAGAATGTGACTCCTTGTCACATTTTACTCCTTATGCTTACCTTCGGGCTCAGGCGTAACCATCTTCACCATCATCTCAACCAACAGCTTTTGGACAACCGCCTTAATGGCCAGCTGCCCCATCGCATCCTGAATTACGGTGGTGTCAGCCTCGCTCAGCGAGTTGATCACCAGTTCCCCGCCAAAATTAGCAGCGATACTGTGCACTGCTGATGCAAACTGAAGGATAAACGCATCAAAGGCTTGTTGTGCTTCCCGATTCTTGAGCTGGTAACGGATACCCCCAGCAATCGTATCGAGACTAAACACCGGCTTCAGGATCGCAATCACGATAATATTGGCCAACTGCCCCCGGGTGTACTTCTTCTTTTTTGGAGCGGTAATGATGCCTTTTTTGACATAATTATTAACCATTGTCGGGGTGAGTTCGCCCATTCCAGCCGGGCGGACCAGGTCATTCACAAACTGGACCACCTGATCCATATACAGATCAAACTGTGGCAGGTCCGTCCACCGCGGCCAACTAATGGCGCTAAGCTGCTGTAAGTATTCATTGAATTCTTGATTGTCTGACATAAGATGCCTCCCGATTTCGTTGCTACCGCCATTATAGCATGAATAGCATATCTATGCCGGGTCAGCTAGTTTTGAATACCATCAGGGCGCGTTGTTGCACTTCAAGGCATAACTAGGGGAATACTCTTTGCCAGCCTTTCATCCCCCAGCGGAAGATCTAAGAACGACAGAGTTCCTAACAATGGTGTCGACCACAAGAACGTAAAAAAAATACCAACAAATAAATGTTGGTATTCCTTATTGATTAAGCATTTGCGTCGGATTTGGTCTTCACAACCTGTTCACCCTTGTAGAAGCCCTTAGGGGAAACGTGGTGTGAAACACGGTATTCGCCGGTTGTTGCGTCAAAGTGCAAGTTAGGAACGTTCAACTTGATGTGACCGCGGCGCATTGCCTTTTTGGTCTTAGATGTTCTGCGTGCTGGAACTGCCATGATTGTTAACTCCTTTATAACTCGGATTTCCTTTTTACTATACAGGAGTTTTGAAAAAATGCAAGCGTCAAGTGGCATTACTTGACATTTTCAGCAACTTTCTTCTGTACGTCAAAGCCGATTGTACCGTCTTTTGCGACCAGTGTCACGGTATCGCCATCACTAATTTCGCCGGCGATGATTTTCCGAGCCATTGGGGTCTCGACGCGCTGACTGATGACGCGCGCAAGTGGCCGGGCACCATAAGCTGGTTCGTAACCAAGATCTGCAAGCAGGTCCAGCGCTTCCGGACTTGTCTGCAGAGTCAAGTTCTGGTCTTGAACCCGATTCTGCAGGTGGGCAATGTCCTTCACAACGATTTGCTTGATGTCTTCCTTGCGCAGTGGGTTGAACATAATGATGTCGTCGATCCGGTTCAGGAATTCGGGCTTGAATTTAGTCCGGACCAGCTGCATAACGGCATCATGCTGCTTCTTGACGTCTTCTTCGCCGCCCGCACCGAGTAGCAATTCACTACCGAGGTTAGACGTCATAATGATAATGGTGTTCTTGAAGTCGACAGTCCGGCCCTGACCATCAGTCAGGCGGCCATCATCCAAGACCTGGAGCAAAATGTTAAAGACATCCGGGTGGGCCTTCTCGATTTCATCCAGCAGCACGATTGTGTACGGGTTCCGGCGCACGGCTTCGGTCAATTGTCCGCCTTCCTCATAGCCAATGTAACCGGGGGCGGCCCCAATCAAGCGGGATACGCTGGCTTTTTCCATGTATTCAGACATATCGATCCGGACCATGTGTTTCTCAGAATCGAACATGTCCTCGGCAAGTGCCTTTGCCAGTTCCGTTTTACCCACCCCAGTCGGGCCAAGGAACATAAAGCTCCCCAGTGGCCGGTCTGGGTTCTGCAGACCCGCACGGGAGCGCAGGACGGCGTCAGTGACCGACTGAACCGCATCATCCTGACCAACGACCCGTTCGTGCAGCTTGTCGTCGAGATGAAGCAACTTTTCTCGGTCGCCCTCAACCAACTTATTGACTGGGATGCCAGTTTGCTCACTCACAACCGCCGCGATTCCTTCAGGGGTGACAGATTCTTGGACAAGCCAACTGTCCGGGCGTTCCTTACCCTCCATGTCTTTGAGTTCCTGTTCCAACTTCGGAATGGTGCCGTGTTGCAAACGGGCAGCGGCCTCCAAGTCGTACTTGTCCTGGGCGTCACTCAGCTCGTGCTTGGCTTTTTCGATTTCACTCTTCTTATCGTTCAGGGCGCTAAGCTGCTTCTTCTCGGCTTCCCACTGGGCCTTGAGCTTGTTTGTCTTTTCCCGGACATTAGCTAACTCCGCCTGGGTGCTCTTTAGTCGGTCCACACTAGCCGCATCGGTTTCACCGCTGAGCGCCTGCTCTTCAATTTCGAGTTGCATTTGCTTGCGCTCCGCAATGTCCAGTTCGTTAGGCCGCGAGTTCATCTCCACGTTGATGTTGGCACTCGCCTCATCAACCAGATCAATGGCCTTATCCGGCAGGAAGCGGTCGGTAATGTAGCGGTTCGACAGTCTGGCTGCGGCGACTAGGGCGGCATCGTGAATCCGGACGCCATGGAAAATTTCGTAACGTTCCTTTAGCCCCCGCAAAATGTTGACGGTATCCTCAACACTGGGTTCTTGAACGAGTACCCGCTGGAAACGCCGCTCAAGGGCCTTATCCTTCTCGATGTTCTCCCGATATTCATCCAGCGTGGTCGCCCCGATCAGGTGCAGTTCTCCGCGCGCCAGCATTGGCTTGAGCAAGTTACCAGCATCCATGGAACCCTCGGTCTTGCCGGCACCCACGATCGTGTGGATTTCGTCAATGAACACAATGATCTGGCCGTTAGCCTTTTTAACTTCTGCCAGAACGGCCTTGAGCCGCTCCTCAAATTCGCCCCGGTATTTGGCTCCGGCAATCAAGCTGCCCATGTCCAAGCTGATAATGGTCTTGTCCTTCAGGTTGTCCGGAACATCTTGGTGCACAATGCGTTGCGCAAGCCCTTCAACAATGGCGGTTTTGCCGACCCCGGGTTCACCGATCAGGACCGGATTGTTTTTGGTCTTCCGGCTCAAAATTCGGATCACGTCCCGAATTTCATCATCCCGACCGATGATTGGATCCATTTTGCCGGAACGCGCCTCGGCGACCAAATCAGTCCCGTACTTTTTTAGGCTTTGATACTGATTCTCAGCGGTCTTGCTGGTCACGTGCTGACCACCACGGATGTCTTGAATGACCTTCTCTAACTGCTTCTTATCCACGCCAGCCTCAGTAATGAAGGTCGTGATTGGGGAATACTTCTGTTCCATGAGCGCAAGTACTAAGGTGTCCGTTGCAATGAACTGGTCCCCGAGCCGTGTTCGCTCCTTGTCTGCGTCTTGGAACAACTTGTACAGGTTCTGCGCCATATTCTGACCGTAGTTGCTGACGCCTTCGACAACGCTGATCTTGTCCAGAGCCGAGTCGATGGTGTGCGTCAGCCCGTCAACGTCAACGCCGGCTTGAGTGTATATCTGGGTGGCCAGCTCGTTTGGCGTCACTAATATTTTCCACAGGTGCGGAATATCAACATCTTGGTGGTGCCGCGTCTCCGCAACCTTCTGTGCGCTCGCCAATGCCTTAGTAACTGCTTCTGTCAGTTTTTCCGGATCCATTGCCCAACAACTCCCTCTTAATTGATTAACATCGTCTTAATCGTCGTCACTATTCAAGCAGGAACCAAAATTAGCACTCTCCACGTCCCTGTGCTAATTATTATAGCCTGTTGGTCAGCGAAGGTCAAAGATTCCAGGCAAATAGTTCTAAGTACGAAAAAAGCAGCCGCGAGCGGCTACTTTTTGGCGTTATCTTTATTTTGCTTGTCCTGTTCTTTCGCCTTAATGACACTCTTGGGTCCGCGCAGCTGGTTGAGCTCTGTTTGCAGTCGCTTGCTGTTTTTGCGGGCCGCACTAATACTTGCCGCAGACAGTAGCAAGGTAATGCCGGCACCGAGCAACAGCGCAACGACGATGATAATAATCATTGGCCATTGGAGCTGTAAACCGAAGAAGTTGACCACCACGGCCTGGCTGTTCTGCAGCGCAAAGATAATAACAATTAGCGCTAGGACGAGACCCAACACGAAACGTAATTGATTCTTCATCAGCTTCACTTCCGATCAAAGACGTTGACGATGATGTAATCACTAATATTTGGAAAAAGCGGATAAATTTTAGCAGCAACGGCCATGATACCCGGGAGGTTGATTTCCCGGACGGGCCGCCCGAGCGCCTGCAGAATTCGCTTCGCCACTTGCTGCGGGTCGAGTGCAAAAATATCAACACTCTTTTCGTACTCCTCAGCGCCCGCCCGGTTAAAGAAGTTGGTCCGCACTGGGCCAGGGTTGACGGTGGTTACGAAAACACCGGCTGGACGCAGTTCCATCCGCAAAACATTCGAATAGGCGATGACAGCGGCCTTGGAAGCGGAGTAGACCCCACTCTTAGGAGTCGAAATTTTGCCGGCCATGGATGCGATGTTGATGATGTGGCCGTAGCCTTGCTCAACCATGATGCGGCCGGCGAGCCGGGTCATGTACATGGTGCCCAAGACGTTGGTCCGTAACATCGCCTCGGCGGTGTGCATTGGCGTGTCGAGAGCCGTCTCGAAAATCCCAAAGCCCGCCGCATTGAGCAGGTAATCAACATGATCAACCGAACCCATGATCTGGTCCCAGACGCTGTCAATTGCGACCGGATCAGACACGTCAAGGGTGAAAGCATAAGCGGACTGCCCAGAGAGCCGTGCACACTCGGCACGTACTGCCGCTAGTTTACTACGATTGCGGGCCAGCAGAACAACAGTCGCACCGCGCTTAGCCGCAGCCAGCGCCACGGTCTTCCCGATTCCGCTAGATCCACCAGTGATTACTAACACCTTGCCATGCAAATTAGTCATGCTGGTCACTCTCCTTTACAAACGGAATGTTGATGGTATCAAAATCATTCACGACGCGCGTGTTTTTGAACACACCCCGCGCCTCGTACTGTAACTGCTTAGCTGCCGCACCGACATAGCGTGCGGAAATGTGGTTCAGCAGTAGCCTGCCAACCCCCGCTCTGCGGGCTAGCTTGGCAGCCTGAATGTTTGTGGAATGGAAATACTGGTGAGCGAGTTTGGCCTCACCCCCAGCGAAGGTGCTCTCATGCACCAGGACCGTGACTCCCTGCGCCAGGGCCAACTCCCGAGAATTCTGCCGGGTGTCACCGAAGATGGCCAGACTGCGACCGCGCTGTGCGGCTCCAATGAAGTCGTTTCCATCTAGTTGTGTTCCATCAGCCAGGGTGATCGTTTTGCCGGCCTTAAGAGCCCCATATAGCGGTCCAGAAGGCACACCAGCGGCATGAACCTTATCAATTAGCAACTCACCAGGGTGATCCTTCTCGACGACCCGGAAGCCGAAGCTCTCAATCCGGTGGTCAAGATGGTCACAACTAACTGTAAAGGTGGCATCATCAAATACCAGTCCCGGTTTCAAATCAACGAAGCTAAGTTTGTAGGGCAGGCGAGTCTGGGTGATCCGCAGACTGGTGCGGACGTAATCCTCAATCCCATGGGGGCCGTAAATGGTTAACTCTTCCGAACCGCCCTGGTTAGCCCGGCTGGCAAGGAAACCTGGCAAGCCGAAGATATGATCACCATGCAGATGGGTGATGAAAATCTTGGTCACCTTCCGCGGGCGGATCGTTGTCCGCAAAATCTGGTGCTGCGTGCCTTCACCACAATCAAAAAGCCACACCTCGTTGCGCTCATCGAGTAACTTGAGTGCTAGACTACTGACGTTGCGGCTACGTGCGGGTGAACCGGCACCGGTACCTAAAAATGTAATTTCCATTTCTGCCATCCATTTCTAAACAATTGTTAGCTCCATTTTACCATAAGGATGCGAAGAGCCTGCGCAACCCTTATTTTACAAGCGAAGAGGCCGCGGTATCCATCGCGGCCTCTTCTGCTGACTTCGGACCTTATTTACTACCACTACCCACAATGACCTGTTTAGCAATCATCGCACCGTAATGCATGTTGCCGCCAACATTCGGGTGCACCCGGTCGGCGTAGAACCAATCATCGTGTGCGTTTGCGTAGTCATACCAATCAATCACGTGCAGGTTCTGATACTTGTGCGTTGCAGCCGTCAGTGTCCGGTTGACATCGTTTTGCCATTGCTTTGTTGGGACCCGGACGTTAATCCAGAAGACTTGCCGGCTCGGCCCAGCCGTGTGCATCACGTCGTCAATCTGCTGCGGCGTGACCGGCCCATTAGTACCGAGACCGATCAATACGGTTCCGGCAAGCGCGCCCTGGGCCGCATACTGGTGCAGAAGCTTAATTCCATCAGTTGCCTGCCGTGAAACCGCGGCATCGATGAATGCCTTCGGGAAAATCTTTTGCAGATTGTCCTCGCCATCCTTCATCACGGAGTCCCCGATTGCTGTGATTCCCATGGTTTGAGCCTGCTGCAACTCGACTTGGGTCAAACCATACTTTTCAAACTCCTGGTTGACAGGGTGCTTGTTGGCATCTGACTCAGCAGCTGCCTGCTTGGCCTTCGATACGCTTGCACTATAACTAGAGTTCTTGGCAGCCTTTTTCGATGCTGAAATGCTCTCCTGCAGCTGCTCCTTTTGCCGCTGCTTTTTTGCCCTTTGCGCCTTAGTTTCCTTCAACTTCTTTGCCAGCGCGGAGTGATCCGCGGCATCCGTCTTGACGCTTGGCGCCTCGACAATAGCCGCACCACCCATTGCCAGAATCATGAGGGAGACAAGGCTAACGATGAGGTTGCGGGGGCGCCATGCCGCCCGCCGGAAGTATTGTGGCAACTTGCTGTAGTCGAAATGTGCTAGAGGCTGCTCGATAAACACGAAGGACAGCTCAGTGAGTAGCAAGATGATGAGAACCTCAAGAACAGGGTACAAAACTGGGTGATCCGCAATATCCTTCATCGCGGACTCAAAGAAAATCATCACTGGAAACTGGTAAAGGTAAATTCCATAACTATGGCGCCCAATCCAGGTGAAAAGCGGGTTGGTCAGGAGCGCATTGAAGTGACTGCCAGGGTGCGCAACCACAGCGACCAACAGTGTGACTAGCACTGAAAACAGGAACATCCCACCCCGGTACAAGAAGGTACTCTGGTCGGTCGTAAACATGACCATTGCCAGCATTCCGAGTAGACTCACCGTTCCGACCCCATCTAGCACCAGTTGGTCTTGACGGGAGATTGACTTGGCGAGCCGCCCACTTGGCCAGACAAAAGCAAGGGCAGCCCCAAGCAGAATTCCGAAGGCCCGGGTGTCGGTGCCGTAATAGAGGCGACTGGGGTCGAAGGCTTTACCACCAATTGCAGGGTGGTACAAAACTGCCATCCACGCCGCAGAAATCACAGCCACAACAAAGATGATATTAAATGAGCGGCTGCGTGGTTTGATAAGCTTAAGTAGCAGTAAGACTACAAAGGGCCAAATCAAGTAAAACTGGCCTTCGATCGAGAGCGTCCATAAGTGGGTAAACGGGCTCTCCCCGTTGGCATAGCGGGCGAAATAAGATTGCCCATTGAGAATCTGCCACCAGTTGTAAACGTAGGCCATGTTGGTCAAAACAATCATGTGCAGGTTGTGTAACAAGCCCCGCGCAAAGAAAAGGATGTACGCACTGGTCCCGAAGAGCATTGCAATTAGGCCCGGGTACAAGCGCTTCACGCGCCGGATAAAGAAGCTCTTGAAGTTGATTCGCCCGCTCAGATCGAATTCGCGGAGCAAGCCATCCGTGATCAGATAACCAGATACGGCCATGAAAATCGGCACCCCTAAGTAACCACCCCGAAAGATGTCGGGCCGCAGGTGGTACAAGATGACTCCCAGCACCCCAATTGCTCGCAGACCGTCAAAACCTGTAATGTAACGTCGTTTGTGTGTTTTTTCCTGACTCATCCTACACCGTCCAACCCTTTTCGAAACTAAACCCTAGTTATTCCTCGTACTCAAAGGTGAGGTCACCAATAATGACTTGGTCACCATTCTGCGCACCAGCATCCGCCAAGGCCTTATCGACCCCGAGCCGCCGCAAGTTGCGTGCGAAACGAATCACACCGTCTTCGTGCTGCAAGTTGGACATCGCTGCAAGCCGTTCAACCTTGTCCCCATGCACAATAAAGGCGTGTTCAGTGTCCTCAATGGAGAGTTCCTTTTGAGCTGCGAGCTTGTATTCCTTATCCTCAGCAGACTCGTGCTGGTCGGCAATTGCCGGTGCCTGCTTAAGTAGTTCCGCAGTCTTGAGCATCAATACGCGCAAGTTGCTGTGCGTGATGCTGGAAATGGACATGATGTGATCTTGGTCAACACCCTCGGCTAGTAACTGTTCCTGGAACTTGGTAAAGCGTTCGTCAGCACCCGCTGTGTCCATTTTAGTTGCAACAATGATTTCCGGACGCGACAGCATGTTCTCATCGTATGTGAGCAATTCGTGCTGAATCTGGTGGTAATCGTCAATTGGCTCGCGACCGTTCGTTGGGTCCATTTCGACAAGGTGCAAGATAACCCGCGTCCGCTCAACGTGCCGCAAGAACTCAATTCCGAGACCGACGCCGGTGGATGCACCTTCGATCAGTCCTGGCAAGTCGGCCATGACAAAATCACTGCCGTCATCAAGCCGGACCATCCCCAAGTTGGGAACTAAGGTCGTGAACTGGTAGGCCGCAATCTTCGGCTTAGCGCCGGTAACGGCTGCCAAGAGGGTCGACTTCCCAACGGATGGGAAACCAACCAGGCCCACATCAGCGAGCACCTTTAGTTCCAGCTTAACGAAGCGATCCTGACCAGGTTCACCATTTTCGGCAATCTCGGGCGCAGTGTTCTTCGGCGAAACGAAGTGGATGTTGCCCCGCCCACCGCGGCCGCCCCGTGCTACTACTAATTCTTCGCCCGGATTGGTCAAATCACCGATCAGCTCGCCTGTATCGGCATCAGTCACACTGGTTCCGGCCGGGACAGCGACCCGGGTGTCCTCAGCCGCGTGCCCGAACATCTGCTTACCCATCCCATTGTTACCGGGCTTGGCCTTGAAGTGCCGGTGGTAGCGGAAGTCCATCAGGGTGTTCAATCCCGAGTCAACGTAGAAGACAATACTGCCCCCACGCCCGCCATCCCCGCCGGCTGGTCCGCCAAAGGGAACAAATTTTTCACGGCGAAAGGCTACGGCACCATCGCCGCCCTTACCTGCGTGTACTTCAACTGTAACCTGATCTACAAACATTTTTTAGTGTCCTGCAAACTACGCAGGAACTCTCCTTTATCTTTGAAAATAACCTCGTGGGTGGCCCGTTGCTTTGCAAACTCCACCCAATCCTAACAATTAGCATACAGGCCGGAAGCACAAAAATCAACGGGACTAGAGCGTGAGCTTAATTGTTTGGGCGGTAGTCTTGCTGATCCCGAGCTCTTGTAGCTCGTCAATGCTGGCGTCCTTGATGTGCCGGATGGTCTTGTATTTGCGTAATAATTTACTGCGCGTTTTGGGCCCAACGCCCTTAATTTCCTCCAGCTTGGAACTCAGGCTGTTTTTGCTGTGCAGCTGGCGGTGGAAGGTGATGGCAAACCGGTGCACCTCATCTTGAATCCGTGTCAGTAGGTAGAAGCCTTGGCTCCGTGGATCCAAGTCAATGACAGCATCAGTCGGCCCATACAGTAACGCTGCGGTCCGGTGCTTATTATTCTTCACCATTCCCGCAACTGGGATGTCCAAGTTCAGTTCGTCTTCAAGCACTTCCTTCACCGCATTCATTTCAATCGTCCCCCCATCCATCAAGATGAGGTCGGGCATCGGCTTGTGCTCCTTGAGCAGCCGCGTATAACGCCGTCTGATCACTTCACGGGTGTTAGCATCTTCGTTGGCACTGTGATTATCCTCGTCCTGGGCCAACTTGTACTTCCGGTAGTTGCTCTTGTTTGGCCGTCCATCCACGAATTGGACCATCGCGCTGACCGGGTCGGTCCCCTGAATATGGCTGTGGTCAAAAGCCTCGATCACATGACCATCTTCTGGCAAGTGCAATGCGCGCATGATTTCTGCCTGCGCCTCAACCGTCTTGCGGTTGTCTAACTCCAACAGCCGGAATTTTTCTTCGAGAGTGATTCGGCTGTTCTTACCGGCCAGATCCATGAGCGACTTCTTCTCACCCCGCTGTGGTGTGCGCACCGGAATACCGAGCACGTCACTCAAGACCGCGTTGTCAACGCCAGCTGGCACCAGTACCTCTTTGGGCAGCACATTGTTCTTGCGCTGATAAAACTGCATGATGAAGGACTCAAACTCCTCCTCTGCACTGTTCACAATCGGAAATAGCCGCTTTTCGCGCTTCATCAGGCGCGCTTGGCGAATAAAGAAAACCTGAATGGACATCCAACCCTTATCCCAATAGAAATTGAAAATATCCCGCGTGGTGTGGTCTGTAGAAATAATTTTCTGTTTTTCAACGGTAGCCTCAATGTAGCGAATCTGGTCCCGAATATCGGCCGCCCGTTCGTATTCCTCGTTTTTGGAGGCCGCCAGCATGCGTGCGCGCAGGGTCCGCTTAACCTTACCGGTGTTGCCGTTCAGGAAGGACTTAATACGCTCGATTTGCGCATCGTAGTCGGCCTTGGGAACCTCCTTGAAACAAGCACCAAGACATTGACCCATGTGGTAGTACAAACATGGCCGTCCCTGGTAACCATTGCAACGCCGCAGCGGGTAAACCCGCTGAATGAACTGCATGGTCTCCTCGGCAGCGTACACGTTCGGGTACGGGCCAAAGTAGTAACCACCGTCCTTGCGGATCTCGCTGACAATCAAAATTTGGGGGTCGCGCTCATTGGTGATTTTGATGTAAGGATAACCAGTCCCCTTCTTGAGCTTGATGTTGTAGTACGGCTGATACTTTTGAATCAGGGTGATTTCAAGTAAGAAGGCTTCTTTGTCCGTGCTGGTGACGATAAAATCAAAATCCGCAATTTCAGAGACCAGTTTGGCTGTTTTGCCCTCGTGACTACTCTTGAAGTATGAGCGCACGCGGTTGCGCAAGTTTTTGGCCTTGCCGACGTAGATGATCTTGCCGTTGATGTCCTTCATCTGGTAACTACCCGGCAGCGGCGGTAACAGCGTTAATTTGTGTTCAATGTGTTCTGACGCCAAAACTGGACCCCCTCCGAAACGTTTGTTCGTAGTTATATTGTACCGGTCATTAGTAGTTTAGACAAGCGGGCCCCCGCATCAATGCGAACGCAAAAAAACGGACCAGGCAAGCTGCCAGGTCCGTTTTTGTACATCAGATTACTGTTCCAATACCTTACTCAAAAAGTCCTTGGTCCGATCCTGTTCAGGGTGTTCGAAGATGTGCTCCGGAGTACCCTTTTCAACGATTTGGCCACCATCCATGAACCAAACTTGATCCGCAACCTTGCGCGCAAAGCCCATTTCGTGCGTAACCACGATCATGGTCATCCCGGACTTGGCAAGATCTTGCATAACCTTCAACACTTCACCGACCATTTCGGGGTCCAGCGCACTGGTTGGTTCGTCGAAGAGCATCACGTCAGGTTCCATCGCCAGCGCCCGCGCGATAGCAACACGTTGCTGCTGCCCACCGGAGAGACTGCTTGGGTAAGCATCGGCCTTTTCATCGAGTCCAACCTGCTTTAACAGCTCGTGGGCCTTCTCGTTAGCGGCATTCTGATCCATGCCCTTGACCTTCATTGGTGCCAGCGTGATGTTGTCCAGCACGGTCTTATTCGGGAAGAGGTTAAAGCTCTGGAAAACCATTCCCATCTTCTCCCGGACTTCATCCAGTTTTTTATCGGGAAGCGTTACTAGGTCGGTCCCTTCAAAGTACACGTGGCCTGATGTGGGTTTGCTGAGACAATTCAGACTCCGCAAGAAGGTACTCTTACCACCACCAGAAGCACCAATGACAACAATCACGTCACCTTTATTAACGGTTTCCGAAATACCCGTCAGCACCTTGTTCTTGCCGAAGGACTTAGTAACGTCCTTGATATCTAGTAATACATTATCCTTCATGATTCATCTTCCCTTCAAAGTGCCCAAGTACCCGGCTCAGTGTGAACGTCATTACGAAGTAGAGAACCATCGCAACGGCAATTGGTGCGATCCCACGGTATGTGGCCGTCTGCACAACCTTCAGCTGGTAAATCAGGTCGGTGACACCGATAATGGAAACAATTGAACTTTCCTTGATCAGTGAAATGAACTCGTTACCAAGTGCAGGCCAGATATTCTTAATCGCTTGCGGCAAAACAACATTGCTCATGGCCTGATTCTTTGACATCCCGAGTGAACGGGCTGCTTCGGTCTGCCCAACAGGAATGCTGTCAATCCCGGAACGAATGATTTCAGCAACATAAGCTGATGAATTGATCCCAACAGCGATAATGCCGGCTGTGAGCGCTGGAATCTGGACCAGCACCCCGATCCCAAAGTAGACAAACATTACTTGAACCATCAGAGGTGTGCCCCGGATGAATTCGATGTAGGCAACAGCGATGCCATGCAGAACCTTGTTCTTGCCCAGCCGCATCAGCGCGAGGATAACCCCGATCACAACCCCCATGACAACAGCGATTGCGGAAATGAGCAGCGTGTAGCCAACCCCTAATGCGAAGTACTTCCAGTAGTGGATCATGGTCGTGTTCTGGGTGTTACCAGCCATGTACTTACCAGCTGTTTCAAGGTAAGCCTTAGTCTTGTTTTGCTTCTTGATTTTATCAAGTGTCTTGTTAACGGCATTAACAAGCGTGGTCGAACCCTTGTGGAACCCAATCGCTGTCCCAGTCTCGCCGCTACCCAGGTTGTAACGCCCATCAATGGCGGTCAGGGTCTTGTCGTTAGACGCGTATGCTTCGGCAACTGGCTTTTCAACGTTCACCGCGTCAACCTTGTGGCTCTTCAGCGCGAGAATTAAATCGGTAACTTTCCCGAGGCCCTTAACTGTTGCACCGGGCACCTGCTTCTTGGCCAGTTCGTACTGCAGGCTACCAGTTTGAGCACCAATGTTCTTGTTCCGGAGTGCATCTTTGCCCTTTGCATAGATTTTAGCATCAGCCTTGTTGACCAGAATGTCCTGCCCACCCTTGTAGTAGATGTGGGAGAAATCAACGTTCTTAGCCCGGGCAGGTGTTGGTGACATGCCGGAAATAACCATGTCGACTTTCTTTGTTTCAAGCGCAACCAGCAGCTGGTCAAAATCCATCTGCTTGATCTTGAGCTTGACGCCCAAGTCGCTGGCAATTTGCTTAGCGACCTCAACGTCCATCCCTTCAACGCGGTTCTTACCACCAACGTTGACCAAAAATTCATACGGAGCGTAGTCAGGACTGGTGCCCATCACGATGGTGCCCTTGTCCTTGATTTTTTGTAGACTGTCATCAGCCGCATTGACCTGGTGGGCATTAGCCAAACTAAGTACAGTGACTAAGCTAAACAGGAACGCGAGGACGACGTGTAGTACCTTCTTCATAATTAACGATCCCCTTCGTTTTTGTTAATGATGCTACTATACATTGAATATGATATTTATGCAAGCGAAATGCACATAAAATTCAATCTTTTTTGCAAGTTCATACATTCACATCTCTGTCGCAACGAAAAAGTAATGCGGTCATCCTTACGCCCATGCTATAATACGGCCGAAGGGAGGTCGGATTATGGGTATTAAAGTAAATCGCCAGACCGATATGGACAAACTTTTCGACCAATTCGCCACAATTCCGGAGGGTAAGCTCCGTCCCGAGGACATTGACGCTAAAAAGGCGGAAAAAGAAGCCGCACGGAAGGCTGCTTATGCTAAGCTCGACAAACAAATGAAAAACAAAGACTAATTGATATACAAAAAGAGTGCCGTACGGGAATTAACTTCCTGGGCGGCACTCTTTTTTATGCAGTCTTTAATGAATATTCATCGCTTGACGTTTGGATATTTTGCTTCGAGTGCCTTAATATTCGTTTTAGCGACATCATCAAAATCAATATCAGCCCATAACGAAATCTGGCTCAAGTACCAGAGTACATCACCCATTTCATGCTGCAGCTGCTCTT
Organism: Lacticaseibacillus zhaodongensis; assembly: GCF_009687905.1. Lineage (GTDB taxonomy): Bacteria > Bacillota > Bacilli > Lactobacillales > Lactobacillaceae > Lacticaseibacillus > Lacticaseibacillus zhaodongensis. Next base: position 423,344 of record NZ_BLBG01000001.1, on the reverse strand, counting down.
TATCCAAGTCGGCCCCCTGGAAGGTGTACTTCTTGATCAGGTCAATGACCTCACCTGATTCACTTGCCAGTCCGAGCGATAGGTTGGTCAACACGTGCTCATTGCCCTCCAGTGTTCGGTTAGCTAGCTTCTGGTAATCATTAAACTCCATGCCCCTACCCCTTTCTAAGAATTCGTCTTCTGCTCGATCCAGTTCCAAACATCTTCAGCGCCAGTCTTGGCCGTTGCGGAGAACGGTTGCCACTGAGTTGCTGCATCCAGCTCGAAGGCCTTTTTGTGTGACGATTCGCTCTTATTCCACTGGTTGCGCTTCACCTTGTCGATCTTAGTCGCGACAATTAATACCGGAATTTTATAGTACTGCAAATAGTGGTACATCGAAACATCCAGCTCACTCGGTTCCCGCCGCGCATCGACCAGTTGCACAACCCCGCGCAATTGGGGCCGCGTCTGCAAGTATTGTTCGATCATGGCCGAAAACCGTGCCCGGTCACTCTTACTGACTTTTGCATAACCAAAACCTGGCACATCGACAAAGTAGAGTGAATTGTTCAAGAGGTAGAAGTTCAGCGTCTGGGTCTTGCCGGGCACACCGGATGTCCGCGCCATCTTCTTGCGCTGCAACAGGGTGTTGATCAGTGAACTCTTGCCCACATTGGAACGCCCCACAAAGGCAATCTCGGGGTAGTCAGTGTCTGGGTACTGTTCCGCGCGCACCGCGCTGATACTCAGGGAGACATCAGTAACTTTCATAATTTTCCTCGCTTTCCTGCTGCAATAATAGTATCACATTTTTCGACTTGACCGCTGCACCGCAATCAAAATCTCCAGTCAACTGGGAATCAAAAAAACGCCTCCCTTTGGCACGGGAGACGTTCATGAACAATCTATTCGCTAAGATTACGAAGCTTTCTTGTCAGCTAGTACGAGCTTCGGCTTGCCTGTACCCAAAACGGCTTCCTTGGTAATAACGGCCTTCTTGACGTCATCCCGGCTTGGCAGGTCGAACATGATCCCCTGCATGACCTTTTCGATGATGGACCGTAGACCACGGGCACCGGTGTCGCGCTCGATGGCTTCATGGGCAATAGCCTTCAGTGCCGCTGGGGTGAACTCGAGTTTGATGCCATCAAGCTCCATCAGTTTGGTGTACTGCTTAACCAGAGCGTTCTTCGGTTCGGTCAGAATCCGAACCAAATCGGACTCGGTGAGCTTTTCCAAAGCGGCAAGAATCGGAATCCGGCCAATGAATTCAGGAATGATCCCGAATTTCATCAAGTCTTCAGGGATGATCTGCTGCATTAGACTCTTACTCTCATCCAAATTCTTACCGTCATCGGTACCGAAACCAATCGTCTTTTCACCGAGGCGATCCTTCACAATCGTCTCGATGCCATCAAAAGCACCACCCACGATGAACAGAATGTTAGTCGTGTCGATCTGAATCAGTTCCTGCTGCGGGTGCTTCCGGCCACCCTGTGGCGGAACGCTGGCGATGGTACCCTCAAGAATCTTGAGGAGTGCCTGCTGCACACCTTCACCGGAAACATCCCGGGTGATGGAGACGTTCTCACTCTTCTTAGCAATTTTGTCGATTTCATCAATGTAGATGATACCCTTCTGGGCACGCTCAACGTCAAAATCAGCGTTCTGAAGCAGCTTCAATAGGATATTCTCGACATCTTCACCAACATAACCGGCTTCAGTCAGAGTCGTTGCGTCAGCAATTGCAAATGGCACCTTGAGAATCCGCGCCAAACTCTGCGCAAGAAAGGTTTTACCACTCCCAGTCGGGCCAATGAGCGCGATGTTACTCTTTTGGAGCTCAGTATCACCCGCATCAGCGATTGCCATCTGGTTGATCCGCTTGTAGTGGTTGTAAACGGCCACGGACAATGCCCGTTTAGCCTCATCCTGACCGATAACGTAATCATTGAGTACGCTCAGAATTTCTTTTGGCTTTGGCACCTCAGTCAGATTCTGGACGGACTCCTCTTTAAATTCTTCATCAATGATCTGCTTGCACAAATCAATGCATTCATTACAAATATATACACCAGGGCCAGCGACGATGCGCTTGACCTGATCCTGCGTTTTACCACAGAATGAGCATGTGACAGGACCCTTAGTATCTACGTTGTCAAACATACTGTTTTTTTACCCCTCTTTTATGACGTGACGCACTACGGGGCAATAAATAACTCCCCGACACTTTGAGTAATGCTAACACAGGGGCGCAAAAGGCCCAACGGACAGCACAACTGATATGTCCATATGTACAAGAAAGGACCGATTACTCGGCCCTCTCCGAAAGATTCAATTGGGAAGTTAGGACTAGTCCTTGTCGTCTTCCGTCTTGCTGTCCTTCTTGTCGTCCTTAACTTCAACGGCGCTGTCCCGCACGAGGGCAATTGCCTTCTGCATGGAAATGTCGTGAACGAGCATGTCGTCGGAAAGTGCTTTACGCACAGCGTCCTTCTCCATACCATAGTCCTTGGCAAGCTTGTCCAGTTCGGAGTCGATTTCCTCGTCGCTAGCCTTGATGTCTTCCTTAGCAACAATTGCTTCGAGAACCAAGTTAGTCTTAACGCGGGTTTCAGCATCGCCGGCGAACTGATCGCGCAACTGCTGCTCACTCGTACCGGTCAGCTTGTAGTACATTTCTGGCTGGATACCCTGACGCTGGATGTTGCCCATGAACTGGTCCATCTGCTGCTGGATTTCGGTGTCGATCATTGCCTGAGGAATCTGCTCGATAGTTGCGTTTTCAGTAGCAGCCTTTATGGCAGCTTCTTCAATTGCGTCCTGAGCTTCCTGAGACTTCTTAGCCTTCAGATCTTCGCGAACCTTCTTCTTCAGGTCGTCGAGGGTCTCAACGTCTTCGTCAGCATCCTTGGCGAATTCGTCATCAAGTTCAGGCAGTTCCTTGACCTTGACTTCGTGAATTGTGGTTGCAAATTCTGCATCCTTGCCCTTGAGCTCGTCAGCCTGGTAGTCCTCTGGGAAGGTTACCTTAACAGTAACGTCTTCACCAGACTTGTGACCAATCAATTGGTCTTCAAAGCCAGGGATGAATGAGCCTGAACCAAGTTCGAGGCTGTAGTTCTTAGCAGAACCACCGTCGAATTCCTTACCATCGATGGTACCGGTGTAGTCAATAACAACGGTGTCACCCTTCTTAGCAGGCTCGTCGCTGACAACGAGTTCAGCCATCTTCTGGCGCATGTCTTCGATCTGCTTGTCAACATCAGCAGCGTAAACGCGCTTAGCCTGCTTAGGTACGGAAACGCCCTTGTAGTCGCCAAGCTTAACTTCTGGCTTAACAGTGACCGTTGCCTTGATTTCCCAAGGCTTGCCTTCATCCATCTTTTCGATAGCAATCTGCGGCTGGTCAACTGGTTCGATATCAGCATCGGTAACAGCTGCTTCATATGCATCTGGAAGCAAGATGTTGAGTGCATCCTCGTAAAGGGACTGCTCGCCATACATCTTGTTGAAGATTGGCCGAGTAATCTTACCCTTACGGAAGCCAGGTACGGTGATGTTCTTACGTACCTTCAGAAATGCCTGATCAAGGCCGTCCTGAATGTGTTTCTGATCAATTTCAAAAGTAAGTTCGCCGGTAATGGCGTCCTTTTTGTTCCACTTTGCAGTCATGGTTTTCCTCCGACATTGTGTTGTCAGCGCATCTGGTTCAGCGCTGCTTTACATACCCGTATTATGATACCCGAAAAAAGTGTTCTTGTAAACGAAAACCCCGCATTGGCGCGACATTCGCGCTAGTTTTCACAGGATTAACTAGTCATTTTCGCAGCGAATTTACAAACAGTGGGTCAGTATTCGCAAAATTCAGCACGAAACATAGCAGTTCATGACGCGTGGAATTGTTTTCCACATGTCACTTTGTGTACAAAAAAAGCGTCCGCAAGCGGACACTTTTTTGCAGTGCTAGATGTTATTAGTCCATGATTTCGGTAACAACACCGGCACCAACAGTCCGGCCACCTTCACGAACGGTGAACTTCGTGCCAAGCTCGATAGCAACAGGTGCAATCAAGTCAACTTCGAAAGTTACACGGTCGCCAGGCATTACCATTTCAACGCCATCTGGAAGTTCGATGACACCGGTAACGTCAGTCGTGTGGAAGTAGAACTGAGGACGGTAGTTGGAGAAGAATGGCGTGTGACGGCCACCTTCCTCCTTCGTAAGGATGTAGACTTCACCCTTGAACTTGTTGTGAGTCTGGATTGAACCTGGCTTAGCCAGAACCTGTCCACGCTCAACCTGGTCGCGGCCAATACCACGAAGCAAGACACCGACGTTATCGCCGGCTTCACCAAGATCAAGTGTCTTACGGAACATTTCAAGACCGGTAACGGTAGACTTAAGAATATCTGGCTTCAAACCAACGATTTCAACTTCGTCACCAATCTTAACTGTCCCACGGTCGATACGACCGGAAGCAACAGTACCACGACCAGTAATCGTGAAGACATCTTCAACAGGCATAAGGAAAGGCTTGTCGGTGTCACGAACTGGGGTTGGGATGTACTCATCGACAGTGTCCATGAGTTCCATGATAACCTTTTCCTGTTCAGGGTCACCCTGAAGAGCCTTCAGAGCGGAACCCTTGATAACAGGAATATCGTCACCAGGGAAATCGTATTCGGACAGAAGTTCACGAACTTCCATCTCGACAAGGTCGATCAGTTCTGGGTCATCAACCAAGTCAGTCTTGTTGAGGAAGACGACAAGGTAGTTAACACCAACCTGACGGGCAAGCAGAATGTGCTCACGAGTCTGAGGCATAGGACCATCAGTAGCAGCAACAACGAGGATAGCACCGTCCATTTGGGCAGCACCGGTGATCATGTTCTTGACATAGTCAGCGTGACCTGGTGCGTCGATGTGCGCGTAGTGGCGCTTTTCGGTTTCATATTCAACGTGGGCCGTGTTGATGGTGATACCACGTTCCTTTTCTTCTGGAGCTGCATCAATACTTGCGAAATCCATCTGTTTTGCCAGACCCTTTTCTGCAAGTACCTTTGAGATAGCAGCGGTCAGAGTGGTCTTACCGTGGTCAACGTGACCGATAGTCCCGATGTTAACATGGGGCTTGGTACGTTCATAGTGTTCTTTTTCAGCCATGAAAAAACGAACCTCCTGAGTATTTTGTAAGAAACCAGGACAGTGCGTCTATCCCGAGAATTCTTTACATATTAGTGTACTACATATATCTGGAAATACAAAGCGCTATTTCCTGTGGAAACAATTTCCGAAGATGATTATAGCGGGTTTTCAGCGTCATGTAAACAGCTGCACGTGCGATAGACCTGAATATTTTACAAGCTGCTCACCTTGGCAGCGATTGCAGTTCCGCATTCATCCTAGTAATTAGTTCTGCATAAGCAACCCCGGTACCAATTCCTGTGAGTTCACGCACAAACTCCGGAACATTCGTAATTAAATCCCCCACCGCCGGATAAATCGTACTTAGTAAGATGAGAATTAAATCTGGCGGTAGTACATCCGCCTTAAATTGATGGGCAATTTCAGCATTCACTGCCAAAATTGTCTGATCCTCTTCAGGATACTTAGTCCAGCGCGGGTTAAACTGCCAAATCTGTTCAGCCACGTTCACCTTCAGTTCCGCATTAACATCCGCTTGTTTCAACCACACAATCAGTGACGTGCGCACCAAACCCATCAAATCTGGGTCGAGGATGGCCCGTTCGATGGCGGGAATCGAATCCGCTAATGGCAGTTGGCGCAGCGTCACGTTCAAAATCTCTTGCTGTTCAGAAATCTCAAGCCCGGCGATGTGTTTAATGCGCCGCACAGCCTTGGCAATAAATTGCTGTTCCTTCAGTTCATATTTCTTAACGAAGTTGTTCAACCGAATCGTGAATAAATCACTCTCATCCTCATCAAAAGCATTCATGATTGCCATGTGGGTCAGCATAAAGTCCGGTGCGGTCGTCCCGACATCCATCATGAAGTCACGCCCGGGTTGAACGGTCTTGAGCACATGACAATATTCATTAGCGAGAGCAGAGGCATCATCCACCCGGCCCGCGCCCATATAGGCTTGACCTAGACGAATGATGCCCAGACGATCTGCACTAGCTGCCGCCGGTTTGAGCACGGCAAAATAGCCTTCAATTAGTTCAATTGCCTTCTGGAAGTGGCCATCGTGCAGCGCGCTGAACCCTGCGGCGCGTTGCCGCAGTGATTCAGCCCGTGCATTCTTGTGCGCATCCATCCCGCTCATTTGCTACTCCTACTGCCGCTTGGCGCTATTCTGGCTAACTTCCATGATAACCGGAAGAATCACCGGACGCCGCTTGGTCTGGTCAAAGAGGTAGTGGGACAACTCGTCACGAACATTCTGCTTGAGGTGACCCCAGTCGAATTCCTTGTTATCAAGGTCCTTCTGCACGGTGTCGGCAACAATTGTTCCGCACTCAGCAAGCAGGTCCTTACTAGTCTTAATGTAAACAAAACCTCGACTCTGAATCTTAGGCCGCGAAACAATGCGCTTCTTCTTGCGGTCGATGGTAACTACCGCAATCATGATGCCATCTTCAGAGAGCATTTTGCGATCCCGAAGAACAATGTTCCCGATATCACCAACACCGATTCCGTCAATCATCGTGTTACCGGCTGGTGCGGAGCCAGAGATGTTGAGCTTGCCCTTGTTGTAACCGATGATGTCGCCCATGCTGGGGATGATCACGTGGTCTGCCGGAATGCCAACCTCTTCAGCAATGCTAGCGTGAGCAGCCAGCTGGCGGTATTCACCCTGCACTGGCAGCAGGTAATCTGGATGCAACATGTTGATCATGAGCTGCAGATCCTGCTTAGAACCATGTCCAGAAACGTGCATGTCGTCAGCGATGGTCTTCACCTCACCGCCAGCACGGTAAATCATGTCCTTGGTGCGAGCCAAAGTCGTTTCCATCGCGTGTGACGGCGTGGAGACGATGTAGACCAAGTCACCATCAGTAATGGTAACTGAACGGTGCCGAGAACTGGCCATGCGTTGCAGTGACTTGAGCGGTTCACCGATCCGACCAGTTTCCAAGATGACCGTTTCTTCTGGATCCAAGGTCTTCATGTCTTTGGTGCTGACCAGAATGTCTGGGTCTGGCAGGCGCAAGTAGTTGAGCTTCAGCGCGGTGCGCACAATTTTCTCAACATCGCGGCCAGTCAGAACGACACGGCGCTTGCTGGCAGCAGCAGCGTTCAGCACCTGCTGCACACGCATGATGTTGCTAGCAACACTGGCAACAATAATGCGGCCGGTGTGGTACTGGAAGGCTTCATTAATGCTGTCGGCAATTTCGCGTTCACTGGCAATCTGGTATGGTGATTCCGCGTTGGCGGAGTCGGACAGCAGTGCAACGACCTTGTCCTCACCGATGTGGGCCAGTCGCGCGTAGTCAGTTTGGTACATCTGGTTGGCGCTCTGATCAAACTTGAAGTCGCCCGTGTAGACAACCTGACCAACCGGTGTCCCAATCACGATTCCAAGTGATCCGGGGATGGAGTGGGTCGTTGGGAAGAAGCTAACCGTTACGTCGCCAAAATCAATTGCTGACTTAGCATCGATCACGTGGAAATTATGGAACTTCTTCGACTTAGGATTCTGACTCGTGTACATTTTGGCAAGAGCAATAGTCAGCTCACTGCCAAAAACAGGGACATCATGCTCGCCAACAAAGTATGGCAGCGCCCCGATTGCGTCGGCGTGTCCATGACTCAGAAAAATTCCAGCCACCTTGTCAATATTATCTTCAAGGTAAGTCGTATCGGGAATCACAACATCGATCCCCATTAAATCGTTATCCGGATACTTCAATCCGAAATCACACACAAATATTTGGTCGTCAACTTCAACGGCGTACATGTTCTTTCCGTTATCACGCACACCACCGAGGACGACTAAGTTCAGTTTAGTCATTATTTCACCTCAGAAATTAATTGTTCCCACTTTTTGCGGGCTCGTTACAAATTCACTTGTTTTCAGTGTACCACAAGCTAATGCGCGCGCCTATTCCGGAGGTGGGTCTTTAGTCAAAAGCAGCGTTAGTTGTCCCATGGCGCCCGTAAAAATAAAAAAAGCCAATCCGCAAGCGCGAATCGACTTTCTGAATTACTGTTTTAGTGACGCAGACCGAGACTCTTGATGAGTTCACGGTAACGAACAACGTCCTTGCCCCGCAGGTAGCCGAGGAGGTTACGACGTTGACCAATCTTCTTAAGAAGACCAACGTATGAGTGGTGGTCCTTCTTGTGAACACTGAGGTGATCGTTAAGTGCCAGAATGTCGGCTGTAAGAACCGCAATCTGAACCTCTGGTGAACCTGTGTCGCCATCATGACGAGCGTACTTAGCAATGATTTCGTTCTTCTGCTGCTTGGAAATAGCCATTATGCTATACCACCTTTATTTAATGTTATTGCCCGAGACTGAGTAGAGTGCCGGTGTCGCGCAGTACTAAGTGAGGGTTCGCAATACGCTTGTTAGTTTACCTGAACGGTACAAAACTTGCAAGTCAGAGTGAATAAAGAAGTGATTAGCGTTGCAAGCCGCCGCGCTGTTGGGTATAATGGCACATGTTGAAACTTGGTAGTTTGCAACTTAAAAAAACCACCAATTCGGAGGTGAATTTCAATATGCCACAGATTAAATCCGCAAAAAAGCGTGTTCTGACCCAGGAAGCAGCTCGTCAGCGCAATGCTAAGCAGCGTAACGCTATGCGTTCCGCAGTTAAGAGCTTCAAGACCGCAAAGGCCAGTGATGCCGACAACAGTGCAGACCTTTTCAAGGCCGCAACTCGCGCAATCGACATGGCTAAGAGCAAGGGCCTCATCAAAGCTAACAAAGCTAGCCGCGACAAGTCACGTCTCGCAGCCGTTAACAACAAGTAATAATGTACCCTGCCCCATCAACGCTTAGAGGCGTTGTACCGGAAAGGTACCTGAATCCGCCTCTTGGGGCGGTTTTTTTGTACACCGAGCTGCAACCCGCGGGTAGAAGCTCGACTATGAAACAAAGTGGGCTCGTTCGCTCGGGAGTTTTGCATTCTCACTATGCTTAATAGCAACATTCACATTCGAAAACAGAACAAATACGGCCACCGACAGCAAAATGTCGGTGGTCGCTTTTAATCTCCCGAAAATTTTAAAATAATCAGAGCTTGTTAGCCGTTCCGCACACCCGAATAGTCCTTACCCTGACCTGCAAATTGCAGAACGAACAGTTCAAAGCCCAGCGTTTTACTCAAAGTTCCCCGCTTCATTGCCGCCTCGGTGTTAACCAACATGATAAAGGCCGCTTCAAGATCAGCGCGGCGTAACTTGCGTACTTCGCCCCAAGCCAATTTAACGCGATACGGGTGCACGCTTAAACTTTCGGCGACCGCTCCCTGTGTGTAGCCCCGCTGCATAAAAATCTCCACCTGGATGAGCAAGCGAAACTGGCCTTCAAGCAAACTAATCAGGCGCAGCGGCTCCTCCTGCTGCGCAAGCAGTTCCCGATACTGCGCGAGCGCAGCAGTAACATCACGCCGCATGACCGCGTTCACCAGGTCAAAAACACTATCATTCAACTCCTTTGGGACCAACCGCAAAACGTCTGCTTCGGAGAGCTTGCCAGCCGAATAGGCGTAAAGTTTCAGTACGGGCAAAGCGGCCACCATTGCCGAATAGTCGCCCTGGGTGCGGCTAAACAGCGCTCGCATCCCCCCAGAATCGATTTCTATTCCGTCTGTCTGCAGTTCACGCCGGATTGCGGCCTGCGCGGCACCCTCCTTCAGCGGACTGGCATCCAAGACAAACGCCGCCTTCTTGACCGCCTTCACGATTTTTTTGCGCGCGTCAATTTTGCCGTTCGGTGCAATCAAAACCAGAATCGTCGAACTAAGCGGATCCTGCAAATATGCCTGTAGTTCGGCGACCGCTTCTTCCTGTTTGGCGTTAATTGCCCCAGAACCTAAAAAATCGGCGTTATCGATTACAACTTCCCGATAATCACCAAAAAACGGAGCCTCACCAATTTCACCCACGGCAGTCGCTAAGCCCACCTCGTGTAAGTCGTACTGCGCGTAATTCATGCTTTGTTCTTCACTAGGAATCAGTTGCCGCAGCAATGCCCGTGCTTGCGTGATCACCGCAGCCTCACCGCCCTGTAATAGGTACACTGGCCGGATCTGCCCTTTTTTCAGTTCAGTCTGCAATTGTGCTAAATCCATGTCGTCCCCCTACTTATTCTGCCGGTAAGTTCGTGTTTGCGCGCGACTGCCCCACTGGTCAACATATATCATGCCCTGCCGCTGCGTCTCGTAAATCGGGGCCGGCAACTCCGCAAACAATTTAAAAGTTTCCGTAGACGGATGTGCAGCCGCAAAAGTACCACTGCCAACTACAAAGCCCGCGCTCGGGGTGATGCTCCGTACGAACGCCGCGTCAACGCCCGCAACCGAACCGTGTTGCCCCAGTTTGAGGTAGTCAACATCCAATTGCTCCTGCAGCAATTGTCGCTCTTGTGCCCGCGTCGCCGCCCCACCAAACAAATACTTCTTGCTACCAAGTTTAGCATAGATTTGCAGCGACTGGTTCCGCACGCGCGCTGCGCTTCCAGGAAAAATGGTCACCCGTGCCGGGCCAATTTGTGCGGCAGCTTTGCTGCGCACCAACTGCACACGCGTTCTTAAGTTCGGCGCCAAGTCCTTAATCACTTTGCTATTCGCGGCAGCGGCGTTCACAATCAGCGTCTTGCAACTGATTCCCTGCAAAATGGTAGCGACATCCCCAATATATTCGCGCCTCCCATTTGTCAGAACGACCGCATCGAGATGATTCAGGCCCCGTGCGGCAAGATAGTTCAAAATGATCCGCTTAGCCGCGGGATTACTACCGGACTGATAGGCCTGCCCACCAGTATCAATCAGCACGGCGCCCCGCTTGAAGGGTGCTTCAATCAGCTGTGCCTCGCCTTGCCCCAGATCAAAGCAGCTCACCCGCCAGTACGGATGATAGTTCACTGCTAAGTAACACAAACCAAAGGCGATAACGCATTGCCGCCACCGCCGCGTCGCTAAGCCTCGTAAAACCAGAACACTTAGTCCTAAAGCTAGCAGCCCTGGAAATGCCCCCGCGCTAAGGTAACCTGGTAATCCAGCCAGCCTGGTCAGCAGGTGATCGAGCCCCAGAAGCAACTGATTGACTGGTAGAGACAATGGACAACTCGGCCAAATCACGAGCATAACAAGTAGCGGCATCAGTACGCCCTCAAATAAGGGCATGAGCGCCCAGTTGAACAGGAAGGTTAGTAAATGTAGCCCGTACACTGCGCTGAGTAGGGGTGCGGCCGACACCCCCGCCATGTTGATACTCTGCCTGAGCGTACCCGCAGTTGGGGCAACTATCAGGACAAAGGTGAGCAAGTAAGTCATTTGCCCGCCGAGTGTGAACAGTACCCGGGGCTGGAAAAGACTATTAATTAATAGCACAATGCAGAAACAATCCAGCGTGCTCACCGTCCAGTGCAGCCGCTGCGCCAGAATCTGCAACAAGCGCATCCACACCGCCCGAATCAAGCCGGCCCCACCGGGAATGATCACCAGTAGTAGCGGCAAGATACCAATCAGCAGACAGTCAGTATACTCACAGGGAATCCGCAGGCGGTTCGTCAGTGCGTATAAGATCCCAACGAGGGCAAAGATATGGAGCCCTGACACCGAAAACAGGTGCAAAATACCCAGGCGGCTGAACGTATCCCGCATGCTGACCATTTCGTCACCCATTGTTCCCAGCAGCAGGGCCTGCGCGTAGGCCGCCACTCGCTCGGGAAGCCGGTCGATTCGACGCACAATGCCCACCCGCAAGCGTTGCAAGTGCGCTTGTAAGCCCCGAATGGGAAGGGGTCGCATCCGCAACTTGTCCGCCCGCACCCGATAAGCCGCATGGTACTGCGCCCAGGCATAAGCCGCATAATCGAATTCGTACAGATTGCTGGGGCCAGTGATACGTGCGCTCTTCTGCCAGTTGACTAACACCGGACCGGCCACGGCGCGTAGTCGCCGCAATTCCGGCCGGGTGATCGGCACGCCACCAGTGACGACCACCCCATTCGTGCACACGCCGCGGAAAGATGCGTACTCCGGCTTAAACTGCCAATCACCTGCCTGGACTAGCACCGCCCCCCGCGGAACTGGCGGAGCAAGTGTTAGGGCGCGTTCACGCACCCCGCCGCACACGCCCAGACAGATTGCCGCAGTGATTAGCACAGGTGGCCACGGCCGCCCCTTCTGCGTGGCAAACGCCAGTAAGACCAGTCCAGGAATAATTGCGCCGGTAAAGAGTAACTGCGCACCGATAACCAGACCCACCACCGGCAACAAGTAGCGGCTCATGGACCCACCGTCACGTGGGGCTGAATGTCCGCGAAAATTTTATCACCAATTCCGCTGACGTTTTTCAAATCGGCAACGGCCTTATAGCCCCCCTTCTGGTCCCGGTAATCGATAATATCTTGTGCGCGTTTCGGTCCCACTCCAGAAATCGTCTGTAACTGTTCCGGAGTTGCAGAGTTCAGGTCAATCAGCGCCGGGCTGCCGCTAGCCACTGCGGCACCGGTAGTGGCGCTACCACTGGTGGTGGCGGCGGTGCTAGTCGCAGGTGGGGCGGCATTTTGGGCTCCATGCACGGGAATTGCCAGATTCTCCTGGTCCTTTGCCACCTTAGCCAAGTTGACACTACTGACTTCAGCGTCCTTAGTGAGCCCCCCTGCGGCCTGCACCACATCGGCCCAACGCGTACCGGCATCGACGTGATATAAACCTGGATGCTTAACGGCCCCCGCGATGTAAACATAACCACTGCTGCGACTACTACTGTTGCTATTGCTGCCGCTCGACTCCTGCTTCTTGCTGGCTGTTGACTCACTACTGAAGCTACTACTACTGATGCTACTTGCCCCCGCGCCCGCGGCTGGTCCATGCCAAAAATATAGGCCCACAATCACGATTCCGATTGCAACTACCGCGGCCACCCGCCAGTTTTCCTTCAGCCAGTCCAATTTTTCTTCCATGCGCTTTCCTCCTTCGGCACCATCAGGAGATTACGCAAAAGAGCAAAAAAAATCCCACCAGCGTTAAAAAAGCTGGTGGGAATGACAATATTCGCAGTTGATTAGCTTTAGTGCCACTGCAAGTACTTGATGGCCTCATTCAAGCTGTGGACGGGGATGATCTTCATCTTGCTGCCCATTTTCTTAGCAGTACTTTGGGCCTCAACGTAATTATTGACGTAGCTGGGGTCCTCACGCTTGAGTTCCTTCGTTGCAGGGACGTCAGGAGCGAAGAAAATGGTCGCGCCAGCTTTGGAAGCGGCATAAACCTTCTTGTCGATCCCACCGATCACCCCAACGTTACCCTTGTTATCAATGGTGCCAGTACCAGCAATGGTCCGACCGCGCCGTAGATTCTTGCCGCTCACCTGATCATATGTTTCGAGGGCAAACATGAGCCCCGCACTTGGCCCACCGATACTGCCGGCATTGATGCGCACTTTGGGTTTGGTGACAACGCTAGTGTGATCCGTCAGCGTAATGCCTAAACCGGCCCGCTTGGTCCCAGGCAGATGAATGAGCTTATTGGTGCTATTTTGCGTTTTGCCCCTGTGTGTATAGGTAATGGTGACTGGTGTGCCCGCAGGGAAACGTTTCAGGGCGTCAATGTATTGCTGTGCTTCATCGTAATGCCGCCCGTTGATTGCGGTAACGGTGTCACCAAGTTGCAGCTCCCCCTTAAAGTTGGAGTGCGCCATGATCGACATCACGTAAATGCCCTGATACTTGATCTGCACTGGTAAGCTAGCAGCCTTAAACGCGGCAACCACTGCGGAATTAGCGGCGCTCTTAATGTAATAATTCTGCAGTTCATCGTATTCCGCCGAGGTTGAACTGCCCATTAGTTCGTTCTTGGTCAAAGTTTCAGAGAAGGGCTGTAGTTGCCCCCAAATGAGCATGGCTGGCGACGCGGGGCCGAGCACGCCGACCGTCATTAGCCGGTAGCTTCCCTTGTCATTATCCCGCGTCCCCTCTACCTTGACGAACTTGCTGATGCGGTCCGCCCCACCAGGAATTTCAAGATAATACTTGGTTGGCATGAGAAAAAAGATTCCCAGCGCTAACACGACAATAGTACCAATCAGCCAATTACGGCGGTGCCTATTACTAAAGACTCGTTTCATGCGCACCTCCAAATTTTGCTTCCAGAGCCCGCGCTACTCCGGCGGGAACAAAGTCACTGAGGTCACCGCCAAACGAAGCGATTTCCTTCACCACGCTGGACGATATTCCAACCTCACTGCCCCGCGCCGGCAGAAGAATCGTCGTTATCTCTGGTGCCATTTTTGCATTAGCGTGGGCGATCTCCGTTTCAAATGTATAATCACTCGCATTTCGCAACCCCCGCACGATATACTGCGCCCCCAGCTCGCGGGCCAGATCAACGGTTAACGCCGCGGCGTGTGCCTGCACGTGCACGTTAGGCAAGCCCACAAGACAATCCTCAATTAGGGCCACGCGCTCGGCAGGCGTGAAGAGGGCCCGCTTGTTAGTGTTGGTCATAACGGCAACGATGAGGTCATCAAAGAGCCCTGCTGCCCGCCTAACAGTTTCCAAATGGCCATTAGTAAAGGGGTCAAAACTACCCGGAAAGATGGCTACCTTGCGCATAATTATGCCTCCCGCCGTAAAATTACCACCTGCGCAACTGCATACGTCTGCCGCCGCAGGATTGCGTAACCGGGAATCGTTTCTGGATATTCCAGCTCGATGCCCGTTTCAATCAGTAGGCGCCCGCCTGGTTTGATAATGCCCTGACTGGCAAATTCTTCCAGCTGGGCAAGCACCTTCTGCTGCGCATATGGCGGATCCATCATAATCAAATCAAATTGAGTCCCCTGCGCGCCAAAATTGCTAATTGCCCGCGCAACTGGTTCCTTCAGCACGGTGAACCGGTCCTCAGCCTTGGTCAGGGCGACATTTTCCTTGATCGTCTTAACCGCAGCATACGCCGAATCAACCAGTGTCGCGTGGTCCATTCCCCGCGAAACAGCCTCGATCCCAAGGCCACCTGTCCCGGCGTACAAATCAAGCGCATTCCCGCCATCAAAATACGGGCCGATCATGTTAAACATTGACTCTTTAACCTTATCCGCTGTTGGCCGGGTCGTTGCCCCCGGGACCATGGCGAGCCGGCGCCCGCGAAAATCACCACTAATTACCCGCATGTTCTTAATTTCCTCCTGAAAACGCAGTTGGGCCGTGATCCCTAGTGGACCCGGCCCAGCGCGTTTAGTTATTCCGCAGATCCGCCCGACGAATTATAATTCTTCATCCGCCGCAGACTTCTGCGAATAGCTCGTTGCCAAATCAGGACGCGCTGACGGCTGCACATCCTTCACAAAGCGTAACTTTTTCAGCTTCGCCATGGTGGCCGTAACATCATCCTCATCGACATACAAAAGCACGTACTTCATGTGCTTTGAAGCATAAATGATACTCCCATAATGTCGCAACTGCTTTAGTTGCCGCAGGGAGTACACCCACACGTATAGCCCCCGCCGTTTCGTCAGGGTCTGTTGTTCTCCCACTATTTATCACCTATTTTTCAATACTTGCTAACAGTTCATTCGCCACAACTAGCGCCCCGGCTTCAACGTAAACTCGCTTAACGGTACCGCTGGTTTGCGCGTGGACGGTCGTTTCCATCTTCATGGCTTCCGAGACGAAGAGCGCATCACCCTTCTCAACGTGTTGGCCTGGCTTAACGGCAACCGTTACGACCCGGCCGGCCATTGGGGCACCAACTTGGCTGCTGTTGCCAGGTTCGGCCAACTGGTGGGCACCACTTGAATGCTTACTGGTGGTATCCTGAATCTCGATTTCTCGTTTCTGCCCGTTGACGGTGAAGTAAACGTTGCGCAGGCCGGTTGCATCAGCCGGACTGATTGTGTCAAGCCGAATGACATAAGTGCGCCCGGAAGAAACAGTCACGTTGATCTGCTCGCCGATCCGCATTCCTTGGAAGTAAGTTGGCGTGTCGAGGTGAGTAACCGGTCCGTATTTAGCTTGATTCTGCGCGTACTTTTTGAAGACATCTGGATAAAGCACCGCGGCCAGCACGTCCCGCTTAGTAGGGTCAACAACTCCATCGGCTTCAAGCTGCTTCTTGACCGCCGCAAAATCAACTGGGGCCAATTCCTTACCCGGCCGTTCCGTGAGCGGCTGTTCGCCCTTGAGGACGAGGGCCTGCAACTGCTTCGGGAACCCAAACGGTGGCTGGCCCAGTTCGCCGCGGAAGAAATTCCGAACGGACTCGGGAAAATCAAGTTCCGCCCCCCGCGCCAAAACGTCAGCAGCACTCAAATCATTCTGAACCATAAACAGGGCCATGTCACCGACAACCTTGGAACTCGGCGTTACCTTGATGATATCGCCAAACAGGTCGTTGACTTCGCTGTATTTTGCCAAAACCAAATTGAAGTCCTTGACGCCCATGCTCTGGGCCTGCTGCTGCAGGTTGCTGTACTGGCCGCCCGGCATTTCAACATCATAGATCTGGGTCAGGGGCCCGGAAACATGATTTGCAAATCCTTCGTAGTACGGCCGGATCTCTTGGAAGTAGTCGTTGACCTTTTCGGCAGCCGCAATGTCCAGACTTGGCTGGCGCTTATTGCCGCTCATTGCATGGTAAAGACTCTCCATGCTTGGCTGGCTAGTTGTTGACGCGAATGATGACTGCGCGACATCAACGATATCAACGCCGGCATCAGCAGCGGCCATGTATGTGGCAACCCCAGTTCCTGTCGTATCATGCGTGTGCAGGTGCACTGGTACCGTGACGGCATCCTTCAGGGCACTGATCAGTACGCGCGCCGCACCCGGCGTCAGCAGCGCCGCCATATCCTTAACGGCAATCATGTCCGCACCGGCGTCTTCAAGTTGCTTGGCAAGGTTGACGTAGTACTGAAGGCTGTACTTTGGGTGTGCATCACTCAGGATGTCACCGGTGTAGCAAATGGTGGCTTCAGCGATTTTGCCCGTTTCCTTGACCGCATCAATACTTGGCAAGAGCTGCGGCAGCCAGTTCAGACTGTCAAAAATCCGGAAAACATCGATCCCAGTCTTGGCAGCTTCGCGGATGAACTCCTTGATGACGTTGTCCGGATAATTCTTGTAGCCAACCGCGTTACTACCACGGAAGAGCATCTGGAACAAGGTGTTCGGCATCGCTTTGCGCAACTTGGCTAGACGTTTCCACGGGTCTTCGTTCAGGAAGCGGTAAGCAACATCGAAGGTCGCCCCACCCCACATTTCAGCAGAGAACAGTTGCGGTAAGCCGTTACCATAATCCTGCGCGACCCGAAGCATGTCTTCACTCCGCATCCGCGTTGCGAACAAGCTCTGGTGGGCATCCCGGAACGTGGTGTCCGTTAGCAGCAACTTATCCTGCTGGCGGACCCAATCAGTCACCGCCTTACTGCCGCCATCCTTGAGCATGGCGACCAAGTTGGGCGTGGCGGTCGTCGCGTGAATTTTGCCTGGCTGGTAATCAAGCTCGGGGTAAACTTGTGGTTTGTGTGGATCTTTGCCCTGGAAACCGTTAATGGTAACGTCACTGATATAGGTCAAGAGGTTGTTCGACAAGCTGACTGGCTTCTTGAATGCAAATAATTCCGGGGTGTTGTCGATGAACCGTGTTTCCGCCTGGCCGCTCTTAAACACAGGGTGATCAATAACAGTTTCAAGGAACGGTAAGTTAGTTTTGACACCAATAATCTTAAATTCGTGCAAAACACGTTCCATCTTGGCGCACGCGGAGGCAAAAGTCTGCGCATAAGTTCCCACTTTAACAAGCAATGAATCGAAGAACGGTGTGACCACGGCTCCGGCATATGCATTACCGACATCGAGCCGGACCCCCAAACCACCTGGTGAGCGGTAAGTCCGAATGGTTCCGGTGTCGGGCATGAAGTTGTTACTAGGGTCTTCAGTGGTGATCCGGCACTGAATTGCAGCGCCCCGGAAGGTCATTTGTTCCTGCTGTGGCCATTTAAGGTCGGTAAACAAGTCAGCACCAGCTGCAACCTGCAACTGCGCCTGCACGATGTCCAAGCCGGTGATGGCCTCGGTAACCGTGTGTTCAACTTGGACCCGCGGGTTAACTTCCATGAAGTAGAACTGACCCTTTTCAACCAAGAACTCAACGGTCCCGGCGTTTTCGTAGTGCATTGCGGCCATAAACTTCGCGGCGGCGGCACAGATTTGTTCCCGCAGCTTAAGATCCAGGCCCACCGCTGGTGCGATTTCAATCATCTTCTGGTTCCGGCGCTGGACGGAACAATCCCGCTCAAACATGTGCACGAGGTGACCGTGACTGTCCCCCATGACCTGGACTTCGACGTGCTTAGCGTGTTCAATGTAGCGTTCGATGTACATGTGGTCGTCGCCGAAACTGCTCATGGCTTCGTTACGCGCTAATGGATATTCACGGTCCAGTTCAGCTTGCGTGTGCACGATCCGCATTCCGCGGCCACCACCGCCACTAGCAGATTTGAGCATCAGTGGAAAGCCATACTTGTCAGCAAAAGCCTGAATCTCCGCAAAATCTCTGGTTGGCTCGGGCGTACCCGGAACGGTTTGGAGGCCGTTCTTTTGCGCAGCCACCTTCGCGGCAACCTTATCACCAAAGGTCCGCAGCAGTTCGGTGCTCGGGCCGACAAACGTCAGGCCAGCAGCCCGCACCTTCGCGGCAAAATCAGCGTTTTCACTTAAAAGGCCGTAACCAGGGTGAATGGCATCAGCGCCGCTCATTTTGGCGATCCGAATGATGTCATCAATATCCAGATAAGCTTCGATCGGACCTTTCCCGGCACCGACCTGGTAACTCTCCTGCGCCTTGAAGCGGTGAATAGACAGTTCGTCCTCCTTGGAATAAATGCCAACTGTCTTTAGACCTAATTCTTCACAAGCACGGAAAATGCGAATCGCGATTTCACCACGATTGGCAACAAGTACTTTGTGCATCTTTATTTGCTCCCTTCAATTTCACGCTGGTGCTTTTCACGTGCGGACACGTTCAGCACTAGTCCGATTGATACGGACAGGACCAGTAAACTACTACCACCATAACTAATAAATGGTAAGGTCACCCCGGTGATGGGTAACACACCCACCACCGCACCGACATTAAACAACGTCTGGGCAAACAACATCATTGCAATGCCGTACATCAATAGAGTGTGGTACGCGCTGCGGGCACGAATCCCGATCAGGATAATTCGCCAGATCAGGAAAAATAGCATTCCCACCACGGTAATCGCCCCGATAATCCCCAACTCTTCAGTGATGACAGACAGAATGAAGTCGGTATATGGTTCCGGCAAATACCCCAATTTGATGGTTCCGTTACCGAGCCCAACACCGAACAAACCGCCATGACTGATGGCATACAGCGAGTTAACAAGTTGTTTGCCCTCTGCTGCTTCAAGCTTGAATGGGTGCAAAACCGCTAACAGGCGCCGCCCTTGATACCATTTAGCGATAAAGCCTGAGAAACGCGTCACCAATAGGTAGTATGCCCCACCAATAAAACCGCCGCCAAGGGCAATCGTAATCAACGATGTTCGGAGCGGAAAGCCACTCGCAATAAACATGACCGCCATGATCAAGAGCAAAATCGCCATGCCCCCGGTATCCGGCTGGAGCAGTACCAAGACGATGATAAACAGGACCACAGATAGCGGTTGCCGCAGATTACGAACCGTGCCCACAAAGTTGTAGGTACCGATCACTTTTTCCCGGGCGGCCAAGATGTGTGCGAGGTACATAATCACAACGATTTTAGCAATTTCAGACGGCTGGATGTTAAACGGCCCAACCGGGATCCACGCACTGGCACCGTTGATTGCACTACTGGGATCAATGTGGCCCTTCACAATCAGGTACATGAGGAGGCCAATCGTGACGATTAGCATGACAAACAGTAGCCGTGGGTTGCGCCAATGCTTCATTTTGAAGAAGAAGGTAAAAGCAACTAGGAGGAAACCCAACACAACAAAAATCGACTGCCGGATCAGGTAAGTGGTTGGCGCTTGACCAGTGGTTAGCTGTATGTATTCGCCACTCGCTGAATACACCATAATGACACTGAACACACACAAGATGGCGTAGGGAACGAGGACGAAATAATCAATGTGGCGCAATTTCCAGCTCAAGCAAATCGTCCCTTTCGACATGATAATTACGGACTATTATAACATAGCTTACCCGGCAGCCTGAAAACTGGAGCTGAGAATGCGCAGAATTGTTACTAATTGTTCGGCATTAGCCGGCGCCAACACGGCCACTAACCACAAAAAAAGGACAGGTCAATTGACCTGTCCTTTTTGCTTAACCCTTGTTTGTAGTTGCCTTACGACGCTTGTCAGCCTTCTGCCGTTCGCCGGTGTTCAGAATCTTCTTCCGCAGACGAATGTGCTTAGGAGTTACTTCACAGTACTCGTCTTCGTTCAAGAATTCAATGGCGCTCTCAAGAGTCATCTGCTTAGGAGTCTTGATTGCGGCAGCGTGGTCCTTACCAGCAGCACGAGTGTTAGTCAGGTTCTTACCCTTGGTAACGTTGATAGCAATATCAGTGTCCCGTGAGTTCTGACCAACGATCATCCCTTCGTAGACTTCGGTCCCAGCGTCGATGAAGAGCGTACCCCGATCTTCAACGTTCTGCAGGGAGTAAGTTGTTGCGGTGCCGGCGTTGATGGAAATCAGCGCACCGTTTGTCCGGCCTGGCTGCCAGTTCTTGATAACTGGAGCGTACTTTTCAAAGGTGTGGTTCATGATCCCGTAACCACCAGTGCTTGAAAGGAACTCAGTAGAGTAACCGATCAAACCACGCGAAGGAGCGAGGAAGGTCAAACGAGTTTGGCCGTTCCCTTCGTTCTCCATGTTCTGCATTTCGGCCTTACGCTGTGACATAGCATCGATAATGCTACCAGTGTACTGTTCAGGCGTATCGATCTGCACGGTTTCAAATGGTTCGCAGAGCTTGCCATCAATTTCACGGTAAATAACCTGAGGACTGCCAAGCTGCAGTTCGTAGTCTTCACGACGCAATTCTTCAACCAAGATGGACAAGTGCAGTTCACCACGGCCTGAAACAATCCACTGACCAGCCTTGTCGGTGTCTTCAACGCGCAGAGAAACATCAGTTTCGAGCTGCTGCTTCAGACGAGCCTCAAGCTTACGGGCGGTAACGTTCTTGCCTTCCCGACCAGCAAAAGGACTGTCGTTCTGGACGAACAGCATCTTCAAGGTAGGTGGATCGATCCGCAGAATTGGTAATGCTTCCTGATGGTCGGTAGGGGTAACGGTTTCCCCAACGTAGATGTCTTCCATCCCGGAAACAGCAATCAAATCTCCGGCGCGAGCTTCATTGATTTCAATCCGCTTCAAACCAAGGAAACCAAAGAGCTTGGTAACACGGAAGTTCTTGGCTTCCCCACCAATCTTCAGAACGGAAACCTGGTCCCCGACCTTGATCTTGCCCCGGAAAACCCGGCCAATACCGATCCGGCCGAGGTAATCGTTGTAATCAAGCATGGCAACTTGGAACTGCAAAGGTTCGTCAGAGTTGTCAACTGGTGCTGGGATTGTCTTGATGATGGTGTCGAACAGAGGCTTCATGGTGTGCTTCTGAGTGGCAACGTCTTCGTCAAGACTGCTGGTCCCGTTGATAGCTGAAGCATATACAATTGGGAACTCAAGCTGGTCATCGTCCGCGCCAAGTTCGATGAAGAGTTCAAGCACTTCATCAACAACTTCTTCAGGACGAGCACCAGGACGGTCAATCTTGTTGATAACAACGATTGGGGTCAAGTGCTGCTCAAGAGCCTTCTTAAGAACAAAGCGAGTCTGAGGCATTGTGCCTTCAAATGCGTCGACGACAAGCAGAACCCCGTCAACCATCTTCATAATCCGCTCAACTTCACCACCGAAGTCAGCGTGCCCTGGTGTGTCCAGGATGTTGATGGTGGTGTCTCCGTACTTAACAGCGGTGTTCTTACTCAGAATGGTGATACCGCGTTCCTTTTCGATTGGGTTGGTGTCCATGGCCCGGTCACCAATCTGTGTGTGTGCATCCAGCGTGTCGGATTGCTTAAGCATTTCGTTAACCAATGTAGTCTTACCATGGTCAACGTGGGCAATGATAGCAATATTCCGAATGTCGTCGCGTCTTTTCAAGTGTAGTCTTCCTCTCAGCTTTACATATTCTTAAATCGTGATTTGCGCAGCCTCAAAGATAGACTGCCACATACAAACAAGAAGTATAGCACAGCAAGCGGCTAAAGGTCCACTTACTGAAAACAATACTCATAATTCTTTGGAAATTTTCAGACACGGGTCACGGTCTAAGCTTCACGCGCCGCCCTGAGCTCGACCTGGCCGCCTTAACGGCCTGGTAGGTCGAATAACCAGACCCTTCCGCAAATGCGCGATCATACTGCCGCTCGCTGCCCTTATCCGGGACCACTTCCTTGAAAGCGGCATAGGCGGCAAGTAAATTGTCCTTATCGACTCCGTGTTCATAAGCTTCCTCAACCTGCTGATAGAAAGTAACTACCGCGATTTTCTCGGCTTCAGTCCATTCAAGTTCGATTGGATATTCATAATTGGGCTTCATTCATAAACCTTTCTGTAACTAGCAGCAAAAGAGCCGGCGTCCGTTGACTCCAGCATTTTCACTGCCACTTTTGCCTAATTCGCTAACTAAATTCACGAGACAGGTCCTTGATTATACCTAAAGGCAATCTCGCGGCTACGTATTCGCAGCCAGCCATCGTTGATCTGACGAGCGGTGCAACGAGCCAAAATGTCACTAGCCTGCCGAGCCGTACTCCGAACAACGCCGTTTTCTAAGCGCTGCAATGCAACCGTGAGGGTTACGAGCCCCGCCTTGGCGTGCGCTAATGCAGCAACTAACACCATTGTGAGCAGTTCTTTAAGACTGAACACATTGCCTTGGACGCAAACATCCTTAACGATCTGCCGGTCACAAGCAATGGCACGCACGGTCGCGATTTCATCACTAAGAACCCGCATGCCTGCATTGGCACTGCAAGCACTGTTTTCTTTGCCCCAAGCCACTACGGTCACGGGGTTTACAAAATCAACATCGACGGGCAGAACTGCTCCCGCCTTAACAACAATCGAATCACCAACAACCAAGTCGCTGACGCGCAGAATTTTGAGCATTCCTGCACGAACAACCGTTACCGACTGCTGCCCGTTGGCAATCAAGGCCCGTAGACTCTTGAGCTCACGCGCAATCAGGGCATAACCCACGATCAGCACAACTCCGAGTAGAGCGGCAAGCACGTAACTAACGCGCAGCAATTCCATTTCCAGGCCAACAAAACCTAGAATAACTGGAACTGCGAAGCTCAGAATACGGATGTGTGCTGTCTGGTCTGCAGCTTGGACGCGGGATTGACTTACCTTGTAGCGGCTCAAACCGCTATTTGTAAATTTCAACATCGCTATTTCCTCCGTATGGACCCTGGAGGAAGTGACGCGGACCACCTACCGCAATTTGCGGCTAGGAATTATTAGTCAAAATAAGAGAGGCGGTACAACGTCACGACTTTCAGAGTCAGTGCTGTCCGGTCTACTACCTGGCTTATCATCATGTTTCATGGTACCACCTCCCTAATCTCCTAATTTTAACGGCGTCCGCGGTTAGACAAAAAATGGTGCACACTGATTGAGTGTGCACCTGAGCATCCCAATCGTTTAGCTTTAGCACTATACACCTAGTGGCCTTTACCACAGCTACATTAGAAAAAGCCTTATCGGCAGTTCCGCTTGACTCAATTGGCATCTCTCGATGTTTCTGAGCAGTAGCGTTGTATATATAGGAGCCTCACCTAACGGAAAGCGCCGAAATCTTCGTAATTTAATTATAGCTTGTTGCCGGAGTCGCTGTCAAGGAACCCTTTTGTCGCATTGGCGAAGGTGTGCTATTCTTATGCTAGCTAATAAAATCGGGAGGTAACTAACTTGTTTTTAATGAAAGATATCGTGCGTGATCCTAACCCCGTTTTGCGCGCAACTGCTAAACCAGTGGAGTTTCCACTGTCCGAGGAAAACAAACAACTCGCCCACGACTTGATGGAATACTTGATTATCAGTCAGGACGAGGAACAGAACAAAATCTACAAACTGCGCCCCGGCGTTGGTCTCGCGGCACCACAAGTTGGTAAAAGCCTCTCCATGACTGCTGTGCTCATCCCCGATGAAAACAATGACATTTACATGCAAGAAGTGCTCATCAACCCGCGGGTCGTCAGTCACTCAGTTCAAAGCGCTGCTCTAAGCGAGGGTGAAGGGTGCCTCTCCGTTGACATGGAGCACCACGGTTACGTCCAGCGCCATGACCGCATTACCATCACCTACCAAACTCTCGACGGCAGTAAACACAAAAAGCGGCTCAAGAACTACCCCGCAATTGTTTGCCAACACGAAATCGACCACCTAAACGGAATTCTGTTCTACGATCACATCAACAAGGACAATCCATTCACCATGGACGAGGATGGCATCTTGCTCGGTTAATTTTTTAAACTATTTGAACACGCTACGTAAGAAGGGCCGGTGCAGATTGCACCGGCCCCTCTTTACGTTTATCGATAATTTTGGCCTAAGAATTATGTTCCTTGATGCGCGCGAGATCTTCTAGGTACTTACGCGTATTGTCGTTCACTAAGAGTGCAACGTCGACGTGGAGCACTTTGGGGTCACGCTGATAAGAATCAGTGATGACCATCTCAGGCTGGGCATTTCTGTTTAAATTCTTTTCAAGTAGTTTCAGCGTCGGTGCCTGGGCCGCATCCAGAGCGTAACTAAGCAACGCAATGTGGTGCCCCCAGACATTTTCAACTGCCGAGCCCTGCAAACTACCATTATATTGACACAAACTGAGCGCGGCATTCATCCGTGCATCGGCAATTGCAGTCCATGCTTGGTACTCCCGTTCAATGCGCCCGCGACGCAGGGCAATCAGCACCCCAAGGCCGACTGCGAGCACAAACACGAGGATAATAATCCCGATTTGCCATGTTGGCATTTACTGGCCCCCACTTTCTTCGCTTATCTAACTCCATTATGCCACATTAAGCGGCCATTGCGTATTAGCCAAGGACCGCGTCATATGCTACACTATTACTAAAGTTTGGCCATTTGCCAACATTGTGCGGGCATAAACAACAAGAACCCTTCTAATAGGGATTTATTTGTGTATTCGAAAGGAGCAACAACATGATTTATAAAGTACTATTCCAACCAACTAAAGATGAAAACCCCGTCCGCGAGCGGACCCAGTCCATCTACATTGAAGCCGACTCTTCAATTGCTGCACGCGCGGCAGTTGAAGAAAAGACACCCTACAACATCGAACTAATTCAGGAGTTAACCGGAGACTTCCTGGAGTACGAGAAAAAGTCCGACGATTTCCATATTACGGAGCTATAGTCTATGAAGCTCAACATAAAAGATAACGAAGTTGCTGCCTTCGCCGTTGGTGGCCTTGGCGAAATCGGCAAGAATATGTACGGCGTGCAGTATCAGGATGAAATCATCATTATTGATGCCGGAATCAAGTTCCCCGAGGATGACCTGCTCGGAATTGATTACGTCATCTCCGACTATTCATACCTGAAGCAACACGCGGACATGATTAAAGCCCTGGTCATCACTCACGGCCATGAAGATCACATTGGCGGAATCCCTTACCTGCTGAAAGAACTGCCTGACGTTCCCGTCTACGCTCCCCCACTGGCTGCAGCCCTCATTCGCGGCAAGCTGGAGGAACACGGAATCTTGCGCTCGACCACACTGAACGAAATCGGTGAGGACGACGAGCTCAAGTTCGGTAAAGTCAGCGTCAGTTTCTTCCGCACGACCCACAGTATTCCGGATACTCTGGGTATTGCCGTGCACACACCAGTCGGCGTCATTGTTCAGACCGGTGACTTTAAGTTTGACTTGACACCAGTTGGCAACCAGCCGGCACCTAACCTGCAACGGATGGCTAAACTCGGATCAGAAGGTGTCTTGCTCCTCATGTCCGACAGTACGAACGCCGAAATTCCAAACTTCACTAAGTCTGAACGTTTCGTCGGTCATTCGATTCGCCACATTTTTGAAGGTATTCAGGGCCGCATCATTTTTGCCACCTTTGCCTCCAACATCTCGCGGATTGCCCAAGCCGCCGAAGTGGCTATGAAGAACGGTCGCAAAATTGCGGTGTTCGGCCGCTCGATGGAAACTGCGATTGTTAATGGTCGCGAACTCGGCTACTTAAACATCCCCGACGATGTGCTCGTTGACGCGCACGAACTTAACCACCTGCCTGCCGACAAGGTCATGATTCTCTGTACCGGTTCGCAGGGTGAACCAATGGCAGCCTTATCCCGGATTGCTAACGGAACCCACCGGCAGATTACCATCCAGCCTGGGGACACGGTCGTTTTCTCCAGCAACCCAATTCCTGGTAACACCACTAGCGTTAACGAAGTGATCAACCAGCTCGAAGCTGCCGGGGCCGATGTCATTCACGGCAAAGTCAACAACGTCCACACTTCTGGTCATGGTGGCCAGGAAGAGCAGAAGTTGATGCTCCGGCTGATGAAGCCTAAGTTCTTCATGCCTTGCCACGGTGAGTACCGGATGCAAAAGGTCCACGCTGGACTCGCCGCAGCCTGCGACGTGCCTAAGGACAACATCTTCATCATGGAAAATGGTGATGTGCTGGCCATGACTAAGGATTCGGCGCGGCGTGCCGGTCACTTCCCTGCTGGCGATGTTTACGTCGACGGTAGCGGTGTTGGGGACATCGGTAACGCGGTTATCCGCGACCGGCGCCTGCTTTCCGAAGAAGGACTGGTTGTTGTCGTTGCCACCATCAACATGCAAAAGCACACCGTCTTGGCTGGTCCTGACCTGCTATCCCGGGGCTTTGTCTACATGCGTGAATCTGGCGAACTGATCAACCAAGCCCAGCGGCGCGTTTACCGCACCATCAAGCGGACCTTCACCGAAAACAAGAAGACCTCTGAGGCCATGCTGAAGGAAGCAATCAGCGACAGTCTGAGTGACTTCTTATTTGAGAAGACCGAGCGGCGGCCAATTATCATCCCAATGCTCATCACCCTGTAATTAATAAAACTGAAGCAAACGAAATAAGGCTCCTGACAAATTGTCAGGAGCCTTATTTTGTAATCTAATCGCTGGTCACTCTCAAAAATAATCGGAGAAGTAAGGTTCATCGACCGGAATCAGGTTTTCCAAGTTGCGAATTGCCCGCGGGCTAGCCTGGATCCGTTCAATTTTGGCCAAGTAGGACGGCCGGCGGTAACTCATCAGCATGGTAGTCAGCGTCTGAATGTCGAGCGCAACTTCTTCACCAATCGGGTCGTGCGAGATTTCGAGTTCACCATCATCGACCCACTGCACACCGAAGATACCATTGTTCCATTCGGCCATGGGATCGGTCACCTTGAAGTGGAACGGGGTCCCCTGCTCTGCAAATGGGTACTGCCGCAAAAACTCGAACACGTCAACAATGCGGGCCATGTAGTAAGGCTTGATGGTCTGCTTGATATCCCCATCATCCAACAAGAAATGGAGCGGTTCATTCTTGTAGATGTTGCCCCGCACATGTTCAACCATGGAAAAGTGGGCGGCAATAAAGTTCCAGAGCGCGATGCGGGCCTCTTGGGTGATGTAAACCATTTCCTTGATGTGGAAAACTTCGTTGGCAATCCAGTACAGCACAAAACCCTGCGGTACATCATTTTCGTCGTACCAAACTCCCGCGACGCGTTCCTCTTCGTTCTCCCAGCGCCAGTATTCATCCCAATTCAACTGATTACGCAACATTGCCCCGTGGGTCTTGCGTGCGAAGCGGTTGTAGGTGTTGATTACGTCAGGATCATCGATTTCCAGCCGTTCAACGTGACCGGGCAAGTTCTGCTGCTTCGGTAGTTGCGTGTCCTTTACATCAAAAGTCAGGTGGTCGGACATGATCTCCCACCCCTTCTTCCGGTAAAACGGAATGCTGTACGGGTAGAGGTAAGAAATCCACTGGCGGTTGTCGCGCATTTTCTGCAGCGCAATTTTGATCAAATCGTGCATCAGCCCGTGCCCGGCGTATTCGGGATAGGTCCCGACCCCGGTCACACCACCCATTTTATATGGCACACCGTGAATGTTGACCCGACATGGGTAAACGGCAACCTGGCTCACGAGCTCTTCCCCATTGAACCAGCCGACCACATCAGCCTTCTTCAGTACCGGCCGCTTATCGCGTTCAAGCTCGCCCTCTTCGTAACCAGACTCCTCAACCTCTTTGGCGGTGACCTGGAAAACATAGCTCAGTAAATCGTTGAACTGATCGAGGTAGGCCGTCGTCACCGGACGGATCTCCAATTGTTTGCGAATGTCGTCAGCCATCGCTTAGGCTCCTTCCATCACGTTGTTAGGCGTGATTCCGTGCATCCCAATCATGGGATCCACGCTAGCTTCAGTTATCATCTTCATCGTCAAAATCATTGGTCCGGAATTTTGCGGTGCAGCGGGTACCGGACTCACTTCATTGCTTGTAGATGTTGTTGCGCTACTAACCGCAACATCTGCTTCAGCGTTAGACGTAGTTGCCGCAGCAGCGCTCTGATCGGCGGCAGGTATTTCAGCACTGTCCGCCGCATCATCGTCAGCGAGCGAAAAGGCATCCCGCAGACGCCGCCGTAAACCTGTCTTGCGGTTAGCGGCGAGCGTCTGGGCAGCAAGTTCGAACGCTGCTGGTTCCCCAATCAGAATGAGGAAACGCTTGGCGCGAGTAATGGCCGTGTAGACTAGGTTCCGTTGCAACATGCGCCGGCTCTGCATGGTGAGCGGCAAGATGACCATGTCGAACTCACTCCCCTGCGCCTTGTGAATGCTGGTGGCATAGGCCAAGGTGATTTTGCTCCACTCGGCCCGCGGATAAGTGATCTCGTTACCGTCAAAATCTAGGGTTAAACTGTCACCCTTTCCGCGCTCGCCAATCGTAATACCCGTGACCAAGCCAATTTCACCATTATAAACGTTTTTGTCGGGATTGTTGACCAGTTGCAACACCTTATCGCCGATGCGGTAGACACAATTCCCCGCGTCCACCTGCTTGCGGTGTTTTTCACCCAGTGGGTTAAAGATATCTTGCATCAAGGGGTTCAAGCGGTCAACCCCAGCAACGCCCCGGTACATCGGGGCCAGGACTTGCACCGCCATGGGGTCGAAGCCCCGCCGAACCGCGGCCGCGGCAACTTGGCCCACCGCGTCTGGTACTTGATTGGGCTGACAAGCAACAAAGCTCCGGTCGGCATGCTTGGCCAGCAAGTCATCTGGCAACTTGCCTTCATTCACAGCGTGGGCGAGCGGAACAATCGACGAATCGCTATCCTGCCGGTGGATGTGGGTCAGCTCGACTGCAGGTAAGGCCCCGCTAGCCAGCATGTCCGCAAACACCTGACCCGGGCCAACAGATGGCAGTTGATCTTTATCCCCAACAAAAATCAGCGTGATGCCAGGGTGCACCGCATCGAGCAAAATCCGCATCAGGTAAGTGTCAACCATTGACACCTCATCAATGACGAGCAAACCGTCGGGCAAATCTCGCGTCTCATAATCCGCTTGATCAACTCCCAGTCCCAGGAGCCGGTGAATGGTGCTGGCCGGCAGACCAGTTGTCTCGGTCATCCGCTTGGCGGCCCGCCCGGTTGGCGCTGCCAGCATGATTGGAAACACCTCGCCGCTTTTGTAGCGGTTTGGGTCCAAGTCGATGTCATTCAACTCGGCGTATGCGTGCACAACGGCATTGATAATCGTCGTTTTTCCGGTTCCCGGGCCCCCAGTTAAGAGGAAAATCCGGTGGCTGAGTGCACCCGTGATTGCCGCACGCTGGGTGTCATCATATTCAATGTCCTGATGCTTTTCAACCAGGCGAATAGTCTTCTCCAGCTTGTCCTTAGAAACAGGCTGTTCGTGGGCCGCGGCTTCAAGTGCGGCGAGGTGACTGCCAATCTGCCACTCAGCGTCATACAAGCGCTTGGCAAAAATGTGCCCATCTTGAAGCACCACCTTGCGTTGCTCCACCTGCGTTTTGAGCACGGCGAGCAGCGCATCATCCCCAGCAATCTTGCCGGCGTGATCCCCGAGCAACTGCCGCACCGCCGGAAACGCAGCTTGAGCATCGACGTAGGTATCGCCGTCGTTTTCACTGGCATCGATCAGCACCATCTGCAGGGCTCCAGCGAGGCGCTCAGGTGAGTCTGCTGCCAACCCTAGCTGCTGGGCAATGCCGTCAGCGGTCTTGAAACCGATGCCGTCAATATCTTCCACCAATTGGTAAGGATTTTTCTTCAGGATATCCAAACTATCTTCGTGGTACTGGGCATAAATTTTGGCAGCGATGTTCCCGGACAGGCCGAAACCGTTGAGACCAATGACCACCTGCTCCATCCCCAGGTTTTCCTTCAGGGCTGCAATTAGTGTGGCGGCACGGTCTGGCTTGATGCCGACCTGATCGAGCACCTTGGGGTCGTGCATGATTTCATCGACGGCGTTTAAACCGAGCACATCAACGATTTTTTCCGCCGTCTTCTTACCGATCCCGGGGAAACGATTGCTAGCTAAATAGCCAATCAGTCCGTCCCGACTAGTTGGTTGCTCACTGCGATAACTTTCCGCATTGAATTGCATGCCGTACTTTGGATGACTGACGAGACCGCCGGTGAAGGTGTAGGTCTCGTCCTCCTTGATATCACCGAAACTGCCCTTAACCACAATTTCGTCTTCGGTCCAAGTTAAGGTCGTCGCCTTGATTTTGACCAGCATGATTTTGAAAAGGTCGTTCGGGCTACTAAAGAAGACGCTCTTCACGACCCCTGTGACGGTATCACTTGCCATCGGTATCACCAGCGGCATCCTTGTGCTGCTCATTCATGAACGCGAGCAGCTCCCGAGCGCGCTTGTACGCGTCCGGATCAGCATCCTTGGCTGCGTCCAGATACTTGCTACCATCCTCACCAAGAGCCCCAAGTACCATGCCGTAAGCGACCAGCACCTGCCCGGAACCATGTTTGACCAGCGGCTGCAACATCCTTTTGGCTTCCGCAAACGCCCCACTCGCCATGAGCAGGTTGGCAGTCAGAATCGTTGCGTCTTCAGCCTGCGGATTCAGGTCGTGCGCGGTCATCGCAAAAGCAAGTGCCCGCAGCGGTTCCTCGAGTCCTTGATAACTCAGCGCCACCATGTAGTTGGCATCACCGCGCAGTGACTTTTTAGTATCGGGACCCGTGATTGGCAATAAGCGGGCGAGTGCGTCCTTGTATTCGCCTTGCTGGTAAGCCAAAAGTCCCCAGTTATAGCGTAGTTCTGGCTGTTCATGAAACAGACCGAGGGCTTTATCGAGCAACTCGGCGGCTTGATCGTAATCGCGCATGTTGATGAGCATCGCGCTGAGCACAGCGTAGGGATGGTAGTCGTGCGGATGCGCATCGACTTCGGCAACGGCCGCAGAAATTGCCTTCTGCTTGTCGCCATTGTTAAACTCATCAATGATGTCAGTCTTGCTCATACTCCACCTCTAAATCGTATCTGTTGCGTCCCGCTTACCCGGCAGATAGTGCGTATCGTTCCATTGCACCAACTCATAGGGCAGCTCGTTATCTGTGGTCTGCAAAATGGACAGGCTACTGTTGGTAAGTCCGCCATCCTTGCGTAGCTCTGCAATCGGTGTGCCTACTAAGTGCTGAATCAGTGCTGCCAGTGAGGCGCCGTGACCCACAAACAGCAAATCAGCCGTCCCCGTTTCGTCAGCCGCAACGGCCTCCTGAATTGCCGGTGTCATCCGGTCCAAAAGCTGCGGGAAACTTTCGCCGTGCAAAATCTTCGGGTCGTAATCAGCCGGAGCGTAGCGAAAGGCGTGTAACTGTTCCGGATATTTCGCCTCAACGGCCTTGAAAGTCTGCCCCTCCATGAGGCCGAGGTTAAACTCACGCAGTGCCGGCATTACCGTCAAGGGAACACTTGGATCAAGCGCGTTCAGGAGCTCTTTTGCAGTCGTCCGCGTCCGTTTCAGAGGACTAACGTAGGCGTGGGCAAAATGGATGTCCTGCTGCTTCAAATACGCGGCTAGCGCCTTGATCTGTACATAGCTCTCCGGCAGCAAGGGTGAATCCCCATTTGCGCCCTGATAGCGGCCAGCCAAATTCCATTCAGTTTTCCCGTGACGAACAAAAAATAAACGTGTCAATGTGTTTCCTCCTACTTCATAAGGATAATTATCCCATGCCGCCAGACAAAAACAAGACACAAAGCGCCGGATTAGCGGCATTTGTGTCTTGTTTGGCACTATTTATCAGTTGGCGGATATAATCTGCGAATAGTATTCGCTTACATCTTGCCGCGACTACTTGCACGCTGGTACAAAGCGCGCCGGCCGAACTTGATTGCCTCGGTAACGATGAGGACGATCAACCCAGCAATCGTCGGAATAACCCAACCGTTGAAGAAACCAACGGAGGTCGTGTGGAAGATGTCGTGCATGAACGGCAAGTAGATGATCCCGCATTGCAAAACCAGCAAAATACCGATGATGTAGAAGGCCATCTTGTTCTGGAAGAAGTACTTCGAGATGACGGGGTGGCTGTTGCGCAGGTTGAACAGGTAGAAAATTTTGCCAAAAATAATCACCTGCAGCGTAACGGTACTGCCGACCACATTGGCGACACCGTGTCCGGTCAGGAAATCGTAGATAAAGATCCCCAGCCCGGCAATCAGGACGGCCACGTAGGCAATTTCAAAGCCGTGCCACTTGGTCAAGATCCCCTCGTTGATGTTCCGCGGTCCCCGGGTCATAATGCCACTTTCCGGTGGTTCGAAAATGAAGGCAAACTGAATTGTCAGCGCGGACACCATGTTGATCCAGAGCAACTGGGTCGGGAATAGTGGTAACTCCTGGCGCATTGCAATGCTCATGACCACAACAAGCCCTTCAGCAAAACTGGTTGGGAGCAGGTAACGGATAGTTTTACGAATGTTGTCAAAGACGTGCCGGCCTTCACGCACGGACTCAAGAATCGTGGTGAAGTTATCATCAGCGAGCACCATATCGGCAGCACCTTTGGCCACCTCGGTCCCCTTGATCCCCATCGCGACCCCAATATCGGCCTGCTTCAAAGCTGGGGCGTCATTGACCCCGTCACCCGTCATTGAGACAACGTGGCCGACCCGCTGCTGGGATTGCACGATCCGCAGCTTGTCTTCAGGCGTTGCCCGGGCAAACACGGTGTAACGGTCGATCACCTTATCCAGGTCCTCGTCACTCAGCTTCTCCAGCTCGGGACCGGTAATGGCCTCGACGTGTTCGCCTAAGTTCAGTTGCTCGGCGATGGCGCTGGCGGTCCGGGGGTCATCCCCAGTGATCATTTTGACTTTCACACCGGCGACCCGCAATTCGGAAACCGCGTGGGCAACTTCTGGACGCGGCGGGTCAATGATCCCGACCAGCCCAATGAAGTGGAAATCAGCACCAATGTCGTCCTGGACGATTGCGGTGGCGTCAGCAGCGACTGGCTGGTAGCCGAGGGCCACGATCCGCTTACCCTGCTTGGCAAGATCAGCGGTCACGCGTTCGACGTCAGCGCTGTCCACACTGCCCCCGTGCTCCTGCATGAGCCGCATCAAGGTCTGGGGTGCACCTTTGACCATCAGTACCCGCTGACCCTTAACGTCGGCCAAACGGGCTGAGTAACGGAAACGCGAGTCAAATGGCAGCGAGTCGATTTCGTCAACGTCAACGTCCTGCCCGCTAAGTTTGTGATACAACGCCGTCAAAGCGCCGTCAGTTGGTTCCCCGGTCAGGACCCACTGGCCGTCTTCCTCATGGAACTCAGCGTCAGAAGTCTGGCCGGCAATTGTGACCAGCCAGTTCAAGGCGTCGTTTTCCCGCCAATCAACCGCATTGCCGGCAGAATCCTGCACGCTACCGGTGGCATCGTAACCGACCCCACTAACAGTATAATTGTGGCCGGCAATGGCTATGTCCGTGACGGTCATTTCATTTTTAGTCAGGGTCCCAGTTTTGTCGGTGTTAACGATATCGACGGCACCCAGTGTCTCAACCGCCGGGAGCGTTTTGACGATGGCGTTCTTGTGCGTCAGCTTCCGGGTCCCCATTGCGAGGACCACAGAAGTGCTGGCAGGTAATCCTTCTGGCATTGAACCAACCACCATCGTGATGACCGCAATCGTCAGCGTTGGCAAGCTGTAGACCTTGGTAACCAGCCCCACAATAAATAGCAACACCGCAACGGCAATGATTGCAATCGACAGCTGCAGACCCAGCTGGTTCAGGTTACGAATCAACGGGGTCGGCTTGGCCTTGATGTTACCAACACTACGCTGGATGTGCCCGATTTCAGTGTCACCAGCAGTGGCCACAACGATCCCGGTCCCAGAACCCTGGGTCACAGCGGTGGAGGCAAAAACCATGTTGCTGCGTTCGGCCAGGGGAATCTCCGCTGCTGGCAGCGGCTCTTCCGTCTTCGTAACGGAGTTCGTCTCCCCAGTCAATATTGATTCCTGGACAGACATGTTGTCCGCGCTGATCAGGCGCATATCGGCGGGCACTGAATCACCAGCCTCTAGTTGCACGAGATCCCCGGGCACTAATTCACGTGAGTCCAGCTCAATTTTGGCGTCATCACGGTAAACGTAATTGCTGGCCACAAGCAGCTCGCTGATTTTGGCCAATGCGTTATCTGCTGATTCCTCTTGGAAATAACCAATGAAGGCGTTGGCAATGATAACTAAGGCAATAACTGCCGAGTCGGAGTAATGGTGCATAAAGAAAGTCAGCACCGCGGCCCCAAACAGGATGTAGTTAATGCTGTCGTTGAACTGCTTGACAAAGCGGAGCAGTTTAGACTGTTTCTTCGCTTTCAGTTCGTTACGTCCGTACTTTTTCTGGCGCTCCTTGGCCTCCTTGGCGGTCAAACCAGCATCAGTATCAGTTGCAAAACGCTTGCGCAGTTGCGCGGTTGTCAGTTGCCATAACGGCGGTCTAGCGGATGTGTTATCCGTGTCCGTTTGTTCAGGCTTCGGGTCAGAAGAATCCATCGAATCACATTCCTTCACTATAGTTTATTGAGCGCTAAGACATCGCTCTGTACTAATTATTTTAGCATATCCGCAGCCTAAATTACTTATCCCTACCAAAACATTTTTCTGCAACTCCCCGTCAGGGCTGGCTTTTACGGCTTCACGATTTTAGTTAGGTTATGCTAAGCAACTTGTGGGATAGAAAAAGGAGCGGCCGCAAAAGTGGCCGCTCCTCCAAAAAAATTAGCATGTTATTAAACGTACTGCAACTCCTGCGCTGCGGTGTAGGCGTGGTCGATGGTTCCCCCACCGAGGCACTCAGCACCGTCGTAGAAAACAACGGACTGGCCAGGTGTGATTGCCCGAACCGGTGCGTCAAAAATTACGTCGGCGGTGTCGGCGCCGGTCATCTTAACCGTGACGCCAACGTCAGGCTGACGGTAGCGGAACTTTGCTGTGACGTGGAACTCATCGCCAGGCTTGCTGCCGGTGAAGAAGGAAATACCACTGCAGTCGAGGCTGCTAGCCATCAGGTCGGGGTTGTTGAAGCCCTGGCCAACGTACAAGATGTTCTTCTTGATGTCCTTACCAACAACGAACCAAGGCTCGGAGTTCTCACTGCTACCACCAATACCAAGACCAGAACGCTGCCCGATAGTGTAGTACATGAGACCACTGTGGCTCCCCATGTCCTTGCCATCACGCGTCATCATGCGGCCAGGCTGAGCAGGCAAGAACTCACTCAGGAAGTGGCGGAAGTTCCGCTCACCGATAAAGCAGATCCCGGTTGAGTCCTTCTTGTTGGCAGTTGCCAAACCAGCCTCGGCGGCAATCGCGCGGACCTGCTTCTTCTGCAGGTGGCCGATTGGGAACATGGACTTCTTGAGCTGGTCCTGAGAGAGCTGGTTCAAGAAGTAGGTCTGATCCTTACCCTTATCGGCACCACGCAACATGTGCACAACGCCATCTGCATCGGTCTCAAGCTGTGCGTAGTGGCCCATCGCGATATAGTCCGCGTCAAGCTGCTCCGCGTAATCAAGAAAGGCCTTGAACTTGACCTCCTTGTTGCACATCACGTCAGGGTTAGGCGTCCGCCCTGCCTTGTACTCCGCGAGGAAATACTTGAACACACGGTCCCAGTATTCCTTCTCAAAGTTGATCCCATAGTAGGGAATGCCAATTTCCGCCGCGACCTTAGCTACATCCTCGTAATCTTCGGTCGTGGTACAAACACCGTCGTCATTCTTGTCGTCCCAGTTCTTCATGAAGACGCCCACAACGTCGTAACCTTGCTGCTTGAGTAGCAGTGCACTTACAGAGCTGTCGACACCCCCTGACATTCCCACAACGACACGGATGTTGGAATTATCCACGGTATCACCATCATTTCAAATAGATTCTAAAATCGCCGATTTGAAGGTCGGAATTCCAGTAATATTTAGTATACCAGTGTTCACCGGATTTTCAACACTTCTCAAAAGTAAGCATGCGGTCATTAATACCACGAAATAAGCACATTGTTGTTTGGGTACCAGCCACTAGCGTTTTACAATTAACAGTAAGGCCCGAGTTTTGGGGCAAAATGCGGAGGGAGTATGTACAATGAGTGCAACAACAACCAAAGTCCAGCTAGCCGACACACTTAAAATGATGATGCGGACCACCCCGCTGGACAAAATTACCATTGACGAGCTGACAACTAAGGCGGGGGTGACCCGCAACACCTTCTATTATCACTTCGAAGATATTTACGCCCTGCTTAAGTGGATCTATGACCAAGAAATTGTGAGTCAAATGCGGGCCCACGCCCAAATCGACGAATGGCATCAGGCCTACCAATTACTGCTCGACTACATATACGACAACCGCGAATTTTGCATCGCGTCCGTTCACTCAGTTGGGCGCGACCTGCTTGAGCGACTGCTGATCACCGTTTCCAGCGAAATGGTCCAACGCGTGGTGACCGACGCGGATCAGGAATTGCCGCGGGTGCTCGCGGATGACATCGTCAACTTTTATGCAATCGCCTTGGTGGGCCAGATCATTAAGTGGCTGATCGACGGGGTGGTTGAACCGAAAAGCGCATTGATGCGTCGCGCCGACATCGTGCTCAGTGGTGGGATCAAAAACGCAATCAGTAATGGCCGCAAGAGTTACGGTTACTTCGAGTTAAACAAGAATGAACATTAAAGTGCGACATTTTTGGGCAAAGCGCAGACTTTGCCCATTTATTTTGCCTAACCCCGGCTATACACTAAAAGCGTAAACAAATGAAACCGGATTCATCAAGAAAGTGAGGCTTTTAAAATGAGTAAAAAGCATGTATTTCTTTGTGCCACACTGTCTCTCGCACTGATTGGTGCCGGGCTGCTGGCAAAGCAGTTAGAGCTGTTCCGCGACGATGCGCAGGATTACGCGAAGTACGATACCAGCCACCAGTAAGCAGCTGCTGGCAACGCGGAAACAGAGTATTCTCAAGGAGGATTAGTCATGAGTAAAAAAACTAAGGCAATTATGATCGGTGCTGGTCTGGCCAACATGGCCGCAGCCGTTTATTTCATTCAAGAGGGCCACTGGAATGGTGAGAACATCACCTTCTATTCCCTAGATGACCATGGTAGTAACGATGGTGCCGACACGAGTACCCTCGCCGATGAGTACTGGAACAAGAACCACCCACTCAGCAACCGCAAAGGCTACCTGGCCCGCGGCGGCCGCATGCTCAACTACCGGACCTACGTTGACCTGATGGACCTGCTCGGGCGGGTGCAGTCCGTCACCGAACCAGGCATGACCGCGGCCGAAGACACCCACGACTTCGACGCCAAGCACCCGACCTTCGATAAGGCCCGCCTCATGCAGGGTGCGCGTGGCATCATTGATGGCGGCAAAATGGGCTTCAACAATCAGGACCGGCTGCTGCTGACCAAGCTGATCATGATGCCCGATTCTGAAGAACAAAAACTCGACAACGTCTCCATCGCCGATTACTTCAAGGATGACCCGCACATGTTCCAAACCAACTTCTGGTACATGTGGGAAACGACTTTTGCATTCCGCACCAAGAGCTCCGCGCAGGAACTCCGGCGCTACATGCACCAGATGATTTACGAATTCACCCAGATTGAACACTTGGTCGGTGTCAACCGCACCCGTTACAACCAGTACGAGAGCATCATGCTGCCAATCATTACCTACTTGAAGGACCAGGGCGTCAAAATCGTGCTGAACCGGCGTGTGACGGACTGGGAATTCAAGGACAGTGCGCTACAAGATGAAATCACCGTCACTGGCCTCAAGATGACCAACGTTGAAACTGGTGCGGAGGAGCACGTTGCCGTTGACGACGACACCGCCGTCATCTTCACCAACGGTTCGATCACCGACTCCACTACCTTCGGCGACTACGACACCCCTGTCGTTGAAAACATGGACTACGGGGCCGCATCCAGCCTCTGGAAGAAGGCCACTGAGCACTTCTACAACCTGGGCAACCCAGACAAGTTCTTTGCCGACCGGGACGCCAGCGAGTGGGTCAGCTTCACCCTGACCACTAAGGACCACCTGCTGCTCAACGAAATCACCCGTATCACCACGCAGGTACCTGGCAACGCGCTGAACTCCTTCCTGTCCACAACTCCGATCACACCGCTGGGCCAAGAGGACGTTAACATGTCCATCGTTGTTCACCACCAGCCCCACTTCACCGACCAGAAGCCTAACGAAGCCGTCATTTGGGGTTACTTCCTCTACCCACGGCGTCGCGGCGAGTTCGTCGACAAGCCGTACATTGAAATGACCGGTAAAGAAATGCTGACCGAACTCATCGGCCAGCTCTCCAAGGTCGACCCAGGCCCCGTCAACATCATCACCAAGAAGGACGCAATTTACGATTCCGTCGTCAACTGCATCCCCGTCTACATGCCTTACGCCTCCGCCCTCTTCAACAACCGCGCCAAAACGGATCGGCCTGAAGTCATCCCCGACCACTCAACTAACCTCGCCTTCACTGGTGAGTTCGTTGACCAGCCATACCAGATGATCTTTACCGAACAGTCCGCGGTCCGCTCCGGTGAGATTGCGGCCTACCACTTCGCAGGTGTGCCAATGAGTCGCTTGGTCAAGACGCCACGCTACGACAAGGACATCCCAACCTTGATGCGCGCCACCAAGAAAATGTTTGAATAATTAAATTAGCGTTTCATCTGGCAGCATTAACGCCGGCAACCAAAAGTAAAAAGCAGGTCAACTTCACCCTATCGGTGTGGTTAACCTGCTTTTGCTAGCTACTGCTTGTTTAATTTTTGCGTCTTAAACCGCCGCTTATAGAAAATCGCCACGCCGGCAATGAACACAAGCACGAGCACAATCAGGGCAACGAACGCGTACGTGTCAAAATACCCTGCCACCCGACTCCACGCGTGCCCAGCCGCCCGGCCAAAGTACACGAGGACGATGTTCCAAACGGCCGTCCCCGCGGCACTAAGCAGCACGAAGCGGCCAAAAGGCATCTTCGTGGTGCCAGCGGGAATCGAAATCAGGCTCCGCACGATCGGGATAAAGCGGCAGAAGAAGACTGCAGAGTTGCCCCGGCGTTTGAACCACCTCTCCGCCTTGACAATGTCGCTGGGCTTAAAGTGGAGCAGCCGCCCCACGCGCCCGCTGACGAGCCGCTCCAAGCGCTCCGTACTGAGCAAGCGCCCAACTAAATAAAGCACGATGGCCCCGAGCACGGAACCAATCGTGGCGGAAACAATCACCAGCGGGGCCGTCATGCTCGTGTGCTTGGTCATGAAGCCGGCAAAAGTCAGGACGACCTCGGACGGAATCGGCGGAAACACGTTTTCGAGAGTGATGAGTAACAAAACGCCAAGATAACCAAAAGACTCGATGGCGTCCATAATCAGATTTTGCATGGATACTCCTTTTTTGTCGGGGGTAAAGATTGCAATGTGCCTGTACTTGCTTCAGTCGCGTACCTGTGCCGAATCCTTATGCGTGCTCAAGCACGTTCCGGTCGATCAGGTCATCAACGACGTATTGATACTGTTCAACGGCATCCGCCGTCTTCGGTGACTTGAAGATGTCGACGGCCCGCAGACCGTTAGCGGTGGTGACGCTCATTGAGAGCTTCTTCATGTCCTTACTAACGACCACGCGCAGCTTGTTGGCAGCTGTCAGCGGGCTACTAGGGTCAAGCGAACGTTCCAACTGGAAGTTGCCCGCCTTTGTCACCAGGAAACCCGTGTCCCGCAGCGTGTAGCGCTTGACCAGGGAGCTGACCTTGTAACTATCATTTGATCCTAAAACCTTGGCAGTATCGGCTAATGCCATTTTGACCACTCCATTCACAGATATTACTTTAATTCTAGCACGCACAGATAAGCGCTACCAGCGCAGTTTATTTTGAAGCTCAGTCACAACGAGAAGCTTCGAAACTACTGCCGACCATCGCTGCCGGCCGACTCCTGACCGTTCGTAATTATGGTGAGGAGTCGGCCACCTCCGCTGCGCTCCGGATGTAGGATAGTAAGCGGCAAGCCGCAAACTCTCCCAGCATGTAAACGTGGCCCACAATGCAGCTCCTTCCGCTTAGCTTAAAAGGCTCCTACTCCCAAAAGTCGGGAATAGGTGCCTTTTCTGCTAATGCTCAGGAACTAACCGCATTGTGGTCCACTCTTTATTTTGCCCGCGCCAGCAGCCGCCGGACGATTTTGATCAAAGCATCACCAAAGGCATCGATTTGCTCCGCGGTGGTCGTCATGCCGTATGAAATGCGGATGGACTCACCAATGCGGGGCGAGTCAGCACCAAACATAGCGGTAAGCACGTGCGAGGGCTCGAGTGACCCCGCCGTGCAGGCCGAACCACCGGAGACAGCAAAACCGGCCAGGTCCAAGTTAGTCTGCAGCGCGTAGGTGGATACACCCGGCAGCCACAAGTTCAGAACGTGCTGCAGCCGTGGCCGCGCCAGGTCCCCGTTCACCGCAAACTTAACGTCCGCAGCGGTCAACTTTGCCGTCAGCTGGGCGCTGAAGTCCGCAAACTGCTGCTGGCGGGCGTTTTTCTGCTCCACATCCAGCAGGCTAGCCGCGGTGCCGAAGCCGACGATGCCGGGGATATTCTCGGTCCCGGCCCGGCGCTTGGTCTCCTGCTCGCCCCCCTTTTGGAAGGATGGGAAGTGAACATCTCCATCACGGTACAAAAGCCCGACACCCTTCGGCCCGTTCAGCTTGTGGGCGGAAGCGGAGAGCAAATTAACTCCCAACTCCTCGGGGTTCAGGTCAACTAACCCAAAGGCCTGGGTCGCGTCAACGTGGAACAACGCTTGGTGGTCCCGGAGCCGCGCACCGATTTCCTTGATGGGCATTACACTGCCGACCTCATTGTTACCGTACATGATCGATACCAAAATCGTGTCATCATCAAGCGCGGCGTCAAAATCAGCCAGACTAATTTCGCCCTTTTCGTCAACGGGCAGATAGGTCACCCGGTAACCTTGCTGCTCTAGTGCCTGCAGTGGTTTGAGCACGGACAGGTGCTCAATGGCCGTAGTGATGATGTGCTTGCCTTGATTTGCTTTTGCAAAAGCCACCTGGTTGATGACGGTGTTGTTGCTTTCGGTCGCACCACTCGTAAAGACGATGTGGTCAGCTTTGGTGTGCAGCACGTCGGCTAGTTGCTGGCGCGCGTGGTCCAAGGCCGTGTGCGCCTGCCGCCCGAAGTAATGGGTCGAGCTGGCGTTACCAAAATCATTTTGCATCTGTGCGGTCATTGCCGCGATC
The DNA here is from genome assembly GCF_009687905.1 of Lacticaseibacillus zhaodongensis. Taxonomy (GTDB): domain Bacteria; phylum Bacillota; class Bacilli; order Lactobacillales; family Lactobacillaceae; genus Lacticaseibacillus; species Lacticaseibacillus zhaodongensis. The sequence continues at coordinate 381,287 of NZ_BLBG01000001.1, read as the reverse complement.
ACCTCTGGCCGCATCGGCGTGGTGGCCGCGTTGTCGAGATAGACGTGCTCCAAAATTATCTTCCTTTCAGTTAATCGAGGTCCTTCAAGAATGCGAGTAGCATCGCCGCACTCTTCTTCCCGGCCTCGATAATAAACTTGTCGAAACTGACGCTGGCATCTTCATCGCCAACGTCACTCATGGCGCGAATGACAACGAATGGCAGCTTGAACTGCGTGGCAACTTGCCCGATTGCAGCCCCTTCCATTTCAGAAGCCAAAGCGTCAGGATAAATCTTCTTGATCTGCGCAATTGCGGGGGTGCTACTGATGAACTGATCACCAGTTACAATCAGGCCCACGTGTGTCGTCAGGTCAGTTTCGTGTGCAGCCTTTTCAATCAAGCCAACGTATTTCTCATCAGCCGTGAAAATCTGCGGCCGACTTGGCAACTGACCAGGCTTGTAGCCGAAAGCGGTGGAATCAACGTCGTGGTAGGCAACCCCAGAACTGATAACCACGTCACCGACCTTCAGACCAGTCCCGATGCCACCAGCACTACCGGTGTTGATGACAAGGTCCGGCTGGTAGTGGTCAATCAAGATAGCAGTGTTCATCCCCGCCTGCACCTTACCAATGCCACATTCAACGAGTGAAACTTCCTGACCAGCAATGTGGCCGTGGTAGAAGGGCTGGCCCGCTACCGTTTCGGTTTCTTTATCTTCAAGAACGTTGAGCAGTTCCCGAATTTCTTCTTCCATTGCACATACAACGCCAATTTTCATGATTATTAACCCTTTCTTGTTCCCGACAAAATCACTACAGCAAGAACAGCACTAAGTAGACCAACACAATCAGCACGATGACGATACCGATCGCCCAGTTCAGTTTCTGCTTCAGTCCGCTGACTTTATGGTAAGTCTGCTCGTCAAAACGCTGAATTTTTTCCGGGTGTTTGGACTCATCACGTGCATACTCGCGTTCCACCTCGACGCGCTTCTTGTCGCGCTCGGCCGCTTCTTCTTGTTCACGCTTTTGCTGCTCGCGGTACTCTTTTCTTGTCTGTGGCTCTTTCATGGGGAACCTCCATCCAGTCTGTAAGTCAAGTTTAATGATACACGTAACGCCTGATTTTTGCCACGCGTGTCGCGGCGGACAATTGTGGCATAGTGAATAATGTAGAAAAGTCACAATCTCATACCTTGGCCTGATATGCAAGCCCGCCCGCTATGCTAAACTGGGTCCAGATAAAGAAAACTTGAGGGGCAGTGACTATTAATGAGTAAAAAACAAACTCGTGGTGTCCGTTGGCTGCGTGTCATCATGTGGGCCTTCCTGGGCTTCATGTACACAGTCTTAGGAACCCAATCATTTGTAATCGGTGAACTGGGCGGCTTGGCTTTTGGCCTGCTGCGCTTCTACGCCGAACTACGCGGCGGCATCCGCGACACGGACGAGAGTCGACACTTTCGGGAATGGCAAACTGTCGCCCTGAGCTTTCTGGGCTTCGTGATCGCACTCGCAACGCGGAGCAGTCTCGACTACGGTCTCATCACCAGGGCCACGGGATTACTCGTACCCGTATTCGCGGCGGTGGTTGCCTACCTAAACGTTATTTGGCAGCGCCGGCCACTAAAAGAGGTGCCAGAAACCGTCAAGCGGCCAATGAGCAAGAAGCTGGCCGCCCACTACGAAGCGGCCGGCCTCAGCGACAGTGAGATTGACATGTTCCGCGAAACTATGGCTACCGCCAGCAAGAACGTCCACCAGCTTGAAAGTACCGTTCAAGGCGTACTTGAATTACAAGATATCATGGCGGAAAATGACACCATGAACATCATTCATGCCTACTTCAAGGCAATCGTGGATGAGCCCAAGCGGATGACCGAAGCCGCACCGTTCCTATACGAACAGCTGCCCAACATGGCGGATCTCACCCACAAGTACGCGATTATCAACCGGCACGAGGTGAAGACAGAGGACACCTACCTCGTCCTTTCCCAAGCCAAAGATGCGTTGCGCAAACTCGCGGAAACGATTAAGAATGAGTACACCGACTTCGTGCGCAGCGACATTGACGACCTTGATACCACCGTTAGCTTAACGAAACGGCAATTACTGGCCAAGGAGAAACCAATCGTGACCCCGCCAGCAGATAGCGATACTGATGTAGAAAAGGAAGACCATGATGAGCGATAAGACAGATAAAACCGATGCACAAAGTAATTTGACCTCCGACCTACTAAACGACCCCTTTGGCCAGATGAACACACCTCAACTGCAGCCAGACAAGGAAATGGCCGCGGCCAACATGGACGACCCCACGGCGGGGATGACAGATGCTGACAAGGAAGCCGCACACGCACTTGCCGACAAAATTGACCCTAATGACCAAACCGCGGTGCTTTCCTACGGGGCCAATGCCCAGCAAAAATTATCCTCATTTTCGCAAAACATGCTGACCAAAGTTTCCAGTTCCGACACCGGGGCCATTGGCGACTCACTGACCAGCCTGATGACCCGCCTGAATGAAACCAACCCGGATGAGTTGCGGCCTGAGAACAGCAATGTCTTCAGCCGTATGTTCGGTAAAGTCAAGCGCAGCATTTTTGAAATCACGGCCAAGTACCAAAAGATCGGGGCTCAAATCGACACAATTGCCGCCCACCTCGACAAGGAAAAGAACGGCCTGATGAGTGATAACCAGCTGCTCGAAGAACTTTACGGTCAGAACAAGTCCTACTTCGAGGCGCTGAACATCTACATCGCCGCCGCCAAAATGAAGCAGGAAGAACTAACCGCTAAACTCATCCCTGAAGCTCAGCACAAGGCCGAGACTAGTGGTGACCAGATGGACGTGCAAACCGTCAACGACCTGCAGCAGTTTGTCGCGCGTTTGGAAAAACGCACCTACGACCTGCAACTCGCCCGCGAGATCACGCTCCAGCAGGCACCCCAAATTCGTTTGATTCAGAACACGAACCAGGCCCTGGCGGAGAAAATCCAGGCCAGCATCAACACGGCCATTCCACTCTGGAAGAACCAAGTTGCGATTGCCCTCACCCTGCTCCGGCAGAAGCAAGCCGTTACCGCCCAACGCGAAGTTTCCGAAACCACCAATGACCTGCTCAAGAAGAACAGCCAGATGCTGAAGATTTCCAGCATTGAGACAGCCAAGGAAAACGAGCGCGGTGTGGTCGACATCGAAACCCTCACCCAGACGCAGAGCGACCTGATCGACACGCTGAAGGAAACCTTACAGATCCAGCAAGACGGCCGCAGCAAACGCCAAGCCGCCGAGAAACAGCTGGCAGCAATGGAGGACGACCTGAAGAACAACCTGCTCGATTACACTTCTGGCAACATGCAGCAGCGTGATCCGCAGACGCACCGGAAGGAAACTTTCTAAACAACTAATCCAATATGCACGCAAAAGCACCTGCAGTTCACCACCCTCAATGTTGTGAGGGGATGAGCTGCAGGTGCTTTGTTGTGATGTGGAAAAATTCCTAGTTTACGGTGCCGAGTCGAGCTGCGGCCCGCAGAAGCTTGCGCTTAACACACTTCGGAAATAATGCCCAAACCCGGCATTATTCCCGAAGTACGTTAATGCTCAGCTTCTGAACGCGGGCCTCCGCTCTGTTACTTCTGTTTACTCTCCAGCCCGTTCTCGACGGCTTCTGGGAAGTTGGCGCGGACGATGGCACTGCAACGTGCGCACAAGGTTGGGAAGGTTGCGTCGGTCCCGACATCAGTCCGAGTCATCCGGCAGCGTTCGCAGACTTCGCCTTCAGCGTGGGCAACGGTGATTGCACCATCCTTGAAGGTGGCGGCATCTGCTGGTGCCTTGGTGCCGGCTGGTTCAACGGTCAGGGCGGAGACGATGAGCAACTGCTTAACGTCAGCGTCTAGGCCGTTCAACAGGTCAGCCAGTTCGGTGGTTGGGTAGACGGTCAGGTGGGCCTCAAGCGACTTCCCGATGACCTTAGCATCCCGGGCCTCTTCAAGGGCCTTTTGCGCTTCACTACGGAATTCAAGGAATGCACCCCACTGCTTCCGCAGCTGGTCCGCATCAGCGTAATCCTGAACCTTTGGCATCTCAGCCAGGTAAGCGAATCCTTCTGCCTGCTTCAGGTATGGCCAGATTTCTTCAGCCGTGTGTGGCAAAATCGGCACAATCAGTTTGGTGAGCGCCAACAGCGCTGTGTCCATCACAGTCTGCATCCGGCGGCGTTTGATGTCGTCAGCTGCTTCGATGTAAACAACATCCTTCGCAAAGTCCAGGTAGAATGCGGACATGTCGTTAACGAGGTAACTGCTGATGGTCTTAACAACTGTGGAGAAGTCGTACTCATCGTATGCAGCAAGTGCCTTCTTGACCACGTCGTTCAGGCGGACCAGCATGTAGCGGTCAACACCACTGAGGTCCTTGTCCGCAACCGTGTCCTTGGCGGCGTCAAAATCACTGGTGTTAGCAATCATGAAGCGCATCGTGTTCCGGATTTTGCGGTAGGCCTCACTGGTCTGGGCGAAATTATCCATGGAGACACGCACGTCAGAACTGGAGTCGACAGTGGCAGCCCAGAGCCGGACGATCTCGGCACCGTACTGCTTCTCGACCTTGTCGGGAGCAATTGTGTTGCCGAGCGACTTACTCATCTTCTGGCCCTTACCATCGAGCGTGAAGCCTTGGGAAAGGATGCCGCGGTATGGCGCGATGCCAGTTGCGGCGACAGAAGTGATCAGGGAGCTGTTGAACCAGCCCCGGTACTGGTCAGAACCTTCGAGGTAGAGGTCAGCTGGGAACGACAGTTCTGGCCGCTGGGCAAGAACCGCCTGGTGGGAAGAACCAGAGTCAAACCAAACATCCATGATGTCGGTTTCCTTGGTGAACTTGCCGTTAGGACTGTGCTCGTTGGTGTAACCATCTGGGAGCAAGTCCTTAGCGTCGCGCTCGAACCAAACATTAGAACCATACTTGGCAAAAAGATCGGCCACGTGGTCAATGGTTTTCTTTTCCAGGATTGGCGTCTTGTCTTCAGCGTAGAAAATCGGGAGTGGCACACCCCAGGCGCGTTGACGGGAGATAACCCAGTCGCCACGGTCCTTGATCATGTTGTACAGACGGGTTTTGCCCCAACTAGGCTTGAAGTTGACCTTTTCAATCTGGTCCAGAATCTGCTGGCGGAATGCGTCAACGGAAGCAAACCACTGCGTCGTTGCCCGGTAGACAACGGGCTTCTTGGTCCGCCAGTCGTGCGGATATGCGTGGGTGATTGGAACGTGCTTGAGTAGCGCATGCTTTGCCTTCAGCGCGTCCATGACACTGTCGTTGGCCTTTTCGTAAAACTGACCTTCAAAACCAGGCGCGTTCTCGTTCATGATCCCGTGGGCATCAAGAACGGAGTAAACCGGCAGCCCGTACTTCACACCAACGTTGTAGTCGTCTTCACCATGACCAGGATCACTGTGAACCAGACCGGTCCCGGCATCAAGTGTGACGTAGTTGGCGTTCATAACCAAGCTGTCCCGACCATACAATGGGTGCTTAGCAACCATGCGGTCCATGTCCTTACCACTGAAGCTCTTGAGCACCTTAGGGTCGGTCCAACCAAGTGTTTCACCGACCGTTGCGAGCAAGTCTTGCGCAACAACAAACTTGCGGTCGTCAACTTGGACTTCAACATAGGTAAACTTCGGGTTAACAGTAATACCCAAGTTCCCAGGAATGGTCCAAGGCGTGGTCGTCCAAATGATTAGCTCGGCATCTTGATCGATAATGCCCTTGCCGTCTTTGATTGGGAAGGCAACGTAAATGGTTGGTGAGGTGATGTCTTTGTATTCAACTTCAGCCTCAGCAAGCGTCGATTCGGAACTCCATGACCAGTAAACTGGCTTCAGACCGTGGTAAATGTAGCCCTTTTCGGCCATTTTGCCAAAAGTCCGGATTTCTTCGGCTTCGAATTCCTTCTGCAGGGTGATGTAAGGGTGCTCCCAGTCGCCGGCAATGCCAAGGCGCTTGAAGTCCGTCCGCTGCTTGTCGATTTCCTTGAGGGCAAAATCCCGGCACATCTGACGGTAAGTAACCATGTCCATTTCCTTACGGTGGACACCCTTCTTCGCCAGCTGCTGCTCAATTGGCAGACCGTGCGTATCCCAGCCGGGAACGTATGGTGCGCGGAAACCAGCCATGGACTTGTAACGCACGATGATGTCCTTGCTGACCTTGTTCAGAGCGTGGCCCATGTGGATGTTCCCGTTGGCAAATGGAGGCCCATCGTGGAGCATGAAGGTTGGCTTACCTTCATTAAGCTTCTGGCGCTGTTCATAAACGTGGTTCTCATCCCATGCTTTTTGCCATTCTGGTTCACGCTGCGGAAGCCGTGCACGCATTGGGAATGACGTTTTGCTCAAGTTCAGTGTTTCTTTGACCTTCACAATTATTCCCTCTTCTCCTGTAAAATAACGATTTTGGATAAAAAAAGATCCCGTCCTAATAATTAGGACGAGATCGTCGTGGTACCACCTAAATTCGGGAATCCAAAAAACAATATTCCCCTCTAACGGCGCGTTAACGGGCACCAACCGGCCAGCTCTATGTATCGAACTGGTGCTCAGAACTGATATTAACAGGGGGATTCATCCCGGACTTGCACCAAATTCCGGGTCGCTGGTATGAATTGCCGCCGTTAACGCGTGTTCCTCAACGGATTAGAGATATTAGGCTTTAGGGTCGTCATCCGGGAATACGATCTCGGTGTACTCACCCTCAGGCTCCTGCTGCGCGGGGTCCGCATCAGCACTAGCCGTACCATCTGCTTTAGAGTCTAATGAATCGGACCCCTCACTGTCAAGGTCGGATTGCGTTTCTGCGGCAGAACTTGTTGAATCAGTGTCCGCAGCCGCGGCGGTGTCGGCAGCATCTGCGTTAGCAGCACTATCTGCAGCGTCACCCTCAGGCTTTGTGATTGCATCGGTGTCGACCGTTGCGATCGGCGCGTCTAGCGCGTCGTCCCACTGGGCACTCTGAACGGTCTCAAGCTCCGCCTTCAGCAGCAGTGCCAAGTGGTCCCGGAACTGCTTAGCGGTCCGGCGCATGTCCTCAGTCTGGATGGATAGCTGCCGGGCCTTGTCGCTAGCATCGCTCAAAATCTGGTTGCTCTTCGCACTCGCATCAGAGAGCAACTTCTCGGCATTTGCTTCCGCTTCGTCCTGAACGTTCTGGGCTTCAGTTTCCGCCTGCTTCTTGACAGTGTCCGCGGCGGATTGCGCAACGATGATGGACTGGTTCATGGCGTCCTTCAAACCGTCGTAGTGGTCAACCTTGGCCTGAGCTTCCTTCAACTTGGCCTCAAGATCATCATTCTTCTTGATGGCCGCCTCGTAGTCAGCAATGATCTGGTCAAGGAAATCATTGACCTGATCCTGGTCGAACCCCCGCATCTTAACGTTAAAACTCTTGTCCCGAATGTCCATTGGGCTAAGCATCGCAATTCCTCCTCATCCGTTTGCGTGCTGGCAAACGCGAAAATTTTTAATTACTGTAGGTCCGCTTATCGATCACCCGAATCACGGCCCGCCATTTTTCCTTTTGTGTTAATCCCAGTAACTGATCTAAGCTGACGCGCCCGTGTTCACGCACCGACACCATATCGCTCGGGGCGATTTGGTAATCAGCTCGCTTCTCCTCGTGCCAGTTAACCTGCACGGCACCACTTTGAACCAAGCTTTTGCTGCGCGTTCGTGCTAGGCCAAACGCGCTTGCAATTAATTCATCGAGCCGCAATGAGGACAAAATAAGCTCGTGCTCTTGCCAATCACTGTGGGGCCGCAGTGGCGTGTCAACGGCAAGCAGCTCAACCTTGCCGCGACCGATCCGCTGCACATTCATTTTGAAAAAATCCGCCATCTGCATGCTGGTTGCGAACTGCCAGCGCCCAGCATCGCCGACGATATCACCGAACACGTTGCGGGCGACGCCGCTGTTCATCAAGGCGCCGAGAATATCGCTGTGCCGCAACTGGTCAAACTTCTGGGGGTACTGGACCTCAAGCAATTGCAGCTCATAATCTTCCGCTTGCGGCTCGTAGTAATCCGGGAAGAATAGCACCCGGGCCCACTCCGCACCCGTGAAGCCGCCATTTGCCTGTAGCTTAACTCCTGCCTGCTCGGCGGCGAGTTCCGCTAGCACCTGGCTGCGCGGGTTCAGAAACGGCGTGACCACCGGCCGGTACTCATTCGCAGCAGTCGCAGCGAACCCGATTAGCCGGTCCCGGATGGCCAGTTCATCCTGCCGGACGTGCTGAAACAAACCTGCCTGGGTCACAGTAACACACTCGCAATCCAGTTCATCAGCCCCATGATCAGCTGTTCCGCAACGGTCAGCAGTATCAGCAGAATTGCCGGCGAAAAGTCGAGGCCAAACGCCGGTGGAATCAGGTTCCGAATCGGCGCAAGCAGGGGTTCAGTCAGCCGCATCGTGAAATTACGCAACCAACTCAGATTACGCAGCGGAATCCAACTGAGCAGCAAGTCGACAAACACAATCAGGGTGTAGACCCTGAACAACAGGTTAATGATTAATTGAATGTAGCTCAATATATGGATGGCCATCGCGTATCCTCGTTTATCTTAATTAATTGGCTGAGTTGGTGTTGAAATCATCTTGCAGCTTGCCAGCCAGAGCGCCACTAACCTCAAAATTAGCAGGCGTGACAAGGAAAATCTGGTCGCCGACGCGCTTGATTTCACCATTAATGGCAAAAACAACCCCAGTCAGAAAGTCAACGATCCGCTTTGCATCCTCATCTTCAAGATGTGTGAAGTTGACCAGCACCGCCGTGTTACTAAGCAGGTTGCGGCCAATTTCCTTCGCATCTGAATAGATGCGGGGCTCGTACAATTCGATTTTAGCTCCCTTGGGTGCAGGAGTGTTCATTGCCACCACATTATTGCTGCGGTATGCAGAATTACCATTTGCGCTTGCAACTGGTCGAGATGGACCCTTACTGTGCGTTTCGCGGGGCGCAGCGGTTTGCTCTGGCTGCTCAACTTCGTCAGCGCTCAAGTCATCGTCAACGTCATCGTTCATGTCGAACCACTTGCCAAGCACGTTGCCCATTTTACCAAATGCCATTAGAAGCACCTCCGTTCAATCAATTTGCTAAACAATTATTCCTTGCGGCGCCGCTTGAAGAATGGTGGCTGATCATTGTCATTGTCGTGCTCGCCACCACTTGGCTGGCTTTCAAAAATGTCAAATTCAGTCTTCTTGACGTTCTTAAAGTCATCCGTCTGTTTGGCACTGGCGTCAGAATCACTGCGCTGCATTGGCGCCCGGCGCAGATCCCAATCGTTGAAACGGTCGTTGTTGTTGTCAGAACTATCATTCTGACTGGCAGCTGACTGGTCAGCATCCTTGGCCTGACTTGCGCGCTGCGGCCGCTTTGGCTCGTCATTAGCATCAAGGCCAGTGGCGATAACCGTTACGACCACTTCATCGCCGAGGTCTTCGTTGATTGAAGTCCCGAAGATGATGTTGACGTCACCGCTAGCGGCTTGGGTCACAATGTCTGAAGCGTCTTGCGCTTCAAACAGGGACAAGTCGGGACCACCAGTAATGTTCAGCAGAACCTGCTTAGCGCCATCAATGGCAACTTCAAGTAGTGGTGAGGAAATGGCCTTCTTGGTTGCTTCCACGGTCCGGTTCTCACCGGTTGCGGAGCCAACCCCCATCAGGGCGCTGCCCTGGTTGGCCATGACCGTCTTCACATCAGCAAAGTCCAAGTTAACGTAACCGGGACTGGTAATCAGGTCAGAAATCCCCTGAACACCCTGCCGCAAAACGTTATCGGCAGCCTTGAAGGCCTCGAGCATTGGTGTCTTCTTATCAACGATTTCCAGCAAGCGGTTGTTGGAAATGATGACTAAGGTATCAACGTGCTGCTTTAATTCAGCAATCCCAGCGACCGCGTTCTTCGTCCGCTTTGGGCCTTCAAACGTGAAGGGCTTGGTAACGACCCCAACGGTCAGTGCACCCTGATCGCGCGCAATTTTGGCAACGATTGGCGCAGCACCGGTCCCGGTACCACCGCCCATCCCGCAGGTGACAAAGATCATGTCCGCACCCTGCAGGGCCTCGGACAACGCTTCTTCACTCTCTTCGGCAGCCTTTTGTCCCACTTCAGGAGTGGCACCAGCACCGAGACCACGGGTCAACTTCGTACCAAGCTGAACTTTGGTCTCAGCTTTTGAGTTGGCGAGTGCTTGGACATCAGTATTGGCAACGATGAACTCAACACCCTTGACGTCTTCGTCAATCATTCGGTTAACGGCGTTGCCACCAGCGCCACCAACACCGATAACTTTGATTACCGCGCTGGTGTCATTTTCTTGATCTAGTGAAAATTCCATGATTGTTCCTCCTAGCTAGGGACTATTTATAAATTTATTATTGCGATTATCAAGCCAAAAATTCTAAATCCGCTTGTTGCGAACAAACGTTTGCTGCTATAATTACTCAAAGAAGGTATTCAGGAAGCGCTTAATCAGCGATGGCTTTTCTTCGCCTTCGTCCTTCTTCGGCTCGGCAGCATGTTTGGCCGCCGCTTGCTTCCTGCTTGGTACTGGCTGTGCAGGTGCTTGGGAGGTAACAGTCTCCGGAGCTGGTTTAGCCGCTGATGACGGCTGGAGCTTAATTGGTGTCTGCAGTGCAGACCCCACAATTATCTCCACATCAGTCATAGTGGCTGCAGCGTGAATCAATGCTAGTGCTTGGGTGAAGCCTGGATGGCGCAGCCCCACTTCGTTCGGAGTGAAGAGCTTCACGTCCCGTCCGAAAATATCTTGGGCCAGCTGGGTCACCCCTGGCAAAGCGGCGTTACCACCGGTGATGACAATACCACCCGGAAGATCCAACCCGTTGGTCTTCTTTAGCGAGTCATCGAGCCGGGTGAAAATCTGGGTGAAGCGCGCCTCAATGATTTCAGCCAGATACTTTTCCGAAATCATTGCTTGCGTGTTCTTTCCGACCACGGTCACTGGAAAGGTGTTATCTTCACTGGCTGCGAGCGAATCCGCGTTGCCATACTGCCGCTTCAACCGTTCGGCGTCTGCGAAGCTGGTGTTCAGGACCACCGAGATGTCCTTCGTGACGTACTCGCCGCCTTCAGGATCCTCATCGGTATACTTCAGTTTGTGGTCATGAATGACCGAAGCGGTACTCTGACCACCGCCCAGATCGAGAACCACCGTCCCGAAGTCCTGCTCGCCATCAGAGAGGATATATGTTCCGACTGCAAGTGGGTTGGCAACAAAAGCCGCCACCTCATAACCCGCCTTGGCAATCGCCCGGGACAAATTATGCAACACGGTTTTGGGAACGGTCAGGAGCAGGGCCTTCATCTCCAGGCGCACCCCGATCATTCCCCGGGGGTCCTTAATGCCATCGAAGCCATCAACAATAAACTCGTCTGGAATCAGAGATAGGACTTCCCGCTCAGGTGGCAGGTTCCGCGTCAATGCGGTCGCGGCAACGTTGCGCACATCTGCATCGGTGATTTCCTTACTCGTATCGCCGACCGCAATGAGCCCGGACACTTGCTCAATTTGCAATCTACTTGCTGGCACGCCCGCAACAACCGTGTCTATTTGTACGTTAGCCTTCTTAGCAGCCTGGTCAACGGCTGCTTTGATTGCGCTAACTGCTTTGTCGATATCGACAATGACCCCTCGCGAGAGCCCGTCGGAACGTTGACTACCCACACCAATAACATGCATCTGGCCCGAAGTAACTTCTGCGGCAATGGCTTTTATTGAGGTGGTCCCCACATCAAGACCGACATATATGCCCTGATTTCCCATGGTTCTGGACCTCCTTTTATTCCGTGTAAATCTTTAATTTTTATGTTATCAATTGTTCTGTTTTGAGTGTACCACAATGTTTCACAAAAGCGTATGAATACCTTACCATTCGGCTTTACAACGCCATTTTTAAACTAAACGACACATTCACAAGCTTAAGGTCGGGGAACGATATTTATTTACTGGCTTTCGGAGTGAAGAAAGCGCCCACTTCGAGGTCCACCGTTCCCTGTCCTTTGACCTGCGCAACAATGCTAGGATAATACTTTATTTTCTTAACCACCGTGCGCCGGTCGGCAATAACCTCATTCCCATCATTCATACTTATCGTAATTTGATAAGGATTGGCATCACCGTTAGTTGCAGTGATTTCGGAGACATCCCGGCGAATGGCAACAGGAAATTGATTAACTAATTTTATCATTTTCCGAAGTTCCCGCACTTTTGTGAAACCGCGGAACACCGGTAAGCCCTGTTTTGGGTGATCAGTTTCTGCCTTCATGATGACCCCGGTGCTCAAAATGACATGATAGCCATCCTGCTCATCGAGATAACCTGTCGCAGAGTACTCATGCACGTTAATGGCAACATCACGCATGCTCGTCATCTTGATGGTGACTTCCTGCGCGGCCGGAACGCGCCTTTTAATTTGGCGGGCCACCCGCTTGCGATTCAACAATAATTGTGGAACATAGCTTTTATCATTCAGACCACTGGCATCAATCACATCCTGATTGATGATGAGATCAGTACCATGAACGCTCACATTGCTAACCTTCGACATGCTGGTGCCCATATAGACACACAGTGCACCGACGACCAGCAGAGGGGTCAAAATCAGGATCAAGTTGCGAATGGTGCGCCGCTGCCGAATCTTTTGCACTTTGGGCAGTTCCTGCTGAATCTTCTTGGGATTCTTAGGGGGCTGCTCGCTGCCGTGAAGCTGCTTCGCATAATTATCGAAGCTCGCGCGCGGATTGACATCTGGATTCTTTTTGCGGGCCATTGGCTACTCTCCCTTCATTGCCGCCTCCAATACGGTGATCAAGCGGTCTGTGGCGTCCGGAACACCGAGCTTAACGGATGCACTGGCCATGGTGGCTAGTTTATCCGGATCAGCCATGAGTTGCTGAACGGTGCTGATGAACCGCTCATCCAGTTCATCTTCAGTAAGCACCACGGCTGCGCCGGCGTTTTCGAGACTTTTAGCGTTGTGGTATTGATGGTTGTGGGTCACGTTGGGACTTGGAATCAAGACCGCTGGCAAACCTAATGCGGTCAATTCCGCTAGTGTGGTGGCACCACTACGACTAACAAGCAAAGACACATCAGGCAACACGCGTTCCATATGGGCGATGTAAGGCACGACCGCGACATTCTCCGGCAAGCGCCCACTCGCATCAACGATGGACTGGTAGTGTGCCTGCCCCGTCACGAAAAGCACCTGGTAGTCTGCTTTTGCAAAAGCAGGCATCGCCGCCAAAGTGGCCTTGTTGATGCGCGGCGCACCTCGCGAACCACCAAAAATGAGTAAGCACCGTTTCTTCGGGTCCAGTCCATATTCCTTCAACTGCTCATTCGGCTGCAATCCTGCAACCTGTTGGGCCCGGGGGTTACCAGTCAGGGTCACCTTTGCGCGTGGAAAATCCTTGGCGACGTCTTGGAAACTGATGGCAATGGCCGTGACAAAGTGCGCCAAGAACTTGTTGGTCACCCCGGCAATGGAGTTGGACTCATGAATGACCGTCGGGATGTGCATCCGGGCTGCGGCGTAAAGCGTTGCGCCGGACACATAGCCACCAGTGCCGACAACAACATCGGGCTTGAATTCCCGCAAAATTTTGCGTGCTTTCTTCACACTGCTCAAAAACAACCGGGCGGTTTCCAGGTTAGTCCGGACCCCCCGCCAGTTCATTCTCCGGCTGAAGCCCTGAATCTTGATGGTGGCAAAGGGCACATTATGGGTCGGCACGATCCGGGATTCAAGCCCGCGTTCGGTCCCAACGTATAGTGCGGCATCAAGCTTACCCAGCTCCTTAAGCCGATCGAGTAAGGCTAAAGCCGGGTAGATGTGGCCACCAGTACCGCCACCAGATACGACGATTCGCATTATCTTCTAGCCCTCCTGCGCGGCAATCTTGGCAACATCAGCGATGAACACGTCGCCGCGTTCTTCGAAGGTGTGGAACTGATCCCAACTGGCGGCTGCAGGTGACAGCAGGATCACATCACCCTTAGCACTGGCAGCGTATGCGGCCGGAACGGCTTCATCCAAATTCTCAACGCGCTTAATGATTTGCACGCCGGCATCTTTAGCAACCTGGACCATCAGACTCGCAGTTTCACCATACGTGATCATGGCCTTAACATGCTGCTTAACCAGTGGTACGAGGTCATCCATGGACAGGCCGCGGTCGAGACCACCAGCAATCAGCACTTCAGGATCCTTGAAGGCCTGAATCGCGACGCTGGCTGCCTCCACATTGGTGGCCTTGCTGTCGTTGTAGAAGCGGCGACCGGCAACCGTCTGGACATACTGAATCCGGTGCTTAACACCACTGAACGTTGAGAGCACGCGCACAATTGCAGCATTATCAATGCCGTAAATTTTGGCAACCGCAATGGCTGCGAGCGCATTCTCAATGTTGTGACTGCCCGGAATCTGCAGTTTGTCAGCAGCCATAATCTTCTCGCCGTCAAAGCAGAGGTAACCGTCAGTCAGTTGGGCCCGGGCACCAGCCGCGTTCTTGCGGGAAAAGGCCACGATTTTGGCTTTGCTCTGCTTAGCCAGTTCGTGCATCTCCGGTAGGTCCCAATTCATGATGAAGTAATCGTCAGCGGTCTGATTCATCGTGATCCGCATTTTGGCCTTGACGTAATTCTCACGGCTACCATGGTAATCGAGGTGGGCCTCATAGATATTAGTGAGCACAGCTACATGCGGGTGCAACTTGGTGATGCCCAGCAGCTGGAAGCTGGAGAGTTCGGCAACGATCACGTCGTCCTTCGTTGCTTTCTGTGCAACCTGACTGATCGGAATACCGATGTTCCCACCGACTTTTGCACTCTGGCCCCCTTCATTAAGCAACAGGCCAATCAGCGTGGTGGTCGTAGTTTTACCGTTAGTTCCGGTAACACCGACCCAAGGCGCCACGGAAACTTCGTAAGCGAGTTCCGGTTCAGTAATGATCGGAATCTTCAGCTCAAGTGCCCGCTTGACCATCGGGTTGGTGTAAGGAATCCCGGGGTTTTTGACGACCAGTTCAAAATTCTCATCGAGTAATTCAACGGGGTGACTGCCAGAAATCACGCGGATACCGTCTTCAACGAGTGACTGCGCATCCGGATTTTCGTGAAAATCCTTCTTGTCGTTAACGGTAACCAGTGCCCCTAATTTATGTAGCAAGCGGGCGGCATTCAGCCCACTTTTAGCTAGTCCCAACACGAGGACCTTTTTGTTCTTGTAATCGTTGATTTCTTGCATAACCCAAAGCTTCTTTCTAATTTTTATTACTCGATTTATTGTACTGCTGATTAATTACATGCACACTGCCAGGTACAAGCCGCTGGCGAGCGCACCGACGATCCAGAAGGTAATATCGATCCGCCATTCACTCCACCCCAGCATTTCGAAATGGTGGTGAATTGGGGACATCTTGAACAGACGCTTCCCAGTGAGTTTGAAGCTGGCCACTTGCAGGATCACGCTGGCGGTTTCACAAACAAAGATGATCCCGATCAGCAGTAGTGACCACTCACGGTGCAGCATCAGTGAAACTGCTGCGAGCATGCCACCTAACGCTAAGCTGCCAACGTCACCCATGAAAATTTTGGCGGGCTTGTGGTTGTAAATCAGGAAACCGAGCAGACCCCCAATCACGCTGAGACAGATAATCAGCACGTCAACGCGCTGCTCGTGGGCCGCAATGATTGCATAAGTCCCAAAAGCAATTGTGGCTTGGCCGGCAACCAGACCGTCCAAACCATCAGTCAGGTTGACCGCATTACTGAAACCAATGAGCCACACCGCGGCAAACAGAACGTAAAACCAGGTACTGTTGACCGTCCCAATAAAGGGTACCGGCACTGTCGGCTTAAAACCCTCGTGGAACAGGGCAATTAAGAAAACCGCGGCCCCAACAATCTGACCAAGCATTTTTTGCCACGCCCGCAAGCCAAGGTTACGGTGCATGGAAACCTTAATGAAATCATCCGCAAAGCCCAAGGCCCCATACAGAACCAAGATGAATAGGGCCATGAACAAGGCCATGCTCAGCTGGTGCTGCCAAACTCCAACCCAAATGGCGCTGATGATGATTGCGATAATGAAAACCAGACCGCCCATGGTTGGCGTCCCGCTCTTCTTCTCGTGCCACTTTGGCCCCTCTTCACGAATCGTCTGCCCCTCTTTGTTCATGCGCATGTAGCCGATGAACAAGGGGAGAATCAAGACCGTGATCACAAAGGCTGACGCGATGGGAATTATCATTTGTGCAAACTGCATTACTCTACATACCTCATTTTCTATTGCTCTGAAAAGGTGATGGTCCCCCCATCACCACTAATCAGTGCACCTTGTTTCAAGCTTTGTGCGCTTGCGAAACCATCGCCTCTAAGTGTGAAAGAAACTCCAGTAATCTGGGCCAATTTTAACACATCCGATTTGCCCCAACCAAGTACAGATGGCATTGTCATGGCACCATTTGTCAAAAGAATCACGCGGCTCCCCGGAAGTACCTGTTGTTTAACGACCGGTTGTTGCTGCACGATTTGGTTGCCACTGCCGACTACAGTCACTTTGTAACCGGCCTTTTGCAGCTGCTGCTGGGCTGAAACCGTGTTGGTGCCAATCACGCTTGGCATCTCGGCTGGCGTAACTGCCACTCCCTGCGCCCCTTCAAGCGCGAGGGTCCGTTTGACCAGCGGTGTGAAAATCGAGTTTAAAATCTTCTCGGGATCTTCAGTCATACGTTGTGGTTGTTTCATCGTGATGTAAACCACGTACTTTGGATTGGAAATCGGCACCATGCCGGCAACACTAAAGGTATAGTTATTCGAACCGGTCAGGTAGCCGTGGGTGCCGGCAACTTGCGCGGTCCCGGTCTTCACCCCAAGGTCGACCCCGTTAATTTTGTAGACCCGGCCAGTTCCATACGTGGCATTGACTACCTGGCGCATTTCGGCACGAACGCCCTCAGCACTGCTCTTCTTGATGACACGACCGAGTTTCTTAGTGCCGTAGTTCGTCACCTTGCCATCCCCGGAAACAGTCTTGCTGACGATCCGCGGCTGGACCATCTCCCCATTGTTGGAGACGGCGGTCATTGCCCGCAACATCTGCACGACCGTGACGTTGATGGCTTGGCCGAACGCGGTACTGACCTGGTTCAGCTTGCCGTTGAACGCAATGGAACCACTCGACTCATCCGGCAGCGTAATGCCAGTCTTCGTCCCGAAGCCAAAGCGGTGCAGGTATTTCTGCCAAGTTGCGGCGCCCATGTCCTGCTCAATGTTAACCATCCCGACATTACTACTACGCGGGAAGGCTTGACTGAGGGGAATGGTTCCCCAACCAGAACGTTGCCAATCGTAAATCGTGCCCCCACCAATTTTGATATTACCAGACTGGTAATACTCGTTCGGCCGGTACGTACCACTGTCAATTGCGGAAGCCAAGGTCACGATTTTCATGATCGACCCGGGTTCATAGACATCTTGCGTCAGCGCACTGTTCCACTTGCTGAGTCCCGTCTGCGAAACCGGATCAAAGGTTGGACGCTCACTGGTGGCAAGAATCGCACCCGTCTTGGCACTCATGACCGTTGCCGTTAATTCCTTGGGGGCAAACCGGTCCTGCACGTTGTTCAGCATCGACTCCAAGTACGACTGCAGATTCGTATCCAGAGTCGTGTAAACCGT
Organism: Lacticaseibacillus zhaodongensis; assembly: GCF_009687905.1. Lineage (GTDB taxonomy): Bacteria > Bacillota > Bacilli > Lactobacillales > Lactobacillaceae > Lacticaseibacillus > Lacticaseibacillus zhaodongensis. The sequence continues at coordinate 363,528 of NZ_BLBG01000001.1, read as the reverse complement.
ACCCCCGTTACGAACAGGCCGGTCCTTAACCTTGGTGCCATTGAGCTGATAGCCAAAGAAGTCGGTTTTCTCGGTTTTTTGACCGTTGCGGCCGCTAAGCAAACCGTTAAACCACTTCTCTAGCCCCATGGTCCCGGTAACCTTGGTTAAGGAGGTGCTGGCGTCATTATTAACATTCACCATCCCGATGACGTGAGAGGCAAAAGTTCCGTTCGGGTAGAGGCGCGATGACGAGGTCGAGAACATGATTCCCGGTAACTTCTCCGCTTGCAACCGTCCTTTAGTATCTAAAGAAAGACTCGCCCCAGAAGCCCCAAATTCAACCTGACTGGTGGTCTTCAGCTGCGGGTTCAGTCGTTGCAGAACCTCATCACTAGACATTTGCAGGTAGCGGGACAGGATCTCGGCAGTCTTTTGCTTGTTCCGCACGACTTTCCGCTTATCGTCAGGATACTGATGTTTAAGTAGAGCGTAGACCTTGTAAGTGTTACCGGATTCGGCAATCACGGTTCCGGACTTATCTAAAATAGCTCCCCGTTTGGCGGGGATGACTTTGGTATGTGTCACTTGCTGGTTCAGCTTTGCGTCAAGGTTAACGCTATAGGCTTTACCATGCGCGATATAAGAAAAGCGACAAACAAAAATCACGAACACAACCGCCGTCAGGAACATGAGCAGAATGCCCACCCGCTGCCGATTGCTGCGTAGATGTGATTTCGAATATCGCTTTTTTGCTTTGCTCTTCATTTAACCGCCTGCTTCACGCTTCCTTCGACAACAGTGAGTCCATGTGCCTTGGCAAAGGAGCTGAGGCGTTCGGAATCAGTGAGCTCACTAACAGCTTGTTCGAAGTTCGCTATTCCCTTGTTTACCTGTTCGATTTGGCCCTGTTCTTTTTGGTAGGTACGCTGAGTCGTAGCCACGTTAACTTGCGCGGACACGCAGGCACCCGCCATCCCCGCCGCTAGTAAACCCAGCGTAACGGTCATGACGCGTTCAAAGGCACTAAATCGGACCCTTGTTTTATGTAGTGGTGCGGTCTGCACCTGCGGCCGAGGCTGCGAATTGGGTTGCGGCGTCTGGCCAGGTTCTGAATCGGGATTTGCATATACTCTTGCTGTATTGTCAACCATGATTAGTCAGCCTCCTCGGCGTTCTTTTCAATTACTCGCAGCTTCGCACTGTGGGCACGGTGATTACGCTCAATTTCCGCAGCATCCGGTAGAATCGGTTTCCGGGTGATCAGTGAAAATGGTACGTGTTGATCCTGGGGCAAAACTGGTAAGCCCCGGGGCACTTCAGGCGCGGTACTAGCCTCTTTGAACATGACCTTGACCAGACGATCCTCAAGCGACTGGAATGTGATGACTGCGATCCGACCCTGCGGATTAAGCAGTGTCAGCGCCTGCGTCAGGGACTCCTCAAGCGCTCCCAGTTCATCATTGACGGCGATGCGCAATGCCTGGAAGGTCTTCTTAGCCGGATGACCACCCGTACGCCGTTTGGCAGCCGGAATGCCGGCCTTGATCAGCTCAACCAGCTCAAAAGTGGTTTCGATTGGCTTTTCTGCCCGTGCCCGCTCGATTTGGCGGGCAATTTGTTTGGCAAAATGCTCTTCCCCATAGCGGGTCAAGATCCGGACAATATCGTTGAAGTCCCACTCATTGACGATCACTTTGGCGGTCAGACTCTGGCTCTGGTCCATCCGCATGTCGAGTGGTGCATCGAAACGGTAAGAAAAGCCCCGCTGTGAATCATCAAACTGCGGGCTGGAAACGCCAAGATCGTAAAGAATCCCGTCAACCTTGGTGACCCCCTCATCTGCAAGTGCCGCCTTTAAGTTGCGGAAGTTGGTGTGCAACAAGTGCAGGTTCGCGGGCAGTGGATCCATATCCGCTTTCACCGCCGCGATTGCATCTGCGTCCTGGTCAAAAGCGTATAACTGTCCATTAGTCAACTTGCTCAGGATGCGCTTGGTGTGCCCAGCCCGACCCAACGTGGCGTCAACATACGTTCCGTCCGGTTTAACATTCAACTCGTCAGCTGCTGTACTCAGTAAAACTGTCTCATGTGTATATTCCATAATTTACAACCCAAAATCCATCAGATTTTCAGAAATTTCATCGAAGCTCTCCTCAGCACCAGTTGAGAACTCATCCCAACGCTCGGCGCTCCAGATTTCGATGCGGTTTGCGACCCCTACTAGAACACAAGCCTTGCTCAATGCTGCGTGTTGCATTAACACTCGTGGTACATTAATCCGACCCTGGCGATCTAGTTCACAATCACTAGCAGCGGAATACAAAAAACGAACGAAGGTGCGGGCATCTTTCTTGGTCAAAGGCAGCTCCTGCAGCTTGTTCTGCAGTTTCTGCCACTCTTCCTCTGGGTAACCGAACAGGCAACCATCCATCCCCCGGGTCAGCACAAAGCTGGACCCGAGCTGCTCCCGGAATTTAGCGGGAACAATCAATCGGCCCTTGGCGTCAAGATTGTGATGATATTCACCCATAAACATGCGCCGGCACCCCTTCCTTATTGCCAATATTACCACATCCCCCCACTTTCCTCCACCAATTAGCCACATTCAAACTAATGTTATCAAAATGAAAAATAACATAGGCAAAAATGGCAATAAAAAGACCATGAGCCCGCGGGTTCATGGTCACAATCACTTCTGTTTAGTTAGTGGGGCTTGGTCCCATTTTTCCGTAATCTATCCGGGGAAAATGGTGAGGGCTGTCAACCACCAAATCAGGCTAAAAACATCCATAATTAACGCATATTGACGGGCAAACCGGCCGAGTAATAAATCATAAACGCGCAGGATGGTGATCACGGCCCATAAAACCCCCGTTACACAGGCCAGACCGCAACAAAGAAAGAAGAAACTAGGCTCAGCATGCGCGGTCAGCACCCAAATCGCCCCGAAATTAGCAATCCAGAGCAGGTAAACTGGGCTGCGCCGCCACCTGTGCCCGCGTCCGAGATACAAGACGATTGCGCTAATAATCATCCACCCAATGGGAAGTGCCACTCCCAATATCAACATGCCGTTTCACCTCGCTACCAGTTTACCTTTTCCAGTTTTCTTTGAGAAGAGGCGGAGACTAAATTGCGCTTAGCCAGCGAAGCGAGTAGACTGTATCAGTAAATAAGCAAAAGGTTGTGACATTAAATGAAAAAAGAAAAGAAGAGCACGATGGCACGCGTTGTCCAGGTCGTTGTGTGGCTCATGCTCATCGTTACTGTCCTCGGTGTTGTTGCCGGGGCACTGCAGTACTTCTAGACCTAAGTAAAAAGCAAATGGCTCCACCGCACTGAATGATTCCTCAGTGCGGTGGAGCCATTTATTTGGTTGCGCTTATTCTTGAGCGGTGAACAACCGTGGCGCCATCCGCCACAGAACAATGAGCACCAGCACGGCGAAGACGATTGAAACTACCGCCGAGCCCCCATTGATGATGAGCGAATACAGGACCGGCGACTGACCTTTCGGTGCGTAACTGCCCCAGAAGATTACCCCGGCAACAAAGTGGCAGAAATATTTAGCACAACCGGCAATAATGACTCCTGCCACCATCGCCCCAGCGGCATGGCTAGTTCTACCCGCACGCGCATCCGCCTGAAATTGCCCCGCGAGCAAGCCGCACAGACCGACCACCGTGAACGCAATCGGGTATTCTAGAATTCCCTGCACGGCGTTAAGAACCGAGCCGCCTGGAATTCCCCGTAAGAACATGTCCAGAATTCCCCAGACAAAGCCAGCTGCCAGGCCGGGACCAACCCCGCGCCGCAGCGCAAAGACTGCCATCGGGATCAAGCCCATTTGTAGTTCAATGCTGGACACCCCGAATGTGTGGGGAATGTAGTTGATTGCTTCAGTGAATGCCACGATGAGCGCGGCTTCGACCAGCACCCGTAAGCGTTTATTATCCATAAAAATAGCCTCCTTTGACCAATCAATCCAACCAGCACAAAGAAGACCGCTTTAATCAACGGTGCCCACAATTCCTACGCTCGTACTAACGAACAGGTTCGAAGGGTCTGGGTTTCCCCACTCTCAGCCAAAAGGCTCCCCCTTGTGGTGGCGTATTTAATTACTTTTGAATAGTGCAATTATCTGGCTAACTAATAGCGCTGTCAAGTCACAGCACTGGTGCAAACAAACGCGCCAATTCTTGACCAAATTTGCGCCGCCGCGGAATGGCCGCAATTCCCATGGCGGTCAATTCGTGCGCATAACGGGCCTCCCGCTGGCTAGCTGCCAGTAACCGCTGACACAGATCCACATCATAAATGAAGGTATTGACCTCGAAGTTCAGGTTAAAGCTGCGCGGGTCAAAATTAGCGGTGCCGACACTGGCAACCTTACCATCAACGATCACCACTTTACTCCGGACAAAATCCCCTTGGTAAATCAACGCGTGGACCCCCAAATTGACGAGCCGCTCCATGTAAAACATGCTGGCTGCTGTCAGGATTGGCTGATCGCTGCGCTTAGGCATCAGCACCCGCACGGTGACTCCCCGCCCGACAGCGAGGCCCAGCGCGTCCATCAGACTGTCACTGGGAATGAAGTACGGTGTTTGGATCACGATTTCCTTTTCCGCAATGGCAATCAAACGTAGATAGGCAATGTCAAGTTGGGCCGTCCCGAGACTCGGGATGCTGGCCAGAACTTGCAGCGTTGCCCCAGGCCGCGGTGGCACCGGAACGGCGGGTTCGGTGTATTCAACCGCCGGCGTACTGGCGGTGGTGTTCCAATCCGCAATGGCGATGCGTTCATAAATGGAGACCGCGGTCCCCCGCACCCGCAGCTGGATGTCCCGCGTTTGCCGCACCTTATTCTTCTGCCGGCCGATGTTAAAGCCGCCAGTGTAGGCAATCGCCGCGTCGATCACAATGATTTTGCGGTGGTTCCGGTAATTGACCCGCGGGTTGAGCCGTCCCCTTTTGGACGAGCCAAAAGTTTCCACCTGTCCGTCAGCATGTTTAAGGTCCCGCCAGAATTTTGCGCCTAAGCGGCGGGAACCAAAATCATCATATAGTACCCGGACCGTGACGCCACGCTTAGCGGCAGCGGTAAGTAAGTCGCGCACCCGCCGTCCGTCCGCTCCGGGTTCGATCGTATAGGCCTCAAGCAAGATGGTTTTGCGGGCGGCAGACAAATCTGTGCAGAGCCGCCGGTTGAATTCAGTCCGCTCCCCGATCAGTTCGACCTGATTCCCAGAACTCAGCAATGCGCCACCAACTCGGATCAAAGTTGCCTTCAGCTTGGCGGCTTTGCCCGTTTCGAGACCGGCTAGCTGCCGCTCAAGTGCAAGCGCGGTCCCGTGGGCGTTGCGCGGGCTATCTGCACGCAAACGGTCGTGCGGCAGGCGCCGCCCCAGAACAAAGTACACCAGTGGACCGATGATTGGAATCAACATGACTAGCAGCCAAGCCCAGCTCGTCGCAATATCCTGTGGACGCCGAAAAACGGTCACGAAGGCCGTGACCGTGTTCAGCAATAATATTGTTCCGATGATGATTCCTAGCATGCGTTCAACCACTCTTTTTCAAAACTTAGTTGCCAAACCACTTCTTCTGAATCTTAGCGATTTCTCCGTCCTTGCGCATTGCGTTCAGCTCGGAATTGATTTTTTGATCAAGTTCAGTATCGCTCTTCCGCATGCCAATCGCAAACGCTTCGGCTGGGAAGGAACCCTCAGTGACCCGGTATGCTTTGGGGTCTTTTTGGTGGGCGATGTAGTAGCGACCATACACTTCATCAATGATGAGGCCCTGAATCCGGTTGGCATTGAGATCAATGAAGGCGTCGTTGAAGGTGTCATAGAGAATTGGCTGCTTACCCTTAACAATATTCTTGAGTAATTTTGGTGAGCCGTCGATATCTGCAGCACCGCTAGAACCAGTCTGTGCGCCAACCGTTTTCCCCTTCATGTCCGCGAAGCTAGTGATGTTACTAGAGCGCTTCGTGACCAATACTTGGTGGTTCTTGAGGTAAGGTTCAGAGAAGCGGACTTGCTTCTTGCGTTCCGGAGTCACGGAGTAGCCATTCCAGATTAGGTCGATGGTCTGGTTCCGCAATTCGGTTTCCTTCATTGACCAATCGATTGGCTGGAAACTGACCTTCACGCCGTAGTGCTTAAACAGCGCCCGGGCGAGGTCAATGTCATAACCTTCAAGCTTCCCTGACTTGGCGCGAAAACCCATTGGTACGAAGGAATCATCCAGGCCCACAACAATCTTCTTCTGCTGCTGAATGCGGGGCCAGGAATTCTGCTTCTTCTGCCGGGCGCAGGCACTGAGCGCAACGACTGTGGCGAGTGCGCAGAAGATGGTCAGTAATTTCTTCAGTTTGCGCATACTAGCCCTTCTTTCCGTTCGGCATGGTGAAGACAGTGTCGGCAACTTTTGCGGCAAAATCCATATCGTGCGTAACCACGACCTGGGTCATGCCCCCATCCCGAAACTGATTGAGCATAGCGGCAACGTTATCCCGCAGCGCTGGGTCCAGAGCACTAGTTGGTTCATCGTAAAGCAGGACCTGGGGATCGAGTGCCAAAGCCCGCGCAATGGCCACCCGCTGCTTTTGGCCACCAGACAAGGTGAAAGGAAATGCATCTGCTTGGTCAGTTAGAGACAAGCGGTCGAGTAATTCATCGGCGTGCTTATCAGCATCCGCCTGACTCTTGCCATGCAGAGTTGGTGCAAGTGTGATGTTCCGGCGAACCGTGTACTGCGGGAAGAGCCCGAAGTTCTGGAACACCACGCCCAAGACGCCCTTTTCGCGTAATGCAGCTGGTGTGGTTGCTGTACCGTCCCAGCTGATGGTGCCGGCGTCGGCGGTTTCAAGACCAGAGATGATCCGGAGTAGGGTCGTTTTACCGACCCCGGAAGGACCGACGATGGCCAGCGTTTTGCCGTCCGCTACGGTTAGGTCCAGATTCTGCAGAATTGCCGTGCCGTTAAACTGTTTATTAATTCCCTTTAATTCCAACATAATCATTACCTCCTAGCGGTAAAACGCGAATTTCTTTTCCATCTGCTTCTGCACGACCGTCAGGATGAAGATCATGAGCAGGTAGATGATCCCGACGAGCACCAGTGGGACCAAGGTGACGTCCCGTGCGGTCGCAATATTGCCGGCCCGCAGCAGGTCGCCCAGCCCGATGACGTAAACCAGTGAGCTATCCTTGATCAGGTTGATGACTTCATTTCCGATACTTGGGAGGACGATTTTGACAACCTGCGGGATGATGATGTAACGCAATGTCTGCCAGCGGGTGAGGTTCAAGACGGTCGCAGATTCGAACTGGTCGCGGCTAACGGCGGCAAAACCACCCCGGAAGATTTCAGCGAAGTAAGCCGCGTAATTCAGCACGAAGGTGAAGATGACGGCTGACTGGCGATCAAACACGACGCCAATTGTTGGCAGCCCGTAGAAGACGAAAATCAGTTGCAGCAGTAGTGGCGTGCCCCGGAAAACCCAGGTGTAGATGTTCAGCAGCCAGCGGATTACGAGCGTAATTACATTTTTCGAGCTGGTGCTCAGGCCTAGTGATAGCACGATGCCCAGCGGAATTGAGATAACCAAGGTCAGTGCAAATACCCAGATGGTCGTCCAAGCACCACTCATCAGTGCCGGTAGAATTTGAAATACATAATTCATGTTTGTATCCTCCTCATGATTAAAAATATTGATTGCAGGTTAGTAAGTGTCTTCGGTTCGGTGGGTTACTTATGGCAGCTTCGTAGTCGAGCTGCACTGGGCAGAAGCTTGCGCTTAACCTGCTCCGGAATAAATGCTTAAACCCAAGCATTTCTCCCGGAGCCTGTTAATGCTCAGCTTCAAACCGTCTTGCTGTGCTCTGTACACAAAAAGCGCCCTCCATAGAGATTCATCTCCACAGAGGGCGCCTGCGCGCTGTTCCACCTCATGTTCGTCAGCCGCTCACACGACTGACCTCACATGCTTGCAGAACCTTCGTTGTGTACAAAAAAAGCCCCTTACGACCTGGGTCGTAAGAGGGCGGAATGACCGCGGTGCCACCTCTTGTACACGCTGAAGTCACCTTCAACGCCTCAACTGCTTGTTCTGCAAGCAAGGGCTGTAACGGGCCAAACCGAAAACACCTACTCATTTCAGTGTTCCGCTCACGGATGTGAGGACTAACGGTGGTCATTCGCTCCCAGCAACGCGAACTCTCTGTGGACCAAGCCGCTAACCCAATTCCGATCAACGATTTCTGATTTCTGATAATGGTTTTAACTTACACTGTCTGTTTCTAATTGTCAACTCATTTTGAAAATAAAATGAACATTTTCAATTGGCGTGATCCTCAATCGCGGTGGAACAAGCGGGACCAGAAACCCCGTTTGTGCGTCTGTACCGGTGCGAGCGGCACGGTTTCACCGAGTAAGCGCCGCGCAACATCCCGATAGCCGCGGCTCGCAGCGTTATCTGGATCCATCACGATGGTCTGCCCATTGTTCGATGTCGCAATAACGTTGTCGTCATCCGTAATCGTCCCGAGCAGGTCAATGCCCAGGTGCTTGGTGATTTCGTCGATATCCATGGACGAACCATCTTCCATCATGTGCGGGCGAATCCGGTTGATAATGAGCCGCGGCTTGAGTGACATCGGGTGCTGTTCAAGCAAGCCAACAACACGGTCCGCATCACTAACGGCGGAAATCTCAGGGGTGGTGATGACAATTGCCCCATCAGCACCGGCAATCGAATTCCGAAATCCCTGCTCAATGCCGGCTGGTGAGTCCAGAATGATGAAGTCAAAATCAGGCTTCAATTCCGCAACCACTGCAGCCACCTGCTCCGGCGTGAGCGCATCCTTATCGGCATTCTGCGGGGCCGGTAGCAAGTAAAGCAGGTCATCGAAACGTTTGTCCTTGATCAATGCTTGCTGCAGACGGGCCCGCCCGTTTGCAACGTCAACAATATCGTAAATGATCCGGTTGGACAGTCCTAAAACAGCATCCAGGTTGCGCAACCCGATGTCGAGGTCGAGCAATACAACGCGCTTACCATTGAGTGCAAGCGCGGTCCCGATATTAGCACTGGAAGTGGTCTTGCCAACGCCACCCTTACCTGATGTCACAACTAAGGCTGTTCCCATCATGATTCCTCCATCTTTTTAAAGATTTGGGGGCGCAATGTAGCCAGGTCCCCCAGGTCGGCATGCACTAACATGTGCTCGTCGCTCATGTAGCAAAGATTGCCGGCGGTTTTGTCCTCGTCCTCAACAACCTCCACAGCATCCGCAATCCGAATCTGGGCTAGGTCGCTGATCCGCCCTGCCGCGACCGCGAGACTGTTATCCGGATAGCCCGCGTGAACCACACCGCCCTCTGCTGTTCCGAGCACAAACACTGAGCCGCTAGCGCGAATCACGCCGTTCGCATGCAAAACGCCGGTGAAAACTAAGTCGCCGTTGACGGCAAGCACTTGTCCCGAGCGGATCACCCCGCCGGCAAAATTGGTTCGCGCTTGCCGCACGCGCGTCTGGACGGTTTCTGCATCCACAACATCGCTATGTAATAAGCGCGTCGAAAAACGCGGGTATTTTGCAAAAACGGCGTCAACTGCGTGTTTCTGGGCAGCAGTTAACAACCGGCGCCCGGTTTCAATTACAAAATTGACGTCGCCACTTGGCGTATCCTTATACAAGTGCCCCAGTAGCGCATCCAGTTTCGTCAAAATATCGCTGAATGCCGCAGAATCCGTCAGCTGCAGTTCAAAACCATCAGCTCTACCCTTTAGAATTACAGCGTCCATAAACACACCCCTGTCAGTTTAGTCTCGTGTTAATTTTACCAGTAATCGCGAGCAAGGATAGTAGAGAATCGCAAACAAAACCATATTAAGTGTCAGTCCAGGGGCTAAATGCTGGGTAATCACGTCCAGCAAACCGATATGGGTGGCGTTCAGCACCATTGCGACCGCATAATCAAGAAACATCCGCGCGGTTTGGGCAATGATGAAGACGGCGAGCACGAATGGCCAGGTCCGGGGTACATACGGACGGCTTTTTGCGACCACATAAGTAATCAGGGGGAAAATCATCGTGTAAATACCGATCAGCCCGCTGAAATACATGTCAAAAATAAACCCAAAAACGACCGCCCAAATGATCAGCCAAGACTCACGCGGCACAAATAACGCAATCAGAACGAGTGCAAAAAGCGTGATCTGCGGAACTGCGGTGCCCTGCGGTTTCATTGTCCAATTGCTAAGGATGTGCGTCACGCCACCATCAAGCATCATGGCAACCAGCAGGTACACAAACGCGACCCAATGCTTTGTAAATGGCTTATCGTTCATGTTATTCACCCCTGACAGTACGCCGAATCACAGTGACAACGGAAACGTCGTCAAGGTTACCAGCAGGCTTAAGGTAAATTGTGTTTGCGAGCCCGTAGTCATCCTTCTTGATGGACTCAACCGTGCCGATCAGCAAGCCCTTTGGTGTGCGGCCCCCGAGACCGGAAGTGTAAACTTTGGTCCCCTTAGGCACATTGGTGTCGGTCGTCATCTGCCCCATCACGAGGTCACCAGAAGCGGTCTTGTAACCGGTAATGACCCCGTTAATAGCCTTATTCTTAACCGTTACCTGCGCGGCAAAGCGGTTGGCCGCACTGTTGTCGGTACTAATCAGTTCGACTTTGGAGTTGGTCTGGTTGACCTCGATCACCCGGCCAATAACGCCGGCATCAGACATTACCGGCATGTTCTTCTTGATTCCAGAAACAGACCCCTTGTCGATAACCAGCACGTTGCGCCAGTCTGAAGGTGCGCGGGACTTCACGGCAGCAGTGATCCCATCGTAGTCAGTCAGGGTCGCGTTCAGCTTGAGCTCTTGCTTGAGTTGCTTGTTCTCGGTCTTGAGCGTTTGGTTCTGTACCTTTGTTTGGGCCAGATCATCGAGTTTGCTCTTGAGCCGAGCGTTTTCGGAGTAGGTGTTAAACAGATTAGCAACGTCATCCAGACCATTGTTGACGGCGTTCGCTGGGCCGTCAACCACCCCGGAAGCGAGTCCAACAGCATCGTTGCCAATCTGCTGGATCAGAGGTGGGGTGTTGCGCTTGTCGCGCACGTTAATTGAGACCGCAATCAAACCCACACACGCCAGAAAGGAGACCATCAAAACGATGAGGCGTTTATTTGAGAAAAACTTCTGCATTATTTCCTCCTAAACGAAACGGATTAATGCACCCGTTCGATTACCATCCAGAATTAGGCTCACTTGACCGCAAGGCGGTCCCGCGGCGTCAAAACAAACAGGGAGCCGGAACAAACGTCCCGACCCCCCACTGCTTAGTGCTTCTTCATGACGTCGATACTTTTAAGTGATTCACCTGTTCCGATAGCAACACAATCGAGCGGATCTTGCGCGATAAATACTGGCACCTTAGTGGAGTCACTAATTACCCCGTCGAGACTCTTCAGCATTGCCCCACCACCAGTGAGAACAATCCCGTGGTCGATAACATCGGCCGCGATTTCTGGAGAGGTTTCCTCAAGGGTCTCCTTGATGGCGTCAATAATGGCGTCAACAATTTCTTTAATCGCTGCGGCAACATCCGAAGCAGTAATGTCAACGGTATGCGGCAAGCCAGACAAGAGGTCACGGCCCCGAATCGTCATGCCATCAAGCTTCTTAGCCTCTTCTTCAGAAGCGGAGCCAATGGTCATTTTGATTTCTTCAGCAGTCCGCTCACCAATGAGCAGATTGTAGTGCTGGCGAATGTAGGTCACGATGGATTCGTCAATTTTGTCACCAGCCATCCGGATGGACCGGCTGGAAACAATGCCCCCCAGAGAAATCGTTGCAACGTCAGTAGTCCCACCACCAATGTCAACAACCATGCTGCCGGTTGGATCCATAACTGGTAAGCCTGCACCAATTGCCGCTGCGTATGGTTCTTCGATAACGTAAGCCTCGCGGGCCCCAGCAACCTTCGCTGCGTCGATTACCGCGCGCTTTTCAACTTCGGTCACACCACTTGGCACGCAGACCATCACGTAAGGGTGACTGCCACTGCCAAGAGCCTTTTCCATGAAGTACTTAAGCATTGCTGTTGTTGTGTCGTAGTCAGCAATTACCCCATCCTTCATGGGCCGAATCGCGGTAATCGAAACAGGCGTGCGCCCGATCATGTCGCGTGCTTCCGCGCCAACAGCGATGATTTCGCCGGTCTGCGTGTTCTTCGCAACGACTGATGGTTCCCGTAAAACGATACCTTTACCTTCAACATAGACCAGCGTATTCGCGGTCCCGAGATCAATTCCGATGTTTTTTGCGCCTAATCCAAACAAGCTGTTCTCTCCTTAATGGTCACTGCGATATATGTTTATGAACTACCCGGTCTAAACTCAACCAGGTTTCTGGAAACACCGGCGCCGTCTTCACGACAGTCCGTGAATGCAACGGGCGGGTGCTCGACCACGGCGCGTTCGGCGCCTTGATAATTACCACGTGCCAGTTTAGTTACCACTGTCAAACACATTGTACCCGCGAATGCAGGTCCGAGCAATTCAGCACACTACTACATATAACGTGCGTCATCACTTTGTTTCAAAAATGAGTATATCATAAAGCGGCACCAATTTGCGGAAAGCGGCTGAATCCACCTTTATAAGCTTCCATTAAGTCCTTAAGTCATTTGGAGAGGTCCAGGTCCGTACTTGCACGTTAGCCGCGCACTTGCCTAATCAGTTAGCACTAAGCCTAAATCAAACCTGACTCCCGAAAAGACATGTAGTCCTCCTTACCCACAATAATGTGATCAATGAGTTCAACGCCCATCAAGTGCCCCGTCATGCTGAGACGTTCGGTAACGTCCTCATCATGACTACTGGGGGCAACATCCCCACTCGGATGATTGTGGGCCAAAATAAAGCGGCTCGCGCCGACAACGAGTGCCCGCCGCATAATCAGCCGTTGATCACTCATGCTGGCCTCCATGCTACCAGCCGACTGCGTTTCTTCGTAGATGATCTGGTTTTTGATGTCCAGGTAGTAGACGAGCAACTGCTCCTGGTGTAAGCCCGCGAAACGGCGGACTAGCTGTTTCCCCAGCTCATCCGAACTGTACACCTGCCCCCGCACGACGGTAGCCCGGCGCAGGGCCTGGTCCGCAAAAGCCAATGCCGCAACAATCAGCTCGGCCCGCAGCTTCCCCACTCCGGGTAGTGCGGCGACAGCCTCCATGTCCGCCAGACACAGGCCATCTAGATCCGGAAAGCTGAGCGCCAAGCTGCGCATCGCGGCGGCTGAGCCCAAGCCGCCGACCCGCAGCAGTTCTCCCAACGTGTCTGTGGCTGAGTCGGTCCCCGCCACCGCTTCCCAGTTGTGAAGCACATTTTTCTGATCATTCGCCAATTAAAACACCCCTTTCGCTAGAGAATTCGCGAAGGGGGTGCGATTGCAAGGTCGATTAAATTATTTTGTGCGGTCAATACTACTCAGCGGCGAATAACTCCTGGCGAACGGCTGATGCGAGGTACAGTGACCCCAAAATGAGCGTTAAGCCCTGGGGGTGCTCGCGAATGGAATCTGCGAGCGCGTCATGCCAATCACAAAAGCGCCACTGCGGATCGGCGCCAGCTGCCCGGTAGTCAGCCTCGGTCGCCGCGCGCGGGTTGTCTGGCACCTGCACTAAGAAGACCTCAGCGCCCGTCGCCGCAATTGACTTAAGCATCTTGTCCATCGCCTTGTCGGCCAAAATGCCGACGATCAGGGTCACGTGCTCGTAGTCAAAATTACGAATGCTGGCCAGCGCGTGGCTGACCCCATCCGGATTGTGGGCACCGTCTAGCACGATCAGCGGTTCACTGGAGACCCGCTCCATGCGCACCGGCCAGTGGCTAGCCGCCAGACCGTGCCGAATATCGGCAGCAGTGAGCGGCAAGTCCTGCTTAGCAGCGTAGAGCTTGGCGGCCTTGATCGCCACTGCCGCATTTTGCACCTGGTAAGAGCCCAGTAGCGGGAATTCGAGGCTGGTCAGCTTGCCACCCTCGTCCTGATAAGTGAACTTCTCACCGAACAGTTTAGCGTCGGCGTGGCCCTTGGCGCTGAATTCCTCCCCGAAGCGGTAAAGGGGACTGCCGCATTCCTGAACGCGGGCCGCGACCACTGTGGCCGCCTCAGCTGGTAACTTGCCGGTCACAGCCGGAACGCCGGGTTTAATGATTCCCGACTTCTCCGTTGCAATCGCAGTCAGAGTATTGCCCAGTTGCGCCATGTGGTCCATGGCCACATTACTGATGACCGCAACGTCAGGGGTAATCACGTTAGTTGAGTCGTGCGTTCCCCCAATACCGACTTCAATCACCGCAACATCAACGGGGGCTTGCGCAAAAATCACAAATCCCATGCAAGTCACGAATTCGAACTCCTTCAGGAATAAACCAGGATGGTCGCCTTGCAGCTGCTCGATCGCGGTCGCAACCGTTCCGGCAGCGCGCCGGATGACCTCGTCAGACACCGGCTGATTATCGATTTGAATCCGTTCGTTAAAGCGCATGATGAACGGTGAGGTGTATAAACCAACCGTGCACCCTGCGCGGAGCAACATGTGAGCAATTGCATTACTCGTGGAGCCCTTTCCGTTGGTCCCGGTCACGTGAATAAAGTGCCCCTGCTGTTCCGGATGTCCCAGTTGCTTGAGCACCAGCTTCTCTTCGTCCCGGGAGTTGCTGCGCTTAAACCGCGGCAAGCCGTGGACGTGGCTCAGGGCCGCGGCATACGATGCAAATTCCAAAATCATTCCTCCCCAATCAAGCGACCGCAACGGCGCCAAACCGTGCGGCATTATTGAAGCCAATGATAGCACAAGCCCCCGCGTGTACAAAAAAAGTTGACCTGTGGGAGACAAGTCAACTTTTTTAGCAATCGTCCAGCAAGCGCACCTAGTGGGAGTCCAAGTGTACTAGCTTTCCTATATGCCCTAATTATACACACTTTTGCGAAGGGCGCTAGCAATTGCTCAGATAATTTTTACATAATTTTACCAGCAGCTTAACGTGCGGCTTCGAGCTCTTTGATCCGATCCTGAGCGGCGGCCTGTTTGGTCTCAAAGTCAGCCTTCTTCTGGCGCTGTTCATCGATGACAGCGGCTGGTGCTTTGCCCATGAAGCCAGGGTTACCCAGCTTCTTGTCAATGCGCGCGATTTCCTTGTCCAGCTTGTCACTAGTCTTCTTGAGCTTGGCGATTTCGGCGTCGAAGTCGATCAGTTCAGCCAGCGGTACGTAGACAGTCGCCCCAGTGATAACGGCGGATGCGGCGGTCTTGGCTTCCGGAATGTCAGCGCCGGCGTCAACGATCTTGAGGCTGGCGGTGTTCAGGAAGCGGTCGAGGATGGCGCGGTTAGCCGTGAACGCAGCCTTCAAGCTGTCATCATTCAACGCAATAACAACGTGAATTGGTGTGCTCAGCGGTGCATTGGCATCGTTACGAATCCCACGGACGGCCCGGATGAGCTCAATCACGCGGCCCATTTCGGTAACAGCCGCATCATTTGTGAATTCGGCGTGGACCTCTGGGTACTTAGCAGTAACGATTGAATCGCCATCATGCGGCATCGTGAGCCAAAGCTTTTCGGTAACAAATGGCATGATTGGGTGCAGCAAACGCAGAATCTGGTCGAGAACGTAAGCCAAATTGACTCGCTTAGCAGCCTTCTTGGTCTCATCGTCACCGGTAAGAGTTTCCTTACTCATTTCGATGTACCAGTCCGCAAACTCGCCCCAGATGAAGTTGTAAAGGTCACGGGCAGCTTCCCCGAATTCAAACTTGTCGAACTTAGCGGTAACACTAGCAACCGTCTTGTTGAGCTCTGCAAAGATCCACTTGTCAGCAAGGTCGAAGCTGGCAACGTCAGGCTGCTGGTCAGCCTTAGTGTCACCCAGGTTCATCATCACGTAGCGGGAAACGTTCCAGATCTTGTTAATGAAGTTCCAGGCAGCGTCAAGCTGCGTGTAGCTGAAGCGGGCGTCCTGACCAGGAGTAGTCCCGGTTGCGAGGAACCAGCGCAATGCATCGGTCCCGTACTTGTCGATGATATCGATCGGGTCGATCCCGTTGCCCAAGGATTTACTCATCTTGCGGCCCTGTTCGTCACGCATCAGCCCGTGGATCAGGGTGTGCTCAAACGGGCGCTTGCCGGTGAAGTGCAGGCCTTGGAACATCATCCGGGCAACCCAGAATGGGATGATGTCGTAACCAGTTACCAACGTATTGGTTGGGTAGTAGCGCTTGTAGTCAGCTGCGTCTTCATCAGGCCAGCCAAGCGTGGAGAATGGCCACAGGGCGGAACTGAACCAGGTGTCCAGAACGTCAGGGTCCTGTTCCCAGTTTTCCGCGTCCTTAGGTGCTTCCATGCCAACGTACATCTCACCAGTCTGCTTGTTGTACCAAGCAGGAATCTGGTGGCCCCACCAGAGCTGGCGGGAGATAACCCAGTCATGAATGTTCTCCATCCAGTTGGTGAGCGTGTGTTCGAAGCGCGGTGGCACAAAATCAACCTTGTTCTCGGTCTTCTGGTTGTCCAAAAGTTCCTTGGCGAGTGGCTTCATCTTGACGAACCACTGCGTTGACAGGCGGGCTTCAACCTGCACACCGGTTCGTTCGGAGTGGCCAACGGAGTGGACGATCGGCTGAATCTGGATCAAATCACCAGAAGCCTGCAGGTCCTTGACCAAAGCTTCACGGCATTCGAAGCGGTCCATGCCCTTGTACTTGCCGGCGACTTCGTTCATGGTGCCATCGTCGTTCATGCAGTTGATGCGTTCGAGATCGTGACGCAGGCCAACCTGGAAGTCATTAGGGTCGTGGGCTGGCGTAATCTTAACGGCACCAGTCCCGAAGTCCATGTCCGCGTGTTCATCGGCGATGATCGGAATCGCGCGGCCAACGATTGGCACGATAACCTTCTTGCCGATCAGGTCCTTGTAACGGGGATCCTTGCCGTTAACAGCAACGGCAGTATCACCAAACATGGTTTCTGGCCGGGTGGTGGCGATGCGGATCCCGCCCTCGGTACCGTCAGCAAACTTGTAGATCATGTGGTAGAAGGCACCCTTGTCGTCCTTGTGGATAACTTCGATATCTGACAGCGCGGTCCGGGCTTGTGGGTCCCAGTTAACGATGTACTCACCGCGGTAGATCAAGCCTTCGTTGTAAAGCTGCACGAAGACCTTGCGCACAGCCTTGGAGAGCCCAGCATCAAGTGTGAAGCGTTCGCGACTGTAATCGAGGGAGAGGCCCATTTTGCCCCACTGGTTGCGGATGATCTTACTGAATTCATCCTTCCATTCCCAGACCTTCTTGACGAACTCCTCGCGGCCGAGGTCGTAACGAGTAATGCCCTGTTCGCGCAACTTGGCTTCAACTTTAGCTTGGGTTGCGATGCCGGCGTGGTCCATTCCTGGCAGGTAGAGGGTGTCAAAACCCTGCATCCGCTTCTGGCGAATGATCATGTCCTGAAGCGTGGTGTCCCAGGCGTGGCCCATGTGCAGCTTACCGGTGACGTTTGGCGGTGGGATCACAATCGTATATGGTTTAGCCTTCTTGTCGCCACTTGGCTTGAAGACGCCTTGTTCGAGCCACTTATCGTAACGCCCAGCTTCAACCGCTAATGGGTCGTACTTTGGCGCTAATTCTTTTTCTGCAGTCATCAATTTCACCCCTATATGTTTTTGTGAACAAAAAAACTCGCCCTATATCAATAGGACGAGTTCACTCGCGGTGCCACCTAAATTGGGAGCAATGCCCCCCACTTAATACGGATAACGGCCGGAGCCGGTCACCCTTACTATTAGTTCAGGATGACACTCACAAGCTACAATCGATTGTCCCGGCGGAGTTCTCATCGTTCCCCCGTTGCTGTCGTTTCCGGCGCAATCGACCCTCTTGTTCAACGTGTTGGCACCAGTATAGCCGATGCCAGGCGACGGGTCAATCACCCGCGAAACAATTTTGCAGTGACTATGCGGACAGCACGTTAGTAGTGCGCACTTGGTCGCGACCATTGCGTTTGGCTTCATACAACTGGGCATCGGCGCGTTCGTAAACGTCCTCCAGACCTGTGTCGTTCTGGCAAAGCGACGTAATGCCCATCGACAAGGTCACCTTGATGGCGTGGCCTTCATAGACAAAATTCTGCTTGCGGATCATGGTCAGGATTTGCGCGGCGATTGGGGTGATTACCGACACTTCAGCATTTTCGAAAATGATGTTAAACTCCTCGCCCCCGGTCCGGTAAAAATCAAAGGAATACGGGCTGGTCTGCTCGAGCAGCTCGTTGACCTGCCGCGCGACTTCGCTTAAAACAAAATTTCCAGCCGCGTGCCCGAAATTATCATTCACGTGCTTAAAGAAGTCGATGTCAAACATTGCTAGCGTCAGCGGTTCACCCAGCCGCCGGGCAAGTTCGATCTGCGTAGTCATGTCCTCTTTGAACGCAAACAAACTACCGACGTGCGTCAGTGTGTCCTGATTGACCTGCTTGACGAGGCGTTTGTGCTCCAGATCCGTGATGCGCTCAGCGGACCAGTACATGAGCGTGAACACGTTCATCAAGCTGAACATCACAATTGCCATCCCGATCGTGACTAGGGTCAGCTGCGTCTGTGTCAGCCAGAACGCGCTAGCAGCCCAGATGGCAATGC
Source organism: Lacticaseibacillus zhaodongensis (assembly GCF_009687905.1). Classification (GTDB taxonomy): domain Bacteria; phylum Bacillota; class Bacilli; order Lactobacillales; family Lactobacillaceae; genus Lacticaseibacillus; species Lacticaseibacillus zhaodongensis. Next base: position 344,830 of record NZ_BLBG01000001.1, on the reverse strand, counting down.
CCATGTGCAAGAACCAACTGTTGCTAGCTTCGCGCCGCCAGTGCCAGGTGACAGCCTGCAACAAGAGCACACTGATCAGGGAAACCGCAAAGAACGGATCATGAACATTGCTGTTCAGGATCCAAAGCACAACGATCCCGCCAGTCCGGGCCCAGAATGACAGTGGCTGCACGTTCCGATCCATCAGCGGGATAAACAAGACGTAAAGCGCCCAGTTCTGGTAGGCACTGGCATTGACCGGGTTAAGATACTTAGCTAGTGCGCAGAAGCCAACCATCACGAACACGAAGAGGGTTAACGTCATTGACGCCCACATAGTGCCATTTTTGGTGTTAGCAAAATACACATTCCGCAGGGTGACGTCTGCACGGTTATAGATAACAACGAAGCCAGAGATGAAGAAGGTTGCAATCACTGTTTCAATGAACCAAATTCCCCAATTGAACATGTTTGCCCCCTACTGTCTGCAAATTTTGCCCAAATATGCTTGGCAATTAACTTAATTGTACGCATTAATAATAGCCGATGTATTACACTGTTCCTAGGTGCATTGACAAATTATTTTGAATACTAACACGAATCATCCAAAATGTCTTAAGAAACCTGGGGTTAAAGCATGAATCAAAAAATTATTGCTAGCGCAACGATCATCATTGGCATTGTTGCCACCACGGCTATCGGTCTAGCCATGCGGACTACCCCGCCTTCTAGCGCCGGGGTTAAGAATACGACACTGCGGTCCAGCGTTAGCGCGCCGATCGAGACCCTCGACAGTGACACTTACGGCTCGCTCGGTGCCAGTGACGTGATCAGCGCCACCAATGTTGGGTTGTACGCCCGTAACGCCAAGGGCAAGGTGGTGCCAGCCATCAGCGATGGGCATCCCCAAATCAGTGCAGACCACCTGCGCTACGTTTTCACCCTGCGGCCATTCAAGTGGAGTAATGGCAGTCCGGTCACCGCGGCTGATTTTGTGTACGCTTGGCGGCGACTGGCCAGTCCAGCAGTCAAAGCCCGCAACGCCAGCCGGATCGACATGATTGCCAATGGTTATGCAGTGCGGACTGGCAGCAAACCGCTCAGCGCGCTGGGAGTCAAGGCGCTGGGCAGGAGCAAACTGCAAGTGACACTCAGCACGGCCAATCCCTACGTCCGGGAACTACTGGCCCGCACCACAATGTTGCCCATCAACCACAATTTTGCCAGCAAGCTCGGAAACAAGTATGGTGATTCTTCGGCCCACACATTGTCTGACGGAGCCTTCGTCGTGCAAAACTGGACGGGGCCCAAGGATCAGCGGTGGACCTACCACCGCAATCCGCATTTTCCGTACCAAAAGCAGGTCCACCTGAAGTTGATCAACTTCAGGGTCATCACCGATCCAAAACAGGCGACCCAGCTTTACCGGCAGGGCAAAATTGATTACGTTGCCCTTGATCCGCAGCAACTGCAAAACTACACGGGCAACCGCAATCTGCACTACAGCACCAGTACCACTGCCGCCTATTTGTTCTTCAACACGACCTCTGGTGCGACCGCGAATGTCCACCTGCGCCGGGCAATCGCGACTGCATACGATAAACACCTGCTAGTCAAGGGCAGCCTGGGCGATGGCGCCAAAGCCCTCAATGGCCTCGTTCCGGCCGGCCTGGCCACTTCCCCGCAAGGAGTGGATTACCGCAAAGACACTGGGCAGCTGCTGCCGTACAACCCCAGGTATGCCAATGCGCAGTGGCAAATTGCCCGGCAGGAATTACACATCAGCCGCATCCACATTCCCCTGTTAATTGCCGATAACGATGTTGCCCAGTTGACCGCCACGTTCCTGAAGGGCCAAATTGAACACAATCTGCCCGGGATCACCGTCGACATCCAAAAGACTTCCCTCGCCCGGCGGATCACGCTGGAGGAACAAGGCAAGTTCAGCGTTGTCTTCTCCACCTGGACTCCGGCTGATGGTGATCCCTACAATGTCCTGACCTTCAATGAAAGTGGGAACCTGCAGAATGTCGCCGGCTTCAGTGACCGGCATTACGATGCGCTGTTGGACAGAATCACCACTAAGTATGGTCCGCAGCCGGTCGCCCGCTGGCACGCAATTCAGCAGGCCGAGCGCCTCGTCGCCACCCAGGACGTCCCCACTGCGGGTGTCTTCCAGGATGGCACGGGTTACTTGCTATCATCGCGGGTCAAGAACTTCCCCATCATGCCAAGTGGCAACGTTAATTACGCATACGCTAGTCTGTACTAAAGATAGCCTTTAACCAAATCGGCTAACCATCATGAGCGTGGACCCCAATGCGGTCAGCCCCTGAGCGTTAACAAAAACGAGGTCGCATCCCCCGAACTTGGGAGTGCGACCTCGTTTTAGACTAAGCGGCGCACCACTTGCACTAGCGCAACTGCAGGTCCGCATTGTAAAACTGTTTGTAGGCGGCGTAGCAGGCAATCACGCTGCCCAGACTCGTGGCCCCCAGCAGCATGAAGGTTACCATGATCTGGTACATGATGGCCTTGGTTGGATCAACGCCGGCAAAAATCAAACCGGACATCATCCCCGGCAAGCTGACCAAGCCGACCGTTTTAGCGGAATCAATTGTTGGTGACATGCCGGTGCGAATCGCCGCCCGCACGATCGAAATCGACGCCTGCTTCAAGTCCGCACCCAGCGCCAATTTCTCCAGCACGGCTTGCCGCTGATCATGGAAGCTTGAATTCATGGCGCGGTAACACAGGCCCGTTGCGACCATGACGTTGGAGGCAATCATCCCGGTAATTGGCACGACCTGACTCGGAATGAAGGCGATGGCGTGGGCAATGATCAACATGACCAGCGTCAGCAAGGTTGCAACGGAAATGGCGACCAGACTGATGACAAACGCGTGCGGAATGCCATTTGCGCGCCCGCGCGCATTGTAGGCAGCGTTGAAGATGATGATTGCCACCATCAACAGTGTCAACCACACCCGGTCCACCTTGATGATGTAAGTCAGCACGTAACCCACCACGGTCAGTTGAATGACGGCCCGCACGACGCCGATAATAATGTCTTTTTGCAGGCCAATGTGCTCTTTAAAGTTGATGATTAGTGCAATTAAGACTAGCAGTACCGCCAAGCCCAAAGCGGTCGGGCTCACAATCAGATTATTTTGCATGGTGCGCCTCCAATCTACCGGCAACAATGTCGACCAACGCGTCCGCAGCGGCAATTTCACCTTCATCGTGGGTAATCGCGATGATCGTCATTCCCTTAGCGTTCAAATCGCGAATGAGCCGGTGCACAATGTCCTTGGTATCACTGTCCAAACCGGTCGTCACCTCATCAAGGAGTAATACCCGCGGGCTGAACAGCAGGTTTCTGATTAAAGCAATCCGCTGTTTTTCACCACCAGAGAGGCTAGTGATTTTTTTGTTCAACATCGTCGCTGGCAGATCGACCCAGCCTAAAGCCTCTTTGGCCTTGTCTTCGTCAAAATCCTGCTTGCGAATTGCGAAGGGGAAGGCCAAGTTGTCGGCAACGGTCTCGCCAAACAAACTAGGCTGCTGGAAACAGTAGGAAACCTCGCGCCGGTATGTGACCTTGTCGTAATCGCCTTGCGGTTTGCCCGCATACTCGATCGTGCCGCTCGTTGGGGTCAATAAAGTCGCCAGCAGCCGGAGCAAGGTGCTCTTACCGGAACCAGACGGCCCAGTAATGGTCAGAAACTCACCAGTCTCGACCGTCAGATTAATCGCCTGCAGAATCGGTTGCTGCTCAGGGGCGTAGGCAACATCGTGCAAATCAAAAATGGTCGTCATGGTATCACTCCTTTTATTTAGTAAGTATAACTTTATGATAGCGTATTCAATCACAAAAGCCAAGCAAATAAGTGTGCTTACCAACTTTTTACACCTGTCGTGTTGCCGCACACAAAAATAACACGTGCCCTGAGCTTTAGTTTGGGCTCAGGACACGTGCTTGTGTGCTAAAGAGATAGGGCGATTACCCCGATGCCTGCAAAGACTAAGAAGATGGCCACGACGACTGCAGACCAGAGGGCATAGCCAATAAAAGAAGAAGTTTCTGGACCGCCTTCCGTTTGCAACCTGTGAACCATTTTTCTGACTTCAATAAACTCAAAAGCAGCAATAATGATCAGGACAACCCCTAGTACTATAAACCCAATGTGCATAATATTAAGTCCTTTCATACGTGCGCCCAATTAAGGACGCCTGCATTCTAAAACCTGTTGCAATTTGGATCAATTCTCAACCGCTGCGTTATCCAACTGGTGTTGCGGGATAACTTTTATCTTTGGCGGTTTTACCATGTAACGCAGCCTTTATTTTGTTGCCACGGCGTCAGCAATCCAGATTCTTTTCAGTGAGCTACGATTTCGCCGCGATTTGTCGCTTCAGGCAGTCGTTAATATCAGTCAGGTGGTCTGCAATCCACAGCGGGTCACTAACAGCAACTTGTTGCGCGATTAGGAAGTCGATAAATGGTCCCACAAACTTGAAGGTGGGCAAGGTGAGAAAGTACGAGACGTCATTTGTCTGGGTGATGATAATGACCGCATTGAAGTACTTATACGACATGGGCACAAGAGCAACACCGCCGCTCAGCTCAGCACCGTTTGCCGCAATTTGAACCGTCTTGACCTGGGCATATGGAATACTGAGCGATTCCCCCTTTGAGTCAGAGAGTGCAACCTCTGAAGTCCTAAAAGTGACGTCGATTGGCTGCACTTTTCGGTAAGTGCTGTCCCTAGGCAGTACTAATTTCCAAGAGTCTGGGTATTGATTTGAAGCAAACCGTAAATTTGTTGGCAGCAGGCTAAATCGGAGCCGGTCAACTAACGGTCGTTTAGAATCAATCTTGCCAGTTGGCATCTTAATCGTCATAGATGCATTACCTTCTTTCAACGAGTGAAAGCCACAGTGGGAAAAGTCCATGATGTTGCTGTTAAATATCATGGAAAGCCCTTACATTGAGGCTAATCTAATCCTTGTATACTACATTGTCAATGTTTTCTCTGATTATCTGGTCGCCTGCCTATCTGGTGTGATTCCACCGCAGTTCAGATCTAGGCTAGACAGAAAAAGTGGTTCCACACGATTTGGTTAAATCATGTGGAACCACTGAGATAGAGCTGTTTAGTTTTGGTAAGAGAAAAAATATTCTACGGTGCCGAGTCGAGCTGCGGCCCGCAGAAGCTTCCGCTTAACACACTCCGGTCCAAATGCCTAAAGCCCAGGCATTTTCTAGCTTACGGTGCCGAGTCGAGCTGCGCGGGACTGAAGCTTCCGCTTAACACACTCTGGTCCAAATGCCTAAAGCCCAGGCATTTTGCCCAGAGTCCGTTAATGCTCAGCTTCAAACCGTCCCGCTCCGCTCTGTGTTCTACAGCAATTCCGCAATGATATCTTCATCCTGCTTCATGAACTCGTCGCCAGGGCGAATTGATGTGATTTGCAAGCCGGCCATCGCTTCTGCCATCAAGCCTTCAACGTCGATTTTGGTCTCGTAGTAACGAGCCTTGTCGATCTTGGGCTGGGTCTTTGGTGACGGCGGTGCAAAAATCGTACAGCAGTCTTCAAATGGCATGATGGACAGCTCGTAAGTATCGATTTTCTCGGCTTCGGCGATGATTTCAACCTTGTCCATCGTTGCAACGGGGCGCACGATCGGCATTGTTGTAACATCGTTGATTGCCGCCATGGACGCCAGCGTCTGACTAGCAACCTGGCCGACTGACTCACCGTTGAAAATGGCCAGGTCGCCACGCTGCTTGGCGATGGCTTCCGTCAGCCGCAGCATGAGCCGCCGCTGCACGGTCATGAGGTAACCCTCTGGCACCTTCGCCTTGATTTCTTCCTGGATGTGGGCAAAAGGCACGGCAATAAAGTCGATGCGGCCCCCATAAGGCGTGAGCTTGGCGGTCAATTCCTTAGCCTTGTTCAGCGCGTTTTCGGAAGTGTATGGCGGGCTGAAGAAGTGGACCATCTCAATGTCCACGCCCCGCTTCAAAGCCAGGTAAGCCGCAACGGGTGAGTCAATACCACCGCTGAGCATCATCGCCGCGTGGCCGGCAGTGCCGACTGGCAGGCCGCCCGCACCGAGAATCGTCTCGGTGGACAGGTAGATGGCCTCGCGCCGCACTTCAACGCGCAGTGTGTACTCTGGCTGCTTCATTTTAACGACGAGGTCAGGCCGCTTGTCATCCAAGTAGTCCCCGACGGCCAGGTTCATGCCGTTGGTGTCGAGTTCAAAATCATGATCGGAACGCTTGGTCATGACCTTGTAGGTGCTCCCCTGCGGTACGGTCGCGTTCATCAGGTCGAGTACGGCCGGGTAGACCTTGTCCATGTCCTTAGCCACGGCCACACTCGGTGAGAATGACTGGATGCCGAAAACCATTTTGAGCCGGTCCATCACGGGCTGGGATGGCTGCCCATTCAGCTCAATGTGCAAGCGGTCGCGCTTCGGCCGGATGGTGAGCTCTGGGAAGTCATGCAGCGTCTTCGCGACGTTACCGTTCAGGCGCCCGATAAAGGCCTGACGGTTGCGGCCCTTGGTGGACAGTTCGCCGTAACGAACCATAATTTCAGAATATTCCACTAATAATTCTCCTTCTATTTCTGACTAGCAGTCGCGGTCCACTTCTGGGGCCGCATCCGTTCAAAGCCAGCGTAAACCTTATCAAAAGCCTTTTCGAACGCCTTGGCCTCAGCCATCGTGTTCTCTTCGTCCAGGCTGATCCGGAATGCAGACTCGGCATCGCTCTGGAGCACGTTCATTGCGGCCAGCGTGCTGCTCTCCTCGCCACTGCGGCTGGAGCAGGCACTGGTCGTGGACATGTAGACCCCTTCTTGTTCAAATGCGTGCACGATGGTTTCACCACGCACCCCTTGAATCGCCATGGTCAAAACATGGGGCGCAAAATCCGGAGTCAGCTCACTGAAGAAGCGCATGTGGTCGAACTTCTTCACGTAGTTGGTGATTTCCGTACGAATTGCCTGCTCCCGCGCAACCTTTTTGTCCTCGTCAGTAACGGCTAGGCGCAGGGCCTTGGCCATCGCAGCAATCCCGGGCGTGTTCTCGGTCCCACTGCGCATGTTGGACTCCTGACCACCACCAGCCATGAGTGGCTCGATCCGGCGGCCTTCCTTAGCGTAGATGAAACCTGTTCCCCGTGGTGCGTGGAACTTGTGCCCGGAGAAGGTCAAGAAGTCGACCCGCGGGTTGGTGATGAGGTCCCGGACGCCCTTACCGACAGACTGCACGGCGTCAACGTGGAAGTGCACAGTCGGGCGGTCCTTGAGTACTTCAGCAATTTTGTCAATTGGCTGGATGCTACCGATTTCGTTGTTCACGGCCATGACGGAGACCAGGATCGTGTCGTCGCGCAGTGCGGCCGCAACATCATCCGGATCCACAAAACCGCGGTGGTCAACGGGCAGGTAAGTCACGTCAAAGCCAAGTTCTTCGAGCTGCTTCATGCTGTTGCCGACCGCGGCGTGTTCGATGCTGCTGGTGATAATGTGCTTGCCGAACTGGCGCTTGGCCATTGCGGTGCCCTTAATGATCCAGTTGTCCCCCTCCGTGCCGCCGCTGGTGAAGTAAATCTCATCCGGCTTGCAACCAAGGATCGCGGCAATCTGCGCGCGTGACTGGTCAACAACCGCCTTCGCTTTATCACCTAACTTGTGCAGGGAGCTGGGGTTTCCGTAAAATTCAGTCGCAACCGTCCGGTAAGTATCCAGGACGCTGGCAAGCGGCTTCGTGGTGGCACTATTATCAAAGTAAATCATTATTTGTCCCTTCTAACAATAAGTAAGCTAAACGTATTATACCAAATTACTGTCGCGCGTCTATAGCATAAACAAGGAAATACCCACCGCCACAGGCTGGTGGGTATTTCTGTTTAGGCAAAATTAGTTGTTTGACTGCTGCTTATAGCGGCGTCGCCGTCTTGTCACTCAGATAAGCATCCTCCGCTTTCTGGTAACTTCCAGGCACGGCTTCCTCAAGGGCTGCTGCGAGTGTGTCCGCGGCTTCCTTGTATTCGATTTGTGCGTACAGAGCCTTGCACTTGGTGATGGCCCCGGCTAATTCAGGGTGTTCATCCCGGTAGCGGTTGGCAGCCTGAAGCAGCTGAGCGCACATCCCCACCGCGTCCACGATTTCGGTGCTGGCCTGCTGGAGGTTATCCATGTCGGCCTGCAAGCCGATCATCTGCTTGCCGATATCATCGAGGTCGATTTTGACCCGGTCCATCTGCTGGCCAATCGAGGTGATTTCTTCCTTAACGTGAGCGTAGCGGTCCAAAAAGTCTTGCGGCAAGCCTGGCAGCGAGAGGGCCTCGAGTTCCCGGCGCACGGAACGCAAGTCGCGGGCGAACTCATCGAGGGCCTTTTGCGCGGACTTCTCACCCGCAGTCAGACCGGAAACGGACTCGTTGATGTCGTGCTGCTGCTGCTCAATTTCGCGCAGCCGCTTGTCGTCATCCTGATAGTGCTTTGCGACCACGGAGTAAACAGCCGTCTTGTCGGCGAGTGCCTGCTGGTCGGCCTCATTCTCGGCGTTCAGGGAGTTCAGTTCCTGGCGCAAGGCGTTTGCGGTCTTGATTTCATCGTGGTTCAGTGAGTAGGACTGATTCAAGTGGTCGAGCTCCAGCAAAAGCAGGTGGCTCTGCCGCAGCGCGTGCTGCAGGAACTGGCTGATACGGTCACCTGTATCGACGACCACCCGCTTAGCGTCCATTTCCTTTTGCATGACGTCGTAAAGGGAGTCAATCGTTGCGGCGGTCGCCTTGTTCTGCTCGGTGCTGGCTGCAACGTTCAGGCTGTTGAGGGCCGTTTGACTATTCTTGATTGCCACCTGCACCTTCTTAAGCTCAGCCGCAATGTCCACGTTCGCGAACTGGTAGTGCTCACCGCGCAACTTGTGGTATGCACTAGTGAGTTCTTCGAGTTGCTCGGGGAACTCCTTCACCAGCTCCGTGAGTAGTGGCGGAATCGTCTTGGTCAAAGAGGTCAGATCAGCCACCTCGGCACTCAGGGCGAGGATCCGCTCGTGGGCTGCTTGGTGATCCCCACTGGCAGTGATTTCGTCGACCGCATCGAACTCGCTTGCCACCGCTTTAAGCCGCTTATCCAGCGCGGGCATGGTATCGCCGAAAGCAAAATTCTTGGCGAGCAGCGTCTTGCGGGCTTCTTGGTAGTCCTTCCGCAGCTGATCGAGTTGCTTGCGGTTGTTCTCCTCATCCTGGTAGATTTTCTCAACTTCTTGCGCGATATTAGCGTATTTTTTGCCCAAGGCCGCAATCAAGTCTGCCAATTCCGCACACATATTCTTGGCGCTGCCGAGCTGGAACTTGGCAACAGCGGTCTCGGCGTCCATCATGAGGGCCTCAGCGCGCGCCCCATCACCCTCAGACAACTTCTGGTATTCCCGCTGCCATTTGGTGAAGGACTTCAGACTCTCACCAGTCAAATGCAGCCCCTTGAGCGCCCGAATTTGTTTGTCGATGTGGGCCACCGGCAGGCCGGTCATCTGCTTATCCAGATCACTCAGCTTCTTGCGGTAGTTGCGTTGCACCACCCACACGGCAATGAGCGCGGCTAAAATGATAATCAACAGAATAATTGCGAACCACAGCATCTAATGCACCCTCTTAATGACGTCTCCAAGCGGAATAAAAGTAAGTAAACAGCCGAAATCTCGCCACAAACTATGTTAATCTATAGTAGTTGTACCATTATAAAACTTCTCATGCTCCAGTATGACAAAAAAAGCCGCATGTGGAAACACTTTATTCCAATTTACTTGTGAAAGAAGGAATTAACTTGAAGACCCTCGACCCAATCGTTAATGAACAGGTGGACGCATTACTGACCGATGAACACAACAACGTGGCCAACCTTGCGAACGCGAGCGCACTTTTGTACGACGCGTTCGGCGACATCAACTGGTGTGGTTTTTACCTATTAAATAATGCGACCGGTGAATTAGACCTCGGTCCCTTCCAGGGCAAGGTGGCCTGCATGCACATCAAACCCGGCAGTGGCGTGGTTGGCAACTGCTACCAGAAGGAAACAGCGATCCGCGTGGCAAACGTCCACGAGTTCCCAGGCCACATTGCTTGTGACTCCGCAAGTAACGCCGAGCTAGTGACCCCACTGCGCGTTAATGGCAAAATCATCGGGGTGCTCGACATTGACTCCCCTGATTTGGACCGTTTTTCTGCTGCGGACGAGGAAACTGTCAATGAATTTGCAGCGCGTCTAGGAAAACACCTTGACACCGCTACCGTGAATGCGTTAAGCTAGTCAGCGTGTAAAATACTGCAGCAGTGGACGGCATGGTCGGCTCCAGTTGCACAAGCAACACATCGAAGTAAGCTTGCTGCAAGGCCGAAACGTAGTGCAACTGCCCGTGTGCTAAATCCATCAACGTATATTTTACTCCAATAAAAATTTTTGGAGGAATTACTCTATGTCACGTTATACTGGCCCTACATGGAAGGTATCCCGTCGTCTCGGGATGTCCCTTTCCGGTACTGGTAAAGAACTCGCTCGTCGCCCTTACGCACCTGGTGACCACGGTCCTAACTCTCGCCGTAAGATTTCTGAATATGGTACACAGCTTCGCGAAAAGCAGAAGTTACGCATGATGTACGGTTTGACTGAGCGTCAGTTCCGTAACCTCTTCGTTCGCGCCGGCAAGATCACTGCAGGGACTCATGGTGAGAACCTGATGATCCTGCTCGAACAGCGTCTTGACAACCTTGTTTACCGTCTCGGTCTTGCTACCACACGTGCACAGGCTCGTCAGCTTGTAAACCACGGTCACATCACTGTTGACGGCAAGCGCGTTGACATCCCTTCATACGAAGTTCAGCCTGGTCAGGAAATCGGCCTGCGCGAACGTTCACAGAACCTGGTCGTAGTTAACGCTGCTCTTGAAGCAACCGTTAGCCGCCCTGCTTTCGTCAGCTTTGACGAAAACAAGAAGACTGGTACTCTTGTTCGTCTGCCACAGCGCGAAGAACTCGAACCAGAAATCGACGAATCTCTTGTCGTTGAATACTACAACCAGATGCTGTAATTCAGCAACTGCTTGTAAACAAAAAGCATTGGCCACTTGGTCAATGCTTTTTGTGTTGTCAACTTTACATAGTCGGTGTGGGCCTTACCAGACCTAAATCTGCAAACTTGCCATCATTGCGTCCACGGACACCCGCGCGGCTGGGGACAGCGGAACTGCCTTTGGCCAAATCAAACTGGCTCAGCCCTCAATTATTAGCCAAAGCGGAATGAAGCGTAAGTTGCTTGCAGCAGTGTTAATAATCCAGTCCAAACAAATTGCCACCTCCAAGACGGCGCTGACCATGATTGATGCGTTATATAGCAATTGATAAGTCGCGACATGGAAGTCTTGCGCATGGCAGTCGTGCTCTGGCTTGCGTTCCTACCAGCCGCGGTATCTATTTTACGATTACGCTGCAAATCATCGGCCTGATTCTCAGCGCGCTTGTCCCATACGTCGCCCTAATCATTGGCTCGTTCATTATTCTCATCTACTTGGGCGACGAGGTCCCAACGAAGGTCACCCGCCGGCTCCGCGGGAAAAAATTAATCCCACCAAATGAGGGTAAAAAAATGGGCGACCGCAAACGGTCACCCAGACTCAACTCGTTTAATACTTACCTTCGTTGCTAAACAGATAATAAATCAGCATGCCTGCGCCAAGCAGCGCGCACACCCCGCCGATGATGGGAACGACTTTACCAAACTGAGTGACCGTCATGATGATGGCGCCGCCAACGAAGAGGAAGCCGCCAGCCTGCAAGTTTTTCATAATGAGCCCCTTTCAAGTTGTTCCCAAAAGTTTATCATAATTCTTTACCAATCCACATCAGAAAGTAGTTATTCCCCGTCGGCAACGACGATAGTCTGATACACTGACTGCTTGTTTGCGTATAGATAGACTGAAATGCACATCATCAAGCTGTGTCCCGGTCAAAAGAGGATGCTCAACGACTCGTGAGATCTGACTGTTCGCGGCCAAAAAGAATCCATTTTTGTCATTGAATTGTCCCCCCTGATCCGCTATTTAGTTCTTCGTTGCACTTTATGTTGGACTCTATATCGTTAACGGCAGTCAGCCAAACAGCCACATTCAAGTGGCTGTTTGGCTCATGCACGTTTAATTACTTCTAGCTACTGGTACGTGTGCCAAGCCTTAATGTGGTTTCAGTTGTCTGCTTTGACAATCTTACCCATCGCAATTGGCAAGGTCACATGCTCATCGTACTTGTCGGTCAAATGACCGCCAGCAGTTCCTGGCAACTGGATGTTTAGTAACTTGTTGTCTACTACTACCACTCAAAAAATAGGACCCTGCAGCCTTGATTACCATAATCAGCTGCAGGGTCCTATTCACTTTGGCATAATCGCTAATCCACCGACTTCAACGCTTCAAGCATATCCACATTTTGAATCTTCCGGTTCATCAGGAACATGACCATCAACGAGAAGACGATGGTCAACCCAACGGAGATCAAGATGTTGATCCACGTCAGTCCCGGAGCAACCATCGCTGTTGCTGGCGGTAGCAGACCCATGATGTAGGCATGGAACAGATAGCCAACACCGACACCGACCAGGATTCCTGCACCGGTCAAAATGTTGGTCTCGCGGTAAATGTACATCAACACTTCGCGCGGATAGAAACCCAATACTTTCAGGGTTGATAGTTCCCGCATCCGCTCTGAGACGTTGATGTTCGTTAATGTGTAAAGCACGACCAGCGACAGTAGTGATGCACTGACTACCAGCACAAGAATAAGGTTGCTCAGATTGCCCAAAATATTGGTAATGGTCTTCTTAGTTTCTCTAGATTGGACGGTTTCGACGGCAGCCTCGTGGTGGTTGAACCGTGCCGCAAAAGTGTTCACCGACCTGCTTGTGTTGTGCTTCAAGGTGACCAGATAGGCATTTGGCAGTGCCGACTTGCCATAGACCTTCTGGTAATATGCCCGGTTCATATAAACGTAATGCCCGGCATACATGGCGGTGATCGCGGCGACTTTAACCTTGTGTGCTGTGCCATCAGTATCTTTTAGACTAATCGTATCGCCGACGCTCGCACCTTGCAGTTTTGCTAACTTCTGCGACAGCACTGCACCGTCTTTGGTAAGCAAAAGCTTTTTACCGGTCTTGTAATCGCGCAGCTTGATGTAATGATCTAGCTGCCCCTCAGACTGCGGCACCATCAACGCAATATTCTCCCGCGTATCAGAACCACTTACGGTCGCGTACACATTGGCAAAATACGCCGCGGTGTCGCGCTTGACCTGGTTTGAATCCGTCACCGCTTTCTGCGCCTTACGCACTGTGCTGGTGCCGGCATTGGGATTATACACGGTCACGAGATCGTAGTGACTAATGTTGCCAAACTGCCGATCAACAATGGTATTCAGTGAGTCACGAATCCCAAAGCCAGTAATCATCAGCGCAGTAGCCCCGGCGACCCCAATGATTGTCATGAACATGCGACCTTTGTAACGGAACAGGTTGCGGGCGGTCACTTTGTAGGAAAAACTCATCCGCCGCCACAACGGTTTGATCCGTTCCAAAAGGATGCGCGAGCCGTTCGCCGGCGGCTTCGGCAACATCAACTCAGCCGGAATGATTTTCAAAGAAGACCGAGCTGCCAGCCACGATGCCAAAGCTGTTGAGGCTAAGGCTAATACCAGACTCACCGCTACATAGCCAAGATGGGGTGCCAGCAGCAGTGTCGTAAAGTTGAAGTTAGCCGTGTAGGCGTTAAAGATGATGCGCGGCAAAACCACCAACCCAAGGGCGCTACCAAGCACCGTCCCAGTGACTGCCGTGGTCACGCTGTAAACAAGGAACTCACGCATGACTTCACCGTTGGTGTAGCCAAGCGCACGCATAGTCCCCATTTCAATTCGCTTTTCTTCGACCATGCGCTGCATCGTTGTGAAGCTAACCAGAATCGCAATCAGGAAGAAGAACGCTGGGAAGGAGCGGCCCAAGACGTCGATTCGCTGGGCGTCTTCGCCATAATTATTGTAGCCATCGTTATAATCGTTCCGGCTTTCAACGGTAAAGGTAACGTCGCCAAGCTGCTTGCGCGTTGTCTTGGCCGCTGCCAAATCGGATTTGGCGGTCACCAGGGCTGTTTGCTTAGACTTCAATGCAGCCGTTTGTTTCTTGAGTGCTTGTTGCCTGGCCTCAACCTGAGCAACTGCCACCTGGCTATTCGCTGCCTGGGCTGCGGCAAGCTGCGTTGTCAGCTGTTGCTGCGCTGCAGTCAGCTGTGTGCTGGCAGTCTTGATTGCTGCTTCATTGGTCTGAATCTGACTTTCCCCAGAGTTGACCTTGTCATTCAGCTCTGTGCGCAGGTCCGCCACCCGCGTCTTGTTGCGTGCGTTCAGCTTCTTTTGCAGCTTGTCCGTCAGCGTTTTGGCGTGGTGCTCGTAGCTGCTTGAGTACGCCTGGCCTTTGGGATTAGTAAAGGCTAAGCGGGCGACATTCGGCTTGCTGCTGGAAAATGTCGACTTGGTCACGTAAGCAAAACCATAAAGCGTCCCGCTGCCAAGGCTGGTGGAACCGAGACTATCCTTCTTCAGAAATTCGGTTGAAGTGGCAAAGCCGACAATTTTATAGTTCTGCTTCCTCAAGCCGGCTGTCCTGCCGGTCTTGCCGGAAGTAAAAGTGACATGCTGTCCGAGCTGATACTTGCCAGACAGCTTATCGCTCAAGACGATTTCATCAGCGGCTTGCGCTTTGCGGCCTTTCGTTAAAGTGAGCTTCGACAGCGTCTCCGGGTTACTCTGAATCCGCATGGTGTGCCGACTGCCTTTGATTAGCACGTCGGTCGTGTGTCCGAACTCTGCGGTTTTGATCCCGGACAACTGACGCACCGTCTTCCGGTCTTTAGCATCAAGCGCCACCGTTGATGTCACTTTGGCATCGGCAAGCCGCTCAGCGGTATAGGACTTCTGTGCGGTCTGGCGCATGTTCGGGCCAGTAACATTCAGCCCAATCAAAACGAACACACCAAGCATCAGCAGCGCCGAAACCGAGAGAAAACGGGCAATCGAAAGCTTAAACTCACGCGCGATATTTTTATTCAGCATCTTCATCGCGCTCGCCTACCATTCAATATCGGCCACAGGCGTTGGCTTCTCGTTGCGCTCGTCCGCCTTGACCTGACCGTCTGCGATTTCGATCACGTGGTCTGCCATGGACCGAATCATTGAATTATGCGTCACGATGATCACATTTTTCCCAGATTCCCGCGCGAAATCTTGGAACAGCTGCAAAATTTTTTTACCAGTCTTGTAATCCAAGGCACCAGTCGGTTCGTCCGCTAGCAGCAGGTCGGGGTTCTTGGCCATGGCGCGGGCAATTGCCACACGCTGCTGCTCCCCACCGGAAAGCTGAGCTGGGAAATTCTCGATGCGATCTTTCAGCCCTACCTGTGTTAATGCCTGAACCGCATCGACGGCGTCCGGCGCGATTTCTGAGGCGAGTTCAACGTTCTCAACGGTCGTCAGGTTCTGAACCAAGTTGTAAAACTGAAAAACGAACCCGACTTGCTTGCGTCGGTAAGTATTAAGGCCACGTTTGTCTAACTCACCCAACTCCACACCATTAACGTTCACGGAACCAGAGGTCAGATGATCCATACCCCCAAGCACGTTAAGCAGGGTCGACTTGCCGGCCCCCGATGCACCTAAAATAATCGTCAACTCGCCCGGTTCAATTTCAAAGCTGATAGCCTTGTTCGCGGTCACCGCACGATTACCTGTTCCGTACGTCTTGGTCTCATCATTGACCGAAATAAAACTTGTCATTGCATATCTCCTCCACTTGGCAAATAATGAACACTGTGTTTATCAAACTATGTGGCTATTAAACCATCCCGGCCATATTTTTCTATGGTCAATAATTAAAAAGGTGTTCATCAAATAACTGGAGGCTCACATGACAACGCACAAAGAACGCAATGCCCAGACTGAGGCGGCAATCGTTGCCGCCCTGGTCACTGTCGGTCACAACAAGCCGCTAAACCAAATTACAATCACTGATATCATCAAAAACGCTGGCATCAGTCGGGGTACCTTCTACCTGCACTATCTCGACAAGGAAGACCTTCTCGAAGAGTTAAAAAGTCACTTCATGGTTAAATTCAGGCAAATAATTGGCAGAGAGATGATTAACACCATGGACGAACAGGCACTGGCCGCTGGAGAACCGTACCCAATTCTTATCGATGTGCTTTCACTGTTCTCAAGCAGCAAGCCCCTAATGGCCTTACTGCTCGGTCCAAATGGTGATGCATCCTTTTACGGCACAATCGTGAATGAATTACAAGCGGCTATCGTTCGCGAACTGCGCACCATCAAAGGAAATGCAAACTTCATTTCGGAAATTCCGCGTACCTATGCTATCAACCTAGTAACCAACACGATTGTTAGCACAATAATGGTCTGGTTGAGCGGTAACGACAACCTAACTAGCAGTGAAGTCGCACACATTATCATGCGCGAACTGTATTTATCACCTTACCAGATGCTAGGAATTAGTCGCTAAGCGAAGTACACCAGAAATCTAGACCAAACTGAACACGGTTTTGGGAAAATTAAAAATCAATCAATAATAATAGCCACCTTCCCCAGAATTTGCTGGTAAAGGTGGCTATTATTGGTGCGCAGAAACAGTTAGTTGGCCAAAATAAAACTGCGAATATATCCGCGGATTGTGGAAGAAACGAAGGTATTAGTGCAATACCACCACGTGCTTGCCCAGAAAGTGGCCAGATTCAAGGTTGGCTTGTGCAGCACCTGCTTGGTCCAGGCCGTGATAAACCTTTGCAATCGGCACCGTCAGCTCCTTGCTGGCTGCTTCCGCAAGCACTTGGTCAAAAATCTTGGCTGGCAAGTCCTTAGCTTCACCAGCGTAACTGGTCAGCAACTTGCCGGTTGGAATCATGAATGGTGAGAAGTGCTCGATCTCCCAACCGCCACCAAGGCCACCGGTGATGCAAACCCGCCCGCCGGCAGCAACGGCGCTAAATGTATCAAAGACCGTGGTTGTGCCGACGAGTTCCAGGGCCTTAGCCACGCCTGCAGGGACGATTGTGTGCACTTTGGCGGCAATTTTGCCGTCATCGATCAGTACGTGATCCGCACCGATCTCCTGCATCTTCGCAACCTTGTTCGGGTTCCGCGTCGTGGCCAGCACGGTCGCACCGAGCATTTTGCCCAGCGCGATACTCATCAAGCCAACGGTGGAAGAACCGCCGCGCACAAGGAGCGTGTCGCCGGCCTGCAAGTCCAGACCCTCATGCAGGGAGCCGTAACTAGTCTGCAGCATCTCTGGCAGAGCACCAACGATGTCCCAGTTGAGGTCGGTCGTAATCGGAATCATGGCTGCGTGCGGAACAAGGCAGTACTCCGCGTATGTGCCGTCAATGGCCCGGCCGAGGCCGCCCATCATCATCGCTACTTTTTGGTTGATTTTGAAAGGTGAATCGGCAGAGATATCTGCCACCACGCCGACCCCTTCAATGCCGAGAATCCGTGGGTACTGGAAGTCTGCGTCGGACTCGCCCTTGCGACTGGTGACTTCAGATTCGTTGACGCCAAAAGCCTTGACCTGGACGAGGTCGTAGCCTGGTTTCGGTTCAGGGGTTGGTACCGTCACTGGTTTCAGTTCGCTGGCCGCACATGGGCCCGTTAGTTGAATTGCTTGCATATCAATGTTCCTCCTTAAAATTTTCCTGGCTGCGTACATTATTAATGTGCAGCTACTTAGCTAACGACAATCATTTAAGGGCGTACTCGAGCCAGCCGTACTTGGTCGCGCCGTTTTCAACCAGCGCATCAGTGGAATTAAGTTGCCACAAGCGGTCAGAGCAGCTTAATTGCTGGTCCTGACAATACGTCTTGAGTGCCTTTAAGCCCCGGTCGATCCCCGCCGCAGTGTTTGCGACCCAAACGCGCACGTAGCGCCCCGCCGGTTTCTCAATCAGGGGAATGTAGTTTTCGCCGGCGTGCTGGTCCGTGGCCTTTAGAATGCGGAATGCGGCATCCATATAGCCTTCAGGATTACTGACGGGCAAATCGGTCAGAAAACCAGATGTCGCCGTGTCCAAGAGCGCCAGTGTGTCCAGATCCCGGTAGAACTCCGCAAATAGCTGCGCAACTTCCTTCTCGGTACAATCAACGGCCTTGCGGGAGCACCAAAATGTTGCGGGGCCAAGTGTCGCAATCTCAGCTTGGTATAATTGTGGTGGCGCGGCTTTGGTCTGCGTGTGTATCCGCTGCTCGAGAACCGCCTGGACCCGTTGCAATTCCTGAATCTGCTTGCTAATTTTTGCCTGCGCCTGGTGCAATTCTTCCGGCACAAGCTGACTGTCCGACTGCACCGCCTTGATTTGCTCAAGTGACAAGCCAATTTTGCGCATCCCGAGAATCGTTAGCAAACTATAGAGCTGCTTGTAGTCATAGTAACGGTAGCCCGCTTTGCTCTTCTTCGCTGGTTGAAACACGCCCTGCTCATCGTAGAAAATTAATGTGCGCCGGGTCGTATTGGCAAGTTCTGCCATCTCACTGATTTTCAGCATTCTGTCATCCTTTGATTTGACTGTTACGTGACGTTATAGTTTATAACTATTGTAGCGCAACGATTACGTACATGCTTTTCATAGTTAAAGCGCTAGCGGCGGCTTCACGGCAGTCGTTTTACCAACATCTTCCTCGCAACAAATTCAGTTTAAACTGTGTTCTTACGTGACAGTCAAGCACTGATTTCAAATTTTATGATTGCCTTTTGCCATTGAAAGAAGGAAACACCATGACCAGTATTCAAGAAGAGATTTTTAAGGACAAGCAGCCCGACACCAACAAGCTTGCTGCCTATGGGTTCACGCACACTGGTGACACATGGGCGTACCAAACCGTGCTCACCCCAGGCTTCACACTGGACGTCACCATCACCGGGGACACGATCACCACGCAGGTCACTGATACGGACTCCGGTCTGCCCTACACCCTGCACCTTGACCCCGCCAACTCAGGCACCTTTGTCGGCAAAATTCGGACTGCTTATACCGCAACCCTGACAAAAATTGCCAAGGATTGTTTCACATCCAGCATGTTTGCCGCGGGCCAAATGGCGGCAATTATTACGGCGATTGGCGAGCAGTACGGTGAACATCCCGAGTACTTATGGGCCAATTTCCCCAACAACGCAATCGTCCGCCGCAGCGACAACCGCAAGTGGTATGCACTGCTGGTGAAGGTGAGCGCGGATAAGGTGGGTTTAAGCGGCACGGACCCAACAGACGTTTTGGTGCTACGGGCAGAACCTGAGACAATTACTGAGCAGCTCCAAACCGGAGCAGCCCTGCCCGCCTACCACATGAACAAGAAGCACTGGCTGTCTTACCAGCTGGACGCTGGTACACCCCAAAATGTACTGATGAAGCGGGTGGCAACGAGTCGCGAGCTAGCAAAATAAAAAGCGGCCGCCGGGGATTTATCCTCGGTGGCCGTTGTTGCGTTATTCAATTAAAATGATTTACCAAGCTCCACAGCCCGCTTTTCAGCCGCGGCCACGATGTCCTTGGCCTCATCTGGGAAGTGGTCCATGCCTTCAACGGGCAGGTCGATGACTTCTTGACAACCGAGCGCCTGGCACGCGGTGTGAACGTACAGGGTCGCAGGGTCCTTGCCGGCGTACTTACCACCGGCGGCCTGGATGTGCAGTACCTTTTTGCCAGGACACAGCGGAATGGCAGCCGTGGCGGTGTAACGGAAAGTCTGGCCAGCGACGGTGACTGAATCGAACCAGGACTTCAATTTGGTGGGAATCCCCAAATTCCACATTGGGTTAGCGATGACAATTTTGTCAGCTGCCTTGAATTCTGCAAGTGACTTGTTGAAGACCGCAAGCTTAGCAGCGACGTCAGCGCTTGGCTGAGCATCGGGCGCAAAAGCAGCTAGCATTGCGCCATCCAGCTCCGGGAAGTTTTCCTGGTACAGGCTCCGCACGGTGATTTCATCATCCGAGTGCGCTGCTTCATAACTCTTCATAAATGTTTCCAGAACCCGCATACTACGGGAACGGTCAGGGCCAAATGGGTGCGCCTTGATAACTAGTACTTTGCTCATGACAATTATCTCCCTCTTTGTTAGCGGCATTGTTGTTGCCAACCGGTTATTATCGTACCACTCACCGCGGTGGTATGAACCATTACTGTAGGTCAAAAGCCATCATTCTGAAAAAAGTGCCTCTACCGGCGACTCAGCATCAAATTAGGTAGCATGATTGCTCTTGACGAGATACCTATGGGGGTATATTCTGGCCTTATTGAGAAGATACCCCTATAGGTATTTTGCAGATTACATCACGGAGGAAACCCATGGAAAACATTGACACTACAACCTTAGCTAACAATTTAACAACTAACCCCGTCATCATCGACGTGCGGGAAGAAGACGAATTCGCCGCTGGCCACATCCCCGGTGCGCAAAACATTCCGCTGAGCCAGATGGTCGCGCGCCATCAGGAAATCCCTGACGGTGCCTACGTGATCTGCCGCTCTGGTGCACGTTCCGCCTCGGCTCAAGAATACCTTGCCCAGCAAGGTCAGAGCGTGATCAACGTGACTGGCGGCATGCTGGCCTGGCCCGGCGCAACGGAGGTAGAATAATGTTTGGTTTGACCCCAGTCCACAGTATCTCGACCGCTGAACTGGCGCAGCAGTTGCAGCAACCCAACGTGCAACTATTAGACGTACGGGAGCCGAGCGAATACCGGGCGGGGCACATCCTCCGCGCCAAAAACGTGCCCCTGCGCCGCGTTGCCGACTACAACCCGCCGGCAAACACGAAGCTGTACGTCATTTGCCGCTCGGGCGCAAGGTCCAAGCAGGCCTATAAACTGCTGCACAAACGCGGACTTAATGTGACTAATGTTGCTGGCGGCATGCTGGCGTGGGAAGGAAGAACAGTCTAATGAGTAGAAAGTATGTAATCGTGGGCGGCGTTGCGGGCGGGATGTCCGCCGCTACCCGGCTGCGGCGCTTACAAGAAGACGCAGAAATCATTGTTTTTGAAAAGGGTCCGCACGTATCTTTTGCTAACTGCGGCTTACCCTACTACCTCGGTGGCGAAATCACGGACCGTGAAGCCCTCTTGGTGCAAACTCCAGCCAAGTTGAAGGCGCGGTTTAACCTCGATGTCCGCGAAAACAGCACCGTGACCGCGATCGACCCCACTGCCAAGCAGGTCACCGTCCAAAGTGGGGACCACACCTACAGCGAAAATTATGACGCGCTGATTCTTTCACCGGGCGCCAAAGCAATCGTGCCGCAATTACCGGGGCTGAAAACTGCAGATAATGTCTTCACCCTGCGTAACATCCCCGACACGGACCGCATCGATAGCTATCTCCAAACGACCGGCGCCCAGACTGCAGTTGTAATCGGTGGTGGCGCCATCGGTCTGGAAGCGGCGGAAAATTTGCGGCGGCGCGGACTCCAGGTCAGTTTAGTTGAGGCCGGCAGCCACGTCTTTCCCGCCCTCGACGAGGAAATGGCCGCCCCGCTCGCAACTAGTCTGCGGACGCACGGCGTCCAGGTCCACCTGAACGATGCGGTCAAGGAAATCGGGCGGCAAACTGTTACCCTGAACTCCGGTCAACAGTTGCCAGCCGATATAATTTTGCTCGCGGTCGGCGTCAAACCGAATACCGACTTGACGCAATCCACCGGCATCAAGCTCGGCCCGACCGGCGGCATTGCCGTGGACGAACACTACCAGACTTCCCAAAAGGATATCTATGCTGTCGGCGACGCCATCGAAGTCACCAACCAGATTTCCGAGCAGCCAGCGCTCATTGCCCTCGCCAGCCCGGCCAACCGTCAGGGCCGCCAGGTGGCCGACGTGCTCTCCGGTGTGCCCACGACCAACCGCGGCAGCATTGGCACCGCAATCGTGCGCGTTTTCGAGACGGTCGCAGCGACGACCGGCCTCAGTGAAGCTCATGCGCACAAACTCGGCCTACACCTCAAGGTCGCCCACATCTCCGCCAAGAGCCACGCCACCTACTACCCGGGTGCCCAGCCAATTTGGTTGAAGGCAATTTTTGCTCCGGATAGCGGCAAAATCTACGGTGCCGCCGCCGTGGGTACCGACGGCGTGGACAAACGGATCGACGTTCTCGCTACCGCAATCAAGGGCGGGCTGACCGTCTTCGACCTGCCGGAGCTCGAGCTGACTTACGCCCCACCATTCGGCGTTGCCAAGGACCCCGTCAACATGCTCGGCTACGTCGCCAGTAATGTTGCCCGCGGCACCTCGCAGACCATCCAGTGGCACGAGCTCAAGGCTGCCCTCGCTCAGGGCAAACAGCTACTCGACGTGCGCGACCCAGACGAATACTCCCAGGGGCATTTTGCCGCCGCAATTAACATGCCCCTTGATCAGCTGCGGGAGCACCTTGATGAACTCGACCCCAAGCAGGACTACATCGTGAGTTGCCAGACCGGCCTGCGCAGTTACATTGCCGAGCGCCTGCTCCGCGGCCACGGCTTCCACGTGCAAAACCTCGACGGGGCGATTGGCCTCTACCAGCAAGTCCGCAGCGAATTACTGACCACCGACCGGAAGGAGAACTAACATGACCATCCACTACACCAAAGCCATGGCGAACCGGCTCAAACGCGCCGATGGGCAGCTGCAAGGCACCATGCGCATGATGACCAGCGATGCTGAATGTCAGGACGTCGTCAGTCAATTGACCGCCGTCCGCTCAAGTCTCGATAATTTAATTGGACTGATCGTCGCCGAAAACCTCACGGACTGTTTACTGACGGATGACAGTAGTAAACAAGAGGAGCACATCAAGCAAGCAGTTAAAATGATCATGAAGAAATAAGTGCGCACGCCTTGCGCAAACCAAAATAGGTTCAAAATCCCCATTGTGCGCATTAACCAGCACAGAGCATTTTGAACCTATTTTTGGGCTAAGCAAAGTATTTAACGAGTGATTAATCTTCCTAACCCAGCGCCCAGTAATAACCCAACAATACCAGCGCCACTGGTCCCTAGGTAATACCATGCAAACGCCTTGCGCCGGCCGTTACATAGCAAGATTAACGCGTCGGTCATGAATGTTGAAAAGGTCGTGTAGCCTCCGCAAAACCCTGTTAGTAGCAACAGTGACCACGGCTCCTGCAGCAACAGTAGTGCCAGCAAGCCCGCCAAAAAAGCGCCCGTCACGTTAATCACTAACGTTGCCAGCGGCGTTCCTGGCCACCACTGCTTACCAGCTTGGGTCAACAAATAACGAATTACCGCACCACAACCGGCACCTAATGCAACAAAAATCACCATGCTTGCCGCCGCCTTCCAAACCACTCCGCGACAAGATAACCCAATAACGCCATTAGCAAACCGCCAATTAAGTTGAGCAAGAAGATACTCAGGGCGTAAACCGGCTGCTGCCCCACATGCTTGACTAGATTCAACACGAGTGTTGAGAAGGTCGTAAACGCCCCCACAAAACCGGTCCCGAGGGCTAAGATCAGCCAGTTGGGCAAATCGAAATACTCAGCCAAGCCATAGGTGATCAACGCCAGTAAGAAGCTCCCCACGAGGTTGACCGCCGTGGTACCCAGTAACGTTTTGCTATCGTTGAGCCAGATACCGATGCCATAACGTGCGGCCCCACCGCAGCAACCGCCGATAAACACGGCAGCAATATCTGGGTACTTGATTCTGTACATAGTGCTCACCTCTCATCGCCAATTGCCTGAATGCATCAGCTTTGGCTCGTGAATAATTTTGAATAACGACCAGCATTATAGCAAAACTGTTCTTCCGGACGCAAGCTGCTGTTTTGAAAATTTGCAAATGCTACTTGCGCGGATTTGCACACGGGTGTACTCTGTAGCTGTTCAAAGTTAATCGGCGATGACGTTCGCCACTAAAATTAATTGGTAAGCAATTTGATGACGTCTACTGCAATTTTTTTCTTGCAGTAGGCGTCATCTTTTTTTACCGGAAGGAGTACTTTTATGTCCGTAGTAATCGAAACTGTTAAGTTCTGGACATGTTGTTACGGCCGATACAAACTTAGTAAACCACAGTTAGTGTCAGTTGGATTTGACTAATTAGTTTCCTAAGCGGCTGGAGCCAGCTTCAGCCGCTGCTTGTACATAGAAAGTGAGGGGCGCACATGCAAGATAATATTGAAGCAAAGGGACTCACGCAAGCTGCAGCTGAACAACGGCTGGCAACGGACGGCCCAAATGAAGTCCAAGAACCCGCCTTTAATTTCACTAAGGCAATCCTGAGCAGGTTGTGGGAACCGAGTGCCTGGATTTTGGAAGCAGCCTTGATTCTCGAAATCGTGCTGGGCAAAGGCATCCAAGCTGCGTTCATCGTGATCATGTTACTTTTTGCTGCCGTGAATGGCGCAATTCAATCTCGGCGGGCCAGCATCGTGTTGCACAGTCTGGCCCACGACCTGACCCCCACCGCCGCCGTTAAGCGCGACGGCCAGTGGGCCAAGCTTCCAGCCAAAAAGTTAGTAGTCGGTGATCTCATCAGTTTACGCCAGGGCGATATCGTTCCCGCCGACGTGAAGTTACTTTCCGCCGCGCTGGAAATTGATGAGAGTTCCATCACCGGCGAATCCAAAACCATCACCCACCACCCCGGCACCACCGCTTTTGCCGGTACCGAAATTGTGACGGGCAGCGCGCTCGCCCGCGTCACGGCCACTGGTGCGGCGAGCCGCAGTGGCAAAACGATCAGTCTCATCAACCAAAGCTCTGCTCCCGGCCACTTGGAAAAGCTCCTCGGTAAGGTCATCGGCTACCTCGCCGCTGTCGACAGCATCCTTGCCGTCATCTTGATCAGCGCGGCGTTTATCCGGCACGAGAGCCTGATTGCAATGCTGCCCTTCCTTGCAATGCTGTTCATCGCCACCATCCCCATCGCGATGCCATCGAGTTTTGCGGTCGCTAACTCCGTGGAGGCCAAAGTCTTAAGCAAGCACAACGTTCTGGTTAGTGACCTAACGGGTATTCAGGAAGCAGC
This sequence comes from Lacticaseibacillus zhaodongensis, assembly GCF_009687905.1. Classification (GTDB taxonomy): domain Bacteria; phylum Bacillota; class Bacilli; order Lactobacillales; family Lactobacillaceae; genus Lacticaseibacillus; species Lacticaseibacillus zhaodongensis. The sequence continues at coordinate 319,694 of NZ_BLBG01000001.1, read as the reverse complement.
CAACACGAACCTGCTCCTAGTTGATAAAACCGGCACCATCACGACTAACAAACCGGAAGTAGTCGCATTCTATAATTTGTCGCAGTTGGCAGATCAAAACGTCATGCAACTAGCAGCTTCCGCCACGGATCAGCGCAACGCTAGTGTCATTGACGCCGCCGTTGTAAACCATGCGCGCTCGCAAGACGTTACGCCTTTAGCACAGGCCAACTTCATTCCCTTCGATTCGACCACCGGCTATGCACAAACTAACGTGACCACCGCTAGCGGAATAAAGATGCTGCGACTTGGTGCGCTCAAAAAGCTCACCACTGTCACCACCAACAAACCAGAGTTGCCCAACATTGATTACACAGCCGGACGCACGGTCGCACTGGCGGTTGATGACCAATTAGTGGCGCTCTTCATCCTGCAAGATCAGCCCCGCGCCGATTCCGCGGCGGCACTCAAGAAGATTCAAGCCCGGGGCGTCAAGACGATCATGTTGACGGGTGATAAGCAGGAAACTGCCGCTGCCGTGGCTAAATCCGTTGGCCTGTCTGGCAAGGTCGTGTCCTATGCGAACTTAAACGCTGATACGGATGTTGCCACCCTAGCCGGAATCGCCGATGTGGTCCCGGAAAACAAGCTGGCAATTGCCAAACGGTTGCAAAGTGCGGGCTATATTGTCGGGATGACCGGAGACGGTGTGAATGACGCACCGGCGCTGAAGCAAGCCGATGTCGGCATTGCCGTCGCTAACGCGCGCGACCTCGCCAAGCGTTCAGCAAGAATGGTCCTGCTAACGCCAGGCCTCACGCCAATCATCGCAATACTGGACAGTGGGCACCGCGTCTACCAGCGCATGCTGACCTGGACGATCACCAAGCTGGCGCGGACCGCCGAGCTGACAATGTTACTGACCCTAGGCTACCTCTTCCTCCGCTTCATTCCGCTGGCGCTGAACGCCATGATTTTGATCGCAATTCTGAACGATTGTGTCACCTTGGTTCTCGGGACAGATAACACCACCATCACCAAACGGCCGGAAAACTGGAGCATCCGAAAACTCGGCAAAATTGCCGGCTTGCTGGCTGGCGGCTGGACTGCGGTAGGTTACGGCTGGTTACTATGGCTGAATAATATTGGCCTCACAAATGGCCAGGTCAGCACCGGCCTCTACGTTTACCTGATTTTCAGTGCGATGCTGACAATTATCATGACCCGAACCAAAAAGGTATTTTGGCGCTCTGCCCCTAGTCGCGCTGTTGCCATAGCGATCACTGGCAACTGCGTGTTAACCGTAATTTTGGCGCTCACTGGCTGGGGCGTTGCGGCAATTAGCCCGACTTTCATTGCACTTGCTGTCGTGTTGGTGTTGGCCACTGGAATCATACTTACTGGCATCAAAACAGTTGTAAGACTCTAACAATTGAACAAAACGATTCAAAAAAGCTGAGAATTAATCTCAGCTTTTTGTGTCACCTGCTTTAGCCGCAAGCTGCTTTAATTTGACCCGCGTCGCCTGGTCACCAGCATCCTCAAAAACGACATAATGATTGGCTCCCGGAATCGCTAAAATGTTCTCAATCAAATATAATTCCCCAACATCGGGATTATCCAACAACAAATACTGCGTTTTGAAATCCGACACCGCCAGTGAATTCCAGGCGTTCATAAATGCCTGATCTTCTTGTACAGCAGTGTATAGTTCAGACAAGAACTTGGAATCAGTATCTTCACTGTAAATTTTGCGAAACACGGCGGTCACGTATTGGGAATACTGCTCCCAACCGGATAGGCTCTGCCGGAAATAGTCACTATTAAACGTCCGCCACACCCAGTTGCGGGTCAATGGCAGTTGCCGGTCCCAAACGCCGTACAACTGCTGAAAGCCTTTGTTGGTCGTAAGCACCGTGAGATTCTGATTCATGACAAAGGCCGGGCTTGGGTTACGAGACTCAATTAGGTCCATGACCGCGTTAGTTACTCCCTTGCGCTCGTCACGCGGGGGCGCCAGGCTGAGCAGGTTGAACACATACTCAACCTCCGGACGCGCAAAGAGCAACACGCGGCACACCTCTGTTAGGACATCTGCTGATGGTGTCGCATTACTGCGGCCCTGTTCGATGCGCGTATACCAGTCAACGCTGACGTGCGCCATACTCGCGACCTCATCCCTAGTCAAGCCGGGGGTTCGCCGCCGACTATCCGGGACAATTGAGTACACGGCGGGATCAACATGCTCGCGTTTGTAGCGCAAAAAATGGCCTAAAACTTTCTCGTTCACGTTAACCTCCAAGGTGGGATAACTTATCCCCTGATAAACACGCTCTTAATAATGATTTCCATTCCTTGCATACTATAACCGTTCAAGAGGGACACAACAACAAGGAGGAAATTTTCATGACAGTAAAAATTGGTATTAACGGTTTTGGTCGCATCGGGCGCTTGGCTTTCCGGCGCATCTTGGAATTGAACAAGGAATCCAAGAGCATTGAGGTTGTGGCAATCAACGATTTGACCAGCCCCGCAATGTTGGCCCACCTGCTCAAATACGATAGTGCACACGGTACGTTAGACGCCGATGTTAGCGCCACGGATGACGCGATTGTCGTCAATGGCAAAGCGTACCATGTCTACGCCGAACCAAAAGCCGCTAAGATTCCTTGGGTCAAAAATGATGGGGTTGAATTCGTGCTCGAATGTACCGGCTTCTACACCTCAGCGGAAAAATCGCAGGCCCATCTTGATGCTGGGGTAAAGCGGGTTTTGATTTCGGCTCCCGCTGGCAACGACGTTAAGACAATCGTCTACAATGTTAACGATGACACCCTGACTGCAGCCGACAAGATTGTTTCCGCCGGTTCTTGCACCACAAACTGCTTGGCACCGATGGCTGACGCACTTGATAAAGAATTCGGGGTCGTTGCCGGCACGATGACCACCGTGCATGCCTACACCGGTACCCAGATGCTGCTCGACGGTCCCGTTCGTGGTGGCAATCCGCGGGCTGCACGTTCCGCAGCCGTCAGCACAATTCCCCACTCATCCGGCGCTGCTAAGGCGATTGGCTTAGTACTGCCAAGTCTAAATGGCAAGCTGAAGGGTCACGCGCAGCGGGTACCAGTACCTGATGGTTCCCTTACCGAACTCGTCACCGTGCTCAACACTAATAATCTGACCGCAAACGACGTCAACGCCCACATCAAGCCCTACACCAAGGATAATGAAAGTTTCGGCTGGAATGAAGATCACATCGTATCTGCGGACATTATCAATACCACCTATGGGTCTGTGTTTGATCCAACCCAAACCGAAATCGTGACGGCTGGCGACACACAGTTGATCAAAACCGTAGCTTGGTACGATAACGAATACGGCTTCACCTGCCAGATGATCCGGACACTTCTGAAATTTGCCGAATTAAATTAAACTGCAGGCAACTGTAAGTATCACAGCAAACACTCGCAAACTGATACGTCTCACAAATATTTCGAACCCACCAATCTTATAACTGAAGCAAGCAGCATGGCATTTCACGTTTGGGAAAACTGCCATGCTGCTTGTTGTATTTGCTATGGTCCTGTTTGGGGAGACAATTAAATATCTACATCCTTTAAATAGAAGTTATTTAGTTGTCCAAATCAAAATCCACGGTCAACAGCCGACTAATTATCATTCGAGAAATTAAAAATGGTCTTCATACTCCCACCGAAGAATCACGTCTGCATCAGGTTAACATCAAGGCCATCACAAACTGGCCAAAAATGTACGCCAATGATGGAACTAAAGGCATTACCAAACGTAAGTCCTACGTAAAGTACACCAAGGCTTTCAAATTTTGGGGTTCACGTCACGCGGAGAAGCTGTTTTTAATATCAGTTAAGCATGAGCATAGCGGTCACCCACCATTTTCCCAACCGTGAGCACGAGCAGCCAGGCAACAGCAAGCAACACCGGCATCGCCGTCGTTTTCGCTAGCAACATGATAACAATGACACCCGCAAAGAACGCCAATACTAGGTAGTCGGCGACCGGATAGAACGGCGCCACGTAACTGGTCAGTCGCGGCGTCACGCGCCGGTACTTGATGTGAGCGAGAACGATCATCGCCCACACAAAGAGGAAACTGGTGGTGGCTACGGAGGTGATCAAGGTGAACACCGCGCTCGGCAGGAAAATGTTCAGCAGTACCGCCAGCGCCACGACCACAGCGGAACCAACAATCGCGTTGGCGGGAATCTGCCGCCGCGACAACTTGCCGAAGGGCTTAAGCATTGGACTTTTACTCTCCAATGCCAGCGAGTACAGCATCCGCCCCGTGGTGTACAAACTTGAGCTGCAAGCCGATGCGGCCGCGGTGAGGACGACAAAGTTGATGATGTTCGCCGCCGCCTTGATGCCGACGCTGCTGAACACCTGGACAAACGGACTCGAGTTAGGCGTCACCGCTGACCAGGGGTAAATGCACATGATAACCGCCAGCGCCCCGAAGTACAGCAGAATCATCCACAGCATCACCTTCCTAATGGCCTCCGGAATCACCTTCTCCGGTTCCAGCGCTTCGCCGGCGGTCAGGCTCACGACCTCAATGCCGGTAAAGCTGAAAATCACCATCTGGAACGAGGCCAAAAAGCCGTGCAGGCCCTTGGGGAAGAAGCCACCGTGACTGACCAGGTTGGTCACGGCCGCGTGCCCGCTGGCCGTTGGGTAATGCACCGCAATCATCCAGCAGCCGATGACGATGAGCCCGACGATGGCGGCAATTTTGATCAAAGATAACCAGAATTCCGTCTCGCCGAACAGGCCCACGGAGAGCAAGTTGATCAGCAGCAAGAGCACCACGGCAATCAGCCCCGGCACCCACTGCGGCAGGCTCGGGAACCAGAAGCGGATGTAGAGCCCAATCGCGGTGACCTCCGCCATCGCCAGTGCCAGCCAGCACAGCCAGTAGGTCCAGCCGGTCACAAAGCTCGCCTTTTCACCCAGGTAACGCTTGATGAAATCGACAAATGTATGTTGGGTGAGGTCCGACATGAGCAGCTCGCCCATTGCGCGCATCATGAGGAAGCACACCAGCCCCGTCAGCAGATACGCAAGCAGGAGCGAGGGCCCGGCGACGTGAATCGACTGGCCGGCACCGAGGAACAGGCCGGTGCCAATCGTGCCGCCGATAGCAATTAGCTGCACGTGCCGTCCTTTGAGATTGCGGGCAAGTTTTTGTTCTGGCTCCTGTTGCATTGCGTTCCTCCTCTGCCGAGCGGTCGCGGCCAAACGCCGGACCGGTGCTATGGTCAAAAATTCTTCGGGACATATTTTCAATTTTACGCAATATGCGTTGAAAAAGCTACAACCACGCGGGCTGCGCGATTGTTACAAAATATGGAAGGTCGCAATATAAACCATCCACACCGGATGTGGCGCTTATAAATCATCCCAAAATTTACCATAAGCAAACCATGATGTGTGTTGTCGCCATATTTTTGCCATCGACGCAAACGCTGTTCTGGCGCGGGTTACAGCGGGTCGCTGCGCATATTTAGAAATATGTCCCGAAGCAAAATTACGCCTTTCAGCTCAGCACGTGTTTCGCCTGCAGTCTCAAGTGTAACGCGAATTCGTTGCAGGCAGTCAGCTAAGCGTTCTGCGGACATTAAAGCCGCCCCAAGTCATGAGGCGGCTTTTCCATGCAGATTCAAAATCATCCTTACTCCGCGAGCCCCTTCTTCAGCCGCTGCAGCCCGTCCTTCAGCATCGCCTCCGGACAAGCAAAATTCAGCCGCAAGAAGTGACTGCCATTACCACGGTATTCGGAACCGTCCGACAGGATCAGCCCACTCCGCTCCCGAATCTGCTGGGTGAGCTCCGTGGCACTCTTACCGTAGCTGCTAATGTCAAGCCAGATCAGGTAAGTGGCCGGACCGGAAGCAACGTGCACACTAGGCAGTTCTCGGGCCACAAACTCGGTAACCAACTGGTGATTACGCCACAGTTGCTGCTTCAAAGCTTGCAGCCATTCCTCGCCCTTTGTGTACGCGGCAATAGTTCCCGGAATCGCCAGCAGGTTCGGCTCGGCGACTTCATCACTATTCAGGCCGCGGTCCACACTCGCGTGCAGGTTGGTGTTCGGCACAATGGCCGTTGCCGCGTGCAGCGCCGCCACGTTGAAGGTTTTGCTCGGTGAGACGAGCGTGATCGTGGTCTGTGCCAGCTCCGCATCCAGGCTGAAGACTGGTGTGTAGTCTGGCCCGTTCAGGACCAAGTCGCCGTGAATCTCATCGGAGAGCAAGACAACGTGGTGCTGCTGGCAGAGCGTAGCAATGCGCGTCAATTCAGCCCGCGTCCAGACCCTGCCAATCGGGTTGTGCGGGTTGCAGAGAATCATCAGGGTCGTCAGCGGCTCGGCCAGCTTTTGCTCGAGGTCGGCCCAATCAACGGCGTACTGACCCTTCGTATAGACCAAGTCGGAGGACAGGACGTGGCGGCCATTGTTTTCGATGGAGTGGTAGAACATATTGTAGACTGGTGCCTGCACCAGCACGTTGTCGCCGATGTGGCTGATGCGGCGGACAATTGCCGAAATTGCCGGAATGACACCGGTTGTGAAGGTCATCCACTCGGGGTCAGCAGTGGCGTGGTGGACATGCTGGTACCACTGCGCAACGGCGCCAAAATAATCCGCCTGGGGCTCTTCGTAACCGAATGCGCCCAGTTCCAGCTTCCGCTGCATCGCGCTAACGATGGCCGGGGCCGTCTGGAAATCCATGTCGGCGATCCACATCGGCAGCTCGTCGTCCTGAACGTGCCACTTGATGGAATCACTGTGCCGCCGCTGCGGTGCGTGCGTGAAATCAAACATTACGCCACCTCCCCGTTACCAATTGGCGTTGCGGTCACAATTTTGACCTTACTTGTGTCCAGCTTGGGGTCGTCCTGAATCAGCGTGCCGATACTCTGCGCGCGAATCGTGCCGCTGATTGGGTTCTTCACACTCATGATGGCGGTCGTGATATCCGCATCGATGTCACTGCAGTATTCAAAGGCCAAGTCGGTCCGCAGCAGCTTGCAGTTCTTCATGGTCAGGTGGTCGATGTAGCACAGCCCCTGGTCGCTCTCGATGGTGCAGTTGATGAGCGTCAGGTGCTTGGTGTTCCAACCGAGGTACTCCCCGTTGATGGTTGAATCATAAATCGTGACGTTCTCGCAGTTCCAGAAGGCGTCCTTAGAGACAAAAGTGGAATTGTGGACCTCAACGTTCTTGGCCCCATCGAAACAGTAGTTACCCACTAGGTTCACGTGGTCCAAGTAGAGATTGCTGCTGTTCATGCCGAAGTAATCCCCGCTTGCCTGCACATCGGTCAGCCGCACATCGTCACAACTCCACAGAGTCTCCTGCGCATCGCTAAAATGTACGTGGTCGAGCTTGATCTGCTGGCTGCGCCGGAATAATTTTGGCGCCTGCAGCGTGCTGTTCGTGATGGCAATGTCCGTCGTGTACCAGATACCCGAGCGGCTCATGGTCTCAAAAATGCTGTGGTCGACCTTGATGTGCTTGCTATACCACAGCGGGTACTTCCACTTGAAAATCGAATCGCGCAGCGTGATGTTGCTGCTCTCCTTCAGCGGGGATTCACCCGGGCCAAAAGTCGTGTTCGTGATTGTTGCGTCATGTTCGGCAAACAATGACCGTTCGCCTTCAAAATACTGATCTTGATATGTTGTCATGTCCGCTCCTTATTTTGTCTAGCGAAAAGACTGCTTCCGCGTTGTTAACTTCAGTGTAAACCCTGTCCTTAGCTGCATGGCAAGGACAAAATCGGCAAAATGCTTAAACAGGCACCAGCCCCATCCGGACTAGTGCCTGCTAAAAAGTATCTTCTAAAACCCTAACCCATTACCATGGCTGGTTCGTTGGCCCAACTGTGAACTCGTTAACGTTGGTGTCTTCCGGCATGTCGATGGCAAAAGCCACCACCTTGGCCACCCGGTCCGGGGTGATTTCGTACGCATCATAGGTCTGTTGCATATCCTTAGCAGACTGTGGATCTGTAATCGTCTTCAGCAGTTCCGTCTTGATCGCGGCCGGGTAAATCGTCGCAGTGCGAATGTTACTGTGCTCCTGCGCCGACTCCATGCGCAACACTTCCATCAGGTCGCGAACGGCCCACTTGGTCGCACCGTAAACAGCACCACCAGGGTAAGCCTTCAAACCGGCAACGGAACTCGTTGCGATGAAGTGCCCGGACTTTTGCGCCTTAAAAATTGGCAAGGCGGCGGCAATCCCGTTCAGGACACCCTTCAAGTTAACGTCGACCATCTGGTTCCACTCATCAGTCTTGAGTTCTGACAGTGGTGAGTTCGGCATCAAACCGGCATTCAAGAACATCACGTCGATGCAGCCAAAAGTGTCCTGGGCGAGCTTGACCAGCTCAACGCTGTCCTCTGGCTGCACCACATTAGTCACGCGGTAAACCGCCTCACCACCAGCGACCTTGATTTCGTTGGTCAAGGCCCGCAATTTTTCTACACGCCGGGCACCGAGAACTACCTTGGCGCCCTGACTTGCCAGCAACTTGGCGGTTTCGGCACCAATCCCACTAGATGCGCCGGTGATGACAACAACTTTATCTTTAATCATTAATTTTGCCTCTTCTCAACTTGAGTTAATTGCTAATGATTTAAGAGTAAAGCCATCCGTCCACTATGTCGAATGCTTATATTGAATCTCTTAGTATAGGCGCAAAGCATAGGCAATTAATCTCCACCGCACCAAAATAACCGCTACAGCATTGTTGCCATAACGGTTATTTTGAACTACTGACCCTAGAGAATAGAAACATTGCCTTCATTTAAATCAACATTCTTCAGGTACGCGGTCTGGTTGTACACATCAAGATAAAATTGCCCATCCTTAAACGCAACAATGGATGTGGACAGGTTCTTCAGCCCGAGCAAGCGGTCGTTACCAGTTGCGGTCCGAATTCCTAACTGACCAATTCCACCGTGGGTAACCACTAGGGCATTGTCATCGGCACCAAGTTGACCCGCAATATCACGCAGTGCCTGCGTGAAGCGCTGCCCGGCTGCGGCGAAAGATTCCATGCCAAGCGCCTGCAACCGCGGGTCATCTTCACGATGCGAGAGTTTGACGAATAATTCGCGGTGCTGGGCAATCAAATCATCGCGCCGCTTGCCCTCCCACTGGCCAAAGGAAATTTCTGTCAGCCCCGGCAGTGGCTGAATGTGCACACCATGCAACCCCATCGCCTGCGTCACGATTTCGGCAGTATGCGTGGCCCGCCGAATCGGACTGGAGTACACCCCGGCAAAATGATAATCAGCCAAGTAATGGGCCAATTGCTTATAGCCGGTCAGGTCATCAGTGAGCAATTCGCTGTCGGCATGAGCACCTTGCAGGCGTTTCTCGAGGTTCCACGCCGTTTTGCCGTGCCGAATGATGAATATCCGTTTCATTAAATTCGCCCCACTGTATCGGCCCGCAAACCGCGGCGTAAGGTTTCGACCGACGTGGCCTCATCAGTGGCAATGTTCCCGAGGTTCACCTGCGGGCCGAACTGCAAAATCAAAGCGGCCTGCTGACTCTTCAGTGGCGCTTCGAAAATCAGGTGCTCAGTTCCGACCCGCGCAATGGTGGCTAATTCATCCTCGATAATATTGCCGTTTTGGTCATAAATCCCAATATTCTTACCGGCCTCGCGCGCTTCAATAATGACGTAATTAGCGCCCGCTTCCAAATCCTGCTTGATCTGAACCACCCGTTCCTGCGGTGTGAGTTCGTGGTCGAGCGTCGGGTTCTTTTTGCCCACTTCGGCAATCACGTAAAAACCGGCGGCCTGTGCCTCCTGAATTAACTCGGTCCGCCGCTCGGTACTGATTTGCGTGGAACCATCACTAACTTCAACACCGGTGAAGCCGAGTTCTTTGCTTGCAGTCAAGAATTGGCTGTATTTGCCCGCCGCCTCAGCGACTTCGAGCAGAGTCCCCCCTGGATAAACAACGATTCCGGCTTCCTTGTAATAGGCAATCTTCTGCCGCACTAATTCTTGATCCATTGTTGCGGCGGTGCCCCAGCCGAGCTTGATGAAGCTGATCGTCGCCCCCGCCGTCTGCACCAAGTCCGCTGCGGCGTGCAGCCCCAATCCTTTGTCCAAAACCATTGTCTTGCCCGCATCCTTTGCACGCGGAGCTAAAAAGTCATACGCAAGCATTGCGCTACCCCCGAAAATTATCAATTAATTAATAGAATCGATTTTAGCGGCAGCTTGTGAAGAAATAATGACGATTTTCCGGAACATTGTGCTTTTGTTCATTTTTGTTCAACTTGCAGCGCGCTGACGGTTGCAACACTGAGCTGACCGGACGCACGCACGGCTCCGAGACTGGCAAAAGTCAGTGCGGGTGCAAACGGGCCCGCCGCGATTCGTGTCAGTTGCCCCAGCGTTCCCATTCCAATCACGATTGCCGGCTTGGCCAGATTGGCCCGCGCCCAGGCACTGATTGCCAGCAAATTCAGCGTGTCCGCAGGTTCTTGCGGCATGGCCGCTAACTTCACGACGTCCGCCCAAGCGGCCTGCGCGCGTAACCGGGCCTCCGCCTGGACCACGATTGGCGTCGCCTGGAAGTCATGGTGGCTAGCCACCACCGCGCAATCGTGTCGGTGCGCCTGTTCCAGAAGCAGCAGGCGCGCGGTCACGGACACAATGTCCGTGACGTCAATTGCGTCCGGGTGTGCCCGGTGGCCGAGCCGGCTGTACATGGCGACGTATTCACCCTCTTCCCCCGTAAACGCACCGCCCTCCGCATGCGTCCGCAGTGTCATTAACAACAGTTTGCCCGCCGCGTGCACCCGGGTCCCGATGATCGCCGCGGTCTGGTCATCAACGTCCGGCCACGCGTCCACACGCCATTCGGCAACTTGTGCCGGGCTCTGACAAAAAGCTTGTAGCTGCGTCTGCATGGCCGCCGCAGTGTTCGCGGTGAGCGGCACGGCAATGGCCGCCAGCTCTGCGCGCATGGCCTTCATAAACTCCACTGAGATTCCTCCTTAAGCCACCCAGCTGAATTGCGCTTCATCCGGGTGCTAACAGTATAGTTTCAATGATCCGGTATGCATCCGAATGTGGCCCTGGGAAGCAAGGACCCGCCCGCGTGTTCACACTGGTTAAAGATAGTAGGCATACCCAGAATATTTACCACCGGCGCTATTCATCAGCAAAACTTCCCTGATTTGTTGCAGTGAGCTTAACCCCCGCGATATGTCTTGTCAACGGCAAGCATTCTGATCTGCGGTAAAAAGCTAGGCCAATTTCTAAGGGCAGCGAATAACGACGTGCCCTCTTGAAAACATGCGCCCTTTGAATCGAAAAAAATTATCTAAGTTAGATTAAGCGCCAGCAGCCCGTCTGCAAAGCATCTTAATAAGCTGTCGCTATTTTCAACGCTCTTTTACATAAACTGCCGAATTTGGTCAATACCGACAAGCATCATAAGGACGGTGTTTTGCTTCCATCAGCACTAGAAATGCACATTAGCACTTGATTAGTGTAGAACGTGAAGATTTCAGAAATAATCATCAAAAGTCTGCTGGTGTTCACCCGCTTAATCCTTTATAATTCCCAGTTATATACGTCTGCATATTGCTGAATATATTCATTTTTCACGCAAGGACTTAGTGCCGACATAACTATACCAAAATGGAAGGTGGTGAGCAGCATGAGTACCGGATGGATCAGTTTATCTTTTGGCTTGTCGTTAATAACCAACGTGGTCGTGTTCTTGGGCGTCTTGTCCCTTTTCTACTGGGTGCGCGGTAATGTCAGTAATCGCTTCGTGCACAAACACGCGCTGGGCTTGCAGTTAACGATTTGTTTTGCTTTTGAAGCATATCTGTTTATTGAATCGGTCACCAACGTCCGGCTCGGACCAAACGCCTTTGGTCTGCACTGGTCCTTCCTGAACCTACTCATCATGGCCTACTTCGTCTTCAGTATCGTGCTGCAATCCAAGTGGGAATTCCTGATCGGGATGGGCGCCACAATTCTGTACGTATTGAGTCGAAGCAATCAAATCACTGCTGGTGTCGTCCTCGGTATCGTTGTGATCGTCTTGTTGCAGTACTTACTGACCCGTTACGGTGCATTCTTGTTGCACCACCCCATCCCCGCCAGCCTAGCGCTCATGATTTTTGCTGCCGCCAGTATCACCGCTATCTACCTGCTTGACCCAGTGCCACCCCACGGCTGGTTCTGGCTGCGTCAAATCGCGGGCTTTCTGATTCTGGCCATCGCCGCGGGTCTGTACGCAAAAGCACTATCACGGCGCAATGATGATATGAACAAATACCACAGCGAGGCGCTGACCGATTCGCTGACTGGGATCAAGAACATGGGCAGTTTTAATTCCGACCTGATGCACCTCTATGCCCAGTTTGAGCAAACAGGGGCGCGCTACCGGCTCTTCGAACTTGACCTCGACCATTTCAAACAAATCAACGACACTTATGGCCATCCGGTCGGCAACGTGGTTCTGAAGCAAGTCGCCGCAACTCTGCAGCAAATTGCTCTAGAACAAGGCTGCGATACTAAAGTTTACCGGATGGGGGGCGAGGAGTTCGGTATCATCCTGCAAACCGCAGCAGCAGATCCGCATCGCGCCCACACAATCGGCAAGGAAATCAATCAGCGCATCGGCGCCCTCGAATTCACTTCGCCTAAGGGCAACTTCCACACCACCGTTTCCCTAGGCGTTGAAGTCGTGCTTCCTGAAGACAATAACTATCTGGATATCTACAGTAAGGCCGACCACTACCTGTACCAAAGCAAGCACAGTGGTCGTAACGCCATTACTTATGATGGCAAAACCTACAGTTTCAGCTGACGATCTCCGCAAGCGCCCAATCTACCTGCTGCTCAGGTAGATTGGGCGTTTTTGCAAGGGACATGCTATGATAAAAGAGTAATTGCCTGCATAATCGGTGATCATACATAAGTAAAATCAAGTAAGTGTTGTCGTACCACAGCCTGGGGGGGCTTAATTAATGAGTGTTTTTTGGGTGAGTGTGTCCTTCTGGATGTCACTAATAACGAATATTATTGTTTTCTTAGGGGTGCTCTCCCTGCTGTTCTGGGTGAATGGCAACGTGGAGAACGCCTTTGTGGTCAAGCACCAGTACGGCTTGCAATTGACCATTTTCTTCCTGTTTGAAGCCTATTTGGTCGTTGAATCACTAGTTAGTCCCCGGCTCGGCCCCAATGCCTACGGACTGCACTGGAGCTTCACGAACCTCCTGGTGATTTCCTACTTCACCTTCAGCCTCTCACGGCAATCCCGCGTCCACGCCGCCATCTGCTCCGTCAGCACCTTCCTCTACTGCGTCCTGCAAATCAAGACCTACACCATTCCGCTCGTGGGCATGCTCCTGATCGTCCTCGTTATGGTGTACTGGCTCGGGACCAGCGGCTACTACTTCATTAAGAAGCCACTGGCATCGTTCCTCTTCTTGAATGCCTTCGGGGCGGCGATTATTACCCTCATGACCTTACTTTTCCCAGCCCACCTTGACGGCTGGTTTTGGCTGCGCCAGGTAGGAGCCTTCATTATGGTCAGTATGGTCGTTTCCCAATATGCGGTGATGCAGGGTAAGCGCAACGAGGAGCTCAGTGAGTACCGAAAGGAAGCCACTCGCGATCCGCTGACCGGCATCAAAAACATGGGCAGTTTTAACGTGGACTTAACTGCAAGGTACAAGAATTTCACAAAGACTGGCAGCAGTTACGGACTGTACGAGCTCGACATTGACCACTTCAAGCAGATCAACGATACCTATGGCCACTTGGTCGGTAACGAGGTCTTGAAGCAAGTCGCGGCCACCCTCAGCCAGTTAGCCACCGAAGAGAAGGACGCCGCTGTTTACCGCATGGGCGGTGAGGAATTTGGCTTCCTAGTGGCCCGGCGGGCTGCTGACGTCAAGGATCCCCGGAAGATTGGGTCCACAATCAGCCAGCGCTTGCACGCATTGACGTTTCACGCGGCGGGTCAAACTTTCCACATCACGGTTTCAATCGGTCTGGCTGTCGTTGATCCGGATGACAACAATTACCTCGATATCTACAGTCAGGCTGACCACCACTTGTACCAGAGTAAGCAAAACGGCCGCAATGCGCTGACCTTCGCGGGTCGGACCCACCATTTTGAACCATGACCGTTACGCGGTGACAGCGCGGCCAATCGTTCCGGTGTACTGTTTACAGCAAATTACCAATTATAACTAACAAATATTGCAATAATGTATCCTCCTAACTTGTTTAACGGTCTATACTATTACTGGATGGAATTATTGGGCAAGAAACCTGGGGGGACTCTTTATGGACTTTGCATGGGTTAGCGTGTCTTTTTGGATGTCACTGATAACTAACGTTGCGGTCTTTTTGGGCGTGCTAGCCATCTTCTACTGGGTACGGGGAAACGTGACTAATCAGTTTGTCGCAAAGCACCGCACAACGTTGCAATACGTCATCAGCTCAATTTATATACTCTACATTTTCTTGGAGTCGTTAACGAATACCTATTTGGGTCCGCATGCTTTCGGGATGCACTGGACCTTTTTAAATATCGTGATCATTGCCTGCTTCCTCTTCAACATGATTCTACAATCCAAAGGGGAATTTTGGATTTTTGCCTTCTCCGTGACCGCATACGTTCTCGTCTTCGCGCACCGCTACAGTCTGCGCATCTTCATCCTGTTGGTCATTGTAATCCTGCTGATGTACTGGATCTCAACGCACGGCAAGTATTTGCAGGAGCACCTGCTGTTTTGCAATCTGTGCTTCGCCGCATTCAGTGCTAGTGCACTAGGAATCATCAGCATGCTCTATACTGCGCCCAATGACATTTGGTTCTGGGTCCGGCAAATTGGTGCACTCGTCATTATCTACCTCTGCGCGGTGATTGCTGCCGATGCGCTCCAGCGGCAGAATCAGGAAATGTTCAGATACCATGACGAGGCAACGATCGATCGGCTCACCGGCGTGAAAAACATGGGTACCTTCAACACCGACCTCACTAAACTGTACAAGAATTACAGGACAACGGGGGCTCGTTACCGCCTGTACGAGCTGGACATTGATTTTTTCAAGCGCGTCAATGACACTTACGGCCACCCCACCGGTAACGAGGTGCTCAAAGCGGTCGCCGCAACGCTGAAGCAAATTGCGGTCGCGCACGGCCATGCGCAGGTGTACCGCATGGGTGGTGAAGAATTCGGCATCGTCATGGCCACCGATGACCCCAGCAAGGAGGATGCAACCGCGATTGGGCTGGAAATCAACAAACGAATTCAGGAATTGAGCTTCCACGCTGCAGATACTGACTTCCACATCACCGTTTCCATCGGCCTCGAGATCGTCGTGCCTGAGGATAACAACTACCTCGACATTTACAGCAAAGCGGATCACTACCTCTACCAAAGCAAGCACAACGGGCGTAATGCCATGACGATTGATGGTAAGACCTTCAAAATGAACTGAGCCAAATAGTCCAAAATGAGCCCCACTGCACATCATGTGCGGTGGGACTCATTTTTTCGAAAACCTATTCCTTAACCACAACGCGCGGCTGCTTGGCGTGAACTGCCGCCAGTGTGTTGCGCAGGCCAATCATCAAGCCCCAACTACCTGCAAGCACTGCTGCGGCCCCGGTTAAAATTAGCGGAATGCGGAGCGGCCAGGAACTTGGAAGCCCAGTTGCTTGAGTTACCCCCGCCTGCAATGTGAGTAAGAAGATGCCAGCAAAGATTGCGATACCGCCCTTCCACTGCTGCCGCGAACCGTGTTCAAGCATGTAGCGGTGGAAAGCCGCCAGCGCAACGGAATCACTGTTGACCGCCAGCTGCTGCGCGGCCGGTGCGTATAGTGCGTTGTAGTACAAATTACGGCTCAAGCGCACCGTCGTCACCCGCTGTCCGGGTCGCTTTGAGCGCAGCGGCGTTGTGGTGATTATCAACGCAACCTGCTCTGGCTGGTTTACAGCGTGCGGGCGCTGCCGAAAATCATAGCGGCCACCCCGGAAGCGGCGTAACTGATAGCCCTGTTGCGCCTGGCGCTGCAAGAACGCCTGCTCACTTTGAATATTATCGCGGAGGAAGTGGTAGCGGAACATTTTCATCACCCTTTCATTGGTAGCTAGCAACGATGGTGGTCAAAGGGACCTTAACCCGGTGGTTTTGTCCACGTTGCTGATTCCCTATTAGTTGTCCAACGGCTTACACTTCATCGGCCGTTGGTGCAACAATAACGCCGCCAAGTTCGTCACTTGTGGTGCTAATGCCAGCTGCAGCTTCCTCAGCGGCTAGCTTGTCCTGTTCCTGCTTGTACAGCACCCGGTCGACCCGGCGAATGAATGGGAAGTAGACTGCAAAACTCATCAGCAGCATGAATGCTTGCCAGAGTGCGGTCTGCCAGCCCCCAACCAGGAAACCAGAGATGATCGGTGGTGTGGTCCAAGGAACGTAAACCCCGTTGAACAGTGGCAGCAGTTGGAACTGAATTGCCAAGTAGGTCAGCCCCATGGACAGTGCTGGCACCAACATGAACGGAATCGCCAGGAGCGGGTTCATCACGATCGGAATCCCAAACAATATTGGTTCGTTAATGTTAAACAGGGCTGGGGCAATTTCCAAACCGCCCAGAGATTTCAGCTGGGCAGATTTTGCAAACCAGAGCATGTAGACCACCATCCCGATCGTGATCCCGGCACCGGTCACGGTTCCGAACTGGTCCAGCAGTGCCTGGGTGAAGATGTGCCCGCCATTTTCTTGGGTCAAGCGGCCGGCAGCGAAGAGTTGCGCGTTTTGGGTCCCGTTGGAGAGCAAAATCGCCGTCATGATTCCGCTGACGATTGAGGAACCGTGAATCCCGAAGAACCAAAGGAATGAGATGAGCAGTGGCGCGATTATCGCACCGCCGAGGGAATCAGTTACTCCTTGTAGCGGCGTCTGAATCACGTTGTAGATCCACTGGAGCATCGATGTGTGGGCAAAGTGATCAAAGGCCATGTAAACCAGCATCCAGAAGGTCACGAGAACCGCCGCTGGAATCAGGGCCGTGAAGGAGTTCGCAACGTTTGCTGGTACCTGTTCAGGTAGTTTGATTGTAATTTTGCTCTTCACAAACCAGCAGTAGATCCAACCGGTGATCAGCCCGATGATAATCGCGGCGATCATCCCCTTGCCCGCGAGCCAGCTGGTGTCTATGAAGCCGGTGAGGTGCCGCACGTCCTTGACGAGCACCTTGCCCGCACCGTCCACGATTGGGGCGGTCGGCTGCAACACCACGAGGAAACTGATGAAACCGGTGATCCCCGCCGGCAGCGGGTCAACGCCCTCGTTGCGGGCCCACTCGTACGCAATTCCGATCACGGCAATCAGTGACATCGCATTAAAGGAAAAGTTGGTCGCCTGGTTGAAATACGGAACCAGGCCGGTGCTGTTCATCCAGGCCGCCCAAGAAGCCACTGGCAGCGAACTAAGAATTAAGAATACCGAACCGACGATGATGAACGGGATGGTGTAAATCATCCCGTTTTTGAGTGCGGTGATGATTTTACTGTTGGTAAATTTCATCACGCCGGGTAAGAGTTTGTCGTTGATAAAGTCATTCATGATTTCAACCACCTTTTTGTCCGTGCCGCTGCACGGTTGATTTGTAAATTGACATTTCACAGCAATATTAATTTGCAAATGATTTCGGCCAAAATCTTGTATATGCAACTTACAAGATTAATTATATCGGCTCGCCCCTACCAAAGTAAACGATTTCATTAGCTATTTTTAAGCGCGAACATAAGTATAAGCCAATTACTGGCAAAAGCACCGGTCATCTCCCTTAACTTATTTGCTAATCAAGCGCGGCAGGAACCGCTTTGCAGTCAGCAAGCACGTTATTAAACAGCATAGTTAAAATAACAACATTTTCCCGTAAGGAACGCAGCTGATTGTTGCGGATCATGCCTGCTGCTGGGCCCTAAATAATCTGCACTGAATGCATCGATTATTTATCCGCATGAAAAAATTGCCCACCGCCAGCAGTCAGTGCACCAGTTAATTCTTAAACTTTAGTATATGCACACCCGCATTTTTGGTATTCCGCCCCATTTTTGCTACAATTACCTTACTAGTGCCGAGGAGGGATTATTGATGGCTGATAATGATAATAATAATGTTCAAGACCACCTAACTAATGCCATCTTTGGCGCCCGGGTCACCAAGCCGGATGAGCGGCGGCACTACCTCGGTTCGCTTCGGGAACGCGTGGAGCTGCGGCTCACCAATCACGACATGGCGATTCCTAGCACCGTCCGCCGCTTCCGTGACATCTTGCCACAATACGAGAACAAGGACTTAAGCGTTCTGATCAATGGCAAGCAGGGCAACGGCATCACCGGACCGTACGTCAAGCTGTGTGCAGAGAACTCGATTCCCTTCACCTTGATCAACAATGACAACGCGCAACTCGACCCCGATGCCAACGGTTTGCTGATTGTGGCCAGAACGGCTGTCAACCAGGAGAACATTGACCTGCCACCACTTCCGGAAGCGCCTAAAAAAAAGACTGGTTGGTTCCATTCATTATTTCAGTAAAAAAAGCATGATTTCCGCCGTTCTCACGGTGAAAATCATGCTTTTTTCGTTGCTGCGGTTACTTCTTTTTCTGGGTCCGCAGAATCGCGTTGATGACTGGGCTAACGACTTCTTGGGCCTGCCCGTATGTTGGGTTGGCAAATTCCAAAAGATCAGGCGCCGCGTCAACCGCCACCACGCTGCACTGGTCGGGATTGCTTGCATCATAAGCCGCATAACTGTTTCGCACCACGATGTCCACAGTGCAGTACTTGAGCTGCAAGGCGGCAGCTGCCTGCACAGCAAGCGGGTAATAGCTCTTATCGAGCATCCCCAAACCGTTCATGTGCTCCCCGCAAGCCAAGTTCCGCGAATTGCGTTCCAGATACACCTGCGTGCCGCGAGCAATCACCGTATCGGCGCTGACGCCCTGTTGCTCAAGCGCCGCCTCGTCCGCCGCGGTCAGCGTTAACGGGGCATACGGCAGCGTCTGGCGTTGCGCGTTCCGTCGTTCGAGCAAAGCACTGAAACTACTACGGCCATCGCCGACAACGCTGGCAGAATCGATTGCCAGCACCCCGAGTACTTTTCCCTTCAGGACGAGCAAGCGTAAGGCATCACCGGCAACAAACATCTCCGTGATTGCCCCACCGTCCGCAATCAGCGGTGTGATTGCAGCACGATAGGCGTCCGCACTGACCGGCTGCGGATACAAGCGCATCTGGCCACTAGCGGTAGTCACTTGGGGCTTGAGCACTAGACTCTTGTGCGCCAGGCCAGCAAAATCCTGCATCGCCGTCTCCACGTCACTGTAAGCCATTAATTGAGGGACAGGAATTTTGGCCGCGGCTAAGATCACGGACCGGGCCAGACGGTTAGTGCTCAGCTCTTGAGCGGCCGCGTTGTTCAGCCGAACGGTTCCACCCACGACCAGCGCAGCTTGCTTGTGCCGCTTGATCTGGAGCACGCCGCGCTTGGCATCCAAAACGTCAACATCAGCCCCAGCAGCAATTGCGGCCGCCAAGAAGGCTCGCGTTGCGCCCGGCAGGTTCTTGAACGGGGTTGCGGGCGGTGCCAGCACCGACTGCTGATCTTGTAGCCAAGTCGGCAGCTTGTCTGCATAAAAGTCCCGTAAGTAAGCCTGCAGGTCCGTGATTGCACCATCTGCAGCCAGCAGTGCCCACACGGTGTCCCGCAGCAGGCTGAGTGCGGCCCGGCTCTGGGCGGTCACCATTGGTACATCGATTTCGAGCCCCAAAATGCCCCGTTCAGCCATCCGGTTGCCCATCAGGGTGACGCGCCCGAGGCTGGCCCCGATCGGACTGTCCCGGTTACTGTCCTCGTACGCTTTCAGCGAGCTGAGGTCCGCCTGCTTAACCGGTGCCGCGGCGCCGCCCAGCATGTGGACGAGCTGCGTGCTGACAGCCGCTAGCTTACTAGCAAGCCGCAAGTAGATTGCGTTGCGGTAGGCAATATACTGGGGGGCCTTTTTGCCGAAGTCCTCAGACTCATACAGATCAGTAAAAATGACCTCAGGCAAGACGAGCTGCACCCGCACTCCGAGGCCGACCGGTTTGATTTCCCCACCCGGGCGCAGTTGCGGTGCAGTCTGGACAGCTAGAGCCAGTTCGTCCTGAGCCAAGGCCAAATTCTGCTCGGCCTTGGACGCAATAATTAAATTGTCACTCGCCATCTCGAAGTAAAACGGCGAGTAACGGGTTGCAAGCTGCTTCTTACTACCCAGCGCCTCAGTCCATGAGTACAGGCGCATGAGCCGCACGCGCAGGGCCGTCCGTAATGGCGCCATCCCCAAAGCTTGCATTTTCGTATAATCTGACATGGTCATCCTCCGTTTCTCTTACCAAAATGATACCACAGGCGCGCAGCAGTGGCCTTCAGCAATTATTGTTACCGCTTACGAAGATTCTTGCATTGGGTCCGTCAAGATGCTATATTATGGATGAAGTTACTAAGGTGTGCGCGATTCCCACCTATCAGTTGACCGAACATTCTCAATACATCGGGACTGTCGCGTGTTCTTGACAATTGCCCTATATCACGTAGGACACAGCTCACGAATACCTTGTCCCCCCTGCTAACCAGCGGGTTCACTCGATTCGGGAAGTATAAACGGCACTACTAGTTTCTTCATAACAAAAGATTTCTTTTGGACTGGCCTCGCGCCAGTTTTTTTGATTATACAGACTACTTACTGGAGGATTTTATTTTGATTCGGATACTAATGCTGTTTTACGCCCTGCTGCTGATTGTGGTGGCGGGTTATCTCTTCACGCACCGCAAGCGCCAGTTTCTAGTCTTCAACATGCCCAGCAAGGACCTCGCCGCCAACATGGCCGTGACCGCCACCCTGCTCATCATTTGCGCCATCGCCTCGGTCGTGGCCGCGTTTGTCGGTTCCAAGATGGTTGCACTGATCGTCATCGCCTTCTCCTTAGTTTTCATCTTCTTCTTCGCTAACAGCCTGACCCGCGTCCTCAACCATTAATCCGTCGCGTGTTCTTGAAAAAGCTTTCACAACCATGTATGCTTAGGTTAGAAATTGAAAGGGGTGTTAGTCATGTTGCAACAATACCAACACATTCTCGTTGCAGTTGATGGTTCCTACGAGGCAGAACTGGCCTTCAAGAAGGCGGTTTCGGTTGCCAAAAGAAACAATGCTGAACTCTATTTAATCCATATCGTTGACACCCGCGCTTTCCAAAATGTTTCCAGCTTCGACTCCGCAATGGTCGAACAGGTTACCGCCACGGCGAAGAAGACGATGGAAGAATACGTCAAGACCGCCAAGGACAATGGTCTGGACAACGTCTCCTACTCCATTGAGTATGGCGCGCCGAAGACGATTATTGCCCGCGACATTCCTAAGCAACGGGGAATCGACTTGATCATGATTGGTGCAACTGGTCTTAACGCCGTTGAGCGGCTCCTCATTGGTTCCGTTACCGAGTACGTTACCCGCCAGGCGCGCTGCGACGTGCTCGTTGTGCGGACGGATCTCGACAACAAGCCTGCCCTCGCTTCGACCCGGAAGCCTAAGGACCAGAAGTGAAAAACTGATCAAAGCTAGAAAAAACTGTTAATTAAATTTATAAACAAAAAAAGTGGCTGTGTGCTCCCTTCTCTGCTCAGAAGGGGGCACACAGCCATTTTTCGTGTTTTTGATTCAATTTACTTAAGGGGCTGTCGCAACTTTTGTATTAAGGATTGCGAGCGGTGACCCGTTCGCCTGCTCATTGCCAAGCACCTGTGCTAACACCGTGGCCGTGTGCTCGTCGTCTGCATCATCCTGTTGGAGTTGGTGTTTGGCCGCGGCGCGCAGGGCGTACAGCTCATCCAAGAGGTACAGGCGCCCACTCGCAACGGCGCGCTCGATGCCATCACTAGCGGCCTGCAAGGCTTCGCGGTACTGCCCGAGCGCGAGTGCGCACTTGCCGCCATGCAGGTTGATCACAAGTTGCACCTCTAAGTTGCGTTCCTGATCCAGCCGCAACGCCTTTTGGTAATGCCGCGCTTCGGTCAGGTAAACTTTACAGCCCTCTAATTTGCCCTGCTCGGCATAGGCTAACGCCAGCCCTAGCGTCGCCAGAACGGCCCGGCTGTCCATGTTGCTCCGCTCACCCTCGCCCGGTGCGAGCACCCGCATGAAGTGGTAGATAGCCTCCTCCGCCCGGTGCCGACCGCAGAGCTCGCACACACCAGCTAAGTAATTGTACTGACGGCGGTCATTAGTGTCCGCAATCTTTTCGCCACCAGTCTGCGCGAGCTTGGCCAGGGCGTGGTTAAAGTCCCGCCGCTGAATGGCTTGCTCAGCCTCCCGCATTGCGCCCCGCACCCCAAGCTCTTGCCCATCGATCAGCTCGGCAATATCAACGTCCAAGCGCTTAGCAAGCTGCAATAAGGTGTTCATGCTGGGTAACTTGTTCTGCTTTTCAATCAGGCTAATGGTCGCTTGCGTGCAGATGCCCCGCGCTAACTGGCTTTGGGACAATCCGTGTTGTTGCCGGAGCGTGCGGATCCGGGCCCCGCGAACCTGAATCACCCGCACATGTTGCTGTTTATTCCCCTTTTTGTTCATATAAACCACTCCCTCTATAATTGATAGTGACAAGTACAAGGATGCGCTTCCTTATGTCTAAAATTATATTCAGTTGTGAGGGGAAATAATATCAACAAAATTGCACCCGCCGCGCATTCATAAGCTGTAAATTATGTGTGGCACGCGCTACGACATGTTCAGTACTGCGCATAATCACCATTTTGGAAGTAGCAATCGCTATAAGCGCACAAAAAGTCTGACCACTACGCGCGGTCAGACTTTGCGCTTAGTTGGCGGAGGAAGCCCGCAAAAATACCAGTTTGGTAGCCGTAGAATACGCCTCTGCAAAGTGGTAGTGCGGATCTGCAAAGTTCTTGAGCTTATCCAGGCTCGTGACTTGCTGTTCCGCGGCGTAGCGAACCATTGCACCGCGTGCCATTTTGGCATAAGTTGCCCGTGTCTGCAGCTGGCCTGCTGCCAAATGTGCGAAGACCACCGTGACGAATTGATCACCCGGCTGCAAGTACGGGCGCACGGCCTTGGCGTATTCTTCAGAGGCCAAATTCACCACCGGTTGCGTCCAGTCCAATGCGCGGTACAGGCGGTCACCCCAGAATGCGTACAAGTTCTTCGCGCGGCCCACCTGCAAACGACTACCTAGCTCCAAGCGATACGGCACCACCGCATCAAAAGCACGCAGGACACCATAAAATCCCGACAAAATCCGCAAATTAGCCGCCAAGTACTGCAAGCCAGCTTTCGGCAGCAGGTCTGGCGCCATGCTTTGGTACTGCAGGCCAATAAAACTCATCACAGCAGGCGTCACATTCTTGCGCAGGTCCAGTTGCTGGAGCCACTCGTAATTCGGCCGCGCCAACTTGTCGCTGCAGCGCCACAACTGCTTGGCTTGGTCATAAGAAAGAGTCTGCAGCCGCGCCAATAACCGTTCCGCCTCTGGTAAATATTGCGGCCAACTCTGGATGGCAAAATTATCGGTATCAACCCGCATTTTTTTAGCCGGAGCAATAATGAATTGCATGGGTAATCTCCTCACTTGGTTTAGAAACATCTTCGCACGCGGGCACGGGAAAAACAATTCTCCATTCAGAATTCATTTGGGCTGAGGATGAAACTTTTTCAATCCACAGCAAAGACACGAACAACAAAAGCCATAGGAATAGTTTCTACAAGATTCCCCCCCCCGCCACTCGCAGTAGTCACAAACATCCATTGTAGGGGGCGGGACGTTCTACGGAACGGAGGCACGGGGGTGCTCCATGCCATCGCAACAATTATCGGCGAGACTGCGATTTGTGCAGGCTTGCCGTTAATTGTTGGGGATAGCGCAGGACCAACAGTGCGACCAACGGGAGCGTTGGCCCGAGCTAAGCGGCGAGACTTGCGGCTTTTGCAAGGCTCGAACGCGGCCCTGTGCATGGAGCAACCCCGAGCCGAAATGAAGTAGAACGCCCCGCCCCCGGCCGCGCAATCGGCAAGTAAACTAAAATGAGCCCCCAAATGGGAGCTCATTTTGTTTTGTTTAGCTAGCGTGGTTCGTCTTGCGAGCGAACAGGTCGCCGATAAATTGAATGATGAAGACCAGGACAAGCAGGAAGATAAGGCAAACCCAAATGACATCATTCTCGTAACGCAGGTACCCAGTGTTGATGGCCAAGTTACCAAGACCACCACCACCAATGGCACCAGCCATAGCGGTCAGCCCGATGATACTAATAATCGTCAAGACGCTGACCCGAATGAGTTCAGATAAGCCTTCCCGCAAGTACACGCGGAAGACGATGGCCATTGGCGACAAGCCCATTGACTCAGCCGCCTCAACGACCCCAGGATCAACGGTAACCAGGGCATTTTGTACTTGCCGCGCGTAGAACGGTGCAGAACCAACGATCAGTGGCACCAGGGCAGCGGTTGGGCCGATCCCGGTGTGCACGATCAGCCGGGTCACGTTGTTCAAGGCCGCGAGCAAGATGATAAATGGAATCGACCGGAAGATGTTGACCAGTTTATCCAAAATGGAATAGAACGGCCGGTTAGCCCACAAGCCGTTTTCATCGGTCAGCAGCAATGCGATCCCGATAATCAGGCCGAGAATCCCGGCAATCAGCGTCGTCCAGAAGGTCATGTACAGGGTCTGATTAATGGCTTCAACCACACCACCATCCCCGCTCCACAGCGGTACGACGTTGGGAAAGAAATGTTTAATTAAGTCCATCATTTGCTTTCGACCTCCTTCAAGTCAACTGGCGTCACGGTGACATCTGAATCGTTCAGGTATTTAAGAGCGTTGTCGATGTCTTGCTCGGTCCCGGTCAGGACCACGATGAGATTACCGAATGGCGTGTTCTGCAAGCTCTGAATGTCCGCAAAAAGGATATTCGCGGTCACGCTGTACTGCGAGAACAGCGTTGCAATCATCGGCTGGTCGGTTGAAGAACCCAGGTAGGTTAAGCGGACGAGCCGTTTTTCTGGACCCAGATTCTGTACGGCCTTTTGCTTGCTGATGGTCTTGATGGTTGCACTCATCTGCATCGTCGTGTCGACAAAATCCTTGGTCAGCTTTTGCTGCGGGTGGGCAAAGATGTCGAGCAGCGTGCCCCGTTCGATCACCTGCCCGGAATCCATGACCGCAACCCGGTTACAGATCTGCTTCACGGCTTCCATTTGGTGGGTGATCAGCACGATGGTGATGCCCAGCTTTTGGTTAACTGACTTGAGCAGGTCCAAAATCGAGACGGTGGTTTTGGGGTCCAATGCTGAGGTCGCTTCATCGGAAATCAGCACTTCCGGATCAGACGCCAGCGCCCGGGCGATCCCGACCCGCTGCTTTTGCCCACCAGACAATTCGGCTGGGTAAGCATTAGCGCGGTCGGTCAAACCAACTAGTTCGAGCAGGTCGGCAACCTTTTTCTTGATTTCATCCTTGCTGGCAACACCGCGCAGGGGGAAGGCCACGTTATCGGCAATCGTGCGGCTAGCCATCAGGTTGAAGTGTTGAAAAATCATCCCAATTTTGCGCCGCTTCTGCCGCAGCTCGCTGGCACTGAGCTTAGCCATGTCATCACCCAAGACAGTGACACTACCACTAGTGGGCCGCTGCAAGAGATTAACGAGCCGGACCAGTGTCGACTTCCCCGCACCAGAGTATCCAACGATTCCGTAGATGTCGCCCCGTTCAACGTTCAGACTAACGTGATTAACGGCATGAACGGCCTTCTTGTTTTTTTCTTTGAAGATGACATCAACGTCTTTAAAATCAACAACTGTTTCAGCGCTCATGTGTGACTTCCTTCCTTATCCTGCAGCTAAATTGACGGTTCGCCAGCCAGCGTGCATCTTTCTGGCCTCCGTAAGCGTTTTACGGGGCCCAATATTAACTTCGGGCCTACCCGCAAACCGGATAAGCCCGAAATTAACAATTCCTGTTACATTATAAGCCTTAGAACTAGCAGTAGAAATTAATTTCTAAAACTTGTAGTTCCAAGCGGCAATCGTTGAGCCGTCGTAGATCTTCTTGATCTGCTTCTTGGTTGCGGCTGTCTGGTAGGCCTTAACGATCTTCTTGTAAACTTTGTTGTTCTTTTCGCTCTTCTTAGTAACGATGATGTTGACCCAAGGTTCGCTGGCCTTGTTGATCTTTTCAACGTAGATAGCATCGGCAGGCTTGAGCTTAGCGTTCAGGGCCATGTCGTTGTTAACAACGGCGGCCTGTGTGGAACTCAGTGAACGAGCGGTCTGGGAAGCGTCAACTGGTGTGAACTTGAGGCCGAGCTTGTTCTTCGTGATGTCACGAGTTGTTGGCTGGGACTTCTTAGGGTCAAGCTTGAGCAAACCAGCAGTCTGCAAAAGGATCAATGCGCGGCCTTCGTTGGTTGGGTCGTTAGGAAGGGCGATCGTGTCCCCCTTCTTGAGGTCCTTCAAACTCTTGATCTTGTTGGAGTAAACACGCAGCGGGCCGATGTAAGTCTTACCGATCGCGGTGAGTGAGTTGTCGTGGTTAGATTTCTCCCAGTTGTGGAAGAAGTCGTAGTGCTGCATTGCGTTCATGTCGAGGTCACCGTCGAGGACAGCCTGGTTAGGCTTGTTGTAGTCGGTGAACTGGACCAGCTTCAAGTTGATGTTCTGCTTCTTGAGGCGCTTAGCAACTGGCTTCCAGACGTCAGCGTCAGAACCGATTACCCCGAGCTTAACGGTAGTTGTCTTTGGCGCACTGCTGCTACTCTTACCGCAACCTGCCAGCAACAATGGAACGAGCACAGCCGCAGCTGCAATTGCAAAAATGTTCTTCTTCATATTGATGAATCCTCCTAAAATGTTTGGAATAATAGCCATTAATTAAAGTAAATCTGATTGAGACAAAATAAAAAACCGCTCCTAAGCTAAACTTAGAAGCGGTTTTTCCGCGGTACCATTCTAATTCGTCCACGCACGCGTGAACCTCACTAAGGGGCAGATAACCCCTGTGCAAGATAATGGATGCCAGCCATTGTCACCTTAGCCCCAGGCCTCAGTGCACCGATCAGTGAGCCATCTTCAAGCCAACTGGTTTTCCCCTTCTCAGCAACCGGGGTTCTCTGCAAACCGTTGTAGCTATCTCTCTCACGTCTTCGTTTCGTCTTAATCAATTGTCTGTATTATGGCCTTTTGCTTAGAGCTTGTCAAGAGCATCAACCACCCCCGACTAAAGTCAGAGGCTTGTAAGAGCGCCGCCTAACGATGGCACGACTACAATTTGCTTAGATACAGCGTTTGCCCGCAAGCGGGTCTTACGTGCTAATTACCAAAGCCTTTAGAGTCCGCAGGTTGCCAGACGGACTTGGCGCTTTAGCGCCTTAGTTCCGTCGGACACCGAAGGGCCAGACGGACTGTCTTGCTAATTGAGAGCTAATCCTTTTGCCAAAATGTTTTTCGATGCGTTATGGTCACGAATGTGAAAGGCTCCACATTGCGGACACGTCCATTTTCGGTCAGCTAACGTGAGCTTCTGGTCACCGGCCATCACGAAACCGCAGTCGCTACACGTTTGCGTAGTGTTCCGCGGATTGACCGTTACAAACTGGCGGCCATATAAGTCGGCTTTGTACGCCAGCATACTCAAAAACGTTCGCCAGCCAACGTCAGCAATGCTCATTGCCAGGGCGTGATTACGTAACATATTCTTGCTTCTCAACTCTTCGGCTACGACTAAATCGTGGTTCTTGATTAATGTCGTCGACACAAGATGGAGAAATGCGTTACGGCGGTTGGCCACGTTACGCTGCAAGTTAGCGACCAGCACCCGCTGCTTTTGATAGTTCTTGGCATTCTGCAGTGACCGGTGTTCCTTCTTGGCCCGTAAGCGCCGCCGAGCAAGAATGCGCTGAGCTTTTGCCAGCCGACCTTTGATGGCACGGTAGTAGCGCGGATTGGCAACAACAGTGCCGTTTGAGTCAGTTAAGAAATTGTCAGTATTCAAATCAATGCCTACCGCCGACTGAACGGGCTTAGCAGCGTGCACGAATGGCGTGTCAGATCCTAACTGAATGGACACGAAATACCGTCCGGTGGCGTCACGACGAATCGTGATTGTACCAATACGAATGCTCTTCACTTGGCTGAATAGGCGTTTCTGCGAGCCGGAAACACGGATTTTGCCAAGGCCACTGAGAACAACATGTTTCTTATCGAGGAAACGGTTGGAACCGTTCGTAAGACCTACTCCAGTTTTTGCGTAGCGAGTTGGCAATTGGTAACTGCCAGCGTCACGTTTACGATGAAAGACCGGCACCCCAGAGCGGTGTACCTGGCGGAACAGCCGCCATGCTCTTTGATAAGCCCGGCGCGCTTGGTCAACCACGTCCGTCCCAACTCCAGTGCCAGCTAACCATGGGTGGATGGCGAACAACATTTGCGTATTGTTCTTGCGACGTTGTAAATAAGCAATGCGGTCTTGAACGATGGCGATTGGAGTTTTAACCTGACGTAGCGAATACAGCTCCTTGTCGATGGCGACCATTTCGTTGTAAGCAAAGCGACTGGCGTTGATGTTGTTGTCAATTACTCGCTTTTGTTCGGACGATGGAAAGAGGCGCATTTTGATGCCGTAGTAATAGTTCAAATCTGCCATTTTCTTGGCCATTTAATTTCACATCCTTGCTCTTACATTATACTTGGCTTAGTATGATGTAGGCAATATTAGTTTCGTTATTTCAATATCTTTAGTATAATATCTTTGATAGCAAATAATATAATTAATGAATGCGGCTATGCTTGTGCTTTTCACAATCATCTGGTTTGGATAACTAAGTGTCGCCGCGCTGTTTTTACTACGCCACAACTTGTCGCAGATATGCTGGAGATTCTGAACACGACTGCCAACGACAACGAAATTACCATCGAGCAGGCAGAAGTGATGCCAGATCACATACACTTATTGCTCAGCTTCAAACCGAAGTATGCACCGGCAAACGTGGTTAAAATTCTAAAAGGTGTGTCAGCACGGACTTGGTTTGTCGCGCACCCAGAAACCAAGAGACTACTTTGGAGCAGTCATTCATGGGCGCCAAGCTATTACATGGGGACGCTGGGTGACATGTCAAAAGAGACCGTCGCCAATTACATTCAAAATTAGAGAACAGAAAGGAGAAAGGCCAGGGCACCCCAGCAAAAAGGTTAAAATAGCGCTAGTCAGTGCGATCTTGCCTCCCCTGTCTAAAGTCAGGGGTTTCTCGCCAAAATAATTAATGATACAAAACTAAGAATTAACAGTTAATTTAGATGGTAAAATAGCGACACACCCGCATTCACGGACTCCCGGGCCCCAAAGCCGTTGCTTTTGGCATTCAATATCGCTATGGTTAAATTATATTCGGTCTGGCGAGCTGCCGGACCACTGACGAAGAGGTACGATTATGCAAACAGTGCGCAGTATTCCCGAATTTTTAGCCGCAATCAAGGCCAAGACCACCCCGTTCACGCTTGACGGTGCCGCCGCAGAACTAGTTAGCGCGCGGATGACCGTCAACCACCGGCCCTACTCACCACTTGCGCAAATCATGAACACCATTGGGAGCAGTCTGCCGGGCCTCAAAATTTCCGCTGACGTTGGCGGCCGGGAAGATGTCCACATGATGAACATCGACCAGCAGACCCAAGCGCAATCCGGGCTGACCGCCATCGATGCCGACCTGATTGTACAGGCTGTTAATCATGATTACCAAAGTGAATTAAAGGATGGCAAAATTTTGCTCCAGATACCCGAAAAGCCAAGTGGTAATCCCAATTTTGGTGGCACCGATTACAGCAAGTACCTCAAGAAGTAGCTGAATTTATCCATGAAGAAAGCCCGCAGCCAAATCGCTGCGGGCTTTCTTGGTGCTTATTTCTTAGGTTCTGGGCTGGTAAAGCCCTCGTTGTTACTGAACATATAACTCTGGTGGTGATAGCGCATCGACAGCACCATCCCCATACACAAGAGATCCGCTAGTAGGAAGGAACCCCCCTGGCTAATGAACGGCAACGGAATCCCGGTCAGTGGCAGCAATCCAATGTTCATCCCAATGTTTTCAAACACGTGGAAGACGATCATCATCACGACCCCGGTGGAAATGTACGCGTAAAACTCATTTTTGGTATCAAAGGTCACGCGCAACATTTGGTAAATGAGCAGGAAGTACAGAATGATCAGAATCGCCGCACCAACGAAGCCCATCGTCTCCCCAATCACGGAGAAAATCATGTCGGACTCCTGAACCGGAACGACAACCTTGATGTTACCGAGTCCCGAGCCAGTTAACTGACCAGAACCGATTGCCTTCATCGCCTGCCAAATCTGGTAACTACTACCGCTGGTTGCACCAGACGGATTGAGCCACGAGTCGATCCGGGCGAACTGGTAGGCTTTGAAGCCGACGTGGCGCAGGATTGCCTGCCCCCACGGCTGCACGGCCATGTACAAGGCACTACCACCGATCCCGATCGCACCCCCAAAAATTGGGGCGATAATTTTCCAAGTGACTCCTGAAACGAGCACGATCCCGGCAAAGATGGCCAGGAAGACCAAGGTGGTCCCCAAGTCATGTTGCAAGATCAACAGTGCCGCAACCGGTAAGGTCCACAAAAGCATGCGGCCAATCAGGACCCAATCGTTCTTCCAGCTGTGTTCCCGCGCAGTGTTGTGCAGGGTAACGACCCGACTCAGCATCAAGATGTAAGCCGGCTTCATCACTTCACTAGGCTGGAAGGTAATCGGCCCGAGTTTAAACCAAGACTTGGCACCGGTGCTCGCCGCAACCGTCCGGTCATAGAAGACTAGCACAGCAACTAGGAGAAAAATTCCCAGCGCGTACAGATACGGAGCGATGCGCCACAACTGCTCGGAGTCGAAGCGCATGACGAAGATCACCCCGACGCTACCAATCGCAAACCAAACTAGCTGCATGATCACGCCCTTGATTGCTGAGGCCTGAGTCCCATCGTTGCGCATCGCCATATAAATGGCCGCCATCCCGATGAGACCTAGCAACATGATGGTCAAAATAATTCCGTAGTCGATCCGGTCGCCATCGTTTTTTTTGGAACTTGATTTATCAGTCAAAGAGTCACTCCTTTACCATTGGCGCGTTAAGCTTGGTGCAAATGGTAGGTCGAAATCACATAGTTGACAGCATCCTCTTCAGACTTGAAGAGTTGTTCCCCATCGCTACCGCTAGGGAAAGCCATAAACTTCTCGCCCCGGGGTTCAATCACACCAATTTCATCTTTGCCAATCTTTAATACGGACACAGTACGCTCATTGCGCTCAACAGCGTCCATGCTTATACTAATTTTTCTTTCTTTAGTCATGTTGCCTCCGCTTCGAAAATTACTGATTCTTATCAACTTGTTTGTTCCGGCGCAGCGTGAAGTGGTCTGGAACCGGATCGTACCCCCCACGCACAAAGGGATTGCACCGCAGGATCCGGGCAGTCCCCATTATGAGCCCTAGGATCGCGCCATGCTTGCCGACCGCATCGATTGCATACTGACTACAAGTCGGATAGTAACGACAGGACGGCGGAAACAGGGGCGATATGAAGCGCTGGTAGAAGTGAATGAGGCCAATCATAATCGTCTTCATGATGCTCACTTCAAGAATTCAAAGATGTGCGCCCACGTGCTCGGTAAGAACACAGCAAAAGGATTGCCGCCACCAATCGCGTAACCGATCATACTGCCGAGTACGAGTGCAAGCAGGCAAACAAGAATGATAATCAAAATGTATCGCATCACCTGGGTGAATGTACTCATTCTCTAGCCTCGATTTTTAGTACTGCTTGTGGTGCGCAATGTTGTCAAGCAAAACACCGGTCCCCAGAGCAACGGCATCCAGTGGGTCTTCAGCCAGCAGGACAGGAACGTGCAATTCGGAAGAGAACAACTTGGAGATACCCTTGAGGAGCGCACCACCACCAGTCAGCATCACGCCGCGGTCAATGATGTCCGCAGAGAGCTCAGGTGGAGTCTTCTCCAAGACTTCCTTGGCGGCAGCAATTACGCTGTTCATGACATCGCTGAGGGCGTCCTGAACTTCAACAGAGGTCACAACGACTTCCCGTGGTAAACCAGTGGCGATGTCGCGGCCGCGAACTTCCATCGTGTCGTCTTCCTTGGCTTCATAAACGGCACCGATTTCGATTTTCAGCTGTTCAGCAGTGTGCTCACCAATCAGCAGCTTGTGCTTGTTCTTAACGTAGCTAACGATGGCCGCATCCATTTTGTCACCGGCAAGCCGCAATGACTCACTCGTAACGATTTCACCCATGGACAAAACAGCGACATCAGAGGTCCCACCACCGATATCGATCACCATGTTCCCCTGGGGCTGGAAAATATCGAGGCCAGCACCAACAGCGGCAACTTTAGGTTCGAATTCAAGGTAAACCTTGCCGCCGCCGGAACGTTCAGCGGCTTCAATAATGGCTTTTTGTTCGATTGACGTGATGTTCGTTGGTGCACAAATCAGAATGTTCGGCTTGCTCAGAAAGCCCTTAACATTCAACTTGTTAATGAAGTATTCGAGCATTGCTTCGGTGATATCGAAGTCAGCAATAACGCCGTCCTTCAGTGGCCGAATTGAACGAATGTTGCCAGGCGTCCGCCCGACCATGCGGTAAGCTTCAGCGCCGACCGCTACTACTTTGCCGTTTGAGGTATCGATAGCAACTACGGAAGGTTCGTTTAAAACGATACCCTTCCCCTTTACGTTGATGAGAACGTTCGCCGTTCCCAAATCGATCCCGATGTCTTTAGCCATGGATGATGCTCCCCTCAGAGTTTTAAACCGCAATAACTGCGGCAATTATTATTTAATCAAGTAAGTCATGTCCCGTACCGCTTGAACCAGCGATAAGAAGCATGATGACACGAGGTATCCCAACGCAACCGCAACGAAAAACAGCAGTAACTGACTCTCCCGGACCCGGTTGGGTTTCAAAATTTTGTCAAAACGCAGCGCAATCAGTGTTCGCCAAACCATGATGATGAACACTAGATGCGATAACAAAGTGAATAAACCGTTAATACCGAACGATTGGGTCATTACAGAATCCTCCGCTTGTAATCATACCAAAAAATCGCGGCCACAAAAAGCGTTGATAGCAGCTTCTTGGTTAAGAACAAGTAAAAGTATGCACATAATTATAAATACTTTCAGAAATCGAGCCTGCTATCGCCATTGATTCACAATTGAGTGCAATCCGCAGCCAGTTATTTACCGTTACTACTACCGTGGTGAGAAAATTGCAGGGCTGGCAGTGATCGGCCGCGGGGAGGGGCGCCACTGCTTCGCTCCGTATATGCTTTCGCGTGGAACAGCCCGGGGCCGGCTACAGCCAAACTCCGCTTTGCTCCGTGTGGCTTTCACCTAAATTTGGGGCCGCCCTCACTGCGTTCAGTCGCGGTCCCAAATTCACCCCCATTTGTTAAGCAGAAACCCACTGCTTAACAACTGTATGGGCTTTACGCGGCATATACTCCACTACGCTGCGACGCCCCTCCCGGCTACATTCACTTCTAATCGTCAGATAGTGAATTAGACCAACTAACTAATCACCTGCCCCCTCTGAGTTTGTGAATACGCGAAACAGGTTCCGATGGTCACCATAGCCTGTTGATTAGGGTGCAGTTCGCATATCATCCCTATTGTTTAACTACGTAACAAATAGTCGTTAACTAATTTGCACCGTTGCCTAAGGTATCAATTAGACAACGTGGATGTTAAATTAGCTTGATTGACGCTCAGCAACTATATAATTAAATATATTATCAAGTGTTCCGGAGAACCCGAACACTTGCAGCGAAATTAAGGTAGCCAGTAGACGTCTACACAGTCGCCGTAAGGTTGATTTCTATAAATTAAGAACATCACTGTAGGGCAGCGGGCGCCTTTTCCGGGAACGTAGCTGGCGGTAGTGACCATGCTGAAACGATTATTGATAGTAATAGGCTGGTGGGCTTTACCAGCCTATTACTATCAATAATCGGGGAGAGTGGAGAGACCGCAAGGAGGATATATTCGCTGATTGTTAGTTTACCGCTCGGGCTGCCCTAACACGGCGGGCTCGGAACTCAGTGGAAGACTTGGCGCACTTTGCCAAGCCTGCAACGGCCCCAGCATGCCTGTCTGTCACTACCGCGAGCGAAGTGGGAGGAAAATGCGCCCGCCGCCCGGGTAGCGAAGTACAGCAGTGGTACCCCTCCCGGCGGACTTTCAACACAACACTATGTACAGCAAAAAGCCACCCCGTGTTTGCACACGGAGCAGCCTTTTGGCGAACATCTACTGATTAAGTTTGCTGTTCTTAACGTTGATTCGGTTAACCGCGCGTTGCAGAGCAACTTGGGCGCGCTTAAGCTCGTCAGCATCGTTTTTCTGCTTAGCAGCATCGATGCGCCGCTGCGCACGTTCCCGTGCAGCCTGCGCACGCGTCAAGTCAATGTCGCGTGCCCGTTCGGCGGAGTCCGCGATGATGGAGGCAGTGTTGCCATTCATCTCCATGAACCCACCGTTAACGGCGACCCGGTCTTCATGACCAGGCTTGTCGATCCGCTGAATGCGAACCTCACCGATTTGCAGAGGAGCCACGATTGGCTCGTGGTTAGCCATGATGCCGAGATCACCATCTGTGGACCGGACAACCACCATTTTGGCGTGGTGGTCGTAAACCAATCCGTCCGGCGTGACGATGTTGACCGTCAGCACGTTCTTATCGTCGGCCATGTTGATCCCCCCTACTCAGCAGCTGCGGCAGTAGTCTTTGGTTCGTAGCCGAGGGTCTTAGCTTTTGCCAAAACGTCGTCAATGTTACCAACCAAACGGAATGCCTCTTCAGGCACATCGTCGTACTTGCCATCAAGAATTGCCTTGCAGTCCTTAACAGTTTCAGCAACTGGTACGTAGGAACCTGGCTGCCCAGTAAACTGTTCAGCAACGTTGAAGTTCTGACTCAAGAAGAACTGAATGCGCCGCGCACGCGCAACGACCAGCTTTTCGTCATCAGACAGTTCATCCATCCCCAAGATGGAAATGATGTCCTGCAATTCAGCGTAACGCTGCAGCACGTGTTGAACTTCCATCGCAACGTCATAGTGCTCTTGCCCAACAATCTCGGGTGTGAGGGCACTGGATGATGATGCCAATGGGTCAACAGCTGGGTAGATACCCATTTGGGTCAAACGCCGTTCCAGGTTAGTGGTGGCATCCAAGTGGGCAAAGGTTGTTGCAGGTGCAGGGTCAGTGTAGTCATCGGCAGGCACGTAAACGGCCTGGATAGACGTGATTGAACCCTTCTTGGTGGAAGTGATCCGTTCCTGCAACTGACCCATTTCGGTAGCAAGGGTTGGTTGGTAACCAACGGCACTTGGCACCCGGCCAAGCAGCGCGGAAACTTCAGAACCGGCTTGCGTGAACCGGAAAATGTTGTCGATGAAGAGCAGCACGTCCTGGCCTTCAACATCACGGAAGTATTCCGCGATGGTCAAACCGGTCAGTGCAACCCGCATCCGGGCACCAGGGGCTTCGTTCATTTGACCGAAGACCATGGCGGTGTTCTTCAAAACACCTGAACCCTTCATTTCGAAGTACAGGTCATTACCTTCACGAGTCCGTTCACCAACACCGGTGAACACGGAGATACCACCGTGTTCTTCAGCAATGTTGTGGATGAGCTCTTGGATAAGAACCGTCTTCCCAACACCGGCACCACCGAAGAGACCGATCTTACCACCACGTAAGTATGGGGCAAGCAAGTCGATAACTTTGATACCAGTTTCAAGAATTTCTGAACTTGTGCTCAGATCGTCAAACTTTGGAGCTTTTTTGTGGATAACATCGCGCTGGTGATCGGGACCAAACTTCTCGCCGTCATCAATGGTGTCTCCCAAAACGTTGAACACTCGACCAAGAGTGTCCTTACCAACTGGCACGGAAATTGACGCACCAGTGTCGACGGCAACAGCACCACGCTGCAAACCATCCGTGCTGGCCATCGCAATGGTCCGCATGACGCCATCACCAAGTTCAACGGCAACTTCACAAACCAGGTTTGTGTCGTCGTTGATCTTAATGTTCAAGGCGTTGTTGATTTTTGGTAAGGAATCGTTAATGGGAAAGGCTACATCGACGACAGGGCCAATCACTTGTACGACTTTCCCTGTAGAATTACTCAATTGCGTCGTCCTCCCCGCAAAATTATTGTCTATTCAACCGCAGCCGCACCACTGACAATTTCTGTCAGTTCGGTGGTGATGGCTGCTTGCCGGGCGCGGTTGTAGCGCGTCGACAGGTTACTGATCAGATCATCAGCGTTG
Organism: Lacticaseibacillus zhaodongensis; assembly: GCF_009687905.1. Lineage (GTDB taxonomy): Bacteria > Bacillota > Bacilli > Lactobacillales > Lactobacillaceae > Lacticaseibacillus > Lacticaseibacillus zhaodongensis. The sequence continues at coordinate 283,176 of NZ_BLBG01000001.1, read as the reverse complement.
TCAGTTGCCGCCTTCATCGCTGTCATTGATGCAGCGTGTTCCGCCGTTTTGGCATCGATGATCGCACCGAAAATCAAACTCTCGGCGTATTGGGGCAAGACCGCATCCAGAACTGAATCCAGATCTGGCTCGGTCAGGTATTGAATCGGTGTGTCACTAACTTCCTCAGGATCAAGGTCGTTGATTGGCAGCATCTTTTCAACACGGAACGTTGATGTAAGTGAGTTAACGTGGTGATTGTAGCAGACGTACAGTTCATCGAAGACCTCGTTCCGATACATCGAAACGGCGGTCTTAACAATTTCCCGCACTTCATCGAAAGTCGGAATGTCAGAGACACCCCGGTATTCGTACGCCACGTTCACGTTGCGCGCCTTAAAGAAGTCGGACCCGACCCCACCAATAGCCATGATGGAAGATGGGTGCTCATCGCTCTTCAGAACGTCGAGCATGGACTTCAAAATGTTGCTGTTGTAGCTTCCAACAAGACCACGATCACTCGTGATGACGAGGTAGCCGACCTTCTTAACTTCCCGCTGTTGCAGCAGGTCGCTGACAAGGACCTTCATGTCGTCGTCTTTCTTATCGGTTGCTTCGCGAGCAGCCAGTGTGAGCAACTGACTCTGTGCCAAGTGGGTAACGGTTTCCCGGACCTTGTCGGCATAGATTTCGTACGCTCCAGAGCGCTTTTCAACCTGATTCAGTTTTGCACCAGAAACCATCTGCATGGCCGAGGTGATTTGCCGGGTTTTCTTCGTTGAAGCAATCCGGCGCTTAATATCAATTAATGAATCAGCCATGGTTGCACCTCCTATTCGGCGGAGCTGTCGTCATCAGTTGGGGCAAAACCGTCACTGAATGACTTCATTGCTGCATCCATCTTGTCGGTGTCTGGCAACTTACCAGTCTTAGCAATGCTGTCAGCAAGGTCACTAGCGTTAGCCTTGAAGTAATCAAACAGTTCATCCTGGAAGCGAGCGATGTCGCCAACAGGAACACTGTCCATAAAGCCGTGCGTCAAGGCGTAAAGTGCAAGCACTTGGTCCTCAACTGGCAGGGTCTTGTGGAGTGGCTGCTTCAATACTTCAACGGTCCGCTTACCACGGTTCAACTTGGACTGCGTTGCCGCATCCAGATCGGAACCGAATTGACTGAAGGCTTCCAGTTCACGGTATGAAGCAAGGTCAAGACGCAGGGTCCCGGCAACTTTCTTCATGGCCTTAACCTGAGCGTCCCCACCAACACGGGAAACGGAGGTACCTGCGTCGATAGCTGGCCGCGTCCCAGCGTAGAATAAGTCACTCTGCAAGAAGATTTGACCATCAGTGATACTGATAACGTTGGTTGGAATGTACGCAGAAACGTCACCAGCCTGGGTTTCAATAATCGGCAAAGCCGTCATTGAACCACCACCGAGCTTGTCGCTAAGCTTTGCAGCCCGTTCGAGCAAACGTGAGTGGGTGTAGAAAATGTCACCAGGGTAAGCTTCACGTGCCGGTGGCCGACGGAGCAGCAGGGAAATTTCACGGTATGCGTTAGCCTGCTTCGTCAAATCATCGTACACGATGAGGACGTGCTTGCCATTGTACATGAATTCCTCACCCATCGCTGCACCGGCATAAGGTGCCAGGTACAGCATAGGTGCTGGCTCTGAAGGACCAGCTGAAAGGACGATCGTGTAATCCAGGGCACCGAACTTACGGAGCGTTTCGACAGTACTACGGACAGTTGAGTCCTTCTGCCCAATCGCAACGTAAATACAGATCATGTCCTGATCTTTCTGGTTAATGATGGTATCAATCGCAATACTCGTCTTACCAGTCTTCCGGTCACCGATAATCAGTTCACGTTGGCCACGGCCGATTGGAACCAGGGCGTCAACCGCCTTGAGCCCAGTCTGCAGTGGTTCGAAGACTGACTTCCGCTGCATAACACCTGGGGCTTTCGCCTCGATTGGCCGCGTCTTGTCAGTCTTAATGTCGCCAAGACCATCAATAGGTTGTCCCAGTGTGTTAACAACACGCCCAATCAGGGCATCGCCAACTGGAACTTCCATGATCCGGCCGGTGCGCTTCACGGTGTCGCCTTCACGAATGTTGTCAAAATCACCAAGGATGATGATACCGACGTCATTCGTTTCAAGGTTCTGAACCATACCGTATGAACCATTTGCAAACTGCAAAAGTTCACCGGCCATGGCGTTGTCGAGCCCGTGAGCACGGGCAATCCCGTCACCAATGTAGGTTACGGTACCGACTTCCTCGACGGAGAGGTCGGATTCATAATGCGTCAACTGTTCTTTGATCAGTGCGCTAATTTCTTCTGACTTAATAGCCATGACTTCACCTCTTCGCTAATAATTCTAATGTGCTAATAGTGTGGCGCGAATCTTGTTAATGCGACTACGGACAGTGCCGTCAATAACAAGATTGGCTGCCTCTACCCGGACACCGCCGATAATGCTTGTGTCAACGTTCTGCTTAAGTTCGGCCTTCTTAGCACCGATCTTCGTCGCAATTGCTGCTGAGAGCTTTGCGGCTTGCTCGTTTGACATTGGAACTGCGGTCGTCACCGTACCGGTAACGAGCCCAGCATCCTGGCGCATTTGCTGCTCGTAATTATCAATAATAGCGGGCAGTGCAGCGATGCGACCGTAATCAAACACCATTTGAATCAGATTCTGCGTGATTTGGCTGGCGTCCTTCTTCAGGATGTCAACAAAACTCTGCTTAGTCTCTGGTGTAAGTTCCGGTGCGGATAGGGCTGCTAATAGCTGAGGTTGGTCATTAATGACGGCTTCAAGCTGTTGCAGTTCTTCGTGAACGGAGTCAACCTGACCCTGTTCACTGGCGAGCGCGAAAAGCGCCGCTCCGTACCGTGGTGCAACGATTGCATTCGTAAGCGCCATACTAATCACCTAGCCCTTTGATGTAATCGTCAATGAGGGCCTGCTGATCGTCAGCGTTAAGTTCCTTGCCGATGATTTTGCTTGCGATTGTAACGGACAGATCCGCAACCTGATCGCGGGCGCCGTTAAGGGCGTCTTGCTTAGCCTGGGCGATATCGTCTTGTGCCTTAGCTTTGAGGTCTGAGGCCTCTGCGTGCGCCTGGGCAACGATTTCTTTGCTCTGCTTTTCACCGTTAGCCTTAGCAGTGTTCACGATGGAAACCGCTTCTGCCTGCGTGTTCTTGAGTTCGCTCTGCCGCTTGTTCAGCAGCTCCTGTGCTTCCGCACGGGACTTGTCAGCGTAATCAAGATCATCAGTAATCTTGTCCTGACGCTTGGCCATCATCTTGGTGACAGGACCCCAAGCGTACTTCCCAACGAGAAGCATCAGAACAATAAAGGTTACCAGCGTGAAGAGCATATCGCCGAGTTCAAGGCCAGCGGCACCAATTAATCCGTGAATCATCTATGCCACTCCCTTCCTTTTTGACTGTCTCAACAATTACATGAAGAGAATCAGGAATGAAATGGCGATAGCGATGATTGGCACAGCTTCGATAAGACCGACACCAAGAAGCATCGTCCCACGGAGCTGACCAGACATTTCTGGCTGCCGAGCCATACTTTCAATTGTCTTACTAATAACTTGCCCGTTACCATAACCAGCGGCGAGGGCGGCGATACCAGCTACAAGAGCTGCTGCGAGATCTTTCATGAGTGTTTCTTCCTCCTAAAAACTATTCTTTAACTGCCTTGTGGGACATGTAAACTGACCCGAGAATAACAAAGATATAAGCTTGAATACTGCCAATGAACACTGAGAACACTTGCCAGACCATTTCGAAAACAAATCCGAATGGGAAGGCAAGAATCCCGGTCAAACCACCGCTCAAAGCCATGTTCCGTAAGAGCATAACTAAGATTTCACCAGCGAAAATGTTACCGTACAGACGCAGGGAAAGCGTCATGAAGTTGGTAAACTCTTCAATCAAGTTAATCGGGTTCAGATAGCTCTTAAGATAGCCACCTAAGCCGTTCGTCTCAACCCCATAGTAATGGGACAAAATCAGCACGATCGACGCAAGCGTCATCGTGATGAGTGGGTTTGCGGTCGGTGAGTGGAACCAGGTATAGCCATTAACATTGACGTTAATGAACAGACCTAGTTGGTTCATCACAATTACGAAGAGAAACATCGTAAAGGAAAACAGCTTAAACTTATTTCCTTCAGTACCCGGCATTTCTCCCTTTACAATACCGTTCGTGAAATCGATGACCCATTCAAGCAGGTTCTGCTTACCATCAGGCCGAATTTTCGGATTCCGAGATAACCAGTAAACCAGCAGGAACACTACCACCGCGGCAACAAGCAAGCCAATATCATTAGCAAGGTTGAAACGGAGCGGACCAATTTGCAGTTCGGGATATTTGTCGTTCACAGAATTCACCTCCTTTTCGAAAACATGTACCCAGAGTGTATGTAAACACGCGCAGAGGGCCCAACTTTCTTAATTACGGAATTTTGCAGAGCATCCCACAAAATACACTGATTACTTTAACACCTTGGCAATGAAAAGACAAAAGCAAATGCCGGTATGACGGCGCTTAGCAAGCATCGCGCTATGAAAGCGCCAACTCGCAATGGCAACGGGCTTTAACAGTTGTAGTGTTGACTAATTCGGCATTTTGATGCAACAATTACAGATTTTTGTATCAAATTTTTTTGTCGCAATGCCACTATTTTTCATGAAAACGGGGGTAAAAATAGCTGTAGATAACAAAAGAGCCGGGGACAAGTCCCGCGTAGGCATCGCAACCATTAACCGCCACCACCCACGGCCGACTCCTGACCGTTCGTAATTATGGTGAGGAGTCGGCCACCTACGCTACGCTACGGATGTGGGAGAGTAAGCGACAAGTCGCAAACTCTCCCAGCATACAAACGTGGCCCACAATGCAGCTCCTACTCCGTTGTCCATTCCACTACGGGCAACAAGTTGCACTAGTGGAAATGGCTCCGCTTAGCCAAATCGGCGCCTATCCCCAAAATTCGGGAATAGGCGCCGATTTTTCTAATGCTCAGAAGCTGACCGCATTGTGGCCCACTCTTTACTTAGTTCCGAACAAGCGGTCCCCGGCATCCCCAAGACCTGGGAAAATGTAGCCGGAATCCGTCAGGCGATCATCAAGCGCCGCAGCGTAGATGTCAACATCAGGGTTGGCCTCTTGAATTGCCGCAACCCCTTCTGGAGCCGCAACCAGCACGATCAAACGCATGGAGGTTGCCCCACGCTTCTTCAGTGCCTCAATGGCCATGTTCGCTGAACCACCAGTGGCGAGCATTGGGTCAACGATGAACAGGTCACGCTGCTCGATGTCGGCAGGCATCTTGACGAAGTACTCGTGTGGTTTCAGAGTCTTTTCGTCCCGGTACATACCGATGTGCCCAACTTTAGCTGCAGGAATCAGACGCAAAACGCCATCGACCATGCCGAGCCCGGCCCGCAGAATCGGGATAACAGCCAGCTTCTTGCCGGCTAATTCCTTCTGCACCGTCTTGCCCATTGGTGTCTCGACTTCAACGTCCTGAAGTGGCAAATCACGGGTAATTTCGTAAACCATGAGTTCTGCAATTTCGTTAGCAATCTCACGGAATTCCTTAGTCCCTGCGTTCTTATCGCGAATCAGTGTCAACTTGTGCTGAATCAGCGGGTGATTCAAAACGGTAAACTTACCCATTATTGTGCGTTCTCCTATCTTTGAGTGCCCCACGCAGGCACAGCCTGTTCTATTATATCCAAATTCCGAACTTATGCACGCGCATCTGCGGAAAAATGCATGCCACCAGCAGATTTTTCGATGCGGTTCATGTAGGCCTCACCCAAACCACGGGCCGGGAAGCCCTCTGCAAGCACCATCTCGACCTGGGGGTGCAGGTCAAAGTAGCGCAGACCAGCAAATAAATCGCGGGTCGCACTCGTGATGTCACTGCCCAGTGAGTAGGTCGGCAAATCCTGACCATACTTTTGCAAGATGCCATCCGTTGCCAGCAAACCGAAATCCTTGCCGCTAGCCTTCGCCCATGCCAGTGCAGCCGCAAAATCCGCCTCGTGGTCAACGATGACTACCTGAGCGTCCGGAGCGTAGTGCTTGTACTTCATCCCTGGTGCCTTGGGCGTCTCGTTGGCGCCAACGTGGTGCTTGTCGGTCTGCACCTCACCAATAACTGGCTTGAGCATTTCTTCATCAATTGCACCGGGCCGCAAAATTGCCGGCTGATCGGTAGACATATCGATGATAGTTGACTCGACCCCAACCGTGGTCGGTCCATCATCGAGGATCCCGGCGATGCGCCCGTTCATGTCGTGCATCACGTGCTGCGCGGTCGTCGGGCTGGGCTTACCAGACAGATTAGCTGACGGGCCAACAATTGGCGTCCCGGCAGCCCGAATCAACGCGAGCGTCGTTTCGTTGGCTGGATTCCGGAAGGCCGCAGTGTGCAAGCCCCCGGTAACCGTCATGTTCAGCGCGCCAGGCTTCAGCGGCAAAATAATGGTCAGTGAACCCGGCCAGAACTTGTCCATGAGCTTGCGCGCTGCCGGGGTGATGATTGCAAAACGTTCAACCGTTGCAACGTCCGCGACCGTGACAATCAGTGGGTTGTCACTTGGCCGCCCCTTGGCCTTGTAGACATTAGCGGCGGCCACTTCATTGGTCGCGTCCGCCCCCAGTCCATACACCGTTTCAGTTGGAAACGCAACGAGCTCCCCAGCCTGGATCAACTTGGCAGCCTCTTTAACGGTCGCCTTGGTGAAAATCTTTGTTTCCATTATTATCGTAATGACCTTTCATATTAAATAAGCGTTAAGCCCACCCAAGAAATCAGAAACTGATTTTGACTGCCCGCGGATTGCCGGCATCATCACACCGGAACTCAGCGCTCGCGTCTGGCAACATGGTACTGATCATTCGCTCAAGGGCGGGCTGCTGGTGGTAGCCGAACTCCAGGTAAGCTGCAGCGTCCGGGTTCAGGTGCGCCGGCAGCTGCCTGAAGAGTTGTTCGAACAGTGCCAAGCCCTTTTGCGGTGCGTACAGCGCCAGCGCCGGCTCAAACAGCTTCGTGCTCGTGTCCATAACGTCCTGCTCGGCCACATCAATGTAGGGCAAGTTGCTGACGATGAAGTCGAAGCGCCCGTCAATATTCGCCAGCAGGTCGCTCTGCACAAACTCAACATCCGCGCCTAATGTCTGTGCGTTTTGCCGGCTCACCACCAGCGCCCCCGCTGACAAATCACTGAGTGTCATCTTCAGCTGTGGCTGTTCCAACTTCAGGGTGATGCCGATCGCCCCACTGCCGGTACCGAGGTCGAGCCCTGTTTGCGCAGCCGTTTGCTCATTCAGAACCCACTCAACAAGCAGTTCGGTGTCAAAACGGGGAATTAGCACCCGCTCATCGACAGCAAAATCGCGGCCCCAAAACGGAGCGGTGCCGACAATGTACTGCGCCGGCTCATTTTGCAGCAGGCGGTGCAGATCCGCGTTAAACTGCTCGGCAACCGCGGCTGACATTTCGTCCCGGCCGTGCAAAATCAGTTGGCTGCGCGACCAGTGCAGGCGGCTGGCGAGCACAAAATTAGCTCCATCAGCCGGAATCCCGGCCTTTTCCAGCAAGAGAGACGCCCCTTGGAGCGCCTCCCGGTAAGTCTTAGACATTCAGTTGCTCCATCTTCTTGGTCTGGTCTTGCACGATCAGGGCCGAAATGATGTCGTCCAGCTCACCGTTCATAATCCGGTCCAGCTTGTTGAGACTCAGCCCGATGCGGTGGTCAGTAACCCGGTTTTGCGGGTAGTTGTAAGTCCGAATCCGTTCGGACCGGTCCCCGGAACCGATTGCGGTCTTGCGCTTGTTGGCGTATTCCTCTTCGTTCTGACTTTCGTAGTAGTCGTAAACCCGCGCGGTCAGAATCTGCAGTGCCTTGACCCGGTTCTGCTGCTGGGAACGCTCATCTTGCATCGCAACGACAATCCCGGACGGAATGTGCGTCATCCGCACCGCGGAACTAGTTTTGTTAATGTGCTGACCACCGGCACCGCTGGAACGGTAAACATCGGTGCGGATGTCCTTCGGGTCGAGCACGAGGTCAACCTTCTCATATTCAGGCATCACGCCGACGGTTGCGGTACTGGTGTGCACGCGGCCGGCACTTTCAGTTGCGGGGATCCGCTGCACCCGGTGCGCCCCGTTTTCGTACTTCAGCTTGGAGTAAACACTGTCACCGGTGATCATGATGACAACTTCCTTGTAACCACCGACGTCGGTTGGTGATTCGTCGATGATTTCGGTCTTCCAGCCCTGGCGTTCTGCGTAACGGGTGTACATGTTGAGCAGGTCGGCGGCAAAGAGGCTGGCTTCATCCCCACCAGCGGCCCCGTGGATTTCCATGATGATGTTCTTGTCATCGTTCGGATCCTTCGGCAGCATCAGGACCTTGAGCTGTTCCTCCAGCTTGTCCTTTTGCTCCTTGTCGCTGTCGATTTCTTCCTTGGCCATGTCGATCATGTCCTGGTCTTTACTCTCGCGCAGTAACTCTTCACTCTCGTCCAGGTCTTCCTGGATTTCCTTGTACTTCTTGTAAGCCGCAACGATTTCCCGCATTGACCCTTCCTCTTTGGAAAGTGCCATGTAGCGTTTCGTGTCGTTAATGACTTCGGGGTCTGACATTTGTTCTTCCAGCTCCTCGTAGCGCTCTAGCACGCCTTCGAGCTGGTCAAAAATTTTATCCATTTGGTCCTCCTATACTTTTGCACCTTGCTACTACTAATTGCACTGGTAGCGCCGCTAACGGTGCTTCAGCGGATCCTTGCCCTGCGCATTGGCAGCCAGTTCCTCTAGATTCGGGTGGTTGTAGTGTTTCCGGCAGACTGGGTAGTAGGACTCATTACCGCCGATCATGATCTGCTCGCCATCATAAACTGGCTTGCCATCGTGCACCCGCAAGTTCATCGTGGCCTTCTTAGCGCAGAACCAGCAAATAGTTTTCATTTCTTCGATTTTGTCCGCGTACAGCAGCAGCGCCTCGCTCCCACTGAACAGGTGGTTCTGGAAGTCGTTCTTGAGGCCAAAAGTCATGACCGGAATGTTGAGTTCATCGACGACCTGGGTGCACTGGAGTACGTGCTTCTTCTGCAGGAACTGGGCCTCGTCGATCAGAATGCAATCGATGTGCTCCGGCATGTCCTTAACGATTTCGAAAATGTTCGTCTCTGGGTATACGGGCACGGCCTTACGTTCTAGCCCCATGCGGCTGGCAATCATCCCCAGGCCGGAGCGGGAGTCAACACTGCTGGTCATGATGACCACGTGCTTACCCTGCTCCTCGTAGTTATGCGCCACCTTCAGGATTTCAATACTCTTGCCGCTGTTCATTGCTCCGTAACGATAGAAAAGTTGTGCCATGTGTGTCCCCCACATCGTTTTCTGGCCGCGCCGTCTTGATTCAAAATGGCTGGCACGACCCAATCCCATCTAGTATACAAAAAATTAGCCATCTTTAAAACCAGCGGGCACCGCCTTTGGGACAGATATGCTAGAATTAAAGCATTATGTTCGCAGAGAGGAAGAGTCATCACGACAAAGACATCACCCATCAAAGCACCGCTCGCCATTGGGATGGGCAAACTGTCCTATTCCGTTCTCCACGGAATCTTTAAGGGCGGCTCCTCATACCCCGGCAAGCTCGCACAAAAAATTGATCCTGACGTGTTGCGCAGTTTGGGTCGCAACTACGACGTCATCATCATTACTGGTACCAATGGTAAGACCCTGACCACCAACCTCGTGGTCAAGGTGCTCAGCCAAAAGTACGACGACATTCTCACCAACCCCACCGGCAGCAACATGATGCGCGGCATCATCGCCGCTTTCCTTGCCCACAAGAAGCACGGTAAGGGCCGCGGCCTGGCCGTACTGGAAGTCGACGAAGCTAACGTTGCCCCCGTTTCAGCCGCCCTGCACCCAAAGGCTTACGTGCTGACCAATATTTTCCGGGACCAGATGGACCGTTATGGTGAGTTCTACACCACTTACCAGAAAATCCTGGACGGGATCGAAATGCACCCGGACGCAACCGTTATTGCCAACGGTGACGCCCCAATTTTCCACTCCAAGGAATTCAAGAATCCAGTCCGTTACTTTGGCTTCGACCGCGGCGGCACCGCCGATGAGTTCGCCCCGGTCAACACGGATGGCGTGCTCTGTCCGCGCTGCCAGCACATTTTGCACTACCACGAAATCATCTACAGCAACCTGGGCGATTACTTCTGCCCTACCTGCGGCTTCAAGCGGCCGGCTCTGAGCACCAAGATGACCGCCATCACCGCACAGACGCCAACGAGTTCTAGTTTCACCATTGACGGTCACGACTACCAGCTCGGCATCGGCGGGACCTACAACATCTACAACGCCCTCGCCGCTTGCGCTATCGGTAAGGAGTTCGGCATCACGCCCGAACAGATCGATAAGGCCTTCGCCTACGATGAACAGGTCTTCGGCCGCCAAGAAGTCATTCAGGTCGGCGGCAAGGCCGTTACCCTCGTCCTCGTCAAGAACCCCGTGGGCATGAACCAAGTTCTCGAAATGATCGGCCACGACGACGAGCACTTTGCATTCGGCTTCTTGCTCAACGCCAAGTATGCCGACGGGAAAGATACGTCCTGGATCTGGGACACCAATCTGGAGCAGTTTGTCGCCAGCAAGCGCGCCACCAGCTACCTTGTCGGTGGCGAACGCTACAAGGACATTGAGTACCGGGTTCAAGTTGCCGGCGTGCCCGCAGCTGAATTGATCACCGAACCTGACCTCAGCAAGCTGCCCGACCGTATCGCGCGCTTCCCTGAAAAGAAGGTTTACCTGCTCGCAACCTACACTGCCATGCTTGCCCTGCGCAAGAGCTTCGCGGATGCCGGATTGATTAAGGCAGGATTCGAGAAGTAAATCGGAGTGCAACGAAAGCCGTTTAACTCCTGAGCATTAACGTAAAAACCGACTAGGCACGAAATTTGTGCTTAGTCGGTTTTTGTGTTAAGCGGAGCCATTTCCACTAGTGCAGCTTACTGCCCATAGTGGAATGGACATCGGAGAGGGAGTTAGCTTCCGTTGCACGTTCTTAGGCCGACTTCGCACCAATTAGCTCCTAGTAAGAAGGGTCCGAAGTCGGCCGGCAGCTCAACATCAACATGTACATCTAGTCGCCTTACTGCACCGCAATCAGTTTAGCAAACGCCGCAACCGTGGCGGCATTCACGTCGACAAATTTAATTTGCTCTAATTGACTGTGCTGCGTGCTGATGAAGCTGGTCACCGCGCTGACCGCCACCGCCGCGGCCAACTGCAACGGAAAGTGATAAACCCCAGCACTAATTGCCGGAATGGCGACACTCTGACAATTGTTAGCGGCGGCCAACCGTAAGCTGTTCGCATAGGACTGCGCGAGGACCACAACCTCATTCTCCTTACCGCCCCGCCAGATTGGCCCGGGGGTATGAATGACAAAACGGGCTGGCAATTTAAAGCCCGGCGTGATGACCGCCTGCCCGCGCGCACAGCCGTTAAACTTGCGACATGCGGCTAACAGTTCGGGGCCAGCCGCGCGGTGAATCGCACCGTCAACACCCCCGCCGCCCAACAAACTTGGATTCGCGGCGTTCACGATTGCGTCAACTGCAAGTTTGGTGATGTCCGCATTTTGCGCGCTTAGCTTAACTATTTGGCCCTGAGCGTCAGTAATTTCCATTTTGAACCTCCCGCAATTCAAAAAAGAAGCCCCGCTTGAGGCTTCTTTTTAAATTAAGCATCAATAATTACTTCTCAGCAGCTGGGGTTGAGGAGACGATATCCAAATCACCTCTCAGGGTCCATTCCTGAACCTGACTTGGCATCAGGAAGTGGTCACCGCGCTTGATGTCGAAGCTCTTGCCATCAGCGGTAATCGTGCCCTTCCCGTCAAGGACGGAGAACAAGGTGTAGTTAGCACCCTTTTGCTGCTGCAAGTCACCCTTGACCTGCAGGTGGTAGACGGAGAAGAAGGGACTGATTGGTGCAGTTACCAGCGTGGTAACTGTGGAATCGCCAACCTGATCAGTCTTGATATCAAGCTTTGGGTCGACGTGCGGCACAGTCGTCACATCAAGCGACTGCTTCAAGTGTAATTCACGCTTGTTGCCATTCTTATCCTTGCGATCGTAATCGTAAAGCCGGTATGTCGTGTCAGAGCTCTGCTGCGTTTCAAGAGCCATGATGCCCTTGTTCAAGGCGTGAATGGTGCCGCTTGGGACGTAAACAAAATCACCGGTCTTGACTGGCACTTTCCGGAGCAAGCCGTCCCAGTCTTCATCGTCCATCATCTGCTTAAGCTCAGCCTTAGTCTTGGCGTTGTGGCCGTAAATCAGGTAGCTACCTGGCTCAGCGGAGATGATGTACCAGCACTCAGTCTTGCCCAGTTCGTGTTCGTGAACTGCGGCGTATTCGTCGTCAGGGTGCACCTGCACGGAGAGGCTGTCCTCAGCGTCCAGAATCTTGGTCAAAAGTGGGAAGACCTTAGCCTTGGGGTTGCCAAAATACTCAGGGTGCTGCGCGTAAGCTTCAGCCAGCGTCAAGCCGGCAAGCGGGCCGTTCTCGATCGTTGCGGGACCGTGTGGGTGCGCAGAAATAGCCCAGCATTCACCGATCTTACCCTCTGGCAAATCATAGCCAAACTGTTCCAGCTTGCGTCCACCCCAGATTTTGGGTTGGAAAAATGGTTTCAAGAAAAATGGCTCTGTCACAATTATCAACTCCTGATCAATTAGTTTTCCACCTGCAATGGTAACACATTATGCGCTTTCAGTGGCCGCTAAATACCGCTGGACGATGATATCCCGCTGCCGCAGAAAATCTGGATGCACATCCGGATGAACCCGGTTTGCCAAGACCACGAGTCCCGACTGGCTTTGCGGATCAATCAAGAAGAAGGTACCGGTATAACCGGTGTGGTAGAGCCATAAACGACCGCTGATTGGCCCGCGGCGCAGGTCAAAACCAATGCTCCGGCCCAAGCCGCCACTGAAATCGCGCTGCAAGTCGGCCGCCCAATCCGCCGGCAGCAAGCTTTGCGGCCGCAGATTGCAGGCGGCTTGGACGAAGCCAACCACCCCATCAAGCTGGGCGAACAGTCCCGCTGCGCCAGAATGTGCACCCAAAATTGCGGCTTTCGGATCGTGAACCAGCCCCTGCCGCAAACCGGCAGTGACAGAATAAGTTGTCGGCACGCACATTTCCACTGGCGGGACAAAGCTAGCGGTGTGCTCGATGCCAAACGCCGGCAGCACTCTGTCACTAATTAAGTCCTGAATCGCTTCGCCGCCATAAACCTTTTCCAGGGCCCAACCCAATAACAACAGGTTAAAGTCCCGGTAGACGACCTTGCGCCCGGCGTCTGGTCCGGCGTGCAGTTGCGTCATGAACGCCTGCCGCAGTTCAGGCGCACTAAGCTCGTCCCGGTGCGGAATGTAACCCTCCAGCCCGGACGTGTGCGTGGCGAGCTGACGAATCGTCACTGTGGGGACACTGAAGTCCGGCAACACCGCAACCAGCGGCTCATCCAGCTGCAGCAGGCCATCTAGTAGTGCCCGCAGCAACAGCGGCGTCGTGCCGATGACCTTAGTCAAGGACGCCAGGTCGTAATAATAGTTGCCTGGCAAGGGTTTACGTTCTGGTAGCCGCTGCAAATCGCCAAAATGCCGTTCCAATACCGAACCATGGTCGATGATTGCGTAACTCACACCCGGTGTGACCTCGGACGTGACCAGATGGTGCAGCCCCTCGTCAACCCGTGCTTGAACCATCGCTAAGTGTGCGTTTACTAGCGCCAAAATATCAGCCTCCATAATTAACTCAATAGGCCCATTTTAACGCAATTTGGCTGCAAAAAAAGCCGCTTCCAAATGCGGAAGTGGCTTCTTCAGCGAACCCAACTTTTAAATGGTGGTGCTACCACTAAACTGACTGTTGTAGAGGTCAGCGTAGAAGCCCTTCTTGGCCATCAAGGTGTCATGGTTCCCAGTTTCAACAATGGAACCGTGGTTCATCACGATGATGTTGTCAGCATCCCGAATCGTTGACAGCCGGTGGGCAACAACGAAACTGGTCCGGTCGGTAAGCAATCGTTCCATCGCGTGCTGAATGTGCAGCTCGGTCCGGGTATCAACGGAACTCGTGGCCTCATCCAGAATCAGGATCTCAGGATCGGCAACGAACGCCCGCGCAATGGTGAGCAGTTGGCGCTGGCCCTGACTGATGTTGCTGGCCTCTTCGTTCAAGACCGTCTGGTAACCATCAGGGAGCTGGCGCACAAAGCTGTCAACGTGGGCTGCCTTGGCCGCGTTCAGGATGTCCTCGTCGGTCGCGTCTTCACGGCCGTACTTGAGGTTATCCCAAATGGTGCCGGTAAACAGCCAGGTATCCTGGAGGACCATCGCGAAGTGGCTCCGCAAATCAGCACGGTCCATATCCATCGTGTTGACCCCGTTCAGGCGAATCTGGCCCCCGCGAACGTCATAGAAACGTTCGAGCAAGTTGATAATGGTCGTCTTGCCGGCACCAGTTGGCCCAACAATCGCAATCATCTGGCCCTTCTTGACGTCTAGATTGTAATCCTTCATCAAGAGGTCGTCGCCATAACCGAACTGGACGTGATCCATTTCGAGTAGGTTATCGGTCTTGGTGACCACAGGCTCGGCGCTCTTTGTGTCCTTCATGTCCTCTTCATCGAGAACTTCGAAGACACGTTCAGCGGACGCAATGGTCGACTGAATGGTGTTAGCGAGGTTGGCAAGCTGGGAAATTGGCTGACTGAACTGCTGCGTGTACTGCAGGAAAGCCTGCACGTTCCCAAGAGTGACGCTACCGTTAGCCACCTGCACCCCGCCAAAGACGGCAACGAAGACGTAGCCGATGTTGTTCAGGAAGGTCATGAGCGGCATGATGATTCCGGAAACGAACTGCGCCTTCCAAGCTGCCTGGTAGTAGCGCTCGTTTTCCTCTTCAAAATGGGAAATTTCATCGTCTTCCTTGTTGAAGGCCTTGATGATGACTTGACCACCATAAGTTTCTTCAACTTGATCGTTAATGAGCCCCAGGGACTTTTGCTGAGCAGCGAAGTAACGTTGTGATTTTGGCGCAACGATTCCGACGATGACTAGGGACAACGGTACGGTAATGACCGCAATCAGGGTCAACTGCCAGGAAATCGAGAGCATCATCCACAAGGTCCCGATGAAGGTCACCGTACTGGTAACCATCTGGGTCAGACTCTGTTGCAAGGTGCTGGCAATATTATCCATATCGTTAACGGCACGGGACATGATGTCACCATTGTTGTGCGTGTCGTAGTACTTGATTGGGACCCGCTGCATTTTGTCCTTCAGTTCCTTGCGCAAGTCGTAAACGGTGACCTGACTGATGCGGGTCATGATGAACTGCTGCAAGAAACTGAACAGGGCACTGGCAAGGTACATCGCAATGACGATGACGATGATGTGTTCGATTTTGTCAAAATTGATCGGGTACTGCGTCATGTGGATGCCAGCCTTTTGTTGCGACTGGCCCTTCATTACGCCCTTAAAGATTTCGGTTGTAGCTTTACCCAAAATCTTTGGTGTCCGAATCTGGAAGATTACGGAAACAATTGCCAGAATGATGACTACCGCAACCCCGAGCAGCCGGGAGTGCATGTACCGCAACAAGCGGGCGGTTGTGTGCCAAAAGTTCTTCGGCTTTTCAACGACGCCACCGCGCATCCCGGGGCCGTGACCGCCAGTTGCTGGCCGCCGTGTTTTACTTTCAGCCATTAGTCTTCATCCCCTTTGCGAATCTGTGACTCAACGATTTCTCGGTAGGTATCATTGTTTGCTTTCAGTTCAGCATGTTTGCCTAAACCAACCATCTTGCCTTCATCAAGCACGACGATCTGGTCCGCGTCGGCAACGGTCGAAACCCGCTGCCCAACAATGACAACAATCCGGGAACTGATCATCTCGTCTTCCTTCAGGGCTGCCCGCAATTCAGCGTCAGTCTTGAAGTCCAGTGCGGAGAATGAATCATCGAAGACGTAGATGGAGGCGTCCTTAACGAGCGCCCGCGCAATCGCCAGCCGCTGCTTTTGCCCACCGGAGAAGTTATCCCCGCCCTGTTCAACAGGGTAATCAAGGCCATTGCCACCAGCTTCGATAAAGTCCTTAGCTTGGGCAACTTCGAGGGCGTGCCAAATCTGCTCATCAGTGGCGTTGTCGTTGGCGTAACGCATGTTGTCGCGCACGGTCCCGGCAAACAGTACGGCCTTCTGGGGAACAAAGGCAACGTGATCACGCAGATCCTTCATGTTCAACTTGCGCACGTCGATGCCGTTAACACTGACGCTACCCTTTTCCACATCGTAGAATCGTGGAATCAGGTTAACCAAGGTCGACTTACCGGATCCAGTTCCACCAATGATGGCCAGCGTCTCGCCGGCTTTCACCTTGAAGTCAAGCCCGGTCAGAGCCGGATTCTCGGCGTGCTTGTAGCGGAAATCAACGTGATCAAAATGCAGTTCAGGTTGCGTTTCCTTCAAGCTAACCGTTTCGTCTTGGTTCTTGATGGTCGTCGTCTGATCGAGGACCGCATTGATCCGGACTGCTGAAGCTTGGGCCCGGGGAACGAAGACGAAAATCATCGCGAGCATCATGAAGCTCATCAGAATCTGCATCGCGTAGGTCATGAAGGCAATCATGTTCCCGGTGTTCATCGCTTGCTGAGCAATGAGGTGACCGCCCCACCAGGTGATCCCGATGTTGGTCCCGCTCATGATCAGGGTCATGACTGGCAACATTACCGCCATGATGGAGAAAACCTTCACGGCGTTGTTAGTGTAATCCTTGTTGACGCCGTCGAAGCGGTCCTGTTCGAACTGGTCCTGACGGAAGGCCCGGATCACCCGGACCCCGGTCAAACCTTCACGGAAAACCAGGTTGATGTTATCAGTCTTTTGCTGCATCGCGCGGAACAGTGGCACTGCGAAGAACATCACAATGCCCATCAGAACCATCATGATTGGAATGACGATAATGAAAATCATCGTCAAGGTGTGGTTCTTCTGGTACGCGAGGAAACTAGCGCCGACCAGCATGATTGGTGCCATGATCATCATCCGCAGAAACATCATCACAACGTTTTGAATCTGCACAACGTCGTTGGTAGTCCGGGTGATCAGACTACTGGTCCCCACTTGATCCATTTCATCGTGGGAATAGTTGATTACTTTCCGGTAGATGTCCTTCCGCAAGTTAGAGCCCAAGCGTTGGGACACTTTTGCGGCAAGCAGGACGTTGCAAACGGATGCGAGCACACTGATCAGTGCGAAGATGGCCATTTTGCCACCCACCCGCCAAATGTAGGCAATGTTCCCGGTTGTAACACCATTATTAACGATATCAGAAGTTAAGTTTGGCAGGTACAGACTACTAATAACCTGCACAATCATAAAAAATACTGAGCCGACAATTGCCCAAACGGACATGCGGCCCTTTGCTACTTTAATCATGGCGGCCTCCTTGGTTTTTAGCAACACCGTTCTCTAGCCAATCGAGAGAGGTGCTCATGGTCCGCTTGGCTTCCGCAACATCCATCGGGTGTCCGGAGCGAGCGGCGAAATAAAACTTGCTGACTATTTGCATGAGGATTCCCATCGCCATGTGGACAAATAAGGCGAGCTCCCGTTCATTATTAATGCGCAAGTTGCTGAAATCAACGTTGTCCATTAAAAATGTGCGCAGGTCGTGCTGGTGGTTTTTCTTCGTTCCGAGTGACACACTTGAAGCTGAACGATAATCCATATATATGAAGATATTTTGAAACAGCTGGCTCTGCTGGCCCTCAAGTGACCGATCCAACGCGTAATTGATGAATTCACGCAGACTGGGAATCAAAGCCCCTTTATTCCGCAAAACTATCTCCCGAAAACGTGAGCCTAATTCTGCGCCCAGATTGGCTAGCATATACTGAAAGATGTCTTCCTTGTCTTCAAAATACTGATAGAAGCTGCCCCGCGGAATTTCTGCAATCTGAATGATGTTAGAAATTGACGCCTTGGCAAACGGTGCTCTGGTGAATTCCTTCATCGCAGCATTCATCAAGCGCTGCTTCTTTTCTTCTGGTAAGTGGAAGTACGTTGCTTTCGGCATGCCGACTCTCCTTTCGCCCAAGTATTCATGACGCTGTGTCATGTGACAACTTGTCATTATACTCTTAGTAAGTAAATCGTCAATGCCCTAGCACCATTTTCTGTAAGTAAATCCAGTAGTGAATACCACCGGCATGCCGGACGTGCTATGATGAAAGCATCTAATTATGCGGAGGTGCTGGCAATGCAAATAACCAGCTTAGTCATGGACATGCTTCACTACTTGCAAGAACGGCCAGCAAGTTACACCCTGGGACGCGATATGTATCAAAATGAGGTCACCTTCTTCGTCAGTGACAACATTATTTTCCCGGGTCACAAGGAACTGTTTCCAGAAAATCGTTTGCACGCTACCCGTTTGGCCGCGACGTTCAAAACTGACGCCCCTGACCTGGTGCGCTGGCTGGCTAAATTGATCAGTCCTGACAAAGCCATCCCCGAACCAAAGGAGATTTGGTTCACTGGAAGCTACATGCCGCAAATGCACCACTGGTTGATTCAAATTTCGTTTGAATAATGAGCATCTATTGCAATAGTGGACCACAATGCGGTCAGCTCCTGAGCATTAGAAAGAAAACACTGTATTTCCGAACTTTGGGAATACAGTGTTTTCTTAGCTAAGCGCAAGGAGGTGCATTGTGGGCCACGTTTACAGGCCGACTCCTCACCATAATTACGAACGGTCAGGAGTCGGCCGGCAGCGATGGTAGTTAGTCACTGCGAAGCCACTCATTGTTCTCAATCCTTTTATTATCCACAGTGGACAACACGTCATGCGGGCGACCGCGGATCGGCGACCAAGAAATTGGGGTAAAAAAAAACGGAGCGCCTGCTCCGTTTACACTGATTGGGTATCTAGGGATCGAACCTAGGATTATGGATTCAGAGTCCATTGCGTTACCACTTCGCTAATACCCAATAAAAAATATTCATTTGAAGAACAAAAGCAATTATATTGTGAAACCATATACTTGTCAAGCGATACATATCACTATTCCACCACTTGGCAATTGGGTATCTAGGGATCGAACCTAGGATTATGGATTCAGAGTCCATTGCGTTACCACTTCGCTAATACCCAATAACATTGCTCGTCCTTAATCAAGAACGAATATTACTATACCGGCTTTCGCAGCCCTTGTCAACGGGTCGTATTAAAATGCCACAACTTTTTTGAACGGGCAAAGACACACACTTCTGCTAACAGGCACGGCCCGCTTGCCAAGCATCTAATCGCTGCAAATAATCAACTGCATTGAGGGACCGCGGATCTGCCAGTTTACATCGAATTAGCTTTTATAGGCGTTCGGGTTTAGAATTTACTTAAGAATGTGTTGAACGTGTCCGTAGCGGATGCTTCAACACTTAATTGTCTGTACCACCGTAACATATCGTTTTGGATTGGGTTTGACGGCTGAGCGCATTGCCCAGCTGCCACCTGCAATGGAAAGGATCGGTATTCGATGAACTACGAATCTGCTTGCACCTCGATTCTGGTCGGCAAAAAAGCTAGCCTGACCGGTAACACCATGATCGCCCGTAACGACGACACGTTCCTGCCCCTCACCCCCCAGCGCTTCTACATGCACCCCGCTTGGAAGGGTGAAAAGGGCCTGCACCTGAAGTCCCCACTCAACGGTTTCGAAGCCGACCTGCCAGAAAATGGCTACCGTTACAACGCGGTGCCAAACGTGGACCGCGAGCACCTGGGTGATTACGAGGAAAGCGGCATTAACGAAAAGAACGTCGCGATGAGTGCTACCGAGAGTACTTACGGCAACGAGCGCACCCTCGCTTTTGACCCCCTCGTTAAGGACGGGCTCGATGAAGACCTCATCGTCAACATGACCCTCCCCTTCATTGAATCCGCCCGCCACGGGGTTGAGTACCTCGGCCAGCTGATCAAGCAGTACGGTTCACCCGCTGGTAACTCCGTCTTGTTCTCCGACAAGGACAACGTGTGGTACATGGAAATCGTTACTGGTCACCACTGGGTTGCGCAGCGCATCCCCGATGATGCTTACGCGGTTGCGGCTAACCAGGTTGCGATTCAACAAGTCGACTTTACCGACACCGATAATTTTGCTTGGAGCGAAGGCATTCAGGAATTCGTTGCTGAGCACAAGCTCAACCCCGACCAGAGCGGCTGGAACTTCCGCCACATCTTCGGGACGATGAACGAAAAGGACCGCCACTACAACACGCCCCGGGTTTGGTACGCGCACCATATTCTGAACCCCGAGACGCCTGAAGAGCCTGAATCAGCTGAACTCCCATTCATCATGCGCACCAGCCACCGCATCAGCGTTGAGGATATTGCACAGATTCTCGGCAGCCACTACAACGAAACTCGCTTCGACCCATTCGGCCACGGCGATGACAAGGACCGCCTGCGTTACCGGCCAATCGGGCTCAACCGGACCCAGAATTCCCACGTGCTCGAAGTGCGTGATAACGTCCAGGAAGGTCTCGAAGGCATTATGTGGCTCTGCTTGGGTTACCCTGAGTTCAGTCCTTACGTACCGTTCTACACGAACGCAACGGACACGGACCCGAGTTACAGCACCACGCCCCTCAAGATGGATGTAGACGCCGACTCCGCATACTGGCTGCACCGCACTAACTCCATGCTCGTTGAGAGTCACTACAGCAAGTTCGTGCAGGGCAACCGCGATTACCTCACCGAACTCTACCGGCGTTACCGCAAGTTCGTCTACGACACGGACAACGGTGCCAGCGAGCTGAGCGGCAAGGACCTCACCAAGTACCTGACCGAAGCCAACTACAAAGTCGTTGCGATGACCAAGGCTGCGACTAAGGACCAGATCAACCAGATGATCATGGAAGGTATCAACCTCTCCCGCCTGACCTTCGACATGGACAAGAATCTCTAAGACTTGCGCCTGATTTTTTCGGCAAAATGAATATCGTATAATGGTGTTGGGCAAGTAACCCAACACCATTTTTTATACAAGGAGATAAGCCATGTCAATTATTGCCATCTTAATCGATATCATCACGACTGGCGCCTATTTTTTCCAGGCCCAGAGTTCAATGGCCCGGCCCCTGCTGATGGTCGGCACCGGCTTCCAGATCCTAATGACCCTCGTACTGCTAGTAATGTGCTTCAGCTACCAAGGCCGGCGCCGGCACCGTTACTGGACCGATACTTACCACCCCTTCACCTTCCGTTTCGGCATCATCGCGCTCTCCTTTGTCGTTAACGCGTTAGTCGCCGTACTCTACGTATTCAACATTATGGGTATCAATTCCGTAATTTTTAGCCGCTAATCACAACGCCAAGACCTGTTGACAATCCAGGCAATTCCCGTATAATTAATGTACGGTTAATTGTTAGTGCCCGTTGGTCAAGGGGTTAAGACGTCGCGTTCTCAGCGCGAAAACATGGGTTCGAATCCCATACGGGTGATCAATGCAAAAACACGCCGACGAATTTTCGTCAGCGTGTTTTTTTATGTTCCATTATGCCAATCTTATGACCACTAACTGGCAGCCGCTGGAGTCAGGTTAACGACGCGGTCAAAACTATTCAGCATGGTTTGGTCCGCTGAGTGGGTCACGAACAAGATGGTCGTGTCCTTGAGTTTTAGCAGTAGGTTGACGAAGCTACGCGCATTGGCGGTATCAAGCGCGGAAGTCCCCTCATCGACCAGCAGTATGTGTTTATGCCGCGCGAGCACCCGCGACAGCGCCAGCCGCTGCTGCTCCCCACCGGACAATTGCGTGTCCTTATTAATCGGCGTATCGATCCCCGCGCCTAAGGATTGAACCCGGTCTTCCAGGTTGACTGCCTGCAAAATTTTCTGCACATCCTCGGTCGTGAGCTTTTGCCCCAGACTAACGTTCTCGCGTACGCTGGCGTCAAATATCGTCGGTGCTTGAGGGACCATGTCCACGATGGTCGCAATTTGATCCGGACTAAGTTGGGTAACATCTTGGCCGGCAATTGTCACACTACCACTGGCTGGCTGCACCACCCCCGCGAGCACCTTGAGCAGGGTCGTTTTGCCCGAACCACTGGCGCCAAGAATGGCCACCTTTTCGCCCGCAGCAACACGCAAATCAGGATAGTTGATGCGGGGCTGCCCGGTAAAACGGACCGTTAACCCGCTGCACTGAATCGTTGCATCATCAGGTACAACAAGTGGCTTTGGGGATGCATTACCAGCGGCCTGGGCAGCGGCAACACGATTCTGGGCCTTCGTGAGCAAACTGCGCCCCGAGTTGACTAGAGCCATACTGTTCGCCATTGCACCCAGCGCACTGAATGACTGGCTCGCCAAGTTACCCACACTGATGACAACCCCTAATTTGACCTGACCATTGAAAGCCAAGATGCCGGCAAGAATCAACATCAGGGTTTGCGACAACATATTTTGACTCAAAACAAGTGCCGACACCAACTGGTTGGTTCGTGTCTGTTTAACGTTACTAGTCTCAATTTCTTTGGACGTTCCGCAAATGCGCTGCCAGGTCCGGTTAATGTTGTTCGCCCAGAACAAATCATTCAGCCCGGTCAGCCAGTTCTTGAAATCATGCGTATACCGGGCGTTAGCAACGGAAATGGCGTCAGTGGACTTGAGCAGAGCCGGTTTGGCGAGCTTAGGAATCAGGAACATCGCCACCGCGAGCACAATTGCCAGCACGGCTAGTGACCAGTGAAACACGAAGAGGCCAATGCTGGCAAATATAGCGTTCAAAGCCGTTAAGTAAACCCCAATGTAGCCAGTAAAACTGGTTTGGTTGATCAGATTCAGGTCGTTGGTCGTTGCGTTCAAACCGTCCGTCACGTTGACATCACTAAAAGGAACATAATCACGGCTTGCCGTTGTCACGTACGCCGCCCGGGCCTGGTGCAGGAATTCCTGCGTGCTTTTTGCGTAGAGCACGTGGCCAATGTACATCCCCACCGAGCCGCCAAAGAAGCACACAGCAGCCAAAAGTGAATCCAGCAAAAACAGGCGCAGGTGCCTTGCCACTATCGCGTTAATTGCCGCCGCAATGGCAAACGCACTGAGTGTCTCCCCACCGGGACCTGCTGCAAGCACGAGCAGGATCACCAAAGTGCGTAGTTTACTTTGAGCCAGAATCTTCCCCATATGTAGCACCTCTTTAAAGCAAACGGCTGATAGCACAAAGAGCCTGTGCCAAAGTATTAGCCTGACATTCGCTACCTTCTAGCTATGTGCGATTCACATTTAATATTTGCCACTAACAGTACACCATTTCTTAATCTTTAGCCAATGATTAACTAGTAGTTTTTAACTGTCAATTAATATTAACCAGATCAGGATTACCCAGTCAGCTACATTGGATTTCTTTTGGATAGCATCGAGTTCGCACCTGGTACTACCACCACTTTTGGAACTGTATTGCCCAAACTTTATAAAAATGCACAAAAAAAGTGCTAAACCCTGCTGGTTTAGCACCATGATCACCCGTATGGGAATCGAACCCATGTTTTCGCGCTGAGAACGCGACGTCTTAACCCCTTGACCAACGGGCAATAAACTTTTTAAGCACAAGAAACATTCTACAGGAATTCAGCCCAGTGTCAAGCCCCGAATTCACTGTCAGCCACTAACTTCCGTAATTACCCCCAGTAAATACGCTGGATTGAACGACAAGCTGTCACAACTGCGTTAGAATTGGGCTATCAAAACAAAGGAGAACCCGCTCATGGCAAAAAAGACTATGGTATTAGGCATCATTGCGACCAGCGCCGCCGGAACCGCACTGGTAGCAAGTGCGCTGGCACTTGCTAGTGGCATCCTCACCATCATCCAGGGCAGCAAGTACGAAGACTAATGGCAATCTTAGTTAAAATTATCATTATGCTCTATGGTTTAAGTGGAGTCGCTGCCGGAATCATGGATTACCGCGAGCGGCAAGCAAAAAGCGTACTATTATTTGCTCTGGCAGGCGTAATTATCGCGTTCGCCCCGCTCATCCCGGACTTTATCACCGCTAGAGCGATTTTAATTCTCGGGCTTGTCGCCGTTGCCGCGCTAGCATTTTGGAACGGAACAAACGCCAAACAGGTCCACCTCGGGCACCATGTCACCCGCTTAATTGTGACCTTAGCGCTGATTGCCGCCTTCACTGCCTGGCACTAAGGGCGGCTGATGCTTGAATACACCACTGATTGCTACATTATGTACAAAACAAGCAGGCTTCTCACCCACGTGAGCAACCTGCTTGTTTTTGTTTTACCACAGATATTCAACTGGATTCTTGATGTATTCATCATAAACATCCTGCACGATACCCATCTGTTCGTGGGTTAATGCTGGCAGCGCAGCGGCGTCCGTGTTGCGCGTAATCTGGTTCGGATTACTTGCACCTGGAATCACGGCAGAGACTGCATCGTACATCAAAATGTAGCGGAGGGCGATTGCGGCCAAATTATCGGTTTTGAGCCGCTTCTTCAGCTCTTGCGCAGCCTTGACCCCGGTCAGGTAATCGACGCCGGAGAATGTTTCACCCTTGTCAAAGAGCTCACCGTGGCGGTTATTGCTGCGTTGGTCAGTCGGGGCAAACTTGGTGTCCGCGGTGAACTTGCCGGACAGCAAGCCAGATGCGAGTGGAACCCGGGCCAGAATCCCAACGTTATGCGCTTTAGCCTGCTCAAAGAACAAGCGGGCAGGACGCAGGCGGAACATGTTGAAGATAATTTCAACGGTCGAGACGCCGTAATCCAAGGCCTTCAAGCCCTCTTCAACCCGCTCAACGGAGACACCGTAGTTGCGGATTTTACCGGCCTGTTTGAGTTGGTCCAAGTGGGCAAAAATCTCGGGATCATAGTACGCGGGCATTGGCGGGCAGTGCAGCAGAACGAGATCGAGCGCATCCGTCTGCATGTTATTCAGCGACGCGTCAACGTAGCGGTCCAGAGCAGCCGGCTGGAAATGCGCGATGGACAACTCGGGGTCCTTCCGCCCAATTTTGGTCGTGTAGTGCACGTCGGGGTGCTTCTTCACGAAGGCCCCAACCGTGCGCTCACTGGCGCCATCCTGGTAGCCGTCAGCGGTATCGAAAAAGTTCACACCCTCCTCATACGCAGCTGCCAGGGTCGCGTCAGCAACCTGCTGGTCAAAGGGTGCGCCCCACTTGCCGCCGAGCTGCCACGTGCCCAGCGAAACCTCACTGATATTAAAACCAGTCTTACCTAATTGCCGATAGATCATATTTGGACTCCTTTTTTAATCATTCTCGCTTTCAGCATAACACAAGCAACATGAATTAATTGATTGCACATCCCCGGCAGCGCATAAAAAATGACCGTCCGCTTCGACTAATGCCGAAACGAGCGGTCACTTTTTTACTCAGGATTGAACAATCACGCGGTAATTACAGGCGTGAGTTGAGTTCCTTGGTCTTCTCTTCGTAGCCAGGACGGCCAAGAAGAGCGAACATGTTGGACTTGTATACAAGGGGTATTTCATAAATATCGTCAGGTAACAAATGCCTCAGCAACGGCGTTTATCGTAGCATCTGACATTTTATCAATACCAGCCGTTTACCGGCGTCTATACTTTTTTCTTTACTGTGGGTTTTACCAATTTTGCGGAGCTACAGCTCGTCAAACTCCCTGAGCGGGTCGTACTGTCCTTCACCTGCCCAGGCAGTCAATAATTCCCCGTCCGGCCATCCCGCCCGACTATTTTCGAGTGCTTTGGCTAGGGCCAACATCTTCTGCTGATTTTCCTTAGCAAGTAAGTCTACCTCGTCCTGTTGTACAGCAATCTTCTCACTAATCACTTGTGCTTCAGCATAGCGTCCTTGCGACCTCAAGTCTAGGTAAAGGTGCATTAGAGCAATGGCACGCGTATCTGCCTTGCAACATTGCTCAGAACTGCCAACAAGCTGCTTGACGTGCTCCTTTCCGCCCGCAATAAGGGCTGCCTCATTCATGTCGGTAAACCGATAGTGTAGTTCTACTTCGATTGTCCGCCATGCACTGAGACGGCCAGCGATATAGCCCTCGTTAAACTCTTTGCTCTTAGCGCTGTCTGGTACCTTTGTGGTGCGTTTAAGTGCATCAATCCTTACTTGGACTGCTGTCCGGTCACAAATCAACTGCTGAAAAGTCTGTGTCATCCATTCTGCTGAACGTTTGTCCATGTCTGTTCCTCCTATATGAATACCATTTTTTGTGTGCTACTCATATAGGATTCGCAAACGGATGCAGATTTGCACAATTCAAAAAAGGTCTGTCCAAAACGGACAGGCCTTAATTGTTATATGGCCTTTTTGACTGCCTTCCAGTACGCCGCTCTGTTATCAGCATCCTGCTCGTATATATACGCCTTGTTGAATTTATTGGTCACATACTTATCCATCATTGCTCTGGTCAGGAGGCTTGCCGCCGATTGTCGGTCGGGAACGTGTTGTTCGAATGCCTGCATGCGATTATTGACGTCACGAATGCCAGCAAGGTAGCCCTTTGTTACTAGTGGCTCATCGGTCCACTCCGAGCCTTTTCTGATTTTGTCAGCCAACACTTTGTGCAAAGCGTAGTAACGCGTGTCTGGCTTGCTACGATGAAAGAGCTTGTTCAACGAAGTGATCGGATGCTTTGGAAAATCATGTATTTCTCGCAATGCAGTTCTAGCATCTCCATCTTCCATTCCAATGCTCGGTGTGTCTGGATGCGTTGAAGCCAGTGCCATATATAGTCCGTATGCTTCGCCCAGGTGGTATGAGCGCAACCGTTCGTCATTCATTTTGCATGGCCTCCATTACTCATTTGACACAATTTTATACCACTATAGTAAGAGATGTGCTGAATCGTGGTTTCATTTGAGCACAAAAAAATAGCCCACCCGCCGAAGCGAGTGAGCTGTTCTTTCTGTATTAAATTAGAGGAGCACGCGAAAATCAGACGCACTGCCAGATTCGCCGCCGCCGAGATCAACACGGCCATCTTTCAGGCCAAATGCTTTCCACTTGCCCGCTTCGAGAGTGACGGTCGAGCCGTCCTTCTTCGTCTTTAGCACTGGCTTGGCGTTGTAGACCGCGTTCTGGCCGCCAGACGGCAGCGGATTAAAGTTGCAATTCAAGTTGCCCGTTGCGGCCCACTGGCTGCCCAGGTCAACTACCCCATCCCGCAATTCAAAAATGCGGTATGCCTTGCCTTTCTGGATTCGATGGAACTTGGTGCGCATAGCCACGTCTTTATAGGTGTCAGCATCCTCGTATGGATACGCGACCCCCACATAATCGACAGGCCACAAACTGCGCTTCTGCATTTCTTCATCTTCCTTCTTCACAGGTTTCTTAGCTGGCAGCTTGATTGCTGTTGGCTTTTTAGTGTAGCCATTGAGCGTGATACCGGTCAGATCAACATTGCCATCGAGGCCGCCCTCACGCCCGTACTTGTTGGTGAACTGCCAGATGCCAATGCCCTCTAATGAAGGGAAGTAGTTGAAATCTGGCGTCAGGACTGGCCTCAAATATGGATATGATGCAATCCACAGCTTGTCTTTACCAAACTCACGAACTAAGGCAGCTGAGTCAACGTAAAGCTGGGTGTACGGCTTGTACGAATAATACATCGGTGTATATCCAGCTTGCTTGATACGCCGCATGCCGTAAGCAATCGCCGCCGTGTTAGCCGCTTTGCTATGTGAGGCACCGGCCTCGTAATCAATCGCGACAATTGCACCTTTGGGTAAGCCAATGTGCGGCAAAAAGGTGTCCATGACTTGCTTGGCAATAGTCTGCGAACCACCAAACTGGCCCCAGATATAGGCGTGTGCGTGTTTGCCCTTGGCTAAAGCGTTGCGCACCTGGCTGGCATAGGTGGGCTGCCAATACATCCGGCCGTTATAACCACCAATCTGTGCAATCAAAAAGGTGTCAGAAGCCTGGCCGTACATGCCGAGGCTGCCCTGGTATACTGCGTTATCAGTTCCCTGCGTTCTGGTCACTCTCATCACCTCCAAAATGTAGGTGCTTGGCTGTATCTTCCGGTGCTGACTGCGGAGCTGATACTGCCGGAGCCACGGCCGTCTTGGTCATTGGCTTGTATACCTTGACCTGGTCTGCTGCTGGCGCCGTCTGCATTGGTGACACGGGTGTTTCAATCACACCTGACTGGCTGTGCTCCTGGTGCATCTTATCCGCTGCCGTCTCAATCGCGCCGGAGATGAGCTCTGGATCGGCTTTGAGGCCCTTCTTACCGAGCGCATGAGTAACAATTTCCATAGCAGTGTTTTTACGGTCCGTATTGCTGAGCGGTTTCTTATCAGTCGCAGCGGGCTCGACTTCATGCACCGCCATCTCCGCAAACTTTTCCAGGTTGCTGATGAACGCCTTCTGCTTGACAGTTTTAGCTTGTGCATACAGATAGTCAAAGGCCACCGGAATCAGTGGCACTACAACAACCGTCAGAAAATCGCGGAGGATGCTGCTAAGCTGCTGGCTCATTTGCACTCACCTCCCCCGGCTGGGAGGGAGCCGTATTCTCTGGCTGTGCTGGAGCTGCATGCTGCGCAGGTGCTGGTGCGACTGGTGTTGCTGGTTTGCCGTCCTGTGGTGCATCTTTATCAGCGTCTGCATCAGCTGGTTTATCGGGCAAGGTGTCATCATTATCCAGTTTGTCGATTACTGGTGCAGTGCGTGCCTGGGTGTAGACCGCGTAGGCTTCGGTTACCTTGGCCTTTAACGCGGGTTCCACCATGTCTAAAGTTGCACGACCTTCGAGAACGTCAGCAGTGCGCATTGCGACTAGAATACTAGTCATCTCCATATTTAATACCTTCCTTTTCTAGTAACTGGGTGAGCTGGTCAATCTTTGCATTGAGATCATGTACCGAAATACGTAGCTTCCCGTTTTCTTCCTGCATTTTTAAGAGCTGGTCGGACAAGTGACTCCGCTCTTTTTGGAGGTCACCAATCTTTTCGAGCAGCTCAGGCAGTTGCTGAGCATAAATGCCCTCAGTGCTTGCAGCTGCGTTTTTATCTGTGGTCTTTAAATCCGTCTTTGCGGAAACCATGGCTACGGTCACGGCTACCACAGCAGATATCAGGCCGCTAAAAAGAGCTGTGCTCACTTGCGGCCTCCTTTCCGTTTCCGATGTGGATGTGGGTGCTGACTAGTCTCATCAAATAGCAGCAGCACAATGATGCGAAGCATGATAATGCCGAAAAAAATAGTGCTCATACCAATGACCGGCGGATGCGGGTCGTTAAGGTCGCGCACTAACATCAATCCAAAATAAAAGCCCCACAAACCTATTAGTAAGTAGGCTGTCGGGCGGTTGCGATCAGGCAACACATCAAACAAGTTATTAACGATGGTAAACCCACCAAGCAAAATCCAAATGACCGCCGGAAACCAATCGTCAAGGCCGCCGATAGGAATGTGGCCCGGAACGAATCCATTGACGCTGTTGCGGCAGGCCAGAAAGTACACGCCGACGACGAGCGTCTCAAGTCCAATAAAAATCCAACTATGATTGGCTTTAAGCTTAGCCAGTAATCGACGTATCTCTTTCATAGGCTAGGCCGCTGGTGCTTGCTTGGCTGCAGCAACTTCCGCGATACGAGCATCGACAACTGATTGAGCAATCAGACCGGCGTCCGCAAATGTCTGCAGGTCGTCTTTGCTGTAAATTGAGTCGTAGTATTCTACAAAGCTATCCATAATGTCTTATCCTCCTAAATTAAGCCTGAGTTGCGTCGGTGTTTTGTGCTGGAGCAGTCTGGCCAGTAGATGCCGCTGTATCGCCGTTTGTAGGTGCTACAGGTGTGGAATTTGCTGTCTGAGATGAGCTGTCAGCTGCAGGCTGAGCACTATCAGTTGATGGAGTGGTCGTCGTTGCATCTGAGGCGTCCGGCTTTTGTGCCTCATCTGCTGGCTTGAGTGACTTGGCGACAGCAAGTCCGATACTTGCGAGTTGCTGCTTGGTTGCAGCTGTCTGAGTTGCAAAACTCTTAGCAAGTTGAGCCATCTGCAGAACGATCGGGTCAGCACCACTTGGTACATAAGTCTGAGTAGCCCAATTAAATTTCAAAGCCTTACCAGCCGCGAGCTGTTCCTGGGTTGGAGCCACGTCGGTAAAGGTGACCGGGTAATCCTTAACGTTCGTTGGTACGAGGACTGGAAAATAAAAATTACCAGCATCATCTACTGGTGCGGTGCTGATCTGGTACATCGTCTTCATTGGTTGTGCGTCTGTCATTTAAATCTTCCTTTCTATTGCCGTGTTACGATACCTGCAGGCTGCCAGTCATTTCTGACTTGATGCCGTCCGCATTTTCAATTTCGATTGAGATTGTTTTATTACTGCTGTGTAGCGGCGCGCCGCCAGAGTAATAATCTTCCTCCTAATCAAAGTAGTACGTGACGCCGGTCGAATTGTTGAAGCTTGTATGATAGTGAATCTGCTCACCATCCGTCAGAGTGATGTATGCAGTGACACCTTTCTGCAGTCCCCAAGCTGAGGGGGCCAAAATCAAGACGCCATCATCTCGAGTATCGACATAGCCGTTGCTATCGGTATAGCTGGCTAGTTTCCCATGAGCAGCCTTGATGTTGAAAGTAGATGATTGAGACGGTGCTTCAAGGAATACGCCACTCTCTAGTGGCTTCCATTCATCGACATCCCACGCATACATGAGCCCTGAATCAAACGGATATCTAACGCCATTCATATACGCAACGTTCACACGCTTGCCATTCAAGTAGAGACCGTAGACTGATTTTCCATCAAAAAAAGCAGGCATTATAACGCCCACTTTCTGTAACGTGTTAGAGGGCTAGTGTCCCCCCCCGAATTAAATAACAGCATTTTGAATCCTCCTATTCGATTGAAACGGTTACGGTGTTCTTCCCGTCGCCCTTTGCCACCAACGTTTCCTTGGAGCCGTTGGCAAACGTAATAGTAAAAGTGCCAGGCTCTACCACCCCGTCATAAGCAACATCGGCGCCCGGAATGACGATATTCAGAACGTTGGGAAGACTAGAATTTTTGTTAAAGGTTGTGTACGCATCCTGCCCAGAAACTGATACGATCTTGCTTCCGGTTGAACGAATATCAATCCAAAGCACGCTGCCTGATGGGCATGTACCACTAATGGTACTAACAAAAGGCTTCCATTCAGATTCGGGTGGAACAGCCAAGCCTGTATAAACGGCGTATTCAAGCAATGAGCCAAATGGGTAATACGCGCCATTTAAATAGGCACCGGTGAACTTGGCTTTGTCCAAGTAACCAGCGCCTATGCGTGTGGTATTAAAATGTGCAGGCATCTATGTCACCTACGATTCTGATACAAGATACAGCGTTGTCGGGTCTTTGGTCGCCAGTTTGTTGTAGTCAGCCGCCGAGATAGTGACAAACTGCGTAATGCCGCCAAGCTGCGGCTGCAGCACTGCATTAGCAGGCGCGTCCTTACCAGCAGGGCCAGTTGGACCCTGTGGCCCGGTGTCGCCCTTGGGACCAGTAGCACCCGTGTCACCTTTAGGACCTTGCGCACCTGTGTCACCCTTGGGCAACGTAAAGTTTAGCTTGGCCGCTTGTGGTGTCCCGGCATTAGTGACTGCAGCCGTGTCGCCCTTGGTGACAGTACCAATAGCGACCGTACCTGCAGGCCCAGTCGCACCGGTAGGGCCAGCATCACCCTTGGGACCCGCAGGACCGATAGGACCAGTGTCACCTTTTGGCCCGGCAGGAC
This sequence comes from Lacticaseibacillus zhaodongensis, assembly GCF_009687905.1. Lineage (GTDB taxonomy): Bacteria > Bacillota > Bacilli > Lactobacillales > Lactobacillaceae > Lacticaseibacillus > Lacticaseibacillus zhaodongensis. Next base: position 251,271 of record NZ_BLBG01000001.1, on the reverse strand, counting down.
CAGCGGGACCTTGATCACCCTTGGGCCCAGTGACGGAGTTACCGTCTGCACCTTTAGGCCCAATCAGGGATTTCAGGTAGTCGTCCTGTGAGCCGGTGTTGCCTGCTTTGACCCATACTTCATAGGCCGAAGCACCATCAGCACCAGGCTTACCGACTACGTTATCCGCCAGATACTTGACCAGGTAGGACTTGGTGACAACCGGATTGTCGCCAGTAGCCGCGCCTGTGTCATCTGGGAGCGATGAGAGCTTGACGTACTTGCCGTCGTACTCTTTATCCAGTTGTGCCTTAAAGACGTCCAGCTCGCCCTGAGACAAGCCACCCTCACCTTGCGCAGATGCCAAAATGACTGTGAGCTGTGCAGTATCCCCGATAATGGTGGACACCTTGAGCGTGATGGTCGAGCCATTATTATCCTGACTCATCCATTGAGGCTTACTAAAGGTGGTGACGGTGTACAGCACCTCATCACCTTGCTTGCCGTCCACAACCGGGGCAGCAAAAAGACCGACTGTGCTCATCGCGTAGTCGGTCTTGATTGCTCCCTGACTAAAAATCAGGCTTACATCTATTTTATCCGGGCTCGTGGATCCGTCCGCTTGCTTCTCGGTGTCGATGCCACCAATGCCTGTGACCTGCGTCTCATCTGCCAGCTTAGTGACCCCTCGCAGGTCATCGGCCGTTCGCTGGGACCAGTCGGCAATTGATGCGACCCCACGAGTAAATGTGATTTTCACCTTACCCGCAAGCGCGTCCTGCGCTAGCGCCATGCCAGCGCTAGTAAAGACTGACCGCATTTCATCTGCCATGTGTATCCTCCTTTTTCATTTTTACTTCGCTTCCAGGGCTGCAACTCGGGCTGTTAATGCCGCCAAGTCGGGAGTCAGTGCAGGGTCTCCGGCGGCTGGTTCCCAAGGAACAACTTCTGAGCCTTCGGTGAGCATAAGCGTGTTCTTTCTGAATTCGATCCACCCGCCTTCTGCACCAAAAATCTCAAAACCAGATATGCTAGTCGTTGGCGCATGGTAAACAAAACTTACGCTAATCGGCGTCCAGTCTGCACTATCAACTTCCTCGCCACTTTTACCGTCAGAGTCAAACAGCTGCGAGTTATTCGGCGTACCCATCATGTAAAACTGTGCTTTGGTTGTGCCACGTGCTTCCACAGAAACCGTGTAAGTGTGGCCCTCAACCAATGCGGGAATCCCTGCTGTATTAAGCGCACCAAACTGCCCTGACATAGTTGACGTTAGTTTCAGGCCGTCATCTGTAAACTCAATTTGTGGGCGACCATAGTCCGCAGCCCATTGTTTTTTAATAAACGTTGTATCTTTCAAGAGGTTACGCCCTCCCCCCGAAATTTCGGCTTGCAGAGCAGAAATTTTGTTATTTAACGTGTCTATCTGGGATTGCATATCCTCCGGAGCAGGTTGCCAATCGCCTTTTTGCTGATAGGTTGCCTTGGCGTCTGTTTTAGTCTCCATGTCAGCGAGCGCGCCGTTCTGGGCGTAATTTTTGAGCTTGCCATCAACGCCTTCATTGGTCGCCATGTCCTTGATGTCATCGCTGGTGGCGTAGGAGCCAGCTTTTTGATACTTGGCGTCATACTCCTTAGTGAGCTGCGCGTGGAATAAATCGAGCGCGTCCTGTGTGAGTCCACCGTCGCTATTGGACGGCAGCACAACAGTCACGTTGCCCAGGTCACCAACGATAGTTGCAATGCTGAGCGTAAAGGTGCTGCCATTGCTGTCTTGCAGCATCCATTGCGGCTCTGAGTAGCAAGTGACGTTGTAGAGCACTTCTGCACCCTGTTTGCCATCGACTACTGGAGCAGCAAAAAGGCCGACTGTCATAAGCTGATAGTCGGCCTTTACGTCTTTTTGATTGAAAGTGATGAGAACGTCCACGGCATTTTGTTCGGTCTTGCCGCCTGAATCTTTGCGGGTAGCGATACCGCCAATGCCGGTCGTTTGCGTTTCATCATCAAGCTTGGTGGCAGCACGAATATCGTCCGCACTCTTTTTGGACCAATCAGCAATGGAGGCAACGCCGCGAGTAAAAACGATCTTGGAATTGCCCGCTAAGGCGTCCTGGGCTAGTGACATACCCGCAGCGGTGAAAATTGATTGTAAGGTTAAAGCCATGTTTTACCTCCTATCCTATGAATTTGAATCTGTGTAAGTTGCGTCAGTAGTCAGCAAAACATTGCTCTGCGCGGCTGTGCCTAAGCAGGCATTGCCGGTTGCAGTTGTCTGGCGATTGCTGAGGACGTCGCTTGGAACGACCTGCGTCCGCTGTGTGCGAGCAATACCCTGATTTGCCATCTGGCCCGCCGTGACGCTGCTGCTGCGGTCATCTAGTAAGTCTGACCGGGTTTCAATCGTGCGGTCCATGCTGGCGAACACGGCCAAATACAAGCCGGTCGGGTCAACTGTCGCGATACGGTCGTCGAGCAAATCAGAGCGCGTGTGAATCTCGCGGTCTTCACGTGCTAGGGAGCCAACATAGAAATATGCTGGCGTGGTCACTGTGAAGTTGATATCCGCCACGCGCACCCCTGCAGCAACGGATTGACGTACACGGTTGATGAGGTATTCCTGTTCCCACTCATTTGGTGCAATGGAAAGGGGAATGCCCTCGACTTTGATAGCCAATGGTTCACCATCATCTTTTGGCCCGGGCCGCAACGTCTCTAGCTTGATGCCCGTCGGGTCAGCATTCAGTGAGCTTTGAATAGCTCGCAAAACACCGTCCACAGTAACGTCACCAGTACGAACGATGATTTTGGACTTGATCATCAAGCGATAAAACTCATCGTCGGCTTGGCCACGCAACTGACCGTATTTCTGACCGAGCTTGTCCAGGGCTTTGCCCTCGGCCTTGTCGATGTTGCGCCAAGCCTCAACCTGATTTAACAATGAGCTGGCGTCATCGAGTGGCTCAGTGACAAAGCGGGCAATCTTTTGAATGTTTGTCCCGGCCTTGTTAAGCGAGCTGGGCAGGTGGTCGATAAAGGTCTGAAAGTAGGTCATGCATCAATCACCACCATGTCCGTAGTGCAGGCAGCCCGCTGAACACCGCCCAAGGCGATATCTTGTGCAGCCAAGTGGTCTGTATCTGGGCCAATGGTGATATCCGCAACTACAATGCCTGGCACCTGGTCATAAATGGCTCGGTACAGGTAGGAGTAGCGGACCGCATCACCCATCGGGACGGACTGGACGTAAGCCATGACGGCCGCAACAATCTGGTCGTTCCCGTCGATGGGGAACTCGTCATTGGTTGTCAATTTGATGTGTACATGTACATTGAGTGGCGTTGGCCGGTCATAGTAGACCGTGTGCTGCATACCAGCAATATCCTTTAAAACTACTGGAATAGTTCCGTAGGTTTGCACCCCTGCCGCTACGGAATTGAAAATTGCTGGGCCAATGTCATCACTGATACCGCCGTCCACGTATATGTGTAATGTCTTGGGTGGGTTACCAGAATCATCTTTTTCCAGCGTGTCATTGGCAATGATCTTAACGGAGTTGACCCCAATAACCTTGCTGATTGCCGAGATAACCCCGTTCATTGGGCTTGATGGCCCCTCATCACTGGCTTGCTCTAAGCGAGTTCGCAACTGGTCGTCAGTTTCGAGGTCAGCGCCACCACTGATTTGCTCGACTTCAATAGCACGGACTTCCTCAACCGGGTTGACGGCCACTGCCGGGTAATCAGCGTAAGCGCCGGGTTTGTTATAACCGGCACCAGTACCGAGCGCATACAGTAGCTTGCTTTCACCGGTGCCGATTTCTTCCTCGTTATAGTCAATGGTGGTGTAGCCCGCTTCGTCAAGGTGGAAGACCTTTTGTCCAGTACCCACGAGCTTAATATCCTCGGTAGTCACGTAGGTTAAGCCGTCCGCTGTCTGGACCTGAAAGCCCGCCGGGACTACATAGCCAGCCACTCCAAAGATGCGAATCCCACCGATTGCGTCCTGTGCAGCCTTGCGTACAAGGCCCTGGTTAGCCGCAAGCTGGTCCAACGTGACGCCAGTTGCCGAGTCAGCAAACTGGGACTGATAGACCTTTTCGGCCAACTGGTAGACCTGGTTCAGCACAAAGGCGATAACGCGGATAAAAATACCACCAACAGAATTGGTGGCCACATTGGCATTATCCCCGAAAAGCTCGTGCCATTTGTCTATCAGCAGATTAACTAGCTCATCATAAGTGGGTCTGCTAAAGCCATGCTCATCAAGCATATAAGTCCACCTCCATCTGTACCGGAACCGACGGGTCAACCACAAAGGAAACGTTAGCCGTCAGTGTCCGCTTAGGCCCTTGCACTAGCTCGACGTTGCCAACTGACACCACTCGCTGGTCTTCCATGATGCAGTCAGAGATAGCCCCGGCGGCATAAACCGCGTTGTAGGCTTTGCCAAGCACGTATTCTTGGTCGAGGCCCATCTGATCATCAGCAAAAAACTCGCCAACTCGGGTGCGCAGCGACGTGGCCACGGCTTGCATGACTTCCTGCACTCCGTCTGTGAGGTGCAAATCATCGTCAAAAGTGAGGTCTTGTGTTTGCTGGTCAAGCTGTAAATCAATCATTTAAAACACCCCCACAATCACCGCGTCGTTCAAATCATGCATGCGGCCCGAATCTAGCGAAAAGTCACCCGCGCCGCCAGTCCAGTTTTCCATTGAACGGTCTAGAAAGACCACAATCACGGCATCACCCACTTTGAGCGTGTCCTCAGCGGCCTTGATAGCATCTGTGACGTTGCGCGTGATAGGCACGTCCAGTAGCATAGCTCGTTTGTTGTCCGTTTTGAGGTCATGAGCGAGCGGTTGGACGTCCGCCGTGTTGCCGTTAAGGTTAACGATGCGACCCAGTTGCGACACGTTAATGCCAACGTTGAGATTTTGCATCAAGGACTTAATAAACTGTGTGTCATAATTTCTTGCTGCCATTATTTCTGCACCGCCTCAAATGATGTGGTTGGCTGATCACCGTCAAACTCATGCTCACCGTTAAGCACCATCATCGACGTATTTACATACGGCGTCTTGATGGTTGCCTTGGAAAACGGACAGATTTTGTAGTTGAGCACCGAGTCCACAGACCAGCTGTACTTGCCCAGTCCATCGTCGTCGTCATCATCGACCCAATCATCATCACGGCTCTCACGCGTAGGGCTTTGGAGCAAGCCAGTTTGATTAGTGAGCTCAAAAGTCCCCGTGTTAGCGCCGCCGTAGATGTATTGGATTCGTAGCTTGCCTCGCAAATAAAACAGTGAGGTCTTACAGTCATCGGCGATATCACTAAGCGTGTCCATCGGGTGTCCATCGGCTGTGTAGCCGTCTTTGTACGTCTTATCCGTTTTGAGGGAGACGTAAGTCAGGTCAATGCCTGCTTTAGCGGCCACAGACTTGATGATGGTGCTAGCCTTGCTGCCTTTTTTAAAGGTGATGTGCTGCTTCTTGTACCGGGAGTAATCTTGCCCTTCCAGTACCCGCAGCACATAGGCCGTGTCAGCATCTTCCAGTGATGGGACCGTGGTGCGGAAGATAGTGCCTTCGACCAGTGTTCCAATATCACCAGTAAAACCGGCTCTGAGCGTAACCTTGTCGCCCTTTTTGATTTTGTTAAAAACGGCCGGATCAATGTTGTAGAGTGTGATTTCAGAGATGTTCTTTTCTGGCTGTTCGGAGAACGGCACGTCGAAATGAATCTCGATGCTGCTTTTTGGGTCTTTACCATACATAAAGGAGAGCGCGCCGCCAGAGCTTTGAACTTCGCAGCGAATCTCAAAGTTGTACTTAGCGCCGCTAACTTTCTGGACTGTCACTGTCATCACCTCCTGTATCTGGCTCATCACCATCGGCTGAATCTTGGTACAAAAAGACCGTGGTGCCTAGCGTTGCTTTGGTAACTTCGTGGGTCTGACCGGACTCGTCAAGTGGCAGAATATCCACCATCGGAAACCGCTCATCGACCATGCGCCGCCACAAGCATTTGCCATAAACCAGCTTTTCGCCCAGCAGCATCGGATTGTGGGACACGTCGTATAGATCGGCCGTGTAAAAGTCGCCCAGTTCGTTGTAGTTGATGCCGATGTAAAAACTGTCAGTGCCAAACGTGGCCTCAAACTCAAACGGGCACTCGGAAAAGTCCAGGTCGAATTTGCCTCGTGAACTCATTTAACCCTCACCTTCGCTCCCACCGGAATTTTGCGGTCCGGCCACTTGTTCCAGGCCCGCAGCTGAGCCACAGACACGTTGTACTTTTGCGACCATGCCCAGTAAGTGTTACCAGCCTTGACGGTCATGTACGTGCCTTTTTTCGGCGCTGACGCCTTTTTGACCGGCGACTTTGGTCCTTGCGACTTTTTGGCCGTGTTGGCTGAGGACTTGACCAGGTTTACCCAGGTCAGTGACATGGTAAATTTCAGTGCGTTGGTCATTCCGCCATCGTCATAGCTTTTGTGGAGCTCGCTAATGATCATGTTCGGGTGATGCACCGCACCATTCCACGTCAGCAGATTGCCGTAAAACTGCCAGCTCAAAAGCTGCTGGTAAGTCGCGTCAATCGCCTTTTGGTCTTTGCCTTGTATCCAACCCTCAAAGTCCCAAGTCTTACTCTCGGCCTGCGTGTGGTCGATGATAGGCTGACCACGCTGCACAGGGTACTGAGCAATTGTGTTGGTTGCTGTTTCTTCTTCGGTCTGGACAAAAAGCTTCAATTTCTTTTTGCCGTCACTTAAAACGCCCATGCGTTAGCTCCTTTCTTAAATCGCGTTAGTTGGGAAAATTTTCAAGAACTTTTCACCAATTGCATTAGCAATCTGGTTTGCAAGCTTGGTGCTGACGCTGCCCCGCGAGCCGCCACCAGTGTCGCCCGTCACGTTGACCGTGATGTTGATCACTGGTGCTTTGCTGCGCTCATGCGGTTTGCTGCTCTTGGCACCAGGTGTCCCAGCCTTCAAATGTTTGAAAAGCCGGTGCGTATCGTCGCCGTTAAAGACTTGCGTCCCTGCAGGCAAGTGCGCCTTAAAGTCCCGCTTCTTTGGAAACAGACCCATCAGCCCATTAGAAAGGCGGAAACCTTCCTGCCAGTGACCGCCGTGACCGTCATTGACCGTGTAGATTCCCGCCTGCGTGCCGCCATTAGGTGACCAGCCGCCTGCCAGATGCCATGGAGCCTTAGCCCCAGGCGTCCCAGTCGATAGCTTGCTGGCACCTTTGCCGGATACGTTGACTTTTAAAGTGATCGTCTTGGACTTGAGCGAGTTCATCGCCGAAGCCAAAGCTTTGATTTTGCCGACCGCCGCCGTAGCAGCAGCACCAATCTTGCTAAAGCTCTTAGCAACTGAAGATGTGGCCCGGTTTGCCGTGCTTTGCAGCTTACTCATCGCTGAGCTCATTGCGGAGTTGACCTTGCTCATGCTGGATTTGACCGCACTAGCGGCTTTGCTGAATCCGCTCTTTAAAGCTGAGCCGATTTTGTTAGCGCCGGACTTGGCCGCGCTCGTTGCTTTGCTGAGTGCAGATTTGACGGCAGTAGTGACGCCCTTTAGGGACGATTTGCTGACACGACTTGCACTCTTTAGCCCAGATTTGAGCGCCGTGCCGATGCGCTTCGCACCCGACTTGGCCGCCCGCTCGGCACCTTTCATGCCGGACTTAACGCCGTTGGTCAGGCCCTTGAAGCTGGTCTTACCGACTTTCCCGACATTTTTCAGCCCAGACTTAATGTTTTTGCTGATTTTGTTGGAGCCAGTCTTGGCAGCGGAGGCAGCCTTACTCATTCCAGATTTGACGGCCTTACTGATCTGCTTTGATGCTGTCTTGTAATTCTTAGACATCGCCTTAGATGCAGCTTTGTCCGCTTTGGAAATATCCTTAGCTGCCCTGCTCTGTGCTTGCTTGACCTTGGCGTTAGCCGACTTGATTTGACGGGCTTGCTTAGCGTTCTCGGACTTCAAGTTCTTGGTTTGCTTAGCAAGCTCTTTCTTTTGTGATTTGGTCAGCTTGCTAAAGCCCTTTGTGGACTTACTGTCGGCCTTGTCACGATCAGAAGCAGCCTTCTTAGAGGCCGCGCCGTCCTTCTTAACTGCAGCCGTGTGTTTCTTAGTAGCCTCGGTTGCTTTCTTGGTTGATGATGCGGACTTGTTGCCAAGCGCGATACTGTCCTTGTCTGCCTGAGAAGCTTTGCCACTAGCGGAACGAGCTGCCTTACGGGCAGAGCTGAGCCGCTTGTTTGCTGCCTTGACTTTGGAATCATCGACCACAGCACCAGGATTATCCTTTTCACGCTTACGGTATGAGCTCTTGGCTCGTGCCGCTGCGCGTTCAGCTGATGCAACCTCCGACTTCTTGGCCTTAGCCTGCTTGCGGTAGTACACCGCAGTATCCTTAGCTGCCGCCTTGGTTTCGGCCTGGTACTTAGCCATGTCACCATTCTCATAATCGAGTGAGGCATTAGCAGCATGACGCTGCGCACCTTTGCTCTTGGACTGAGTAGCTTTCTGAATGGATCGGTACTGTGCCTTAGCCTGGGCAGTATTTGCTGCACCGCCGAGACTTACGACAGATGCCGCCTGTGAATCTATTTGCGCGTGCTGATATGCCTCAGCAGCCATCTGAGCCGCAGACTTGCCACGCTTCTTTGGCTTGCTGCCACCAAAAAGACCGCCAATCCACGAACCGGCTTTACCACCAAGCCAACCACCGGCCATTGAGCCAGCAATCATACCTGCAGGCCCTAATCCGCTGAGTGCTGCGCCGCCAAGCGTTGCACCCACGCCGTTACCAATATCAGCGCCAACGCCCTTGTGTCGCGATAGACTGCCCGCTTTGGTTTTAGACATCGTATTAGCAACGTCCACGCCAGCGAACAGCGCGTTCAGAGCGCCATTGCCTTTTTCGAGAAAACTGCCAGTCTTGCCGATGCCACTGCCAATAGAGCTAAGTAGCCCACCGGCCTTAGAGTTGGCGAATGATTCGCCCCAGCCGCCGAGCTTGCTTAGCGTGTTGCCTTTAAGGCGGCTCATCCAAGTGCCTCGGTCAGCAGCGTGAGCCCCGTTGTTCAGGAGCTCATCGCCTTCCTGACTGAACCGCGTGTACCACGGCATTTTCTTGCCACCATTGCGAAGTTCTTCGCGAGTCATGACACTGCCATCAGGGTTGAGTGCCGCCCCTCCAGCTCCAGTGCCACCACCGAGCATTTTGTCGGCAGCAGCCTGCATCGTGTTGGCAGCAGACATCATCGTTTGTCCAGCACTCATTTGTGGGGAATTGGTGCCGGTGATTTTAGAAATGATGTTGCTGATTGTTTTACCGACAATCGGCAGCTTGCTGAGCATGCTAGTAAGCGGCGTGACTATTTTGGAAACCACTCCCGCCATGCCTGGCAGCTTCCCAAAACCACGTAGAGCAAGCAAAAAGGCGCTAACCTTACCGGTGATTTGGCCAATGCTTGATAAAGCCTTTGGTGGAATAATCTTGCTGGCGCTCTTACCAAGGCCCTTAATCTTGTCGTAAGTGGCTTTTATGCCAGTGCCAACAGTTTTGATTTCACCAATAAACCCTTTGGCAAAGCCACTGCTAAACGTAGCTACATACGGGGCAATTGCCTTGCCCGCGCCTGCTACGGCTTTAGCGACCTTACCAATCTGAACTGCAAAGGCACTCAGCTTGTTGCCTGCAGCATCCCCCAGATTTTGGAAGTTCTTGTCATTAGTGAAGTACTTCGACATTTTGGTGATAATGCCGCCCTTGCCGCCAAACGCTTTACCAATATTGCCAGCAAACTTTTGTTCAAAGTTCGTCATCGCTTGCTTAACAAATTCGCCACCGGCCCGAGTCATGCCGCCTAGCGTTGCATTAGCTCGTTCGGACGCATGACCAACACCGCGGCTGTGTCCATACTCATCAATCCCAGCATAGGCGGTCTGCGCGTTGACCTGGCCCCAGTCCCAGTTGCCAGATTTTGTCTTGGCCAGTTGCTTACCGGTTTCTTTGGTGTACTCTTCACGAATGTGTTGACCAATCTTGCCATCAAGCAAGTTAAGAGATTTCGCAATCCCACCATTCATTTTGCCAAGATCGCCGATGTTACCAACGGACATTTTGAAACGGTTCATATCCATTTGATTCAGCTGGTTAGCATCCTGAATGTTGAACATCCCACTAACTAGGGACTGGGTTTTCTTCAGGTTGCCAGAGTAACTCCCAGCAGAAGAAGAATAGACTTGCTTAGCCATTGAGTTGGCTTCGTTAAAGCTGTTACCAGCCTTGATAGCGGTAGACAGCATGGCCATGTTGGCCTTTGCGGATTGATTTCGCAGCTGTTTACCACTGACATTTGGGTGAGCATCAGCAACAGATGTAGCCCACATTGCTTGACCTGACTGTCGTTCCTTGATGCCCTCATACCCGAGGTTCACGGCCTTTTTAATGCCGGTACCAACTGCAGAAACAGCGGCGGCCCCCATCATACCCACTGAAAACATGCTCAGGGCATCTTTGATTGAACCTTTAATCTTGCCCCATGAGCCCTCGGCCTTAGCTGATGATTCAGCAAAGCGTGACGCCGAGTTCATATTGGTGTTGCCCATTTGGTTAATGGCTTTGTGAGACTCGGCCATCTTTTGAGCTGACGCAGCGGCCCGCTCGTTGTAGTCAACAGTCCGCGACTGTGATTCGGAGAAGCCTTTCGATGCGCTGGCGGACTCGTGCAGAGCCTTGTTCAGCTTTTCAGCAGATGATGTGCTCTTTGACAGGCCCTCTTGCATCGACGTGATGCCGCTATCGTGACCGCCGCCTGCTTCCATTGCCGATTTAAGTGATACTTTCAGCTTGTCGGCGTTGAGCGTGGCCTTCTCGATTTGGGCAGTCATCTTGCTAAAGCCAGAATCACCGCCGCTCATGCTGCCTAAGCCCTTGGCACTTGCCTTGAGCTTTTCAATCATGCTGTTGGCTTTTTCGAGCTGATCAAGTCCGGTAACAGCGGTTCGGACCTGAATTGTTGTCTCATTCGCCATCTGTGTCCGAACCCCCTTGTCCGTACTTGAGCTTGAAAATGCGTATTGCTATCTCGTTGTAGAGCTGCAGTTGACTAGCTGTGGCCCAATTGACTTCCTCACGGGTCGCCGCGCCCATAGCAACCGGCAACCAATACTGTTCTTCGTTGTCGGCTTGCTTTTCAATTTTCCAGCTGGGTTTAGAGGCTAATCCGCTCGCCACAAAAGGTGTCGGCCGCGTTCATTAATTCAGAGAAGCCAGGAATTGTGTTGAATGAGTCGATGGTCAGTCCAGCAGGCTTTACGACCACAAACTTGAGGTAGTTCTCGTAGAGCTTGGACTGTGATGTAGTCCCGTTATCGTTGTTGGAACTATCAAGAATTTCGTACATCTTCTTCAAACCTGGGAACTGCAAAGTGTAGTGCCATACATATCCGTTCTTGTCGGTGTATGTGAAGTCCTTGTTCTCGCCAAGCCGATCAATCTTGTATGGCTGTGGTGTTGGCACACTCTGAGCGGGCTGCGCAGGCGTTGCACCGGCGTTTAGTGCTGCATTTGCTGCGGGTACTGGTTGCGTTGGCTGTGCTGGTACAGCTGGCTTTGGTGCAGCTGTTACTTGTGCGGTTGGGTTCTGAATTTCTTCTGACATTTGATAACCTCCAAAATTTGTGTGATAGAAATTAATTTATGGTGCAAAAAGAGCGCTGGGAGTCGAACCCGGCGCTCTTGGCGTTAATTGGTCTGTGGCGTGTGGACGGTGTAGTTAGCATCGAGCATTTCAATAGTGTAGGTCCGTGCTGGCGTTGACTTACCGTAAGCCGAGTCAGGGACCTTAGTGATAAAGCATTGGTTAGCGGTGATGGTTTCAATCGGTGAGTCCAACGTCACAGCGAACTGGTTACTGTTGTTTGCCAGTTCTGTGAGACGCTGGTGATCAATCGAGTTGCCAGACAGGTTAACGACCAACTGGGACAGGTGGTTGTTGTTGACAGCTGCAGAAGGATACCCCTGCGCATCAACAGAAGTCTGAATCCGGTCTTCCTTTGCAGTGAAGACCGCCATGTCATTTTCTTGGAACCCTTGGACAATCCGGTTATCAATAACCAGCGAAACTTCTCGCGCATCGTAGAGTGGAATTTTAGTAGGTGCTGACATTTAGTTTCCTCCTTCCTACAGCTGAACCAGACCGTGAACGGTGATGGCGTGGATAGCGCCGCTCCGCTTGTAGGTGAAGCTCATGCCGTTGTACTGCCGTTTCTCGATGTCCTCGATTGGCGTATCTGCACGTGATACCGTGGTGACAGTAAAGGTACCTTTGCCTGTCGTGGCGTCGATTAAGACGATGCCGTTAGCGGTCGCAGTAGTGAGGACGGTGTTAGCCACCGCCTTGATTTCCGCGATGCCAGCGGTATCGTATGAAATCTTCTTGGACTGGCTAAGCAAGTCCTGCAGCTGAGATTCCATCTCGGCCTTAACCCAGTCATCACCGTGCAGTGCGTCAATAAACTCGCCAGAAACGGTGAGGCCTTCGGACGTCTGCTCGATGCCAGCCTTGGAGACGTAGGTAAAGATGCCAGCGTCATGCATCCGGTTGACCTGAGACTGGGTGTAGTCAGTAGGCTTGACCCCGTTCAGCGTCTTGAACTTCCAGGTGATGCTGCCGACTACCTGGTTGGCAAGTTCACCAATCAAGGCACCAACGCCGTACTCGGCTTCTTGCTGAGTAGTGCCGGAAGCAAACAGAATCGTCCGTTCGTTGCCGTCGTACTTTTTGCTGAGGTCTGCAGCGTTGTCGGCGGTGTCAGTCGTAGCAATCAGGCCCTCAACGAAGAACCGGCGCTTCTTGATTTCGATATAGTTGCTGATTGTTTGCGCATCGTCCGCAGCAGGCGCTGGTGCAGCTTCTGGAGCCGGCGTTGCTGCCGGTGTGGTAGATGTGCCTGAACCGGTATCAGAGCCATCAGCGGGCTTGCTGTCGTCCGTCTTGCCATCACCAGAACCAGAATCGGTTGGCGTAGTGCTGGTGTTTGCTGGTGGCGTAGTCGTCTGTGCTGCAGGCTTAGCACCGGCCAAGGTGGCAAACTCCCAGCCGCTGTTGAAGTACGCATCAAGTGCCTTGGTCACGTCGTTGTAGGAGATGATTGCCAGGTCCTTGTAGTGCTCGTCCTGGTCAAAATAGCCTTCTGCAACTTTAAGAACGTCAGGATCTGTTACGTCAGCGGACAGGTCGTCCATGGCGGTGTAGGTCTTGAAATTCATGGCTGCTGCGGGCATAAAAATAGCCAGCTCGCCGAGTTCAACCGGCGCGGCTGGCTTCTGAACGTCCAAGATAATCTGGACGTCGCTGAGCGTATTAACCATTTGTTTCCTCCTCAAAATTAATCTTTTCAATCTGGTCAGGCTCTGTGTATGGCTCGGATACCCGAACCTTGAAGTCAAAGCCGACCATAGTTGCTGGCTCGTTAATGTTGGTTATGTTGCGGACCTGCAGCGGCATACGTTCCTCAAGAACTGCCCCGGCATTCCGCAGAGCTTGCATCACGTCTTGGCTCTTGCTGCCGATGCACTGACGCAGCGCATCTGCGCTTTGATAGGCGTTCTGCCGGTCAAGGTCGTACACAGTCAGCGACAAAACGACCGCAAACTCATTGTTCGGGTCGTCTTCGACGTAACTGGTACGGATATGAGGCGAGATGATATCAAAGGACACAAAAGGCGGCTCAGGTTGTGGACCCTTGCCGCCTAATTCGCGCATGTGCAAGCCGTTAGCCTCGCATGCATCACTGCAGAGGCTGTATAGCAGCTTGTAGTCATAGTGTGGAGCTTGTACCAATCTTCTCATCCCCGTCCTTTTGGTCTTGATCGTCAGCCTGCAGGTAGTAGATGGTGAGGTTGGAGTAGCTAGTGTAGTCATCTTTGTCACGCACGATGTAGCGCACGCCGTGGACAATCACCGCTGTTCCCATCTCATACTTACCCTTGGACAGCCACTCAGCTGAGTAGCGCTGCAGGTCACCAGTATCACGCGTCATGAGCATTGCTGAGTAGTCGCTGACGCGGCCCATCGGGATAAATGGCTCATCGACGGTTTTGGGTGCCGGTTCTGGGTCATCAATCCAACGACCGTCTTCATAATGGCCGTCTTTTTGCGTGTTCTTGGGGTAGACGATGAGGCTAGTCGCAAACGTCTCAAACATGGACGTCGCATCAATGTAAAAGCTCATCTACTCACCCCTTCTTCCACGTGATAGAGCCGTACATATCACCGGTATCGACCAAAGGCTTACTGCTGCCCTTACGAGCGATAGTTGAGGCCGCTAGTGGTGCAAAGCCGCCTCCATCAATGGTCGAACGAATATCGTCAGCCATCTTTGGCCCCAGCTTTCCGGCAATATCAGGCGAACCGCCCTCCAGAATGCTCTGGAAGACTGGCTTCACAAAGACGGCCCAGCTAGCGCTCTTTTCATACAGTGTGTTGCGGAGAAATGGCCGTGCAGGAATGCCCCGACTAGTGCCATACTCGTTCCACATTGCTTTATCAGCAGCGAAGCCGCCAAAAACCCCAGCCTCAACAACTTGATTGTCAGCTGCTTTGAGCCGCTCAATCATGTCTTTGATGCCAGAGTCGCCACTAACATCGATACTTAAATCCACACTGACCATCACATAAACCTCGCTAGACTTGCGCCGCCGTTTTCTGCCTGCAGAGACGCCAGAAGCCGCTCATACTCTGCCAAGTAAGCATCTGACCCTTGCGAGTCAAAATATTCACGAGACAGGACCGCAGCGGCTTCCTTTTTGACGTTCTGATTTTGGTTAAAGGCGATAAATGCATAGTGAGCAGCCAGATACCCAGCCGCTCGCTCTAACAGGTCGTCCGTAAAGCCATCGACCGCCGCATCAGCAAGCGCATCAGCGGCAAACTGTTGCATGCTGCTATCATCGAGCCCCGTGATTTGCGGAGCAATGATCTTGATACGGCTCGCAACATTGCTGGTCATATCATCAGCCATGCAATCGCCTCCTACTTGAGCTTGATAACTTTGCCGACCCGCAGCTCATCGCTCTTGAGGTCGTTAAGCTTGCGGATACTGCCAACAGAAACGCCTGCAGCCTCAGCAATAGAAAAGAGCGTGTCACCCGGCTGCACTTTGCGTGTTGCCTGACCACTCCGAACCACGTTAATAACTGGCATTAGTCATCATCCCTTTCAATCCACCCGCCTGAAATAAGTTCATCAAGACGAGCTTTGGTTGTTGCACCAATGTAGCCACCCTTGGTCGGGTATCGATCACCTTTCCAGTAGATGTGCTTTGGTGCACCAGGAGCTTCGGCAGAATTAGGATTCTTGTCAGTAAAGGACTTAATCGTTGTGTAGCTCATACGACTACCTCCTTACTAAGCTTCTGGCGGCGTTGTGGTGCCTGTTCCTGCGTCAGCTGCTGGCTTGTCAGCGATAGTAAAGGTGCAATCAGCAGTCTTAGCGCCATCGTCAGTAGTAGCCGTTACCTTAGCAGTTCCGGCTTTGACAAAGGTGACCTTGCCACTGCCATCAACGGTCGCGACAGTCTCATCGCTGGACTTAAAGGTGACCTTGGTGTTGGTTGCGTCAGCAGGAGCTACAGTCGCTTTGAGCTGTGCAGTGCCGCCAACAGTACCGTTAGCCGTAGTCTGGTCGAGAGTTACACCAGTGACCGCTACAGTCTTAGGAGTGTTGTCGGCTGGCTTGCTGTCATCCGCTGGCTTTGTACCGCCGCCATCATTAGTGGTGCCTCCAGTAGGCTGAGTAGTGCTACCAGAGGCTGAGCTAAAAGACTTGAGTACGTATACGCCGTCGATGTTTTCAAATGTTGGCACAAAGTTCTGGGATACACGAACCATCTTCGTAACCGGGTCAGTTTCCAGTGTGGTCGTGACCGCAACACCGCCGTCAACGATAGAAACGTCAGCACTTGTAGATGCAAGCAGGTCAGTTTCTTCTGGTGTTGGTGCAAAGGACGTTGAGCCCAAGTCACCGTCTGGCATAAATACGACATTGCCATCATCAAGGAAGCGGTGAATAGCGCCATCGCTACCTGTGTAGGACTTGTCGTAAACCTGAATGGTGAGACCATATTCGGCCTGAATCCACTGCAGAAGCACGGTCTGAGGCACAGTAGCGAGCGCTGTGTTTGCGTTATTTGCCAAAATGGTGGACTTAAGCTGCTCGTTAGCAAGCAGAGCATCAAAGGTCTTCTGGTTCATGATGGCGCGAGTGATGGTCTGGTCAGTATCAGCACCAACAACGTCCTTAGCCTTGCGGATATCGTCGATTGGTGTTGCACCATCGGCGTTCCAAGCCTTAGCAGCAGTTGCCTGGTGGGTTGCCTTCATCTGGTAATCGTCAGCATAGATCTGCTTGTTTCCAGCAATACTGTACTTACCAGTCTGCAGGAGCTGCATGCGCAGGATTTCGCGAGTGAGTGCAGCACCACGGATCAGTTGCGCATCATCATTAAAAATCCGGTTGAGGATAATATCCTTCTGCCCCTGGATTGGCGAGTTAGCAACGGTCAGTAACTGCTGCCGCATGGCTTCGTCGATGTACTTGCCTTCCTTGAAGTAGTTGGCATGTACGGACTGCTTTGTGTAACCATCACGACCACGGAGGCTTGTCTTGGTGTCAAACGCAGACGGCGCAAGTGGTACAGGCGCGGAAGTCTGACCACGGAACCAGGTCACATCACTGGTTGGAATGCGCGTGCTTGGGAACAGGATTTCACCAAGATAAGGTGCTTCCTGCTGCTGGAGTGTGGTCCAGTATGTCGCGATATCAGAAGCATTGATATCGTCAAAAATGTTTGTAGCCATTTATTTGTTCACTCCTTTACTTGTTCCGCTTGAAAAAGATGACCTTGCCAGCCTTGCCATCTGCCAGAGCCGCCTTGGCTTCTGGAGTGATGGTGACGCCTGCTGGCAAGCGGTATTCGTTGATGTAGCCGTTGACGATGAGAGTGCCATTGCCCTGGCCACTAGTGACGTCCACGTCGTGCTCAAGCACGCCTTGTGCCTTAGCGTCGTTTGACGTAGTGAGTGGCTTCTGGTCATCGGCTAAAAAGTCGTTGTCGCCGCCGACAGGAGTGCCAGCAGGAATAATCTTTTTACCATCTGAGCCGGTATCAACGCCCTGGTCATCGACGATGCAGCTGAAAGCGACCTTGTTGGCAAGGGTCCCGAGAATCTGTGTAGGACCGCCGTAAGTCTTTGTTTCCATTGCTTAATTCCTCCTATTTGGATTGCTTATTTGTTTGAAAGTAAGGATTGGGCCGGGTACTAGAAGCAATCGTTGTCTTAGCGAGTTGCTCGCCCAACGTGCCTTTAGCCCCGGCCTTATTCGTGTTCTTGTGGAGTTGCTCGCCGTTCAGGAAATCATGCTCGGCTGACTTGCGAACACGCTTTGCAAAGTCAATCAATTGGCTGACATTGGCTTTAGTGGTGTCAGCATCAGAAGTAACAACAATGCTTAGATCCTTGTCTGAGACAGGAACCTTTTCGTCCGTAAGCATCTTTCGAGCCGTGTCGCGCATCTTGTAGGTCGCAAGTTCGGCTTTAGCAGCAGCAGCTTCTTCAACTGCCTTTTGCTTTTCGGCTTCCTTGCGGTCGGCGTCAGACATGCCTTCGAGCTTCTTAGACTCATCGACCTGCTTGGCCCATTCGGCCTTCTTACGCTTGACGATTTCGTTCACGTCGTCGTCGCTGTACTTCTTGGGCTTGTCGTCAGATGCTGGGGT
The DNA here is from genome assembly GCF_009687905.1 of Lacticaseibacillus zhaodongensis. Taxonomy (GTDB): domain Bacteria; phylum Bacillota; class Bacilli; order Lactobacillales; family Lactobacillaceae; genus Lacticaseibacillus; species Lacticaseibacillus zhaodongensis. The sequence goes on along the minus strand of NZ_BLBG01000001.1, from coordinate 233,484 downwards.
GTTCGCACCTGGCTTGCTGCCTGTGTCGTCGCCTGCAGTCGCAGTTGAGCCACCATCAGTGCCAGAAGCGCCAGTGGACGCAGTTGAACCTGCACCATCACCGGTATCGGCATCGAGAAACTCAAAAGGACGTGACAAAGCAAAATTCTTGAACATAATCGAAAACTCCTCTCCACAGCTTTTTAGATGGATCCGTGCCTGCATCTTCCGTAGCTTTTAAAGTGGTCCACGCCTACACTTTCCGGAGCTTTTAACGCCGTTCCCCGCCTGGGCTATACAAAAAAAGACGCCCTACTTGAGGACGTCCTTGTTAGTTACTTGTTTAATTCCTTAATGGCACGCTTATACCTCCGGTGAATGTCGATAAAGCCGACAATCATCACGATTAGCATGCCGATACCAAAAAGCACCCACAATCCGATGAGAATCCAAATCGGTGTGAGCACCCAAAGCCACGGCCAGCTGATGATGTGTGCAAGCCGCAGCACAATAAAAGCAAAAGCTAGGCCCCATAAAAAGAAGCCTAATTTGCCACCTGATGTTTTGTTGTCCATGATGCCTCCTAGATTTTGAACAAAAAAATAGCACCCACCTATGTTTTATAGATGAGCGCTTTTAAGGTCTTATTGATTCAATGATTATCCAAATCCAATAGTGAATGATTTATCTGGGATTCCAGCTTTCGTAGCTTCCAGAGCTCTATCTTGCATCCATAGAGGTGGTCTCATCGCGCCAGTATCGCCAGAGTAACTCGTTGACCAGTCATTCTTATTAACAGTAACCTTACCGTGTTTATCAGGGTCAGCATCGACAGAGTAGATACGTTTAGAATCATTGTCTAAAACCATTGTAAACACAATCATTGTTCGTGATGAGCCTCCTTCCATTTGATTAATGCTGCAACATAGTTAAAGCTCTTATTAGCTTCAGCATGGGCATCATCGTACTTCATACCCTTTTCATCCATAAGTTTAGCTTCTAACGCTTCATGTTTCAACATGATAATATCAGGCGAAATAGCCTTGCCAATCCTCAAACGTTGTATGGATAATGCCATGTCATAATCAGGGTCAAAATGCTTAATAACATGGCTGGGGCCACCGGAAATGTAAGCTGTAGGAGAGTATAGGCTGTATTTACTATCAAAAACATGCGTTAATGCCGATGCAACTGTTTCAGTATCAACACTGGTGTTCAAGGAAATTTTGGATACAAGATTAGATCGACGTGCTTTCTTAAATTCATCATACATGGTAGTCGCAATCTCGTCTCGTTTGTCTAAGTGAGGGTCATTCGTATCGTTGTACCTACCAGTCACTGCCCCACTAGCTTTGATGGTGTCATCGGTCAAATCTGGACTATCAGCAGGGCCCATAGCAGGCACCTTAACGCACCTGCAGTTAGGATGTGTATCATCGGGCAATAATGGTGCTGAATCAATCTTGTATGGCCCGCCAGAAGCAAGCGGCGCACACAAAGAACACACACCTGGCTCCGTCACGATGTTGACCCAACCAATGCCATTACTGATATAGCTCGCGGTGTTGACTGAATCAGTCATGCGGGCCAGCTCGGTGCGTAAGAGCCGCTCAGTAACGTAGTTGTTGGCTTGTGCCTTGTCACCAATCGTTGCGGGCTCACGGCTGCTTGCCTTGCGGTGCGCGTCAACTAGCTTGCTGAGGTCGGACACGGTGTGTGAGCGTGTCATTGTATCGAACATGCTTGTCTGCACATCGGCTAATAGCTTGTCTGAGTCACTCCACAGTCGGTCGCTAAGCTCCGCACCGGGCAAGATTCGCTCAGGTGGCTGTTTTCCGGCCTTCTGTGCGGCTTTAGCTTTCTGCTCCCAGTTCTCCTGGGCTTTAGCAATCTCGGCGTCATACGCCTTCTGAACGGCTTTCTTGGTGGTAGGTTTTGCCATATTCTTGTTAACCAGGTCGAGGCTGCTTCGCTGCTCCTCGTCACGCTTGGCTTGCACAAGCTGTTGCTTGCGGTTTTGCAGTCGCAAGATAGCCATAGCGCCAATAGCACCGACCATCATGCCTAAGCTCATCCCCGCAAAGGTGCCGATAACGTTAGCTCGTGTCTTGGCCTCTGGTAGCCAGTCCTCGTCTTTGAGCTCATCGACGACGGCTTGCCACTGCTCAAGGTCCCACTTGCTTACCTTTTGCTGTGCCATCGACACCGAAATGCCGTTCTCACTAGCGTAGTGGGCATAAAAAACAGTCAGGTGCTGCTTGATAAAGTCGAGCGCCTGCTTGGTGTCCTTATCTAGCTGCTGGGCGGTTTGCGAGTCCTGCTTGACCAGTTGAGTTATCCGCTGACGAGTTTGCTTGGCTGTTATCACTTGCTACACCTGCTCTCTGCTGGTCAGTCTGAGCACCATTGAGCGCATTCTGGACCACGCTTTGCGTAGTCTGCATGGCCTCTTGCTGCTCTTTCTTGAGCTGCTTAATTTCTTCGTCGGGATCAGAAACAAATGGCATCTGGGCAAACAGTGTCTTGTTGCTGATTTTGCCGGCCGCATTAGCCAAGACTTGCGACTCTTCAAGCATGTTGACCGGAATCGACCGCTTAAACTCAAAGTCCAAGGACTTCCAAGCATCAGGGCTCACTTCGTTGTAGGAAACAGCAAAGACAGCCTTAAACAAGGACCGCAGTGCCTGCTGGAACTTGAGCGTCTTGGTCTTAGCCATGTTGTCCATGGCCTGGTACTTGAGTTGCAGCGAAACACCGGAAGGATTGCCGTTAAAGGCGTCATCATTGAGGTTGGTGACGTTGGCAATCTCGTAAATGGAGCTAACTAAGCGGTTAATGAGATGCTCCTGGCTGGTGTCGTTGTCCGGCTTGTCCAGGAACTCAACGTCAGCATCTTTTGCCTGGGGGCCAGTAACGTTGATAACCCGCTGGTCACGCATTTCCTTGTAGGTGTTCTTATCAACCTTAGCGCCCACGATTTTCATAATCGCGTCGGCAAAGTAGTCGTTGTCGTTAGCCTTGTTGCTGACAGCCTTATCAAGTTGGTCAACCAGCGTGATAATGTCGTCACATAAAGCCATGCGCTCGGAGTTTTCGTCCACCTCGATGAGTGGCACCATTTGGTACGGGTTGGCATAGGCGTGTTCTTGTGTCAGGCCGTCAGTAGTGCGGCTAAACTCCCGCATGAAGGTGTCATCGTAAAGTGTGACCTGCAGGTGGCCTTGATAGTCGTAACTGTAGAGCACGCCATACTTGACCTCATGAGCGTAGGTATCGTCGTAAATCAAAAAGGCGTTTAGCGGGTCCAGTGCGGTGATACGTGCCTCTGGGGTCTCACTGTCGTCTTTTACCACGCTCTGATAGACCAGGATGTATGAGTGCCCGTAAATGGACGCCATCTTGCTGACATCGGACATGACAGCATCAAAATCATTTGCGCGTCGCCACTCGGTGATAAATGCATCAGCCTGTGCATCTTTGGCCGTGTCGATGCTAATAGGATTACCAATAAAGTACCCATTAAAAGTCGTTACGGCCTTACGCGGGAAGTTAAAAATCACCCGGTTGTCAGGCTTGTAGCTCGCCTTGGGTGTTTGCTTGTTTATCTTGTGATCGCCTTTGTAGTATTTGCGGTCTCTGTAGTAGTGGGTTGCGTACTCCTGCTCATGGTTGCTGATGAGACTAAGGAGGTCTGGTCCCGTAATCTCCTCGCCAGCTGGATAGGTGTACTCACCATTGTCTGTGACGCCAGCTTTGTGCATATGTTCATTGCTTAGTGCTGGTGTTAATACCTCTAGAGCCATTCAGGCCACCTCCTTAATCTTTGATTGCTGAAATAGTAACCATCTGATGATGCTGCGTGTAGATTGCGTAGCGAATTGCGTCCATCACGTCATCGTTCTGCGTCTTCTCTGGAATGCCATCTCGTGATACATAAAAGTGGCCTTGTTTCATCAACGAGGCCACTGCTTCAATGCCTGATAGAACTGATTTGTTTGCGTTACTACAGTTGAATCCTTCTTCAATAAACCGGGCCACATGCTCAGGTCTCTTTATATTCACTGTGGGTCGTTAATCCACAGCCGCAATACTGCAGCTCATGCTTTTACATGAGAATAGACTATATTTTGACGCTAGATGCGTCCCCTGCACTTCCATCCACTTGGATGTACTCTACTTGGTTACCTGATTACGTTTACGATAATGGTGTGGGACCACTCTATTATCTGGCTTGTAATTAGGCCTTTTCGATAGTCGTTGAACAACTTCCTCTTGATCCATTGGCTTGTAAGAAAAAACATGGCCTTTGTGCCTTATTGCTGGATTTTTCATACCTTTAGCAACATCGCCTCGGCAAACACTAGCAACATGTCCAGGATTAAAGCCGTCTGCCTTGGTGTCTGCGCAACAGCCGTAAACCTTTACCAGTCCGGACATATCATAGCAATATACTTTCTTGGCATTGGAATAACGTGAATTTTGTTTACCCGTAACCCACTCGAGATTTGAAGCTCGATTGTTTAACCCGTTTTGGTCAATATGGTTAACTTGGGGTAAATTATTCGGGTTCGGGACAAATGCCAGAGCTACAAGCCTATGCGTTTTAACATAGGTTTTCTTGGTCCGGTTATGCTTCCAAAGCAAGCATGATTCAAGATATCTATTCCTGGACCTTTTTGTTGGCTTGGTTCTGTCCTGCTTCAATGGCTTGAATTTCCGCCTTGCAGAAAGCAAACTGCCATCATCCGAAATCCAATAATTGTCGCTAATGTTTTCATATCCAGGCAACGTGTTTATTCTTACTCTCACAACGAATCACCCCCATTGTTTATGGTCTAACTATATCACAATAGAAAGGTGAAGAAACTGCTGCTGATTACCCAATTTCAACTGTTTTTAAGCATTCACGCTCATTGTTTCCAATCACGTTGTAGCCAGTTGAACTATAAGGGCTTTCCAGCAATTCACAGGGTTAAGTGCCTGATGTGTTAAGCACTGTCAGCATAGAATGGAACAGTAGGCCCATATCTTTGCTGTATATCCTTTGCAACTTGTACCCAATAGTCGATTTCCTTGTATTTAGCGGTGTGCTCCTCGAGCAACGTCGTGTTGCCCCATTGGTCATCAGCCATGACTACAATACTGCCCTTGTGCTCATAGCCCCAATCGACTCCGCAGTAGACAGTTGCGCCATTTGGGAGGCTGATATGTGGCTGCACCATCGACCGCTCATCAAAGTCGGAGTAAATGACGCCCTCACCAGTAACCCACAGGCCAAGAATCGAACGATCATAAAACATCCCGCTCGGTGTGCCAGCCTTTTGGGCCTCGATGTACTTAGGCGACAAGAACGTGTTGTCGTCCATTCGGAAATGGAAGGATATGATACGTGCTTTCGGGTCATGGTTGTCAATGTAGTCGGTCTTTAGGTAGTGATTAGGAGCGTCTGGGTTAGTATCGCAAATGATGCGGGCACCTGGTGCACTGCAGCGGTCCTTGATTTCTTCAAAGACTTCGCGGTTAGCTAATGACGCTTCGTTGATGTACGCTCCATAGGCTGTCATGCCTCGGATAGCACCCAAACCAGCAATGGAGCCGGTGAAGGTCTGCACCACTTTGACGCCAAATAGAGTGAAGCTGTTGTGCTTGTCGAACTTGAAATCAATATCGTATTTGTTGGTCAGCTCTTGCAGCACGTTGTTTTGAATCGACTTGCTAGAGTATCCAGCCAAGATGTACATGGGCGTCTTAACGCCCTCTTTTTCAGCCATACGGTGGACTCGGCGCAGTTCCATCAAGAAAATGTCGTTATCAATTACGGTTTTACCTGATCGCTTAGCGCCGTGGTTGATGATGAAACGCCAGTCTTTATTGAGCGCTGCCCGCATCACCTCAATCTGCTTTGCGGTGTACAGTTTCTGCAGTCCCACTGTCGTTGTCATCTCCCTTTACATCATCGTCATCGGTAATCTTGTCTAGCAACTCATCAAGGCGGTCCTCCTGGGTATGTGTGCCCTCAGTAATCTTCTTAGCCTGAGCTTCAACGATAGTGGCCTGAGCCAATGAAATGCGCTTGTCAGCATCTGCCTTTTGGGCTTGTGCTTCGTTCAGTTCCTTGTATGAGTTATCCCGGAAATACTCCGGCATTCGATTGCGCAGCCAGAACGTGATGGCTTGCACATTTCCATTCTTCGCCGCCTTGATTAACGCATTAACGACAACAGCATCTACCACTTCTTTGCCTTCCTCTACGGCGGCCGAAATGGCCGGATACTTCGCCTTCCATACCTTGAATGTGGAATAACTAATGCCCATGTTATGGGCTATCTGCGGATCAGATAGGCCCATTCGCGCCCAGTTAGTTAGCACAGCTAGTTTAGGTTTTGTTAGCCATTTCTGGTACTTCCCCTTGGCCATTGCATATTCACCACCTCCGTGTTTTATCACGACGTCACCGGACGGTTTCGAACCGCCAAGAGCCGTTTATGAATCGGCCCATCGCTCCATATTTGACGGCAACAAAAAAGCGGAGGCTGTTGCGGTCCTCCACTATATAAACATCTCCTTTTATATCCATTTTCCCGATGGGCGGAGATGCCTATGGCGCAACAGGGATTCGAACCCCACTGCGTTGTGTGCATGTTAGCTCTGAGCGGATGCTTCTACAACTCTTTCTGCCTTCTGACCGGTAAATTCTTCCCAGCGTTTGATGATGACATCAGCGTATCGAGGGTCGAGTTCCATCAGGTAGGCATTGCGATTATTCTGCTCACACGCGATCATCGTCGTACCTGAACCACCGAACAGATCGAGTACATTATCGCCTTCCTTGGAGCTATTTTTAATTTGGTAGTCAAACAACGGTATCGGCTTCATAGTAGGGTGAAGTTTTGAAGCATTTGGTTTATCAAAGTTCAAAACAGTCGTTTGCTTGCGATCAGAATACCAAGCGTGTGATCCACCCTCATTCCAACCATACAAGCAAGGCTCATGCTTCCATTGATAATCTTGCCGGCCTAATGTCATTGACGACTTGTTCCAAATTAAAGTTTCGCGAACTTGCCAGCCAACATCTAGACACGCGCCTTCAAAGTTATATCGTTCTGAGTCAGCATGCCAAATATAAAACGCGGCGCCAGCCTTCATATTCTCTTTGGCAGCCGTGTACGCCTTCACCAGAAATGACCGAAAGTCGTCATCGCTCATCTTGTCATTCATAATTACCAGCCCATCTGTCCGACGGTGCCGCTTTCGCGCGTCATCTTGAGAGCCACCCATTCCGAGTGCCACGTTATAAGGCGGATCAGTAATCAGCAGGTCGGCCAACTGTCCCCCCATCAGGGTTTTGACCTGTTCGGGGTCGGTACTGTCACCAACCATCAAGCGGTGACGACCAAGCTGGTACACTTCACCTAGCTTGCTCGTTGGCTCCTCGGGTGGCTCCTCATCAAAGCCATCATCTTTTGCCTCACCGTCATCATCACCTAGCGCTGCGTCTAGCTCGGCGTCTGTAAATCCGAAGTCGCTCATGTCGAGATCATCGATACCGGCCAGCTCATCATCCAATAAGCCGAAGTCCCAGTCCGCCAGCTCACCTGTTTTATTGTCTGCCAGGCGGTACGCTTTCACCTGCTCGTCCGTGAGCTGATTTGCGACGACCACGGGGACTTTATCCATACCAAGCTTATGTGCAGCCTTGAGCCTTGTATGGCCAACGATGACGACGCCTTCGCTATCCACTACGATAGGCTGTTGCCAACCAAACTCTTTAATTGAATTGGCTGTTGCTTCTACTGCTCCATCGTTGTTTCGTGGGTTCTTGTCGTAAGGCGTCACCTTGCCGATTGGCCATTCTTCCACTTTCATGCTGTTGCTTCCTCTCTTCTTGTTTGCTAACGCGACAGATCATCGCCCACTCTTGGGCGGTCATGTATCCGCAACTAGTTTTTATCATCTTCACGGGATCGCCCCATTTAAATACAAATAAATAGCCGCCTCACCTAAGACGGCCACAGCGGTGGTGTCACACCGCAATATTAAATTGGCTAACGGGGTTTTCCGAGCCACGTTAGAATAAAACTCTTTTACACGCTATGAGTAATCAAGAGAGGCTGCACCTTCTAACTTAATAGTTTTGATGTAGCAAGCGCCGCGTGCTCGCGCAATGCAACCGGCAGGATTAGAACCCGCATCGTGTTCACGTCGCGCTAACGTGCCGCTTTACTTTAAGCTACGATTGCACTCAACTTGGTAAGCTGGTTTCCGGGAACCCAAGTCGAAAAATTCCATTATTAACATTCAGGCAACAGGACTTATCCTAGCGTTGCCTACCAGTTGAAACATCAGCGGATTATCGCTGCCCGAATCATTCAACACTATCATAATAACAGTGAATTTTATTCAAATGGTTACTACTTAGTTGCAATTTAATCACTTAGAAGTTGCTTGCTCGTCTCATTTCTTAACACGATCAGCTCATGATTGGGGTAAGATTCGGCAAACTCGAACAATGCGGCTGTCTTTTGGCGTTTAGCAGTGCCAACACTTCCAAGCCCCATACGTTCTGCTACCTGCCACATTTCTAGCTCCTCTGGCGTGCAGTAGCAAAAGTACAATAACCATTTGCTTTGAAACTTGTACAGCGCTAACGCGTTATCAATCACTCCGAGATGTGCCTCAGCATCCAGCACCTTATCCAGCCTAGCAACAAGGGCTGCTTCTGTGCCGTTCTGAAATGATTGAGCTTTTGGCATCCCGTCCATAGATGGTGACTTGAGATCAGTCAACGGGCGACCTGCCAAGCGCGCATAGTGTCGATATTCTTTTAGCTTCTGGCGAGCCTTATCACAACTAGCCTTTTCATCAATTTCTGGAAACAATGCCATCAGTTAGCCACCCCTTGTGATAGAATTAACTTATCGGGATTAATTCAGGCTGCCGTGAGGTGGCCTTTTTCGTGCCATCAATCAACGATCGTGCCACCAGTTGTAAATTAACCAGATAGCAATCGCAGTGAAGCCGATAATTGTAGTGATGACATTCCACCAGAAATTGAACTCCAGATAATTATGCAGGTTCATTCGACTTCCTCTTTCCTCAATCTTTTGTCTCTGTGCATAAATATAACGGCTTCTGCTGGTTCAAACTCAACCGCACCTAATCGTGTGGGTAACTCGACAGTCACCGCTAGGCGCTCTCCTGTGACCGTTACGACGCGGTGCAGATACTCGCGACCGCCGGGTGCACGTGATTAGTCGCTGTATAGGCGGTAACGGGTCAGACGATTAGCCCCCGCTGTAATGCCATCATTTTTAAGTTGTGCAGTTTTTGCTCAGATTTCATTTCAGCCACGATAAGGTCACGATCGGATGTGGTTAGATTAACGGTATTGCTATTCGATATGAGCGCATAAAGCCACGGTGATATCAAGATCAGCCCTGAACAACGGAGCGCGGCTAATGACAGCATGTTGGACGCTCGTAAAATTCGGAGCACTCAAGCCGAAAAATTCATGCTTAATGTTTACGGTCAGCGCACTGTTAAGACAGTGCACGGCAGTTACAGGGTTGCGCTGGCACACCTCTAACCGCCACCCAACGGGCTCGCATTGGCGGGCCTTTTTTATGCAGTCAATGCGATACAGGCCCAACGCAAAAAAAGAACGCCATTTCTGACGTTCGACCCCCGCAGCCGGTCTCGAACCAGCATCTCTGTGGGCTTACCACAGTGTTCTGCCAAAGCTCGGCCGATAGCCACCACTAGTAAATGGCGTACCTCACTTGCTTACTACTACACGGGAATAATGATAGGTGAGCGAGCGCCAATGTCTCACCTTGGGCTGATACCTTGTACTTCGGCCGCCACTTTACTAGCCAAGCTGTCTATGCATGCGTTTAGCCATGCTCTACTAGCTAGGAATACCAGCGCACCCTGGTTGGCCCTGGTACCGATCCAGGCTCTCCAGTGCTTCAAACTGGTGCAATCACCTGATTTGCTTACCAACCAATTGGGCCGCCGTTCCTCGCGACCCCTCGTTCTTGTACCTCGCAGACGTTTTCCGCCGTCTACTTGTCATAAGTATATTCGCTACCTGTGACCTTCGTCCTATCTCTAGGACTAAACGTCAAGTGGGAATCGAACCCACACAACGTATCAGATGAACTTTTGTCGATAGTTCAGAGGCTTTCCGTTGCCTCTTCGGACACTCGTCCTATGCGGTCGGTTGGGATTTGAACCCAACATTGCTGTGACCCTGCAAGTATTATGCCCCACAGCATTCGCCTGTTCGTACGTAGCGTCTACCCATTCCGCCACAACCGCTATCAAATCTTTGCCAGCTAATTTAAGCCTTGGCCTGCCGTTAGGACGTCTCCCGCTTGCGTATCGTGGCATATGATGGCACCAGCACTACCACCAAGAACTTCACGGCCTTGGCCTACACGGACTGCTGGGCTCGAACCAGCATCAACGGTTTTGGAGACCGCTATCCTGCCATTGGACTAAATCCGTATACTGCCTCGAATGAGGCAATATTGATCAGCATGGGCGGTTAGCAAGTGAGTGGAGGTCTGCATGTCTAATGCCAATTTGTTACCTGCCCACTTTGCTGCCTGTCCCCAGCCGACCACATACCCTGTGGGGAGATTCCACATGGTCCCGTGTGTAGTAAACAGAAATCTAGGAGGCGCGGAGGCTCTTCATACCTTCCGCACATTACAATAATAGTTCATGTCATTCCGTTATCTTTCCGCTCTTTGTCCGGTATTACTCCGGTTTTTGTCCGGTAATCTTCCGGTTATTTTCCGCTCCAGAAATAACAACCAGCTGACCCAGCACTGGTGGCCACATCTCCGCAAAGGCAATCAGCGCATCACGGCGCTCCTCATAATACTGAGACTTCTCGATGCCCAGGTTGCTCATTACTGTGTAGTCAGGCAAGCCCCGCACATACCGTTCCTTTAGAATGGCGTGCCAGCGTTGGGTCTTGCCATACTGTGTTTGCTGCATGCCATCGATGATCGTGTTACAGATGCGCAGCCACTGACCTGCGTCCACCTTATTGATGATTGCCAAATCCGCTGTGTTGGCTGTTGAATCCGGCCGAGGCATGCCGTCCATTGCAGGTGACTTTAGGCCATAACTGGCCTGCCGTGACAGCCGCCAATAGTGCGGATACTCTAGTAAAAGTGCCTCTGCATTCTTGGCAGTCTCGTCCTCGTCGATGCTGCTATGCAGACTAGTTACTCGTTTCACTGCTCCAAAGCCCCCTGTGATATAATTGATTTTGATATGAACCACAGGCGGGCCTTAGCGGGCACGCTTTTTTATTGCTCTGAATCGCCTAGCAACATTTGCCGATATTGCTGCAGCAGCCTAAGCTCACCGCTTGTCCGGCCATAAGCCGCCAAACTGGCTATAGGGCCACTTGTGATTAGTGCTTCGTCGCGAATCTGAACATCTAAATCGTCCAGCCGCCGCTCACAATACTTGATTTGCTCCTCAACGTGGTGAAGCTCTTGCCTGGCTACCTGGTCAGGGTGCCGGGCCATCCACTCAACTGCATCTTGCTTATTTGTCAAAATAATGTTGTCTCCTCACTGGTGGTCCATGCCTCAGCCGGCAGGGTCACAAACCTGATAATCTCGTTGTCAGAATCAAAATACTTGATAGTCCCATCAGCAAACTCAACGAATGCCGCTGCAGTGACACAACCGTTTTTCCTGCGGTCGTATGGCTCGTCAGGCCGCATTTTCCAGCACTCGTCAACAATCCATGCATGCTTTACACGTGGCAGGTCATGCCGCACCAGCAGCTTTGTGGGATACGGATCTACGACCTCAACTGGAAACGCGTTGTCGGCGTACCGAAAGCCTGCGACCTCAATATCTTCAATTCGGGCGAAAGCTTCGCTGGTACGTGGCTCCGGCCCAGCAACGATTTCGTACCTTTCTTTGAGGCTGGGACTGGCAAACCGTTTAAATTCATTAGCAGTCATTTGCACGGTATCACCGCTCTTTCCCATACTCTGCCTCCTGTGCTTTGATCACCTGTTTCAGCCCCTCGATAGAATTATGGGCGTCCCACTGAATCGCTCCACCAACAATCTGGTTGAGCCATTGCTCTTTGGTGAACTCTGTATGATGCTTTTCAAAGGCTTCAATTGCCTCGTCGAGTGATTCAGCTGCCATCTTGTAGGTACCCTGGTCGAGGCCAGCCATCAGCAGCTCTTTCTTTAGCTCCAGCAGGTACGTCTGCATGTAGACGTCCGTATCAATTTCAATCTTCATTTAGCATCATCCCCCTTGCAGCCATGCACCCACGCCTCAGCAAACTGCTCTTGGTGGTCCTTAATCCAGACAAGGCCAGGGCCGACACCTGTACAGGTGCTTTCAGCGTTGTAGATGATTCCAAACACCTCTATCAGCGTGCGGTGATTATGTTTTAACTTAGCAATGTAGGAAGCAACCGAAGGTGGGACTGCAATAGGCTTGCGTGTTTCGCTTGCTTCCATGTACCGCCCGATAAATTCATCGAATCCTGAATTGAAGGCTTCTCTGTTCGCCTGCTCCTGCTGAACGTAAAGCTCACGCATTCCCCAGTGATTCAGCAAGTCCAGGAAAACGTCTAACTTAGATTCCACTAGTCGTCGTCCTCCTGCAGGAACTCATAGAGCTGGTCGTTCTCCTCCATGAGTTCCTCGTAATCTTTCAGCAATTGGTCGTATGCGTCTTTGACCTGGAAATACTTCACCCCCATTTCGGTGATAGCCAGCTGCGCCTTAATTGGTTCATTGACGCTGGGCATATTCAGCAAATCAAGGTATCCATCTCGCATTGCATCGTAGTTAGCTCTGATGCTGCGATTTTCCTGCTGCAACTGATCGTATGCGCGGCGCAAAATTTCTAGTTCGGCAGTGTCACTAGTTTCAGGCTTACTTTGATCACTCATTAGTCCTCCCCCTGCATATCTACATAAATTACGGTGCCTTGTGCGGAACCCCATTTGCCATCATGACCATGCCAAGTGGCTTTCATCAGCTGATATTTGATATCTGGATGTTTTCTAGCCATAAAATCCGAAAGCGTGCCTGCTGCCATTTGCTCACAGTGCAGATTCAACAGCAGGGTGCCATCAGTTTTAAATTCACACGCATAGTCAGAAACCTTTTTGCCAGTGCGTCTATTCCAAAGCTCCTTGATTGCCATCGTTTCAGTCATTTCTCCGCCTCCAGTTTCACGATTTCGCCGGTTTCTTCCACGCGCCAGACACCGTCCAGCCACGCACGGGCGAATGTGTCGGAATGGTCGACTGCCCAAGTCCATACTCCGGTAACGGATTGACTGGTCTTGAGCGTGTCCGTACTGTAAAGCGGTTCAAGTAGCTCAACGATGCTTTGACCTCGCATTTTTGCGATTTCAATCTCATCTCCAGCCGCCATGGGTATCACCGGCAGATCATCTGGCAGGGCGGCGGCGTAACGAGCACTATAATCAGACAGGCTTTCCGACCAGTCTTCAAATGACCCGTCCCTAGGCAAACTATTAATAAAATTTTGTTTCCAGTCGTCTAGTGCCGCATCGAACACGTCCCGCTTCGTCTCATTGCTCATCGTCTGTCACCCCCAACTGTTCCATGTTGTAATCGATGATGCGTTGATAGCCGTCATGTGCTTGCCACGCGCAATCATACAGGCCACACAGATCAAGTTTGTTGATTGCATTGTTCGCGGCATCGATGGCCTTTTGCGCAGCGTCTATGTCAGCTTTAGTCGTCATCGTCAGTCACCTCTTCTTTTTCGCAGTCTTGCAAGCCGTAATGCTCGATCTCTGATTCGGTGAACCGGGATCTGTTATGACTCAAACCAGCGCCTAGTGAACTTGCAGCATCACAGCGGTCATCATCAACCTTGTAGAAGTAACTGTCGTACGCGTACGGCACCTTGACGTTGTATTTCTTCTCCTTTGCCACGGTGTAGCCGTTGACGTAGGCACGCATGAGGCGGTCTTCAGCTTTGCTGTCATCGTCATAATTGTCACGAGAGTTGACGAACCCGACAATTAGCTCGGCGGGGTCATCATCACACTTAGCCTGCTCCAGCATATCCGCTTCCGCCTCGCTCACCGCGATTGGTGCGGTTTTCTCGACTACTTCGATGATTTCCGACCCGCCGGTGTTCGCCTTCGCCTCTTCGGCCCACTTGCGTCCACGATCGGTCGCGCTTAGAGGCTTTCTGTAATCGTCCATTCCCTCAAAATCCCAATACTTGCCATCTTCATCTCTAACTGCAAACCAGCTCATCGCGATACCTCCATATTGGTTTCTTTTGCTATGCGGGTGATCGTGGTCGGTGACATGTGCAGCTTGCGGGCAATGGCCAAATGGGTCGCGCCTTGCTTCAGCATTGTTTCGACCGCTTGCCGCTTTGATGCAACCGGACTGGTCTTCTTCTTGAATTCCATTTCGTTTAGGTAGTCACCGCCAGCGGCCTGTACGACCGTGACAAGGCGACCGCTCACCACGTACCGGTGATTGTCGTAATCGTGGATTTCTGTGCTAGTGTCACGGTCAAAAATGTGTTTGTACTGCACCACGACCGAATTCACATAAACATGTTTACGCTTAGCAAGCTCAATCTTGGCTGCCGGTGATAACTGAAAGCCACCGAATTGCTTGTTGACTACTAGTTTCATACTCGTTCTCCTTTTTCCTCACGAATCCACAGGTTGCTAAGCTCAACACCCATAAAAGCGGCCAACTTGTCCACACGTGAGATTCGTGGGGCCATACAGTGCTGCTCACGCCAAGAATACAAAGTGGCGTAGCCGAGTCCGGACAGCTTACTCATCTCCTGCCAAGTGTAGCCGTGCCTAATTTTGTAGTCTTCAATCAGTTCCCAGTTCAGCATGTGTTCTCTCCTCTTTCATACGCCGTGCCGTGGCCAGCTCTTGCTCGTCCCAGACAGCACTCAGCAAATACTGCATAGCCTTCTGCAGCATTCGTCTGCGGGGCACGTAGTAGATCCTCTGGCGGCCCATTCGCAGATTGGTGAGCACTACTCGAATTTTGCAGTCACGGACTGGCGTGCAGACAGCTGACCAGATGCCCAGGCCCTTTGTGCGGTCTTTGAGTGACATGCGGATCACATCACCCTGCTGCAACCAGAGACGGGTCACTCCATCATCAGAGCACTCATCGTTGAATATCTCTGCAGCTTGCTCTGGGTGGTGCAGAATCCACATGTAGCTGCCAACGACTTGCGAACGCTTCATGATTTTTTCTCCTATCTAGCCTTCCGTTACGGCTGATTTCTGTTGTTTGCTTGCTTGTGCAAGGTACTTGTAAATTGTGGTCTTGGCTAGGTGCATTCGCCCAGCAATCTGCAAAGCGCTGAGGCCCTTTTGACGCAGGTCCCAGGCACGCTTCTGTCGCTGCTGCATCGAGTCGCGACTACGATAGGCTTGCTCAGCCATTGAGCTGATGTTGGCCTGTGTTGGGCCTTTGTGGTCCGGCTTGGAGATGACGCCGCCCTTACGTGGCTGAAATAAAATCTTCTCGATGTAGCGTTGGTTGATAACCGTCTTGCCTTGCAGTTCGCGCATAATCTCGTTGCTCTGTCCTGCTAGGTGGACTGACACGCTGTTTTCATAGCGGTTGATGACTACTGCATCAAAGCCGCCCTTGACGTGGCCCATCTGGGCGCTGCCTAGCTTCAAGCCACGACTAACGCGGATCGTGTCGCCGGGCTCAATGGTTTCAAATTCTTCAAAACTGATCTCTGATTGGTTTGTCGTCTTCATTGGATTCGTCCTCCTCGGCATCCCGGTCAGCCTTTTCGAGCTCATCGAGGTACTGGTCTAAATAAAATGTGTTTGCGTCAGGCATGATTAATCCTCCCTAAAAAGGTAAATCTGATTCATCAATATTGATTGGCTTGCCATTGTCAGCGAACGGATCAGGATTGGTTGGCTTCGCTGGTGCTTTGCTCTGTTGGCCCTGGTTGGCCGCAGGTGGAGTCTGGTGCTGCTGCGATTGCTGCTGGGCCTCATTGCCCGGCTTCCGGTCTACGGGGTCAGTCGGCGCTGTGCGGCCTTGCTGCTGATTCTGTGAGCTGTCGTGGTTACGACTCTCCAGCAGTGCAAAGTTATCAACGACCACTTCCGTAACGTAGACACGCTGGCCTTGTGCGTTGTCATAGGTCCGGGTAGCAATACGGCCCTCGACACCAATCAATACGCCTTTGTGTGTCAGGTTCGACAGGTTTTCGGCCTTCTTGCGCCATACCTGACATGAGATGAAGTCGGTCTCGCGTTCCCCGGCCGCGTTCGTAAACTGGCGGTCAACCGCAAGTGTAAAGGTGGCAACGGCGGTGCCGCTTTGTGTGTAGCGGAGTTCAGCGTCCTTAGTCAGTCGGCCAGTTAAGGCCACTTGGTTGATCATTCAAATTCCCCCCCAGCTATTCCATCGCAATTACTCGTACTGGTGTGGAAGGGTCCAGTGTGAATCTGAATCCTTTCTCCTCGCCGTAGATGCAAGTCAGAACAATTTGGTCATCCTCAAAGTGATCGACGCGCAGTAAGCTCGATGCAAACCGGCTCTCCCTAATCGCCGGTTGCACGATGCTACGCAGTTTGCACTTTGACAGTTCAATTGGCTTTTTCATGTGGTTCATCCCCATCACTGGCTGGTACGTCGCTAACTACAATCTTGAAGCGGCTGATTTCATCGAGTGTCTGCTTCAAGTCATGAGTTTGCGTACGAGCTCGTGTTAGCAGTGCCTCTAGTTCAAGCAGATTGGTACTCACTTGGCCCATCATTGCTGATCACCTGCTTTCGCTGTAGCAAGAATGGACTGAATCTTTTCGGCGATTTGCTCTGGACTCATAGTGTCCAGGTCAAACCCGAATACTTGCATGTCGTCTGGCACGGGCTCCTCATCGTCCTGAGCACCGGTTGCTTCGTCAATAATGCTTTGCGTGCCATCAATATCGACCATTGCGCTGCAAACAATGCTATTTGGCTTCTGTCCAAGGTCGTGGGCGCTATTAACTAAGCCGGCAAAAGTATCTGCGAGTGAATTTGCTAGCTTGTAGTTGCCCGCATCTTTGGTTGATTTATGTAACTCCGAAAGCAATAGCAATGCTTGAGCAACTGTGATTTTTACTGTTTGCATATTTTTCATGATTTAATCTCCTTGATTTCCACTTCGACACGGGGATCAGTGCTGTAAAACTTGCTGATGCGCGTCTCAACGATTTGGTTGTCATCGACCCACACAATGCCGGTCATGGCGTCCGTCACGGCTTTAAAAACATTGTCGATGTCGGGCTTAACAGCGGGTCTGATGGCTCCTGATTCTTTCTGTGCGTGCAGCTTCTTGCTGCCTGATTTTTGAATTGGCCGATAGATACGCATCCCCACAAACACTGGCTTAGTCAGCGGCTCACCGGAGTAGTCATGCAGTGCATAGCGCTTCACGAGATTCTTGTAAGCCTTAGACTTTGGCGGGTCGTAAGTACCCCAGCGTGTGACGCGAGGTCTTGCTTGTCCGATGGGTTCTCCTGGTATGGTGATGTGGATCATTTAGTCGCTCCTTCCGGTTCTGTGTCACCGTTTAGCGCGGCAAGCTTGGCGTTCAGTTCAGCTCGCTTTTTGTCGCTCACTTCCGGCTTGGGTGGCTGATAATCCTTGCTCATCCAATCCGGTTCTTTTTCCTTGCGTTGCTGTTTGTTACGGCTCAGGTAATTGCGGTTAGCTTGAGCAGCCATCTTGTCGTAGTCCTTGCGCAAGGCTGCGGCGGATAACACATTGCCTTGCCAAAAGCCGTCTTGCTGGCTCCAGTCGATCATGCCACTGATTTTCTTGTATTCACGCTTGTCTAGCTGGTGCATCTTGCGAATGTCATCTGCCCAATGCTGCAAGTTAGGTGCTTTGGTCTCAGGTAGTCGTTCCTGAATTTGATTCCAGAGTTTGAGCGCCAATTTGTATTCCTCGGACGCCTCGGCGTAAACCGGCTTCTTCGGTTTCGACGTGCTCTTTTTATTAGTCTTGTTGTAGTCGGTAGTAGTACAAGTACTTGGAGGCACTACTTCGGGCACTTTCTGAGGCACTACCTGAGGCACTAATTCGGTACTACCTGAGGCACTACCTGAGGCACTACTTCGGGCACTTTGGCCCTTTTCGCGGTATAGCTTTATGATTTGATACATAGGAACTGACGCGGATCTCTTGCCCGGCTTATACGTGATCAACCCACTTTGGACAAGCGCATTACGCGCTTCCTTCATGCCTCGGTCGGATAAGCCAGTTAGACTGGCAAGCGCCTCATTCTTGATCCCGAATTGCCCGTCCATCTTGCCTTCATCGTTCGCGTAATCAAGTAACTCGCGATACAAATTGTTTTGGCCAGATGAGATATTCAATTCAAGGAGTTTCAATGAGCGGTAAGCCCGTCGTTGCTTCCAATAGTCCAAAACGTCACCCCCTAATCAATCAGTTGGTCCATGCCAATGACCTCTAGGGATTTTGTGGAGCGGCAGTAGTCGCAGCGTTCACAGCGATGTGGCTGTTCCTGATGCGCTTTAACGGCCGCAATACGTGGCAATTTATCAATCATTTGCTGCATGGCGACGTCCATGTCATGCTGCTCAATTTCAATTGCCACCTTGTCGGGCGGGTCTTGCTTGGTGACCGCAATGATCACCGGCTGTGGTTTGACGCCCCAGCGCTGCTCAGACAAGCTTTGATAGATTGCCATCTGCAGCGGGTAGTTATAAGCCTCTATAAAGCTTCCCCATCTGTGCTCATCTTCAAGCCAGTGCTTTTTGTGCAAATCTTCGGTGGTCTTGAGGTCGAGCAGCAAAGCATGACTAGTCCAGATGCTATCGAGCTTGCCGATAAATGGAACGCCTGCAATCTTGCCCTGCAGCATTACCTCTTTGTGACCTCGGTAAAGCTCATTAAATCGCTCATCACTTTCTAAAGTCTCGATCATCCTGTCGGCCAGCTTGTACTTTGCTTTCAGCTGTCCCTTAGTCGTACCCTTACTAGCAATAATCTGCGGGTGCTCGGCAATAAACTGCTGATGAGCCTTGTCAGATTCAAAATAGGTATGCAGATACTGTCCAACCAGTAGCGGCTCTGAATCCTTGTCAGGCGTCCAGCGGCCTTCTAGCTCCGCTAGGGCCTCCGCTTCGCAGGCGGCGAACTTCTTGTACTGTGAAAAGCTCATGTAGCGCTTATCGGCTTCGTTGCTGTAATAGTTAGCCTTGGTCAGTCTCCATGGCTTCTTCTTCGTCTCCGGTTCCGGCGTCTTCTCCGGCCGGGGCGGCAGGTTCAGTGTCAAAGAGACTTCCTTGACTTGCTGCTGCGTCGGCTTCGTCGGTGTTACTATCGGTGCTTCCGTCATCTGGTGTTACCTCCTTAGCTGGTGCTGCCTGTTTCTGCTGCTTGACGCGCTTTGTGGCGGTATTGATCAGCTTGTCTACACTGGATTGCTTAGCAGTTGCGCTGTCGGTGACGTCCTTGCGTGGTGCATCATCGTCGTATTCATCGTGAGTGGTGTCGCTGACGGCTTTAACGAGCATGTCATTATCGACCGAAGTGTTGATGTACATTTTGGCTGCCCGGTTGAGCACGGTCCGCTGCGCCATCTCCTGTGGAAACTCGTTCTGCACCTTTTTGGTTTTGGCATGGCTCCATGACACGTCAATTTCCTTCTTGGTCATCACGGTGTAGTCCTTACTGCCGTCTTCCTTTACGATTACGGCAAAGGCCCCGACGATGGGCTTGTCTTGGTTTTCAAAGGACGGATTAAAGGTCTTGATGACCATGTGGCCTTGATCACCGCCGATGGAAAACTCGTCACCCTGGTGTACAACCTCAGCCCAAACATCCTTGATTTCTGGTAGTCGTTTGAGAACGGTAATGCTGCCAAAGTAGGAGCGCTGAAAGCTCAGTTGCTGACCGTAAGCGATGAAGTAGCCTTGATTCTTGGCTGGTGATAGTCCCTGAATTGCCATGTTGAGCAATGCCTGGGATTGTGAAGTTGGTGAAGTCCGTGATTGCAGCGATTGACCGCGTGTATCATCTGTCAGCATCAGCCAGGCGGCGTTAAGCGCGTTCGCAACACTGTAATCAGCTGGCAAGGTCAATCCCTGCTCCTTCTGCATCGCACCAATACGCGAAATCACGGTGTTTATCAGTTCATTTGCCATGTGTTATAATCTCCTTAGTGATTTAATTTCCTTAGATACTAAAGTCCGTAGCGGTTGCGCCCGCTTCGGGCTTTTTTTGTGTCCGATTGCTTAGCCTCACCATGATGCGGCTGCTAGGTTCAGCGGTTGGATCAAAGATAGGATTGCGACGGGCTGCGAAGCACTTACCTGCGTGAAACTCCTGTAGCTTGCGTGCTGTCCACTGCCGAGCCCAGGCGTATGAATCATCGCCGCCGTTGTCTTGCATGATGGCAGCTGTGAGGTGCTTGTCGCGTAATGACTTGATACTCATTTGTCTCCCTCCCAATCTAGGAACTTTGCTAAGCGCGGTGGCATCCGGAAGCTCTTGTATCCAAGCAGATGCGCCAGCTTGTGGGTTCTGCGCTCGTAGTTGATGAGTTCTAGCGCTACATACATATAGGCTGTGAAGCCAATTACTACCCAAAAGATGATCATTGCTAGCCCTCCTTAGCTTTTGAAGTGGTCCAACCGTTGTGCTCGTTCCACCATCTGATTGCCTTAGAAAGCGGGTAACGTCGGCTGCCGTTGACCTTGATGCTCGGAATTGGACGCTCACCGGTCATTGGATGAAGTGTCCAGCGGTTGATGGTCGGAATTGATACTTCCCAAAGTTCAGCTAGATACTGTGCGCTGGCCTGTTTCTCAGCGCGTGGCTTGTGTACACGCTTCGTAGGCGTTGAATTATTAGTTGGTGGCGCCGGTAAGATTCTTAAGCCCGTTCCTTGTGCCATTTAGGCTCATCCTCCTTCATGTAGTGCTCCTTCTTGTATAGAGGGAGTCGTGATTCAAATAGATCCATTGGCGATGTGCCAAGCTGCTGGCATACATTGGCGATGAGCGTCATGTCCATCACCGTACTGTCGAGTTTCTCAGCTAACCATTTCTTTAGCTTTCTACGGTCGCTGTCACTGAGCTCGTTAGTGCTAAGCAGCGTCCTAATATCGTTGTTCTCGTAGGATTGCTTTTCCTGCATTTCCTCGTGAGCATCATAGGAATCAAGTGCCGCCTTAGAATTGTGTTCCCACTTATCACCGTTAAAAGCTGTTAGCAGGCCCAGCATTGCGTGGCCTAACGACATTGATAGATCTGCATCGTTAAGTGCTGTGGCGATATCAATTGCCGTTCCGCCTGGAACGTTGGCACCGTGGATGTAATCATTTCCCGTTGATCTTGTAAGCCCTGCGTCGATTGCAATGGCTTTACGCGGCTCACCGGTCTTTTCAAGATGCCGGTGAAGCAATGTGCTCATTTGTAGTTTCATGTTTTTCACTCCCGAACTTTTTAGACGTGTTTGTCTGTACTAATCCGGTGCCAAACCACACATAATTGAGCTATGACATAGCCAGCGCATCAGAAGCCTGTTGCTCGATTGACCGCCGTACCAGCTTTACCTGGGTCATGAGATTGACGTCATCGAACGTCTCCCAGAAGTCTTTGGAAACTTCCGGCCGTGCCGTGGTCAGAAAATTAAGCATCTGCTCTCGTGTCATGTGCATGTGATCACCCCCTTTCATGGCTTCTTTGTTTCAAACAGTTTCTTGTACCGTTCAAACAAGGCTCTAGCTTCCGGCACCATGTCATCGGTTAGCTGACGAATATCCTTTAGGTCGTAACGTGACTTGATGATTGCTCGATAGCCGTTAATCAAGTTCGAACGTTGTTTGTTGGTCGAATAACCAAGGTCTTCTGGATAATACGTCGCCGCCCAGGCTTTGACCTCACTGTTCAGCTTTGCAACAGCGGGCGTTTGTTGATTAGATCGTTCTGCTAACCGCTCATCAACCCGTTGGTCGATGAGCTTACTAAGTTGCTCTTCGGAAATTTCCATTAACTAACAGTTCCTTTCACGAATTAATGCGAATGGATTACTGGAAAAAAATAGCATCAATTGTTAACCCCTGATCCACACGTTGTTGGAACAACGTACGCATTTTCAATTTTTCCTTGTCTGTGAACGCGTTAATACCGCGTTCTTTCATGTTGTAGGTCTGCCTAGTAATCCCTAAGTAGCTGGCAACATCGCCTTGCGTCATGTGTGCCATGACTCGATAACCGGCTACCTTACCTTTACCGCCAATGTGTGCTGGCATGATACACTTCCTTTCCCGTATCATCTTTACAAGAATGATACTACGCGTATATTTACGAATGTCAATAATAATTCGCATAATCTCGAATGTTTTTTGCTAAAATAGTCTTGGAGGTACTGAAAATGGCATACACGGTTGAACAGAAGAAACAGATTGGTCAACGCATCAGCAATGTGCGTAATAATATGGGATTAACTATGAGCGAATTTGGTCGCCGTATTGGTAACGTCTCTCAAAGTATTGTCACCAGATGGGAAAACGGTACATCCGTTCCTTCTGCAGAACGCTTAAAACGAATTTCCGAAATTGCCGGGGTTTCAACCGACTGGCTTCTTAATGGTGAACAAGTAGACGTCGCTGAACTTGTTTACCAGCTTGGCAAGAAAACACTTGATGAGGCCAAACAACGTGGCGATGATGTTTCATCAATCAACCTAGCCAACGTTTTTCTAAATCAAATTATCGCTAGTCCAAAATCAGGTACTGAACAGAAAATGGCTCATGATTTAGAACTACTAATTGGTAATATCTACGCTGCTAAAACACTCCTCAACTCGAAGAAATTGGAAACCGAAGCTTACGTAGCCGAAGCAGACAACTTATACGATGATGCTTCAAATAATTTAGCTGGGATTTTTGGCGGTTTTAGAATGCTTGCTCACGAAAAAGATGGCCGCTCTGAATCTCCAAATGGTCGTGACCAATGATGGAGCGTGTTCGCAAAGCTCTGACTGACGAGGACTAATCGACGGAACACCGACGGTTAATTCATGCCATGCAAGCTGAAAGGTGAAAATCTTGAAATTAGATCATGAATGCATCCGAGACTTTTTGTTGGAATATGAGGATAAAGGCCCCGGTCACAAATACGAAACAATAGATAACCTGGCAAATTACAACGCCTATAAGAAGTACGGAGCCAATCAACTCATCTATGTCATCGACAAGCTAATCGAAGCTGGGTTTCTCGAAGGCCAAGTTCAATGGGATGATTATCAAGGAGTAGCAACAACGTGTTCCATAGTTGCCATCACCTATTCCGGACATGAATTACTAGACACCATCCGAGACAACAAAGTTTGGAGAAAAACCAAAGAAGCATTGGCAGACTTTTCGTCCACTGCCGTCTCAACAGTTGGTACCGTCGCCAAGTCATATGTGCTTGCTAAGATTGCCGAAAAGACGGGCCTCAAGCTCTATTAATCACCCAGGTCTAACAGCTGTGGAGCTTTGTCGAGCCTGAATTCTGTACCATCTACGATGAGATATAAGTTGTCCTTGCATTCAGGAAACTTGATTACGAGTCTCCGGTACTCATCAGGCGGTATTAGAACTGAACTATATCCAGATGAGCTTCCGTAAGTTACAGGAACTAGCTCTCCTGCTTCGTCCTTAAAGCAATAGGCAAAATTTTTTAGTGGCTTCATGTGATCACCTCCTTAATTTTCGGCAGCTCTAGCATCAGACGAGCCAAGCAGCTTGTTGATGAAGTATTGCTGACCCTTGCCGGTAACCTTTGGCGTCTTGCTAATGGTGGTCCGGCCATCTGAATGTGTGATTACAGTTTCCTTGATGCTGAAAAGGCCCATCTCCATAGCTTTCTGTGTTGGTGAGTTGTAATCAGCACCGTGGCGTTTAACCAGGTAACCGTTGCTACGCATCCAGTTGAAAAGTCGTTTGCCACCAATCTGATAGCCGTTCTGACGGATTAACTTTGCGAGATCGTTTATCAAGATTGTGGTGTTGCTGACCGATACTGCATCGGCAAAGAACGCTTTGGGCTTCATAACTGCGACTTGATTTTCAGCAGCTTGCCGCTGGTTTCGTTCATCAGCCAATGCATTAAGCACCTTAGCAAAATTAGCAGGGTCTTGCATGACTTCCATAATCGTTTCGCCAGTCATGTACGCGCCGTGTTTACGAACCGACGGGAGAACTTCACTTGTCACCCAGTGCTTAAACTTCTTTGCACTGGGAAGCTTGCTGCTTAACACGAGGCTGTACATTCCAGATTCGCTGATAACAGTCATTTCTCGAGCCTGACCTGAGGTCGTGATTCGCGACCTCAGCTTGTCATCAGCATCGACGTGCTTTTGAAGCGCATCTTTCGTATTGCTATAGCCAAGAGCTTCAGCAATGTCCTTACCAACGAAATACGGTTCGCCGTTTACATCAACGGTGCGTACCGTCCAGCCGCTTGAACTAAATACTTGTAAGTCGTTCATATGCTTACCTCCTCCATATTGAAATGCGATACACTTGGCTCATCTCTGCAAAAGGAGGTGAGCACACATGGCAAAGTACTTGATTACCTTCCTGCCAGATCCTGACTTCAACGGAAAACTTGAATCATCACTCAGGGCAAAGGCTGAATCCCTCTCCGCCAAGAAACGAGTTCAGATAATGCCTTATCAAGTTGCTGTTGAAACCGACATGGATATTGACGAAGTTGTTAAGTACCTACAACCCGAAGCTGACAAAGTTCGAACATCTGTGGTTCGCTTCGACGAACTGAGAACCACTGATTTACGTTCAAACGAGATAATTAAGTTTCGAGGGTTATAAGGCACTGCAACGTTCTCGGTACTCGCGGTAATGCTTCATGTATTGCTCTTCGCTAACCGCTGGCCCTCTAAAGGCCATGCCGGTAAACAGCGAATCTTTGGAGGCTACAACTTCGGTTGGAGTCTCCTCTTTTTCTCGATTAGCAATGCGGCGTTCCAGCTCCCGAATGAGTTCCAATTCGGAAAACTTGTCTAGTTCATCTTTACTGCTCATTTCCTCGCCTCCTAGGTTGTGATTTTCTTAGGTGTCGATTCGTTACCATCAGTATCAAAAAAATAAGTCCACTCTACTTTCAGCGCCGCACCTAGCCGCTTAGCAACAGGCACGCTTGGATTGCGGTTGCCATTCTCAATCATTGTGTAGGCTGGGCGGCTAAGCTTTGCCTGTTCAGCAACTTGCTCCTGAGTCATTCCTGATTCTTCGCGTAAATCCTTTAACCAGGTTCGCATTTTTTCACCCTCTTCATGTATCACTTCGTTACGCTTATTATAGTACGTCACACATCGTTACTTGTAAACCTCTAAAAGTAACAAATCGAAACTTTATTTTATGTAACCGTCTGTTACCATAGCAGCATAAGGAGGTGCCGTAATGTTACCAGAAAGACTTAAAGAACTGCGTACCGCCAAGCGGCTCACACAAGAAGATGTTGCTAAATTTTTGGGCATTACGCGGCCCGCTTATACAGCTTATGAGAGCGGCACACGTCAACCGGACGATACCACCAAGATGAAGCTCGCCAAGTACTATGGTGTAACTGTTGATTACCTATTAGGAGTGAACAACACCCCGGTTTGGGCTACACCGAAGCAGGTCACTGACCTAAAGCAGTGGCTCGACGATCCTGATGCGATGGACGGCTTTTCTTTTGGCGGTGCTGATTTGACCGAAGAAGAAAAAGAAAAGCTCAAGCTGTCCATGACGCAGATATTCTGGGACCGTCTAAATCTCAAACGCATGCCGATGCGCTCAGATGATAAAGGTGATGGTAAATAGTGGTAGACGATAAAGTTACGCCTGAACGGTTGGCGCTATTTGTCAGCAAGCGCTATGGCACACCTAATCCCTGGCAGCTAGTCGAGCGACTCGGCATCGACGTGAAGTACACGCCTGCCCTATCCGGCGACAAGCTGGGACGGACGTGCTTTCCACCAATGGGTGCACCGCTCATCTGGTTGGCTGAGTCCATCAAGGGCAGTCCGCTCAAAACTAGAGTGTTAGCACATGAGCTGGGACATGCGCTCCTGCATGATGGAACAGCTGCTTACTATAGAGTTGCCGACCGTGGGATCAGTAAGGCCGAAAATGAGGCGGAGCGTTTCGCCCTGACCTTGCTGACAGAATTGTATGAAGACGAAACAGGCCGCCTACCGGAAACGATAAGCGACCTAGAAAATATGTATGGAATGTAAAGGTGATGATCAAATGGATTCAAATATTTTAAAACCTGCTAGTCTCGTCTTCCTTGAATTCAAGCAAGACGATAAAGAGGTTCGCTATTTGACTTTGCCTGAACAAAGCCCCTTAGTTTGGGATACTTCCTTTTCAGTCCGAATTGGTAAATTGCCGGAGCCAACCATGCATCTCTTCATGACCAGCTACATTTTAGACGATTCCGGAATTCCTTCAATTGCAAGCCAATGGACTGGTATGGTTGAATCAGATGAAAAAAATCCCTTCAATCTTACAATTCCTAACACCTTTTTTTGGATAACGGACGATATTAACAATCCCGGTAAAAAACTTATTGAGCCGCCTAATTTTGCAATATTTGAACTAGCATTCGTTAGTAGCCTTCATTACCCAGACAAAAACAATGAGCTCGCTGCAAAGATTAAAGCTGGAACGTTTTTCAATACTGCGATTGAGGTAAAACACAATGGGTAATGCCGACAAAAAAAGCAACGTTAGCCAGTTTCACACACCAGTCAATCCATACAGTGCTTCCTCATCCCAAAAAAGGGATAATGGTGGCGGAGGTGATGGACCTATGGACAAATACGTAACCAAAAAGCACCTGCGCCACAAGCTGTCCCAACTTGAATCAAATTTAGACAAAAGCATAGATTCTAAGATTGACCGAGCTGCCTTGAAAGCAATCAAATGGACTGTTGGTACTGCGATAGCCATAGTTGCAGCAACGTCAGGCATCGTCATCTTTGTGCTGACGCATCTCAAGTAGACATCAAAAAAAGCCCCGGCCTGGGAGCCGGAGCAATCTCGATAGTCAACTAAAGAATGAAGTGATGCAGATGAAGAACATTTCTGATGGCTTCACCCGCACAATTACATGGTTAAGATAGTCTGATAAGTCACACGTGTCAAACAAATATCTCTGGGGGAAGAGAAATGAAGATTGAAAAGATTTCCGAGCAGCTCAAAAAGTATGGCTATCCGGAAGACCCAAGCACTACCGTATACCTCGAAGCCATCAATGGGTTGAAAGGCTTTCTAGGCAATTACGCAGCCTTTACAGATAAGTACTACTGCGCTAGTTTCCAAAGAAACGGCATTTTCTTCATGGGTATGGGCACTATGCGCCGTTTTAAAGGCACAACTCAATTTGTTGATTATAAGGACGTTAGCGATGTGACCGTAAAGAGTGCAAAGCTAATTAATGGTCGCATGCTGTTAAACGCCGACAAAATGCAGATCTTTGATGGTAACGGTGGCAAACAAGCTTACATTTGCTACACGTCATTCGTTGGTGAACCCTATTGGAAACAGAATATTGAGAATGCTATGGCTGTAGTAGCCGCATGGCCGCCAATGGCAGAGCGTATAAAGCAACCTGCTCCTGCTGCTCAGCCGGAAGCAAAGTCAGTTCCCGACCAACTTCGTGACTACAAGAAACTTGTTGATGATGGCGTTATTACCCAGGATGAATTTGATGCAAAGAAAAAAGAGCTACTGAATCTGTAGCCTGATCAGCCCGGAAACGGGCTTTTCTTTAACGTTCCGTCTGAACATACGTTCGGATAAACCGATTCATTTATCCAGAAAGGGAGGCATAACATGGCGTCAATAAACAGTTACACAACAAAATCCGGCAAAGTGAAGTACGAAGTCCGGGGATATGCTGGAATTAATAAAGGCACCGGCAAGCAAAATAACTACCACAAAGCTGGTTTTGATTATGCCAAAGATGCCAGGGCTTGGGGCCGGGCCAAAGAAAACGAGCTCATCAATGATAAGCAACACAATTCATATCGTCCAAATATGTTGCTTGCCACTTGGCTCCGAGAATGGGTCAAGAAGTACAAGGTCAACGTCAAGGAAGGCAGCATGATCGTTTACCGCTACCAGATTGAACACTACCTAATTCCAGATATCGGCAATTATCGACTTTATGAGTACACGCCCATCGAGCACCAGAAATATATCCTGGGGCTCTTGAACCACGGCGGTAAGGATGGCACACCACTGTCCAGAAACAGTGTCAATGTAATCAACGCCACCCTGCATGCGGCATTGGGCAAAGCCGCACGTCTTGGCATTATCAAAAATAATCCGACTGTTGGTGTTGAGTTCCCCCGCCAAGGCTCTCAGCCCAAACTGCTCCGCTACTGGACTGTTGACCAGGCGGACGAATTTTTAGATGCTGTAAAGCACCACAAAGAGCCCAACAAAATTTGGTATCCATTCTTCTTGCTACTGATTGACACCGGCTTGCGTAAAGGCGAAGCTATGGCTCTACAATGGGACGATTTCGATTTGGGAGCAAACACAGTCAGCGTCAACAAAACACGGCTCTATCGCAAAGAAAAAGGCAAGTATAAAAGCAACATAATCCTCGACGATCCTAAATCAAAAGCATCAGTACGCACGGTTGCACTCACTCCTCGCTTAGTTTCCGCGTTATGGGCCCTAAACCGAATATACTTCAACAACCGTCCTACCATTGCACACGGCCGTTCCATGTTTCCTGGTGGCAGCGAGTTTGTCTTTCGATACACCAGCAAGCGTAGCTTTGGGTCTGTAATTCGAGAATCCTCAGTCAATCATGCATTTACGCGACTCTGTGAATTAGTAGACCTGCCCAACATCACCGTTCATGACCTGCGGCATACCCACGCAGTTGCTCTCCGAGAAGCTGGAGTATCCCTTGACGACATTCGGGGAGTGCTCGGTCACAGTAGCGTTCAAACTACAGAAATTTACGCCGAGATCACTCCCAAGGTTGTCGAAAACGCCAGTGAGAAATACATCAAATATTTGAATCAGCACGAAAAAAAATAGGCCCTCTTTCGAGGGTCTATCCTTTTTTCTATACTTTTTACGGTTTCGGCTCATTTATTGCTCTAGCAATGAGATGCACTCGTAACCGCTCAAAGCCTTGGTATTACAGGCGGGAGTTAAGTTCCTTAGTCTTTTCTTCGTAGCCAGGACGGCCAAGAAGAGCAAACATGTTGGACTTGTATTCTTCAACACCTGGCTGGTCGAATGGGTTGATCCCGTTCAGGTAGCCAGATACAGCAACAGCTGCTTCGAAGAAGTAAATCAAGTAGCCAAGGGTGTAAGCGTCTTGCTGAGGAATGTTGACGGTCATAACTGGCACGCCACCATCTGTGTGGGCAAGGACAACCCCTTCGTAGGCCTTACGGTTAACTTCGGCCATGGTCTTGCCTTCAAGGTACTTAAGGCCATCAAGGTTCTCGGATTCAACCGGGATGTTGATGTCGCGGTTAGGCTTGTCGACCCAGACAACGGTCTCCATGAGGTTCCGGCGGCCTTCCTGGATGTACTGGCCCAAACTGTGCAAGTCGGTACTGAAGTTAGCGGATGAAGGGTAAATGCTCTTCTGATCCTTACCTTCAGATTCACCCATGAGCTGCTTCCACCATTCGCCGAAGTACTGGAGTGTTGGCTCGTAGTTTTCAAGCAATTCGGTGGTGTAACCCTTGCGGTACAAAATGTTGCGGAGTGCGGCGTACTGGTAAGCCTCGTTCTTGCTGAGGTCATCTGAGCTGTATTCGGTGCGAGCATCTGCGGCACCCTTCATCAGGGAGTCGATGTCGAGACCGGCAACGGCGATTGGGAGCAGACCAACAGCGGAAAGAACGGAGAAGCGGCCACCCAAGTCATCAGGAACAACGAATTCCTGGTAACCTTCAGCGTCAGCCTCAACCTTCAGGGCACCCTTGGCCCGGTCGGTTGTTGCGTAGATGCGCTTGCTTGCTTCTTCCTTACCGTACTTAGCAACCAGCTTCGCCTTCAAAACGCGGAATGCGATTGAAGGTTCGGTTGTGGTACCGGACTTGCTGATGCAGTTGATGGAGAAGTCGCGGTCGCCAATGACGTCAAGCAGGTCAGCAAGGTAGCTGCTGCTGATTGAGTTGCCGGCGAAGTAAACTTCTGGCATCTTGCGAGCTGGGTCCGCGTTCCGGAAGGTGTGGCTAAGGAAATCAATTGCGGCCCGGGCACCGAGGTATGAACCACCGATTCCGATAGCAACGAAGACTTCGGAGTCATCCTGAATCTTCTTAGCAGCTGCCTTGATGCGGGCGAATTCGTCCTTATCGTAGTTAACTGGCAGGTCCAAGAAGCCACGGAAGTCGCTACCAGCACCTGTTCCCTGACGCAGTTCCTGGTCAGCAGCTGTGACCATTGCCTGCATCTGTCCGAGTTCGTTTGGGTGTACAAACTTACTCAACTTAGATGAATCAAAAGAAATATGAGCCATTTGTCGGTTCCTCCTAATTTTCACTAAAACCATGATTTACTCTAGACGCATATGAGTCAAAAAGCAAGAAACACGCGCAATCTGAACAAGCAATTTTGCTATTTTGTCGCAGGCAAGCAGTTTAGTGGCACCGATTCTTTCTATATATATGGGGATCAACACTAAGCTTTTGCGCTCACAATTCGCCCCGTCCTGGCAAACAAAACAGACAGCCGCGTCGTGGTCACCACCACTACGCAACTGCCTGTCGGTTAATTATTTGATTGCTGCGGTTAAGCCTTCATGATCCCGAGGATGACCCCACCGGCAATCACCAGTATGCTCCCAATCGTGACGTACATCATCTCCCGCTTGGTCTTGTGCTCGCCAAGGTAGAAAATGCTCCCGTATGTGGAAATAACAATTCCCATCTGGGAGAAGGAAAACGCGATTGCCAAACCAACATCCTTAGTTGCAATCAGCATGAAGATGTTCCCCACGCCCCAGAACAGACCGGTAATGATGTTCTTAGCTGTCGCTTTGGCAACTGGCTGGTGCTTGGCTGCGAAGATGAGCGCGCCGATCACCATCCCGATACTCTGGGGCAGGACAACGGCAGTTGCGTTCAGGTTACCGGCGGTGTACACGATCGTGTAGCCAGCGTAACCAATTGTTGAAATAATCAGTGCCTGAATCCCAGTGGCCATCGCGCTCTTGCTTTCCGCCGCCTGGTTGGGGTTCTTTTCCCGCTTGGAGGTCATGGCAGCACCAGCAATCAGAACGACCATTGCCAAAATACCGAGGGTGACATCCTTACCGGTATGCCATTCGTGGAACAACAACGCTCCAGCAAGGGTGTTCGCTGTGAGCTGCAAACCAGTGGAAATCGGGGTGGTCATGGAGACACCGATTGCCTTCATTGAGCGGAACTGGTTTGACTGTCCGAGGGCCCAGAACAACCCGGAGACGATCCCAAAAAGCCAGGTTTTGCCGTCGATTGCTGGCTGGACGAAGATGAAGGTCCCGATGCCGAAGAGCAAGGCACCTAAGGTCATCCCCAAAGTTTGTTGGTACGCATTTCCACCCAGTTTACCGCTGACCAGGCCAATTGACCCCCACGCAATCGCGGGAATCAGTGCAATTAAAATACCCATTATTGTTACTCGTCTCCTTTATCTTATGAAATACGTAATGATTTTGCTAAAAGACTAAAATTCACTTTTATGCATTTACGAATCAGACAAGTTATTCTAGCTGAAACTTTGAAAACGTGCAAGCGTTTTTGGCAGTGTCATTAACGCCTTTCTCATGCAGCCTCATTGTTTGCCCTCACTAGTGAGTTTTCAAGAAAGAGCGTTTCCTAAATTTTCTGAAAGCGTATGAACTCGCTTTAGACTTGATTGTCACCAATACTTTTTGTACAATGAGTTTGTTAAAACAATGTCTAATGTCTCTGGAGGGATATATCTCATGGCAAAGAAAACCATTACACGTGGTAAGTTTGACAAGTTGCAGCAGTTGTCCAACAAGAACGGTGTCATTGCCGCTCTTGCCATCGACCAGCGCGGCTCGATGAAGAAGATGATGAAGGCTGCCGACGACAAAGCCGGTGCTGAATACAGCCTTGATCAGATTTACAAGTTCAAGGAACTCGTTTCCAAGGAACTGACTAAGTACGCTTCATCCATTTTGACCGATGAAGAACTTGGCTTCAAAGCAATGACTGCTAAGGATCCTAACTCAGGTTTGATCCTTTCCTACGAGAAGACCGGTTACGATGTTACAACCGTTGGCCGCTTCCCAGAACTGCTACACGAAGAAAGCATGACTCGTCTTGCTGCTAAGGGTGCCGATGCCGCTAAGGTACTGGTTTACTACAACCCGCACGACAAGCCAGAAATCAACAACATCAAGCACGCCTTCGTTGAGCGCCTTGCTAACGAAGCTCGCGGAGCTGATTTGCCTCTATTCCTCGAAATTGTTACCTACGATGACGAAATTCCTGATGCAAAGAGCTACGAATACGCTAAGGCAAAGCCATCCCTGGTCCTTGACGCAATGAAGGAATTCACCAAGTCCAAGTATGGCGTTGACGTCATCAAGGCTGAAGTTCCTGTCAACTGGGCCTTCGTTGAAGGTCACACTGCAGACGGTGTTAAGGCTGCCTACACTGAAGAAGAAGCTGCTAAGTACTTCAAGGAAATGAACGACATTGTTGATCGTCCATTCATCTACCTGTCAGCTGGTGTTTCCGCACAGACATTCCGTGAAGAACTCACATTTGCCGGCGAGGCTGGAAACAAGTTCAACGGTATCCTCTGTGGCCGTGCTACATGGCGCGATGGTATCCAGGTCTTCGCTGACGGCGGTGAAGAAGCACTTACCAAGTGGCTGGAAACAACTGGTAAGGGTAACGTTGAAGAACTCAACGCCATCCTTGACAAGTACGCTAAGCCTTGGTACGAATGGTACGGTGGTCTCGACAACATCAACGTTGTTGACCCAGTCGTTACCGACTAATTTAGTCAATAATATTAAAGAGCCTTGGGAGATTTTTCCCAAGGCTCTTTTTTTATGGTCCTGCAATGTAATTCGCATCTGCTAGGTAACAGTGCTCCATTACGTGGTGCACGTTTGCCTTTAATCAAAAAAAGCCGTCACAATGAAGAGCTTCGAGTCGACGTTGGCCATCGCTGCCGGCCGACTCCTGACCGTTCGTAATCATGGTGAGGAGTCGGCCTGTAAACGTGGTCCACAATGCAGCTCCTTCCGCTTAGCCTAAAACTAGGTGTATTCCCAAAGTTCAGGGAATACACCTAGTTTTTGCTAATGCTCAGAAGCTGACCGCATTGTGGCCCACTCTCCAGTGCGATCCAAAAAATTATGATTATTTTGTCTGCTTACTCCCCCGCCGGATCAGCCGCCAGAAAGCCGCCAAGATTGCGAAAACAAGGTAGCCCAAGACAACCCCAATCGTGTTGAAAATCCAGTCGTCGATATCAGTAATCCCGGTAATCAGGAAGAACTGCATGGTCTCGA
The DNA here is from genome assembly GCF_009687905.1 of Lacticaseibacillus zhaodongensis. Taxonomy (GTDB): domain Bacteria; phylum Bacillota; class Bacilli; order Lactobacillales; family Lactobacillaceae; genus Lacticaseibacillus; species Lacticaseibacillus zhaodongensis. The sequence continues at coordinate 199,915 of NZ_BLBG01000001.1, read as the reverse complement.
TGGCAAGTGACATCAAACTGCCAAACACGATGGTCCGCAGCATTCGGCGCTTGCGTCGCATTAGTCCGGGGGCCAGCAAACCGAACGGAACGAACCAAGCAATATTACCGAAGGATTGGTAATAGAAGTCGAACATCGTCGCGCCTTGGGTCAATTTCAGCGTTTCCACTAGGGGCTGCCAGTTGATCACAGTCAGTGACCGGTGCAGATGCCATACGAGCTGCCACGGGTAATAATAAGTCCCGCGGAACACGGTGAGAAACCAAACCAACAGGACGTACGCCACGAAGATAAACAGTAATAACTCCCGCCAGAAGTTCACTCTCCGCCGGCGTAACAGTAAATATAGGCCGCGCGCGCAGAGAAACAGTAATAAATAGAGAATGGTTTTGTCCAAACTGAGCATTACCAGTCTGATCAAGGGAAAATGATTAATGTGTGCCGCATAATGGGCGTATAAATTGCGATAAACTGGTCCCAAGAAAATCATTCTATTCTCCTCCGCACCTATTGTAGCAAATATCCTCAGTTATCCGGTATACCTTAGCAAATAATTACGAACGGGCTGAAGTAATTGCTTGGTACTGCTCGCAAAGGTAAAATGATAAGGACACTGAGAAGGGAGGCCAGCTTTTTGGCCAAGAAATTGCAAGCTTTCGCGCAGAAACGGATCGGCTTTCTCACCATTTTGCTCCTACTGATTTGGGTTAAAACCATTTACGCCTACCTGTTTGACTTCAGCTTAGGTGCCGAGAACATTCTGCAGTACTTTATTCTACTGATTAATCCGCTCGGCACAAGCATTTTGCTGTTGTCCATCGCGATGTACGTGCACAATTCGAAGCGAGCTTACATCACCGGCTTGATCATTTACACCGCACTAACGGTCCTGCTACTCGCCAATGTCCTCTACTACCGCGAGTTCACCGACTTCTTAACGGTGAACACGATTCTCAGCGTTGGCAAAGTCGCACAGGGCCTGGGCAAAAATAGTGCGTCCATGTTTCAGCCGCGAGACCTCGTCTTCCTGCTTGATTACATCGTGGTGCTAACAATTTACGTCATTGCTGGCATTAAGAATATCATCGCCTTCCTGAACCACAAACAGGTGAGGTGGCCCGGACCGCATTTTGCAAAACCAAGTGCTAACACAACTACGCAGCCACCCCACTTGCCACTGGCGACAACTGTGCTGGGTGTAGCCCTGCTCACCCTGACGATGGCCGTCAGCGAACTGAACCGCCCGCAACTGCTGACCAGAACCTTTGACCGGGCATTTATCGTCAAGTATTTGGGTCTGGCCCCCTTCACCGTGTACGACGGCTTTAAAACCGCCCAGACCAGCCAGGTGCGGGCACAAGCCAGCAGTGCGGACATGGCCAAAGTGCTGCAGTACACCCAGAAGAAGTACGCCGCCCCCAACATGGAGTATTATGGCGCGGCTAAGGGTAAGAACGTGATCATCATTCACCTCGAATCCTTCCAGCAATTCCTGATTGGTCAGAAAATCGACGGCCAGGAGGTTACGCCCTTCCTCAATTCACTCGTTAAGAATAAAAACGCTCTGAGCTTTGACAACTTCTTTAACCAGGTCGGCCTGGGCAAAACCAGTGACGCTGAGAACATGCTGGAAACCAGCACTTTTGGGATCACTAGTGGTTCCCTGTTCGCCAACGTCGGCTCTGACAACACCTTCCAGGGTGCCCCGGCAATTCTGAACCAGCGGGCCGGCTACAGTACCGCCGCCCTGCACGGCGGAGTGGGTAGCTTCTGGAACCGGGATGGCGCGTACAAGAGCCTGGGTTATCAATACTTCTTTGACAACGACTACTTCCAACACAGCACCGAGATGAACACGGAGTACGGTATCAAGGATAAGCTGATGTTGGGAGAAAGTGCCCGCTATTTGGAGCACCTGCAGCAACCCTTCTATGCCAAAATCATCACGACTAGCAACCACTTTCCCTTCACCATCGATGACGAGGACAGCAGTTTTCCGGACGCTGGTACCAACGATGTGACCGTCAACGATTACTTCAAGACGGCCAACTACCTTGACTCGGCGCTGAAAGAATTCTTCGCATACCTGAAAAAGAGTGGCCTGGCGAAGAATTCGCTTGTGATGCTTTATGGTGATCATTACGGAATCGCTGACGACCGTTACAAGAACATGGCGCAGCTAGTGGGCAAGAATCCGAAGAAATGGAATGATTTTGACGACGCCCAAATGCAACGCGTACCGCTCATTTTCTATTCACCAGGGCTCAAGGGCGGCGTTAACAACACGTACGGCGGTGAAATCGACGTCCTGCCCACCCTCCTGCACCTGCTCGGAATCAGCACCAACAATTACGTCCAATTCGGGACGGACCTGCTCAGTGACGCCCACAGCTCCGTGGTTGCCCAGCGGAATCACGATTTCATAACGCCTGAATACACGGTGATTGGTGGGGAAGCCTACCTGAATGCCAACGGCGAACGAATCAGTCCAGATCTAGAAACCAGAATGATGCTCAAGGCCGACCAGAAACAGGTCAACACCGAGCTGCGCCTGTCCGATTCCATCGCGAACCGCAACCTCTTGCGTTTTTACACACCGCAAGGCTTCACACCGGTCAACACGAAGGAAATCGACTACAGTAATTCCCTGCAGCGCCTCCTGCAAACAGAAGCACATCCTGGCAGTACCAGCCTGTATTCACAGCGCAAAGATAAGAGCACGGTGCCGCTCTACAGCACCGACGCTCCCGAAATCAAGGGTGACAGTTCCATCCTGAGTGAATTCCCGGAAGCGGTTGGCAAACAATTGCGGGGGACTGATGAAGCTGGTAACACCGACGCGAAGAATTCAGAAGCTGATGTTACTTCAAGCAGCACTTCGAGCAGTAAATCTTCCAGCAGTAAATAATTGATCCAAAGGTAACGCGTCCCCGCTTGGCACTAATTGCGGGAGCGCGTTTTCTTGTTTCGGGCCAAAAATAGTCACTCGGAACAATATATCTGCAATCTATTCATAATTTGTTCACGATTGGCCACTATACTGGACTCCAATGAGGTGACATAATGCGTTTTTTTGAGCGAATGTTCATGGGCATCAAATATCACAAACGGGTGCACATCATCGCCTTAGTCATGGCAATTTTGTTCACCATCAGCGGGCTGTTCTTTCAGACCAACCTGATGCTCGAAAATTTAACCAGCAATAACTTTACGAAGCGGCTCGAAGAGTTCCCCCGGGATATTCTGGAACAAGTTAACAGTGCCAGTTCAGTGATCATGACCGCGCACCACCACCAGCAGCAATTTTATCTGACGGGCTTCTGGATCACCGTTACCGCGTTTGCGGTCGTCACGATTGCACTAGCCGTCATGCTGCTGCGGTCACGCCGCGCAGAAACGCAAGCGTACTTGGTCGCGGGTAAGTCCAGTGCCGACATCGCGCTGCAGGGGGCCCTTGAGTCCCTGACCGTCTTTGTGACCGGGTTTACGATCACCGCCCTCGTCTCCTTGCTCAGTTCCGGTTTTCTAGTGAACTTGATCAATGAACAGAACCGCACGGCGTTTATCGCCGCGTTCAGCCGGGGTGATTCAGGCGGCCTGGCGATTATCAAAACTAGCCTGGCGGTCCTGTTCCAGAACCGCGTGACCGACTTTAATATTCACGGCTTGCTTTATGGTCGCGGTTTGGTCGACCACATGCTGGACGGTCCGGCGGGTTACAGCATCAGTTTTGCCTTTGGAGCCGTCATCGTGGTTCTCGTCAATTTTGTCGTTACTTATGTCCAAGCGTTCCGGATGCGGGCGCAACTATAACTGCTTTACCAGCGGGAGGTAGCCTATGTTCTTTAAATCAAAATATCGCCCAAATGTTGCCATCAATTCCCTATTTGATCAGGCCGGGGTTTATTTTATCAAGCGCCCCGCCGGCCGGGACCTTAATCAGCAGTTACAAGCCTACGTGCGGGAGCTAATGCGCAGTGGCCTCATCCGTGAGGTGGGCATTGTGCTCGATAAGAGTGCCCTGGTCCCTTACCTCAGTGTGCGCTCCAACCTGTTCATTCAGGGCCGCGTCCATGATTTGGACCTGTTGCCGCGCGAGATGCGGAATGATGTCCACTTTCTTGAGGAAAAAGCTGCCGATTTGGGCGAGCTGCAGCGGATTTACGTGGAATTCTTCCGCAGCGTCCTCAGTGGCAAACGCTACGTCCTCATGACCGACGTGCTTGCCAAGCTGAGCTCACCGGAAGGCAGGCAAATGCTGGAAGTCTTCCGGCACTGCGTTCGCCAGCTTGGCGTGTCCCTCATCCTGTTCACGAGCGATGCCACTTTGCTACGGGACAACCCGCAAAGTAGCCTGCAGACGCCACCACCACTGACGGTAGATAGTAAGCAGCAGGAACTGAACTAAAACGGTCCTCAAAAGGTACTCAAGCGTTCAAAATTATGCGAAAGTTACCGGAACAAAAAAATAGGAATGCTGATTTAACAGCATTCCTTGGGTTCCGCAGAATCCCACTTAACGGGAAAATGGAGATGAGGGGAATCGAACCCCTGTCCACCGACCCCACCAACACACAGGTCTACACTCATAGGTGATCTACTTAAAATTTCGCGAACTGGGCACGCCGATCATCATGGCAACCCCCAGCCCGCTAACCTGCTAATCTCTTGTCAGAACTTCAGGTGGCGACGCTGACCGTAGTCCAATTAATTTGAGACCTAGATCCGACCCTTGGACAAAGCCGGTTAGATCACGCATTGCTTACTTATTAGGCAGCGAGTGCGTAAGATGTTTCATTGTTGTTTGCAGTTAATAAACTGTTCCGTTGTTAACGGAGCCGAGCCTCCGAAGTGCACCACATGCGTGAATGTCGGTGTCGAGACCATTACATCCCCGTTAATATGCACAATAACGATAACATCTGCACCGACTTTTGTCAAAAGCCGCCTGAAATGCTAGGATTCATGCATCAATACAATTAGAATAATACTTGGAGAAGTTGATTGCCCCCACGTCATTGTCAGGGAGCCGTGAAAAAAAGAAAGGTAACTGTTTACTATGAAGATTCTGATGATTGAAGATAACGAATCAGTTGCACAGATGATGGATATGTTTTTTCAAAAGGAAAAGTGGGACTACAAAAACGCTTACGATGGTGAAGAAGGCTTGCAGCTGTTCGAAGACGCCCCCGATGATTGGGACATCATCACCCTGGACCTGAACCTGCCCAAAATGGACGGGATGGAGGTCGCCAAACACATCCGTGAAACGAGCCAGACCGTGCCCCTAATCATGTTGACCGCGCGCGACACGGAGAGCGACCAGGTGCTGGGGCTCGATATCGGAGCTGACGATTACGTCACCAAGCCCTTCTCACCGATGACCCTGATTGCCCGCATCAAGGCGCTGCACCGCCGCGCTGACATCCAGCAAGAGCCCCAAACCCAGGTCAATGAGGATTTTGATGTGCAGACCGCGCACTTCAGCCTCAGCACCAAGACCCGGGAAGCCTTCCTAGACGGCAAGGAAATTCCGGGCCTCACGCCGAAGGAATTCGATTTGCTGCGGACCCTAGCCCACAACCCCAAACAGGTATTCTCCCGTGAGCAATTGCTGCAATTAGTCTGGGAATACGAATACTACGGCGATGAGCGCACGGTCGATGCCCACATCAAGAAACTGCGGCAGAAAATTGAAAAGGTCGGTCCCCAAGTCATCCAAACGGTCTGGGGGGTGGGCTACAAATTCGATGATTCGGGGCTTGATTCATGAAACTGATTTACCAACAAATGCTCAGCTTCCTCTTTCTGATTATCGTTGCTCTGTCAGTTGTTTCCCTGCTCTTTGTGCGCACCACCAGCAATAACGCTTGGGACAGCAACTCGCGACAACTGGCGAACTACACCGACACGCTGGAACAGAATGCACTGATGGCAGATGGTTCTGTCAACACGGATTTTCTGCAGGACAGCGAGCGCATCCTGAGTGGCCAACACGTCCGTTTCGCCGTTTACAGCGCCAAGAACGAGCTGGCCTACCCCGTTGCCACCAACCAGAGTATCCCCGCAAAATACTGGCAACAACTCAAACGGGGCGATGACGTCAGCATTCGCGCCAGCATGCTCCTGCCCTCCCGCAACGGCGTCAACGCTGAGCAGCGGCGCCAGGGCATGACCGTCTACTACCGGCCAGTCTTTTATTCCGCAAAACTAGTCTACGTCATCGCCGCGTTCGCGCCGGTCAACACCATCCAGCAAACCATCAACAAGACTGAACGGAACGTCTTCATTGGTTTTGTCATCTCCGCGATTTTTGCCATCTTCCTCAGCTACTTCCTAGCTCAGTACCAGGTGCGCAAAATCAACCGCCTGCGGAACGCCACCCACGAAATCGCGCGGGGTAATTACGACGTGCAGCTGAACACTGCTGGCCACGACGAAATCAGTGAGCTGGCCAGTGACTTCGGCGACATGGCGGCCGCCCTGCAGGCCAGTGAGGTCGAAATCGAGCGCCAGGAAGACCGGCGCCGCCAGTTCATGGCGGATGCCGCGCACGAGATGCGCACGCCGCTCACGACCATTAACGGCCTGCTCGAGGGCCTTGCCTACGACGCCATTCCCGAAGACATGCGCGGCAAGAGTATTGAGCTGATGCGGGGCGAAACCAAACGGCTGATCCGGCTGGTCAACGAGAACCTAGACTACGAAAAAATCCGCACCAACCAGATTTTGCTGAAGAAAACCAACTTCAACGCCCGCACCGACCTCGACAACGTTACCAGCCAGCTGCAGCAAAAAGCCGATGACGCGGGCGATGACATCACCATCGATGCGCCAGCAGAGATGCCGGTCTATGCAGACCACGACCGTTTCGTCCAGATCATCTTCAACATTTTGCAAAACGCGATTCAGTTCTGCCAAAATGGCCACATCACGATCACGGCCAAACGCGGTTACCACCAGTCGGAATTCGCAATCAGCGACACCGGCATCGGCATGAGTCCCGACCAGGTGAAGAATATTTGGGACCGCTACTACAAAGCCGACCCCTCCCGCAAAAACACCAAGTACGGTGAATCCGGATTGGGCCTAGCAATCGTGCACCAGCTGGTTGCCCAACACGGCGGTACCATTGAGGTTGAGTCGCAGCAAAACGTCGGTACCACCTTCCGGCTGACCTTCCCTGATGAGGACAACGCGCCAAAGCAAGCACCGATCAACAATGGCGAAAAGCCGCAGAAGAGCTAAATTAACGTAAGAATAGGACCCGGTCAGTAGATTTAGATATCTACCGACCGGGTCCTATTTGCTGCGCTCAATTAATGTTGAATTACTTTCTTCGCATCTAAACGGGTCCGCAAGAACTGCGCCACCGTGTCCGGAGACTGCTTGAAGTGCAGGCGGGTCACACGAATGGCACCAACAAAAGCGTCCAGTACGGTGCCCTCTTTTTCCGGTGCAATTTCAACGCTAGTCAGCGTTGTCCATAAGCGTGCAGAACCGAGGCTGGCCACTAGCGCCCAATTGGCCAAGCCCTTCCGCCAAAGCGCAAACACCAGCAACATCCCCGTTATGAAGTAGCCAATGATCTGTGCCTGCAACTCCCGCGCATACAGGAGTGTGAATACTAAGGCAAGCAGAGCGAGCAAGGAAAAACCAATCAGGCGGAACTTACTCACCCGCGCGGGAACGCGGATACTTAGTGCTTCAGCAATGGTCGCAATTACCGCTACGGCCAAGACGATGAGGTAGACGTAATCCATGCCCGTCATCGGCTCAGCTCGTACACGTCGCGCGCAATCATCAGCTCTTCGTTAGTTGGCACCATGAACACCTTAATTTTGGAATCAGCGGCGGTCATGTCAGTCGGCCCTGTAGCCGCCTCGTTCTTGGCGGGGTCAAGCTGCACGCCGAAGACCTGCAGCCCATCAACGATCCGCTGCCGCATCGCGGCATCAGCCTCACCGATCCCAGCGGTGAAGACAATTGCTTCAGCACCGCCCATTTCGGCAATGTAACCAGCGACGTACTTCACGATCCGGTTAACAAAAATGTCGATAGCAAGCTGGGATTCGGGCCGCGTTGTGCGGGTGGCTTCAACTTCACGCATATCTGGTGACAAGCCGGACAGCCCGTAAACCCCAGATTCCGTGTTGAGAATTTTGATGACGTCTTCAGGGTCGTTCAAGTCGAGCTTGCGCATCAAGGTCGCAACCAGTGAGGGGTCAATGTCCCCACTGCGTGTGCTCATTGTGACCCCAGAGACTGGGGTGTAACCCATCGAAGTATCGTAACTCTTGCCGTCCTTAACCGCGGTCACTGAAACCCCACTACCAAGGTGCAAAACGACCATGCGGGGCTGCTGCACACTCGCACCGAGCATTTCTGCAGCCTTGCTGGCAACGAAGCGGACACTTGTCCCGTGCGCTCCGTACTTGCGCAGGCCGTACTGCTTGTAGTACTTAGTGGGAATACTGTAGAGATAGTTCATCGGTTTGAGCGACGTGTGAAATGAGGTGTCAAAAACTGCCACCTCGGGCACGTTCGGCAACATGTGCATAAATGCCGCGATCCCCCGGGCTTCAACCGGGTTGTGCAGGGGTGCAAGCTCGGATAGGTCGATGATTTGCTGCAGCTTGGCCTTATCGATCAATGCCGACCGGTTGAAGACCTCGCCACCGGCAACTACTCGGTGCCCGACGCCATTGATTTCGTCGTAATCATTAATGATCTTGAGTTCAATCAATTCCTTAAGCATGAGGTCAACTGCCTCATCAGAACTCTTAATTTCACAGTGTAATTCGTATTGCTTTCCATCAGCATACTTGAGGATGAATTTAGACCGGGGCAAGCCCAAGCGGTCGACCATCCCTGAAGCAATCAAGCGCTCCTCTGGCATCCGGAACAATTTCCACTTCATGGTTGAGCTACCGGTGTTGACTGCAAGAATATTAGCCACGTTTAGCCTCTCCTTTAGTTGATGTTCTGACGGTACCATTTCGTGACATCATCAATGAACTTCGTGAAGGCTGCCCGGTCACTCAGTTCTGGGAACTGACCCAGAAGCACTTGTGGGGCCTGTTTTGCACCCTGACCCGGCTTTTGAATGATCAGCAGGGACTTCTCTGCGGACTTGGTGCTGAAGAAGCTCTCCGGTAAGCCCAGCAAACCTTGGAAGTAGGCACTGCTTGCCAGCCAAGCGGTCAGGCCCTTAGCTTCATCGGATTTAAAGACAGAACTCGGCACAAAGAACAAACCGAGACCGCCTGGCCGCAGCGCATTCAAGCCTTGCTCCATCAGCAAATGGTGCGCATAGGAATGTCCTTTTTTCGCTGCTGTCGCAAAACCCTTGGCCCGCTCGTCAATCGGGTAATAACCGACAGGCAGGTCGCTGAGCACAACGTCAACGTCCTTGAACGGCAACGCGTCAATTGCGTCCTGGTGGTAAAGCTCGACGTCAATGTCCTGCAGGGCGGAACTCATGCTGGCAACGGAGAGCAGATCCTCGTTGTTGTCCAGTGCGTAGCCCTTGACCACCACCTTTTTGGTGTCATGGAGCGCGTTCATCACCGCAAAGAGCAGGTTCCCGGTCCCGGCCGCAATATCGGCGATCTGCAATTGCTCACCCATGTCTGGCATCATCGTGGTGATGATAAAACTAGCCAAAGTGGCGAGTGCATCGGGCGTAACCTGCTGATTTGGTTCTAGATTGTCGTGCTCACTCGCTTTAACCAATACCAATTGCAGTGCCATGCGGATCTCTTCGGCGCTGTAATCGTTCAGGTTGATCGTTTTGAATTGTTCGCTCAACTTAGCGCTGGTTGCAGCGTCTGGTAAGCCGTCTTCTTGGTGGATACTCTTCGCCTGCAAATCGTCGCCGACTTCGACAAGTGCATCAATCATGCTTGATTTGAGTGCCTTCTGCAAAAGCTCGGTACTCTGCAGTAATACGTTGTAAAGTTGCTCCAAATGCTCATTGGCCAAAGGGTGCCGCCTCCTCGTTTTCAATGAGTACAGTTTACTCAGAAAACGCGAATAATTCAAGTGGCTTTTATTATGCTTAAGTTTGGGCTTATAGAATCATTCCAACTTTACGGCCGCAACCGGCATTTTAGCGGCATCTGGCGCTGACTGCGGACTGTCACTTTTGTTGTTTTGCTGTACTAATAACTGTTCCGTATATTGCCGTTCGGCCCGGTATTCACCCCGCCAGCGGCTAAACTGCAGTACCAATCCTAAAGTGAGCGTTGTTACAACCACCAATAGCGCTAGTGCGCTCACAAGGGCACTAGCGCTCCGCCTTCTTTGCGGATCCCGGCGGAGATTTTTTTGTGACGTCATGCAGTTCATCTGTTGCCAACACCCCCGTGAATTCATCGCCCGTGTCTAATTTAATGACATACTGCACAGTACCGGCCGCCACCTGTTCCGCCGTGAAACCGGCTGCGTGTGCAATAAGCGGCATGTAGCCCCCGGCGGCGGTCGTCATGCGGATAATGTGCCCATTTGCCGGCGACATGTAGTAATTGACCTCGTAACGTTTGCCAGCAGCAGAGTTGACAACTAGCTCTCCCGATTCCGCCGCGACCGTCCCGCCCTTGGCAAGCTCCTCCAGCTGTCTTTGGGCCGCTAACAACTGGACCAAACCTTCATCTCGCGGGCGCAGATGCGTTGCGGTGTGCAAAATTGGCTGCCACATCAGGGCGATGATAGCAAACACCACCAGCGCCGCTGTGCATTCAATCATCGTGAACCCGGGCCGTGTAGCGCCATTTTTGACTGCTGGCATCGCTGCTCACCTCCACATTGCGGTCCACGATTCGCGCCGTAAATTCGTGACTACCCATTCGCTCAACGGTACGAGTCCCGCCACCTGCCTGGTTGATCCGCACCATGTTGAGCGCCACCTGCTGGGCGAGCGCGTCCATCCGTGCGGGCATGACCATTTGGCTGTGCACACTTGCAACCGTCGCCACAGTGACGCAACTGAGCGCCACCACCACGATGGCGGCCAGGTGTTCAACCATTACTCCACCCGCACGGAGCCCCTTTGAATAAATAATTGTCCCCACCCCATTTCAAATTTAAGAATGTAGTCATCACCAAGACTGGACCGCACATGCACCGTTCGCGGTTTACTGTACATTTTGCTGCCGGCCGGTTGCTCAATGACAAAATTGTGCACGTGCAGAGTTGCCGGCAGCGGTAGGGCGTACAGGTTATTCCCGCTGCCTTCATTAAGCATGAATTTGACCCGATGTTCGTCTTCCAGCCACTGCATTTTGCCGGGCCGGGCCTGCAGTTGGGCCCGACTCTGGACCGCACGCCATTCGGTTTGCACCTGGTGCATGAACGCGAGCTCCCGTTGTTCCTGCACGTACCGCTTGCCAAAATGTAGACCCATCAGCATCAACATGGTGATAACCACTAAGGCTGCAGTCACCTCCACCATGGTGTACCCCGGGCGCCGCAACTAATCCTTCCCCGCGGTCACCACCGGATGACCGTCCTCAATTTTGACGCTTGCGTGATCCTTGTTGAGCTGGGAATACTGCTGGCTACTGATCAACCCGGAGTCGAGCAATTCCTTGGTGCTGTTCAAACCCGCCAGCTCGCCACTTTCCATGTCAGTGCTCTGCACTTCAAGCTGAGCGTTCACCGTTGTAATCATCAGGTTTTCATCCTTCTTGTGCGCTTGTTCCACCTGCCCCTTGACCGTCAAAATGAGGGCGAGGGTCAGCACCACGATAATTGCCAGTGCGGCCAGCACCTCGATCAAGGTGAAGCCGGCCCGCCGCCGAGTGCATTTTACGTCCCATAAATTGTGCATTCTAATATCCTCCAATCACTGAGTACAGTGGCAACAACAGGCGCGCATACATCAGGACGATCTGCACCCCCAGGATCAAGAACATTAGGGGCTGCACAAACGCCAAAATGCGGTTCATCTGCACCTGCAGGTCGGCAAAAATTCCGCGGGCATAAGTTGCAACCGAGCTGGCAAACAAATCCGGCGCTTGCCCCATTTCGACCAACTGAACTAGGCCTGCTGGCACCAATTGGTCGTCAAGCGCGGTGCTCAATGACGACCCGCGCTTCACCTCCGTGGTCACCCGCTGACCGAGTTCCGCCAGCGGCCCCTGCCGCATTGCAGCTAAATATTCACAGTAAATGCCTAAGTCCCGCCCCACATTCAAAAAGCTGGCGGCACCGATTGTGAATTCATACTGGTAGTAGCGATTCATGATGCCACCCACGATGGGCACGTGGCGCAACAGGTGGTAGCGCCTGGACGCATCCATGCCGCGGACAAAAACGTACACGATCAGCACCCCGGCGATAATGGCAACACACAGGGCAATTTGCGGTAGCATCGCCCCCGCGGGATGCATCGTTAGCTGGGGCAGCACCCAGTAGACGATCCCCGCCTGGAGCACCGTGAGCAACACCAACAGTGTCAGCGGATAAGCGAGCAGTTGCCACACCCGACTGCGTGACTCCTGCAACAAGTTTAGGTAGGCTGCAACTTCGCTTAAAGTCCCGGTCAGGTCCCCATGCTCATCAGCCAGCGCGACTTGGGTGCACACCACTGGCGCAAAGCCAGCTTCTGCAAACGCCGCGGCGACATCCGTGCCCGCCGCCAGTTCCGCCTGCAGCGCAGCGATTCGTTCCCGTTGCCGCGGCATCTGCACGGCCAAAAAATCTAAGGACTGCGCCAAGGTAAACCCTGCCTCCAGCAGGGAGCTGATTGTCCCGCAACAGCGCGCCTGCACTTTCAGCGACATGCGTTTATTCCGCACCGGCCGCCACCTCCTGTTCCCAGAGCCGCGGAGTCAGTAATTCTCCTTCCCCATTGTTCCACTGCCAAATTTCAACCAAAGGCTCGATTGCAGCCGCAACGTGCAGTTGTACTTGCGCCGAAACCCGCAGCGCACCGTGGACCAGTTCAGGCGGCACGCCCAAGCTGATGAGCCGTAGCGGCACATCTTCCGGGCTCCGCGTGTGCACGGTCGCCATCACAATATGACCCGCTAAAGCAGCCTCACACGCCGCCCGGGCGGTTTCCTCATCGCGCAATTCACCGATGATCACCACGTCCGGCCGGTGCCGCAAACTAGCTTTCAGCAAACTAGCATAGGTCATCCCCGCCGCAACATTCACCTGCAGCTGGAGGAAGCCTTGCTCCGCAATTTCCACCGGATCTTCAATGGTCATTACCACCCGGTCCTGGGCGAGGCGCTGCGCTAGTTGATACATCAGGGTGGTCTTCCCAGCCCCCGTTGGTCCGCACACCGCCAGGAGGCCCTTGTGCGTCGCTAGGTCCAGCAACTGGGCAATAACGTCCTCGCTATTCGGATTCACCGCTGGCACCGAGTCGATGATCCGAATAACCAATGATTCGTGATTCTGATAATCTCCGGCCGAACTGAGCCGCAAAAAACAGCCTGCCGAGTCCAGCCACACCGCTCCCTGCTGGACTCGGCGGTGTTCGGATAAGTTCATCCCCGCCTTATACTTCAACAAGTTGATCCACACTGCGGCCGTTTCCGCATCAATATCCGCGCGAATGCACTCCACGCCCCGTGGTGTCCGCACCAACTGCCGATATCTGTCGCCACTCGGCAATAGGTAAACATCACTCGCGCCATCGGCAAGTGCCAGTTCAATGATCCGTTCAATGTCCATCTTCATCACCTCTACACATATATATTTCGAAGACAGACCGGATTTTGCACAAGGTAGGTAAAATATTTTTGCCGCATCCTAGTTGAGCTACGAGCCTCCGTTCTGTCGTAGTCGAGCTACGTCACCCTGCTCCTACTCCGTTGTCCATTCCGCTAAGGGCAGCAAGCTGCACAAGCAGAAATGGCTCCGCTAAAAATGCCTTAGGTCTTGACGAGAAAACCATTCGTCAAAACCTAAGGCACCTTGATGCTCAGGGGCAACCCGGGTGACTCCGCTCTGTACGGTCGAGCTGCGCGGGGCAGAAGCCTGCGCTTTGCAAACTCCGGAAGTTAATGCCAAAGCCCGGCATTTCTCCCGGAGTACGCAAATGCTCAGCTTCTGAACACCCCGCTGCGCATCATACAAAAAGAGCCCCCGAATAATCGGGAGCCCATAATTGCACTATTAAGACCTAACGCTTAGTCCTCGTCAGCCCACTTAGCACTCGTGTAAACGTCGGTAACATCGTCGTTTGCGTCAAGCGCGTCCAGTAGGTTCTGGAAGCTTTCTTCCTTGTCTTCTGGAACCTCAACGCGATTCTCAGGAATCATTGCGAGGTCAGCAGATTCAAACTTGAAGCCCTGTGCGGAAATTGCGTCACGAACTTTGGTGAATTCCTTCGGGTCGGTGATGATTTCAAAAGTATCATCAGTCGTCTTCAGGTCATCAGCACCAGCTTCGAGTGCAACTTCGAGCATCTGGTCTTCAGTCGTGTCGAGATCTTCACGACTGATTTCAATTCTACCCTTGCGGTCAAACATGTAGGAAACCGCACCAGCGCCAGCCATTGTCCCGCCGTGACGAGTAATGGCGACCTTAACGTCGGAACTAGTCCGGTTCTTGTTGTCGGTCATTGCTTCAACAAGGATCCCAATCCCGTTTGGTCCGTAACCTTCATATGTGACTTCATCATAATTCGTCTTGTCGCCGGAATCAGCCTTCTTAATGGCCCGGTTCATAACGTCCTTAGGCATGTTAGCAGCACGCGCCTTGTCCATCATCAAACGAAGAGATGGGTTACCGCTAGGGTCAGAACCACCTTGCTTTGCTGCCATGAAAAGCTCACGGGAGATCTTTTGGAAGATCTTACCCCGCTTAGAATCCTGCGCGTTCTTACGGCCCTGGATGTTGTGCCACTTGGAATGTCCTGACATGATAAACCCTCTTTCTTAGATGTGCTAATCACAAAATCGCTACTATTATAGCAAACGCGGCCTAGACCTTCAACGCTTTCACCCCCGTTTAACAGGGAGTTGCGGGGAGATTCTAATGCACAGAGCGAAGCAGGACGGTTAGAAGCTGAGCATTTGCGTACTCTGGGAGAAATGCCGGGTTTTGGCATTGCTTCCGGAGTGTGCAAAGCGCAGGCTTCACTTCGTTGTCCTTGGAACTAATGGCAGCAAGCTGCGAAAGTTCTAAAGGCTGCCCTGCGTAGCTCGACTATGCACAGAGCGAAGGCTCGACTCGGCACGGTTATCTAAACGGCCACCTAACTAACTGACCGCGCACTGTGCCTACCCTGCTTTCCGTGCTTGCTTCGGGCCCAGATCCAGCCGCAAATGACACAGATCAGTACCGCCACCGTCGCCCCGGCCATATCCAAAATGACATCTTGGACCATCGGCGAGCGGCCGCCGGTAAATGCTTGGTGCCACTCGTCAAGGGCGGCAGCGCCACCACAGGCCAGGGGCACAAAAATCACCCGCAACCACTGCGGCGTCATCCGCCCGTACAGTGCCCGGTAAGTGAACAGCGCCATCAAAAAGTAGCTGCCGAAATGGGCCGCCTTGCGCATAATAAACTCCAAGGTTTTGTAATAGCCTGACGTTTGCACACTAATAACTTCGCCCGGAGCGTAATTAATGTGAATTTTGGCTAGTAAACCCAGACCGGGCTCGCTGTGCAGCACGCGCTCAAATAAGGGGACGGCGGTTTGCTGTTTATAAGTCATGGAACTACTAATGAATAGAAACAAAATTACCAGCAGGGCCAGGATGAACCAGCGCCACTTCTTCAGTGTTTGCATTTATGTATCCTCCATGCATTAGCTTAGCATATCCGGCCCAAAACGCACGCCGATTTAGCCTTTGCGTAAGCTCCGTAAGCGAATCTTAGACTGTCCACGCAAAAACGGGCCGCACCCACGTGCGCCCCGTTTGCTGAAACATTTTGGATTAATTACTCAACGGTAACTGACTTAGCCAGGTTCCGCGGCCGGTCAACATCGTAACCACGGTCCAGGCTTGCGTAGTACGCCAGCAGCTGACCAGGAACGATTGTTACTAGTGGTGCCAGCAGTGGGTTGACGTCTGGTACAACGAGCTCGTCACCCTTCTGCTCAAGCGCGGCGGTCACAATGTGGAGCACCTTCCCACCCCGGGCTTCAACTTCGGTTGCGTTGGAGCGCGTGTGGTCGGCAGTAACCGGATCACTGATCACGGCAACCACTGGGGTCCCGTCTTCGATCAGGGCAATCGTGCCGTGCTTAAGTTCCCCGGCAGCAAAGCCTTCAGCCTGAATGTAGGAGATTTCCTTCAGCTTCAGTGCTGCTTCGAGGGAAACGAAGTAATCACTACCACGGCCGATGTAGAAGGCGTTGCGCGTCGTCGCGAACATTTCCTTGGCGAACTTGTGAATGGTCTCCTTCTGGTCAACCAGGGTCTGCTGAGCGGTAGCAACCAGGCTCAAGTCGTGCGCAAGGTTCCAATCAGCGGCAGCGGCCACCTGCTTGTGCATGCCCAGCGCCTTGGCCAGCAGCGCGCAGGTCGCGACCTGTGCCGTGTACGCCTTGGTGGAGGCAACGGCAATTTCTGGGCCAGCGTGCAGGCTCAGTGCGTAATCGGCTTCGCGGGCCAGGGTGGACGTGATGACGTTGGTAATGGTCAGAACTGGCAAGTGCCGCTTCTTGACCTGAACGAGCACCTGGCGAATGTCGGCGGTCTCGCCACTCTGAGTCAGGAAGATAAAGAAAGGCTTCTTGGACAGCAATGGGATGTGGTAACCGAATTCGGAGGCAAAATTAACGGAAACTGGTACCTGCGCCATCTTTTCGAAGATGGCTGCGGCGGCAAGACTGGCGTGGTAACTAGTCCCGGCGGCAACGAAGTACAGCCGGTCAGCCTGCTTCATCGCGTCGAGCAGTTCGCTTGGCATATCGATGCTGCCGTCAGCCTTAGCGTAGGCACTGAGCAGCCGGCGCATCACAACGGGCTGCTCGTCGATTTCCTTGAGCATGTGGAATGGGTAAGCACCGAGCTCACCGTCACCTTCGCTCACGTCAACTGTGTAAGTCTCACGTTCCCGTGGCGTGCCGTCAATACTTTCGATGTTGATCGAGTTAGCAGTCAGCACAACCAATTCCTCATCGTGCAATTCGATGAACTGATTAGTCTGGTCAAGTAAGGCCAAGGCGTCACTACCAACAGCGTTAAAGCCATCACCCTTCGCAATCAGCAATGGGGACTTGTTTTTGGCAACATAGATGGTGTTTGGATCTTCCTTGTCGGCAAGTGCAAAAGCGTATGAACCCTCAACGAGCTGCATCACCTTGCGCAGGGCTTCCTTAACGGACTGCCCTTCCGCAACAAAGCGAGCAACAAGTTGCACGGCAACTTCAGTATCAGTGTCACTGGCAAAATCCACGTCAGCTAAGTATTCGTTACGCAGAGCCTGGGCATTGGTCAGCACACCATTGTGGACCAGGTAGAAACGACCATCTGCGGAAACGTGGGGGTGCGCGTTAGCAACAGTAGGCTCACCATTGGTTGCCCAACGCGTGTGCCCGATTCCTTGGGTCCCACTAAGCGTTTCCGGGACAGCGGCCTCAAGGTTCTTGATCCGGCCAACGCGCTTGATCAGGCACGGCTTGCCATCTTGTGAATTAACGTAGATACCAGCTGAATCGTAACCCCGGTATTCAAGACGATTTAGACCATTCAGTAATACTTTAGTTGCATTAACGTTCCCAACAACTCCGACAATTCCACACATGTATATGTTCCACCCTTTCGAATTGGGCTATGCCATTACTCAGCCGCCCATTTATTGGATGTGCCTAGAATACCGGTGTCCGGTGGGACTTGTCAAGGCCGAATCATTATTGGTATAGTTGCAATTTTGAAATTGGTATAGGTACAGGAAGCTGCCACTTTTGTCAGGAAAGCTCACAAATGGCATCAGTCTGCACAATAGCGTTTACAGGCCCGAAATCATGCTCATTCGGTAACTAGACCAATCAGGCCAGAAAACTTTTTTATTTTTTTAGTTCAGCGTTAAAATTAGGCAAAAAAATACCGTCAGCCAAACTGTGCTGAACGGTATCGACGCTATTCAAATATTCTTGCTTCGTGTGTAGGAGGAAGCACCTACGAGATCAAGCAAATGATTCAGCTGCAAAAGTCCCTAGGCACCATTTCTCAGCAGGAGCAAACCTGGGGCTGACGGTCAAAGTCTTGTTGATCGGGATAATTGCTGGTTTGCCCAGGTAGTAACCCTGAACAATATCACTCGGATAATCCTTGACGATTGTCTGGAATTCTTCCTGAGTCTCGATGCCCTCAATCGCGAGCAACTTGTTGTTGTCCTTGGCACGCCGCCACCAGTGATCAATGATTGGCCGAATGTCATCAATGGACGCGAACGGACGCAGGTTCTGCAGGGCGAACTTATACTCATCAACATAAGCGTTCAACTCAGTCACGGTATCATCGTTGTTCTCCGCAGTTCCGACATCATCCAGGACAACGGAGAGCCGGGAGTTATAGTACTGCTGTGCTGCACTACGTAATTGATCGACATTAACGCCATCGATGTTCCGCTCAGTGAGCTCGGTGTACAGGTGAATCGAGGTCAGGCCCTGAATGCGTTTCACCATTTTCAGGTAGGTGGCATTAACGAAATGACTTTGTTCCAGGTTAAACGAAATCATTTCGGTGCTGGCAGGCAGGGACAAAATTGTCCGTTGAAGCAATTCAGCAAAAATTTCACCGGAAATTGCTTCGAAATTTTCTGGTAAGCGCCACTGGTTATTAATCTTCTCCCGAAGAAAAAGCTCATAGCCAATGGGGCCTTTATCATAATCGGTGGGACAGAATTTGGGTTGGCCAAAAAATCTGTACATGCCTGCGTCTCCTCTCACGTGCGCATGAACTGTCGGGCGCACTGCAATCTAAGTTTAAATAACGGTTTCGGCAATGGTTAAATCGCATCAACTTTAACAATGTATATCCTTTTCTTGCTAAAAGGAACCATTAGAAAAATGAAGTTTCCTTTCAGTGCTACTAACCAAAGATAAGCATGTTAGTCATTTTTACACACCTTTAGTATATCAAGTTGGGGCATGGTTGGCTAATTATTTAATAGTCTTAATAAACGCGTACTGTCGTCAGCCGTGATGTTATCTGAATCTAAAAAGCGGCGCTTGATTTTTACCGTCAAAGCATGATTATAACAGCCATTAGCCTGCAACTACGCGGCTAATCTTGACCACGTGTTGAGATTTACATTCTGATGCCGCTGGTGTAAATGTTTAAATAATGATATTTTTCGTTAGGCTGTTAAGTGAACAATGTGTTCAGCCATGTTTTCTTTTAAAACTTTGTCAATATTAATCGCTTAATATTTCTCAATAATGGTCATTCTTTGTTTATGCATAAGCTATTTATAGAGATTATTTTTCTAAATATTATTGCGTATCAAATCGATATTAATGAAGTTTGTTTCCAGCTGCTAGGAACGGGGATATAAATCAGCGCGTTTAAACTGGCAGACAAATAACAGGTTATACATGTTACCAGTTAATTATAGACAAACAAAGCCTGATTGCTTCGTGTTGAAGCAGTCAGGCTTTGTTTTGGTTTAGTGCACAGATCGATTTGAATTACAGCGGGTAGTTACTTGCTCCCCATCTGCTCCTTAACAACGTCGACAATTTCATCAACGTAAGCATCACAGAGCTCCTGCGTCTTGGCCTCAGCCATGACCCGGAGCAGGCTTTCGGTACCGCTAGGGCGCACAAGGACGCGGCCATCGCCGGCCATCTTGTCTTCAACGAGCTTGATGGCGTCGGTAATTGCTGGGTAGTTCTTCCAAGCGTTCTTATCGCTAACAGGGACGTTAACGAGCCGCTGCGGGTAAGTGTGGACTGGTGCGGCCAGTTCGGACAGCTTCTTGCCAGTCGCAGCCATGACGCAGAGCAGCTGGATCCCGGTCAACATGCCGTCCCCGGTGTTGTGGTGGTCGAACAAGATGACGTGGCCACTCTGCTCCCCACCGATGTTGTAGCCGTTAGCACGCATCTCTTCGACAACGTGGCGGTCCCCAACGGCGGTCTGCACTGACTTCATGCCGTTAGCTTCCATCGCCTTGTAGAGGCCGAGGTTACTCATGACGGTCGTAACGATGGTGTCCTGCTTGAGCTGACCCTGGGACTTCATGTAGTTACCCAAAATGAACATGATCTTGTCACCATCAACAATGGCGCCAGTCTCATCAACGGCGATACAACGGTCGCCATCCCCGTCAAAAGCGAGGCCGATCTGGGCGTTCTGCTCAACAACGAACTTGCTGAGTTGTTCTGGGTGAGTCGAACCAACGCCGGCGTTGATGTTAATGCCGTCAGGGTTCGTTGCCATCGTCACGAAATCAGTGTCGAGGTCGGCAAAAATGCGGCTGACCAACTTGCTGGTGGCACCATTAGCGGAATCAAGCGCTACACGAATCCCGGACAGGTCTTCAGATGCGGTCTGTTCGAGGAACTGGCTGTACTTTTGCGCCCCTTCTGGGTAATCGGCAACGGTCCCGAGACCCTCAGCGCTTGGCCGCGGCAAGGTGTCGACCTTTGCGTCCAAGTAAGTCCCGATTTCTTCTTCGGTTGCGTCGGACAGCTTGTAACCATCAGGGCCAAAGAATTTGATCCCGTTGTCGCGCGCTGGGTTGTGGGATGCGGAAATTTGGATCCCGGCAGCGGCGCCCTGCATTTTAATCAGGTAGGCAACGGCTGGTGTGGTGATCACGCCCAGGTTCAGCACCTCAATGCCGACTGACAAAAGGCCAGCAATCAACGCATCGGCAAGCATCTGGCCAGAAATCCGGGTGTCCCGGGCAACCAGGACTAGTGGTGCGCCATCGTTGTCCTGGTGCTTCGTAAGTACATAACCACCAGTCCGACCCAGACGGAAGGCGAGCTCAGGGCTCAGATCCTCGTTAGCAACACCGCGCACACCATCAGTTCCAAAATACTTAGTCATTTTTATCCCCATTTCTTGATATTAATTTACTGCTTACACTCATTTTAAAAACTACTGCCCAGTCAGGCTTGAATTTTCAATTGCCGCCTTGGCGCTTTGCACTTGGATATTCACGGCAACTGACTGCGGACTGATACTACGCAGGGCCTTGTTGGCATCCCGCAGATCAACCGTCTTCTTGGTGTCTTTAGAGAGACCAGAAACGTCCACCGGCACCGTCAAACGGTCAATGCGGTCTAGCTCCCGCTGACTGCCGCGGATGGTGACGTAATCCGTATCCGACTTAAAGGAATAGCTAAAGCCAGTGACCGGCGTCCCGCTCTGCTTGAAGTCGAGCTTGACCTTCTTGCTCGGCAGGCTGATCGGCAACTTCACCCGCACGGTCTCCGGTGTCACGACGACGTTCACGGTTTGACCGTTACTATCCAGTGCCTGCAGCATGACCGTCTGCGTTACATCGTTGTTCGTGTTGCGGTTCAAGGTCACACTAGCAGAGATTTCGTAGATCCGGTCGATTTCGTTACGCGCACCCGTTACCTGGACTGAATTAGACGACAGCCGCGGCGTCCCCACCTGGTAGCCGTCCGCAATGGCTTCTTTATTGTAGTGCACTTGGATGGCCATTGTCTTGCTAATTCGGTTCTGGATGTTAACCTTAATGGTTTTCGGCTCAATCGAGTAGGTGAGCTGATTACTCAGTCCCTGCTGCTTAAGGGCAACGGTGTGCTGACCGACGCCGAGGTTACGCAGATCAGCGTAGACCCGGAAGTTCTGGGTGTTGGCAACTGCCGTCACGAGGGCGGCGTTACCTTCAACCTTCACGGCAACCTTTTCCGGATAACCGGTAATGAAATACTTATCGGTGTCGGCGTTAAGTTCAAGCGGCACTTTAACGGTCTGCTTTTTCGTCGCCAGAATCGCGGTGTTATCATTGCGGTCGGTCCGTACGGAGTTGTTCAGCTTCTCGGCGTTGACATAGGCGAAAATTCCGAGCGCAAGAATCAGTGAGAGGATGCGGTACATCCACGGACTATCCCAAATTTTGCTCATCTCTTCGCCCCCTTATGGAAAATCGACGTAATGGCGTCCAGGAATGAATTCCGCTTTTCCTGTTCGGGTGACACTAACTGCGCCGTGAGGAACTTCATGTAATCTTCCCGCGAAACATCGATCATCAGGTTGTTGTTGGCGGTCAGGGTCACGCCCCCAGTTTCTTCGGAAACAACCACCGTGACCGCGTCCGTCACTTCGCTGATCCCAACGGCGGCGCGGTGCCGCGTGCCGAGACTCTTCGGAATGGCGTTGGACTCGGACAATGGCAGATAGGCCGCCGCAACGGCAATGCGGTTGTCCCTGATGATGACCGCCCCGTCATGCAGCGGTGTGTTCGGGATGAAGGTGTTGATGAGGAGGGCTCCGGTGATTTCCGCGTCCATTTTGATCCCCGTCTCGATGTAATCCTCAAGCCCGGTGTTGCGCTGAATGGTGATCAGAGCCCCGATGCGGCGCTTGCTCATGTACTGCACGGCCTTGTCGATTTCGTTCACCATGCGCAACTCTTGTTCCCGCTCATCGTCGCGGGTGTGGGTGAAGATACTCCCCCGCCCAATGTGCTCAAGGCCCCGCCGAATTTCCGGCTGGAAAATGATGACGATTGCAACAACCGACCAGTTGATCACCTGGTCAATGATGAACGCAACCGCGTGCAGCTGCGCGTACCAAGCAATGATTCTAATCACGGCGATGACCAGCACCCCGCGGAAGAGCTGGACGGCTTTGGTACCCCGGAGCAGCATGATCAGGCGGTACAAGACTGCCCAGACGACAAGAATATCGATCAGGTTCGTGACTGTTGACCATGACCACAGGCTGCTCAGTATATTCTGCATAGATTCCCCTCCGTCCACATTTTTATACCTCGCATTATACCATAGGCAGACTAGGGGGCAGCAGTCAGGTCAGCGAGTTGAGCAAAAACCAAACAGGACGACTCACAAACCGGGTCGTCCTGCTGCTGATTTTATTTGGTACCACTAGCCGCGGCGGCGACGGTTTGCTCAACTGTCAGCTGGCGGTTCTTTAGTCGGAGCACCACGTCACACTGCCGGGCCACCTCTGCTTCGTGGGTCACCATGATCACGCATTTACCCGCCTCGTGAGCGAGCGCCTGCAGCAGCGCGAGCACGGCGGCAGTGTTGCGCTCATCCAAGTTGCCAGTAGGCTCATCCGCTAACACCAATTTTGCGTCCAGCACCATCGTTCTGGCGATGGCAACGCGCTGCTGCTGCCCACCGGACAGTTTGCGCACGTTTTGCACCATCTGGTCTTCACTGAGGCCGAGCTGGCGCAGCATTCCCCGCGCATACTCACGCTCCCCCTGGTGCTGCGCGCCGGTGATTGCCATCGCCGTCATCAAGTTGTCGAGTGCCGACATGTACTCGAGCAGGTTGTACGATTGGAAAATCATGCTGACGTCGCGGCGGCGGTAGTTACTGAGCCCAATCTTGGCGATGTCGGTCCCGGCGTATTCGATGTGCCCCGCTCGCTGGACGTCTAAACCGCCAAGTAGCGCCAGCAAGCTGGTCTTGCCCGTCCCCGATTGACCAACAATTGCGTACAAGTTGCCGGCCATGAACTCCAGGTTGACGTCTTTGAACAGCACGTTGCTTTCATTTTCGTACCAGTAAGCTAAATCTGTAGTCTTGAGCATGGGCCATCCTCCTATTCAATGAGTATCTTCCGCGGCTGCAGGGCAAAGATTCCGCCCGCACCGGCCAAAATGGCAATCAAGATGATCAGCAGGCCAAATGCAAATAGCTCCAGGAGATATTTGGCCGTTACGTGGGTCTTGATGGCACTGAGCTTGGCGGTCTGCGTTGCCGCACCGTTCATCTGGCCACCGGCTGGCGCACCACCACGGCCGCCTGGAACTTGACCACCGGCACTAGGACCACCCTGTTGCCCGCCACCCGTGACGGTGGAGAGATTCGTGAGACTGGCGGTCTGACTGCTCATGACTTGGGCCCCGAGCTTGTCACCGACAAACTTGCCACCCGCACCGGCAATCCCGACCCCAACAAGCAGAACGATGAACAATTCGGTGAAGAACTGGGCAATGATTTTGCCCCGGCCCTCACCCAGTGCGAGGAGCACCCCGATTTCATGGCGACGCTCGCGAATCATCAGGATAACGATCAAGGCTAAAATAATCGTCCCGGCGATTGCGACCAGCCACACAATTTTGTTCGCAAAACTGGTTGCGGAACTCATTGACTGCGCAACGAGCTTGTAACTGGCGTCATCCGAATTCAGGACGTAGGTTTTGCGGTTGATCAGCTTGTTTGCCGCCTTCTTGACGCTGGACAGCTTGCCGGGCGTCGAAACGGTAAAGGTCACGCTGTCAGCAGTGCCGGCGTACTTGCTCCCCTTCAGCTGGTTGGCAAAAGCGTAAGCAGTGAAAATAGTGTTGGCAGGGTCACTTGCCCCCGGACCGGCAGTTGCCGTGCTGGAGCTCTTCGCCTTGTAGATACCGATAACCGTAGCCTGATAGGTCTTCTTGCTGCCGCTCGTGGCCTTCAGTTTGATCGTGTCGCCCACGTTAAGATTGTTCTGCTTCGCCAGCTCGCTTTCGATGACAACGTGCTTGGTCCCGGCATCCTTAGCGGTCAAACCGTGCCCGCGGGTGATACTGTAGGTGTCATTTGCAAAATTACTGCTGCTGGCGGTACTGCTGACCCCACTGATCGTGATATCGCCGCGGCTGCTGGCACCCGGCATCCCCCCGGGGCCACCACTACTGCCGCTGGTGCTACTAATCGCGCTGAACCCGCTGGCATTTGCCGACGCCGCCACGTTGACCGAATAGCCCGCAATGTTACTGAGCTGGGCGATCTGCTTGGCAATGCTGATCTTGACCGGCTGCATATTGAGCGCCATTTTGCCCATCGGTTTGCCGCTACTTGAGCCCTGGCGCAGCTTTTTGAATGCGGCCTGCCGGTTCGCACTCAGCGTCAGGGTCGCTCCGACATTATCCTTGGCCGTCTGCGTGGCCGTATTGGCGGCACCACGCAGGAGAATCCCGGCAAGCACAAACAGCATGATTGCAGAAGTGACCAAGACTAGGAGTAAACTGCGCCCCCGCCGCGTGATCAGGTTGAGCCAGGCCCGTTTGATGAAATTCATAGTTACATTCCCCATTTCCGTCCGTAAAAGCGACGTAATTAATTGCAATGTAATCAGCCTACGGGGCAAAAATGTTCAAAATGTGAAGTGTTTGGGGGCCAAACTGTGGTGAAGTTAGGAAAGTTTTTGCGGGAGCGGACCAAAAAGGACTCAGCGCCAGCGCCAAGCCCTTTGCTTACAAATATATTCAGTTTGGGGGCTATCCATCAGACCACCCCGAGTAGTCCTAAGGCAACCGCCAATACCAAGACCCCCAGCAAGATCCAGTTAACGTTGACCTTCTTGCTGAGCAGCCAGTAGCAGCCCAACGTCACTAACATTGGCACCAGCCCCTGCCAAAGCTGATCCAAGTATGTCTGAATCAGAATCGGCTTGCCGCCTGCAATCGGGATCGACAGCTTACTCTTGAAGGTCACCATGCTGGCGGTCATGCAGCCGATCATCATGAGCCCCAAGGTCGAGGCGGCCTTGTTCAGCAGCGCCATGCTGCCACTTTTGTACATACTCTGGATAAAGGTGTCACCAACGGTAAAGCCCATGTAGGTCAGGTAGTAGCGCGTTGCGATCGAGGGGATATTGTAGATCAACAGGAACAAGATTGGCCCCAAAACGGAGCCTTGCGTTGCTAACGAAATCCCGATGCCCGCCGCAATCACACGCAGAACGCCCCAGAAGATTGAGTCACCGATCCCCGACAAGGGCCCCATCAGCGAGGTCTTCAAAGCAACGATGGAGCTGGCATCAAAATTCTTGTCCTCGGCGTTCTTCTTTTCCATTGAGGCAACCAGCCCCATGACGAAGGTCCCGACGTTTTGAGTGATGTTGTACCAGGTCGTGTGCCGCATCATCGCGTCCCGGTGGCCCTCCTTGTCGTCTTTGTAGTACCGGTCCAAGGCCGGCATGATCGAGTACATGAATCCGGGCGCGTGCGCCTTGGTAGCACCGGCCCGACTAGCAAAAACAGTAAATGACCGCCAGAAGATTGAGTTGAGCATTTTGCGGTCTTCAGCGGAAACATTCTTAGTCAGTTTCATTTGAAGAAATCCTCCTCTTCTTGTTCGGCACTGCTCGACTTGCTTTCATTGCTTGCCTTGCTCTGCGGCTCAGTGGCTAATTTCTTTTCCTTGTTCTGAAGATCCATCACTTGCTTGTCCCGCAACCACTGAACAATGACGATCACGAGGCCGACCGCCGCCACGGCTACGGATGGTAACTTCATGTAGGCCGTGAGGATGAAGCCCAAGAAGTAAAATGGCGACAACTGCTTACTCCAGAGCATCCGCATCAGGATCGCGAACCCCACGGCCGGCAATAGGCCCCCAGTCGCGGACAAGCCCGCCATCAAGTTTGCGGGAATCCGGTCCACGAGTGCCTGCACGGGCTTGGCCCCGGCCAGTACGGAGAAGAAGGTTACCAGCGAAAAGACAAAGTAATTCAGAAACCACATGGTAAAGTGCAGGCGGGTCAAGGCCTTGGCGTCATCCTTTTCCGCAACCTTGTCCACGGCGGGTGCGAACACGTTCATTACAACGTTCTTTAGGAACATCGAAATAAACGCCGCAAACACCCCAATCGGGACGGCAAGCGCCAAAGCCGCCTTCTGGTTCACATTCAGGGTGATGGCGAAAGTCGTCGCTAGCACCGTCGCCGTGACGGGCTCGGCGGACAGGGCCCCACCAATATCAACGGCGCCCATGAATATTGCCTCAAGCGCCGCTCCCATCATGACCCCCGTCCGCACATCACCAAAAATAATGCCCGCAACTAAACCAACTACCAGGGGCCGCTCGATCATTGTTTGGCCCCACAACCAGTTACCACCAAAACAGACGAACACACACAGTGCCGCCAAAATCGCGGTGCGTAACATGCTTCATTCCTCCTTTATTCTGGTGTTCCGCAATTATTTGAGTAGGTTTTTAATTGGCGTCTTTGCATTGCTTGGTAAAACTTGCTGGAAAACGGGCATGGGCATTTTAACTAGTTCCTTGAGCGCAGCAACCTCAGCCGGCTCGAGCATCAAAGTCGAACTCAGCTGCTTGATGGTGGCCTTGTCGCCGCCCGCAAACCGGCCGACATTGGCGACATTAATGCCATCAATGTCGGAAACATTCTGCGCAATTTTCAGCGCGTCCCGCACGCTATTCACCAGCGCAAACATGCGCATATTCTTCCCTTTGGGGTTGTTGAAGACCTTGATGGCATCGTCTACACTCCGGATGAGCAGCTTCTTCCCGGTCGGGGTGGCCATCTTGAGCGTCATCTGCACCATCTCGTTCTTCGCGGCGTTGTCATTGGCAACCACGATTCCCGGCGTGTCCAGCTCCTTGGTCCAAACCAACGCCACCTGGCCGTGAATCAGGCGGTCATCGACCCGTAATTGGGCAATCATTTCGATTCATCCCTTCCATTAACTAAAGAAATCATCATCACTTGCAGTAGTTTCTGGAGTCTTAGGCACTGTGATTCTTTGCACCTGGCTCTGGCTGATCAGTTCGTCCAGCACCTCAGTCGTGATTGGCCGGGCCTCCAGCAGTGTTGCCAGGATGATTGCGAGGTTCATTTGGCTGACCACAATGATTTTGGGGGCATTGGCAACTTCCAGCAGTACCTTCTGGTTAACACTGCCCCCGACTAAATCGGTGAAAATGACCCCACCATCGGCCTTGGCCTGCTGCACAAATTGGCGAATTGCTAAGGTGTAATCAGAATCATCAATATAAGCGTCAATCGTTTCAACCTTCCCGCCCATCCCCGTCAGGATTTGAATCGCACTCTTAAGTCCGCTAGCAAAATGACCGTGACTGGCAATTAGAATTTTGACCATTAAGTTCACCTCCCCTCTGCGGCTGTGCTGACGATTGTTGAAAACTGATTCGTGATTACGCCCCAACTATAGCAAGCGGGCTGAACGCAAGCGAATTAAGCACCGCGGGGCCAAGCGCAGCCGCACCACCAGCCAGTCGCAAACCCGCGTGGTTGCGGCATCCGCGCGCCGCTAGCTCTAAAGCTGCCAAACTGCCAATCACTTCCCAACCGGCCTGAATCCAGTTTCGCAGCCAAAAAAAGACCGCGATGTTACCAGATTTTGTCTGGAAACATTGCGGTCTTTTAAAGTCAGAATTAGTTTGATCTACCACCTGCACGTCAGCGGCAAAGCATCAGCTGGCAGCGTTGGAGCGGTTATCGTACTTTTCGATTGCGTTCAAAATCCGCGTCAAGCCAAAGGTCAGGATGAAGTAAATCATCGCGCTAACGATCAGCGGCAGAAACGCCCGGAACGACGCGCCCTGGACAACAGAGGTCTGGAAGGTCAGCTCGCCGACCCCGATGACGGAAACGACTGAGCCCTCCTTGATGACCGAGACGAACTCGTTCCCCAGTGCCGGCAAAATCGTTTTGAGCGCTTGCGGCAAAACCACCAGCTGCATTGTCTGGCCACGGGACAGGCCCAGTGAGCGCGCGGCTTCGCCCTGGCCGACCGGTACGGAATTCAAACCGGACCGGATGATCTCGGCAACGTACGCCCCCGAATTCAGGAACATCGCAATTGCCCCGGAAACGAAGCCCGACACGTTCATGCCAATAATCTGGGTGCCAAAGAACACGATGAAGACTTGGATGAGCAGTGGCGTCCCCCGCACGAATTCGATGTAGATATTACCAAGTGCCTTGAAAATCCAGATTTTGGAACGCTTCATCAGCGCCAGAATCGTGCCGAGGACAAAGCCCCCCGCGACCCCGATGATGGCAAGGCCCAAGGTGTTCTCCGTCCCCTTTAGGAAGTAGGGCGCGTACTGCTGGAAGAAGCTCTTCTTGTGCACCATGATTTTGATGGCCTGGTTCCGCCAGCGCGTCATCGGCGCCCCGATGACCTCGGTCTTCAGGATGTGGTTGATTTTGGCGGTCAGCACCGGTGAACCTTTCGGCAGCACGACAGCGGACTCGCCACCACCACCGGGAATGTGCACGGGCGCGGTGGTTAGCTGTGGATCTTGCATGGAGTAGGACTTGGCGGTCGTGGTTGGGACCACGATGCCATCCAGTTTGCCCTGACTCAGTTGAGCAGCCTCATCGGTCACCTTCTTGAGCGAAGTGACCGTGGCGCCGTGCAGGTACTTCTTCGCTTGGTCCTCCTGAATGGTGGTGATTTGGGCACCAATCCGCGTCCCCTTGAAATCGTTCAAAGATTTGTACTTATTTTTGTCCGCCTTCTTGACCAGCACAACGTTGGGGTCGTTGAAGTAAGGCACAGAGAAGTCCACCCGCTTGGCCCGCTCTGGCGTTGGCGTGATCCCAGAAATAACCAGATCCACTTTGCCCGATTCGAGTGCCGACAAAAGCGCGTCGTTACTCATTTCGACAATTTGCAGCTTCACGCCGAGACGCTTGGCAATCAGTTTGTCCATGGTGACGTCAAAACCAACAATCTGGTCCTTACCACTGATTGTTGAGTGAAACTCATAGGGCGCGTAATCGGCGGAGAGCCCGACCCGCACCTTGCCGGCCTTCTTGATTTTAGTCAGCGTGGGGTCGGTCTTGGCAGCAGCCGCGGTACTGTGCTGCGGCGCGCTGGCAATCACCCCCGCGGTTAACAAAAGGCTTAACGCAATTTTCCGTAACCAAGCCATTACTCTACCTCACTCAGTAATTTCTTTCCCGCCGCAATTTGCTGGCGCACGGAGTCGAATCCGGTGCCGCCAAAACTGGTCCGACGCTCAACAGCTGTCTTCGGGTCGAGGTCAACATAAACGTCCTTCTCCACGAGCGGACTGGCAGCCTGCAATTCTGACAAGGGCATGTCCTGTAGCGGCGTGTGGGTCTGGATGCCCTTGAGCACCAGCTTGCCGACAATCGCGTGTGCCTGCCGGAACGGTAAGCCCTTGGTCGCCAGGTAATCCGCGAGTTCGGTCGCGTTGCTGAAGTCATTTTGCACGGCCGCGGCCATGTTGTCCTTCTTGATGTGCAGGGTGCTGAGCATGCCGTTCATCACGTGCAGGGAACCCATGATGGTCGTGGTCGCATCAAACACGCCCTCCTTGTCCTCCTGCATGTCCTTGTTGTAGGCGAGCGGCAGGCCCTTCATCACGGTGAGCAGGCTGGTCAAATCGCCATAGACCCGGCCAACCTTGCCGCGAATGAGCTCGGCGTAATCGGCATTCTTCTTCTGCGGCATGATCGACGAACCGGTCGCGTAGGCGTCATCCATCTCCGCGTACTGGTACTCGTAGCTGGCCCAGATGATGAGCTCTTCGGACAGCCGGGACAGGTGCATCATCAGCATGCTGGCGTTGCTCAGGTACTCGATGGCAAAATCCCGGTCGGAGACGGCGTCCAGCGAGTTGTTGTAAACGGACTGGAAGCCGAGCAAGTCGGCGGTTTGCTGGCGGTCGATCGGGAAGGTCGTTCCGGCGAGTGCCGCCGCTCCGAGTGGCGAGATGCTGGCGTGCTTGAGGTTGAACTGGAAGCGTTCCTTATCCCGCTGCAACATGGAGAAGTAAGCCATGAAATAGTGACCAAGTGAAATCGGCTGTGCGTGCTGCAGGTGGGTGACCCCGGGCAGAATGGTCTCCACGTTGTCTTCAGCCAACTTCAAAATGACTTTTTGCAAGCCATCAATGCTGCTGATCACTTCTGGCAGCCGGTGGCAAACCCAGAGGTGGAAGTCGGTGGCCACTTGGTCGTTCCGCGAGCGCGCGGTGTGGAGCTTGCCGGCGACCGGGCCAATTTTCTGGGTCAAAATGGCCTCAATATTCATGTGAATGTCTTCGTTGGCCACCGTGAACTCGAGCTTGCCGGCTTCGAGGTCCTTTTGAATGTCCTGCAGGCCCGTCTTGATTTTGGCCACATCCCCAGCGGGCAGAATCCCCGTACTCCCCAGCATGGTCACATGGGCGATGGAGCCCTCGATATCTTCGGCAGCCATGGCCTGGTCAAAATCAATTGATGCACCGAATTCTTGGGCAAATTCTGGGCTCACCGCGTTAAAGCGCCCGCCCCACATTTTCTTAACAGCCATGATATGTCCTCCTTAATGACAGAGCGGAAGCCCGCGCATAGAAGCTGAGGATTAGCGTACTCCAGGAATAATGCCAGCACTTAGGCATTGTTCCTGGAGTGTGCTAACCGCAAGCTTCTGCGGGCTGCAGCTCGACTACAAATATCCCGAGTTATTCTGCCCAACTCTCTATGTAACAAAACGGGGTGTGGCCCTCGTGCACCACGCCCCGCTTCGCAATCTTGTGGCGATTACTTCTCAGTTTCGGCCGTCTTCGCATTCTTACCGTTCACCTGACTGTAAACAGTCGTTGGCAGGCTCCACAGCTTGATGAAACCGACTGCGGCTTGCTGGTCGAAGGAGTCCGCAGAAGTGTAGGTTGCCAGGTTCTCATCGTAGAGTGAGTTCTCTGACTTCCGGGCTACCGCAACGGCACTGCCCTTGTAGAGCTTGACCTTAACGACCCCGTTAACGACCTTCTGGGATTCATCAATGAAGGCGTTCAGCGCGGTGCACAGTGGGGAGAACCAGAGGCCGTTATAGATCATGTTGGTCAACTGCTCCTCAACGATTGGCTTGAAGTGGGCCAGGTCACGTTCAAAGGTGAGGTCTTCAAGGTCCTTGTGGGCGGTCATGATGACAGCGGCAGCGGGTGCCTCGTAGATTTCCCGGGACTTAATCCCAACGAGCCGGTTTTCAATGTGGTCGATTCGGCCGACACCATTGGCGCCCGCGATTTTGTTGAGTTTCAAAATCAAGGTGTGGAGTGGCAACTCCTCACCGTCAATGGCAACGGGCAGACCCTGCTTGAAGGTCAAATCAACGAAGGTTGCCTCGTCGGGTGCAGCTTCCGGTGCAACCGTGAGCCCATAAGCATCTTCTGGCGCCTGATTCCATGGGTTCTCGAGGATGCCACATTCGTTGGCCCGGCCCCAAAGGTTCTGGTCAATGGAGTATGGCGACTTCAGACCGATTGGCACTGGCACGTTGTGTTCCTTAGCGTATTCAATTTCTTCTTCACGGGACCAGTGGAATTCCCGAATCGGTGCTTCAATGGCCATGTCTGGGTCGAGGGCGTGAATCGCGGCTTCAAACCGCACCTGGTCGTTTCCCTTACCGGTTGAACCGTGCGCAATGGCAACGGCATCGTTCTCATGGGCGATATCAACCAACTTCTTAATAATCAGGGGCCGGGACAATGCGGAAACCAGTGGGTACTCACCCTCGTACATCAAGTTACCTTTAATGACAGGAGCCACATAGTTAGCGGCGAATTCAGCTTGGGCGTCAATGGCGTAGCTGGCAATGGCCCCAATCTTCAGCGCCTTGGCCTTGATGAAGTCGATGTCCTTATCAACTTCACCGACGTTCAAGTTAACGGCAATAACTTCGTAGCCTTTGTCCATGAGCCAGGGAATTGCTACGGATGTGTCCAGGCCGCCTGAGTATGCTAAAACGATTTTTTTCATGAGTGAGTCCTCCGAATGATTTTTGTATTTTATTTTTGAATTATACATTTGCAAGCTTTCTTGCAATTGCTGATGTATGTATAGTAGCACGTGCAATTTGAAAAAAACACCCCTAAATTCAATATTTTTGCAATATTCGGCTTTTTTTGCGCATATATCTTGCATATTGTTGCACAACTAGTATACTGGCATCATACGAATAAATGAATTTAAATTCGAGAGGAGCACCATCATGGACAGCTATTTCCAGGGTAAGTCCCTATTAAAAGAGAAAGACTTCACCGGCAGCGAGTTGTACACACTCATCAAGTTCGCCGAACATCTCAAGTACTTAAAGGAACACAACATTGAACACCACTACTTGGCCGGCAAGAGCATTGCCTTAATGTTCGCCAAAACGTCAACCCGGACCCGCTCCAGCTTCACGGTGGCGGCGACTGACTTGGGTGCCCACCCCGAATTCTTGGGGGCCAACGACATTCAGTTCGGCAAGAAGGAATCATTAGCCGACACCGCCAAAATTTTGGGCTCCATGTTTGATGGCATTGAGTACCGGGGCTACGACCAAGCAATCGTTGAGGGTCTCGCCAAATACTCCGGGGTCCCGGTCTGGAACGGTCTGAGTGATGAGTGGCACCCAACGCAGATGCTGGCAGACTTCATGACCATTGATGAGGTCTTCGGCCACGTCAAAAACATCACGCTTACCTATTTAGGGGACTCCCGGAACAACGTCGCGAATTCCCTACTGGTGACCGGGGCGTTGCTCGGAGCCAACATTCACCTTGTCGGCCCCAAAGAATTGCAGCCGAGTGCTGACATTCAAAAGCTGGCCCAGAGTTACGCGGCCAAGTCTGGGAGCAAGCTCCTCATCACCGACGACCTCGCCGCTGGGGTCAAGGATGCCGACGTGCTCTACACCGACATTTGGGCATCAATGGGTGAGGAGGACAAGTGGGCCGAGCGGATCAAATTGCTGCAGCCGTACCAGCTCAACATGGCCGCGGTCAAGGCGACCGGCAACCCGGACGTCATCGTCATGCACGATTTGCCCGCCTACCACGACCTGAACACCAAGTTGGCCCAAGACATCCACGCCAAGTTCGGGCTGAGCGAACTGGAAATCACCGATGAGGTCTTCAACGCCCCCTTCGCCAAACAGTTCCAAGAAGCGGCCAACCGCATGCACACCATCAAGGCGGTCATGGCGGCCAGCTTGGGTAACGTGTTCATCCCCGCACTGGTGGAACCAAAATAAATTGCAATTAAACGTAGAAAAATAGTGGCTTTCCCCGGTGGCAGCAAGGTGTTAAGTATTGCTGCCATTGGTGTCGAGGAAAAAGTCACTCTGTCAAGTCGAGCTCCGCGAGGCAGAAGCTTGCGGCTAGTACACATTTTACGAAATACCTAAACCCCGGTATTACGTGAAATGTACACTAGTCCTCAGCTTCTAACCACCTCGCTACGCTCTGTCAGGAGTTGTTTGAAATGAAACGTTACCTATTACTAGCAAATGGTTCCGTCTACAGCGGCGAAGCGTTCGGCGGGACGCAGCAGGCCGCCGGAGAACTGGTTTTTAGCACCGGCATGACTGGTTACCAAGAGGCCATCACCGACCCCTCCTACCACGACCAGATCCTGTGCTTTACTTACCCGCTGATCGGCAACTACGGCATTAACGCCGACGACGATGAATCCGGGCGCCTGCAGCCCAGTGCAATTGTCTGCCACGAAATTGCCCGCAGGCCCAGCAACTGGCGCAGCCGAATGAGTATTGCGGCTTGGGCCAGCAAACATAATTTACCAGGCATCAGCGGCGTGGATACCCGCGCCCTCACCAAGGAAATCCGGGACGGCGGCGTCATGCAGGCCCTGCTCGTTGATGAAGTAACGCCAGAGCTGGTCGCGCAGGTCAAGGCGGCCCACTACGGTCAGCAGCAAGTCGCCGCAGTCACGACAGATAAAATCTACAGTTCCGCCCCTCAGAAACTGCGCGTTGCCGTTCTGGATTTTGGCCTCAAGAATTCCATCCTGCGCGAGTTGCAGCAGCGCGGCATGCAGACCATCGTCTTTCCCGCCAGCACTTCCGCCCAGGAAATATTGGCCACGGACGTTGATGGCATCATGCTGTCTAACGGGCCCGGCAACCCGGCCGAACTCACCGCGGTCCTGCCCGTGATCCGCGAACTGGAGGAGCAGCTACCGCTGATGGCGATTTGCCTCGGTCACCAACTGTTCGCGCTCGCTAACGGGGCCAGCACCTATAAGCTGAAGTTCGGGCACCGGGGCTTTAACCACGCCGTTCGCGAACTGAGCACCGGCCGTATCGGCTTCACCAGTCAGAACCACGGTTTTGCCGTCGATGGCGATTCGTTGGCCGGCACCCAGCTGGAAGTCACCCATGAAGAAATCAACGACCACACCGTTGAGGGCCTGCAGCTCAAGGGCCACGCCGCATTTTCCCTGCAGTTCCACCCCGACGCAGCCCCTGGTCCGCACGATTACGTCGACATGTTCGACAAGTTCGTCGCTAATGTCACCAGCCATAAGGAGGCCGTCAGCCATACCTAAACGCACTGATATCAACAAAATTCTCATCATCGGTTCCGGCCCCATCATCATCGGGCAAGCCGCCGAGTTCGACTACTCTGGTTCCCAGGCTGCAATCTCCCTGCGCGAAGAGGGCTACACCGTCGTGCTGGTGAACTCCAACCCGGCGACCATCATGACCGACCAGGAGATGGCCGACAAAGTCTACATCGAACCCCTGACCCTGCAGGCCCTGATTCCCATCCTGCGCAAGGAACGCCCCGACGCAATTTTGCCGACGCTCGGGGGCCAGACCGGCCTCAACATGGCCCGGGAACTGAGTGACTCTGGCATTCTGGACGAACTGGATATTGAACTCTTAGGTACCAAGATGAGTGCCATCAACCAAGCGGAGGACCGCGAAGAGTTCAAGGAACTGATGCAACAGCTGGGCGAACCCGTGCCGCAGTCAACCATCGCGACCACGGTGGCGGAAGCACTCCAGTTTGCGCAACAGATCGGCTACCCCGTCATCGTGCGGCCCGCCTACACCATGGGCGGGACCGGTGGCGGGATTGCGGCTGATGAAGCGGAGCTGAAGACCATTGCAGCTAACGGCCTCGACCTGTCACCTGTTACCCAAGTATTGATTGAACAGAGCATCGCCGGGTACAAGGAAATCGAGTTCGAGGTCATGCGCGACGCCAAGGACGACGCCCTGATCGTCGCCTCAATGGAAAACGTTGACCCCGTGGGCATTCACACTGGGGACTCCGTTGTGGTTGCCCCCATCCAGACCCTCTCCGACAAGGAACTGGAAATGATGCGGGACGCGGCCTTGCGGATCATCCGCGCCCTCAAAATCGAGGGCGGCTGCAACGTGCAAATGGCGCTCGACCCAAACAGCTACAGGTACTACATCATCGAAGTTAACCCCCGCGTCTCCCGGTCTTCAGCCCTCGCAAGTAAGGCGACTGGCTACCCAATTGCCAAGATGGCGGCCAAAATCGCCGTCGGACTCAACCTCGACGAAATTGCCAACCCCGTCACCGGCACCACCCTCGCCGAACTCGAACCAGCCTTAGACTACGTGGTCGTCAAGATTCCGCGCTGGCCGTTCGACAAGTTTAGTGACGCCGACCGGACGCTGGGCACACAAATGAAGGCGACAGGTGAAGTCATGGCTATTGGGCGTAATTTTGAGGAGGCCATGAACAAGGCTGTCCGCTCACTAGAAATTGGGGTCAAGGGCTTCATTGATATGCGTTTCAACGACCAGACAGTCGCCCAGTTGCTCCAGGCAGTCGCCCACCCCACCGATGAGCGCCTGTTCCAGACCTGTGAGTTGCTGCGGCGCGGCGTGGATTTTGACCAAGTCCAGACTGCAACTGGCATTGACGCCTTCTTCCTCGACAAGCTGCTCCACATCACCGAAATCGAAAGCAGCCTGCAGTCCGGGCTGACGGCAGATAAGCTCGCCACGGCTAAGTATTATGGCCTCGCAGATGTCACGATTGCCCAGCTGACCGGTACGGACGAAGCGAGCATCCGCCAGCAGCGGGAAGCACAAGGCGTGCACCCGGTCTACAAAATGGTGGACACGGTTGCTGGCGAATTCGCCAGCCAGACACCTTACTTCTACTCCACTTATGATCACTACACGGAGTCAACGCCGCTCAAAAAGCCGTCCGTGTTGGTGCTGGGCTCTGGCCCCATCCGTATCGGCCAGGGTGTTGAATTTGACTACGCAACCGTCCACGCGGCGGAGAGCATCCGCAAAGCTGGTTACGCGGCCATCATCATTAACTCCAACCCCGAAACGGTCTCCACTGACTTTTCGGTGTCCGACAAACTGTATTTTGAGCCGCTCACCTTCGAGGACGTCATGAACGTCATCGAGCTCGAGCACCCAGTCGGCGTTGTCGTGCAGTTCGGTGGCCAGACCGCCATCAACCTCGCGGCCCCACTCGCCGCGGCGGGGGTCAAAATTCTCGGCACCAAGCTGTCTGACATTGACCGCGCCGAGGACCGGGAAGGCTTCAACGAAGTCATGCAGAGCCTGCAACTACCACAACCAGCCGGCAAAACGGCCATGACCGCTGAAGAGGCGGTCAGTGCGGCCAAGGAGCTCGGCTACCCCGTCCTCATCCGGCCGTCCTACGTGCTCGGCGGGCGGGCGATGGAAATCGTCCGGGACGAGGAGGAGCTCCGCGATTACATTGGTCGCGCCGTGCGGATCTCCAACGACCACCCAGTTCTGATCGACTCCTATCTGGTCGGTCAGGAAGCCGAGGTCGATGTGATTGCTGATGGCACGACCGCGGTCATCCCCGGCATCATGGAACACATCGAACGCGCCGGCGTTCACTCAGGTGACTCGATGGCTGTTTACCCACCGCAGCGCATGAGTCAGAAAGTGCAGGACGAAATTGTTGACGCCGCCCTGAAGTTGGCCGGCGCCCTCAAGACGATTGGCATCATGAACGTGCAGTTTGTCATTCACGATAACAAGGCTTACGTGATCGAAGTCAACCCGCGTGCGTCCCGCACCGTGCCCTTTATCTCCAAAGTCACTGGAGTGCCGATGACCCAACTCGCGACGGCAGTGATGCTCGGCGCCAAACTCAGTGATTCCGGTTACAAAACCGGTCTGGTCGCGCACCACGGCAAGATTCACGTGAAGTCACCGGTCTTCTCCTTCAGCAAGCTGCCGGGCGTTGATTCCCTGCTCGCCCCAGAGATGAAATCGACCGGTGAGGTCATGGGCAGCGCCGCAACTTATGGTGAAGCACTCGCCCGGGCTTTTGCCGGCGCTAAAATGCACGTCCCAAGCAGCGGTTTAGTCGTGATTGCCTTGAACCACCGCGACCACCAGGAGGCGCCAGAACTCATCGCCCACCTGCAAAAGGCTGGCTACAAGCTCTTACTGGACGCTGACACCGCAGAATTCGTGGAGCAACCTGAGCTAGCAGCCAGCAATGAGCAGCTGCAAAAGGCTGTCAAAGATGCGGCCATGGTCATCTCCACCGTCCCGGTTGAAGAAACCGGTGCGGCGGAATTGCGGGCAACTGCCACGGTCCAGAAAGTGACCCTGTTTACCTGTATCGACACCGTCTACGCAATGTTGACGGCACTCGCGGATGCACCCGAAATGATCGGTAAACCAGTTCCTGTTCACTAAAACCAAGGCGGGCGACCAGATTCGTGGCGCCTGGCCGCCCACAATTCGTTTGTGCTCCACAAAATGCCACCTAAAGAACTCACCCACGCGGCAACCCCTTCGTTCGCAGTAGGTGAGTTTTTGTGTATACAGAGCGGAGGCCGGGGCCGTAGCTCGACTCGGCACTGTAGCCTAAAACGATTACCCCACCTAGGTCAACGCGGTACCGGCTGCTCAGAAGTCCTCATGTCATGATCGACCTCGAAACGACCAATCACCAAAATCCCAATATTTGCTCGGGACATATAATAAAATATGCGCAGCGGCACCCGCAAACCCTTGCTGGCACTGGCTTTGCGGAAATCGCTAATATTGGGATAGTTAAACAGTTGAACTAAAAATTGAGCTTATGAAGGCAAATTTTGTAAAAATCAGGTAGATCAGCCTGCTTGTGCATCAAACCACAAGCCATATTTTAGCGACCCCGCATAAACGCCGCCATGACGGGATTTAGGCCATCCCAATGCGCCTTTTTAAAAATATGTCCCGACCATGTTTTGTGCTTTTGCGGTCTCGTGTGTTTTGACTAGCCGCCTAATTATTGCGGCAACTAGCAAAGACATGCGTCTCCGAAATCTCTCATCCCACTCAAAAAAGCGCTGGCTCTACAAGCCGGCGCAATCCTTGAGACAAACGGTCCTCAGTTATTAGGATTCGTACATTTTGCTTTGCTTCTCCCAAAGCTCGCGGAAATAATCCGAGCGTTTCAGTAGTTCATCTTTAGTCCCCCGGTCAACTAGCCGACCATCACGCAACAGCATGATCTCGTCTGCCAAACCGGCGGCACCAACCCGGTGCGTCACAAACAAACTTGGCGCATCAGCCGATAGCTCTTGCAGCTGCGTAAACATGGCTAATTCACGAAGCGGGTCCAAGGCAGACGTCGGCTCATCCAGCACTTGATAAACACCATTTTTATATGCAGAACGGGCCAGTGCAATCTGCTGCTGCTGACCACCACTGGGTTCAAAATTGCTATCGCTGTAGGAACCAATCACAGTTTCCATCCGTGCTGGTAGTGCATTGATCCAATCCTCCATACTCAGACCTTTAGCCACGGCAGTTAGCCTGTCGCTAGTATATTCGGTACTAGCAGCAATATTTTCTGCGATTGGAATGTCAAAGATTTCAAAGTTTTGAAAAGCTGCCTTGAACATCCCCTGGTACTGACGCTGATTCAACTGAGCTAAATCCGTGCCATTAAACAAAATCTTGCCCGTCGTTGGCTTGTACAAGCCCAGCAATAGTTTGACTAAGGTTGACTTACCACTACCATTGGCACCAATGAGTGCCGTTGTCCCCCGCAAACTCAATTTAAACGACAGGTTGGCGATTGCTTCCCTGCCATCCTCATAAACAAAAGAAACGTCTTTAAACTCAATCTCATTCTTATCTTGTAAAGCAGGTTCCTGACCCTCAGCGGTCTCAGCCTTGCTATCCTCGATGTTAGTCCAGACAAAGGCCATCTGATTCTCAAAACGCAGAAACTGCTGCCAAGTACTGACAATCAGACTCACAGCCGCTGTTAACTGTGTGATTGCACCAAAGAAGGTATTCACCTGCCCAATCGCAATAATCCCCATCACAATTTTCAAAAACAAAATTGTAAAGATTAAGAGTGTCGGCACCCACGTCAACAGTCCTGCCGCTAACTGCGTTTGATAGCCATTTGTAATCAAATGCTCGTTTGCGCTACGTTCGTCAGCCCAGGTTTTGTGATAGTGCTGCTGAATGACCGGAGCTAATCCCCATAGTTTAATCGCCTTCAACGAATCGTACTTGGTAATGATTCCCATCAGGAAGTAGTTCATTTTACGTTCCAGCCCCATCAGCACTTTGTAGAGTGCGACATTGGTACGGGTTAATTGCCGATAACCGCGAATATTCAGCAGCGCAAAAACAATTAAAACTGTCAGCACCCCAAGGGTCCACCACGCAACGAAGGGATGGCTAAAGTTTCCCTTGAAAAGCAAAGAAACAACCAAGAGTGCACCAGTCACCGCAGTTAACACGCGTTGACTCAGGGTTAGCAGCTGGTTGCACAGTACTGATACTCCGCCTGAGTAGCGGAAAGACGAGTCGGCCTTCATCATGCCTCCAAAGTAGTCAGCCGATTCCAGTCTCTGAATGCCAACCGTCTGCCAGCCGGAAAACATTTTGATTTTCAACTGCTCATTATCACGGGTAGAACGGATACTAATCGCGCGCTGCATGGCAATAGAAGTTAAGGTCAACACAATAGCACCGGCGTAAGTCCACATAATCGTGGTTATTGCTGAATGCCGTGCCCCTACAGCCACTTCATTTATAATCCGCGAATTGCCAAGAATTAGTTCATAAGCAAGAGTTGCGTTGAGCACACCCGCCAAAACCACCTCAAAAAGAACCAAACTATCCAAGTGGTACAGCCAACGAATCGCTTTTCCAAAGCGCTGGGTATCAGTCTGATCCGGTCGCATGGTCAACACCCCCTTGCGTTAACTGCTTTTGCGCTTGCCACATTTGGGCATAGTACGGACAGCTTTTGAGCAATTCTGCGTGCGTGCCCGCGGCGATAATTGCCCCCGCTCGCATCACGACAATGTGAGCCTTTTGAACAAAACTACCCAGACGGTGCGTCACAATCACAACAGCTTTTCCGGCCAACTGATGCTCAAGAAGATCGTAAAACTGAGCCTCGCGCTCCGCATCCAGTGCAGAGGTTGGCTCATCCAGAATATTCACCTCTGCTTGCCGGTAGATTAACCTTCCAAACAACAGGCTCTGCGCCTGCCCACCAGAAAGTTCAACACCGTCATCAGCCAATTCATTGCCAATCACAGTATCAATTCCATGCGGAAGTGCAGCAACAAAATCTGTCAGCCCCAGTGCAGCGATAACCGCCACCACCCGCTGATCGTCAATTTCATTTCGTGTCTTGCAAGCAATATTCTCTGCAATCGAAAAGTGCAGCAGCAAATCATCTTGAAATTGAACCGCAACCGTCGAATTGAGCTGCTCCCGCGACTGCTCAACTACCGGTGTCCCGTTAAGAAGTACAGTCCCACTCTGCGGTTGATAAAGTCCGGCCATGAGTTTAATCAGAGTTGACTTACCCGCACCATTTTCCCCAACAATCGCCACGCGTTCACCTGGATGGATGGAAAGCGATAGGTCATGAATCAGCTCGGTGCCCCCAACTGCATACCGCACCCCAGAAAGAGCGTAACCGGTAAATGGAACAATTTCATTGACTTCGGTGACCGGATCATAGTGATAAGCCAAAAATTTTGCCAGCGATTGGGCATAAAATTGATTCTTGCCCAGCGCAGTTGCGGCATCACGCACACCACCAATATTTGTGTTCAGCATTTGTACCGCAGAGACAATGAACACCACCATTGTAAGACTGGTGTTCGCATTAGCAATGCTCAGCAATAAGCAAAGTCCAAGTGCCAAAATATTCAGCCCTTGTGCAGCCACATTTATCCACCACTGAACGGTCGTGTACTGCTTCTGCCAACCGACCAAAGAATCTGCCAACCCTTGCAAGTGGAAATGCAGCAGTGGCTGCATGTTAAACACCCGAATATCTGGACCGCTAGTGCGCTTCATCAACGTGCGTTCAAAGTAACTCTGATAACTGGTGAGTGCATTTTGCTCTGGCTTGTGTTGCCCGTACCAACGATTTGCAATCATCTGAATTCCATATTCAAAGACATTACATACGATCAGAACTATTGCTGCACTCATGCTCACGGTGCCGAGCATGAGTAACAGCACTATGGTCTGAACCGCCAGACGAATCAGCAGCAGGAATTGGGTCACGATGGCTCCGATTCCAACGCTTTGGCCATTGT
This sequence comes from Lacticaseibacillus zhaodongensis, assembly GCF_009687905.1. Taxonomy (GTDB): domain Bacteria; phylum Bacillota; class Bacilli; order Lactobacillales; family Lactobacillaceae; genus Lacticaseibacillus; species Lacticaseibacillus zhaodongensis. The sequence continues at coordinate 157,706 of NZ_BLBG01000001.1, read as the reverse complement.
AAATAGCCTCGTACCCTTGATCAATTGCAGTTTTGCCAGCAACCGAATCAATCGCACTCTGTTGCCAGCCAAAAATGTGTTTACTAAACACTGTGATGTAATCAAACCGAAAGCGAAAGACTTGGACCTCAAGCCGGCCCTTTAAATATGTATCCGCTGCTTGGAATCCGTAAACGGCAATGATTAGTACTATCATCAGCACCAATCTATTAACCACCGGAACGCCGCGAGCACGTAGCAATCCCGTGGCAGCAGCTGGAAGTAGGACTAAGCCGACGAATGAACACAACTCAATTACGCAAATTGCTAAGGCAAGGGCTAAGCGAATCGCCCGTGATTTGGAAAAGAACAGGTGAATAATTGAACGGTTCGATTGTTCAATCTTCAAAACTATTACCCTCTATCTTTAGAAACGGTAATCCTCATAAGCAGTAATCCACAACATCTCGCAAATGCCCACAAAAGGTGTCCAAAATAAAGGTTTTAACTAATGCTGCCAACTGGGCGGAAATCTGAAGTCGCTCATGCTCGTTTGTCATTATTATCTTGTGTGCTTTATGTACATTTAATTAAAATACCATAAAAGTATTTTAACTTGCCTACATAATATTCTGCGGCAGATTGGGTGTCAACCATGATATCGAAATCGGTTTCAAGGATAACTGTATCCACTAGCAACACTTGCTGTACAAAAAAATTGCGGCACCCCCTTTGGAGTGCCACAATTTTGCTTTGAATCATATTCCCTACTACGCCGTAATCAATCCGCGCTTAACGCCGCGCTTATCAAAGTCAGCCTGGTACTTGCGCATCGTGGTGTAGATGCGCAGTGCTTCCTCATCGTTCCCACGCAACTCGTACAAGCCGATCAGCGGGCTGTTGTAACGCTTAGCGTAGTGCTTGGCAGTCAGGCCAAACTGGGCGTTGAAATTGCGGTTACCACTGCCGACGATACCGAGCAAGTTGTCAGTGTTGGCATCATCGAGTTCATCGCGAAAATCGAGCGTCAAGATCTCACGGTAGCCAGTACTGATGCCGTTACCGCCATCGAGGTACGTTGGCACCATGATGAAGTAAGGCTGCTCGCAAAAGGCGTCGTCGAACTGCTCATCATATTCCACCGCGTTGATAGCGGGCATGCTGGCGTCCTCCGCTTGCTTCTTAGCCGCAATGGCAGTCAGGCGCTGGGCAAAAGCGCGGGTGTTACCGGAGATGCTCACGTAGAGCACATTGATTGCTGCTGCCATTACTTGTCACCGTCCTTACCGTCATCGTTAGCTTCAGGGTCGTCGTTGATGCCGATCTCGTAATCGTCATCCTGCATCGCTTCAACTTGACCCAAGAGGTAACCATTACCGACCTGGGAGAAGAAGTCGTGGTTGGACGTAGTGGTGTTGATCCCGTTCATGATGATTGGGTTAACGTCGCTAGCAGTGGTCGGAAACAAACCTTCCTTACCCAAGTTCATGAGGGCCTTGTTCGCATTGTACTCAACAAAGGTCATGACCTCGCTGGTCCAACCAACTTGGTCGTAGCACAAACCAGCATACTTTTGCTCGTTGGCATAAAGCTTGTAGAGCAAGTCGTAAGCCCAGTCGTCCTGCTTTTGCTTCTCGGCATCACTGAGCTGATTGTACTTGACCTGGTACTTGTAGCCAATGTAAGTACCGTGGACGGATTCGTCGCGAAGAATCAGCTTGATGATTTCGGCGACGTTAACCAGCTTGTTGTTACCCAAGTAATAAAGCGGCGTGTAGAAGCCGGAGTAGAACAGGCAGGTTTCCAGGAAGACGTTGGCGACCTTCTTGTGCAGTGGGTCCGGATCGTTGCGGTAGATGTCCACGATCCAGCGGGCCTTGTTTTGCAGGAAGTCCTCTGTGTCGGACCAGTTGAAGATCTCATCGATTTCAGTCTGCGTATTCAATGTAGAGAAAATTGTCGAGTAAGACTTGGCGTGCACGGATTCCATGAACTGAATGTTGTTGAGCACGGCCTTTTCGTGGGGCGTCAGAGCACCGGTTGTAAGGGCGCGCATGCCGTCTTGACTCTGCACGGTGTCGAGCAGGGTCAAACCGCCGAAGACGTGGCCGACGACCCACTGGTGATCATCGTCAAGTTCCCGCCAGTCATTCGTGTCGTTAGAAACGGGAATTCGGGTGTCGAGCCAGAACTGCTCGGTCAACTTTTCCCAGGTTGCCTTATCGATCTCGTCGCTAACCCGATCCCAATTAATTGCCTTATAATTGCCGATTTGTGCCAGTTTATCAGTCATTGCCACATTCCCCTTTTGTTTGTCGCACACAAAATAACAATGTTCGGGTTTACGCGGCGCGTACCCCCTTGGAAACGGTCTCCGCCGTTCCCCCACATGTAGTGTCCGTGTCCAAACTGTAACACGTTAATTTTATGGCTTCAAGCTGCAAAAATCCGGTATATTCCTAAGCCAAAATGCATAAATCCTGGCAGGCCGCGCCAAACTGATTGCATAAGCAAAAATGGCTTAATTAACAATATATGGACATGAGCAGATTATTAGCACACCATATATTGACGTTGTCGTCAAACCACGGTATTATGTGGTCATCAGATCAAACAAAGAAGGTTTTGGACATGAAGAACATCACACTATTCACAAAAAATGGTTGCCCGCAGTGCCGGATGACGCGTAATTACCTCAGCACCCACAACATCCCCTTCACCGAACACAATATAAATAACGAACCGGGTGCCATTGATTACCTTAAAGCACAGGGTTTCAAGGCGGTCCCAGTTGTTGAAGCAGACGGCTTACCAGCATTCTCTGGCTTCCGTCCGGATGCGCTCGCTAAGTTGGGCTAGTTTATTTACTAACGTCAATTTAGGGTAACAGCAATTTCTGGCAGGGCCAGACCGAATTGGGCACGGATCTCCGCGTGGAGGTTCATGTCCAATTTCCTTTATTAGGACCTGTGAACGTCGCTGTACCTATATATGAAGACGAGCTTTTGGTTTGCAGCACGCATTTTGAACACATGGAGGCACACACAATGGCACTTAAAGATATCGATCCCGGGCAAGTTAGCTATTTCAAGCTCAACAATGAAATCAACATCCCCGTCAACGGCCAGATCCCGCTCGAGAAGGACAAGGAGGCCCTCGCCGCCTTTTTCAAGGAAAACGTTGAGCCCAATACCAAGCGCTTCGGCAGCCTGAAGGAACGGCTCGATTACCTGGTTGATAACAACTACTACGAACGGGATTTCCTCGATAAATACAGTGACGCCTTCAAGCAGCAACTCAGCGATTACCTGGACGCCCAAGACTTCCACTTCCAGTCCTTCATGGCGGCGTACAAGTTCTACGCCCAGTACGCGCTGAAGACCAATGACAACAACTACTACCTCGAAGGATTCAAGGAACGCGTCTTCGCCAACGCCCTGTTCTTCGCGGACGGCAACGAGGACCTCGCCCAAAACTTAGCCGACGAGATGATTCACCAGCGTTACCAGCCGGCCACCCCATCATTCCTGAATGCTGGGCGCGCCCGCCGCGGGGAACTGGTTTCCTGTTTCCTGCTCCAGGTCATGGACGACATGAACAGCATCGGCCGGGCCATCAACTCCGCGCTGGAGCTGTCCCGGATCGGTGGTGGTGTCGGTCTCTCCCTGTCGAACCTGCGTGAAGGTGGTGCCCCAATCAAGGGCATCGAAAACGCGGCTAGTGGCGTTTTGCCCGTCATGAAGTTGCTTGAAGACTCCTTCTCCTACTCCAACCAGCTGGGCCAGCGCCAAGGTGCCGGTGTGGTGTACCTGAACGTTTTCCACCCCGACATCATCGCCTTCCTTGGTGCAAAGAAGGAAAACGCCGACGAAAAGTACCGGCTGAAGACGCTGAGCCTCGGTGTCATCGTGCCTGACAAGTACTACGAACTGGTCCGCGACAACGCCGACATGTACCTCTTCTCGCCATACAGCGTGGAGCGTGAGTACGGCAAGCCGTTTTCCTACATCGATATCACCAAGGAATACGACAACCTGGTTGCCAACCCGCGGATTCGCAAGACCAAGATCCGCGCCCGGATGCTCGAAACTGAAATCAGCAAGCTGCAGCAAGAGTCCGGCTACCCCTACATCATGAACGTGGACACGGCCAACAACGCATCTCCGATTCACGGCAAAATCATCATGAGTAACCTCTGCTCCGAAATCATGCAGGTGCAAGAACCTTCAGAAATTAACAACAAGCAGGAGTACACCAAGCTCGGCACTGACGTCTCCTGCAACCTGGGTTCAACCAACATTCCGAACCTGATGAAGAGCCCGAACTTCGGCGCCAGTGTTGAAGCCATGGTCCGCGCCTTGACCTACGTCACCGACCACAGCGATATTGACGTCGTGCCATCCGTCCAGCATGGTAACCACCTTGCCCACTCAATCGGCCTTGGCGCGATGGGTCTGCACACCTATTTTGCCAAGCACCACATGGAATACGGCAGTCCGGAATCAATCGACTTCACCAACATTTACTTCCTGCTGCTTAACTACTACTCACTGAAGGCATCCAACAAAATTGCTAAGGAACGCAATGAGACCTTCCACAATTTTGACAAGAGCAAGTACGCCGATGGAACTTACTTCGACAAGTACGTCAAGCAGGACTGGGCACCCAAGTATCCAGAAGTTGCTGAGCAATTTGCTGGGATTCACATCCCGACCCGCGCCGACTGGGAACAGCTGCGCGCTGACGTGATGAAGGATGGCCTCTACCACCAGAACCGGATGGCGGTTGCACCAAACGGCTCCATCAGTTACATCAACGACACCTCATCATCACTGCACCCAATCGTTAACCGCATCGAGGACCGGCAGGAAAAGACCATCGGCACGATTTACTACCCTGCTAGTGGTTTGGCTAACGACACCCTCCCTTACTACAAGAGTGCTTACGACACCGACATGCGCAAGGTGATCGATGTCTACGCAACTGCCCAGCAGCACGTCGACCAGGGCATGTCCATGACCCTGTTCATGCGCAGCACCATCCCCGAAGGCCTCTACCCATGGAAGAAGGGTCGCACCGACAAAATGACCACTCGCGACCTGAACATTCTGCGTAACTACGCCCACGCAAAGGGCATCAAGTCCATCTACTACATCCGGACCTACACCGATAACGATGACGAGATTGGTGCTAATGCGTGTGAGAGCTGCTCGATCTAAAACAGAGCGGAGGCCCGCGCTTAGAAGCTGAGGACTAACGTACTTCTGGAAGAATGCCTGGTCTTTAGGCATTATTTCAGAAGTGTGTTAGCCGCAAGCTTCTGCGGGCCGCAGCTCGACTATGAAAACAGAGCGGAGTCACCCGGGTTGCTCCTGAGCATCAAGGTGACTTAGGTTTTGACGAGTGTCTTTCTCGTCAAGGCCTAAGTCATTTTGAGCGCAGGGAGCAGGGTGACGCAACTCGACTACGAAACAGAGCGGAGCGGGACGGTTTGAAGCTGAGCATTTGCGTACTCAGGAAGAAATGCCGCCCTTTGGCATTACTTCCTGAGTGTGCAAAGCGCAAGCTTCAGTCCCGCGCAGCTCGACTATGAAAACAGAGCGGAGTCACCCGGGTTGCTCCTGAGCATCAAGGTGACTTAGGTTTTGACGAATGTCTTTCTCGTCAAGGCCTAAGTCATTTTGAGCGCAGGGAGCAGGGTGACGCAGCTCGACTATGATGCACACCGTAACTTCAAAACGCTTCACAACTTCAACAATTCCAAAGCGCCTCCCCATTCCGGGCAGGCGTTTTTTGCTGTCGCAAACTTACAGAAAACAATTCAATTAATCCTGCCAACCCCAGTAAATTTATCCCGATTCACGCCAGTATTCATCAATAAGTGTGCTGTACACCCCGATCCGTAGGGACAAGACGCGACAATTGTCACCCATCATCGCATGTTGCTTACATGTTTTCAGGAAAAGTTGTAGACTAATCATAAGTAAAATTTGGAGGTCCCTTGATGTTAGAAAAGACACTATATAAGAAGTTGTTTGCTAGTTCCTTCAACATCCCCGTTGAAGTTACATACTGGGACGGCAAAACGGAAACGTATGGTGACGGCGAACCTAAAGCCAACATTACCATTAAGCGTGCAATTCCAATCAAAGAAATCACAAGCAACGCCTCCCTCGCACTTGGTGAAGCGTACATGGCTGGCGACATTGAAGTCACCGGCCCCGAAAAGCGGCCTTTGCAGACCGTTTTGACGGCTGCTTACCAGAGCGCCGACTCCTTCATGCGGAACAGTAAGCTCATGAAAATCATTCCTAAGCAGTCCCACAGCGAAAAAGCCAGCAGCAAGGATGTGCAGAGTCATTACGACATCGGGAACGACTTCTACAAGTTGTGGCTCGACCCAACGATGACTTACTCCTGTGCCTACTTCGAACACGATGACGACACCCTTGAACAGGCACAGATCAACAAAGTCCACCACATTTTGGACAAGCTTGACCCTCAGCCTGGCAAAACCCTGCTCGATATCGGTTGTGGTTGGGGTACATTGATGCTCACCGCCGCCAAGGAGTACGGCTTGCACGTTGTCGGCAACACCCTGTCTGAAGAACAGCTCAAGTTCGTTCAGCGCCGCATCGACGATGAAGGTTTGGGCGATGTTGCTGAAGTTCACCTTGTTGACTACCGTGAACTCAAGCACGAACCATTCGATTATGTTACTTCCGTCGGCATGTTTGAACACGTCGGTCAGGAAAACCTGGGCCTCTACTTCAAGGATGTTGCTAAGCTCATGAAGGATGACGGGGTTGCCCTCATCCACGGGATCACGCGGCAGCAGGGCGGCGCTACTAACGCTTGGCTGACCAAGTACATCTTCCCAGGCGGCTACGTTCCCGGCATGACCGAGAATCTGCAGCACATCGTTGACGCCGGTTTGCAGGTCAGTGACCTCGAGCCACTGCGCCGGCACTACCAGCGCACCACTGAAATCTGGGCCGACAACTTCCATGAAGTGCAGGACAAGGTCGTCGAGATGGAAGGCGAATCCTTCACCCGCATGTGGGATATCTACCTGCAGGCTTGTGCCGCATCATTCGAATCTGGCAACATCGACGTCATGCAGTACCTGCTTACCAAGGGCCCATCCGGCAAAACTTTGCCAATGACCCGTGATTACATGTACAACCACAAGCACTAAGCTAAAATTAAATAATTAACGTAACGGTGGCCGTTCTGGCTGCCGTTTTTTTGTACAGAGGGAAGCTTAAGCCGTGCGTAACTCAACTAAACTCAAAAAGCGTGACCGAAAGCCCCCTGCTTGCTGGCTTTTGGCACCCCGTGGCAGTTTTTGACTGCTTTTGGCGTTTTATGCTTGCATGGAAGCGGTTCATGAGTATAATACTAGTTAAGAGGTGAATGAAAGTGCTTACTGAAGAACGGAAACAGCGGATTTTGACAGAAATTGACCGTAACGGGACCGTGCAAATTCGGCAACTAACAGCTGAGCTGAACGCATCCGAGTCCACGATTCGCCGCGACCTCGGCGAGCTGGCCAAGGATGGCCTGCTCAAGCGGGTCCACGGAGGTGCGCAACGCATCAGCAGTCTGCGTGACGAACCCGGCGTGCAGGAAAAAGCAACGGCGCACACCGCCGCTAAGGTCGCAATTGCACGCAGCGCGGCGGCCATGATAAATTCCGGCGACCTGATTTTTCTCGACGCTGGCACCACTTCCGCCCAGATGATTCCGCTCTTGCGGGATAAGGATGTCACCGTCGTTACAACTGGGGTTGACAACGCCTCCCTGCTCGCTGACTACGGCATCAACACCATCCTGCTTGGCGGCATGGTCAAGCCCCTCACCAAGGCGGTGATCGGTGCCGAAGCCGCCCGGTCACTTTCACTCTATCGCTTCAACATCGCCTTCCTCGGGACCAACGGCGTGCACGCCCAATACGGCTGCACCACCCCGGATCCCGAAGAAGCAGCCACCAAGCGCGTCGCAATCGCCCAGGCGGCCCGGACCGTCATTCTCGCGGACACGAGTAAGTTCGGCGCCACGTCTTTTGCCAAAATTATCGGCATTAACGAAGCAACGATTATCACCAACAGCTTGGCGGCACTAGATTCATCATTCACGCAATTTGCAAATATCAAGGAGGCAACACTTTGATTTACTCAATCACCCTGAACCCCGCAATTGATTACGTCGTCGGTTTGCCCCACTTGGAGCTCGGCCTCGTGAACCGGCTTGATTCGGCAATCAAGTTGCCGGGCGGTAAGGGCATCAACGTTTCCCGGATTTTGAAGGAACTGCAGCTGCCAACGACCGCCTGGGGTTTCACCGGCGGCTTCACCGGCCAGTTCGTGAACCAACAACTGGCTGCACTCGGCCTCGGCTGTGACTTCACCCCCATCCAGAGTGACACCCGAATCAACGTCAAACTGAAGGCTGAAGACGAAACCGAATTGAACGCACCGGGCCCCGACATTACGGCGGCTGAAATCGCTGCGTTCAAATCTAAGTTCAAGCAACTGCAGCCCGGCGATGTGGTCATCATGGCCGGCAGTATTCCCGCTAGCTTGCCGGAGAGCTTCTACCGCGACCTCTTGCCACTGATTCACCAGGCTGGTGCCGATTTTGTCATCGACACGACTGGTGAGGCGCTGCTGGCAACGCTGCCCGAAAAACCGCTCGTCGTGAAACCTAACCACCACGAGCTGGCCGACCTGTTCGGTGATCCTGAATACCAGGACACGCAGTCGATCGTCGCTGCGGGCCGCAAGCTCTTGGACCTGGGTGCCCAGCACGTGCTCATCTCCATGGCCGGTGCCGGCGCCCTGATGATCACCAAGGACAAGGCTTGGCACGGCAGCGCGGCTAAGGGCACGGTCAAGAATTCCGTTGGTGCCGGCGACAGCATGTTGGCCGGTTTCACCGGGACTTTTGCCCAGACGCACGATGCCCTGAAGAGCTTCAAGAAGGCAATCGCTTGTGGCAGTGCGACGGCGTACTCAACTGACCTCGCCACGAGCGCCAAAATTGCCGAAGTTGAGCAGACCATCACCATTGAAGAAGTCTAGATAAACATTCAAAACAGAACCAGAGGAGGAATCAACATGGACATTCGTGAACTTTTACGCGATGACATCATGATCATGGACATGAAAGCCACGACTAAAGCCGGGGCCATCGACGAAATGGTCAACAAATACGCGGCTAGTGGGATCATCACCGACGCCAAGCTCTACAAACAGGACATTTTGCGCCGGGAAGATGAATCAACCACCGGCATTGGCGACGGCATCGCCATGCCACACGCGAAGGACAAGGCGGTCACCAAGGCGGCCGTGCTGTTCGCCAAAAGTGAGGCCGGCGTAGAGTACAACTCGCTGGACGGTCAACCGGTACACCTGTTCTTCATGATCGCCGCTCCAGAAGGTGCCGACAACACGCACCTCGCCGCACTGTCCGCCCTTTCCTCCCTATTGATCAACCCCGACCTGGTCGCCCAGTTGCGCAAGGCCGAGACGCCAGATGAGGTCCAGCGGCTGTTCGCAGCTGCCCAGGAAGCAAAGGACGCCAAGGAGGCCGCAGAGGAAGCCCGCGCAGCAGCGGCACCTGTAGCCACCGACACCAGTGCGGCCCAGAAACCGTACATCGTTGCGGTTACCGCCTGCCCAACCGGGATTGCCCACACTTACATGGCCGAATCCGCACTTAAGGAAACAGCCGAGAAGATGGGCGTTGACATCAAGGTCGAAACTAACGGCTCTGAAGGGGTCAAGCACCAGCTCAGCGCCAGCGATATCAGCCGCGCCGTTGGGGTCATCATCGCCGCCGACAAAAAGGTCGAGATGAACCGCTTCGCCGGTAAGCACCTGATCAACCGCCCCGTTATTGACGGAATCAAGAAGCCTGAAGAACTCATTCAGTCAACCCTGAACGAAGAGGGCCCAATTTTCGCCGGTGACGGCGCTAGCAGCAGTGCAAGCGCAGCCGGTGATGAAGAAACCAAGAAGGGCCTCTGGCAGCACATCTACCAGGACCTGATGAACGGTGTTTCCAACATGCTGCCATTCGTTGTTGGTGGTGGGATCATCATGGCAATCTCCTTCATCTTCGAACAGGTCGCCGGTAAGGGTTCCATGTGGTTCACCTTCACCAATAACCTCGGGAACTACGCCTTCAGCTTCTTGGTTCCAGTCCTCGCCGCTTACATCGCGATGTCCATTGGTGACCGGCCAGCCCTAATGCCTGGGTTCGTCGGTGGGTGGATGGCAACCCTCGCGACCGCGTCCGTTGTTAAGGCTGCTAACCCATCCGGTTTTCTAGGTGGTCTGGTCGCCGGGTTCATCGCCGGCTGGATGGTCGTTGGCCTGAAAAAGCTGTTCAAGGGGATGCCAAAATCCCTGGATGGCATGAAGACCATTCTGATTTACCCAGTTGTTGGTTTAGCAATTATTGGTTTGATCATGTTCTTCGTCGTTAACCCAATTTTCGCCGCAATCAACGGTGCCCTCATCAATTTCCTTGAAGGCATGGGCACTGGTAACGCCATTCTGGTCGGCATTATCCTCGCCGGCATGATGAGTATCGACATGGGCGGCCCCTTCAACAAGGCTGCTTACACCTTCGCCATCGGGGTCTTCTCCGCATCAGGTTACAAAGATGGTCGCTGGATGGCCGCTGTCATGGTTGGTGGGATGATTCCACCACTGGCAATCGCCCTCGCCTCCACCTTCTTCCCCAGCAAGTTCACTGCTTCTGAACGGCAATCCGGTCTTTCGAACTACGTATTGGGCCTGACATTCATCACTGAAGGTGCGATTCCATTCGCCGCAACCGACCCTGTCCACGTTATCGGTAGCTCCGTTATCGGTAGTGCCATCGCCGGTGGGCTCACTCAGCTCTTCCACGTCAACGTCCCTGCACCACATGGTGGGATTGTCGCCCTGGCCCTGACCAACCAGAAACTTGGCTTCCTCGTTTCCCTGGTGGTCGGTGCAATCGTCGCCGGACTGATTCTTGGTTTCTGGCGCCCAAAGGCTAAGGAAGCTTAGTCCAAGCAAGACAAAATAAATTGCACAGAAATAGCGGCTAGCCGCAGCTTGAAGAAGAGCTGCGATTGGCCGTTATTTTTGTGTAATCACGAGCCTGTATTGACAAGTATCCAGAAGCATGTATATTGACAGTGACAAGCCGAAATGAAATGTAATGTGTTATTTTAACGACACTAGATAAGCCTTGGTGTACTTAGTTAATGTGAACGGAGCAAAACGATATGTACTTACTAAACCCTAAACAGACCGCGGCGGTCGTCGCCGAGCTGAAACTGCCACTCCAGCACAACGTTCTGGTTTGCAACTACGTGGTAAATTCAGCGCAGCGTAAAGCCAGACAGGCGGCAGACTACTTACTTACTAGCGGACTACCCTGGTTTACGGAGGATAACTGGCGCGTCTCCGTCCTAGTGTTCATGCCCGGAATGGTTTATCTGTGCATCAAGGAAGACCGACTTGCCCGTTTCGATCCCGCAAAATTAGCCAGCACCGTAGTCCGCATCCCCAAAAGTGCCATCACTAACTTCAATTTTGGCGCTAGCGCAGAGATTGACGGCCCGCAGCAGTGGCGACTTAGCTTTGATTACCAGGTTGCTGGCCAAGTTAAGCGATATTACGGCCTCTTTGGTGGCACTAACGACGATAGTGATAACGAGCGCTGCCTCCGTTACTTGGCCAGTAACGGCTTCTATTATCTAACCGAACCCTTCGCCGCCCCTAGTTATCGGGAACTACACCTGCGCCTGATGGCAGAAACAAAGCATCACTAGAAAGACATTTTGCCTCTGTCACCTCTTTCCGTATCCAAAATAAAAAGTGCCAGTGCCGCGATTAACGGTAACTGACACTCTTTTAATCTACTCAAACAGCGTTGCATATCGGCCATAGCCAGCCTTTTCGAGCTCACTGACAGGCACGAAACGCAGTGCGGCGGAATTGATGCAGTAGCGCAACCCGCCTTCAGCAATCGGCCCATCGGTAAACACGTGGCCCAAGTGGGAACCAGCCTGCTTGCTGCGGACCTCGGTACGTTCCATACCCCAGCTCTGGTCGCGGTGCTCCTGCAGCTTGGCAATCGGGTGGGTGAAGGAAGGCCAGCCGCAGCCGGCATCATATTTATCGAGCGAGGAAAACAGGGGCTCGCCACTGACAACATCAACGTAAATGCCCTCTTTGTAAAAATCATCGTACTTGCCGGTAAAAGCCCGCTCGGTAGCAGCTTCCTGCGTCACCGCATACTGCTCGGGCGTCAGCCGCTTCTTCAATTCATCCTGATCCGGAGTATTTTTAGTTGCACTCATCACAATCATCCTTCCTGTATCCGCATTTGGTATGGTCAGTATAGCAATTTTACTAACTAAATGAAAGCAGGCTCTGTGGAATGGCGGATGCTATTTCTAAGTACTTGCCGACCAATCGATAGCTAATCTAAATACGTCCGCGCTTGTCGAAACGGTAAAAGTCCGGTAACCAATAAGAGCAATGCAACGAATATTTGCCACCAGCAATCTAACAGTGACCGCCCATGCATAGCCGTTAGCAAGTTAAATGGGCCTAGCCCAGTGTACCCCAGGCAAAGTGCGAAGTAAGTTACCGGGACAATGTACGCTACAACAATGTTTTGGGTAATTCGATAGATTGTTACAATGATTCCGGCTAGTAATAGCACCTTGCCAATAAAATCTACCAGTAAGGCCAGCAGCGGAACGGCCACACCATGCAGTCCATAAACGATTATGATTCCGGCGTCCAGCATACTGAGCAACAGCAAAAACCAACTCACCCGTAGGAAACGAACCAGTGGTAAGCGATAGTGTTTGCTATTAATCACGGCTTGAATCGACTCTGCTTGGTCCGGAAGAAAAACTGTTGGCAAACAGATAATCGCAATCAGTGGCACAAACAGCTCGCCCGGCATTGCGGCCTGTGCTAACGAACTAGGGGCAAGATTGAACAGAATCAGAATCAGGCAAGCTAACAGCAGCGCAACAGTACTCATTGACCAGACATTGGTCTTAAAATCTTTGGTGATGACTCGAAAAAGCATTGCGATAAGCCCCTTTTCTTACTCGCGCAACAAGAATCGCAGCAACTACCATTGCCAGCGCCAGAATCGCATAACTGACACGATTGATGATGAACATGGCGAAATGATCGTAGAAGTAAGTAACATTGTGCAGAGAATTGTGGCGAGGCATAAACAGCCACCCATAATTACCATCGACTCGCTGAGCTCCTATTAATGTTGTCACAAGCCACCAAGCGATTTGAAATGCGAAGCCCATGAAATTTCCGAAAAGTTGGTAGGTTAAAAAGCCGACTGCGCTGCTAACCATCAGAGTTGGCAATACCCAAACGAACGTAACCTTCATGAATGCAAGCAAATCGATGGTCTGGTTAGGATACAAACTAATGACACGTAGGGTGAAATACATCCCGACTGCCAGAACTGGCAGTAATAAAACAATCAGGCTCACCCAGTACTGCGTAAACAGCCTTCTGCCGCTTGAAACGAACTTCGACTGAATCGTTGCAAGTGCACGGCTGCGCCGATCAGAGTAACAGAACGAAATAATGATGACGGTGGGCAAAATACCCACAATTAGACTCGCGATGTCCGCGAAAACACGTGCGAAAGTACCAGAAATTTTGTCACGCTTAACGATTAAGCGGTAGTCGCGTTTAGCCTCGCTTTTGGTCATGGGCCGTTCCGCCAATGTCACAGCGTTTGCTGGAGTGTAAGCAGAATGTCCACCCAGAACCGTATCCACACGCCTTAGGCCAGCATTGAAAGTTTGGCGGTTTTTGGAATGCTTTAACGCGCTAATTTGTGTCTGCATTAAAGCACGTTTATTTGCTTTTAACGAGTTTGTCTTGGCAAAGCCTAATGAGTAAGTCGTGTAGCTGTTTTCTTTATATTCGGCGACTAACTGCTCCAAAACGCCCTCCTTCAATGTTCCAAAGTCAGAGGCATAAATAACGTCATAGTGACTAGGCGCTGGCATTTCTGTCAAACTACGGTTGACCATCGGACTAACGTTGAGAACAATAAACGCACAGACGAGCCCGCTGTATATCAGAAACGCGAGGCTAAAGCACATTCGCTTGCATTCAAGCCAAAACAACCTCATGGTAGCACCCCCTCTTGCTCAGCTTGAAGAAATAGATAAGCTTCCTCAAGGGTTGGGGCAATCGGTGACCTAGTAGATGAGCCGGCAATGAAGCGAAAGCGAATCTGGTCAGCCTGGGCAACTTGCTCACTGATCTGATGCGTTTGCTTGAACTGAGCAGCCGCCTCAAGGGGTATCAACGCTTGGAAAACATGTCCAGTCGCCGCATCTATTAGCTCATTAGTGGTACCTGTAAACAATAGTTGTCCGTGTTCGAGAATACCAATTCGGTTCGTCGTTGCCTCAACGTCAGACACGATATGGGTTGAAAGTAGTACGGTTCGACTACTGGCAAAATCAGTCAGTAGATTGCGAAATCTAATTCGCTCCTCAGGGTCAAGGCCGGCAGTCGGTTCATCAACAATCAGCAACTGCGGGTTGTTGATCAAAGCTTGAGCAATTCCTAACCGTTGCAGCATGCCACCCGATAATTGCTGGATCTTGACGTTGGCCTTGGCGGTTAGATTAACTTCATCAAGTAACTGCTCAATCCGCCGCCGCTGCTCACGAACTGGCACATTGGCTAGTGTTGCCAAATAACTGAGTGCAGCAGTAACTTTCATGTTTGGGTAGAATGCAAAATTCTGTGGTAGATACCCGATAATGTTGCGAATTGCCCCCGGCTGCGTTAACGGAATACCACAGATTTCCGCGCGACCACTGGTGGGTTGTTCAAGTGTAGTCAGGATTTTCATCAGTGTGGACTTACCTGCGCCATTTTTTCCGAGCAAACCAAACATCCCATTACCAATTTCAAGTGTCAGGTGATTTAGTGCCGGAGTCGGTTTCTTGCGGTAGACCTTGGTAATATCAGCAACTTTAATTGAGCTCATAAAAATACGCCTCCTCGTTTTGTTTACAAGGAGACGATACCAAGCAATTATCAATTATCTATCAACGCTGTTAGATTGTTCGATTCGAAAACGTGCAATCGTAGCAACGCCCTCTGGTACATTGCGCACGGTGAAGCTACCACCCTGCGTCTCACAAATCACTTTGCAAATATACATGCCAACGCCAAGGTGGTGACCGGCCTTTTGGGATGAGAAAAACGGTACCCGCACGTTAGCAAGCTCAACCTTGGAAAGATGCTGACCGTCGTTCACCACCGTCACTTGCAGCTCTTGAGTAGTCAGACCTGCCGTAATGCTAACTGCTGACTTGGTAAACTTCTTAGCATTGCTCAGCTGATTGTCGAATACTTCGAGCACCGCACTGGTGGCGAGCCTGAATGTCGAATCGACTGCCAGTTCATCGTCAATATCAAAAGTAAAGTGACAGTCACCGAGCGTATGTGCGGCTTCGTCTTTAATTAACGTAACAAGCTGCTCTGAGGTGCAATCGTGTTTCTCAACTGGCGCAGTTTGTAGTGACGTGATTTTACTCATCAGACTAATGAAACTGGTGAGACGCTGCAATTGGCCTTGCATGTCTTGAACAAGCACTTGCTGATTTGTCTGATTATTACTTACCGTCAACATTTCAACATCGCCCTGGAGGACGGTTAACGGCGTGCGCAGATCGTGTGCAAATGCGGCGTTGACTTCTTTTTGATCTTCAAGCAGCTGCCAAGACTTCTGAAGTGCTTCTTGCAGGGCTTGACGCATTTTCTCAAACGAGCGGGCCAGATCGCCGAGTTCATCGTGACTTGCGTTCTGGAGCTTGAAATCAAGATTCTGATGCTGAATCTGGTCAACACCGTAATTGAGCTGTTCTAGTGGACGTGCGAGCTTGATGGCATAGAAAACATCAGCTGTCTTGCGCATCACCAAAGCAAGAATCAAGAAACTACCGAGAATGGCACCACCAAATAATGCGAAGATACCGACTGCGTTCGCGGAAAAGCCCAACAGGTTCCAGCCACTGATTGCTAACAGCCTTGTTGCCCAAAGATTAAGTAAAGTGTTCCAAACAAAGAGAAACACGAGAATCATTGCAGTGGCAATCAGAGTTCCAACCAGGATAATCCGCAGCAATGCCTGCCTGATTGGCAAATTGGCCAATTTGCGTTCTAACTTTGCCATCGATAACCAACTCCCCAAACGGTTTCAATTGGTGTCACCACGTTACATTGTTCAAACTGATGCCGAATTCGCCGAATATGTTCAGCAATCACGTGATCATCACCTTCCGCGTCATACCCCCAGACTTTCTCGTAAAGCTGTTCTCGACTAAATACTTGGTTGGGATTCTGACTTAATACCGCAATCAGTTGGTATTGTTTTAACGCTAAATCCAGTTGCTCTGAACCAGCAGTGACCGTTTGCGCAGAATAATTAATTACTACCGAACCAAAGACAGCAACTTGGTCTTGATGTTTCGGTGTCGTTTCCCGACGCAAGTGAGCGTTAATTCGGGCTGCAAGCTCCCCTAGGGAGAATGGCTTGACAACGTAATCATCACCACCAGCGCTTAAGCCCCGAATCTTGTCCTGATCACTAACACGAGCAGTTAGAAAAATGATGGGCACCGATGTGACTTGCCGAATTTGAGTAATTAAGGTGAAACCATCAGTATCCGGTAGGTTGACGTCTAAGAGGATCAAGTCCGGCTTTTTGACTAGCTGTGCGAATGCTGAACTCCCATCAGTTGCCGTATCAAGTAAGTAATGCGGTGTATAACCAGCAAAAAAGCGGTTGAGCATGGTTAAAATGTCGATGTCGTCATCAACAGCCAATACACGCTTATTCATAGCGATTACTTACAAGGCGTGACCACACTTGTGTGCAATTATGGTGAGACTGTCCTATCATGATTTGCACCCCTTAACTAAAATACTCATTACCAGTTACAATTTGATGACAAGTTGCAGCGTCGCCGTGAAAGCGTCGCCAACCACTCTGATTATATGCCGATCGAACGGAGATTGTCACTGCGGTACATTAATACCACCACCTTTTGATACTTACGAGTATGCAAATATTATCTGCTGTAAGTAGACAAGGCAAATGCAGCATGCCATAATTGCGGCACTGAACGCCGCAAAATCAAAACTACAAAATCGAGGCCAACCATTATGGAACAGGACTGCTTAATCTGTAAGCGCATCGCAATGATCAAAGACCACAAGAACCCGTATTTTGTTAAAGAAATGGCTACTGGCTACGTTGTGCTGGCAGACAGCCAATACTTTCCCGGCTACACATTATTTCTCGCCAAAGAACACGTAACCGAACTACACTTAATGCCTGAAGAATTGAAGATGCAATTTCTTCAGGAGATGAGTTGGGTCGCAGAGGCTTGCTCACTTGCATTTCACGCCGACAAAATGAATGTTGAAATGCTTGGCAACGGTGATGCACATGCACACTGGCACATCATTCCCAGACACATTGGTGACACACCAAAACCCGGCCCAATTTGGTGGGTTGATCCCAAAATTATGTATGCAGATGCAACGGCACCATCGGCCGCAAAATTAACTGAACTCAAGTCTCAGTTGCAAGCAGCACTTAGCGAAATTGAAGAAAAGTATAATGCGTGAAGTTACGGTGCCGAGTCGAGCTGCGGCCCGCAGAAGCCTGCGCTTTGCACACTTTTGGGGCAAGGCCTAAGACCTGGCCTTACCCCAAAAGTACGCAAATGCTCAGCTTCTGACCGCGGGCCTCCGCTCTGTATACAAAAAAAGCCAGGCTGCTCGCCTGACTCAATGATGCGGGTGAAAGGACTTGAACCTTCATGGCCATAATTAGCCACAAGATCCTTAATCTTGCGCGTCTACCAGTTCCGCCACACCCGCAATCTGGTATGTTTTGTGCCTCAAGCACAAGAAATATCATACCGAATTTAGGCCATGCTGTCAATGGAATTTGCCCACAAAGATTAAAAATGTGGCATTTTGCACAAAGTATCCGTCGCGGCATCGCTTGCTGCAAGCTGGTAAAATTTACTCAGCAATGCAATACTAAGCGCAAACACCTTGGAGGAGGTCACTGTCATGTCCAAAGCCCGCCTGAATGCCCTGAGTGACGGCGTCTTTGCAATCTTACTCACCATCTTGATTTTAGAATTCAAACCCGTCAACATTCACCCCGGTGGTTTGCTGCCGCTGATGCTGAAACAAGGGCCGCTATTCGCGATGTACGTGATGTCCTATGTCTACGTGGGGACGTCCTGGCTATTTCACCACGACTACTTCATCTACGTCAAGAAGACTAACCGCACGCTCAACATCCTGAACCTGTTCCTGCTGTTTACCGTCACCTTGGTTAACTACGCCATGGTGCTCATCATCGAGGCACTCACGAACGGAAACCACCTGGACATCCAAATCGGAATCATCGTCTACGATTTGGTGGCCATGCTGATTTCATTTTCCTTCCTGATTCTTTACCGCTACCTCGAGCACCATCCGGAACTGCAAAATTTCACCGGTATCAAGGACCACTACTCCCGGATCCGTTCCGACCCGGCGCGCAGCGTGACAATTTATGGTGCCTCGATCATCGCCAGCTTCTTCAGTAACATCCTCGCGGGGATTCTCCTGATTGGCGGGGTCATTTTCCACTTCGTCGCCTACCTGCGCTACAGCCAGGTAATCAAAATCGGGGTCAAGAAAAACAGCGTTAAGTGAACGAATGGACTGACCAATTGCGGCCAGTCCATTTTGATTTTTATAAGTACACTTGGCCCCGCGTTGCCTCAAACAGACAGCGAGATTGCAGTTTCTGCAGGGTTGCCTGCCAGGCTAAACTGTACTTCAAAGCACCATCATCAGCCTGGTCTTTCCTGAATTGCGTGAATTGGGCCGCCACCACAGCGGGATAATGCGCATCGTAATAGTTGCGTGCCGGCTTAGCCAAGCGCCGCAAACGGCTCCGATTGCTGACATCTTGTTGCAGAATCGTGCGCAGTTGCGCAATTTGCGCCGAACTGAACTTTTGCAGCGCCGCAGGATCATGAAGCCACAAACGTTTGAGTACGGGCTGCTCGCGCCACAAATTGGCAACCGTCAGCTCGGACCGTTTGCGCTCCGGCCACAACCGGCGGGCGAAATTAGTGACGGCACCCTCCTCAACACTAACTTGGCGTTTAGGCGCGCTAGCTTGTCCGCGTTGCTCGCCAGCGACTACTTGCGGTGCTCGAACCACCCGCTCCTGACTTGCGACCGCCCGCGCCGCTAGCACGTACTGTGTCAGTCGCTGCTGATCCACGTGAAAGAGCGGAAAATCGGCAGCCGCAAAATCCGCCATTTTGGCCGCAAAACTGGTGGCATCGACGTTCTGTGCAAGCACGCCGCGCGCCTGCGCCTCCTGGTAAAGGCCCGCCGGAAAGCGACGCCCCCGCTTGTAGTAGGTCAAAATCTCGTCCATGTAGAGCTCGACCTGGTTGAGGCGCTGATGGACCTCGCTAGCGATAGCCTGGGGAATCCCCATTTCCTGTTCAAAATGGGTGATGCCGAGCCGCACGACCCGGCGGTGGTCAGTGACGGATTGGAGTACGTACTGGTGTTTCACAACGCGGCCGCACATGCAGTGCAAACGCCCGGCAGCTTTACGGCCGGCCTTGTGCTCGTCCCAGTGGTAGTCGGTGCGCACATCCACCAGTGTCCATTGCGCACCCCGCGCATAGATCTGATTGAACATTTGCGATTTCAGCGCGTACATGCTGTACTTCTGCAACACCGTCAGCTGCTGCGCGTTCAGTTGGGCCCACATCTGCGCCCGGTTGCGCGCCGTCATGGTGAAAGTCTCCATTTACTTGCTCCTCCGTCCCGATTTGGTGAAAACACAGGCATTAATTTTAGCGCTAATCGCGAGTGCAAACAAGTGTTTGATGATAGTGGAACTATGTTGTGCACAACAAAAGAGGCCAGGACCACCGAATGTCGCCGGTAGCCCTGACCCCGTTAATTAATTGCGCTCTACTTGGTAATGTCTGCGCCGAAGTACTTCACGGACAGCTTCTTGAGCGTGCCGTCCTTGCGCAGTTCATCCAGCGCTTTGTTGTACTTGGTCCGCAGCTTGCCGTTCTTCTTGGCAAACAGTGCGGAGGCCTTAGCAGGCTTCTGGTCGGAATCCTTCAGCACCTGCAGCTTGAGCCCCGTAGTAGCGTTGCTCTTCTTGAATGCGTACCATGCGGTGGTGGCGTTGATCGAGCCATCGACCCGGCCCTGCTTGATCAGCTGCAGGGAAGTAGCGAATTCGCCCTGCGGAACGATCGTGGCGCCGAATTTCTTGGCAACCACGGCGTTATCGGTCCCAGTCCCCTCAGCAAACTTCTTCCCCTTGATGTCCGCAACCGACTTAATGCTCTTGTTCCCGGTCTTAGTGATCAGGGCGTAACGGGAGTAAACGTAAGGCTCGGAGAACAGGTAGACCTTGCGCCGCGCGGCCGTCTGGGTGATGTTGTTCATAACAATGTCGTACTTACCACTGCCCAGGCCGGCGACCAGTGAATCCCACTTGGTCGGGACAAAATTCGGCTTCAAGTCGAGCTTCTTGGCAACGGCCTTGCCCAAATCGACTTCGAAACCAGTCAGCTTGCCGTCCTTCCGGAATGAGTAAGGCTCATATGTTCCCTCAAGTCCAATTGTGAGCTCACCCTTCTTGACCAAGTTACTCTTGTAAGTATCCTGGCTGGAGCTAGATGAACTGCTCTTACCACAAGCCGCCAGCAAAATGACGCTCGCCAATGCTGCGGCGCCAACCAAAGTCTTCTTCAATCCATTTGCGTTAATTTTCATAATCAAATTCTCCTTAATTTTGAGCATCCAGTAATGGTGAATAACTAATCCAAAGTGGCAAAGGTCATCGCAGACACAAACGCCTTGATGCGGGCGTTATCAGTGTTAAAGAAGTCCTGGCTAGAACCATCAAACTGGATCTGGCCGTCCTCAACGAAGAGAATTTTGTCCGCCACCTTCTGCGCGAAGGCCATGTTGTGGGTCACGATGATCATCGACTGCTGATCCCGTGCAATCTTGAGCAAGACCTTGAGTACTTCCAACTCAAGTTCTGGGTCCAAGGCACTGGTCGGCTCATCGAGGAAAATGTAGTCGGGGTGCATGGCCAGGCTGCGCGCGATGGCAACCCTCTGCGCCTGCCCACCAGATAGCTGGTTGGGATAGACGTCCGCCTTATCGGCCAGGCCAACTTTTGCGAGCAGCTCCTGCGCTTCCTTCGTCGCGGCCGCCTTGTCGTGCTTGAGCACGTGGACCGGGCCCTCGATCAGGTTCTGCAGCACGGTCAGGTGCGGGAACAGGTTGAAACCCTGGAACACCATCCCCGTGCGCCGGCGCACATCCAGCGTAGTCGCGGTGCTGATGGGCTCGGCGTAGTTAATGGTCAGGTCGTCCAGTTGGTAGGTGCCACTCTCCGGCCGTTCCAGCAGGTTCAGGCTTCGCAACAGGGTCGATTTTCCGGATCCGGACGGCCCGAGGATCACGGTCGTTTTGTGCTCCGGAAACTCGGTGGAGATGTCCACCAGTGCCTTGTGCTCGGCAAAAGTCTTGTGCACATGTTCTAACTTAATCATGTTTGCGACCTCCTAGTTCATCGGGCTGACGTAACGGGACGTCACCTTTTCCAAGTACTTCTGCAGCCAAGCCAAAAGCGTGCAGGCGACGGCGTAAAACGCGGCGACCTCACAGTACATGACCAGTGGCTGGTAGTTGGCGGCGGCAATCTGCTGACTAACTTCGAACATTTCGACGATGGTGATTGACGCCGCCAGCGAGGTGTCCTTGACCAGGCTGATGAAGCTGTTTGCCAGTGGTGGCAATGAGACCCGCACCGCCTGTGGAATGATGATCCGCCGCAGCGCCAGCGTTCGGGTCATGCCAATCGAACTGGCAGCTTCCCACTGCCCGCGCGGGATCGATTCGATTGCCCCACGGATGGTCTCGGCACAGTAAGCACCGGTGTTCAGTGAGAAGGTGATGATTCCGGCAACGACCGGGTCGAGCTGAATTCCCTTCGGAAAGATGCCCTTGATTTTGAGGTAGGGCAAACCGAAGTAAACGATAAACAATTGGACCAGCAGCGGCGTGCTTCGGAACAACCAGACGTAGAAGCTAGCGATCCAGCGCAGAATGTTGAAGGCCCCGCGCTGCTTAGAAATCCGAATGAGCGCGGTGACCAGCGCCAGAATCAGGCCGATTGCAAACGAAACGATTGCAATCGGAATTGTGTACTTAATGCCCGCTGCCAGTAACTGCGGTGCGGAACTAACAATAATGTGCCAAATATTCAAGTTACATCTCCTCCTCGTGATTGGGGGCATAGACACAAAAAGACTCCGTCCCTGCCCACTATTAACGTAATAGTAGACAGGGGCGAAGTCTTTCGCGGTACCACCCTTCTTCGAGACGCCAAAAAGCCGTCTCCTTCAGCTGCCCGCATCAGCGGATAGCCTTACTCGTTATCGGGAGTACCCGTTGCCACCTTACTCACGCTCGGCGGCATTCGTGTCCGGAACCATCTTCGGTCGCGCCGCAACACTCACTTTCACCAAACGTGAGCTCTCTGCTGTTGCTAAGCGGCCTACTCATTCCCTCAACCACATACTTATTATTTCTTAGCTCTTAGATTAATGGTTACGTCACAATAAGTCAACATTAATTACTAGGTTTATTTTAATCAGAGGCCGCAGCCAAAAGTTATCTACAGCCAGCAGCCCCGCCCCCATCGGGTTTGGCCGCTGATAAATTAGAAATGTTTGCCAGCAGCTTCTAATTCACAATTAATCTGCGGTATGATTAGGCTAAATTTCGGGAGGTGTCCCATGACTGATAATCCAAACCAGATTCGCAATCTGCACCTAGCTGCCGGACAGGTGTACTTCGACTATAACCAGTGGCATGCACGCATCAGTGGCTGGAGCGACCGTGTCTTCCGGCTGACCGTCACCGCGGCAGAAACCTGGCCAGACCACCCCAGCATCCCCGCCGCCCCCAAAGTGGAAAAACACGCAGATCAGACCGTGGCCAGTGGCGGCAGCGGCCAGGTTTTCCGCGCACCAATCGTGCTGCAAAACCAGGATCACCCACTCACCTTAGCTGCGGACACCGTTCAAATCGGTGCCTACCGCTTGCGGGTGCACGATGGCTTGCTGACGTGCACGCAAGACAAACAGCTGATTTTTGAACAGAGCTTACCGCAGCTAACAGACACTTCTTGGAGCAGCATGGTGCGCGCGACACCAACCAGCTTTTATTATGGTGGCGGCATGCAGCACGGCCCCGTCGCCCTCAACGAAAAGCTGACTGCAATCAAAAATGAGAACCGCTGGACGGATGGCGGCGTGACCAGCCCCGTCCCCTTCTACTGGAGCACCAGCGGCTACGGTATGCTGCAAAACACCTTCACGCCAGGTGAGTATGACTTCAGCACGCCGCACCGCGGGGTCCGCCTGACCCACGAGGATCCGGTGTACGATGCCTACGTGATTTTGGCGGCTGAACCAGCACAAATTTTGCATACTTATCACGAACTGACTGGGCTGCCGGCACTGCCACCGCGCACGGCTTTCTACCCCGCGCACCTGAACGCCTACAACCGTGACTACTGGGTCGAGGTCACGGCGGGCTCCGCGGCCGCGGTGCGCTTTGAAGACGGCAAATACTATAAGGAATACCAGCCAATCAAGAAGGAAACCTTCAACACGGAGTATCGGCCCGGCACGATTACGGTCGGCGGCGTGCAACTCGTCCCGAACGTGTATGGCTCCGGCCACGTTCAGTTTGTGGATGCTGACGGGGCCGGCATGCCCCGCAGCTACCGGCGGGAATCACTGAACGGCCCGGAAAATTACCAGTTCACGGCCCGCGCGGTGGTGGACCGATACCAGCGCAATCAGTTCCCACTGGGCTGGCTCCTGCCGAATGATGGCTATGGGGCTGGTTACGGCCAGAGTGACAGTTTTGCCGGTGACCTCGCCAACCTCGCCGACTTCAGCAAATGGGCCGCCGTCCGCGGCATCACCACCGGCCTCTGGACCCAGCAAAACGTCACGCCCAAGGATCCGCAGCACCCGGAAAAGGGCGAGCGCGACCTGGACGCGGAAATCAAAACGGGCGGCGTCAAGGCATTGAAGACGGACGTCGCCTGGGTTGGTGAAGGTTATACTTTTGGCCTCAACGCAACGGATCAAGCAGCGACTAGCCTCAAGCAGTTCGGGCTCCGGCCGCTGATTATCAGTTTAGATGGCTGGGCCGGCAGCCAGCGCGACGCCATTATCTGGACCGGCGACCAGAGCGGCAGCAACTGGCAGAGTATGGCGACCCACATCGCCAGTTACCTCAGCGCCGGCTTGTCCGGCCTGCCCTACGTTGCCAGCGATGTCGACGGGATCTACGCCGGTAGTGATTACGTCATTCAGACTCGCGACCTGCAGTGGAAAGCCTTCACACCCTTCTTCTTCGCGATGGACGGCTGGGGCGAACGCGCCAAGTGGCTGGGGATGGACGCGCCGGAACCGCTCCATAGCATCAACCGCGCCTACCTGCAATACCACACGACCCTGCTGCCATATCTATACAGTCTGGCGGCAGCGGCACGCAATAGCGGTGCACCGATTATGCGGCCAAGCTGGTGGCGTGACCCCGATGCGTACACCCACGGCAATTCCTTAAACGAGCAGTTCACGCTGGGGGATGCATTCCTGCTTGCGCCAATCATGAACCCCTATGGCCTGCAGCAAGACGGCGGCAGCCTCCGCGACCACGTCTACCTACCGCACGGCGACTGGTACGACTTTTGGACCGGCACCCGCATTAATGGCGGTCAGACCCTGAGTGACCTGCAGACGCCAATCAGCCACCTCCCAATTTTTGTTCGCGCGGGCAGCATTATTCCGCGAACCAATTGGAGTCAGAATCCAAGTGCGTTTACACAAAATCGCGTTATCGACTACTACCCCGGGCCAGCTAGTGCCACCACCCTGTATGAAGATGCGGGCAGCGGGCTGGAATACAGTCAGGGTGCTTGCGCCACGACTCACATTGCGGCTGCCATGAAGAGCGATCAGATCACGATGACAATTGATCCGCGCCAGGGAACCTTTGCCGGGGCCGCTAGCAAAATCACCACCACCATCAACGTCTACTCTTCCGCAAAACCGGTAAGTGTGCAGGTGCTGGTCGATGGTAAAGAGCAAGCGGCGCAGTGGCAATTCGGCCCGGCTGCAGCGGACCCCCTCGCCGAGTACCGCAATTGCCAGCCGCTGCGTATTGATTTTCAAGAAACCAACCCCAACGTGGCCAGTATCACAGTTACAATCAACTACTGAGAATGAACATTAAACGTACGTAAATAATCCCGGTAGCACCACAACGAACAGCGGTGCTACCGGGACTATTTTGTTAACTCTAGCTAAAACCGTGCGAACCAGTCGATGATTGCCTGAATGCGCTGGACCCGCAGCCGCGGGTCACCGCTACGCGACAACTCGTGATTGCTGTGCGGAAAACGCAGAAACTCACAGGTCACGCCGTGTTTCTTGAGGCCGACGTAGAACTCTTCGCCCTGCGAAATCGGGCAGCGCAGGTCTTCCTCACCGTGCATGATTAAGATCGGTGTCACCGCCTGGTCAACGTATGCCAGCGGACTGTACTTCCACAGAGTTGCGGGGTCGGACAGGTCACCCTGGAAGTTGGCCTGCATCTCGCGCGGAGTAAAGGTATGGCCAATGTCACTAGTGCCAAAGAAGCTGACCCAATTCGAAATTGAGCGAGCCGTCACCACGGCCCGGAAACGGTCGGTGTGTGTTTCGACCCAATTGCTCATGAAGCCGCCGTATGAACCACCAGTACAGTACAGCCGCTCGGGGTCAATATCCGGATCCAGCTTCATAGCCGCGTCAACCCCGGCCATGAGGTCCTGATAGTCTTCGCCACCGTAATCCTGCAGCACCGCCGCCTTAAAGTCAGGGCCGTAACTAGCACTGCCGCGCGGATTAACGGCAATCACCCCGTAACCGCGGCTGGCCTGCACTTGCAGCTCGTGGAAGAAGGTGTAGCCATACGCCGCGTGTGGGCCACCGTGAATGTACAGCGTCGCGGCGTGCTTACCGCTTTGGGTCGGCGCGTAGTACCAACCTTGAATGGTCATCGTCCCGCGCTTGTAGCTAAACTCCTGGGGGGCAACGATCCGGTGGTTGCGACTGTAGGTCCGGTTAGGGTCATACAGCGTCGACTCGAGCCCGCGCTCAAAGCTGTAGTAAGCCAGTTGACTCGGGACAGTTGGGGAGCTGACGGTAAAGTAAATCCCGCTCCCGTCCGGCTGAATGCTGAAGTCGGTAATGTGACGCATCCCCGTCAGCAGCGGCGCCAGCTCGGGGCCCTGGTACAGACCCACCGCACCCTTTTGACAGCTGATGGCAAAATACTCCCCACTGGGACCAAACGCCGCAGTCCGCCCGCTTAAATTCTGCTGAGTATCGGCGGCGAGTTCATCGCCGATTTCAAGGTTCTGATCGGTCTGCGCCGAGCTAAAACTACCGCTAGCTAAATTGTAGGTGTATAAATGCTGCGATAGATCGACCGCCGTTGCCTGTGTGGAACCCACCATCAGTAGCTGACTGCCATCGGGACTAAACGCGGCCGCTTTAAAATCACCGCGGGGGGCCTGTGTGGCAATGGTCGTCACGGCACCCGTGCGCACATCCACGAGCAGGTTCTGGCTGGCGATACCACTAACTTCAGGGTCGGCCGCAGCCATACTCAGGGCAACATAATGGTCCTGGTGATCGACTGCATCCAGTGCGAACTCTTCAGACTGGCGGTAAACTTCTAGCGGGGTTTTCCGCTTTAACTCCTGCCGCTGCAGCACATACTGTCCGTTCTCCGGCAGGATGCCCCGCCCGTTTGAATGGTAGTTAAGCCGGGTGATGCGCGTGGCATCCCGATTGGGGTGGCGCTCCGGGCGCTGGGCTTCAACGTAGTAAAGCACGTTGCCATCCGCCCGCCAAGCATATGTATTGATTCCGTACGGTGAACTGGTGAACTGCTGCGCACTGCCACCGGTTACCGGCTGCATGTAAATCTGCGTTTTACCGGCCGCGTCAGGCGCGGTAAAGGCCAGCAAGTGCTGGTTCGGGCTCACCTGGGGGTTGTTATCATGGTCACCGTTCGTGCCAAAACGCAGCCGACGCCGTTTGCCGCGCGCATAAGCGTAAATGGCGCTTAAATATGCATTTTGGTCCTGATCAATGCGGTTCTCGACGTAAAAAACCGTGTCGCCGGCCGCCTGTGGTTTGGACAGCGTTTTGATTTGAAAAATATCTGTTGCCTTAATTGCCTGCATTACATCACACATTCCTTTCTTTACTGCTCAGATTAAGTTCAGATTAAGCTACGCTGAGAAGCTTGTCAACAGTGCCGGGCTATGCAAATTAAAGAGAGTGGACCACAATGCGGTCAGCTCCTGAGCATTAGCAAAAAATCACTGTATTCCCGAACTCCGGGAATACAGTGATTTTCAGGCTAAGCGCAAGGAGGTGCATTGTGGGCCACGTTTCCATGCTGGGAGAGTTGGCGGCTTGCCGCATACTCTCCTACATCCGGAGCGGAGCGGAGGTGGCCGACTCCTCACCACAATTACGAACGGTCAGGAGTCGGCCGGCAGCGATGGTCGACAGTTAATTCAAAGCCACTCGCTGTAACCGGTTCTCTTGGTTTAGCTTATTTATCCTTGTCTTTAGCGTCGACCTTTTCCCCCTGATTGGGTTCAGTTTCTTGCCAGTGCCGCCCCTGATTGATTTCGTGCTTGGCGCGGATCACTTTGAGTGGATCAAGATGCAGGCGGGAACACATGAAGAACGCGTAAATCATCACGTCCGCCAATTCTTCAGCGGCGTGTGCACGCTGAGTATCGTCAATATCGTAACCGTCCTTAGTCCAAGTGAAAATATCGCTCAGTTCACTGGCCTCGACTCCCAGCGCCATCGCCAGGTTCTTAGGCGTGTGGTACGGGGCCCAATGCTTTTCAACGTCGCGAAAGTGTTCGAGGTCATGCATCATCGCCGCGATGGCCGGATCACTGTCTGCATCAATCTGTAGTTTTGCGCCGTGGTCGGCCGCATCGAGCTCGTGGATTTTGCCGTTCATATAATTTACCTCCAAAAGATTATGGCCCCATCATACCACCCTTCGCCCACGCACCGCATTAAGACTCTGCAGCACCAGCCCTGATTGCAAAGAACGCTGTTATCGCTACCATTATTTGCATACAAAACACGAACTTTCGGGCAGAATGTGACAGCTATGCGGAATGTAAAAATATTTTTGCAGTCGCGTAATCCCTTTGCCACCGGTGCTCTGTACACTTTTTAGTACAAAATGCATCTAATTTACATAATGGATGCTTTAGATTTTAACGGTCCAACATGCTACTATTAAATTACAAGTACTTTATTTTGGGGCGTGGTTATCAACATCTATTCAACCCGCAGCCTGATTGGAAGTGGCACTGCTGTCTGAACTGCGGTCTGCTTGCCGGCTTGGTTTCCCGCGGCAACGGACCGAACGGAGGGTACAATATGCGTATTTTGATGACACTTGAAAACTTAAAGGTCGACGGCGTTAAACGGGCGTCGACCGTCGTTGCCAACAGTTTGGCAGAACATAATCCACTCTGGTACTATTCACTAGCCCCGGTTATGGGCACCCCCATTTTCGACATTAAAGCCCCGATTATCACCGCCACCCCGCCGGTCACATCGGGCATCGCGAATTTTTTTGGGACTAAGCCCTACAGTGTTTACCACGACCAAATCCTGGACCTAATTCGCACGGTCAAGCGACTCCGAATCGACGTGGTCATTCTGCCGGGCGGACTATTGACCAGCTTCGCGCCCTTCCTCAAGCGCGCGGTACCGGGCGTCAAACTGATTGGCTGGATGCACAACAACTACGCCACCTATATGAATGACTACTACGGCCAGATGCAGGCGGAGTTCGAAGCGGGGATGAATGCGGTCGATGAACTGGTCGTTTTGACCGACGCGGATCTGAACGCCTATGCCTACTGCAACCCGAACACCCAGAAGCTCTACAACCCAATTACCTTGCAGCCCAAGCACCACAGCAACCTCGATAGCAGAATCATTGCCTTTACCGGCCGCATCGATATTCGGCACAAGGGCGTCGACCTGCTCCTAGAAGCAATTCCAAAACTGCGCTCAAGCTGGCAGGTCGCAATCGCAGGAGCGGGCAAACCCGCTGACCAGCAGTGGTTCGAAGCCCACATTCAAGACCCGGCCGTTAAAGATCGCATCATCTACCGCGGGCCCTTAGACGACGCGGGGCTACACGCCCACTATGAGGCCGCCTCAATGTTCGTTTCAACATCACGTTGGGAAGGTATGCCGTTAGTGATTGGTGAGGCAATGGCTGCGGGACTACCGATAGTGGCCATGGCCAACACGGGCTCAACTGAATTTATCAAGAATGACCAGTACGGCCTGCTGACACCAGCGATGGATGTCAATGCGTTCAGTGCTGGCGTCAACGCGCTGATCGATAATGTTGAACTGCGCGCCTACTACGCCGAACAATCACTCATCCGCGCACAAGACTTCTCCCTGGAAGCCGTCCGCACAGCTTGGGAACGTGAATTATTGCAGATAGCCGCTGTGGCTTGAGCAGAAGCACCGCTTTAACTAGCAATTTGGAGGATAAAATCTTGGATAGCAATAAACAGCGCCGGTGATCTGGACCAAAACCAGATTACCGGCGCTTTGTGTTGCGATTAATTAATGTTTAAACATCTTAAACTCCAGGAACAGATCGTTGTATTTACCCACCACGGTCGGGTCGAGGTTCTCGTAAACCTGCAGGTGCTTCATCGTGGTTTCATTCGGGTAGAACTGCCGGTCGTTACGAATGCTGGCTGGCAACATTTTGCGGGCCGCATCGTTTGGCGTCGCGTAGCCAACGTATTCGGCGTTCTGCGCGGCGTTTTTCGGTTCGGTCATGAAGTTCAGGAAGGCGTAGATGGCATCGAAGTGCTTGGCCGTCCGCGGAATGACCAGGTTGTCGAACCAGAGATTACTCCCCTCACTCGGCACAACGTAGTGTAGGTGCTTGTTTTCCGCAAGCATCTCACTGGCCTCACCGGACCAGTCCACCGCTAGCGGCGCCTCGTTGTTCTCCATGTACATCTTGATTTCATCCGCAACCACGGCCTTCACATTACCCGACATCGCGTCGAGCTTGGCTTTAGCCGCGTCCAGGGTCGGTGCATCGGTCGTGTTCATTGACTTGCCGAGCGAAACGAGGCCCATCCCCATGATGTCCCGGGCGGAATCAATCAACATGATTGAATCCTTGTACTTGGGATTCCAGAGGTCGTCCCAGTGATCGACACTCCCAGGCTTGATGAATTTGTC
Organism: Lacticaseibacillus zhaodongensis; assembly: GCF_009687905.1. Taxonomy (GTDB): domain Bacteria; phylum Bacillota; class Bacilli; order Lactobacillales; family Lactobacillaceae; genus Lacticaseibacillus; species Lacticaseibacillus zhaodongensis. The sequence goes on along the minus strand of NZ_BLBG01000001.1, from coordinate 127,165 downwards.
GTTGTAAATGATCCCCAACGTGCCCCAGAAGTACGGCAGTGAGTACTTGTTACCGGGGTCAAAGGTCTTGTTCATGTAGTAATGGCCGTAATTACCCAGGCCATGCAAGCGCTGTTTATCGAGCGGAATGAGCAGCTTGTCCTGGGCCATCTTTTGCACCATGTACTCAGATGGCACAGTCAGGTCGTAGCTAGTGCCACCTTGCTTGACCTTGGTGTACATGGCTTCGTTACTGTCAAAAGTCTCAACGTTCACGTGGTAACCGCTCTGCTTTTCGAACTTTTTAACCAGGGCGGGGTCGATGTAATCACCCCAGTTGGCCAGGTTCAGCACCTTGCCGCTCGTGGCCCCCTGCGTCGCCGCTAGCTTGTGACTGGCCGCGGCCAAGCCGGTGCAGACCAGCAAAATGAGCAGAATATACGTCAGAATTTTTTTCATCTTAGCGGACCCCCTTCTTGCGCTTGTGGGCGGTCTGCTGCTGCTGGATGAAGTAGTAACCAACCACCAGTACGAGCGCGAAGATGAACATCACGCCGGACAGCGCGTTGATTTCCAGGCTGATGCCCTGCCGCGCCCGCGCGTAGATTTCAACTGACAGGGTCGAGAAGCCGTTCCCGGTGACGAAGTAGGTGACGGCAAAATCATCGAGCGAGTAGGTAAAGGCCATGAAGAAGCCAGAGAAAATCCCGGGCATGATGTACGGCAGCGTTACGTCGCGCAAAACCTGGAAGTCACTGGCCCCGAGGTCACTGGCGGCATCGAGCATGCTACTCGGCAGCTCGCGCAATTTTGGGAGCACCATCAGCACCACGATTGGAATTTCGAAGGCGATGTGACTGAGCAGTACCGACACGAAGCCGAGCGGAATGTTTAACGCAGTGAAGAAAATCAGGAAACTCGCCCCGATGATAACGTCTGGGCTGACCATCAGGATGTTGTTCAGCGAGAGCACCGTGTTCTTGGTCACGCTGCGCCGCGCGCTGTTGATAGCCATCGCCCCGAACGTCCCAATAATGGTCGCGATCAGTGCTGACAACAATGCCAGCAGCAGCGTGTCGAGCACGATTTGGATCATCCGTGGGTCGTTAAACAATTCCCCATAGTGCCGGAAGGTGAAGCCGCTAAAGTGGCTCATGCGGTCGCCATCGCTGAAGGAGAAGCCAACCAGGTAGGCGATTGGTACGTAGAGAATGATAAAGACAAAAATCAGGTAGAGGTGACTCCACTTAAACTTACGCATGGTGTTTGCCTCCCTTCACCCGGCGCTTATTGCGTTCACCGGTCAGGAACATGATGACGAACATGGTCACAATCAGGACAACCCCAATCGTAGACCCCATCCCCCAGTTCATCGTGGTAAGGAAGTGTTCCTCAATCGCGGTCCCGAGAGTGATAACGCGGTTCCCACCGATGAGACGCGTGATCATGAAGAGACTCAGGCTGGGGATAAACACGGCCTGGACCCCACTTTTGACCCCACTCATCGTCAACGGCAAGGTGACGTGGATAAAAGTCTGCCACGGACTGGCGCCAAGGTCGCGGCTGGCGTTGACCAAGCCCTCATCAAGTTCCTCGATCCCGTTAAAAATCGGCAGGATCATGAACGGAATCTCGATGTAGGCGGCCACAAAGATGAAGGCAGCGTCGGTAAACAGCAGTTGCTTCGGCGCGATGCCGAACCAGCCGAGGAAGTTGTTCAGACCCCCGTCCCGGCCAAAGATTCCGATAAAGGCGTAGGCCTTCAGCAGCAAGTTGATCCAGGTCGGCAGAATGATCAGCAGTAGCCATAATTGCTTGTGCTTCATGTAGTGCAGAATGTACGCCGCGGGATAACTAATCAGCAGCGTCACCACCGTGATCACAAAGGCATACCAGACCGAGTTAAAGGTCATGGTGAGGTAAGTCCCGGACTGAAAATAAGTGGCGTAGTTAGCCAGAGTAAATTGATGGTTAATATTAAAGAAACTTTGGTAGACAATGAGCAGCATTGGGGCGATGACAAACAGCAGCAGCCACAAGCCATAAGGAACGTAGAACGCGGTGTTTACTTTTTTGCGCATGACTATTCCCCCTCGTAGCTGTCGAGCCGGGCGTCGAAGTCCTCCTCTGACTCACCGAAACGCATTACGTGCATGTCCTCGGTGTCCCAGTACAGACCCACGAGCGAACCGTCCGCTGGGGCTGGATTAGTCGAATGAATCAGCCACTCGTTGTGCCCGTCATCATAAGCGACAATTTCGTAAAAGTCCCCACGGAAAAGCTGCGTGTCGATTGAAACCGTCACTTTGGCCTTCTCGGCGCTGGTGATGTCCAGATCTTCGGGCCGCAGCACGACTTCGACCGGTTCGTTGGGCCGCATGCCGGCATCGGCACAGTCAAAGACCTTCCCGTTGAATTTAACCTTGTAGTCGGCAACCATCCGGCCAGAAACAATATTACTTTCGCCAATAAAGTCGGCAACAAAATGGTTGATCGGCTCGTCATAGATATCCACGGGGGTCCCACTTTGCTGGACCTTCCCGTCGTTCATGACAAAAATTTCGTCTGAAAGCGCTAGTGCTTCTTCCTGGTCGTGCGTGACGAACAGGAAGGTGATTCCGAGCCGCTGCTGCAGTTCACGCAGTTCGTACTGCATGTCTTTGCGCAGCTTTGCGTCCAGCGCGGACAGCGGTTCATCCAGCAGTAGTACTTTGGGTTCGAGCACAATGGCCCGCGCGATGGCGACCCGCTGCTGCTGGCCCCCAGATAATTCGCTGATCTGCCGGTCGATCAGGTTGTCCAGCCGCACCATTTTGAGCGCGTCCAGCACCCGCTTTTCGACACTAGCCTTGTCCACTTTGCGGATCCGCAAACCGTACGCAACGTTCTCAAACACATCCATGTGCGGGAACAGTGCGTAGTCCTGAAAGACGGTATTGACCTGACGGAGATTGGCCGGGATGTCGTTGACGCGCTTACCGGCGATGTAAATATCGCCAGCAGTGACGTTCAGGAAACCCGCAATTGCCCGCAGGATGGTGGTTTTGCCACTACCTGAGGGCCCCAGTAAGGTGTAGAACTTCCCCTCTTCAAGTGTGATATTGATGTCTCGCAATACGGTTGTGTCCCCGTAATTCTTATCGACATGTTTTAATTCAACAATTGCTGCGCCCAATTCTTCCGCCTCCTCATTGTTTTCGCCGCCCGCTTAGGCCCAGATAGCCCCAAACAGCGAAAAAACCGCTTGAAACCAAGCGGTCCAGCACAAATTATATCCAATTCTGGCTGTGAATACTAGTTTACTAATGGGGCGGGATAGACAAATGCAGCTCCATGAAGAGTAACTTCGAATTTAATATCGGCCATCGATGTCGGCCAACTCCTGACCAATCTTAATTATGGTGAGGAGTCGGCCACCTCCGTTCCGCTCCGGATGTAGGAGAGTATGCGGCAAGCCGCCAACTCTCCCAGCATGGAAACGTGGCCCACAATGCAGCTCCTTCCGCTTAGCCAAAGTACCACCTAATCCCAAAGTGCGGGACTAGGTGGTGCTTTTTCTAATGCTCAGGAGCTAAACGCATTGTGGGCAACTCTTATTCATCTTCATCCGCCGCCCGCAAGCTGACGGCATTTTCACTGTAGGAAATGTTCGAGGATAGGTGTTGCGCGGTGATTGGCGTGATGTAGCCGTCCTCCATCAACTGGTGGACGGCGGCGCGCTCTGCCGTGAAGGCAATCATCCGCAGCCGTTGTAGTTCCGTGTCGTAATGGGCGTGCTTGGTCTTGCCGTAAACGCGCACCGTTTCGATCCGGTTCCGATAGTGCACGAACTGGGTGTACACCACCTGCTTGCTAAACTTGCGGTGCTTGTAGTCGGGGCTCTTGAGGGTCACCGTCATGTTGTGCAGTGCCCCCTTGGCGGTGTTCTGGAGCACCTGGCGATACTCCGCGCTGCCGCCCATCCTGTGAAAGACCTGGAGAAAATCGAGGGTGTGGCGGATGCGGCCCCGCAATTGTTGCCAGTGCATCCGCACGGTCCGTTTACCGTCGTGACCCTGCATGTACTGCAAGTCGTGGAGCTTGAGGCGAAGACGCTTCTCAGTGTGATCCAGCATTTTGGTACTGATCTTGCCGTCTTGCCGCATTTTGGCGACAGCTTGCAACTCGCCCTGCGTGCCCATGATTTTCATTTCGAGTTCATCGCGCACCATCAGCGGGATCCCGCTGTGGCCACTGTCCGCGCTGAGCCGGACCCGGCGCTGGCGCCGCTGGTACTCGGCAATGAGGTCAAAGGCGGGCTTTTGCATGTCGTCACGCCGCTGCGCGCGAATCTCCTTGATGGCGGCCTGCAGCACGTAGGACTCAGCCTCGGCCCGGGTCAGCTTCCGCGGCGCGGTGTTACTGTCATCTTCAGGCTTGGTGTCGGTATCGGTCTCGGGCACTGCAATCGGCGTCTGGTGCGGCAACAACTGCACCAGCAGTGGCAATGCCATGGTGGCGACAATCAAACTAGTCAGCGTCACCCCCGCCGCAATGAACAGCATCAGCGAGCGCTCCGGAAAGGCGGTGCCGTTGATCATCTCGTAAGGCAGCCCCAGCACCCCGATAACGGTAATGGCCCCCCGCGCGCCCGCAACCGCGGACAAAAGGGCGGAAATTGGCCGCGCCTTTTTGCCGCGCCGGTGCGCGCTAAAGGAGTCGTTGAAGAAAATCCACACGAAGCGCAGCAGGAGCAGCGCCGCGTACACAATCAGCACGTACATGATGGCCTGCAGGGTCCCAACGTCGTTATCAACAATCGTCCCACGCATGGCCACCGGTAGCTCCAAACCGAGGAGCACAAAAATCAGCCCGTTCAGCACGTACACCACGATGTCCCAAACGTGGGCGCTGACTAACCGTAGCTGCGGCAAAGCACTCATGAACACGTTGGTGCGCGAGTTGCTGAGCAAACCCGCCACAACCACGGCAATCACGCCGGACGCGTGAAAAACCTCCTCAGCAACTAGGTAAATGACGAAGGGAGTGATCAGTTGCAAAACTGTGTGCACGACCGTGTCGCCAATGCCCTGGCTAAACAAAATTTTGCGCAGCCAGTTGATAAGCAGCATGAGAACAGCCCCGACAATCACGCCGACGATACTAATGTACAGAAAGTCGCCGGCAGCCTGACTGAACACAAAAGTTCCGGACAGTGCCGCCGCGATCCCGTATTTGAAGCCGATCAGCCCGCTGGCATCGTTAATCAGGCTCTCCCCCGCCACCAGGTGCAAGACCCGGTTCGGCAGGTGCACCCGCTTCGCAATCCCTTCGACCGCAATCGGATCAGTTGGGGCGAGGATGGCACCCAAGGCAACGGCCGCGGCAAAGGGAATGTGCGGCACGAGCGCGTGGATCAGGAAACCACCAAAGAACATCGTCGCAAACACCAGGAAGACGGCGTTGCTAACGATTTGCCCCCGCAGTGCCCAGAGCGCCCGGCGGGGAAAGTGGCGGCCGTCGTTGTACAGCAAGGGCGCGATGAACAGCAACATGAACCAGTCAGTGGCGACCGGCACCGTAATTTTGACGGTGAGCGCGAGGAGCAGACCCAAGGCAATTTGAATCAGTGCGTCCGGCACCATCGGGATAAAGTGACCGATCACGTTCCCAAGCAGCACGAAACACACCAGTAAAACTGTTCCCTGGATTAATGCCATCCGCTACCTCGCTTTCTTAGGTTCATCCCCAATGATCCGGACTTCCGGCTCCAGATCAACGTCAAACTTGGCCTTCACGTGCTTTTGGACGTAGTGGATCATGTCCATGTAGTCAGTGGCCGTGGCGTGGTTAATGTTGACGATGAACCCCGCGTGCTTCTTCGAAATCTGCGCGCCGCCAATGATGTGGCCCTGCAGACCGGCCTCCTGAATCATCGGCCCCACAAAGTGCCCGACTGGCCGCTTGAACACACTCCCGCAAGATGGATATTCGAGCGGCTGCTTAGCTGCGCGCAGCTCGTTCAGGTGATCCATCTCACTGCGAATACTGTTCTTATCGCCAGGTTTGAGGTCAAAAGTGGCCCCCAGCACGATTTCGTCCGTTTCCTGCACAACCGAGTGCCGGTACGCAAAATGCATCTCGCTGCCATGATAGCTGTGCAGTTCGCCGGCCCGGCTGATGACATCAATGCCACTAATGCAGTCCTTGATCTCACCACCATAAGCGCCCGCGTTCATGAACACGGCCCCACCGACGGAACCGGGAATCCCGGCCGCAAATTCCAGCCCGGACAAGCCAGCCGCAGCGGCGGTGTCGGCGGTGTCAATGATGCGTGCGCCCGCAGCCGCCCTGACCTGAGTGCCTTTGATTTCAATATTCTTCATGTGGGTCAAAATGATCACGAGGCCCTTGATACCGCCATCCTTAACGATCAAGTTGCTGGCATTACCGATTACGGTCAGCGGAACATCATTCTCGTTCGCGTAATCAACAAAAGTCTGCACCTGCGCAACTGACTCTGGGAAGCCGAGCATGTCCGCTGGCCCCCCAGTTTTTGTAAATGTGTAATTTGATAGGGGTTCGTTTTTAAGTACGGGCAAGCCCGCAACAGTATCCGTTTTAGCTAGCACCATATCACGTCCATTTCTTTATCAATTCAGATACTATATTTTAACACATGCGTTCGCCTTCGCTTGCCCGCTAATGTACAATTAGGAAGTGAATGCGGACGATGTGGCATAATTGTCACCACCATTTGGCCGCAACGATAAGGAGCTGAGAATCTTGAAATTTATTTCATGGAACGTTAACGGTTTACGCGCAATCGTGAAGAAGCCCGACTTTGCGGCAGCCTTCAAGGAGCTCGATGCCGACTGGTTCTGCCTGCAAGAAACCAAGATGCAGGAAGGCCAGCTCACGCTCGACCTACCCGGTTACCACCAGTACTTCAACTACGCGGAGCGTAAGGGTTACTCTGGCACCGCCATTTTCACCAAACACGAGCCGGAGAGCGTCCACTACGGCATCGATGTGCCCGAATACGACACTGAAGGCCGGGTCATCACACTTGAATACCCGAAATTTTACCTAATTACAGTGTACGTGCCGAACTCCGGTAGTGAACTCAAGCGGCTGGACTTCCGCCAAGGCTTCGATAAAGCCTTCCGCGGCTACACCAGCAAGCTGGCGGAAACTAAGCCGGTTATCTACTGCGGCGATCTGAACGTTGCCCACAAGGAAATCGACCTGAAGAACCCCAAGACCAACCACCACAACGCCGGGTTCACCGATGAAGAGCGTCAGGACTTCACAGCCCAGCTCGACGCCGGATTCACCGACACCTTCCGCCACTTTTACCCCGACCAGGCCGGAATCTATTCCTGGTGGAGCTACCGTGGTGCCGCCCGCTCCCGCAACGCCGGGTGGAGAATTGACTACTTTGTCAGCAGCAAAGCCCTCGACGGCAAGCTAGAGGACGCCAAAATCCACAACGAGATTCTGGGTTCCGACCACTGTCCCGTTGAACTGACCACCAAGGACCTGCTTGCCTAACGCAGCCTGAGAACGAGGAGATAGCAATGAACTTTATCGCCATGGATTACGAAACCGCCGCTGGTCAGCGGGCCTCCGCCTGCTCGGTCGCTATTGTTGTAGTCCGCAGCAGCAAGGTCGTGGACTCGTTCTACAGCCTAATCAACCCCGAGGTGCCGTTCAGTCCTTACAACACGCGCATTCACCACATCACCGCGGACATGGTGCAGGGCGCCCCAACTTGGCCGCAGCTGTGGCCGCACATCCAGACCTTCTTCACCCGCCAGCAACTGGTCGCGGCTCACAACGCACCGTTTGACGTGTCGGTGGTGCGCAAAAGTCTGGAGCGCTACCACATGCCGGTGCCAACTTTCCAGTACATCGACACGGTTAAGACCTCTAAGCAATTCTATCCACAACTGATCAACCACAAGCTGGACACGGTCAGCGACGCCCTGCACATCACCTTGAACAATCACCACAACGCCCTCGCCGATTCCTACGCCTGTGCGCGCATTCTGATTGAAGAGGAGCAGCAGTTCAGCGCCGAGCGGCTGAAGCCGTTTATTAAGTTAGCATAGAGTGCTCCACAATGCGTTTAGCTCATGAGCATTAGCATAAAAAAGCCAATTTCCGCACTTGGGAGTTGGCTTTTTTGGGCTAAGCGGAGCCACTTCCACTTGGGCGAATTTCGCCCTTAGTGGAATGGACAACGGAGTATGATCTGCATTGTGGAGCACGTTTCCATGCTGGGAGAGTTGGCGGCTTGCCGCATACTCTCCTACATCCGGAGCGTAGCGGAGGTGGCCGACTCCTCACCTCAGTTAAGATTGGTCAGGAGTCGCCACTTCCACTAGCGCAGCTTGCTGCCCGTAGTGGAATGGACAGTGAAACGGCCGGCCGCGATGCTCGGTATTAATTACAAAGCTGATGAGCAAACGCCCCGCGCAGTCTATAACCGCACGGGGCGTTACTTATATAATTTTGCCTACCAGTTCATTTGGTCATCTTGCGGGTGCGGATTACCGGCAACGAACTTGCTCGGCCGTAGCAACACGACCAGATTGAAAATCTCACAAGCAATGATTGTCACGAAACTTAAGATTGCGAGCACGCTGCCCCCGAAACTGGACGTCAGCGCGGCAATGAAAAAGTTGTGGCTGACCTCGTGCGTCAGTGCCTGCCGTCCCTGGAACATGTTGCCAATGCTAGTGATCTGCCCGAGGACGTAAGGCAAGCCGTAAGTCAGAATCACCAGCAGGGGGTTAAAGCCAGCATCACGGTAGCGGCGCACCGCCAGACTGATGCGCGGGATCAGGGTCCCCAGACTGTAAATGACCAGCAGTAGCAGAATTGGGAGCAACCAGATGAACCGGCCCATTTCCTGACTACTAATGGCGCTAATGAACACCAGAACGGCGCCGCCGATGAAAATCGTGCTGATAATCAGATTCCAAAGAACGACCCACCAATACTCCGCACGCGTACTCCGGCCCTCAAAATTAACGTAGTTTTTGAAAAACAGCTTAAATGCTTCTAAAAAACCAACTCGCTTCTGTTCCATCGTAATTTCCTCCATCAACCCACCGGTAGCCCCTTCTACCGGCCACAAGTCTCACAGCTTGGCATAAGTATAGCAAAATCTCGGCGCCACCGCCGAGATTTTGTTCATCCTGATAAACAATCTGCTTAGAAGAAAGAGTAATTTGGTTTGCTCGGCAAGGTGCACAGAATCAGGTTCACCACCAGCAGAGCGGCGGCACTAATGTTGACCCACTGCACACCCGTCTCCGCCACGATCATGATCAGCGGCAGGAACACTGTCAGCAGCAGTAACCACGGGTTGAGCCCCGCGTCCCGGTAGCGGCGCACGTGCAGGCTCGCATATGGGACCGCCAAGATCGCGGCGGTGAAAAACATCGCTAAGAAGATAACATCCGCCGCAAAAATCGCGGTCACCGTTAACGCGGCCCCCCGCGTGCGCAGCCAGAGCGTAAAGCCACCGGTGATAATAGCCAGCACGAGCATCGCCCACCAGTACGCGCTCCGCCCACTGCGGCCATCGAAATCCACGTACCGCAGCGTCAGCCGCCGCAGCGCCTTGCCTGGACCCATCAATTCGGTCATGTTATCAGCTCCTTATCCTTTGTCCTGTCTGCACTGCCTCCTACTTGTTAACTATATTATAGCAGGATAATGTAATCGCTTACAAGCTACCGGAAAGATTTTGTCCTGAGCGCAAATAGGCCCCGAATCCAGTCAGATTCAGGGCCTATTGCCGTTTTAGTTTAAGCTGTTAATTGTTCGATCTGTTGCTGCAGCTGCGCACTGCGCTTACCAACGGCATCTGTTGTTAGGACCCGCCGGTTGTCATCGTCATCATCCTTGAAGAAGTGGATGGTCAGGGCGTCAACCGGAGCACTAACGCCGAGAAAGTCAGGCCACTCCACGACGCTGACCCCATCGCCTTCGAAGTACTCCTCAAGGCCAAGGTCACCGGCACCGCCATTTTCAAGCCGGTATAGATCCATGTGGTAGAGCGGAATGCGGCCCTGGGGATACTCGTGAATGATGGTGAAGGTCGGACTCTTGATCGGCTCGTCGGTAATGCCGAGCGCAGTCCCTAGAGCCCGCGTGAAGCTGGTTTTGCCCGCACCGAGGTCACCGTCAAGCAACAGCACGTCCCCCGCCTGCAGTAGGGGGGCAATCTGCTTGGCAAAATTTTGCAACTGCACTTCGTTTGCAAACGCCCACTTCTTAGCCATTATGCAAGAACCTGGGTCGCCGTCACCAGGGCGGTCTGGTAGACGTCATCAGTTGAGGCACCACGAGACAAGTCGGAAACCGGCTTGTTCAGCCCCTGCAGGATCGGGCCGACCGCCGTGAAGCCGCCGAGCCGCTGGGCAATTTTGTAGCCAATGTTCCCAGACTGCAGTTCAGGGAAGACGAACACGGTGGCGTGCCCGGCAACCTTGGAACCCGGCGCCTTCTGTGCACCCACGCTAGGCACGAAGGCGGCGTCGAATTGCAACTCACCGTCGATCGGCACGTCTGGCGCCAGCTTCTGGGCCTTGGCCGTTGCGTCCTGTACCTTCGTTACCATGTCGCCAGCCGCGGATCCCTTCGTGGAGAATGACAGCATTGCCACGCGGGGGTCGATGCCGAACGCCTTGGCGGTCGCCGCAGACTCGACGGCGATTTCAGCCAGTTCGTCCGCGTTCGGATCAATGTTGATCGCGGTGTCGGCGAAGAGGTAACGTTCATCCCCGCGCTGCATGATGAAGGCCCCACTCGTGCGCGAAATACCAGGCTTGGTCTTGATGATCTGCAGGGCTGGGCGCACGGTGTCGGCAGTTGAGTGCACGGCGCCGGAAACTAAGCCATCAACCTCACCCGTGTAGACAAGCATGGTCGCAAAGTAGGTGGCGTTCTTGACAGTGGCCAGCGCCTTTTCGTGCGTGGTCTTACCCTTGCGCCGCTCTTCAAAAGCCGCAACCAGCTTGTCATAACTGGCATCATTTTCTGGGTCACGCACGGTCAACTTGCTGATGTCAAAACCGTTGTCCTTAGCGACGGCCGCAACATCGTCGGCTTTGCCCAAAACGGTGGCGTTCAGAACACCATTGTTCTGCAGTTTAGCCGCGGCACCCAAAATGCGGGGCTCAGTACCTTCAGGAAAGACAATGGAAACACCTTTCCCCTTAACGTTTTGTTCGAGAGTTGTAAAAAGATCCACGATTTCCTCCTTGGCCGCCGGTGTTAACGGCGGCGTGCCAACACAATTATCAGTTTCTATTCTAGCAAGAATATTTCCCGGGTAACAGTCAGACCTAGTTTAACGGAGCAACGGTCGTCGGCAACTGCCAGTTAATCGGCTGTTCACCCATCCGCTGCAATTCCGCATTCGTCCGCGAAAACGGCTTGCTTCCGAAGAAGCCCCGGTACGCGGAGAGCGGGCTCGGGTGCGCCGACGCAATGACCGCATTCTTGGTTTCGTCGATAAACTCACGCTTGTTCTGCGCAGCGCGCCCCCATAGGATGAAGACGACGCCACCACGCGCCGAGAGCGCCTTGATGGCCGCATCGGTGACTTCCTCCCAGCCTTGGCCGCGATGCGAGTACGCGGCGCCACGGCGCACCGTGAGCACCGAGTTGAGTAGCAAGACGCCCTGCTCCGCCCAAGCCTTCAAGTAGCCGTGCTGCACGGGCGTAATGCCCAAGTCATCCTGCAGCTCCTTGTAGATGTTAATCAGTGATGGTGGCAGCTGCACCCCTGGCGCAACAGCAAAACTAGCCCCGACCGCCTGCCCCGGTTCGTGGTAAGGGTCCTGACCGAGAATCACGACTTTGCAGTTTGCAAAACTGCACCACTCAAAAGCTTGGAAGATGTGGTACATATCCGGGTAGATTGTTTTGCTGGAATACTCAGCCTTCAGAAAGTTATGCAACTGGGCATATGTTGGGCTGGCAAATACGGGTGCGAGTATGTCTTGCCAATCATTACTAATTAAGGTCTTCATAGCGATTCCTCCGCCTACTAGTCTACTCAACAGACCCGCTAAATTCTAGTCGTCAGGCTGTTTAAGGCCAAAATGCGGGGTTGGAACTTGAATGCCGGGCTGGCGGGGTACTCACTCCCACTGCGGCACAACGGGTAGCCATGCACAGGGTCGGGTTCAAGCCTTGCCGAAGCCCACGCCAAGTCTTGACCCTAAACTACGAGCCCGCCATCTTAAACTTATTTCCACGAGCACTAACCTTCCGCACGGAAATTTTACTAGCGGTCTCTCCGTTTCCCCCAGATATTGGCGGCAATATCTGCGATGGCATGGCTACCCGTTGTACCTCCGCTCCGTGAATACCCCGCCAGCCCTACGTTTGAGTACCCAGACTACTGACCGGATTCCAAACATTGGCAAGGCATTTGCTGAACATATAACGTTTACCGTTTAGAAACAAGTTATCAAAAGACACCAGTTGAGGTAACTGTTACTAATAATTGCAGTCGGTAAATTGGAAGCCAACATAGGGGCGCGGAAACTTTCGCGTAACGTAGCTGGGCTGGTAATGCATGCCATCGCGATTATTAGCGGCGATACACTGCGCTTTTTGCAGAGGATTGCCGCTAATAATCGGAGAGAACGGAAAGACCGCCATGCTGATTGAAAAGTTAATGACAGGTTATCGGCAGGGTGGACGCGTGCAAGCGGGCTTGTAGTTCAGGGGCGAGACTTGGCACGCTTTTCACCAAGGCTCGAACCCGGCCCTGCGCATGCAATTACCAGCCCAGCGCAGTGGAGCAAAAGTTTCCGTGGCCCGGGCTGCAGTGAGCGCCCCGCCAGACCGGCAGCCTCAATCTATAAGAGTAGATTTTGCCCGCCCACAGGAGATTTCTTTCAGTGAAAGCGACTTCATGTTAAAATGTAAGCAAACGAATGGAGGAGACGCACATGATTAAACTAATTGCTTCCGATATGGACGGCACCTTGCTCAACGACAAGATGCAGGTCTCAGACGAAAACGCCGCGGCAATTCGCCAGGCCGGTGAAAGTGGCATCGAGTTTGTTGTTGCCACCGGCCGCGGCCTCAGCGAAGCGAAACCACTGCTGGCTGATCAGAAACTGACTCCGGCATTCATCACCCTGAACGGGGCAATGGTCTACGACGAACAGGGTAACCTGGCCGTCTCCATCCCCATTGACGATGACATGACCAGCTACTCCATGCGCTTGCTTGACGAACGGGACCTCTACTACGAACTCGTCACCAACCACGGGATTTTCTCTAACAGCCGCGTGCGCCGGATTCAAAATGTTGCCGATCTGCTAGTGAACCTCAACCCCGACACGAACTACAAGCTGGCTGTGGCTCTCGCCTCCGCCCGTCTGGAAATCATGAACATCAATTACGTTGATGATTACACGGATGTCGTCAGCAACCCCGAGCTCCACGTCATGAAAATCATCGCCTTTAACACGGCCGATCCGACCGCACTGACGGAACCCAAACAATTGTTGCTAAAAACTGCTAAACTGATGGTAACGAGTTCTTCACGTAACAACATCGAAATCAACAATATCCAGGCACAAAAGGGTATTGCCCTCGCTAAGTATGCCAAGCAAAAGGGTTACGGGATGGAATCGGTAATGGCAATCGGCGATAACTTCAACGATGAATCCATGATTCGCGACGCTAAGTACAGCGTAGCAATGGGTAACGCTGTGCAGCCAATCAAGGACCTCGCGTGGTTCGAAACTGCAACCAACACTAACCACGGGGTCGCGCTCGCAATCTTGAAGGCACTTGAAGTCAACCGCGGTAAATAAGGATTAACTTAACAAATTGAGGTGATTACTGGTGGAATTATATTGGGAAACTGATCCCCTACATGCTGGCAGGATGACACCGGTCACTGATAAGAAAAACAGCACCCGCTACCTGCTCCGCCGTAGTTTTAGCAACCCGATCGACTTTAAACTCATGAACTCTGACGCCCACCTGCTCGGCTCGATTAAAAACAGCCGGGAAGCCAGCGACCGTTTTGAGCTCGAACTTAACGGTCATGACCGTTATACGATGATCCGCTTGACGGGCTCCACGCATCCTGTTTACATTTTGCGGGGCAGCAACTGGCTGATCACCGGGAACCTGAGTAGCAACCGCTACACTGCCTATCACGTCTTCGAAGCGATTTTCTCGATGGACATGCTCGCTGGCGGTGCGAGTCTGCGCCTGTGGACCAGCAATCCGGATAACAATCCTTACTGCGTACTTCTGGCCAGCGCCTTGGACCAGATCCGCACGGCAACGATTCGGAAACAGACGCCACTGAGTTATTCATTTTAAGGTCTGCGGATACAAATAAGCGCCAAGCCTGAAAGTTCAAGCTTGGCGCTATTTTTGTGCACAATTTTATTCAACGGAAACCAGTTGCACCGCACTGACGCCCCGCAAGCTGCGCAGACCATCATTCAGCTCATCCAATGTTTCCACCATGTTGCTGATGTCGAGGGAGAAAACCACACTCGCCCAGTTGTGAATCGGAATGTTCTGGTTAATGGTCAGAATGCTGGCTTCGGCCTTGGAGACCCGGGCCAAAACCTCAGACAGGATGCCGCGCTCGTGGTGCAGCATCAATGAGATGACAGCCTTCCGGTTATCCATTTCCTGACTCGGCCGGAAAACGACGTCCTTGTACTTGTAATAAGTGCCGCGGCTGATTCCGACCCGCTTGACGGCCTCACTTACTTGGTGAACCTCCCCATTTTCAAGCAGTGTCCGTGCCTCAATGACCTTCTCAACCACTTCTGGGAGGATTGACTTATCAACAATGTAATACTTGTCCATGCTTGCTTTTTCCCCATATTCTCTCAAAATATCCCGATTGTGACCGCAAAATCCCCAGTCACTGTAAATCTGTCTGTGCTGATTATACTACAAGTACGCCTGTTCATCAGCTGTGAACAGAAATTATTCAATAAATCACAGCTGGCGGACAAGGGTGCGGCAGGCGACCCCGTCTTCTAGGTAGACCGGGGAAGCGTTACGGTAACCTAAGCGCGTGTAAAAAGAAACGGCCGTCAGCTCCGCATGAATGCTCAGGTTCTTGATGTGCAGCGACTGCGCGTGGCGTTCAAGAGCCGCGATAATTTGACTGCCTAAATGTTGACCGCGGTAGTCCGCCAAGGTGGCAATCCGGGTCAAGCGCCCGGCATCCTCACCCTCGCGCAGGAAGCGACCGCAGGCAATGGGCCGCTGATCTTCATAGATAACGGCGTACGTGACCCCTTTTTCATCGTTGGCATCGAATTCATCTTGCAGCGCGATGCCCCGCTCGATTACGAACACGTTCATCCGCACCCAGATGCTTGCGGCGCGTTGCCAAGGCTGCCCGCCGATCACTAATTCGCGTTTCGCTGTCATTTTGCTACCTCCACACCGGTTGACTTGCTCATGTGCCGATACATATGTGTAAACAAGCGCACCTGGCCGTCTTCAACAAAACCTAAGCGCGAGTATAACGCCTGCGCCTTGGGATTAACCAAATCACAAAGGAGCCCGACCCGGGTATCTCCGGCCTGACCGCGGCGCACGATTGCATCCTGCAGCAGTTTAGTACCAATTCCGCGGCCCCGCGCACTGGCTTTTACCGCCAGCAGGTCCAAATACCACTCACCAGGAAAACTCTCGTGGTCCGGAAACAGATCCCGGCCGTCGGTAATGCCCACCTGCGGCAAGAACGGGGCAAAAGCATCATCAATGTGGTCCTCGGCTTCCGCGGGGTAACCCACGCAAACACCGAGCAGTTCCCCATCCTGTTCCGCCACAACCGTGTGCGCGTAGCTGTAACGGTACGCGGGCACTTTGAAAGCTTCCGCAAATACTTTGTCGACCTCCGCGGTAGGCATGGCCATAATTTCGGGAATCTCCATTTCGTCAAACACAATTTTGATTAGTGGTGCCGCCTGGACACCATCACTTGCTACGGCAGGTCGAATATTCACTATACTTCTCCTTTAAGTGCGGGCGCCAAAAATGACCACCCAATATGTAAAACAGTGGCCGTGAAATCAATCTCACGGCCACCATTACTTTAACGATTTTTCAGTACACGCTGCATTTCCCGGTCCTGATCACGCCGCTTCAGGGTCTCACGCTTATCATAATCGTGTTTCCCAACGGCAACGCCAATCAGCACTTTAGCGTACCCATGTTTCAGGTAAGCTTTAAGCGGCACAATGGTCGTTCCCTTACCCGCCGTTGCTTTCATCAGCTTGGCAATCTCCTTCTTGTGGAGAAGTAGTTTGCGGCTGCGTAGCGGGTCCGGATTAAACTGATTACCCTCGGTGTACGCGGCAACATGCACGTTTTCAAGCCAGACCTCGCCGTTCTTGACCCTTGCGAAGCCATCCTTGAGCGATATTTTGCCCGCCCGTACCGACTTGATTTCAGTACCCGTCAGAACCAAACCGGCTTCGTAGGTTTCCTGAATGTTGAAATCGTGTCGGGCTTTTTTGTTCTGGGCGAGCAGGTTGTCTGGTTTTGGACTTTGCTTCTTCTTAGCCATAATTCCTGCCTCCCGATGTTCTTTTGGACCAGTGTAGAGACACAGGCATGCTAAAACGTTTCAGTTCTAGCAGCTAGTGACTAGTCGAGCTACGCCAAGCAGCTTTTAAACTTTTGCAGTTTACTGCCATTAGTTTAAAGGACAGCGTAGCGAAGGTTGCGGTTAACCTGCTTCGGATTAAATGCCCAAGACCAGGCATTTGTCCCGGAGCCTGTTAATCCTCACCTTCTAACCGCTTGGCTCCGCTCTGTATATTACTTGCGCTTTTCCCTTAGCTGCCGCTTAGGTCCGTGCTGATTGTTCTTGCCCTGACCGGCTGGACGGGCGCCCCACTTCTTCGCTAGAGCGTCGAGGTTGCTGCCACCCTTCTTTGCTGGCTTGCCGGCACCACCGTGCGTACCACGCCGGTTGTTATTGAAGTTCCCGCCGCGGCGTGCTGGCCGCACTGGTGCTTCGGACTTCAGATCACTAACGTCAAAGGTTGCGGTTGGCACTGGCTCGCCTTCAATCAACTTGAAGTCGATCTGGCGCTGGTCAACGTCAACGTTCTCAAGGTGCACGCGAATCGGCTGCCCGATCCGGTACATTTTGTGCGTCCGGCCGCCGACTAATGCCATCTGCTTTTCAACAAACTGGTAGTAGTCATCGTCCATGGTTGAGATGTGCACCAAACCCTCAACGGTGTTCGGCAACTCAACGAACATCCCGAAGCTGAGCACGGAGCTGACAACGGCATCGAAGTCCTGCCCAACCTTGTCAGCCATGTATTCGGCCTTCTTGAGATCGTCAACGGCCCGTTCAGCGTCAACACTCCGCCGTTCAGCAGCTGATGTTGCCACAGCGATGTCAGGTAGCGCGTTACGCCACTTTTCCTTGACCGCTTCGCCAGTACCTTGCTGGGCGTATGTCCGGATGAGCCGGTGCGCAACGAGGTCAGGGTAACGGCGAATTGGGGAAGTGAAATGACTGTAATACTTCGCTGCCAAACCAAAGTGGCCGAGTGGATCTGGTGAGTACCGCGCCTGCTTCAGACTCCGCAGCAGCTTAACATTGACCATGGCCTCTTCTGGCGTCCCGGCAACGTCCGTAACGACTTGCTGGAGCATCTTCGGCGTGATGTCCTTATCCTTTTCGGTCTGAACGTGGATCCCGAATGTGGCCAAGAACTCGATGAATTCGTGGATGGAATCGGCATCTGGCGTTTCGTGGACCCGGTAGAGGAATGGCAGGTGCTTGTCGTAGTAATGCTTAGCAACAGTTTCGTTAGCCGCGAGCATCATGCTTTCGATCATCCGCTCGGAAGTGCCCCGTTCGCGCAGGACAATATCGATTGGGTGGCCGTCGTCATCAACGATGATCTGGGCTTCGTTCTCTTCAAAATCAATGGCCCCACGCGCATGCCGCATTTTGTACATTACTTCATGCAGCTTAGCCATCTGCTGCAGCATTGGCAGCAGGTCCTGCCGGTCGCCTAGTGCACTGGCATCCCCGTCAAGCGCCTTGTTGACGTTGTTGTAAGTGAGCCGGCCGTGGGAACGAATGACGGACTGGAAAATCTCGTGGTTCAAAACGTGCCCGTGTTCGTCAATTTCCATCTCACAAGACATTGCCAGGCGGTCAACATCAGGATTCAATGAGCAAATCCCGTTAGAAAGCCGGAATGGCAGCATTGGGATCACCCGGTCCGTCAGGTAGGTTGACGTGCCGCGTTCATATGCTTCGTCGTCCAAAGGCGTGCCTGGGGTGACGTAGTAAGAAACATCAGCAATGTGCACACCTAGACGCCAGTGGCCATTTGGCAAGACGGTCAGACCGACCGCATCGTCAAAGTCCTTGGAATCATCCCCGTCAATGGTGACGACGACTTCATCGGTGATGTCGCGACGGCCTTTACGGTCAGCTTCGGTGACGTGGTCCGGAATCTGTGCTGCCTGTTCGATGACTTCATCTGGGAACTCGGCCTTGATGTGGTTTTGGTACACGATGGACATTGTGTCCACACCGGGGTCGTTCTTGTTCCCAAGGTCACTAACGAGCATCCCCTGCATACTGTCAGGGTGCGTCCGGTCAGGGAAGGACGTAACTTCAACGGTCACCATGTCGCCCTGCTGCGGCAGCATGCCGGTGTCCTTGACGTAGATTGGGTACTTGGCCATCTTCTTCTCGTGGCTGCTGACAGTCCCAATGCAGCCGGTGCGAATCGCATCCGCATCAGACAGTGGGGTGTATTCCCCAACCATACTGGTGGATTTACGTTCGCGGATCTCAACGACTTCCCCATCAGCACCGCGGGAATCACCCGGCTTCATTGGGTGCAGAATTTTGATTCCGACCGTATCGCCATCGAGCGCAAAGTGCGTGTTTGGTGGCGCGATGAACACGTCTGGATCCGTGGAATCGGTAACGGCAACGAAACCGAAGCCCTTATCGTTAGCCCGGAAAGTCCCCTCGACCAGCTCATTCTTAGGGCCAAAATCGTATAACTGCCTGTCATTCTTATGAATCATGTTGTCGGCTTCGAGGCCGTCAAGGGCATCCAAAAGCACGGGCAAATCCGCGTGTTGCAAGTGGAGCGCCTTGCTAATCGAAGTGGCAGAGTAACTAACATTGTAATTGCGCCTGAATAACGAGAGTAACTCGTTGCGCATATGACCGACTGTGGTCATTGAAGCACCTCTTTCTATAAATAGCCGAATCAAGGTGCCCGCCAATTATCAGCTTAGCGTGGTTAGGTCAACCACTCTGCAATTAGAGCTGGCTGACCTAACCGTGCTAATTAATACAGCGGTTGTGGCACCTGATTCTTGATATTCAACAATTGTAATTCAGCTTCCATTTTACCTTATCGCGGTAAACATGGCTTGCGGATTTGGGACTGTAACTTAATTGACTCCAGCCAAAAAGCTGCAGATGTCATCTTCCATCTGCTCATGAACAGGATCAACGGTCAAAATGTGGTCGGCGTGCGGGTACCAGTGAAAATCAACGCTGGCGTTGACCAAGCCGGCGCGTGTCCGCTTGGCGGTCTGACAATCGATCACCGAGTCGGCGCCACCTTGCGCGATGAAAACAGGCTTGCGCACCGTATCAATTTTGGCCGCCACGCCCCGCGCAAAATCACGAATGGCCGCATTCTGCTGGTCGATTGCTGGCTGCAGCGCCATCCGGTCCGTCTGCGCACCGGTAAAGTGCTGCACGTAATCGAAATAACGCTGGACCGTCCGCGTAAAGAAGGGCGAGCCGTCCATGATTGGCGAGGCCATGACCCCACCCGCCACGACAGCCGGCAGCTCCTCAATCGCCCGCATGGCCAGGATCCCGCCCAGTGACAGGCCAAACACCGCCACGTGGGCGTAGGAGCGGTGCATGCGGCGCACTGCAGCTTGGGTATCGACCCACCAATCTTGGGGATTGCCACCTAGCAACGGGCCACCGAAACTACGGTCGTGGTGGCCGCGCAGAATCGGTGCGTAAACACCGTAACCAGCAGCGTTTAGCGCCGGGGCCAGAAACTTCATGTCCCGACTACTACCAGTAAATGAATGGAGCAGCACGACGCCAAGATTCTTGTTCGTGCCGACGAGCTCTTCAGCTTGGGGAATTCGCATCATGATGTGCCTCCTGCAGTTCACAAGTGAACAAAAAATCCCCCTGCCCTTGCAGGAGGATCCGCCTTTAGTGAGATGACAGGTACATCAGTGCAATTGACAGGCCGAAAAAAGCAACCCCCAGCACGACGGTAACTTTCTCCATGAACGCTTCGAACCCTCGGGACTTGGACTTACCAAACAGGTCAGTCGCACCACCGGAGAGGGCGCTCAAGGCATCTTGTTGTTTACTTGGTTGCATCAGAACTGCAATCACGATTAAGATCGAATCTAAGATAAGCAGGTTTGTGAGTAATGACTGCACGTTGAATTCCTCCATACTGTGAGCGGAGTAAGTGATCAGTACTCGCCCGTCTCCGCAAAAAAATTACTATCACTAGAGTAACACAATCGGCTTACTCTTGCATAGCCTTAGTCGTCCGCTGACGTGTCCGTTGTGCTTCTTTCGATGTGCGCCCGGACCCGGTGTTGCGCGCTACCGTCAGTCATGACGATCAGGGTGTCGCCCGCCCGGATCACTGTGTCGCCGTGCGGGATCCGGGCTTCCTCACCGCGCCGGATTTCGACCAGCAGGCTGTCTTTTGGCCAGCGGTAATCCCGCACCTGCGCTCCGTCTAAGCTTGCACCGGCAAAGACCGGCAGCTCAAACCGCACGGGCTGGTGCAAACGGCCCAATTGCTGCGGCAAGACCAAACGGCTGAGCAAGGCTTCGTAAATCGGTGCCCCACCCATTAGGTCCGTCACGGTGAACGCGGTCAAGGAGACCAGCGCGAGCGGCAATAGCTGGTGCAGTGACCCCACCATTTCGGTGATCAGCAGAATCGCCGTGAACGGCGCCTTCCCAATGCCGGCGAAATAACCCGCCATCGCGAAGATAATGAAGTTGATGATGTACTCGTGTGGCAACAGCCCAATCTGGTTCATTCCCACCGCGTACGCGGCCCCGATCACAGCCCCTAAAGACAGGATGGGGAGGAAAATCCCCCCGGGCAAGCCACTACCATACGACAGCGTTGAGAAAATAAAGCGCATGATAAACAGCGCTACTAACGGCCAAAAGCCAGGAATGTGCGCCCCGAAATTCAGAATAATGCTGTTCCCACCGCCGAGAATCCACGGTAAAGCTAGGCCAAGCGGAATCACCAGGAGCAAAGGAATCACCCCTTGGTAGGCCCGCGGGATATGCGTATAACTGTACAGCTTCGGCATAATCAAGGTAACTTTGCTGTACAGCATCCCCAGCACGCCCAACACGATCCCCAGCAAAATGAAGTGCCAGTACATGTACAGCGGCATGTTGTGCACGTAATGCAGGTGCAGCACCGGCCGCATCCCGAAGAAGCCAACCGAGACAACGTCCGCCGCCACAGCACTAGCAAGACTGGTCATCCAGACAAGCGGACTGAAGTTGTGGTACACCTCTTCCAGAACAAACATCGTCCCGGCAATTGGTGCGTTGAACGCAGCCGACAACCCGGAGGCGGCCCCAGCAGCAATCAGCACCCGCCGGCTAGAACCCTCCTGCTTTGTGACTTCAGCCCAGCCTTGACCAACTGCAGAACCGAGTTGAATCGACGGTCCTTCGCGACCAAGGAATAAGCCACTACCAATACCCAAAATTCCGGTGATAAACTTCCGCCAGAGGATGCGCCACCAGTTGAACTCCATGTCGCCGCGCAACTGGCCCTCAATCTGGGGGATCCCGGAACCACTGATGTTGGGCTCCTGGGTGAGCATCCGGCCAATAAATGCCGCGGCCAGCAGACTGCAGACAACAATTGCCAGCACGATTGCTGGCGTCGGGTGTGCATATAGATATTTCATTAAGTCCAGCAGGCGCTCGATTGCGAGCCGGAACACGGCAACGATAAAGCCACCAATTGCCCCGACGCCGAGTCCGGCCATTATGTAACTAAAGCGTGTATGATCACTACGCGTAGTTTTTTTCAAGATTGCTATTCTACCTCACTCAATTACTTCTATTTCAGTATAGCATGGCTCGGAGCACAAAAAAGCCGCCAACATAATGTTGGCGGCTTCTTCGTGGCAATCAACTACTAGTTTAGAAGTTGAACTTCTTAACGTTGTAGAATGACTTGCGGCCCTTGTACTGGGCTGCAGTGCCGAGCTGGTCTTCAATCCGCATAAGCTGGTTGTACTTAGCGATACGGTCGGTACGGCTCATTGAACCAGTCTTAATCTGACCGGCGTTGGTAGCAACAACCAAGTCAGCAATCGTGGTGTCTTCAGTTTCACCGGAACGGTGGGAAACAACAGCTGTGAAGCCGGCTTCCTTGGCCATTTCGATAGCTTCGAAGGTTTCGGTAAGGGTACCAATCTGGTTAAGCTTAATCAGAATGGAGTTGGAAACGCCCATGTCGATACCCTTCTGCAGGTAGTCAGTGTTGGTAACGAACAAGTCATCACCGACGATCTGAACCTTGTCACCAATCTTCTTGGTGATCTTCTGCCAGTCTTCCCAGTTGTTTTCGTCGATAGGGTCTTCAACGGAAACGATTGGGTACTTGTTGATCAGGCTGTCAATGTAGTCGATGAATTCGTCAGTTGTGTAAACCTTGTCTGGGTTGCTCCAACGAAGAACGTAACCGTTCTTGTCGCCATCCCAAAGTTCGGAAGATGCAACGTCGAATGCAAGCGCGATGTCAACACCAGGCTTGTAGCCGGCCTTCTTGATAGCTTCAACAAGGATTTCGAAGGCTTCTTCGTTGTCCTTAAGGTTAGGAGCAAAGCCACCTTCATCACCAACAGAAGTGATGTCGCCCTTGGCCTTCAGGAGTGCCTGAAGTGCGTGGAAGGTTTCGGAACCCATGCGGATAGCTTCGTGAACGCTCTTAGCGCCAATAGGCATGATCATGAATTCCTGGAAGTCGATCGTGTTGGTTGAGTGTGCACCACCATTGATAACGTTCATCATTGGTGTTGGGAGCACGTGACCGTTAGGACCGCCAAGGTATTCGTACAGTGGCAGGCCAAGTTCGTCAGCAGCTGCACGGGCAGCAGCGAGTGAAACACCAAGAATGGCGTTAGCACCCATCTTGCCCTTGTTAGGAGTACCATCAAGCTCGATCATGGTCTGGTCGATGAGGCGCTGGTCAGTAACGTCAAGACCAATAACAGCCTTTGAAAGCTTGTCGTTAACGTTAGCAACGGCCTTCAGAACGCCCTTGCCGCCGAAGCGAGACTTGTCACCGTCACGGAGCTCAACAGCTTCGTGCTCACCGGTGGAAGCACCTGAAGGAACAAGTGCACGGCCGAAACCGCCATCCTCGGTGTACATTTCAACTTCAACAGTAGGGTTGCCACGTGAGTCAAGAACTTCACGAGCAAAGACATCAGTAATGATAGACATTGTGTGATTTTCTCCTTTTGTAATTGTGTGAATTACGCCATTAATGGGATAAGTAAAAGCGTCTTCCCGAGTACTATCATACCAAATTGACGAGCAAAATGATAAGAATATCGGGAAAGAACTAGCCTTTTGTCACCCGTTTTCGGAAAATATTAGTCCTGGTAGTTAGCCAGAGCGATGAAGCTGTCAGGAACGAGGGATGCACCGCCGACGAGACCGCCATCGATGTCTTCCTTGCTCATGAGTTCCTTAACGTTAGCAGGCTTTACGGAACCACCGTACTGGATGCGAACGTTAGCAGCCGTCTGGTCGTTGTAAAGGGAAGCAACGGTCTTACGGATGTGTGCGCACATTTCTTCAGCCTGGTCAGCAGAGGCAGTCTTGCCAGTACCGATAGCCCAGATTGGTTCGTATGCAAGCACAGTCTTGGATACCTGTTCAGCACTCAGGCCTTCAAGAGCAGCCTTGATCTGACCAGCAACCCAGCTCTCAGCTTCGCCGGCTTCACGCTGTTCAAGAGTTTCACCACAGCAGATGATTGGGAGCATGTTGTTCTTGAAGATGGCCTTGGCCTTCTTGTTGATGTCCTCATCGGTTTCCTTGAAGTACTGACGACGTTCGGAGTGGCCGATAACAACGTAGCTAACGCCCATTTCGGAAAGAGCCTTAGGACTGGTTTCACCAGTGAAAGCACCTTCGTCTTCGAAGTAAGCATTCTCGGCAGCAGCCTTGAGTGGTTCGCCTTCAGCAGCAGTAAGCAAAGCATCGAGGTCGATTGCAGGAGCAGCAATCACGGTCTCAACCTTGGAGGCATCTGGGAGCTTGCCCTTGATAGCGTCAACGAAGTCCTTTGTTTCCTTAGGGTTCTTGTTGAGCTTCCAGTTACCAGCAATAATTGGGGTACGCATTATATGAAAACTTCCTTTCAAAATCATCCCGGTTTCCCGGTTTGTTTGTCGTAAGTCACCCGTGGTCGCGAGGACCAATCGGGACTAACGGACATGCACGCAAGCAAGCTTCCGTGCATGTCAACTCGTCAGCCCCTATTGTTTAGGAGTGACTCGCTGAATCAGGCAGCCGTAATTACTTGTTGCTGATTGCGGCGATACCTGGCAGTTCCTTACCTTCAAGGTATTCAAGACTAGCACCACCACCAGTGGAGATGTGGGTGATCTTGTCAGCAATACCAAGTTCAATAGCAGCGGCTGTAGAGTCACCACCACCGATGATTGTAGCAGCATCGGTCAGTTCGCCCATGGCCTTACCAACTTCGTAAGTACCCTTGGCGTAGTTGCTCATTTCGAACACACCCATAGGTCCGTTCCAAACAACAGTCTTGGCACCCTTGAGTGTCTGCTTGAAGAGCTCGATGGACTTCTCACCAATATCAAGAGCCATGTAGCCATCAGGAATGTCGCCTTCAACGGTCTTGTGAGGAGCATCGTTGTTGAATTCAGTTGCAACAACGTTATCAATAGGCAGAACCAGCTTGTCGCCAGCTTCGTCCATGATCTGCTTAGCAAGGTCGATCTTGTCCTTTTCAACCATTGAGTTACCGATTGAAAGGCCCTTAGCTGCGTAGAAGGTGTAGGTCATCCCACCACCGACGATGATCTTGTCGGCCTTAGGAATCAGGTTGGAGATAACACCAATTTTGTCAGAAACCTTCGCACCACCAAGAATGGCAACGAATGGGTGCTTAGGGTGCTCAACAGCATCCCCAAGGAACTTGATTTCCTTTTCCATCAGGAAGCCGGCAGCCGTCTGCTTCATGTTGGAAGCAATCCCAACGTTTGAAGCGTGCTTACGGTGTGCGGTACCAAAGGCATCGTTGACGAACAGGTCGCCAAGGCTTGCCCAGTACTTGCCGAGTTCAGGATCGTTACCGGATTCCTTCTTGCCATCGAGATCCTCGAAACGAGTGTTCTCCATAACAAGAACGTCGCCGTCCTGCATCTTAGCAATTGCATCTTCGAGTTCCTTACCACGAGTAGCAGGAACGAAGGTTACAGGCTTGCCGAGCAGTTCGGAAAGGTGTTCTGCAACTGGACGGAGACTCAGCTTAGCTTTGTCTTCTTCAGTCTTAACACGGCCCAAGTGGGAAAGCAGGATAGCCTTACCACCATTTTCAATAACGTACTTGATTGTAGGCAATGCTGCAACAACACGGTTGTCGTTGCCAATAACGCCGTCTTTGATAGGAACATTGAAGTCCACACGAATGAGAACCTTCTTGTCCTTAACATCGAGGTCAGAAACAATGAGTTTTGCCACGAATAAATCCTCCTTAGATAATGCAAAAGAGGGAGGGGAGCAAGCCCCCTCCCCCTTTCGGCAGTTCGGTTTTAAATTGTTTCGCTAGATGCGACTAGTAATTAGTCAGCAAGCTTTGCGAATGCAAGCAGAGTGCGAACCATCTGGCAAGTGAAACCGTATTCGTTGTCGTACCAAGCAACGGTCTTAACAAGCTGGTAGTCGCCGGAAGTTGTAACTTCGGTCTGTGTAGGGTCGAAGATAGAACCATAAGTTGTACCAACAACATCGGAAGAAACGATTTCGTCAGCGTTGTAGCCGAAGCTTTCGTTACCTTCAGTTGCCTTCTTGAGGGTTTCGTTGACTTCGTCAGCCGTAACCTTCTTGTTAAGGATTGAAACAAGTTCGGTAAGTGAACCATCAGGAACAGAAACACGCTGTGCGTGACCCTGAAGCTTACCAACAAGTTCTGGGATTACAAGGCCGATAGCCTTAGCAGCACCTGTTGAGTGAGGGATAGTGTTGTAAGCAGCTGAACGAGCAGCGCGCTTGTTACCACCGCGAACAGGGGCATCCAGAAGCTTCTGTGTACCAGTGTATGCGTGAACAGTGGTCATGGTACCAACTTCGATACCGAATGCCTTGTTCAGGAAGTATGCCATTGGTGCAAGGCAGTTGGTTGTGCAAGAACCAGCGGAAACAATGCGGTCGTCAGCTGTAAGGCTGTCGTGGTTAACATTGTAAACGATGGTCTTGATCTTACCAGCAGGTGCTGAAATCAGGACACGCTTTGCACCAGCGTTGATGTGAGCTTGTGCCTTTTCTTCAGAGGTGTAGAAGCCGGTGCATTCGAGAACGTAGTCAACGCCGTCGTTCTTAACCCAAGGAATGTTGTTTGCGTCTGGTTCAGCGTAAACAGGGTATTCCTTACCATCAACAATGATGGAGTGGTCTGTAGCACTAACTTCACCAGGGAATGTGCCGTGAGTTGAGTCGTACTTGAGCAGGTGTGCGAGCATTGCTGGTGTGGTCAAATCGTTGATCGCAACAACTTCAATGTCGCTGGACTTTGCACCAAGTTCGTGAATCCGACGGAAAGCCAAACGGCCAATACGGCCGAAACCGTTGATACCAATCTTAACAGTCATGCTAAAATTTCCTCCTTTAGGAAAGTGAAAAAATGAGAAATTATTATTTTAACGGGTTAACCCCGGTTAAAATCGTATTTGCTGCCCCCGCGTCTGTAATCAGCCACGTGTTCTTCGGGGCATGTTGCATGTACGCCTGAATTGCTGAGGCCTTACTGCGGCCCCCTGCAATTGCAAAGACGAACGGAATCTCATCAAGGTTCCTAATCGTCAGACCGATTTTCGGAATCTTGTAAACTATTTTGCCACTCGCATCAAAGAAAGTTCCAAATGCCTCAGCAACGGCTTGTTGTTTCTGTAACATGTTCTGAATCTCAGCATCCATGTTCCGTCGCCGTGCCATGACAAGCGCTTCCCCTACACTATGAATCACCACGGAAGCATTGTCAATAAGCTGTAATACTTCCTTAACGGCAGGCTCCTTGAGTAGTGGCGCATAAGTCTCTGAGCTAACATTCTCCGGAATGTAAAGGACCTTGTAACTGCCCCCAGTTGACTCGGCCATTGCCGCGGCAACTGAATTCGCTTGAATGTCGACCGTTTCTCCGACGCCGCCCCGTGCGGGGACAAACATCAGGTCCCGGCCAGTGGAAAGTTGGTAATTCATCTGCTGTGCGGCCCGAGCAAGAGTGGTGCCACCCATTACCGCAACGGTTTGTTTGCCAAGCGGTAAGAGTAGCTGCATGGTTCGAGCAAGTGTCCGGCCCATGTCGTCCAAGACTCGGCTGCTTTGATCCGCATCGCCCGAAACAATCAGACAATGCTCAATGCCAAGCTTACTTGCAAGCATCTTCTCATCGGTGCGAATGCCCAACAGTTGGTTCATGAAGTCGTCCATACTGGCAAAAACCTCACGTCCATGCCGCGTCATTACGACACCGCTTCTTGAACTCTCAAGTAACCCTTGACGCCGCAGAAAATCAATTTCCGTGCGCAACGTCCGTTCAGATGTATGCATCTGGTCGGCGAGCGATCGCCGGCCAACTGGTTCCATCCAATTAACGTATTGAAGGATCTGGTAACGTTTGGTCGCCACAGCCAGCATGTCCGGCGCGATAGACTCGATCCAGGCAAACTCGGATTGCATTAGCTCATTCCTTCTCACTGGGACGCTTTGCGACCAACAGGTGCGCAAAGCGACCCGTCAGTTCCAAAAAAATTAAGGAATCACGTTGTTTGACGCTCTCCTTACCAACAAGGTTCATTATAGCAACGTGCCCTACCCGGTGCAAGCGCAGTGACCCGGATATCACGGAAAAGGCGCATTTAATTCGGGTTTTTGGAATAATTGGCGCGAGCGTTCACAGAACATTCGTAAATTGCACCCTTTATTGGGGAATTGATGGCGATGTGTTCGTAAAGTAATTCGGGCCGTATCTAATTGGTGTCTCATATTAGCATCTTTTGTAAGCGAAAAAGCCAAACCAATGTTCAATTTTGAACTTGATCAAGCTGCTAAGTTTATTCATACCCTTGATTATCATTTACAGCATACGCATGGCCAAGCAAAGAGCTATACAGACAAGCACAATCTGGAGAAAAGACCACGGAAACAAAACGCGGCACAGTAATTCACCAAAACTGTTCTTCAAAAAGAGTAAAAAAATAGCGCCTGTATCAGACGCCACACCACGTTGTTCGCTGGATTTATGCTGCGCAGCCCGGGAGTCGAACCCGGATTTCGAGAACCGGAATCTCACGTGCGATCCATTACACTAACCGCGCAAAAGTACTTAACTATAATACCCAAGGCCCTGGCAAAAAGCAAGCAGTTATGACAGATATTCGTAGTTTAAAGTGAATTAAGTCACACATTAGGGGACAGCCACCCCCATCCGTCGCATTGAGAAGGACCACGAAGCACTGTATACTATGGAAAACAGCGCGCGTGAATCTCTGCATGCACACTGTTGCTACACCAAAAGTCGCATTAATGCTAAATCGAAGGAAAAAAGTGCCTAAACATTTGACCTTCTTTGACGTTTGGTGTACTCTTGGCACTGTATCCAAGCGAGTGCTAAACACCCGCGCTTAATTTTAAACCAATTAGGAGGCACACAAATGCTAGTACCTACAGTTATTGAACAGACTAGTCGCGGTGAACGCTCATACGACATCTACTCCCGTCTGCTGAAAGACCGCATCATCATGCTGTCCGGCGAGATCAACGACCAGGTGGCCAACTCCATCATTGCTCAGCTGCTCTTCCTAGACGCACAAGATTCCGGTAAGGACATCTACCTTTACATCAACTCACCAGGTGGCGTTATTACTTCTGGTCTGGCAATCCTCGATACGATGAACCTCATCAAGTCCGATGTTCAGACCATTGCAATCGGGATGGCTGCCTCCATGGCCAGTGTCCTGCTCGCATGTGGGACTAAGGGCAAACGCTTCGCCCTTCCTAACTCCGAAGTCCTGATTCACCAGCCACTTGGCGGTGCACAAGGCCAAGCAACCGAAATCGAAATTGCGGCTCAGCAAATTGGTAAGGCCCGCGAAAAGCTCACCAAGATGCTCGCTGATGCTTCCGGCCAGCCAATCGAGAAGGTTACTGCGGACACTGAACGTGACCACTACATGACTGCTCAAGAAGCCAAGGATTACGGCCTGATTGACGACATTCTGACCAACAAGAAAGACTAATTACTAAACGTATCCGTTCCGCAAAATAGCGGCGCACCCGTCAAGGTGTGCCGCTATTTTTGTGTCTTGAATGACTGGATGATCAGGCACTAATTCCCCGCGCTTGATCGGCTAGTTCATTGATTTTGCGTAGCCGGTGGTTGACGCCCGATTTAGAAATTGGTCCGCCAGCGACCAGCTTGCCGAGTTCCGTTAGTGAAACTTCGGGGTTGGCAACACGCGCCTCCGCAATGTCTTGCAGCCGCTGGGGCAGCTTATCCAAGCCGCCGTGACTTTGCAGGTAATTGATACTCTCAATCTGCTTCTGCGCCGCGTCGACGGTCTTGCTCATGTTGGCGGTCTCGCAGTTAACCAAACGGTTCACGGAGTTGCGCATATCCCGCATGATGCGAATGTCTTCGAACTTGAGCATCGCACTGGTGGCGCCAATCACGTTCAAAAAGTCGGAAATTTTTTCCGCTTCCTTCAGGTACACGATCATGCCACTGCGCCGCGGCACGGTCCGCGCGTTCAAATCAAAATGATTCATCATCTGCAGGATCCCCTCATTGTGGTTTTCATACAGTGAGTAGATTTCCAGGTGGTAACGACTGGTTTCCGGATTGTTGATCGACCCACCGGCGAGGAACGCACCGCGCAAATACGAGCGCATCCGTTGCGGTTCACTGAGAATTTTGTCCGCAACAGCCGTGTTGATACTCAGGCCCATCGGATCGAGTATTTCCAGATCCTGCAGCATCGGCTTCACGCCCCGGCTCAGGCGCACAACGTATTGGTTGTTCTTCTTGAGCTTCATCTTGCGCCGCACGATTAGCTTGGCATCATACTCGTACAGCTGCTTCATCAGCGAATACAAACGGCGCGCAATGGCTGGATTCTCGGTTTGGACATCAAGTCCCAGTTGGTGGTTAACAATGGTCAAAGTCCCGTTCATGCGAATCAAAGCGGATAGCTCTGCCTTCGCGTGTTCGGGGTGCACTTCAAGCTGCGTCAGCTCTTTTTTGACTTGGCTGGCAAAACTGGCCATTTAATCCCTTCCCTTCTTCAGGTGTGACTGGAAGGCGAGGTTTAAAATCTCTCGCGCCACCTTGTCACCGTCATGGAACACACCGCCATCGCGCAATTTCAGGAAGTCAGACGAAATCACTCGGCAACCCATCTCCCGCAGCCCCTTGTAATCGCTACGGACGGGCTTGGAAATCTCAACGTACTTCTTCTCGTCCAGATAACCATCTGGAACTGGCGCAATGTTCACGAGCACGGTGTCAACAAAATTCTCGTGCATGTGGCGGTTGAGTACGCGCACGTGATCAGCATCCGTAAAGTTATCGGTCTCACCCTTCTGCGTCATGATATTGGTGATGTAGATGACCTCGGCCTGTGTTTTAAGCACCGCCTCACCCAAATTCTTGATCATGAGGTTGGGCAAAATGCTGGTGAACAGGCTCCCCGGTCCGAGCACGACCACATCTGCGTCCATGATTGCCTTAACGACTTCCGGTTCGGCCTCAGGTTCGCCCTGATTATCGCTCCGGGAAACCGACACGTGCTGAATCCGTTTACCCGCGGCGGTAATCTCCGCCTCACCGGAAATTTTGCTGCCGTCCGTAAATTCGGCATTCAAGGTCAGCGGCGTGTTACAAGCCGGATAAACGTGCCCATCGACCTGCATCATCGAGCTCAGCTCCTGCACGGCGGCGAACACCCCACCGCGCATCTCAGTCAGCGCGGCAATAATGAGGTTACCAATCGCATGACCCGCAAAGAAAGAATCCGTGCTTTCAAAACGATACTGGAAGATGTCGCGCTGCACCCGCGGCATATCCGACAACGCAACGAGGACATTGCGGATGTCACCAGGCGGCACAACGTTGATGTAATCACGAATGGCACCACTCGAACCGCCATCGTCGGCAACGGTAACGACCGCGGTCACGTTAGCGTTCTGATCGTGCAGGTTCTTAACTACGACCGGCAGCCCGGTACCCCCGCCAATAACGACGACTTTTGGCCGGCGCCCGCGGATGACCCGAATGATTCTGTGATCAGCTGTCATGAGCGGTTCACCGTCTCTTTCCTCTTATCCATATCCCGATGCGTCACATCGACTGGATACTCATCCTTGAAACTAGCCCCGATGCGCTCCGCAAAAGCCACACTGCGGTGCTGCCCGCCCGTGCAGCCAATCGCAATCGTCAAGCTAGTCTTGCCTTCTTTGATGTACTCAGGCATGATTTCATGCAAGAGCTGGTCGTATTGCTTGAAAAAGCTCTCGGCAAGCGGATTTTTCATGACGTAATCGTACACGTCGGGATCCGTCCCATTTTTCTCCTTCAACTCAGGGACGTAGTAAGGATTCGGCAAGAACCGCACGTCCATCACAATATCTGCGTCCAGAGGTAAACCATATTTAAAGCCAAAACTCATGACTTCGAGGTGGAACACCGGCCGCCGCTTGTTCTTGAAGCTGGCAAATAGTTCCTCCCGTAGTTCCCGCGGTGACAAGTTGGTCGTGTCAATGATGACTTCCGCGTGGTTCCGGAGTGGCCGCAACAATTCGCGTTCCTTGGTGATGCCGTCCATCAGCCGGCCCTCCATCGCTAAGGGGTGGGCGCGCCGGGTTTCCTTGTAACGGGACACAAGCTCCGTGTCCGTCGCATCCAGGAACAGCACGCGAGCGTTAACGTCCTCGCTGTTTTCCAAGCCGTTCAGAATATCAACAATCTGATCGTAAAAGGCCCGACTGCGCAGATCCACAACCAGTGCGACTTTTTTTATTGTGC
Organism: Lacticaseibacillus zhaodongensis; assembly: GCF_009687905.1. Classification (GTDB taxonomy): domain Bacteria; phylum Bacillota; class Bacilli; order Lactobacillales; family Lactobacillaceae; genus Lacticaseibacillus; species Lacticaseibacillus zhaodongensis. The sequence goes on along the minus strand of NZ_BLBG01000001.1, from coordinate 94,799 downwards.
CGGCCTTAGTCAGTAATTCCCAGAATTTAGGAATCAGTGCTGGCGGCATGTTGTCGATGCAAAAGTAGCCGAGGTCCTCAAAAGCCTGGACGGCAACAGTTTTACCGGCACCAGACATCCCCGAAATGATTACTAATTCGACTGTGTTTTCTGTTTCTTGCACACGATCGCCCCTTCTCTTCCCAACAGTATAGCATGCCGGGCGTGTCTTTCCTAATCTTCTACGTAATCGAGGAGGTGGCTCCGCTGCACACTATCCTTAGTGAGGTGGATGTTGGTTACCTGCACGTTTTTCAGCTTCAACAAGCGCAGTGCGTACGGATCATTATTGTAGTTGCGCAGGTAGTAGATGTGCTTGATGCCGGCCTGCAGGAGCATTTTGGTGCACTGCAAGCAAGGAAAATCGGTCACGTAAACACTCGCACCGTCCGTTGAAACGCCGAACTTAGCGCATTGCAAAACTGCATTCATTTCGGCGTGAATCGTCCGGACGCAGTGCCCATCAACTACGTAACAATCACTATCGATGCAGTGCTCATCCCCGGAGACCGAACCGTTATAGCCCCCCGCAATGACTCGCTTGTCGCGCACTAGTAGCGCCCCAACTGACAACCGTTTGCAGGTACTGCGGGCAGCGAGGAGCACCGCCTGCACCATGAAGTAGTGGTCCCAATCTAATCGTTCATCTGGCATTGTTAGTTCCTCCATTCGTGCACTTACATTTTGTCCCCATTATACGCTTACATAACCTGACCTAACGCTATTGGTCACAAGTCGAGCTACGCGGGGCAGCCTCTTGAACTTTTGCAGCTTGCTGCCATTAGTTCAAAGGACAGCGTAGCGAACCCTGCGCTTTGCACACTCCGGAAGTAATGCCAAAACCCGGCATTTCTTCCGGAGTACGCAAATGCTCAGCTTCTGTGCGCCCCGCTTCGCTCTGTAAAAAAAGGGCCCGGACAGAATCCGGACCCCACAGTTAGTTCAAGTTAAAATTAAAATTAAATGCTCCGCGCAAAGGCGATCACAATGGCATTGATGCCAAAGAGGACCAGATAAATCGCAACGAGCATCGCGAAGGAGACCGCGGCCACGACCGGCTGCATCAACAGCAAAATGGCTAGCAGCAACGTCAGGATATCCAAAGCAAGCGAAATCACGAACCACAGCGTGCTCATGCGGCGCAAGTGGCCGACATTGACCAGGTTGGCCACTGAGTCGATGACAAACCAGATGGCAAAGAGAATCGAAACCCCCATGATGCCAGCGGGAACATTAAAGAGAAACAGCAACCCGAGCAGCACGTCAATAATTCCTGACAGGAGCAGGACCCAAGACATGTGCGGAGTGTACGCCCGCATTTTGAAGAAACTGGCAATCGCGGTGATTCCCCGGATGATGGCAATCGCGCCAAACATCAAGGCCAAGGTCACAAGCCCGGCACCCGGATGGATGAACAGGAAAATGCCCGCAATGACAAACAACACGCCGGTAAATAATTCGCGCCAATCAAAGCCCCAACGTTTACGTGAAAAGTACATGGCTTTAGCCTCCTAGCAACTTTTTACCAATTCTACCACGTCTAGCGTTTACGTGCCGCGGCGCGATCCTCGTCTCGCTTCATGATTGGGCCGAGGTACTGACCGGTATAGCTATCCGCACACTTAGCAATTGTTTCTGGCGTACCAGTAGCAACGACCTGACCGCCACCGTCACCGCCATCTGGCCCCAAGTCGATCAGCCAATCGGCGCACTTGATCACATCCAGGTTGTGCTCGATAACGAGGACGGTGTTACCCTCATCAACCAGCCGCTGCAGTACGCCGAGTAGCCGGCCAATGTCATCCGTGTGTAGACCAGTGGTTGGTTCGTCAAGAATATAGAAGTTCTTGCCGGTGCTCTTCTTTTGCAGCTCACTAGCAAGCTTCATGCGCTGTGCCTCACCACCGGAGAGCGTGGTTGCGGACTGACCCAAGGTGACGTAGCCCAGACCAACATCAACGATTGTTTGTAGCTTGCGGGCAATCTTTGGAATTGGTGCGAATAGCTGCACAGCCTCGTTGACGGTCATGTTCAAAATTTCAGAGATGTTCTTACCCTTGTAGGTGACCTCTAGTGTCTCGGAATTGTATCGCGAACCGTGGCAAACCTCACAAGGCACGTAAACGTCAGGCAGGAAGTTCATCTCAATTTTGATGATCCCGTCGCCCTTACAGTTCTCACAACGCCCACCTTTGACGTTGAAACTGAAGCGGCCCTTCTTGTAGCCCCGGAGCTTCGCTTCCGTGGTCTGCGCGAACAAGCCGCGAATGTCATCGAATACACCCGTATAGGTGGCCGGATTACTACGCGGCGTCCGCCCAATCGGGGATTGGTCTACATCAACAATTTTTTCCAATTTTTCCCAACCAGAAATGGAACTATACTTCCCAGGCTTTTCTGAGTTGTGATTCAACTTCTGCTTGAGCGCGCGCTTCAAAATTGAGTTCACGAGCGTTGACTTGCCAGAACCGGAAACACCGGTCACCCCGATGAACTTGCCCAGAGGAAAATCAACGCTGATGTTCTTCAGGTTGTTCTCACGGGCACCGGTAACGCGGATCACTTCGCCATTACCAGCACGCCGTTCGGTCGGCACTGGAATGAATTTGCGCCCAGAAAGGTACTTCCCGGTCAGCGACTTACGGCTGTGCATGACCTGCTTAGGCGTTCCGGCGGCCATGACTTCACCACCGTGCTCACCAGCGCCAGGCCCGATATCGATCAGGTAATCCGCCGCGAGCATCGTGTCCTCATCGTGTTCAACGATTACCAAGGTGTTGCCGAGGTCCCGCATCTTTTTCAGCGATGAGATCAGCCGGTTATTGTCGCGCTGGTGCAAACCAATCGATGGTTCATCCAGTACGTAGAGCACGCCGGAGAGATTGGAGCCAATTTGCGTTGCCAAGCGAATTCGTTGGGCTTCACCACCGGAAAGCGTCCCCGCACTCCGGGACAAGGTCAGGTAATCCAAGCCAACATTAATCAGGAAGGTCAGGCGATCAACGACTTCCTTCACGATTGGCTGGGCAATGGTCTTGTTTTGCTCACTGAGTTTGAGTTGCTTGAAAAACGGCAGGCCGTCCTTGATGGCAAAATCACTAACTTCGGCGATATCTTTACCGTCAACCTTAACGGCGAGGGCCTGCGGGTTCAGCCGCTTACCGTGGCAAGCTGGGCAGGTCAATGCGGTCATGTATAGCCGCATCTGGCCACGGGTGAAGTCACTGTTGGTGTCGCGGTAGCGGCGCTCAACGTTAGGCATGACCCCTTCAAACTCAACGTCTAGATCCCGCACCCCACCGAAATCATTCTCATAGTGGAAATGGAAAGTCCGACTGCCGGCGCCGTGCAGAACCGTACCCTGATCCTCCTTGCTGAGCTTGTTAAATGGCACGTCCATAGGAATGCCAAACGCCGTGCAAGCCTGTTCGAGCAGTGCCGGGTAGTACTGGGAACTGATTGGGTTCCATGGTGCCAGCGCACCCTGCTTCAGGGTAAGCGTTGGGTCGGGCACGACCAAATCAACGTCAACGTTCAACTTGCTGCCTAGGCCGTCACAAACTGGGCAGGCACCAAATGGGGCGTTGAACGAAAACAGCCGGGGTTCGAGTTCGCCGACTGAGAAGCCACAAATTGGGCAAGCATAATGCTCTGAAAAGACAAGTGGGTCGCCCCCGATGACATCCACAGTGGCGTAGCCTTCAGATAGCCGCAATGCTGCCTCAAAGGAATCGAACAGACGGGACCGTACTTCGGGCTTCACCACGATCCGGTCAATGACGATGTCGATGTCATGGAACTTGTTCTTATCGACCTCGTAATCAGGGTTCACGTCGACGACTTCGCCATCAACGCGCATCCGGACGTAACCTTCCCGCTGAATTTTGGCAAAAACCTTTTTGTGCTCACCTTTGCGGTGGCGAATAATCGGACTCAGCAGTTGCAGCCTGGTGCCTGCTGGCAGTTCCAAAACTCTATTGACCATCTGTTCAACGGATTGGCTCACAATTGGCGTGCCGTCGTTCGGGCAAATTGGTGTCCCGACCCGGGCCCAGAGCAGCCGCAAGTAATCATTGATCTCGGTGACAGTCCCCACGGTACTCCGTGGGTTCTTCGAGGTCGTCTTCTGATCGATCGAAATGGCTGGTGATAAACCGTCAATTGAATCAACGTCTGGCTTGTCCATTTGCCCCAAAAACTGACGGGCGTATGCAGATAAGCTCTCAACGTAACGCCGCTGCCCCTCAGCGTAGAGCGTGTCGAAGGCTAGTGAGCTCTTGCCCGACCCAGACAGACCGGTAACGACCACCATCTTGTTGCGCGGAATCGTTACGTCAATATTTTTTAAGTTGTGGCTACGTGCGCCGTGGATCTCGATTTTATCAGTTGCCATTTAATAATCCTCAATTTATTTAATAATCACGTGGTGACCAAAACGCCAGCTAAGACAAGCTAAGCTTCTAGCTCTAGAATCGTGTCGCGCAGGTTCGCCGCCTGCTCGAAGTCCAGCTTCTTGGCGGCCGCCTGCATCTGTTCGCGCAAGTTCTTGACCAGTTCCTTCTTCTCGTCCTTGGTCATGTCGGCCATGTCAACCTCAGCGAATGTCTTCTTGGCATCGTCGTCCTTGTCGTTCTTGTTAATATTCGAGATATTGTCCCGGATTGGCTTGATGATGGTCTTCGGCGTGATGCCATGGTCTTCATTGAACTTTTCCTGAATCTGCCGACGCCGTTTGGTTTCGTCGATCGCCCCCTGCATGGATTCGGTCACCGAATCAGCATACATGATGACGTGCCCATGTTCGTTCCGGCTCGCGCGCCCGATAGTTTGGATGAGTGACCGCTCCGCACGCAGAAAACCTTCTTTGTCGGCATCCAGAATCGCAATCAGCGAGACTTCGGGCACGTCAATGCCTTCCCGCAGCAAGTTGATTCCGACTAAGACGTCAAATTTACCCAGCCGCAAATCTCTAATGATCTGCGTCCGTTCCAACGTTTTGATGTCTGAGTGCAGGTACTTGACCTTAATGCCTAGTTCCTTCAGGTAATCCGTCAAGTCTTCGGCCATCTTCTTGGTTAAAGTCGTGACAAAAACTCGCTCCTTGTTAGCGGTCCGCTTGTTGATTTCCTCAACCAAGTCGTCAATTTGGCCCATGATCGGCCGCACCTCAATCGTTGGATCGAGCAAGCCAGTTGGGCGAATGATCTGTTCAGCAACGTCCTTCTTCGGGACCCGGTCCATTTCGTAGGGCCCAGGGGTCGCGGAAACGTACAAAATGCGCTTGACGTGCTGCTCAAATTCCTCCAGCTTTAGCGGCCGGTTATCCAGCGCACTCGGCAAGCGGAAGCCATAGTCGATCAGCACCTGTTTCCGTGCCCGGTCGCCGTTGTACATCGCCCGCAGCTGTGGCATCGTGACGTGACTTTCATCGACCATGATGTTGAAGTCCTTGGGGAAAAAGTCCAGCAGCGTGTATGGCGGTTCGCCAGGTTTGCGGCCGTCCATGTGCCGCGAATAGTTCTCAACCCCACTGGTGTAGCCCATCTCGCGCAGCATTTCAATATCGTAATTAGTCCGCTGCTCCAAACGCTGGGCCTCTAGCAATTTGTCGTCAGCCCGCAGCTCCTTGAGTCGGGCATCCAGTTCATCACTAATTCCCTGAATGGCAACGTCCATCTGGTCATCGTTGGTCATGAAGTGAGTGGCTGGGAAAATCGCAACGTGGTCAAGCGTGCCGAGCACCTCACCGGTTAATGCATCCACCTCGGTGATCCGGTCGATTTCGTCGCCGAAGAACTCGACTCTGATTGCGTGCTCAGAACCACTGGCTGGGAAAATTTCAACAACATCTCCCCGCACCCGGAAGCGGCCCCGCTGAAAATCAATATCATTGCGATCGTACTGAATGTCAACGAGTGAGCGCAACAAGCTGTTGCGGTCCATCTCCATCCCTGGGCGCAAGGAAATCAAGTGGTCAAAATATTCCTTTGGGTTCCCTAACCCGAAGATACTGGATACGGAGGCGACCACAATCACATCACTACGCGTGAGCAGCGCACTGGTTGCTGCGTGCCGTAATTGGTCAATCTCGTCGTTGATTGCCGAATCTTTTTCGATATAGGTGTCGGAGCTCGGAACATAAGCTTCTGGCTGGTAGTAATCGTAGTAAGAAACAAAGTACTCAACCGCATTGTGCGGAAAGAACTGTTTGAATTCCCCGTACAGCTGCCCCGCCAAGGTTTTGTTATGCGACAAAATCAGGGTCGGTTTATTGAGCTGTGCAATCACGTTACTCATCGTGAAGGTTTTGCCGGTCCCGGTCGCACCAAGCAAAATCTGCTCCTTCTCACCAGCTTTGAAACCGTCAACCAACTGTTTGATTGCTTGCGGCTGGTCCCCAGCCGGTTTGTATGGTGAGACCAATTCAAAAGGCCGTTGTTCACGTGTGTCTGCCATTTTCGTTCCTCCAATCCGCGTCACCGGATATCAATAGGGCTGAAACCATAATTTCAGCCCGCCAAGCAGCCAGTGCCGTACTTTATTATCTGCTAGTAGTCTACCATAGCGAACACACTTTCGCCACAGAGCGTAAACACAGAGCGGAGCGGGACGGTTTGAAGCTGAGCATTTGCGTACTCCTGCAGCTCGCCAACAATGCGTGCGGTAACCGACTAAGTGCATACAATGTAAATTTTGCCGGTCATCACCCGGGAAATAATCAAATAAAAACCCGCAGCCCCGACTTCTCGGTTGCTGCGGGCAAAGCTTTAACGATTACTCTTCAACGGAATCAGCAAATGCGCTCAATGCCGTATGGTAGTCAGCCAGTTTCTTAGCGGCAACATCAGCCGCATCCGCACTAACACCAATGTAAAACTTGACCTTTGGCTCGGTGCCACTTGGCCGAATAGCAATCCAGGTGCCATCGCTAAGGTAGTACTTCAGAACGTCGGCTTTAGGCAAGGTCAGTTGTTCGGTACCAGCACTTGTCTTGGCGACACCACTCAAGTAGTCCTCACTACGCACAATCGCGGTGCCAGCAAAATCAGCGGGCGCCTGCTCCCGGAACGCGTGCATGAGGCCAGCCATCTTCTTCGGTCCGGTGATCCCTGTGAATTCAAGGGCGGTCGTGGACTCGTCGAAATAGCCGTAACGCTTGTACAGTTCCTCCAGCGCATCAGCCAGGGTCATTCCCCGTTCGGAGTAGTACGCGGCCACTTCAGCCAACAGCAAGGTTGACTGCACGGCATCCTTGTCCCGCACGAATGGCTTGATCAGGTAGCCGTAACTCTCTTCGAAGCCAAACATGAAGGTGTGCTCACCGCTTTGTTCAAAGTGCGCGATTGCGTCACCGATGAACTTGAACCCTGTCTCAACGGTAATCATCTTGACCCCGTAGTCGGCACAGATGCGGTCGGCAAGCTCAGTAGAAACAAAGCTCTTCACAACGGCAGCGTTCTGCGGCAGCTTACCGGCTTTCTTGCTGGCGTGCAGAATGTAATTGAGCAGGAGACTAGCGATTTGATTACCAGTAAGCAAGTGGTACTCATCACCAGTCCGCACAGCCGCACCCAAGCGGTCGGCATCCGGGTCGGTCGCGATCAGAAGGTCAGCCCCCTGCTGTTTACCGAGCGCGATTGAAAGGTCAAAGGCCTCTTTGAACTCAGGGTTCGGGTGCTTAACGGTAATGAATTCAGGATCGTAAATCGCCTGCTTTTTCACCATGCTAAAGTTCGCAAAACCCGCGGCCTGTAACGCGCGCATAACCGGAATTTTGCCGGTCCCGTGCAGCGGTGTGTAGACCAGCTTCATGGTCTTCCCAACCCGGTGAACCAGTTCTGAATCGATGGTAACACCAGCAACAGCGTCCAGATAAGCGGAGTCGACATCTTCGCCGATCAGGGTCATCAGACCAGACATGCGCATTTCGCTCTCATTGGCCTGCGGAATGCTGAAGATATCATCCACGTTGCGGACGTACTCCGTGATGCGATCCGATGCGTCGGGCGGCAGCTGACCGCCGTCCTCACCATAGAGCTTGTACCCATCGTATTCCTTCGGGTTGTGGCTAGCAGTGATCATGATTCCGGCAAAAGCGTGCAGGTAGCGCACAGCAAATGATAGTTCTGGTACTGGCCGGAGCGCATCAAACACGTAGCTCTTGATGCCGGCTGCACCCAACACAGCCGCAGACACATGGGCAAACAATTCAGAGTTATGCCGCGAGTCAAAACTGATTGCCACGCCGCGATCCATCGTCTCCTGACCGAGTTCCGTCATGTACCGCGCGAGCCCAGCAGTGGCCTGCGCAACGGTGTAGATATTCATCCGGTTGATTCCGGCACCAAACACGCCGCGCATCCCCGCGGTCCCAAAGCTCAGCGGGACCGCAAATGCGTCCTCTCGCAAAGCCGCGTCGTCCTTTTGTTTTGCCAAATCTGCCTGTAGCTCTGCGGGCAAATCAGCCTGCTGCGTCCACCGCGCATATCTTGTCTCGAAGTCCATTCTTCCAGCTCCAATTCTGTTAGTATTCTACAGCCTAGTATACATGGAAACGCTGGCAGATACAGGGGATTCGGCCAAAACACCGCTAATTGTCTTAAACCACCTGGGCAATTCCAGCCAATTTTGGCCACAAAAAAACGGGACCACTAATCAGCAGCCCCATTTCCGAACTATATTTGTCAATCTTAAGCAGTAGTTGTCTCGTCGCTCAGCGTCTGGATGTAATCAAAGACACCCTGACCTGCTAAGCCACCATCACCGACCGCAGTGGTGATCTGACGTAACTTCTTCTGCCGCACATCACCAATTGCGAAGATACCGGGCACACTGGTGTGCATCGTGTCATCCGTCTTGACCCAGCCCTGCTCATCCAAGATGCCGAGACCAGCAAAAGCGGCAGTCATCGGCTTGATGCCAACATAGATAAAGGTACCACCGCCAGCAACATGCTTCTGCTCGCCAGTGATTTTGTCCTTGTAATCAACACCAGTGACACCTTTGTCATCACCGGTAATCTCCTCAACCTGTGCGTTCCAAATGAACTTGATCTTCGGGTTAGCAAATGCCCGCTTCTGCAGGATCTGCTGGGCCCGGAGCTGGTCGCGCCGGTGAATGATTGTTACGGAATTGGCTAGCTGAGTTAAGTAGACACCTTCCTCAACCGCGGAATCGCCGCCACCGATAACAATTAAATCCTGACCTTTGAAGAACGCACCATCACACACGGCACAGTAAGAGACACCCCGGCCAGCGTACTCTTCCTCACCAGGAATGCCGAGTTTCTTGTACTCGGACCCAGTAGCGATAACAACCGCCTTAGTCTCATAATCACCATCATCGGTGTGCACGGTCTTGGTGCGCCCGTGGTCCTCAATACCAGTGATGTTACCGTACGCGTACTCGGCGCCAAACTGAGTTGCCCCAGCATACATCTTCTCGCCAAGATCAGGGCCCATAATTGATGGGTAACCCGGATAGTTTTCAATCGTTGCCGTGTTGTTCATCTGGCCGCCATAAATCCCGCGGTCGATCATTACAACGGATAGGTTAGAACGTGAAGCGTAAAGTGCCGCGGTCATGCCCCCAGGACCAGCGCCAATTACGACTACGTCAACTTCTTTGCTCATGCGCTTATCCCCCTTCACCACTTACTATTTGTAAGAATGAACTAACTATACCCTGTTGCGGGCAAAAAGTAAAGTCTGTGGCTTAGTAATCAAATTCAGGCTTACTTTCACGCTGCATAAGGTCAGAAATTGCCTTTTTGATCGGCTTTTCCTCGTACAGCACGGAGTAAATTGCATCCGTGATTGGCATCTCAACACCCTTTTGGGCGGCCAATTCGTGGGCAACTTTAGCCGTGGAGACCCCTTCAACGACCTGGCCCATGTTGTCCAGAACGTCCTTCAGGCTCTCACCGTGGCCGAGCTGGTTACCAGCCCGCCAGTTACGGGAGTGCACACTTGTTGCCGTAACGATCAGGTCCCCCACACCGGACAAGCCGATAAATGTCAGTGGATCAGCACCCATCGCTACCCCAAGCCGACTGATTTCAGCCAGGCCCCGGGTGATCAAGGCTGCTTTGGCATTATCACCATAACCTAAGCCGTGCAGGGCACCAGCGCCAATTGCGATAACGTTCTTCAGGGCGGCTCCCATCTCAACACCAATCACGTCCTGGTTGGTGTACAGACGGAAGTAACTGTTTGCAAAAACCTTCTGCACGTACTGCGCAGCTTCAAGATTGGTTGATGCTGCTGTCAGAGTCGTGATGTCTTTAACTGAAGTGTCCTCGGCGTGGCTAGGACCAGAGATCGCCACAACCCCCTTGCAGTTGGCGGCTGGAATAACGGACTCAATCACTTGGGAAACCCGCATGTAAGTGCCAACTTCAAGACCCTTAGCAGCGGTGACCAGGACCGGCTTGTTCCCGCTCTCCTGGAGCAGTGGCAACAGCTGTTCAGCAACCCCCCGCACAACATTGGTTGGGACGACGAAGAGCACGATGTCGACCCCATCAACGGCGGTCTTCAAGTCAGACGTTGCCTTCAAACGGCTATCAAGGCGCAGGCCAGGCAGGTAGTGCTCGTTACTGTGCTTCTCGTTGATTTCAGCAGAGTCCTTCTGCATGTACGCCCAAATCGTGACGTCATGCCCATTTTCGGTAAGCAAGTTGGCAAGCACTGTGCCCCATGAACCGGCACCAAGAACTGCAATTTTGACTGACAAAAGATTCACTCCTTATTGTTAATAGCGGCGTTCAGATTTCCCTCCATGTACCATGGGGAACTCTGCTGGCGGCGGCGATAGATGAATAGCGCGGCCGCACAGACAAACAAAATAATTGAAACTAATTGTGATACCCGAATCCCAGCTCCGAGATACAAGCTATCGGTTCGCATCCCCTCAACGAAGAAACGGCCGAAACTGTACCAGAGCACGTAGGTGAGAAAAATTTCTCCCTGCTGGAACCACTTGGCATGATGCCGTATGGACATGATGATGATAAAACCAGTCAAGTTCCACGCCGATTCGAACAGGAAAGTCGGCATCCGGTAGTGCCCGCCAATCAGCATCTGCTGACTGATCCATTCAGGCAGGTGCAACTCGCGCAAGAAGGATAGCTTGGTGATCTGACCAAACGCCTCCTGGTTCATGAAGTTGCCCCACCGGCCAATTGCTTGCGCCAGCATGACGGTCGGCGCGGCAATATCCAGAATCAGCCAGATGGACAGGTCCTTGACGCGGCAGTAAACGATGAAGACGATTGCGGAGGCAATCAAGGCCCCGTAAATCGCAATGCCGCCGTGCCAAATAGCGATAATTTCGCTCGGGTGGGCGGAATAGTACGGCCATTCAAACACAACGTAGTAAATGCGCGCTCCAATGAGTGCGAAGGGCAACGCCCACAAGACCAGGTTCAGGATGTGGTCCTCGTTGACGTTCCGCCTTTTGGCCTCTGTCGAAGCAAGGTACACGGCGAGCATCACGCCAAAAGCGATGATCACCCCATACCAATGGATCTCCAGGCCACCCAGACGGAGGGCGATTGGGTTTAAAGCAGCAACCATCACGTTCTCCTAATCTTTGTTTTCTGAGTTCTGTTCAATCAGGTTGTTCAAGTTGGTCTCAAACTTCTTGGTCGCATCGTAACCCATTGTTTTGGCACGGTAATTCATGGCGGCAACCTCAATCAAAATGGCGAGGTTCCGACCGACTTTAACCGGCACGGTGATTTTGGACACGGGAACATCAAAAATCATCTGCTTGTCGATGCCTGTGCCGAGGCGATCGAAGGTTTTGTCGGACGTCCAGTTAGCAAGGTGGACGATCAGGCTGATTGAAGTGCTCTGACGCACGGCGCCAGCACCGAACAGATCCATCACGTCAATAATCCCAATGCCGCGCACTTCAAGCATGTGCGACAAAATCGCTGGGGCTTCACCGATCACGGTCTGTTCATCCTGCTGGTAAACATCGACCCGATCATCAGCAATCAGCCGGTGGCCCCGCTGGATAAGTTCCAGCGCAGTTTCAGACTTCCCAATCCCGGAATCCCCGGTAATCAGGACGCCCAGGCCGAAGAGGTCCACGAGCACGCCGTGAATACTCTGCCGCTCAGCGAGCTGACCGTCAAGATAATCGGTAATTAGAGAAGACAGCCGGGTCGTGGGCAGTGTCGAGCTCAGAACCGGTATGTGGGCCGCAGCCGCAGCCGTCAACATCTCAGCGGGTGCTTCTAACCCCCGTGAAACAATAAACGCCGGGGTGTCCCGGGCACACATCCGCCGCAGGACTTCCTTCCGGTCATCACTGGACATGTTCCGGGCAAAAGAAATTTCAGTGCGCCCGAACAATTGAATCCGCTCATGGGGATAATAGTTAAAGAAACCCGTGAGTTCAAGCCCGGGACGCGAAATGTCACTGACGACAATCTGACGTTCAGCCAAATATTCCTTACCACTTATTACGGTCAGGTTAGCAGCGTCAACCAAAGCGGCGACGGTTACATAATCAGCCATTGCGTTCACCTACCCTCTTATATACTAGTCTATAGTTTACCATACTCGCCCGCACACCGGCGGTTCCAGGCGGGACTCTTTAACTAAATGCACGGTGCTAGCAAAAGGGCGGCGCTGCTATGGCAACGTCGCCCCTACATTCTAATTCAGTTGGCGCACCTGATTTCTTTCTGAAGCCTAGAAATCATCCCAGTGCTGCTGTTCATGCGCCCCACCCTGCGCATCGTGTTCCTCAGCGCTGCCGGTCACGTCTTTCCGTTGCGGCTGCGCACCTGGCTGGGCCCAGCTGTGGCCGGTGAAGTGCCGGTACTGTGTCCGCTGGATGTGCTTGTCGTGCCCACCTGCTTGTGGGTGCAAACGGCCATAGAGCCACACAATCAGCAAAATCATAATTGGTAAAGCAAGAAATTTAAACAACATGTAAAGCAACATGACTGGCACCACCAGTAACAGCACAAGGCCAATCATGACTAGTGGAATTAACAACAGTGGCAAAAAGCAATCACCTACTTCTCAATATCTGTGTCTTTAAGCAGAACCTCACCAGTAACGGTGCTCAGGTTCAAAACGCTCACCCCATCGCCAGCGCGATCAAGATTGATGCTGCGCATCCGCTTGTTAGGCGTGTCAACACCAGTCATCCGGGAACGAATGCTGCCAAAGCGGGATTTAACCTGCCCGCTGAGACCGCTGCTTGCCGGAACGGCAACCTTCACGTCCCCATTAACGCTCGTTGCGTTAACAGTCTTGGCGCTGCCGCGAAGGGTGACTTTGACGTCCCCATTAACCGTTGACAACTTAGCAGAGCGCGCACGACCAGCTAAACGCGCATCGCCATTGACGGTACTGATCAGTGCAGAATTGACGGTAGCGTCAACGGCCTTAACATCTCCGTTAACATTTTCCGCTTCCAACATGACCGCCTGCAGGTTTTCAAACCGCAGATTACCATTGGTTGTCTTCGCAAAGAAGTCCTTACCGCGGACATCGGTCATTTTGGCATCCCCATTAAGGGTGCGGAGGGCAACGTGGTCATAATCACGCTGCGGCAAACTGATTACCAGGTTGGCCTCGATTCGCTTGTTTGGCACTTGGAAAATGAAGTGGTCCGCATCAGCCTCGATTCGGCTCCGCTGGGTGAATTCTTCAACCAAATCGCCGTCAACCTTGCCGAAGAAACGAATGCTTGCCTCAACTTTAATGTCATCTTCATCCCACGCCTTAAGCTGCACGTCCCCGTTAGCAACGTTCACGTCGAGCACACTGGCTGCGCAATTCGGAAAATCAAAAGTATGGGTGAACTTCTGGGTCGCAATACCAGGAACCCGAACGGTGATGTCCTTCCAGTCCACGTTGTCCATTACGGTTTTAGCCGTGTGCTTAACGATTGACCCAATTTGGCTGCTGGCATCACTAACAGTTTTGCCCAAATCTGCTGCGGCACTCTTGGCCTGATCTTGCCAATCGTCAGGAATGACCCGATTGATACTACTCTTCAGGTCTTCCTTCCGGAGCTTCCGGTCCAGTTCACTCTGCTCCTGCTTGAGCTGGGTTCGCTTTTCCTCGAGAGCACTGATCTGCTTACTGAGGGCGGCATTTTGAACCTGCAGGTCGCTGCGGGCCTGTGCCTTTTCTGGCGTCAGGGTATCCAGATCTTCCATCGTGTCGTAAACGATGATCTGCTCATCGTTAGCGGCGCTCTGCCGCCGCAACTTTGCAAGTTCCTCTGCGCTGGTGTCCAGCGCGGTTTTAACTTCGGCACGGCGCTTGTTGGCCGCGTCTAGCTCAGGATCACCATCAGCTGGGGCATCCGGCTGCGCTGAATCGTCCTGGGGAGCTTCAGGCTGCTTAGGTTCGGTAGCTGGTTTTGCATCCGCCACATTCTGTTTGTCCTGCTTGGCGAGGTTCTCAAGTAGAACCAGGCCCTCTTCACTTGATAAAACACCTTTTTTTACTAAGTCTAAAATTCGTTCACGTTCATTCATGTCTCGGCCTCCATTTGACTTCGGATTCGATAATCCTATTATGCAGCGCCCCCGCGAGGATTACATAGGGCCAAAGGTTGATTTTATTGTCCGACCTTAGACCGATTAACAACTTTTAACCGCGAGCTGCCACTCTGTGAAAAAAGCCCGGTTCCGCGGCGGCGGAATCAGGCTAAGGCAAGGCACGGTCGGGCCGGGACTGCAAAATGTGCAATCAGAATTTATCCTCATCGGCATTATTGTTGAGTTCGGTCAGTTTGCCATTGTGCAGGTAAACGATCCATTCACAAATGTTCGTGACGTAATCCCCGATTCGCTCCAAGTATGAGGCCACGAGCATGTAATCCATCGCACCAACGACCGTGTTGGCATCCTCCTGCATGTGTTTAATGCAGGCCTGGTAAACATCTCGTGAGAAGCCATTGACATGATGGTCTTCAGCCGCAATGGTCGCGGCCCGCTTGTAGTCGGTGTGCACATACGCGTCAAGAACCTCTTCGCCCATTTTCTTAACGGACGCAGCCATCTGCGCTAAGGTATCCTCGATCTCAGGCACCCGCGTTTTGCCCTTAACCCGAATGGTTGATTTGGCAATCGAAACAGCGTGGTCGCCCATGCGTTCAAGGTCCGCGCTCGCCTTCATCGCCGTCACAACCTGGCGCAAGTCACTGGTCACTGGCTGCTGCAGGGCGATGATTTCGAAACAGTGCTGCTCCAAACTAACTTCGTGTTCGTTGATTTTGTGGTCATCAGCAATCACCGTTCGGGCCAAGGCCTTGTCGTGATTGATGAACGCCTTAACAGACTTGTGAATGGCTTCATTCACCATCATTCCCATTTCCGTAAAGCTCACGTGCAAGTCCTGCAGATCCTGACTGAATTCTTGACGCATCATCCGTGCCCCCTTTTGATTATAAAAGCCGTCCCTACTGCCGCGCGCTAGCAACCCTGCGCTTCATCTAGCCAAAACGCCCACTGATGTAATCCTCAGTTTCTTTCTTCTGCGGATTCATGAAAATCGTCTTGGTTGGTGCAAATTCGACCAGATTACCCTGCAAGAAAAACGCCGTCCGGTCTGAGATCCGTGAGGCCTGATGCATGCTGTGCGTGACAATAATGATTGTATAGTCACTCCGCAGTTCAAGCAACATGTTTTCGATCAAGGTGGCTGCGATTGGGTCGAGCGCACTAGTTGGTTCATCCATCAAGATTACTTCCGGCTGGGTTGCAAGCACGCGGGCAATCGCAACCCGCTGCTGCTGACCGCCCGAAAGCCCCAGTGCGGAGTCGTGCAACTTATCCTTAACCTCATCCCACAGCGCAGCCTGCCGCAAACTCTTCTCAACGGCGGCGTCAAGCGTTCCGCGGTCCTTAACTCCGGCCACGCGCAAACCATACACAACGTTGTCATAAATACTAAACGGGAAGGGAATCGGCTGCTGGAACACCATCCCGACCTGCTTGCGCAACTCAACTGCATCGGTATCGGGAGCGTAGATATCCTTACCCTCGAGCCGCATGTCACCAGTAATGGTCACACCGTCAATCAAGTCATTCATCCGGTTCAAGCAGCGCAAGAACGTCGACTTGCCGCAGCCACTGGGACCAATCATGGCCGTGATTTCATTTTTGCGAAAACTGAGGTCAATACCGTGCAGCGCTTCGAAATCGCCATACTTGAGCCGCACGTCCTTGGCCGTAATAATCTCTTCTGCCATGTTCACTCCTCCTGCCTAATAAGCAGCCGTCGCCAATGCTAACCGAAATGCCCAGCAACGTAATCATCAGTCGCCTGGATCTTCGGCCGCGTAAAGATTTTGCTGGTCTCATCGAATTCAAGGCACTGGCCACTGTAAAAGAACGCCGTGTAATCACTGATCCGGGCAGCCTGCTGCATGTTGTGGGTCACGATAATGATCGTGTATGAATCCTTGAGCCG
This sequence comes from Lacticaseibacillus zhaodongensis, assembly GCF_009687905.1. Classification (GTDB taxonomy): domain Bacteria; phylum Bacillota; class Bacilli; order Lactobacillales; family Lactobacillaceae; genus Lacticaseibacillus; species Lacticaseibacillus zhaodongensis. Next base: position 78,309 of record NZ_BLBG01000001.1, on the reverse strand, counting down.
CAGCAAGGTGTCCTCGACAGCGGCCGTTGAGATGGGATCCAGTGCGCTGGCCGGTTCGTCCAGTAGCAATACGTCGGGGTGCATCGCAATTGCCCGGGCAATACACAGCCGCTGCTGCTGCCCACCAGACAAGGCCAAAGCGCTTTTATGCAGCTTGTCCTTAACCTCATCCCAGAGTGCGGCCCCCTGCAGGCTCATCTCAACAATTGCATCAAGCTGCTCCTTATCCCGCATGCCGAAACGCTTCAGGGCAAAAGTGATGTTGTCATAAATTGATTTGGCAAAGGGGTTCGGCCGCTGGAACACCATCCCGATGTGCTTGCGCATCTCGTACACATCCACTTCAGAAGAGTTAATGTTCAATCCCCGGTAATTGATTCGACCCTCAACGTGCGCGCCTGGAACCGTGTCGTTCATCCGGTTCAACGAGCGCAAATAAGTGGACTTACCCGAACCACTAGGACCAATCAAGGACGTAATTTTGTAGCGTTCAAAGGGCAAACTCACCCCGTGGATAGCTTCCTTGTCGCCATAAAACACCCGTAAATCGTCGGTGCTCAGCGCAATTTCACTATCTGCAGGCAGTTCCCGAATGAAACGGTCATCAAGCGAATATGCCATGCTTGCCTCCTATCCAGCAGTTATCTTTTTGTGCAATTTGTTACCCAAGAACCGGGCCGCAAAGTTAAACAGCAACACGGCCAGAATCAGCACCGCACTGGCACCAGCAGAAACTGCAGAAGCATCGGGCTGAATCCCCTCAGAATTAATTTTCCAGATGTGCACGGCGAGCGTTTCGGCCGGACGCATTGGACTCAAGGGACTAGAAATTGAGGCGGGGTTCCAGTCAGCAAAATTCAGTGCTGGCGCACTCTGTCCGGCGGTGTAAATCAAGGCCGCAGCTTCGCCAAACACCCGGCCGGCGCTAAGAACAACCCCGGAAATGATCCCCGGCAGCGCCTCCGGTATAACGATGCGCAGAACGGTTTCCCAACGCGACAAACCAAGCGCTAGCCCTGCTTCCCGCTGGGCAAAATCAACCTGGCGAAGGGCGTCTTCAATGTTCCGGGTGAGCAGTGGTAAGTTGAAAACGGTTAGGGTCAAAGCCCCACTCAGAATGGAGAAGCCGATTTGAAACTGCAGTACGAAGACCAAGAAACCAAACAAACCCACAACTACAGACGGAAGGCTACTGAGAATTTCAATTGCGGTCCGGACAAAATCGGTCGCAAAGGAAGGTTTTGAGTACTCCGCAAGGTAAATCCCCGCCCCCATCGCTAGCGGTAGCGAAATGAGCATCGACAATAACAGCAAGTAAAAGGAGTTGAAAAGCTGGATTCCGATTCCCCCACCTGAACTGAAGGCCTTAGACGGACTGGTCAAGAAATGCCAGGAAACTTCAGGCAAGCCACGCACCAGAATGTAACCAAGAAGACTGGCCAAGATGAGGACGATGACGCCCGCGATGACATCCAAAATAATCGTCGCGATTTTATCAGCACGTTTAGCTGTCATTTCATTGCACCTCGCTTACCGATCCAGCGTGTAATCAAGTTAAACGCTAAGGACATGAGTAGCAGCAACAGCGCCAGTGACCACAGCGCGTTGTTTTCAAGACTGCCCATGACCGTGTTCCCAATTCCACTCGTCAAAACGGAGGTCAGGGTGCTGGCCGGACTGATCAGGTTCTGCGGCAACAGCGCCGCGTTCCCAATCACCATTTGCACTGCCAGCGCCTCACCAAACGCCCGCGCCATTCCGAAAACGATTCCGGTCAAAATGCCAGGTGTCGCCGCCCGCAGGACTACCTTGTAGATGGTCTGCCAGCGCGTTGCGCCAAGGGCCAGTGATGCTTGCCGGTAGTTCCGTGGCACGGCCCGCAATGCAGAAACAGTCATTGAGGTCACTGTGGGTAAAATCATGACGAAGAGCACGAAGGTCCCGGCGAGGATCCCGAACCCGGTGCCACCGAACACATGTCTAATCAGTGGCACCACCACGCTCAAGCCGATGAACCCGTAGACAACTGACGGAATCCCCACCAGCAAGTCAATGACTGGCTGGAGAATTTTGCCACCCCAACGCGGCGAGATTTCGGTCATGAAGATAGCCGCCCCAATCGCAAACGGGGTCGCTAGGAGGGCCGACAGCAGTGTAACACCGAAACTACCGACAATCATGGGCAGCGCTCCAACCTTCGGCACCCCAGACGCATCTGTGGTCCCAGGCGCCCAAGCAGTTTTGCTCAGGAAATTCCAGAGGGTCACCTTGGTGCCAAAAAAGGTGGACAGGCCGCGGTAAGCAACGAAGCCAAAGATAGCAAACACGACAACCACAATAATGGCAATGCACAGCCACGAGATAAATTTCCCGCGCCGTTCCAGCTTACTAGACCGAGACTTCCGCAATAGGGCGGCACGAATATCATCATTTTGATTTTGCATTATTCGTTCCCCCTCACTGCGGTGACCTTACCGTTAACGTCCCGTTCGACACGCATGTCTCTAACCGGAATGTAGCCCATTTGTTTGACCAGGGTATTCTGAATGTTGTTGCTTAAAACATAATCAATAAACCGCTTGTTCAAACCGCGAGCCGGACCGTGCGTGTACATGTGCTCGTAGGCCCAAATCTTCCAGCGGTTAGTGTGCACATTAGCGGCGGTCGGGGCAACGTGATCAACGGCCAGTGGCTTGATGCTCTTATCAACGTAGGAAAACGCCATGTAGGAAATCGCTCCCGGAGTGCTGGCAACGATTTGGCGAACCATCCCCGTGGAATCCTGTTCCTGCGCAGCAATCGCTGGCTGTCCAGCCATAACCCAGCGTTCAAAAGTTGCCCGGGTCCCGGAACCCTGCGCCCGGTTGACGATTACGATGGGCAAATTTTTGCCCCCGACCTGGCGCCAATTAGTTATTTCACCGGTGAAAATCTGCCGTAACTGGCTGATGCTCAGGTTCTTGACGTTGACTTTTTTGTTCACAACCGGGGTCACGCCAACAACCGCAACCCGGTGATCGACAAGCTTGCTGGCCTTAATGCCTGTTTTTTCGCTCGCAAATAGATCGGAAGTGCCAATTCCAACGGCGCCCTCTTGAATCTGGGAAAGACCGGTACCGGAACCGCCGCCTTGTACATTGATGAACACACCTAAGTTATCATTGCTGTACTGCTCACCCGCAGCTTCAACTAAGGGTTGCAAAGCGGAACTACCAACAATCGTAATTGACTGCCCATCGTTGCGCTTGCACGCCCCTAATCCCAGCGCTAGCACCACCATGGTCAGTACACCCAGAACCATTTTCCGTTTCGCCATTTATGCCCACCTCCGTTTTCAATACATTTTCAGAATACCAGCACTGTGTAACGGCGCGGCCCAATTATTGTAAAGGTTCTGTAAATGCGACCGGAATCGTTACGGTGAAGGTACTGCCGCGGCCAGGCTGACTAGTCAGCTGAATTTTACCGTTCAAATCATTGACCGCATCGGCAACAATCGCCAGTCCTAAGCCGGTACCACCGTTATTGCGACTGCGCGCCTTATCGACCCGGTAGAATCGTTCAAAAATCCGCGCCTGCTCGGCCGCGGGGATCCCGATTCCGGTATCGCGGACGATAATAGCCAACTGATTTTCTTCTCGCAAAGTGCTAACGGTAATTGCACCACCATCGCGGTTATAAAAGACGGCGTTGTCGATTAGATTATGCAGAACCTGTGTCAGCCGGGGTGCGTCGACCCGCACGTGTAATTCCCGCGGCACGATAGTCTCTACGTGAAGCTGCCGCTTCTTGATAGTGCCCGCAACGTTCTGAAGTGCCTGTTCAACCGCTTGGCGAACGCTAATGGTTTCCAAATGCCGATCCGTCCCCCCACGCTGCAAGGTGATAATGTCGTTAACCAGTTGCGTCAGCCGCGCCGCCTCTTTGGCAATAATTTGCAGAAACTGCGTCAGAACAGCCGGGTCATCCTTGGCTCCACCGAGCAATGTCTCCGCAAAGCCGCTGATTGCGGTGATTGGGGTCTTAAGTTCGTGGCTGACATTGGCAACAAAGTCCGTCTGCATTCTTTCAACACTCCGCAAATATGTTAAATCATAAAGGATGATCAGAACCTGACTACGGTTGTTGCCTACGCCAATCGGCACCACGCTGGCTTCAACTGACCGTTCAGTTTCACTAAGGTCCAATTCCCGCCGCTGCACTTTGCCCTTAAGCAGTGCCTTTTCAACCATCTTGGTCAGGTGATAATCTTTAATATCATCAACATATGGGTGCACAACGGGCTGAATGCTCTTCCCGAGCATCTGCGCCATTGCTGCGTTCGTGATTTGCACGTTACGTGCGTCATCGATCAGCATTACCCCTTGAGGTAAATTCTGCATCAGGCGGTCAAAACGCGCACGTCGCATCTGCGCATCTTGCCGCGTTGTAGTTAATTGCTGCGCCAAATCCTGGGCCGCCTGGGCGATTGGGTACAGACGTGAATGGGGCGTTAACAACAACTGCTGCGTTGGTTCATTGCGCCGAATTTGCTGAAAATTGCGGGCGATGCTCTGAATTTCAGCTCGTAAGTGCTTGCTCCGAACCCGCCACAACAACATTAGTAATACGTATAAGCCCCAGTACACGATAATTAAAAGCAACATCAGGTGCGGTGCAACGTTCCAGACCGTCTGGCGTCGCTGCGTGAGGGCGTACAAGCGCCCGTCAACGTTCATGTAGTAGACCAATTCTGGGACACCATGCGGATGAATCGTGTCGAAGGCACCCGCCTCCGGAATCTGACCATTGATTGTGTGGGTCCGCAAATCACGGGCCCGCAAGCTGTGGCCCTTCATGTCCACAACGTGCATGTGGGTCCACGCTGGGGGCCGGGTGTCACTCCGCACAATACTGGCAGTATTGCGGAGGGCTTCACGTTGGTGCACCCGTAACCCAACCACCGCGATGGCCAAAATGGCAAAAAAGCCCACTATTGCTAGCAGGCTCAATTCCCAAACGCTACGACGCTCATGTTTATGCATCGGTCGGCTCCTCCAGTTCGTATCCAAACCCCCGAACAGTCTGAATATAATCCGGGTTCTTCGGATCTTTTTCGATTTTCTCGCGCAGGTGACTGATTTGTACGTCCACCATCCGGGTTTGCCCCGCATAGTCATATCCCCAAACACGGTCCAAAAGCCGTTCCCGACTGAGAATCTGCCCCGCGTGTTCCGCTAAGTAAACGAGTAGTTCGTATTCCTTGGGGGTGAGCATCAGCCGCTCCTTACCCATCAAAATGCGGTGACTACCTGTATCAATATGCAGCTGTCCAATATTAACCACGGCGGCCTTGCGATAGCGAGTATCATCGACGCGGCGTTCAATCGCCTTTAATCTAGCAATGATCTCACGCGGTGAAAATGGCTTCGTCACGTAATCATCGGCACCAAGCTCCAAGCCGACGATTTTGTCAGTCTCGCTGTCTTTAGCCGTCAGCATGATTATGGGGGTCGCGATGTCAGCCCGGCGCAGGCGCTTGGTGACCTCCAGTCCGTCCATCCCGGGGAGCATGAGGTCCAAAATAATAAAATCGAACTTGTGCCGTAAAGCCTCGTTATACGCTGAATTACCATCCGCAGCTGTCGTAACCTGGTAATGCTCAGCTTCCAAATTGTACTTAAGTAAGGTGACGATTGACGGTTCGTCATCAACAACCAGAACTTTTTTCATTGCTCTTCCTCTGCAAAAGTAATAATTCCTAACATGTGCGGACTACCGGCAAAAATCGCCGTTTCGGCTAAGCGTAATTCGCCGTCCCGATTTTGGACCCGCAAGCGACAAAAAGTCCCCAGCTCTTGAGTCGCCGCGTATAATGCAGCAGCGGTCGGAACATCCTGCCCGTTGCACTGTAATACCGTGTCGCCGCGGTGCAAATGCATCCGGGCCGCTGGCGTCCCGTCCAGGACCGCAACCACACGGACCCCACCTGCGGCCACACCGATTGAATAGCGACCGCGACTGACAAATAATTCCAATCCGTAAGCCAAGAGTCCTAGGACCGCAACTACCAGCAAAACCAGCGTACTACTCATGCCGCTGAGCACCATGCTGCAACCTGTCGCTGCAATCAGCAAGCCAGTCACACCCTCGATCCATGCGCGCCGATGTTGAGTGTGCCGACTGTAGCCGCCCCGGTTCGTGAAACCAAAACCAAGGACTACCGGCAGCAGGGCTAAACTCCAGCCGCCCGTGATTCCCAGCACATGGCTGAACGGCAACGCCGCAAACAGCTGCCCTGGAATCGGGACCAGTAGCGGAAACAGCAATAACTGCCGCACGCTGAACGCAGCCCACTTCCTGCCGTGGCGCCGTCGCAACCGGGGCGAATTATGATAAGGCGTAAACAAGCAGGCCAGAGCATTGAGGGCACAGAGCAAGCCGACCAGCATGATTGCCGTTGCTGCGGCGTCCTTGCTGCTTACCAGTCCCAAGCTGCGCCCCCACCGTTCCTGTAGCAAAACACTGAATAGGGGCACGATACTGATTAATAATGGTGAATATGCTGGCAACAAGACGTTGACCGCCGTGACAACTGCGAAAGCCAGCACGAAGGCCGTGCTGACGCGTAAACCCAGAATGATCAACAGTGGGCCGAGCACCAAAGCGGGTACCAATCCCAATAGCAGGTACCGTGGTACTTCAACGAGTGCGCTCTGCGCGGCAAGGCGAAAATCCCGCCGTTCACGCCGCACTCGCTGGCTAGCAGCAAGCCAACTGACCACTAATCCCAGTACTGAAACAACTACAAACAATAACGCAAGCAAGCTGCTAACTGTCAAGAAGACGCCACCTCATTTCTCTCACTAGTATATCATGCAATCCAGCCAGATAGTTTGATCAGGCCGCCCCTGACGGCAATCTGTACAAGACATTTACAAAAGGAGCCACTCGCGAACGAGTGACCCCTAAGCCAAACTATCTAAATTTTCTAGACCTTGAGGAAGCGGCGCATGGAAACAACCGCACCGACCGCACCGATCACAACGCCGATTCCGGCCAAGAGCACGTCCATCCAGAACAGGAATGGCAGCTGTGGATACAAGGAATAGCCGTTACCCACTTGCGCCATGTTCATACTGTGGTAGACGAAATTGTAACCCAAATCAACGACCACCACGGGCACGACCGCGCCAAGTAACCCGGTCCACGCCCCTTCTAGGAGGAATGGCCAACGAATATACCAATTAGTCGCCCCCACCAGGCGCATAACGCCGATTTCGGCACTCCGCGAAAGGATAGTGATCCGAATCGTGTTGCTGATCAGGAAGACCGCCACGAGTAGCAGCATGATTGTGAAAGCGAGACCCCAGTTGCGAAGTGTGTTCACGTAGCGAAACAGCTTCCGCGCAGTTTTGCCACCGTAGCTCGCCTCACTGACATTCGCCAGTTTCTCGGCGTGTTTAGCAACACTCATCGTGGCGTGCGCACTACTAGTTTTAACGAGGAACACATCGTTGAGAGGATTATCGTCGCCGCGGAACATCTGCCACTGCTTACCATAACCACTAATGATTCCGTTGAGTTCCTGCGAGCGGGAACGGTACTTTACCTGCGTCACGTCTGGCAAGGACTTGAGCTGCTTCTGCAGAGTGTCTTTTTTTGCCTGGCTAACGTTTCGGTTGACCGCTACCCGCACCTGGACATCATTTTCAACCTGCTGTGAAACCCGGTTCACATTGAAAATCATCGCGAGAACGATCCCTACCAAAAGCAGGGTCACGGTCACGGCAGAAACGGCCGCCACGGTCATCCAGCCATTCCGGCGGAGACTTTTGAAACTATCACTCAAGTGGCGTTTCATTACGCTAGTCTTCAACTCCGTAGCTCCCTTCCTCTTCATCGCGAACAAACTGGCCACTGGCAACCTCAAGAACACGGTGCGGCCGGCTATCCACAACATCGCGGTTATGGGTTGCCATGATAATCGTTGTATTCTGGCGGTTAACGGCCTCCAAAATGTCCATGATGCCATCACTGGTGTCTGGATCAAGGTTCCCCGTCGGTTCATCGGCAATCAGCACACTCGGCTTGTTGGCAATTGCCCGGGCAATCGCCACCCGCTGCTGCTCACCACCGGATAATTCGCTCGGGAAGCGGCGAATCTTGTGTTCCAAACCCACTTCCTTAAGGACTTCAAGCACCCGGTCGTGAATCTCCGCGTCCTCTTTCTCAACAACTTGCATGGCATAAGCCACATTTTCGAAAACTGTCAGCCGGGGCAGAAGCTTGAAGTCTTGAAAGACGACCCCCATTTCCCGGCGCAAGTACGGGATATCCTTGTTTTTCATGGTGGCGTAATCGTAATCGTTAAACTTAATGTCACCGGTCGTCGGGGTCAGCTGGTGGTAAAGCATTTTGATGAATGTCGATTTACCAGCACCGCTCGGACCGACTACGTACACGAACTCGCCCTGCTTAATGGTCAGGTTGACGTCCGCAATTCCGGTCACACCATTTTCATACTGCTTACTAACGTTCTCCATGCTAATCATGGCAAACTCCTTTCGCTAGTCCGGATTCTTCTGTGCCAACTGCCACTGCAGGTACGCGTAGATGAAGGGGTCAAGATCACCGTCCATTACGGCCTGCCCGTTACCAGTTTCGTAATTGCTGCGGTGATCCTTGACCATCGTGTAAGGGTGGAAGACGTAAGAACGGATTTGGGAACCAAAGCCATTGTCCATCTGGTCGCCCTTGATTTCGGCTTTCTTCGCCGCCTGGGCTTCCTGTTCCCGCTGGTACAGCTTGGCCTTCAGCATGGCCAGAGCGGTCGCCTTGTTCTGAAACTGCGAGCGTTCGGCCTGACTGGAGGTCACGATTCCGGTTGGAATGTGAATGAGCCGCACGGCAGAACTAGTCTTGTTAATGTGCTGACCACCAGCCCCACTACTACGGAACACTTCCATCTTGATGTCGTCCCACGACAGGTCGATGTTGATCGAGTCGTCCAGTTCGGGCATCACGTCAACGGAGGCAAAGCTGGTGTGCCGCCGTCCCGCCGCATCAAAAGGTGAAATCCGGACAAGCCGGTGCACGCCGCGCTCACTCCGCAACAAGCCGTACGCGTTCTTGCCCTTAATAATCAGGGTGACACTCTTCAGACCGGCCTCATCCCCGGCGAGGTAATCAGCAAGCTCAACCGTAAACTTGTGCTGGTCCGCCCAGCGCTGATACATGCGTAAGAGCATGCTGCCCCAGTCCTGAGCTTCGGTACCACCAGCACCAGGATGAATTTCGAGGATGGCGTTGTTGGCGTCGTACTGCTCAGACAGCAACAGGTTGAGCTCGTACTTTTGCATCCGCGCCTGGAGCTTCTTGAGTCCGGCTTCCGTCTCCGTCTGCAGATCTGCGTCCGGAGCATCCTGGAGCAGTTCCAAAGAAACTTCAAGATTCTCGTATGCTTCTTGAAGGGAGTAAAACGAGTCGTGCTTTTCCTTCAGCTCGTTGGTGGCGTCAATTAACTCCTGGGCGCGCACGTTATCGTTCCAAAAGTCTGGTGCAGCCATTTTGGCCTCGTTGATGGCAATCTGTTCGTTTAAGCCATCGAGGTCAAAGCGACCCCCTAAACTGCTTTATTTTGTTACTGATTTCGCCCAAAGTTGAGCGAATTGCGCTTAATTCCATTGTGATCTTCCTATCTTTAATTTTTAAATCGTTTCTGTCCGTTACATTCTACCGAGGCAACATTACAATTCCGGTGCGACAAGCTCACGAAACGGTGACGCTTCTCGGCCGCAAGTAAATGTTTATTTACACAAAAGGAGGCGAGACCTGCGTCCCTCCTCCTTAATCGTCCACGGATCAACCACGCTTAGACGATAATTGTGGTCCGCATTGCACCCGTCTAAGTTTAGTTAAATTAACGGCGAATGTTTTGCCGAATCTCGGCCTTCATGAACAGCCGCGTTGTATTCTCATCGATGGTGGCAATCATCTCTTCGAACATCCGGTAACCCTCTTCTTGGTACTCAACAAGTGGGTTCATCTGGCCGTACCCACGTAGCCCAATTGACTGCCGCAACTGGTCCATAGCGTCAATGTGGTCGGTCCATAGTGAGTCAACGACCCGCAGGATGACAACCTTCTCAAATTCCAGCATCTGCTGGTCATCGTTAAGTTGCTTTGCCTTGGCATCGTAGTTGTCGTTAACGAGCTTCATCAGGACCTGCTTGATTTCGTCAACACTCTTGCCCTGAATGTCGCTGAGCTTAAACTTGTCTTCACCAACCATGTTGGCGTAAACATAATCCTGAATGGCTTCAAGATTCCAATCAGACTGTGCGCCCTGGGTGTGGTTGTCCACAACCCGGTCGATGGTACGGGACAACATTGCCATCAGCACTGGCTTCAGGGTTTCGGTTTCGTTGATAACCTGCTGGCGCTGCTTGTAAATGACTTCACGCTGTTCACGCATCACGTCATCATACTGCAGGGTCTGCTTTCGGGTATCGTAGTTGTTACCTTCAACCCGCTTTTGCGCAGATTCAACCTGGCGGCTGACCATGTGTGACTTGATCACTTGATCATCATCCGCAACCTTCAAACTCTGCAGAACCTGCTTGATCCGGTCAGAGCCAAACCGCCGCATCAAATCATCTTCGAGAGACAGGTAGAACTGGGTCAGACCCGGGTCCCCCTGCCGGCCAGAACGGCCCCGCAGTTGGTTATCGATCCGCCGGGATTCATGCCGTTCAGTACCAAGAACAGCCAACCCACCAGCCTCTTTAACGCCAGGTCCCAGCTTAATGTCGGTACCACGACCGGCCATGTTGGTCGCGATGGTAACGGCACCGCGCTGGCCCGCGTTCATAACGATTTCCGCTTCCTTGAAGTGGTTCTTAGCGTTCAGGACTGAGTGCGGAATCCCGCGCTGATCAAGTAAGTTACTGATCCGCTCACTAGATTCGATGGCAACGGTGCCGACCAGTACGGGCTGACCGCGACGGTGCCGGCGCTCGATATCCTCTGCCAGCGCATTAAACTTGCTGTCTAACGTTGGGTACAAAACATCGGGTTCGTCGATCCGGATAACCGGCCGGTTAGTAGGAATGGAGATAACCTGCATGTTGTAGATTTCGCGGAATTCATCCTGCTCCGTCTTCGCGGTCCCGGTCATCCCGGACAGCTTCTCGTACATCCGGAAGAAGTTTTGGTAGGTGATGTTAGCCATGGTCTGACTTTCATCCTGAATCTCGACGCCTTCCTTAGCTTCGATTGCCTGGTGCAGACCATCGGAGTAACGCCGGCCTTCCATTGCGCGCCCAGTAAACTGGTCAACGATGAGGACCTCACCGTCTTGCACCATGTAGTCGATATCCTTCAGCATGATGTAGTTCGCCCGTAGTGCCTGGTCCAAGTGGTGGGTCAGAGCGGTGTTTTCGGTATCGTACAGGTTCTTGAGGCCGAAGTACTTGGTGGCCTTTTCGATCCCGCTATCGGTCAAGGAAGCGGTCTTGGTTGGCCAGTCGATCTTGTAATCGATGTCCTCAGAAAGAGTCTTCACAAAACGGTCGGTCCGGATGTAAAGCCCGGTTGACTGCTGCGCACCACCAGAAATAATCAGTGGGGTCCGGGCCTCATCGATCAGGATGGAGTCAACTTCATCAACTACGGCGAAGTTCAGTGGTCGCTGAACCATTTGTTCCTTGTACACAACCATGTTATCCCGCAGGTAGTCAAACCCGAGTTCACTGTTGGTTGAGTAAGTAATGTCGCAGTTGTAAGCCGCACGCTTCTCATCACTACTCATTGAGGAGGCGTTCAAGCCAACTGACAAACCAAGCCAGTTGTACAGTTCACCCATTTCGGTAGCATCACGTTGACTTAAGTATTCGTTGACGGTAACAACATGCACACCTTTACCGCTCAGGGCGTTAAGGTACACAGGCATCGTGCAGGTCAAGGTCTTCCCTTCACCGGTCTTCATTTCGGCAATATTACCTTCGTGGAGCGTAATCCCACCAATAATTTGGACCCGGAATGGGAACAAGCCAAGCACCCGCTTAGCACCTTCCCGGGCAACCGCAAAGGCCTCCGGGAGAATGTCATCAAGTGTTTCACCGTTTGCTAATCGTTCTTTAAATGCTGGTGTTTTAGCCTGCAACTCTTCATCAGAAAGAGCCGCGTATTCATCTTCATATGATTGGACTTTATCGGCAATTTTGCCGAGACGACGTACTTCGCGATCGTCACTTTCAACCCATTTACGTAACAAGTTTGCCATGTCGTGAATCCTTCCTCGCATGCAGCGTGCACACAGTATCTGTCTGATTGTAACATTGATTGCTTTTCCTGAAAACATTCTGAAGCGACAATTAGATGACAGTTACTTAATATTTAACCGCACGCGACAAAATTTAGCAAAGTTGGTGGTGTGCCACACAACTCAAAAAGGACCGGCAAGCTGTCGGCCCTCACTATTTTTAATTATAAAGACTTTATTCGTCAGTTTCAATCAAGCCATAGCGACCATCACGCCGCTTGTAAACGATGCTGGTGCCATTGGTCTCTGCATCTTCAAAAATGAAGAAGTTGTGGCCCAACATGTCCATCTGCAAAACAGCTTCCTGTGAATCCATTGGCTTAAGTGATACACGCTTCGTCCGCACGACCTTCAAATCGGTGCTAGAGTTGTCCGCTTCGTCCTCACCGTTTGCATTTGGAACGTCGTCAGACAATACTGGGAAGCCCTTCTCACGGGACTTGCGATTGATCTTGGTCTTGAACTTCCGAATCTGCCGTTCCAGCTTGTCAGTCACCAAATCGATTGATGCGTACAAATCAGGGCTGGTTTCCTCAGCACGTAAAGTAATGTATGGCATTGGAATGGTTACTTCGACCTTAGCATCCTTGTTGGAGTAAACTTTCAAGTTAACATGTGCAATCGCCTGGGTGGCGTCTGTAAAGTACTTGTTAAGTTTGCTGATCCGTTTCTCAACATAATTGCGGATAGCCTCGGTGACTTCGATGTTCTCACCACGAACGTTGTAAGTAAGCATAATACTTCTCCCCTTTCGGCCACCATTTGTGGTGGCAGGTGCCAGGAAACATCTCTGCTTCCTTGACTTAATTATACAGAGTCGCCGCCAGCTTTACAAACGTTTTCACAAAACTTTGTTAGCGGATTAATGAGCGTGAAATTATCTCACCCTGATAGCCCGCCTTACGCAGAGCAGCAGCGGCATGGTGGAAAGTCCGGCCCGTGGTGTACAGGTCATCTAATAGACAAACCCGCTGTGCCTTAGCCATGTGCACTGGCGAGCAAACACATGAAAAGCTTTGCGGGGTGAGCATTCGTGACAACCGGTTCTTCTTGGCCTGGGGCAGCGCAGTATCCGCCTTTTGCAGCCACTGCTGGAGATCCAACGTCGCAAATATCCCGAGCACCGGATCAAAGCCCCTTCGCTGCAAGTGTTTGGGTTCACTACATAGCGGAACAAAAGTGCAATGCAAGTCAGCGAAACTAGTCACGTCTTTGATGAAACAGTGTCGCAAGTTATAATCACCAATGCCCTTGTAACGCTCAATTAAATCCTTCATCGCGGCGTTATACTCATAAATCGCGCGGTGGTTCAGAACTTCCTCCCCCATTTTCCGCCAGCGTTGACAGTCACGGCAAGGGCTGGGTCCACCGCTCCGCCCACAATCAGCACAGATATTTGTTTGATCAATTTTTTGCAAAGTAGCATTGCACTGCTGGCATAAAGCCGCCGGTTGCAGGGGCCGCAGATTCAGTAGCTCTGGCAGCGACCAACTACTGCGAAGCGGTTGGCCGCACAACTGGCAGCGCATCACGCCCGCCGCCGATTCATTTGTTTGATTTGCCGCAGAGCCCCGGCAATCGCCAGATTATAATTACGGCACAAGAAGTACACCGGATCAGCTGGATGCTCCTTAGCCCGGCCAGCACGCCCGGCCATCTGCACCAACGCGGACGTTGCAAATAAAGGCGCGTCCGCCTGCAACACGATTACCCCGCAATTGGGAAACGTCACTCCCCGCTCCAATATCGTGGTGCTTATCAGCACGTTGACTTCACCCTGTCGCAAACGCTGCACCCGCTCCTTGCGCAAAGGTTCAGCTGAGTAGACCGTTTCTGCGGTGATGTTTAGCTTAGCCAAAGCTAGCTGTAAGGGCCGGAGCTGCTCCACCGCTGGAACAAAAATAAGGGTGCGCGCACATTGCCTAATTACCCGGGAAATAATTCCCCGCGCCCGCGCAGACAGCTTCGTAACACTGGCATCAACAATCACTTGCGGCAGCGGCAAGGGAAAGCCGTGAAAACGACGGGGTAGATAACTGATTGCTAGCTGCCCACGTTTACTGCGAGCAAGTAGACTAGCGCTCGGCGTGGCGGTTAAGAAAATCCGGGCACCGCAACTCGCACTGCGCACTGCCCGTTCCAACACTGGATCTGCGGCATAAGGGAACGCATCCACCTCGTCCACAATAATCAATCCAAATGTCTTCTTGAAGCGGAGCAGCTGGTGCACAGTTGCCAGTAACAGCTGGCCGACTGCTTGGGGCCCACTGCCACCGTAGCGGACCGCTAAGGGTACATCTGCAAAGGCCGCGGCAATCCGGGGGGCGAGCTCCAAAATCACATCAATGCGCGGCGAGACGATTGCCACACGTGTTCCCGCTGCGAGCGCTTGTTCCAGCAGTGGAAAGAGCATCTCGGTCTTCCCGGCGCCCGTAACAGCCCACAACAAGCGTTCACCACCAGTCTGGTAGGTCGCAATTAGTTCATCGGCAACACTAACTTGCTGGGGTGTGAGCTGGCCATGCCAGCTCATTTGCAGTGCCGCTGGTGCATAGTGCGGCTGCGGAAACTGCCACAACATCATATCGCTGCTAATTCTGCCGAGAGCAATGCATGCACCACAGTAAACGACCCCACTTGGTAAACGCTGACTACTGGTCGGCACTACACCACCACAACGTGCGCAGATGTACTTGCCATTCACTTTGCTGATTGCAGGCACCTGCTGTGTCTGTGCTAAAATATCAGCAGTTACCCCTGCCCACTCAGCCTCACTGCTACTCAGAAGCTGACCTGCCACGGCGGCTACTTCATCCATTTTCATCACCTCAAAAGGAGAATCCGCAGAATTGACGAAATTGACCATTGCCCGTCCCACCCAAACTGAAATCGAGATCAAAAAGTCGCGTTTTATTACGCAACTGCAACGGGTCAGTAGCAACGACGCAGCTGAGGCCTTTGTTGCCGAGGTTCGTGCCACAAACCGAAAGGCAAATCATAATGTCTGGGCGGCACGCGTCGGCTGGCCAATATCGGTGGAACGAGCCAGTGATGATGGTGAACCAAGTGGTACCGCCGGGGCGCCAACCTTACGTGGGCTGACCGCCCATGATCTCAGCAACGTTGTGGCCGTGACCACCCGTTATTTTGGGGGCATCAAGCTTGGTGCTTCCGGACTGATTCGGGCATACACCAGTGCGGTTACAGCAGCAATTATCGATGCCGGCATCGTGCGCATCGAAAATCAACGCGAGCTGATCGTGGATACCGATTACTCAAGTTATGACCCCCTGATCAACCTGCTCAAGGAAGAACAGCTGCCAGTCACGAGCGCCGAGTTTACCGCCGCGGTTCGCATGCATCTTTTCCTGAACGAGACTGATACTGCGCGCGCTCAGGAACTGATCACTAGTTATACAAAGGGCAGGGCCCGCTTTACTAACGGGGCCACCCGTAACGCTGAGATCCCCGTCCCAATTCAGACAAAATAATCAAAAATCGGCCCCGCTTAGCAAAATACTAAGCGGAGCCGATTATTTTGTTCGTTTTTAGTGTTTGCTCTGTTTATCATCCGTCTTATTTTGAACCAACTCACCCTCGCGCGAGAGCTTGCGGACCGTGTGTTTGATCAAGTAAAGCATTGGTGTCCGGTTTGGCCCGAGCAGGCCGATCAGCTCGACGAAGAGTTCAAGTCCGAATACGACCCCGACCGTCAGGAGAATGTTTCCTAAAACTGAGCTCAGCGGGTACAGCAAGGCAATCATTGAGAAAATCAGCTCAATCCCATAAATCACCAGTACAGTTTGCCGATGCGTTAGCCCCATCTGCATTAACCGGTGGTGTAAATGATGTTTGTCCGCCTGAGTGATGGGCACCCGGTTCAACAAGCGCCGAATGATTGCAAATAAGGTGTCCGTTATCGGAACTCCCAGGGCGATGATCGGGATGATTAGGCTGATAAAGGTCACGTTCTTCAAACCTTGCAGCGACAAAACCGAGAGCATGAAGCCAATAAACAGTGAGCCTGTATCCCCCAAAAAGATTTTGGCCGGGTGAAAATTATGCGGCAAGAAGCCGATCAGTGCGGCGACCAAGGTAAAAATCATAATCGGGGTCCCCACCTCCGCGGTAGTGAGGAAGAAGAACCCAATGATACCCATAGTCGACAGAGAAATTATCGATACCCCGGTCGCTAACCCATCGAGACCATCAATCAGGTTGACCGCATTGGTGATCCCGACGATCCAGAGTAAGGTGATCGGTAGACTCAGCCACCCAAGTTCAAAATGGATGAAGCCTAAGTTAACTTCTGTCATGCGCACACCCGCCAGGAAGTACACCACGAGCGCGGCAATAATCAAGCCAAGCATTTTCTGTTTCGGCGTCAATTCCTTAATGTCGTCAATCATCCCCGTGATGATGACGACGGCCTCAGCACCAAAGAGTGAAAACAACATGTGCGTGTTAAATTGGGGGCGCAAAAGCACGAAGGTCGCGAAAGTGAACGCAAGAAAAATCGCCAGTCCACCCATCGTTGGCATCGGCTTTGTATTGACCCGCCGCGCATTTGGCTTGTCCACTGCCCCGAGAACAAAGGCCAAGCGCCGCACGAACGGGGTGATAACTGCTGATATGAACATCGTCACAACCAAACTGACGACGATTTTAAATAATGGCATGCTGCCGCCCTACTTTCAAAGGTTTCTATACAGAATCATACTACCCAGACCCCGAGCGTGGCAAAATTATTGCAACTTTCGGTGGCCGAACCGGCGAATCATCAGGTTTTCTTAAAATGCGCCGCTCAGTCAACTATAACAATATCTGCCGCCAAATGAAAAGGATGCGACTACTGTCACATCCTTCCCGTCATTCATGCTTATTTTGCGTATTCAACCGTGCGTGTTTCCCGGATAACGGTCACCTTAATGTGGCCTGGGTACTCCAACTCACGTTCAATTTGACTCTTGATGTCATGCGCAACGATAACCGCTTGGTCATCACTTAGTTGGTCTGGTTTGACAATGACCCGGATCTCACGTCCCGCCTGAATAGCGTAACTGTGATCCACGCCCTTAAATCCATTGGCAATACTCTCGAGTTTCTCCAAACGGTGCAGATAATTCTCAAGTGATTCGCTGCGCGCACCCGGCCGGGCCGCGGAAACCGCGTCAGCAGCCGCAACCAGTACGGCAATAATGCTTTCAGGTTCCACGTCACCGTGGTGTGACGCAATTGTGTTAATAACAACTTTTGGCTCATGGTACTTACGGGCGAGCTCAGTCCCGATTTCGACGTGAGAACCGTCGACCTCGTGATCGAGGGCTTTACCGATATCATGCATCAATCCGGCCCGCTTGGCCATCGTGATGTCCTCGCCGAGCTCAGCAGCCATGACAGCCGTGAGCTTGGCAACTTGAATCGAGTGGTCCAGAACGTTCTGACCATAACTAGTCCGGAAGTGCAACCGGCCCAGGATCTTGATCAGATCTGGACTCATGTTGTGAATGCCAAGCTCGAAAATGGCTTTTTCACCAATCTCGCGGATCTGGTCATCCATTTCCTTCCGCGCTTTGTCGACCGCCTCTTCAATGCGGGCCGGATGAATCCGGCCGTCTTGAATCAAGGTCTCCAAGGCCATCCGCGCAATTTCACGCCGAATTGGGTCAAATCCAGAGAGGACAACCGCTTCCGGTGTGTCATCAATGATAATATCAATCCCGGTCAGGGTTTCAAGACTACGAATGTTACGACCTTCACGGCCAATAATCCGGCCCTTCATGTCGTCACTAGGCAAGTTGACCACCGTAACTGTTGTCTCAGCGACAACGTCCGCGGCGGAACGCTGAATTGCGTCCGCGACCAGCTGTTTAGCCGTCTTGTCCGCGTGTTCTTTGGCTTCAGCCTGACTATCCCGAATCATCACTGCCCGCTCATGGGTGAGCTGGTCGCGTGTTTCATCAAGAATTTCGTTTTTGGCATCATCCTGGGTCAAACCCGCAACCCGTTCGAGTTCCGCTTGGGCATCAGCTGCGCTGTGCTCGAGCTTTTCCTCTTGGGTCTTGATGTTCTCTTCCCGCTGCGCCAAGGCAGCGTCCCGATCAGTCAGGCTCTGTTCTTTACGATCAAGCGTGTCATCACGCCGATCAAGAGTTTCCTCGCGGGTTTCAAGTCGGTGCTCTGACTTTGAGACTTCGCTCCGTCTCTGGTTCAGCTCATCTTCGACTTGACTGCGATACTGGTTACCCTTCTCCTTGGCCTCAATGAGGGCCTCCTTTTTCAAGGAAGCAGCCTCCTTCTTGGCCGTTTCGATAATCCCATCCGCGGTGCCAGTTGCCTGATTCAGTTTGTTTTCATGGACCTGTTTACGTGCTACATAGCCAATGATCAATCCGATTACTAAAGCGATGGCTGCGAGGATTATCGATAACAGTGTTGCTGTCACGTCTTCACCTCCGCATCATCTAAAAAAGTAAGTGTTCACTCAGATGCTTTTTAATTTTTTGTAGATTATTACAAACATTCATTTTAGACGTGGCGTGTCACCCTGTCAACAAGAAGCGCGCCATGCCCATGACTAAAGGGCTTACAGAAACGTTCTGAATCAGGCACCCATGCCTTTGTGAACAGCTTTACAAAAGTTTGTCCCGCTTGATGGCGCCTCCAAAATTTTTTTGCAATAAAAAAGCCGTTATCGCTAACGGCTTTCGAAAAGCTAAACTTATTTGCCTTCAAACAGGTCTTCAGGCTCAGCTGCAGCAGCCGGAGTATCCTTCGCTACTGCGGTGGTCTTCACATCCTTAGCATCCTTAGCGGCGCTCTTGGCGGCCTTGTCTGCTTTGTCATCAGCCTTCTTCTCAGCATCAGAAGCATCGCCGTCCATCCCGTAAGCAACCCGAACCTTGGCCCGCAATTCGTCCATGAAGTCCTGGTGCTCAGCGAGGTAAGCCTTGACGTTTTCCCGGCCTTGACCGATCCGATCGCCGTTATAGCTGTACCAAGAACCACTCTTATCGATGATGTCCTTTTCAACGGCCATATCAATGATTTCACCGGTCTGGGAAATTCCCTGGCCGTACATGATATCAACTTCAGCAACCCGGAATGGCGGTGCGACCTTGTTCTTAACGACCTTGACCTTGGTCCGGTTACCCATGACCACGCCGCCGTCCTTGATTTGTTCAGCACGCCGTACTTCAAGGCGGATCGTTGCGTAGAACTTCAGGGCCCGGCCACCAGGTGTGGTTTCAGGGTTACCAAACATGACCCCGACTTTTTCACGAATCTGGTTAATGAAAATCGCGATGGTCTTGGTCCGGTTAATGGTCCCCGACAACTTCCGCAGGGCTTGGGACATGAGCCGCGCCTGCAAACCAACGTGTGAATCCCCAATATCACCATCAATTTCAGCCCGTGGTACCAAGGCTGCAACCGAGTCGATAACAACGATGTCAACTGCACCACTGGAAACCAGCGCGTCAACAATTTCAAGCCCCTGCTCACCAGTATCTGGCTGGGAAAGTAGCAAGTCGTCAATGTTGACCCCTAAGGCAGTTGCGTACTTAGGATCCATGGCGTTTTCGGCATCAATGTAGGCCGCGGTGCCGCCCTCTTTTTGCACCTGCGCAACGGCGTGCAAAGCGAGCGTTGTTTTACCTGAACTTTCAGGCCCGTAGATTTCGATGATCCGGCCACGGGGAAAACCACCAACACCGAGTGCTTCATCGATGGCAAGTGAACCGCTTGAAACCGTTGAAACCTGGGTATCAACCTTGTCGCCCATCCGCATGATGGAACCTTTACCGAAATTCTTTTCAATCTTCTTCAGCGCGTTATCTAGCGCTGCCTTACGTTCGTCTTTAGCCACTGGCTGGCCTCCTATACTCACTTGATCTTAGTTCCATCATACTGATTGCAGATTCTAATTGCAAGCAAAAATCGAACAAATGTTCCTAGCTAATTACTTCGTTTTCGCGAGCTGTTTTAGCAGCATCATCAGCCCACTTTTGACTGCCCGCACCCGAACTTCATTCCGCTTGCCGGACAAGTGGAACTCCCGTGCAGAGGTCCCTTGTGGCCCGCTAATGCCGATCCACACCGTTCCGGCTGGATTGCCCTCTAACTCATCCGGACCGGCCACACCGGTGAAACCAAGGCCGTAGTCGCTGTTCATGATGCGCCGACTACCAGCAGCCATGTTCTTAGCCGTCTCTTCGCTGACCACACCGTACTTGGCGATACTGGCTGGGTCAATCCCCAGCAGCTGCTCCTTAGCGCTTGCCGCATAGGTAACAAAACCACCAGCAAAAACCTTGGACGCGCCCGCAACACTGCCAATTGCGGCTTGGAAGGCACCAGCAGTTAAACTCTCGGCAGCACTCACGGTCGCGTTCTGAGCGGCCAACGCGTGCACCACCGTCTCCGCAAGCGTCACCTGCTCACCAGTTGCGTAATAATACTCGCCGATCCGTGCTTGAATCCGGGTCGTGAGCTCGTCAAGGCTTGCAGCTGCAGCCGCCTTGGTCGCACTGCGGGCGGTCAGCCGTAACGTCACCTCGTAGTCCTTAATGTACGGGGCAACGGTGGGATTAGTTTGCTGATCGATAATATCGCCGATTGCGGTGACCAGTGCGGACTCACCCAAGCCGAAATAGCGGAGCGTGCGACTGACCAAATACTCGTCCTGTCCTTTCGCCAAACGGGGAATCAGTTCACGGTCAACCATCAGCGTGAATTCGCGCGGTGGACCAGGCAAAAGTACATAGCTGTGCGCACCCTGCTTAAGCAGCGCACCCACGGCAAGCCCATTGTGATTAGTCAGCGGAGTTGCTCCAGCTGGTAACTGTGCCTGCGCAAGGTTATTCGGTGTTAGTTCGTGCTGCCGCCGCCGGGCAAGTTCATGCAGCTTCTCAAGGTGGGCCTCATCAACGACCAAATCTAGCTGTAGGTGTTTGGCGAGGACCTGCTTACTTAAATCATCTTTGGTCGGACCTAAGCCGCCCATGACAATAATCATGTCACTGCGGCCTTCAGCAACACTGATGGCTTCGTCTAAGCGTTCAGGATTATCCCCAACAACCTGCTGATAATAACTCTCCACCCCGATTCTGCTCAACTCGCGGGCGAGATACGCACCATTTGTGTTAACGATCTCCCCGAGTAACATTTCCGTTCCAACAGCTATTAATTCCGCATTCATCGCCTAATTGTCCCTTCGTTCGCTAATATTTTTTTGTTAACGGTTTCCCTTTTACCACTAACAAAGGGCCGCGACAACTGTCACGACCCTTAATCGTATGAATTATTTTTTTGTACCGAAGCTATCTGCAAACACACCGCGGTTCTTGTAGAAGTATTCCGTTCCTGAGTAGACCGTGAAGAAAACGGCCAGATAGAACAGAATCAGCGCAAACGGGAAGTGAACACTTGCAAAACCGGCGTTATTGACGAGCAGGAAGATGATCGAAAACATCTGGCAGGTCGTCTTGATCTTGCCAGGCATTGCGGCGGCAAGCACTTCACCACCGTTAGCAAGCAGTAGGCGCAAGCCGGTAACGGCCAGTTCCCGCCAAACAATGATTGCCACACCCCATGCAGGGACCTGCTTGTTAACCGCGAGGAAAATGAACGCGGTGATCACCAGCAGCTTGTCGGCGAGGGGGTCGGCAAACTTACCAAAATTGGTCACGAGGTGCTGGCTACGCGCGATGTGCCCGTCCGCAAAGTCGGTCAGGGAGGCAACGATGAAGATGATCACCGCAACGAGCTGCGCGGTCGCAACTTGGGTTCCCAGAATCATGACGGACCCGGCTGGCCAGCCCAATGCTAATACAATCGTGAAGATGGGAATCAAAATCATCCGCATCAAGGTTAATTTGTTTGGTAAATTCAAAATCCTGTCCCCTAACTATTCAATTGTGAACGTGAGCGTCCGGACTAAGCTAGTTGAGTCGCCCAGGTCAACCTTCTTGTTGTTGATCTTGAACGCACTAACGGTCGCGTTACCGCTCTTGACAACGACGGTCTTAGCACCAGTAGGAATCGTGACAGACTGCTTGGCACCCGCGTTAAGCGTCCCTTGCCAACTAGTTGTTCCGTCAATCGTAACGCTCGTCCAGGCAGCAGCAGTTGTGGTGCTGATCTGAATTTTGTTACCGGTGCTGGGCAGATTCTTCACGGTAAAGGTCTGACTGTTAGCAGCAACATCAGTTGGCTTGGAAACACGCAAGCCCTTGCTCTTGCTACTCTTCTTGCTGCTCTTCTTAGCCTTCGTACTAGAAGAACTGCTAGAAGCCTTTTTGCTGGAGGACTGGGTCTTACTTGCTGATGATTTAGTCTTCTTATTGGACTTTTCAACGCTGACACTGGAGCTGTCGACCGGAATGCTTGGCTTGCTGTCCTTCCGCTGCTGCGTGATGGTCAGTGTGTAAACCACTACTAGAAGGATGATAACGAAAATTGCGATTCCGATTTGGGGCAGATAGTGCCGGAAACGGTTCTTCCGGGCCTGTTCCACTGCGGGCGTTACTCGCGTTTGCTTAGTCTCGCCGTTGCCGGCCTCTTCTTCATCCGTTGGGACTACAGGCTTAACGGTCGGAATATCTTGCTGGTATTCCTCCATCAGTTCATCTGTGTTGATGCCCACAACGCTCGCGTACTGCTTAATAAAGGCACGTACATAAAAGTCACCGGGAAGGGCATCAAAATTACCCTCCTCGATTGCAATTAGATACCGTTTCTGAATCTTAGTGATCTGTTGCAAATCGTCAATTGTGTACCCTTTTTCAAGGCGCGCATCACGAAGTTTCTGGCCGATTTCATCCATGATTATTTATCCTCACCCGTTCACTTATTCGATGTTTTCAGTCTAGCATAAATACCCTTGCACTTGAATTAAGAAATTATTAGTTCGTACTCTTTCATGGTCGCCAGGCGCCGGTTACATACAAAGTTTGCCCGGTTAAGTAGCCAGCCCGCTCATCAAGTAAGCTCGTGACAAAATATGCAATGTCGTCTGCGCTACCCAAACGGCCGGCGGGAATGGTCTCCCGCACGGCCTCTAGGGTCGCGGCGCCGAAGCTCGCGTTCATCTTGGTGTTGATGGCCCCAGGTGCAACCACATTCACCGTGATGCCAAGGCTGGCAACCTCTTGGGCGTAAGCCTGGGCGAAAGCGGACTGCGCCCCCTTCACTGCTGAATAAGCTACCTCCATGGCTGAACCATCCTTACCGTAGACAGAGCCAATAAAGACGATGCGGCCCCGACCGCTAGCAGCCAGTTTGGGCTGAAGGTCCCGAATCAAAGCCATGGGCGTGAGCAGATGGACGTTCGTCAGTTCTTCCAGGTGCGCATCCGGGCTGTCAACGAGCAACTCATAATGCGTGATTCCGGACGCAACGACCACTGCGTCTACGCTAAATAACTGCTGCACGATGCTCGCGGCACTACTGATTTTGCGCAAATCAGCCTGAACGGTGAAGAAATCTTGCCGAGGATACTGCTCTTGCAACTCGGCGCATAATTCTTCCGCTGCCGCTGCGTTCTGATTGTAGTGCAGGTACACACTCCAGCCCGCAGCCGCAAGCGTCCGGGCGCTGGCCCCACCAATATCACCCGATGCACCTAAAATCAACACTGCCGGCATTACTGTTCCTCCTCCGCGTGAATGTGGAACACCGAAATGGCCTCGCTGCGCACGAGCATCTCCGCAGCGTTTTGCACATCCGCAAAGGTCAGTCCCTCGACAACCTCTGGAATCAAGAACGGGGAAACGGAACTGAAGCTCTGACTGGCGAGCTGGTTGGCAATATTTTCAAGCGAGTTAAGCGACGCGAAGAATTTGCCGACCGCGGCGCGCTTGAGAACTTCAAAGCGCGCCGGCGTGAAGTCGGGTGAGTCCTTGTAATCCGTCAAGACGTTGATTAACGTCTCACTGAGCTGCGCGGGGTCGGCACTGTCGCCGCCGAGGGTGATGTAATTAAAGCCGCGCCCGGTCGTGAATTCATAGAAAAATGATTCATCGATCACACCTTGATCATAGAGATCAAGATACTTGGCACCAGAGTCCCCAAAAATCATTTCCAAGAGCAAGCGCACTGCAAAGGTCTGCCGTAAGCCGTCACGATTGTCAGGGATTTCCGTGAGTCCCTTAACCCCAACGATGGCCTTACTGCGACTGATTGGCAGTGTCTGCATCCGGTAAGGAAGGATGCTGTCGGCTGCGTAATCCGGCTGCACACCGCGTTCAAGTTCCCGCAGCTGGCTGAAGTCATGCTTAGCCTGGTTTGCCTGCACCACGTTGTGAATGGCATCCACATCAAAATTACCGACCACCGTTAAGGTCATGTTGCGAGGCTGATAGAACGCGGCGTGCACGGTCTTCAACATGTCCGGTGTAATCGTAGCTATTGAGTCGATACTCCCCGCCACGTCCACGTGCAGGGGGTGGGTTGGGTAGAGGTTACCCAAAATACCGGAATAAAGCTGCCAATCAGCATCATCCTGGTACATCTGAATTTCCTGACCGATAATGCCCTTTTCCTTTTCCACGGTCGCGTCCGTGAAATAAGGGTCCTGCACGAAACTCAGCAGGATGTCGACGTTTTCCGCAACGTGATCGGTCGTGGAGAAAAGGTAGCTGGTCTGGGTCGCACTGGTAAACGCGTTTGCTGACGCCCCGGTTTTGCCAAAGAGGTCAAAGGCGTCATAGTCTTCCTTGTCGAACAGCTTGTGTTCAAGAAAGTGTGCCGTCCCCGCTGGTACCCGTGTGAATTCCTCGTCACCAGCCAAGCGGAAACTGTTATCAATGGAGCCAAAATTGGTGGTGAACATCGCGTAGGTTTTGTGGTAATCCGGCTTGTACACGTACTGAACGTGCAAGCCATTATCCAGCACATCCGTCTGCACGACTTCCCCAGACTGCGAATAGTCTTCCGTTTTGAGCATCTACTTGGTCTCCCCCTTCAGGAAATAAACGGCCTGGAGTTGCATCCCCGCAGCCGCCTGCTGAACTTCAGCGCGCGTTGCCGCAGTAATCAGCTCTAGCTCCCGTTCCGGCGTGACCACGCGGTTCGGGAACAACGCGGCGGTCAGCGCCATATCGCTGAGGTACTGCATTGAATCCAGCGCGGCACGGCGGTCACTAAGCATCCCCGTCCGCACAGCCTCAAGCTGGCCATCGGTAAACTTACCGTTCGCAACCATTGCCAATTGTTCGCCAATCAGCTCCTCGACCCGCGCGCGGTTAACCGCGTCGATCCCCGTCTGCACCATCATGATGTGGCGGTTCAAGTTGGTACTGGCATTGGCGTAGTAAGCCATACTCTGCTTTTCGCGCACGTTCCGGAACAATAGTGACAGCGGCGAGCCGCCGAACAACTGCGCCGCCAGCTCAGCGGCATAGTAGCGCGGTCCAAAAGAATCGGTCTGCACGTGGTAAGCGAGGTTCAACTTACTCTGTTTAACGTCTTCACTTTCCTGGAACAAGCGAATCCCGCCGTGCACCGCCTGATCGTACGGAATAGATACGTTCAGGTCAGCACGGGGGGCAAAATTCAATTCCCGGGTCAAATCTGCCACGTGGTCTGCATCTACATTTCCCATGACGATGATTTCAATCTGGTCATTTTGCAGCATGTCCGTGTAAGTATCAACCAGGGACTGCGCGGTCAAGTTGCCCAAGTCGGCTGCCGTGCCAAAGCTAGGCACCGCCTGCGCTGGGTCGTCAAAGTACGTCTGCTGAACGCGTAGTCCCGCTTGGGTTCCGCGGTCATCATTCATGGAGTTCAGGTAAATTGCGAGGTTGTCGCGCTCCCGAGCAAAAGTGGCCGCATCAAAACTACCGTCCTTGATGAGTGGCCGGAACAGGACCCGCCGCAGAAAAGCGAAAGCCTCAGGCAGCAGCGGACTTTCGGTAAAGTTATCATCAAGCACGTTGATGCTGGCGCCGACGCGGTGAACTCTGCCACTGCGCGAAACGCCGATACCAAAGCTAGCCCCGTACATCTTTTCGAGCTGAGCGGAAAGTAAATTCTGGCTCGGGTAATCAGCGCTGCTTGTTTCAAGCAAACTGGTCAGTAAAGTGCGGGCACCAATCGTCTCCCGCCGCAGTGGGGCAAGAAACTGGATGTTGACGTGGGTCGTTTTAAACTGTTTGCTGGGCACTACGTTCAAGTGAACCCCTTCGACTATTTTGACTCGCAATATATCCCTCTTTTTTAGTGTGACTAAGTAACTTAATTATGGCTGCTGCGGGTTGTTCTTCGGCTTGGCGTAAACCTTCCGTGGTTTGCTCCCCTCGCTCGGCCCGATCTGGCCCTTATTTTCAAGGTCATCGATCAGCCGGGCGGCACGGTTGTAGCCAATGCGGAAGCGGCGCTGCACCATCGACGTGCTGGCGGATTGCTTTTCAGCAACGAACTCCAGCACCTGTGGATACAGCTCGTCTTCATCGTTGTCCGCGGCCTGCTCCTTTTGCTCATCCTCGGCGGTCGGAATCATCGCCTCGTCGTAAGCTGGCTTGACCTGCGCCGTAATTGCGGCAACGACGCGCTCAACGTCTTCGGAAGGCACGTACGCTCCCTGCACCCGCTGCGGCTTGTTGACGTCCATCGGGCTGTAGAGCATGTCCCCCCGGCCAAGCAATTTCTCGGCTCCGTTCATGTCAATAATGGTCCGGGAATCGACGCCACTAGAAACGGCGAAGGCGA
Source organism: Lacticaseibacillus zhaodongensis (assembly GCF_009687905.1). GTDB lineage: Bacteria > Bacillota > Bacilli > Lactobacillales > Lactobacillaceae > Lacticaseibacillus > Lacticaseibacillus zhaodongensis. Next base: position 51,296 of record NZ_BLBG01000001.1, on the reverse strand, counting down.
TTCGGGACGGAATGTTGGCCTTGATGAGCCCGGTAATAACGTCAACACTTGGCCGTTGCGTGGCAATGATCATGTGGATCCCGGCGGCCCGGGCCATCTGCCCAATGCGAATGATGGCCGTCTCGACTTCGTTACCGGCCACCATCATCAAGTCGGCGAGTTCGTCGACAATGACGACGATGAAGGGCATTTTGGTCTGGCCAGAATCAGGATCAGCGGCAACCTTCTTATTGAATTCGCCAACGTTCCGCACCCCAGCGGCGGAGAAGCGCTCGTAGCGCCGCTCCATTTCCTGGATGATTTTGTTCAGAGCCGCTGGTGCGCGCTTGGCCTCGGTAACTACCGGCGCGAGCAGATGCGGCACCCCATCGTAAATGGATAGTTCAACCTTCTTCGGGTCGATCAGCATCAGGCGCACGTCGGTCGGCTTGGTCGTCATCAAAATGCTGGTAATGATGACATTGATCATGACCGACTTCCCCGAACCGGTCGCCCCCGCAATCAGCAGGTGTGGCATTTTGGTCAGGTCGGCGCTAACAATCGTCCCCGAAACATCCTTGCCCAATGGGACCACGAGTGGCTTACCGGGGTGCTTAGGCATGGCCTTGAGTACTTCCTTGTAACCAACAGTGGCGATGTGCTGGTTGGGCACTTCAATCCCGATCAGACTCTTGCCGGGAATTGGTGCCTCAATCCGGATATCCTTAGCAGCGAGCGCCAAGGCGAGATCATCGCTCAAGTTCACGATTTTGGAAACCTTCACCCCAACCGCGGGCTGAATTTCGTACTTTGTAATTGACGGCCCGAGGTTAGCGGCCTTCACGGCAACATCGACCCCGAAGCTGGCAAAAGTCTTTTCTAGTTTTTTACGGTTGCGTTTGATTGCATCATATTCTTCAGTTTGGTCAACGGCGGGTGGATCTGAGAGCAAGTCCAATGATGGCAGCTGGTAATCGTCACTCGGTGCCCCCGTTTGTAGCTCGATTTCATCACCAGCCGGGTCAGTTGTTGCTTCTGGCTGAACCGGAGTCGGAGCTTGAGCAACGGGAGTTGGGGTCGAAGCTTCTGGAGCAGCTTGATCCGCCACATTAATATGAAACTCATCGCTGTCGGGCACGGGTGAATCCACCTGGCCATGCAAGTCATCAGCCCCGGGATGAGCGGCTGGTAAGTCTTTGTCCGCCGGATCATCCTGCTGGTGCTTGGCGGACCGCTTGGACTGCGCTTGCTTTTTGTTCATTTGGCGATCGTACCAATCCGCGACCCGAGCGCTGACCCGTTCCCAGGTGGCATAGGCGCCACTACCAAAGCGCTGTAAGACCTTAAAGACCTGATTCGGGGAGACATCAAAAATCAGCATCACTCCAGCCACTACTAATAGCCAGCCCAGGATGTTGGTGCCAACCTGCGCCAATAGCGGATAGGTCAAGCTGTACAGAACCGCACCAGGCAAGCCGCCACCACTGGCAGTCGCCGTCGTGAGTTTACTGAAGTCGGCGCTCAGAATCTGCCACGTTGCAGCAACGAAATGTGCGTGCACGTTCAGCTGGTTCATCACGTGCGCACTAAGCAATATTAGCGCGGCGCAATAAGTCAGCACAAAGCCACTGAGAACGCGCCGCTTAAAGTTGGGCAGGCGCCCCGTGAAAAGCAGAAAAAGTCCCCACAAGACCACCAGAGCGCTGAAAAGCAGGAAACTGTCTCCCGCGACCAGCCGAAAGACGTTAGCAAAACTAACGCCAAGCAGTCCCAACCTGGTGAGGGCAAGCAGCCCCACGATTGCAAACCCGGCCCCCACCCAATTGAGGGTATAGTCGCCGGCAGTTTTGCGTGCTGGGCGCCGCGCTGTCGTTTTTTTCGTTCTTGAACTTGTCTTTCGCCGTCTTTGTGGCATTGCCTAGTCCACCCCATTCTGTGTTGATTATACACAAGCCGCAGATTGATTGCACTTTTGCGCCACCCATACGCGCCAACACAAAGAAACGGCAAGCAGGATTCGGTGCAAGCTTACCGCTGCGTTGTGTTTAGCTGGGTCCGCTTATAACCTCCAGCGGATCTTACTTGAGTTTATCGTGGGCGTAGGTGTGACTACGCTCAAGGCCGGCAAAATTCTGCTGCCGCAGTGCTTCGTAAATCACGAGCGCGGCACAATTGGACAGGTTGAGGGCGCGAATGTTTTCCGTCATCGGGATCCGCAGACACTTTTCCGGGTTGGCACGCATGAACGGCTCCGGAAGCCCCGTGGTTTCCTTCCCGAACATGTAGTAATGATCAACACCCGTGTCGCTTAAATCGGCGTCAGAGTATGTTTTGTCGGCAAACTTCGTAATTAAGTATAGGTAACGCTGATCCGGAACCGTCTCTAAAAAGTCCTCAAGGCTGTCATGAAAAACGAGACGGACCTTGTCCCAGTAGTCCAAACCGGCGCGCCGAACTGTGTGATCATTAATCTTGAACTTCATGGGCTTAATGATGTCGAGCACGGAATCCGTGCCGGCAGCCGTCCGGGCGATGTTCCCGGTGTTCTGCGGAATCTCTGGCTGGTACAAAACGATGTGGTTAGTCATAATAGATTGTCTTCTTTCTACTTCACAGCCGCAGCAAGTTAGTCCCGCTTTGGCTACGTTACGGGTTCGTTGTTTTCTATTATACTTGCTAAAGGAAATACATTACAATCCGTTCACGAATGGCGAACACGTGTATACAGATTAACGATGTGCTTGGATGTCTGCATCAGGGCGACAACGAGATTGTTCACCCAGCCGCACTGTCCTGACCTATTTCCCCTCAGGGTACAAAAAAAGCACATATCTTCGGTGTCCAGCACGGCGAAGAAATGCGCTAGTGAAGGCTTAATCGCTAATTTTTATCAAACCCGGCAACCACGCACCTGATAAAAGTCAGAGAAAAATCCTTGACGAAAATATACCACCATTCATGAACAAATGCAACATTTCAAACCTGACTTTTATGCATGAATGCATACCAACATTCATTGTTTGCAGCAAAAATTGGCGTTATCCTTTTATTAAGCTGGTCGACAAAGTATTCTATTAGTATTCAAGTGATACTGATTGGGTGGAGGAAAAGCATGTTAAACATTTATAAAGCCCGCAACGACGGCAGTCTGCACGAAACCAAGGACATCACGACCGGGGTGTGGATCAATGCGGTTGCACCAAACGACCAGGAGCGCGCGCTGATCATGAAGAAGACTGGCATTCCGGAATCCTTCTTACTATATGGCTTAGATCCTGACGAAGGGGCCCGTTTTGAATACGACGATGACTATGATGCCAATCTCATCATTTACGATATGCCGACCGTGGATATTAACGCCACGAATGAATCATACGAGACCATTCCGCTGGCGATGATCACCAACAAAAACTACATCGTCACCATTCATAATGACAGTCTGCCACTGCTGCAGTATTTTGCGGAGGGTAAGGACGCGGGGTTTAATCCGCGTGATTCCGACATGGCTGCAATGCACATTGTTTACCAAATCAGTGTTTCTTACCTATCATACCTGCGGGATTTAAACAAAGAACGGGTGCGCATCGAGCATAAACTGCAAAAAACGCTTCGCAACGATGAGCTTTACGGCTTAATGGGTATCCAACGCAGCTTAGTTTACTTCATGATGAGCCTGCGCACCAACCGCATTGTCCTCGATACCATTCACCGGGGTAATCAGCTGCACCTGAGCGAGGACGATTTGGATTACCTTGACGACATCACGATTGAAAACCAGCAGGCCATCGAAATGGCACAAATCAGTAATTCAATCATCCGTGAGACCGCGGATACCTACTCCTCCGTCATCAACAACAACATGAACGGCGTGATGAAGTTCTTGACCAGCTACTCCATCATTCTCACCATCCCCACCCTCGTGTTTTCTTTCTACGGCATGAACATGAAACTCCCCGTTGCGGATCAGCCTTGGAGTTGGGTCTTCTCAATTATCGTCTCAATTCTCATTGGCTGCGTTCTGGGAATTCAATTCTGGCGGCGCCACTTCTTTTAACATTTCACTAACAAATTGTTAGTGAAATCTGCGCAAACGTGTTACAATAGAGTAGTTGTTTGAGCGTTAAGCGGATTGCAAAATCAAATTTTGCAGAGGTAGATAGTAATATATGGCTAAGAAATCCAAAATTAACAAGGCGCGCCGCATTGAGGCGACCGTTGCAAAGTACGCAGAGATTCGGCAGCAGTACAAAGATGAAGGCAATTACGCCGCATTAAGCACGCTGCCCCGGGACGCATCACCAGTCAGGGTCCACAATCGTGATAAAATCGACGGCCGTCCCCACGCATACATGCGTAAGTTCGGCATGTCCCGTTTGAACTTCCGCAAGCTTGCTCACGACGGCCAGATTCCCGGCGTGCGTAAAGCTAGTTGGTAATATAGATAAAACACAAGACTCAGACCTGCACGTGATTTCAGCGCAGATCTGAGCCTTTTTACTTGCGAAAATTGTAATGATCATTACCAAATAAGAGCCCGGATAAAAGCACCCGGACTCTCAGCAAATACAACAGTACCCATAAATGTAATGAATCGTTAACTACATGAGGCCCCAAACGTGGAACAGGACCCCGACAACGAACAGTCCGAGAATAATCCAAATCGGGGAAATCTTCTTCTTCAGAAGCCACATGCAAACGAAAGTAAGCAACAGTGCCGCTAGGCCGGGAATCAACTGGTCCAAGTTATTCTGCAACGTAGTGGTCTTGACCTTATCAAGAGCCAGTCCGCCAGCCTGCTGCGTCAACGCATCGTGGATCCCCTGCGCACCCTTTGGCAGGTGTGCCCAATCGATATAAGCACCCTTCGAAAGAGGAGTCTTAGAAACAACTGGGGTGAACTTAACGTTAACCCACCGGTTTACCAGTGCGCCCAGGATAAACATACCCAGAATGGAAGCACCCTTGGTAACTTTACCTAACAAACCACCAGAAAGGTCTTTCGTGATTGCAGAACCGGCACGGTAGCCGAATTCCTGTGAGTACCAGAGAACTGCCAAACGAATGATATTCCAAACTACGAAGAAGATGATTGGTCCCATGATGCTACCAGTAATCGCCATGGAAGCACCGAGGGCACCAAGAATTGGGCGCATGGTGAACCAGAATACTGGGTCACCAACACCGGCCAACGGGCCCATCATCCCAACCTTGACACCTTGGATGGCAACGTCGGTAACAGGAGCACCATTAGCACGGTCTTCTTCAAGAGCCAAAACAACACCGGTAACAGGAGATGATACGTATGGGTGCGTGTTGTAGAACTCCATGTGCCGCTTCAAAGCGGCAATCTGATCGTCTTTCTTAGTGTACAGCTTCTTGATTGCTGGAATCAGAGAGTAGCACCAGCCACCGTTCTGCATACGTTCGTAGTTCCATGAACCTTGCAGAAACTGGGTGCGCCACATAACGTGGAAACGATCCTTTTTTGTGAGCTTAATACGATCTGCCATTAGTTTTCAACCTCCTTCATTAGTACTTATCGATGATGTCGCCGACTGGGTCACCAGTGTTGGCAATGCCTGTAGCTGCGTTGCTCTTACTGGATTCCTGCAGGGTCAGGTAAATCAGCGCGAGTGCGACACCGATAGCACCGAGCGCAATCAGAGTTAAGTTTGGAATTGTTGCCACAACGAAACCTAAAGCGAAGAATGGCCATACTTCTGCAGTAGCCATCATGTTGATAACCATGGCGTACCCAACGGCAACAACCATCCCACCACCAACGGTAAGACCTTGGTTCAGCCAATCAGGAATCATCCCCAGCAGCGATTTAACGGGACCCGCGCCAACAGCCAGAATCAAGCCGGCAGGAATGGCAATCCGCACACCCTGCAAACAAACCGCAAACCATTGCCAGAAATCAATTCCCTTGAAACTACCTTTTGCAGCAGCGGCATCCATTAAGTGGACGATTGCAGTTGCGATGGTCCGAACGAAGGTTGTAAGTAGCAGTCCTGCGACAGCCAATGGAATAGCAAGCGCGATAGCAGAACTGATTCCTGCTTTACCCTGACCGCCAAGAACAAGAATAATTGCGGACGCAACGGACGCAAGAGCAGCATCAGGAGCAATGGCAGCACCGACGTTAGCCCAGCCAAGAGCAATCAGTTGCAGCTGTCCACCTAAGATGATGCACGGTACAAGCGTCCCGGTGACAAGGCCAATCAATGTGCAGGCGACAAGTGGTTGGTGAAATTGCCACTCATCCAAAACGCCTTCCACCCCGGCCAGAAATGAAACAATGAGCACCAGAATGATTTGAATAAAGTTTAGAGACATTATATATCCTCCTCTCTGTGTAACGGATTATTGCTTCTGCTTATCAAGTTCAGCCTGCGCGCTAGCAAGAATGTGATCAAGATTTTCGTTGTTATCAGAAGGGACCTTACGTACATCAAATTTAATTCCTTCTGATTCCATCTTCTTGAACGAATTGATGTCAGTTTGGTCAAAGGCTAAAACCTTACTTGGCTGAACTTTGCCAACAGAGTGCGCCATGGAACCTACGTTAATTTCCTTGAGCGGCACGCCACCCTCAACAGCCCGTTGCGCATCCTCTGGAGTCTCAAATAAGAGCATTGCCTTTTGACCACCAAAATGTTTGTCATCCTTGGCAATCTTGATCATCTGATCAATCGGAATAACGTGCGCTTTAACTCCGGCAGGAGCCGCTTCCTTGATCAGCGTGCGCCGCATTTCATCCTTAGCAACGTTGTCAGAAACAACAATGATGCGATTAGGACCTGTTGTCTTCGTCCAGGTAGTTGCAACCTGGCCGTGGAGCAAACGCGAATCAATCCGCGCGAGTACATATTCCATTTTGCCTGGTTTGCCAGCGTTTGCCGTTGATGTGGCTTTTTGCCCGCCTGCTTTAGGTTTCGGTGCCAAAGCTTCAGGCTTAACCTTGACCCCGTCACGCCCGGCAGTTACCAGGTGCGCTGCCAAATCATGCGCAGACTTTGTCGACTGCCGTGCACCGTATGCTTCAATCAGCATTGGTAAATTAACCCCAGTGACAATAGCCCACTTGTCCTTGTGCTGCTCATACAAGCCGTTTGCCTGGTTAAATGGCGAACCGCCCCACAAATCGACCAGAAAGAGGACCTCGTCTTCCAGATCGAACTTAGCAATGGCTTCTTCAAGATGCTTTTTCAAGTCATCTGGACCTTCGTCTGGCATGAAAGTTACTGCTTCAACTTTTTCTTGGTCGCCAAAGATCATCTGCCCAGATTGCTTGATTCCAGCCGCAAACTGACCGTGACTAGTAATAATGATTCCAACCATTGTTTGTCGCCTCCTACTAAATAAATTTGTATTTTGAGCCAAGAAAGATTAATTTATAATGTGAAATTGCATATTTCCTCACTCAAATCTACCTAGTGAGTGTACCCATATAGTATTAAGCAGCATAAGCAATCATATCCACAAATCCACCATGCCCGTTACGAGCGATGAAATGAAAATAGATGTGGTTTACTTATTATTTTTGAAAATATTAGTGTGATAATTTATCACTATGTGTTTAACTATATGACGCGTATTTATTAGTTAATTAACCTCAATAACTAGTCAAGTAAGGCTAGCAGAGACTTTTGCTTTTCGATGGGGAGCGCCTCAACTTTCGACAGCAGTAAATTCGTCACAGGTTGCTTTGTCGCTGCCATCGGGACGTTATAACCAAGTAGCCACTGCGCGTTCACATGGAGGCTCGCAGCAAGCAGGTTAAGACGGTACTGCTTGGGCTGCACGCCTCCGTGCAGATAAGAGTAAATCGTGCTAGCAGAAATTTTGCTTAGCCCTTGTACATCAAGAGCTTGCGCACGAGCGGCGAGTGCACTTTGATTAAGCCCCTCTGCGGCCATTGCTACCTGCAAGCGGTGCGCAAAAGTCGCCGCACAAGTAGCTTCACCGTCACCATGTTTACGTTCTGAATTGTGGGCAAAGGGGTCGTCCGTCCGTTTGAGCAAATAATCAGTTGAGACCCCAAGCACTTTTGCGACTGCCAACAGATGGCTCGCACGTGGTGACCGCTTCCGCCAACCCAGTAATGTTGCGTGACTGATGCCTGCTTTTTGAGCTAATTCAGCGGTACTCATTCCTTGAAAATGGGCTAAGTAAGTAATTTGATCAAAACGGACGAATTGGTTGTCTTGATTGGTAAGTGCTTTCATTTTTTCGTGATCCCCCTTTTTTGGTGTTGTTAACCCTTTACTTTTATGGTACAGTCTAACGGGAAAATTTGAGCGGCTCTACAATGGGCATTTGCGATTTTCCTTTTTGGGTTTTCCGTTACGTCTGTCGCCCTATGAATATTCTTGTTTTTCAAGACTATTTATCCAGCACAATCCAAAAGAGGTAATTACATGAAAATCGGATATGCCCGTGTATCCTCCACCGAACAAAACCTTGCCCGGCAGATAGATGCCTTGCAGAAGGCCGGTGTCGAGAAAATTTTCCAAGAAAAAGTCTCCGGTGCAAGTATTTCTGCACGGCCCCAGCTCCAAGCCATGCTCTCCTTCATTCGGGAAAAAGATACAGTTTATGTGCTCTCTCTCGACCGCTTGGGGCGCAACTCAAAAGACCTTTCCAATATCATTCAGCAAATCAGCGACTCTGGAGCCACATTTCAGTCCCTAGATTTACCCGATTTTGCTGCTGTGCAGGATGAAAATCTGCGTAACATGCTCACAAGTATTTTGTTAACAGTTTTCAAATACCAGGCCGAAGCAGAACGGAAGAACATCCGGGAACGTCAAGCCGAGGGCATTAGATTGGCGAAGCAGCGCGGGGTTTACAAGGGGAAGCCGGTCCTCTACTCACCACACAGTCCCAACCCCCGTTACCGCCACGCGTACAAAGAAACCGTCCGCATGCTCCGCTCCGGGGCAACGGCCGCCCAGGTTCGTCGGGAACTGGGTATTTCGATGAACACGATTTACCGGATCAAGTCTGAACTGACCGCCAAAGGTAAATTGCCACAAAAAAAGCCCACCGAAAATGACGATTTGGGTGGGGTCAAATAATTGATATTAATCTCCTTGTTAGACAAATAAGTTTGCTAATGTGCCAATTACGTCACCATTGGTTTCTGCGCGGAACTTTCAACATGGGCAAACAAACGGGCAAGCTGCCAAAATTGGTAGCTTGCCCGTTTGTATTACACCATTCGGATTTCAGATTGCAGTGGCGTAAATTCCAAAATTTGCGTCACCCGTGTTTTTAACTGGCGCTAGCTGTCTAAACCCATGTTAGTGCAACCACCCAATCTGGTACATCTGCAGCAGTGCAAAAGCCACCACGCAAATCAGCAGTAGCTCCATATACCGCCATTCATTAGGTAAAAGTTGGGTGAAGTCGCTCAGATCTTCACGTTTGCGTTCCCGCACCGCGGCGCGATCACAAAAGAAGGCGATAACCAGAAGAAGTACCGGCTCTAAGAACAGGCCGGATCTCCCCCCCAACTATCAGCAGCCCCGCCACCAGCAAAGTGCATCACAACAGTTCTTGGTGCCAGCACCATTAATACCAGTGTGATTACAAAACCCAAGCCAACAAAGCCGCCTGTCAGTACTCGATATTTTCGCATCACCAATGCGCCTCCTGACGCAAAATAGCTTGTTTAATCCGCCAAATCGTAACGAATCGTTGTCCCCACCTCAAAGATCGGCTTAGCAAATGGTGTCAAATAGATTGCGTTGCCCATTACGTCGTCATCGTCCGGGACGGCCTTAAAAATGAGCGTTGCGTGTGCAATTTGTTCGAGGTTAGCGTCGGTCAAACCGCCAACACCAGCAACCCGGTACTTGATGTCATTGATGTAGATATGATCGCCAGGGCGAACGTGCATCTTCTTCTGCGCTGCAGGATCCGTGAACTCCTGGATCACGCAGACATCCCGCAATTCTGGTGTCGCCTTTTCCCCGAACAGAATCACCATCGCGTCCTTAGGGCTGAGTGCATCCTTACCAATTGCCTGAACTTTTGCCGTAATCTCCATATTTCTATCCAACCTCACTTTTCGATGATATGCTCAGCATACCATATTTTTTCCGTGGCGAATCCGCTTTCTTAAGTTGTATACTGGGTAATGTACACAAAACGTGGGGTAATTTTCCCCACGATGAAGGAGGAATTCGCTTGAGCAAAGAAAACATCATCCTGGGTGGTTACACCCGCAAGGAAGGTAAAGGCATTTATCGCGCCGAATTAGATTTGGATACGGGTAGTGTCAGCACACCACTGCCGTACTGCGACGCAATTAGTGGTCCGACCTACCTAGCTGAGTCTCGGGCACACGTCCTCTATACAGTTGCAGCCGGTGAAGGTGCCGGTGGGGTCGCAGCAATTGACCTCAAAGGCGCAAAGCCCCGCGTCCTCAATCAGGTGATGGAACCGGGCACCTCGCCGGCCCACGTCGGCGTCGATGAGGACCGCCAGCTCGTCTTCGCGGCCAACTACCACGAAGGCCGGGTCAACGTTTACAGTATCCGCGAAGACGGTAGCCTCTCCGCAACCGATGAGGTCAAGCACGACGGGAAGGGGCCGCGGCCGGAACAAGAAGCCAGCCACGTCCACTATGCAAGTTTGACACCCGACAAGCGCCTCGTCGTTGTTGACCTCGGTAACGATACCGTCAGCACCTACCCCGTCAGCGCTGCTGGCAAGTTGGGCACACCGACAGTCTTCCACACCACACCAGGTTTTGGCCCCCGGCACATCGTCTTCAACCCCAAAATGTCCGTTGCCTACCTCGCCGGTGAGCTAAGTAGTTCACTAGAAGTTCTGGACTACGACCCAACCGATGGTAGCTTCAGCCCGCGGGAAGTCTTGAGCACCATCCCCGCCGACTGGACCGAACACAACGGCGCGGCTGCGGTCCGCATCAGTGCTGACGGTAAGTTCCTGTACGTCAGCAACCGCGGTCACAACAGTATCGCTCAGTTCAACCTGGATGGCAGTGGTAGCGCCACTTTCCACCGCTACGTCAGCACCTTCGGGGAGTTCCCGCGGGACTTCAACATTGACCCGAGTGGCAACTATGTCCTCGCTGTCAACCAAAACACCGACAACGGCACGCTGTACCGCCGCGACCCGGTCAACGGTGAACTACTGCCAACCGCAATCAACATCGCGACTCCCGAAGCCGTTTGCGTGCTGTTTGAATAAAGCAAAATTTTACTAAATCCCCGCGCTATACCGCTATTGGGCCGCTGGTTTGCTATACTGAAACCATTGTGAAAATGGAGGAGACACTAAGCAATGGTTAACATACTGAAAGCAATCATCATCGGAATTGTCGAGGGGCTCACCGAGTTCCTGCCCGTCAGTTCCACTGGTCACATTGATCTGGTCCAATCAATTATCCACATGCAGCAAAGCGCGGACTTCAAGTACATGTTCAATTACGTGATTCAACTCGGTGCCATCATGGCGGTTGTGTTCCTGTACTTCAACAAGCTCAACCCGCTGGCCCCAAGCAAGAGCCACCAAGAAAAACAGTCCACGTGGGTGCTGTGGGCAAAGGTCATTATCGCGGTCATCCCCAGCGTCGTTATCGGCTTGCCGCTGAATGACTGGATGGACAAACACCTGCAGACACCACCGGTCATCGCAACGACCCTGATCGTCTACGGGATTTTGTTCATCATTATTGAACGTTACAATAAGCACCGGACCCCAGCTATCACCAGTCTGGCCGACATCTCATACCAGCTAGCCATCATGATCGGCCTGTTCCAGGCGCTCTCCATCGTGCCTGGAACCAGCCGAAGCGGGGTCACCATTCTCGGGGCGATTTTGCTCGGCACTAGCCGGTACGTGGCCACCGAGTTCTCGTTCTTCCTGGCCATTCCGACCATGTTCGGGGTGTCCATCCTCAAAATGGGCAAGTTCTTCGCGCAGGGTAACACCTTCACGATGAGCGACTCCCTAGTTCTGGCAACTGGCTTTCTCGTTTCGATGGTTGTGGCTTGGGTCACAATCAAGTGGCTCCTCAAATTCGTTCAGGGGCACGATTTCACCGGCTTTGGCTGGTACCGAATCGCCCTCGGGATCGTCATTATTTTAGTCATGGTTCTGTAACCACCGGCCGCGTCGTGCGGCGCCACCGGAATATCGCGGATCATCCGCATTATAAACTGGAGGAAATCTATCAATGCTAAATGAAGTTGCTGTTGAAAACTTTACCCTTGTCCCTGCCGCTATGGCGGCCGGTGCCCAGCGCATCGAGCTGACCGGTAACCTGACCGCTGGCGGCACCACTGCCAGCAAGGGTACTGCAATCGAAAGTCTCAAGTACTGCCACGAGCACAACGCCACTGTTGTCGCAATGGTCCGCCCCCGCGGTGGTGACTACTACTTCAACGACACCGAACTGAAGATCATGGAACACGACATGCTCGAATTCCAGGCATTGGGCATGGACGCCGTTATCTTCGGTGTGCTGACCAAGGACAACCAGCTCGACAAGGACGCAATGGAAAACCTGATTGCGGCCGCTGGTGGCATGCAACTGGTCTGCAACCTCTGCTTCGACTGGATTCCTAAGGAGAACCAAAAGGAAGCCATGGACTGGCTCGTTGAAAAAGGCTTCACCCGGATCCTGTCCCACGGTGGCCTGCTCGACACAAACGTACTCGACAATCTCGACCAGCTCAAGCAAATCGTTGACTGGGCAGACGGGCGGATTGAAATCCTTCCTGGTGCCGGTGTGAACGACGGCAACAAGGACCAGATCTGCAAGTACATTGGTGTTAACCAGGCTCACGGTACACATGTTCTTGGAGAACTGAAGGCCTAACAGCATGAACTGAGCAATATAAAAACGGACGTCAGAATTCAGCTGACGTCCGTTTTTGCGTGCCCCCAAATGCGCTAAGCTAATACTAAGTAAAAGGAGGCCACCCAATGGCTGCTAAGTTACGTACAATCACTGTTAATAACTTATACGAAATTCTGTACGACCGCATGGGCCCACGCCACTGGTGGCCGGCCGGTAGCACCGTGCAACTCATTTGCGGCATGATCCTGATTCAAAACACCAATTGGCGGAATGTCGACCGTGCCCTCATCAATCTAAACGCGGCCACTAATTTCGGCTTGGGTGCGATTTTGGCACTCAGCGACGAAGAATTGCAGGAACTGATCCGCCCCAGCGGGTTCTACAAGGCCAAAACGCGCTACCTACGCACCGCACTCACCATGTACAGGGATGATTACCAAACCCTGACCAAGTTGCCAACAGCAAAACTACGCAAGCACCTCCGCACTCTGCCCGGAATTGGCAACGAGACCGCGGACGTCCTGCTCTTGTATGTCTTCATGCGCAGTGCCTTCGTGGCGGACAGTTACACCCGCCGACTTTTCAATCCGCTGGCAGGCCTGAACGCCAACTACCAGCAGCTACAGACTGCAGTTGCCCCCCATTTTGATTTGAACGTGGTCCGCGCGCAGGAGTTTCACGCCCTCCTCGATGACTACGGGAAACTGGGAACAGATGCGTTCGATCTCATTGATCGGTACCGTCTGCAGCTTTGAGCAAACTAGTTCATTCCCAACCGCAGATGCGGCAGGTGCGGAAAAACCACCTTGTCGGCGATTCCCACAACACTGCCTTGGAACAAAAGTGCAAACAGTGTGCCGATGTTGATGGCGGCCAGGGGCACCCCGCAGCTAACGGTCAGAATCAAGAGCATAATCGGCGGCGTGAAGGATAGCAATTGGGCCCAGGCGGCATGCCCCCGGCAGAATTTGAAGCGCAAAATCTGCATGAAGTCATCCGCCGGGTGCAAAATTATGTTCAGCCGCTGATAAATCGATATGCCGATCCCGATGAACACGATGCCCAGGATATCGAGAATTATCCGTACTAACAGCGGCAAGCCGGTGATGTGCAGGAAACCAAGCAGCACAACCATCCGCCCAATCAAAAAACTGAAGGGGAAAACAAAGAGCAGGTTGCCGGCAATCCGCTGCCACTCGATTTTGCCCAGAATGATTGCGTTGAGAATGACCAAGCCCACCCCTTCAGCCGCCATGATGACGGCTAGTGACAGTGGTAGCAGGTGGCTCAGGTTCACGGCCGAAGCGGTCCAGAGTGCGCTGCCAAGATTCAGCGTGACGGTCAGGGCGTTACCCAAAGCGTTGATCAGAATCGAAATGACGAAGTAGCTCACTTGCCGAGCGGCCGAAATCTTTGTTTTGCGTGACACGATCATTCCCCCAAAAATACATGTTAAAAGTGGCTGGCCTCAGCAGGGACCAGCCACTTCTGTCTATTGCAACCCGACTTTTGTCATCAACGCCTGCATATCCGCCGGGAGCGGGGCGTGCAGGTGCAACAACTCGCCGGTGAACGGTTGGCGCACGGTCAGGTCGCTGCAGTGCAGCGCCTGCCTACCTGTTGGTAACTCACCGCCGTACAGTGTATCCCCAAGCAGCGGCCGCCCAATCGCGGCGAAGTGCACGCGAATCTGGTGCGTGCGCCCGGTGTGCAAGTAAACACGACTAAGGGCGTAGCGGCCGCGCTGCGCCAGGGTGGCGTATTCGGTCACGGAAATTTTGCCCTGTGGCACCACGGCCCGGCGCATGTAAAAGCCGTCCGAAAGCCCCAAGCGGAGGATGATCCAGCCGTGAGCAGCCATTGGGACCGGCCCCGAACTCAGCGCGAGGTACTGCTTGTCCATGTCTGCGGTGTGCAGCTGGCGGTCGAGGAGCGTGTGCGCGAAGCTGTGCTTGGCAAAAATCATCAGGCCACTCGTGTCGCGGTCGAGCCGCGTCACCACGTGGATAGCGGTGCTCTCCGCCCCACTGCGCTGCAGGTAGGCCTTCACCAAATTGGCCATGGAGTCAGGCTGCTTGTTGGCCGCCGGAATCGACGCGGTTCCTGCGGGCTTGTTCACGATCAACAGGTCGCGGTCCTCATAAATAATATCAATGGCCCCAGGAGTGGCCACCACCGCATCGGCGGGCACTTCGGGAGCCATGATGACGCGCACGATATCACCGTCGTGGAGCATGAAGGTGGTTTTGCGTTGCTTATGATTCACGTACACACTGCCGCCGTG
The DNA here is from genome assembly GCF_009687905.1 of Lacticaseibacillus zhaodongensis. Classification (GTDB taxonomy): domain Bacteria; phylum Bacillota; class Bacilli; order Lactobacillales; family Lactobacillaceae; genus Lacticaseibacillus; species Lacticaseibacillus zhaodongensis. Next base: position 36,192 of record NZ_BLBG01000001.1, on the reverse strand, counting down.
AAACTTGAGCCGCGTTAATTGCGCGGAGCTAAAGCCCTGCGTCAGCATGAAGTGCTGCAGGCGCTGCGGCTGGCCGCGGTAATACCACTTCAGGATCATTCTTTCTTCGCCCCAATAAAGGCATCCTCGACTCGGTCCCAGAAGTGCATGTGGCGGTACTTGGCAAAATAAATGTGCTCGTCAGCAATCTGGTAGCGGACCGACTTGATTGGCCGGTCGGACATGTGGAACTGATCAATGGTCATGACGTACTGGACATCACTAGCCGGCTTGAGCACCACCCACTCGTCGGGGGCCAAAATGATTGGTGCGGACAGGGACCGGAAGACCCGGTTGTTGATAGAAGCAATCTCGGTCACCTGCAGGGCCTGGAGCCGCGGATGAAGCACCGCACCGCCATTAGACTTGGAGTATGCAGTGGACCCAGTCGGCGTGCAAATGCACAAACCATCCCCACGGAAGCTCTCAAAGAAATTATCCTTGATGTAAACATCAGTTTTCATCGTGCTGCTGGCGCGCTTTAACGTGGCCTCATTGAGTGCAACGTAATGCCCGGTCGTGTCATCGGCGTAGGTCACCAGGATGTCGAGCAAGGGGTAGCCAATGCGTTCGCCATGGTCATTTTTAAGTGCGGTCACTAGCTCATCCAGCTCGTAATCGCGCCAGTCGGTGTAAAAGCCGAGGTGCCCGGTGTGGACACCCACAAAGCGGATTTTGTCGAGGGCGGCGTTGTACCGGTGAAACGCTGACAACAGAGTACCGTCACCACCAACAGTAATCACAACGTCTGGCCGCGCGGGATTGATTGTGAAGCCCGCCGCCTTCAGCTTCTTGTTCAAACTGTGAGCGGCGTTGGTACTAGCCGTGCCTGAATTGCTAAAAACCCATACTCGCATTCGCTATTTCTCCCCGTCGTCCTGACCATCATCATGCTGCCTGCTGGCGCCGGAGTCATCCGTGTTCGAAGACTCGTCACCATCAGTTTGATTGTCGCTGTCCTTGAACTGCATCCCCTGCATCTGCGGCAGATCCTGCCCCTTGCCATAGGAAAACAGTTGTTGGGCTTCCTGAATTTCTTCGCGGATTTCGGACATTTCCTTATCCAGCTGGAAACTGGCTTCAGCGGCACGCTTGAGCCGGGCCTTCAAGTCGTCAGGGAACTCACCCTGATACTTGTAATTCAGCGAGTGTTCAATGGTCGCCCAGAAGTTCATCGACATAGTACGAATTTGGATCTCCGCCAGAATTTTCTTCTCACCATCAACCAACTGCACGGGGTACTCAATAATTACGTGGTAGGAGCGGTAACCGGACGACTTCACATTAGTCACGTAGTCGCGTTCCTCGAGCACGGTCATGTCGGTGCGCTGGTGCAAAAGGTCAACCACCGCATAAATATCCTCAACAAACTGACACATGATGCGCACCCCGGCGATATCCTGCATATCGGTTTCGAGCACATCATCAGCGATGTAACGCCGTGCCTGCTTTTCAATAATCGAATCCACCGACTTGACTCGCGCCGTCACAAATTCAATTGGTGAGTGCTTGCTAGCCTGCTGGTACTGTTTCCGCATGCCACGAAACTTAATTTTAAGTTCCGAAACAGCCTGTTCATATGGCATTAAAAATACGTCCCAATTCTGTACCATGCAAGTCCCTCCACTATTATGTATTCCGGTACATTATAGCAAAGACCACAAAGAGATAACACCGCCGCCCACTTTTATCGCGACGGTGTTAATATGGGGCTAGCTGAGAGAATCACGAATTATTGGGGAGGACCAACTCATGAGCATTTCACTAGAGCGGGAGTTTAAGACCATTATCAGCGCCGATCAAGCCGCAGCACTCCGGCAAGATTTTAAGTTTGCGCCGGCCTTTACCCAGACCAATATCTATTTCGACGACAAAACGCACCGGCTGGCGGCCGCGAACGATGCCCTGCGCATCCGGGTGTTCGCTGACTACGCGGAGCAGACCCTGAAGGCCCAATCCTCTGGTACGGTCGACCGCCGGATCATTGAATACACCGACCGGCTAACACTTAGCGCGGCGCAGGCCGCCATCGCAAGCGGGCACCCGGTCACTGAGGGAACCGTGGCTAAGCAGTTGCTGGCGATGGGCTTCACGATTCAAGAACTGAGCGCTTTCGCCAGCATGCGTACGACTAGGCAAGAATGCATCCTGCCCGCCGGCAAACTGGTCCTCGACTGGAGCCACTTCGAAGACGGCTACACTGATTGGGAATTAGAAATGGAATACACCGACCACGCCGCCGCTCAAAAACAATTCGCAGCCATCTGTACGCAATACAAAATCACCGTCAAACCCGTGCAGAACAAAATCGGCCGCGCAAGCAAACATCATGTCAAAAAGAGTTAAACTGGGCTAATTTTGTGTCTAAATCAGGGTACCACTGCGGCTGTTGCAGCCATTGCCACGCATCAGCACGCCACTCCAAATACCCCCGCCGGACTAACTCTGCACAAAATTGCGGTGCCACCAGTTCTGCGTACGCCTGGGCGTTAACTAAGGGTAGCGCACTAGTCCTGATTGCCTGCTGCCAAAACGCCAAGTTAGCGGCAACAGTGATCCGCGGCACGGCGCTGAATTGCAGCAGCCACTGCACCCGTAGCAGGTCCTCGGGAAGAACTAAGCCGGGCAAATCACTTAATCCGTGCTGCACGACCCAAGGGCAGCCCGCTAGGTTCAGCCGCCGCGGGTAACACTGGTTTTGCAAACGTAAATATGGCCGTTGCTGGTAATGTAATGCCAGCGCCAACTTCCGCGCGGCAGTAACCGGCTGCACACCGCGCCCCCAGCCGTAACTTTGGCCTAACTGCGGCCACAGTGACTGCCGCTGGCCGCCGTGCCGCCGCAATTGAGTATCCCGCCACAACAGTCCGCGCGCGCTGTCTAAAAAGCGTAGTTCGAGTCCCCGTGGACCCAGGATTGCGAACTTGGCGCGTCCCGCCGCGGCCCGGTCATTAAAGTAACGCTTACCGAGTAACCACTGAGTAGGTAGACCCAAACTAGCGTAACCCTGCGTTCGTTCCCGTAAACGCCCCGCCGCCAGCGGACTACACTGAAACTCCAGAGCCCGCCGCTGCGCACCGTGCGTGATCAGCACGTCGATCCGCTGCTTCTGCTCTGGCAGGTAAACCTCCAGCTCCGCGGTCCACCCACCAGCAACGGCAATGTCCCTGAGCAGCATTTTACCCCGCAGGTGTTCACTGCTCTCGGGTTCACCAAAATTGCAGGCATGGCTGCGGTGGGCAAAGTGGGCTGGCAGCTGGCTACCATTACGAATCAACAAGCGTTCCCCGCACGCCGGGCAAAAGACAGGTGCTTGGGCGCGCTTGAGCCCCGCAGCCTGCTCGTGACTGAGTAACTCACAGCGCCGGCCCTCCTGATCAAGTGCCACAAACATCTTCATCACCTCCAAAAAGGAGACTCCGCAATTTCTGCGCAGTCTCCTTTTTGAATGCTTGATTTAGCTGATTGCGTTATTAACGTAATGCTTAAGCTCATGCCCGCTCTTGCCGGCAGACAGGCCGACTATGAGCTTGATCCGCGCCTTTTGGCCATTAAGACCGCGGCAGAAGATCACACCCATGTGCTCCAGCTCAACGCCGCCGCCCGCGTAATCATAGACGGCTTGGGCAACCCCGTTAAAGCAGCGTGACACCAGAACGATCGGCACCCCGCGGTCAATCAGCCGCTGCAGTGCTGGCAGCGTTGCGGGGGGCATGTTCCCAGCACCAAGAGCCTCGATCACGAGCCCATTCGCACTTTCCGGTAACGCGTCAAACAGCATGCCGTCCATGCCCGCGTAGGCCTTGATCAAGAACACGTTGGCCGCACAGCTGGTGATGGGCTCCACATCCTGATTAATGAGTTCCTGGAAGAAGGTCGCCCCATCCTTAGTCACCAAACCAACCGGACCAAAAGTGGGCGTGCGGAAGGTGGCAACGTTGGTGGTGTGCGTCTTGGTCACAAAACGCGCGGTGTGGATCTCATCGTTCATCACCACTAGACAACCCTTGCCGCGCGCACCGTGACTGGCCGCAACCTTAATGGCACTCTGGAAATTGTACAAGCCGTCCGAACCGATTTCATTGCTAGAGCGCATCGCCCCCGTCACGACGACCGGAATTTCCGGGTCGAGTGTCAAGTCCAGAAAGTAAGCCGTCTCCTCAAGCGTGTCCGTGCCGTGCGTGACCACGACGCCGGTGATGCCTTCATGCTCCTGTGCCTCGCGAATCCGGGTGCTGAGTTCCAGCATCCGTTCCGGTGTCACGTGCGGTGACGGTAAGTTGAAAATTTCCTCGGTTTGCAGCTCGATATCTGCCGGCAGATCCAAGCCGGCAGCCACCAAGGGGTTGACGGCGTTCGGCACAACGTCGCCCTGTTCGTTAGCACTCATTGAAATGGTTCCGCCCGTGTGTAGGACCAAAATTTTACGCATTATTTCCTCCTTCACAGCACTGCACAATTACTAACGCTGCGGTGCCACTGACATTTACTCCAAACAAAAGGGAGCGGCGGGCCGCTCCCTTGGCTTGCTTAGTTTTTGAACGAATGAATTGGTGCGGGAATGTGCCCCCCGCGAGCAATAAACTGGCTGGCGTCGCCGTCGTTCACCTTCATGATCGGTGCCCGACCGAACAAGCCGCCGAACTCAACAAAATCACCAACATCCTTGCCGGGAACCGGGATCACCCGCACCGCGGTGGTCTTGTTGTTGATCATCCCCAGGGCGGCTTCGTCAGCAATCATGCCACTAATGGTAGTTGCTGGCGTTGCGCCGGGAACGGCGACCATGTCGAGCCCAACGGAACAAACAGCCGTCATTGCTTCCAACTTCTCGAGGCCAATGTGGCCCTTCTCAACAGCCGCAATCATGTTGGCATCTTCACTCACCGGAATGAAGGCACCTGACAGACCACCAACGCGCTCGGCCGCCATGATGCCCCCCTTTTTCACAGCGTCATTAAGCAATGCCAAGGCCGCGGTCGTGCCGTACGAACCAACGTGACTGAGCCCCATTGATTCCAGGACCAGCGCAACCGAATCACCGGCAGCGGGAGTGGGTGCAAGGGAAAGGTCAACAATGTTAAACGGCACCCCTAAACGTTCCGCGGCAATCTGCCCGACCAGTTGACCCATCCGCGAGATTTTGAAGGCCGTCTTCTTAATGGTCTCACACAGTTCCTCAAAGGGAGCATCGGGAATGGCCGCAATCGCCCGCTGCATCACCCCAGGGCCAGAGACCCCCGTGTTGATGGCACAATCACCCTCAGAGACACCCCAGAACGCGCCAGCCATGAATGGATTATCTTCCACAGCGTTACAGAACACGACCAGTTTCATCGCGTTCTGCGGTGTTGGCGTCGCAATCTGCTTCACAATATCCCCCATCAGCGCAATGGCGTCCATGTTCATCCCGGACTTGGTGCTGCCAACGTTAACGGAGCCACAAACCCGCTCGGTCTGGGCAAAAGCGGCGGGCATACTGCGCATCAGAGCTTCATCGGCCTTGGTCATGCCGTTTTGCACGAGCGCCGTGTAGCCCCCAATCAGGTCGATTCCACAATCAATTGCCGCCCGGTCCATGGCCTTAGCAATCTGCACAAAGTCAAAACTAGCATCCCCGCCCGCAAGCAGGGCCACCGGCGTCACGGAAACACGCTTGTTAACGATTGGCAGGCCGAACTCGGTTTCAATTTCTTCGGCTACTTTCACTAGGTTCTTCGCCTTCGTGGTGATTTTGGCGTAAACTGCATCGGCTGTCGCTTGAATATCCCCGCGAATACAATCTAGAAGCGAAATCCCCATGGTGATGGTGCGAATGTCCAGGTTTTCTTCCCGAATCATCGCAACCGTTTCTTGAATCTGCTGAGCTTCCATTGTTACCTCCTACAGCTTGTGCATCGCGTCAAACAATTCCTGACGCTGCATCTGAACGGTCATCCCCAGTTCCTGCCCCGCGTCCTCCAGGTCAGAACGAATCGCCGCAAAATCCGCGTTCTCCGGTAACTGCGCACTGATCATCATCGTGAAGTTGCCCTTAAAGATGGTCTGGGTCAGTTCCAAAATGTTAACATTTTCCTTCGCCATCACGGTGGCAATTGCCGCAACGATTCCCACGCGGTCTTGGCCGAACACTGAAACGATAACTAACATGTGTGCACCTCTTAGTTTTTTTATTATTATAACAGGAATGTGCGGGCAGAACGAGGGGCTACAACCGAACATTGCCAGTGACTGATGCAGCACATCAGCAGCTAGTTAGTTAGCTAACTGACATGTGACCATAAAAAAGGTGGCCAAGTTAGACTCGGCCACCCACTAAACACTCTAATTCGTCTTAATCCTTCTCAGCAGTTGTACTGTAAGACTCTAGCAAATCCTGAATCTTGTCTAACTGTGTTTCGAAGATGTGAAACTGTTGCTCACCAATCTCGGCAGCAGGCTTGAACGGCTTGTCCACCCGGCTGATGATTGCGAGGCGCTCGCGGAAGTCCGCAATCGTCCGGTTAGCCAGTCCATCAAGCAATCCGTCCTGGCTGTCAAGCAACCAGTTAGCAACCGTCGTGGACAGACCCTTTAAGCGGCTGCGCACTGATTCCAGTTCCTTACCGCGCAGCCCAGCTGTGCCGGCGGAAATAACCGTCTTCCGCAGTGCCATTGCTAGCTCCATTGCGCGGCTCAAGTCGTGCTTAGGACTGGCATCATCAACTGGAGTGACTACATCAGCGTCTTCGTCAGCTGCTGCGGCGGCACTAGCAGCATTGGCTTCTTCTTCAGCCCGCTCTGCGTTGTCGGCGATCACCATCCGCGCGCCGGCACGCAGCTGCACGAGCCGCAAGCCAGAGTAGAAAGCAAAGCGCCGGGCATTACCAAGGTCATCGTCAATAAAGGTGTTAACTGGCGCAAAATCACTGGTGTTTTCAGGATCTTCAACGTAGGCATAGTGCGCGACAAAATCTGCGAGCTGCAGTCCCTTTTGTGCCCGTGAATCACCATCAGTGATGTGGAAGGACAGGTGCTGCGGTGTTGACAGCTGGAAGTAAACATCCAGCATGTTCTGAATCACGCGTAAAGACTCGGTAGGTAACTTGTTCGTGCGGTCGATGATGATCTGGAACTGAGTCCCCTTCAAGCCGCTGTGCTGCAACTGCTCAATCGCGTTGATCAGGCCAGAAACGTAAGGGAAAATCGTAACCATGGTCGAATCATCATCGGTGATTGTGAGCAATGGTGGGACCATCTTAGTCCGGAATGCGACCATGCGGATGTCATCATTAAGCGAGCCCTTCAGAACGTACTTCACGTTACTCAGGTCCTTACCCTGTGCCTTGACTTCATCACCAGGCGCCCAACCAAATGGGTACAAGGTGTTGGTGAATTCACGGAAAGGCATGATTCCCGGTTCAGTTGAGCAGAGCACCATCCCCACGGTGAAAGGCTTGTTAGCACCCTGACCGAATGATTCGTCAACGTAAATCCGGACAGCAGAGTTAGTTGCCGGCTTGCGCGCAGGCGTCTTCACCCGGCTAGCAATTGGTGTTGTGTCCTGCTGAGGCTGTTCCGCACTCTGCTTGGGCTCCTGCTGCTTTTGTTCTGGTTGCTTAGCAGCTGCTGCAGGCTTAGCCTGAATATTAGTTTGTTGCTGCTTATTTTGCTTAGGTTGCTGTTTCTGCTGGCCGTTAGTATTAGCGTTCTGCTGCTTGGTAGTAGTTGCGGCCTGCTGACTGTTAGTCTTATTACTGCGGCTGGCCCGTGAGTTCTGCTTGCGGTCAGTCTGCTTTGCCGACTGTTCACTAGCAGCATTGCTCTGCTGCTTGCTCGGGCGACCGCGCCTCCGGGTGTTAGTCTGTTTTGCCGGTTCTGTCTGCGCCGCTGCGTCAGTGTTTTGCTTACTCTCCGCATTGTCATTCTTGGCAGTAGTTTGCTTGCGCGTCCGGGCAGCTGGCTTGCTAGTTGTGCTTGCAGACTGTTTTTTGCTCTCGGTCTGTGCTGCTGGTTTTGCTTCCTGCTTGGCTTTGCGACCGCCACGCCGACGCGTGGTAGTGCTCTTCTTGCTGTCTGACTGGTGTGCGGCGACGAATGCTTCAATCTTCTCACGGGTGCTAATTGATGCCCGCTGACGAAGTGACAAGTAGTTGCGAACGGATGAAATTGACACGCCCAATTGCTCGGCGAGAGTATTCGCGCTAATCTTGTCCTCCTGCATGATTTGTTTCAATGTCGCGATAAGTGATGGCCAATCCATATTGTTACTCCTTAAATGTAATTTATATAAAATGAAAAAACGCAATTTTACGTCCTCATTGTAACACGTAGCACTAACATTTACTGCAAACTCACAGCACGGGAGTGAATTATCATGGCCAGTGACCGACACCACAGCCACAAATGCGCACTATTGGGTGACTAACTAACAATTTATTAAATCAATTGAGTAAACAAAATGGGCCACCCGATTGCCGGGTGCCCCATTAATATTAATGCTTGTGCAGTTGGTAATGCCTAGTAGACTTGGCCCTTATACACATCGTAGTCCGGAAAGTTAAAGTTGTAGCCAGCAAGGTCGTGCACGTGGATGATTGCAGTGGCACCGATTGCGGGCATCAGGTTCAGCGGAATTTCGTTCGCGTCTGGCAACACAAGGATGACCGGCTTACGGATTCCGTAAGCATAACCAACTTCCCAGAGCACGCCTGGATCACTGTTAGCTTCCTTCGGGTCGTACATTGCAATTACCAAATCGGTATTGTTAATGCCCTGCACATCACCGTTAAAGGTTGCCAATTGCCATTCGGTGTCGCTGAGCAGCTCAGGGTTCTTCATGGTGTCTAAACTCTTGTACTGGTGGGACAGTGGTAGGTAACTATTTTCAAAATCGACGGTCTTATTAACTTTCAATGCTGCCACACCGGCATTCATCAACGCGGTTTGTTCATCGTTAAACCAACTTGAGGCAATATATGCTGTTTTAGTCATTCTGTTTATTCATCCTAACTATTTTTTGATATCTAGCTAGTTTAGCATTAACGCTCAAGCTGTGCACATTCTCATTCGGTGCTGATTAACAGTTAATATCGCGTTCAGGCGAATTTTCCCCGCCCTATTAGCCTAATAAACCTTCCAACTGCTCAAGTTGGGCGGCAAAGCTAGCGAAGGCATCATCAAGATAATCACCACTCAGAATATCAACCCCCGCATCGGCAAGTACCTTGACTGGTGAAGCTGAATTACCTGCAGACAGGAACCGTTTGTAGCGAGTAACAGCCGGATCGCCCTCCGTCAAAATCCGCTTCGCCATTGTTGTCGCAATCGCCTTAGAAGTTGCGTATTGGTACATATAGTAATTGTAGAAGAAGTGTGGGATCTGTGCCCATGATGCTGTCGGCCAATCAACTGTAGTAACGGCCGGACCATAATAATCCGCCTGAATTGTCGCCCACTTAGCATTCAAAGTTGGTGCTGTGAGTGGCGTCCCGTTAGCTTCGGTCGTGTACATGAAGTGTTCAAACTCAGCAAACTGAGCCTGGCGATAGAGCGTCCCAACGAAATCGTCAACTGCTTCCGTTAACAAACTAATGCTTTTCGTGCGATCAGCTTTATTCTGCGCCAACTCGTATGCGTTCAGTAAACTCTCGTTAGTCGTGGAGGCAATCTCAGCAGTGAAGGCCGGGTATTCAGCATCCCAAGCAGTTTGAACCGCATCAGAGTATACCGTCTGCATCGCGTGCCCGGACTCGTGGACTAAGGTACTCAAATCGTTATAGGTATCCGCCCAGTTAAGCAGGATGTAGGGGTGGACACCGTAAACACCAATCTCGTAGCCACCGGTCGTCTTGCCCTTCGTTTCAGGAACGTCTACCCACCGGCTCGCAAATTCAACGCGCAAGTGATCCAGATAATCCTTACCTAGTGGTGCCAGCGCCTTAAGTGCAACCTCCTTGGCGGTCGCGTAATCTACCCGCTCGGGTTTAGCATCCGTATTGAGGGGCACACGCAAGTCATAACTGTACATTTTGTCTAAACCGAGCACCCGCTTGCGCAGCGCGTAATAACGGTGCAACAAGTCTAGGTGGGCGTGCGTTTTACTTAGTAAGACATCGTACACCGTCTCGGGCAACTCATTTTGCGCCATGTCCATTTGCCGAGCCGAGTCATAGTGGCGCAGCTGCGCACCCACGTTCTGAACGTGAATGTGTGCGTCCAGAGTCTTGGCAAAAGTGTTCTGGAACGCCACGTAACTGGCCGCCGCCTGCTTGGCTGCCTGCTTCCGTGTCGGCCGGTCCGCTTCAGTCCGGATTCGGCTCATCAACCCGCGGGTCAGTTCCTGCTGCTCGCCATCAAAGTCAATGTTCCCAAAGGTCAAATCGGTGTCGTCGAGTGTCACCTGAATATCCTCGGCTGCCGTCAGGGTCGGTGCGAGTGCGGCCAGGATTTTCTCCTGGTCCGGCGGGAGCACATGGCCGCGCTGCTTACGAATCAAGTCCAGTACGTGACCATACTCATTAAGCGCAGGTTCTGCCTGTTTAAAAGCTGTCAGCTGGGCATCTGTCAGGTCAATCACCGCGGACTTAAACCACGCCGTTGCCTTGCCAAATGTCGAATAGCACTGGTCAGCATCAGCCTGCAGCTGTTGGGCTGCGGGGTCCGCACCATCCTGACTAGTTTTGAGCATCGCGTAAACGCCAATGTGGCTGATCAAGACCTGAGTCGCGTAATACTCCTGCACCGCCTCCAAGAAGTGCTCAGCGTCATTTGCAAAATCATTCGCGGCTGCAGCCAAACGCACACTGCGGTCATTCGCAGCGCCCGTTGCGGCCTTAAACTCATCATCGTCCGCATAAATATCGGTCAGATTCCAAGTTAGCTCCGTCGGCACTTCACTGCGCAATTGCTGTTTTTTCATAATTAGTCCTCCATTTTTAATCTTGGCTTAATTATAGAGCAATACTGCGGGGATGACACTGGAAAAAGTTCCTGCACGCGAGATGTTCTAGCGGCCGGTGCCGAGTCGAGCTGCGGTACCCTGCCCCCTACGATCAAAATGACTAAGGCCTTGACGAGAAGATCACTCGTCAATACCTTAGTCACCTTGATGCTCAGGGGCAACCCGGGTGACTCCGCTCTGTGTACTAAAAAGGGTCACGCATTAGCGTGACCCCTGAAACGAATGTTTGACTTATTAGCTCTTGAGAGCGGCAACAGCCTCTTCGACTGTGGCACCGGTACCGACATTTTTCTGGTTCCTAACGTCGATGGCGATAAATAGTTGTTTCTTCGTATCTAGTTGCAGACGGTATGTCATTCTGCATTACCTCCATTCAAATAGTCTTGCGAATGGTCTTACGGTAGCGAATATTAATATCATACTAGCTTATCATTAGTAAGTCAAGCCGTACTGGCTAAATATTTTTTCGTACAGACCGATTGCCTGGGTAAAATCAGCAATATCAACGTATTCATCAGTCTGGTGCGAACTATCATTGCCCGGACCGTATTCAGCGAGGTCCATCCCCGGCTGCAGCATGACCGCCGCATCATTGATGCCCGTACCGCCCTTAACTGGCAGACTAGGCAGGCCCTGTGCGTTGCGCACCGCCTGAATAGTCTGCACGAGGTGGTTGTCGGCGGAGCTGGCAACGGAATCAATCGTTGAATCAACGCTCAGTTCAAAATGCAGTTCAGGGTGCGCGGCCGCAGCCTCATCCTTCGCGGCATTAATCGCCTTGGTGAAGGCCACATTATCAGCAAGCGGCGTCGTGCGAATGTTCGCCCGTAATTTTGCCGCTTCCGGAATGATGTTGACCTGGTTACCCCCATTAATGAGGGTAATGCTGTGGGTCGCGTGGCCGAGCATCGGGTGGTCTGGTGCACACAGCTTGGCAGCTTTAGGAGCAACCGCTGCACTATATGCAAACAGACCCGTAATGGCATTGGCCCCTTGCTCAGGAGTTGATGAGTGCGCCGCCTTCCCCTGAACGGTTACCGTGTAGTCAATAATTCCGCGGCAACTCGGCTCGATCTGGGTACTGCTCGGCTCACACACAAGAATGCCGCTCAGTCCGTCGACATAATGGCCGGCAGCAAGCTGCCGGGCCCCATAGTTGTCCACTTCTTCACCCACCGTGGCGAAGAAGACCAGCTGCGTATCGTGCAGTTCATGCTTTTTGACCACATTGAGAAAGGCCACAAAGGCGGCAATCAAGCCGCTCTTCATGTCACTGGCACCACGGCCGTAGATTTTGCCATCCTTAATGGTGGCGGCAAAAGGATCATAAGTCCACTTCGCCGGATCACCGGGATCAACCACATCCATGTGCCCATCAATACCGAGCTTAGTTTTTGCATCGTCCGGTCCGTACTTAATGATGAGGTTATCCCGGCCAGGTGCATAATTGAGTCGCTCCACCGTCAGCTCCCCAGCGTCAACATAGGGCTGCGCCAGTGCATCGAGCACGTCCGCGACTTCCGCCTCTTTTGCCGCCACGCTGGGAATCTTAATAACCTTTTGGAGTAATTCAACTGCTTCCTGATTATCCATTAATAATAACCTCCGTCTATGTGAATACGAATATTGTATCCTAAGACGTATAAATATACAAGTACTTGTGCTGAGCTACACAAAAGCATTTCGCTTAATCATCGAGATCCTGCCCATTAGTGCGGATTACCCGTTGATACCAAGCAAACGAGTCTTTCAGATAGCGTTTGCCGCTACCGTGCCCTGCATCATCAAGATCAACGTAAATCAAACCATAGCGTTTAGCCATCTCCCCGGTGCTGGCGGAGATCAAATCGATCGGGCTCCACATTAAGTAGCCAAAAAGATCAACGCCATCTTCACCAACTGCGGCCCGAACCGCTTGAATGTGCTGCCGTAAGTAGTCGATTCGGTCTGGATCATGAACACTTCCATCCGCTTCCAACTTATCGTAGGCCCCAAAGCCGTTCTCAACGAGTAACATTGGCTTGTGCCAGCGGTCTTGCATCCAGTTCAGCATCGTCCGGAGTCCAGCCGGATCAATTTGCCAACCCCAGCGTGTCTTCTCAACGTAAGGATTATCAACCAGGTCGTTGTGCTCATCATACTCGTGCAGGCCGTCCGCGCGCGCTTTAGTGACGAGGGAAAAGTAATACGAAAATGCTAGGTAGTCTGCCGCACCGGCCTGGAGTGTTGCCGCATCATCATCTGCCATGACAATGTGGTAATCCTTCCGCTGCCAGTACCGCAGTAGCCACTGGGGGTACTTCCCAGTCAGCTGTACATCCCCGTAGTAATACCGGGTCTGCATTGCCCGCTGCGCTTCAAGTACGTCATCTGGCTTGGCGCTCAGGGGATAAATTGGCACCATTGCGAGCATCGCGCCGACCTGCAGGCTAGCGTCGATGCGATGCGCCGCGATCGTCGCCGCTGCCCCGGCAACCATCTCGTTGTGCGCCGCCTGAAACATGTCCTCTTCGTGATTCTCATCGGCTCTGAGCACCAAGCCTGAATCTTGCAGCAAGTGGTGGTCTGAGTGCCAGTCAGTTTGATTATTAATTTCATTAAACGTGATCCAGTACTTCACCAAATCATGGAAGTTTGCGAAGCACACCTCAGCAAAGCGCGTGAAGAAGCCGATCAGCTTACGGTTGCGCCACCCACCATACTCTTTGACTAAATGGTAAGGCATCTCAAAATGCGACAAGGTAACTACCGGTTCGATTCCAGCGGCACGTAGCCGTGTGAACAGATCCCGATAGTATGCAAGTCCAGCCTGATTAGGCTCAGCTTCATCCCCATTCGGGAAAATCCGTGTCCAGGCAATTGAGGTTCTAAATGCTTGCAAACCTAACTTCTGAAACAACTTAATATCTGTTGGGTACTGGTGGTAAAAATCGATTCCCCAGTGGTTTGGATAATCCTTATCAGGTTCGATGTGCCCCGTTACCGTCCGCGCCGGCGCCGTGCGACTGGCAGCCGGCATTAAGTCTGCGATGCTGACACCCTTACCGCCTTCTTGCCACGCTCCTTCTACTTGGTGTGCGGCCACGGCTCCGCCCCACATGAATTCTTTTGGAAATGCTGCTTGTTTTGTCATTTTGTAATTCCTTTCTGTACTGCAGTTCCGCCAGCTAAAGGCGCTTGAGGCAACAAAAGGGCCGGGTGCAAGCACCCAAGCCCTTTTTGTTGTTGTATTCGCCAAGTCGGAATGATTCACCGACACATAGCCGCGGTTAATTACTTCTTGTTGTCCAGCCGCTTGTACAGATCCACAATCTCACCAGCTAAGTCCCTGAACGTGATTGCGTTCATGATGTGGTCTTGCGAGTGAACCATAAGTAAGGTCACCTTTGCGTGCTTGCCATTCGCCTCATCGGTGAGCATGGAAGTTTGCGTGTTGTGCGCCTTAACCAAGAAGTCGTCAGCTTCCTTGAGCTTAGCATCAGCGGTCGCGAAATCGCCGTCCTTTGCTGCGGTAATTGCTTCAAAAGCTGAACTCTTCGCATTTCCACCATTGATGATCAGACCCATCACTACTTCAAGATTCTGGTCGTCCTCATCCTCTGGGGCTTGCTGCTTCGTTGTTACTGATTTGTCTTCTGCCATGTGTTCTGCTCCTCACTAATCGTTAATTGCTTTAATTCTTACTTAGCTGCTTCACTATCGAGCACACTGAGTGCGTGCTTAAGCACCTTGTCACCGTTCATCAGCCCGTAATCCTGCATGTTGATAACTTCAACAGGGATATCAAGCTTGCTTTGGTAGCTCTTCAGCAAGTAACGAACTTGCGGTCCTAACATCAAAATGTCAGGGTGTTCGCTCTCGATTTTGTTATCCGCATCTGAAGAAGCGGTTGCAAAAATGTCAGCGTCGAGGCCATCAGCTTCAGCAGCCTTCTGCATCTTGGATACCAGCAGGCTGGTGGACATACCTGCGTTGCAAACCAACATAATTTTCTTATCAGCCATGGTAATTCCTCCCTAATTTCGTGTAAATTATCGGATGCGGTCCGCGTAACCGCTTCCATCTCCATGAACCCATCATAATACGTAGGAACAACTTTTTCAAGTGCCTACCAATTTATTTTGATTTTTTCTTGTAAACGTGACCGTAGCGGTCTGTCGGGACATGCCGACGCTTCCAAATGTTATCCAGCACACACAAAATATCCTTGCTGGGGTACAATAGAAGCAAGCGCAACGGAAAAACGCGGGAGGAGTGATTATATGTACCACGATATTGCTGAACAAATCATTGAGCTCATTAATAAAGGGGTCTTCACCCGCAAGCTGCCAACCGAAGCCGAGCTAATGCGGCGTTATTCTGTTAGCCGCAACACGATCCGGCGCGCCATTGATTTAGTTTACCAGCGCGGCTTAATTCGCCGAGTTCAGGGTTCGGGCTACTTTATTAACGACCTGCCGAACCAATCTAAGGCCATCGTCAATCTGTCCGTTGGTCCCGGCGAGACGATGCACGGCGGCGACTATCACCTCAGCTCAAAGGTGGTCACCTTCGACAAAATCATCGCGGATGCCACCCTTGCAGCCAGGATGCGCGTCGACACCGGTAGCGAGTTGTACCGCATTGTCCGCCTGCGTGACCTTGACGGCGAGCGCTACTGTCTGGAAGAAGCGTACTATTTGACCACTATTGCTCCCGTGATTACTGTCGAAGCGGCTAATCATTCCATCTTCGACTTTCTAGCCGAAAGCTATGGTATCCGCGTCAGCAGTTGCGAAAACTACATCGGCATGACCACCCTCTCCCCAGACCAGGCGGTAGTGCTGCAGGAAAAAAGCAAGCAACAGTTCCTCACTCTCACCCAGCTGAATTACTACGGCAATAATCAAGTGTTCAACTATTCAACAACCATCTTCGTTTACCCGGACTTGCGATTTTACTTTCTGTCCTCGCACCTCCAAAGCAACTAACAAGCAGCACAAGCCACAAAAGCGGCCGCCCATAATGGACGACCGTTTTTTATGTTTGCCCCGCTAATGGGTACGTGACTTGTGCCGCAACTGGCTGAGGCCAGAAGTACCAGTGGCAAGTTCAACATCCGCAATCACGCTACTTGTTTCGTAGGGAAAGTGGGTGATTGAGTATTCGAAGGGTTCACCCTCCTCGGTGTAACTAACCTGTTTAATCGCCAGAACCGGATCATTCAGCTTGGCACCGAGCGCATCCACATCATCCTGAGTTGCCTTAATTGCATAAACCCGGCGGTGGGAACCAGCAATATGAATGTGGCTTTCTTCGGCCAGGTGCTTGTAAACAGAGCCGCGCAGAACTTCCTCAGTAATGGTAGCAATTTTGGTTGGCATGACGGTCCGTTCGTAGGCATAAACCTGGTTATCAACGTAACGCACCCGGCGAATCAAGTAAACGGGTTCACTGGGACCAATAATGAGGCGCCGTTGTTCCTCTTCATCTGGCAGGCGCGCGTTCAGGCTCAGCACCCGGCTGGTAACCTTGCGTCCCGAGTAAGTCTCCGTCGCCCCAATTGGCTTGTCGATCAAGGACTCCATATCGTGGTCCTGAGCATCATAGTCTTTCCGGAGAAAGGTCCCCGCGCCACGCTTAGTGTAAACAACCCCTTCAACAACTAGGGTTTGGATCGCCTTACGGATGGTCATCCGGGTCGTCGCAAACTCCTTGGCGAGTGTCTCTTGGTCCGGAAGTAACGCACCAGGCTTATACTTGCCGCTGGTAAAGACCTTCTTTAACTCGACCGCGATTTCTTGATATTTGTACAATTGCAATCCCTCCCTTAGCCGCATCGATTGAGTTGCCCACGATCCGCTAACGAAAAAAGTTTTTATAAATTCTCTGTCTTGATTTTAACGCATTCTAACGGCTTTTGTTCATCTTATTTTGCAGATTTGTATATACTTTTATAAATTAAGGGCTTTACATGGTCATGATAACGCTGTATATTGAAAACGGATTCAAGGAAAGGAAGGTGCAACATGACACACCCATTGCCACAAGGTTTTTTGTGGGGCAACTCAACGTCTAGCATGCAAACGGAAGGAGGCTGGAATGAAGGTGGCAAGGGCTTGTCAGTATATGATGTTCGCCCGGCGACCGCTGACACCAGCGATTGGCACGTCGCCATTGACGAGTATCATCGCTATGCAGAAGACTTCGACCTGATGGCTAAGCAAGGCATGAACTGCTACCGTTTCCAAATTTCCTGGAGCCGGATCTGCCCGACCGGTGATGGAGATTTCAACTCGGAAGGAATTGCCTTCTATGACCATTTGATTGATGCTTTAATTGCACGGCACATCACGCCCATGATTTGTCTCTACCATTTCGACATGCCACTCGCTCTAGCCAAAAAATATAACGGCTTTATCGACCGGCATGTAGTTGAAGCGTTTGTCCGCTTCGGCAAGAAAATGGTTGATTGTTTCGCGGATAAGGTTCCGTACTGGATCACCTTTAATGAACAGAACCTCTACCATTCCGCAGAAGCATTCAGAATTTCCGGCTACCTGCAGGGCCCACGCACTGATGCGGAACTCTACACTATCAGCCATCACGTGATGCTCGCCCACGCTGAGATAGCTAACTACCTGCACGCTAACACGGATGCCAAAATTGGCGGGATGCTAGCCTACAGTGAAGTTTACCCAGCAAGTCCTAACCCCCGTGATGTTCTGTACGCGCGCCAGATCGATGAGTTTATGAATCGCAATCTCCTCGATGCATTTACTCAGGGCCACTACTCAACTGAAGTGCTGCATTTTGTTCACCAGCACGGGATCGATATGGACTTCCAGCCAGCAGACAAGGCAATCATTGCCGAACTACGTAGTGACTTCATTGCATTCAGTTACTACCGGAGCGGCCTGATTGACAGCAGCAAGGTCCCAATTGGAACCATTCCAAACCATTATCTCGACTATGGTGATGCGCACAACCCCCTGCTTCAATACAACGAGTGGGGCTGGGGCGTTGATCCACTCGGTTTCCGCGACATTCTCACGAAGACTTACAACGCCTACCACGTCCCAATGTTCCCAATTGAAAATGGCATTGGGCTCCACGAAGTTCAAGGCGTAGGTCCGATCCAAGATGATGACCGCATCGCTTACCACCGCGAACACATTCGTGCACTTGAGGATGCAGTGGATGTTGACGGTGCAGTAGTCTTAGGTTACTTGGGCTGGGGTTTGATCGATATTCCTAGTTCGAGTGGCAACATGGACAAGCGCTACGGAATGGTTTACGTCAACAGTAGTAACAAAGAGGTGCTCGACCTCAAGCGGACACCAAAGAAGTCTTACACTTGGTTCAAAAAGGTCATCGCCAGCAATGGTGCCGACCTAGGATAATCTATGTGCCGCACATCCGCATGCACCACTGCTCGGTGTGCAAATAATTGAGGGAGGAAATAACTTTGGCAAAACAAACTACATCTGAGAAACTACAAAATTCTAGTTTTCTCGATAAATTTACCCAAGTTTCTGTCACTGTTGGTAACTGGGTCTATCTCCGGTCGCTGCGTGACGCATTTGCAATCATTTTACCAGTCTTCATCGTTGCCGGCTTAGGGGTTATGCTTAACAACACCGTCTTCACCTGGATTTTCAAGGGGGACACGCTAGCCAAGATTCAAGTCTTTGGTAACGCGATCAACAACGGGACGCTAAACGTTGCCGGGGTTCTGGTCGCACCAATGATTGGTTACTCATTGGCTAAGAATAAGGGCTTTGACAACCCAATCGCCGCTGCCGCAATGGCACTGGCAAGTACCTTTATCGTAATGCCTGGCAACATTTCACTCGGAACTGTTGCCTCTGCAGGTGCTAAGCAGGCGCTGGTTACCGGCGGCTACTCCACACTGTACACTGGTACTCAGGGGATGTTTGGGGGGATCATCATCGGCCTTGTCGGCACCGCGATTTTCATGCGGCTAGCCAAAATTAAGGCCTTACAAATTGACCTTGGACCACAAGTTCCACCGGCTGTTTCCCAGTCATTTAGCGTTTTGATTCCTGCACTGCTGCTCATGTCCTTCTGGGCCGTTGTAACTGCCCTTCTGGCCGGCGTCTTCAACTCTGACCTGATTGGCCTCATCAAGACCTGGATTCAGGAACCACTGCGGGGCTTCAACACCAGTCTTCTTGGCTACTGTGTCATTTACTTCCTGGCCAACTTGCTGTTCACCTTGGGGATTCACCAGACTGTTCTTTCTGGCTCCCTGATGGACCCACTAGTTCTGATCAACATGAACCAGAACATGGCTGCATACGCTGCCCACAAAGCAATTCCTAACATCATCACCACTTCATTTGTTTCCACGTACACCCTGATTGGTGGTTCTGGCTCCACTATTTCACTGATCATCGCCATCTTGCTCTTCAGCAAGGTTAAGTCCTCACGTCAGGTTGCCGGTCTCTCACTGGCACCAGGACTCTTCAACATTAACGAACCTATGATCTTTGGCTACCCAATCGTCTTCAACCTGCCAATGATGATTCCATTCGTTCTGTTCCCAGTTCTTGGTTCTATCATTGGTTACTTCGCAACTGCTTGGGGTCTTGTATCCCGGACCGTTGTCCTCGTACCTTGGGTAACTCCACCTCTCATTGGCCCTTACCTCGCAACTGCTGGTGACTGGCGCTCAGTTGTTCTGCAAGCACTAGTTATCATCGGTGGTGTCTTCCTCTACCTCCCATTCATGCGGATTAGCGAACGTGTTGCTAAGAAGCAGGCTGAAATGTCCGAAGAAGGAGAACTGTAGTCCGTTAGTAGGTATTAGTTGTTAGTTGAAATTAGTTATTAGAAGAAATTACCAGGAGGCTACATTATGCCCAAGAAAAATCGAATCTGGATCAGTATCGTGGGAGCCTTGATGATGCTCGCACTCGCCATCAATGACTTGATCAAGTTTGGCTTGTCCGTCACCACCATCTCAACGTTTGTCCTCCTTGCGTTCTTCATCTACGAAATCTACATGGCAATTAAGCACCCCAAAGAGTTGGCGGCACGGATTCAACGCCGTGCCCGCAAACCACGCAAGCAATGAATTGAATGAATCACGAAAGTCCCAGCGCTGATTGGCGCTGGGACTTTTTGTGATTGCCGGCGTTTTCTGTTGTCACTTGCGGTCAAAAAAATCTCGCCGCGTTAACGACGAGATTTTTGATTATGCAATTGGTGCGGTTTGAACGTGAACCGTTAGTTCAAAGTGGTTCTGCATTCCCAAGCAGCGCCGGAAATGATCAACCTCTTCAACCGTGAACCGCTGACCATTAGGAGTACCAACCGTGGCACCAACCTGATAGGCTTCACCGTTCATGATTTTAAGCTTAGCCGTCTCGTAAAACCAAACGTTGGTGTAAAACCTGCGTTCGTCGTCGGCCCCAGAACTATCCAGCGGCACCATAGAAATTGTTTTATTATTGCGGGTCAACAACCATAACGGAATGATGAGAACTGCAATTCCCAGGCTGTTGATCAATAAGGATGTAAGTGCGTGGAGCATTTCTTTGTCCCCCTTTTCGCTAATTGAATAAGCGCTTTCAATCTTTATTCTGGCAGAAAGGTGGACAAATGTAAAGCCCATAATTGCTAAATGTATATCCTTATTTCGGACTCTGCCGCAACACTGTGTTCAGCGTCCGGGCCACCCCATCGTTCCAGTTGCTCGGAGCAACGTAGGCTGCGACCCGCCGCACGCGCGGCACGGCGTTACGCATTGCCACGCCGTAACCGACGCCCTGAATCATCGTCAGGTCGTTCAGCTGGTCCCCAAAACACATGCAGTCCGCTAGTTCGATCCCGGCATCCTTAGCGATGACGCGCATCCCGAATAGTTTATCGACACCAGGAGCCAGGCCCTCGTATAGCAGCATTTTGGACCGGGTCATGTTTAGCGGCAGCCGCCGCATTGCCCGCAGCGCCAGCATCAGTGCGGGCACATTTCCGTACGCCGCCTCCAGCGTGAACTTGTAGAAGTGTAGCCCGGGGTGATTCAGCATGTCCCTCAGTTCAGCCTGAGTGGCAAAATTAACATCGCATGTTAAGTCCCCACCGTAATAGGTGGACCGCTGCCCCGGTTTGTAGAAGGCGTGCGTGAGCTCGGTGTAAAAGCGAATCTGCACTCCATACCGCTTAGCGATGGTGAACGCCGCCTTGATGGTCCGTGCGTTGATCGGCTTTGCCGCTAGCAAGCGATCCTGTTGATCATAGACTAAAGCACCGTTCAGACACATCTTGTAGCCGCTGACACCGAGCTCATCGCGCAGCAGCGCACTAACCCGGGGAATCATCCGGCCGGAGCAGATGGCTGTGAGGCGTCCCGCAGCGGCCCAAGCACGTACCGCCTGCAAATTGGCTGGCGACACGCGCAGGCGCTGGTTGTAGAGGGTCCCATCCAAATCGTAACCGGCGAGTTTAATCTTATTAAAGTTACTTTGCGTCCACGTGGCCAAATTACCCGCTCCTTTCCCTAGTGAATGAACCACACACTAATTAATTTAATTATAGCAATTCCCTAGCAAATACCAATTGCACGATTGTTTACGAACATGAATCAAAATTGCGAGCATAAAAATATCCCGAACCTTTTCGAATAAGGTCCGGGATACTTAGTCCGTTGATGCGATGCCGCAAACAGGAGTCGAACCTGCACATGGATAACCATACAGCGACCTGAACACTGCGCGTCTGCCAATTCCGCCATTGCGGCAACAACAGATGTAATTATAGCAAGCATTCACCGCTTTGCCAAGCACTTTGTAACGAATTCCTGCATGGGGTCACAAATAGGTCACGCTGAACGCATAATAAAAGGCTCTCACAAATGCTCCGCCTGCTTTTAAAACGGCCACCGCTGCCGGCCGACTCCTGACCGCTTGTAATTCTGGTGAGGAGTCGGCCTCCAAACGTGGTCCACAATGCAGCTCCCTCCGCTTAGCTAAAATGGCACCCACCCCCAAAGGTCGGGAGTAGGTGCCATTTTCTCTAATGCTCGGGAGCTAACCGCCTTGCGGACCACTCTCTAACCGTTGAAGCCATGCCGCAAACAGGAGTCGAACCTGCACAAGGATAACCTTACAGCGACCTGAACACTGCGCGTCTGCCAATTCCGCCATTGCGGCAACAACAGATGTAATTATAGCAAGCATTACCGATTTTGCCAAGCGGTTTCGGACAGATTCCGTAATTAAGCACCCGACCGCATCCGAATTTGCTAGAATAAGGACGAAAGGTGGCAGCAGCATGCAGACTATGAATCAAGAAATTGCGGCCCAAGTGGTACGGCCGCGGGCGGCAAACGGGCGCAAGGGCACTTTTGGCCGGGTGCTCATTATCGCGGGTAATCGAAATTACGGCGGAGCAGCCATTATGAGCGCCACAGCCAGTGTTTACGCCGGAGCCGGTCTGACCACTGTCGCCACCGATCCACTTAACTGGGGCCCACTCCACGCCCGCCTGCCGGAAGCAATGGTCACTGACTGGCAACCAGCGACGCTGCAACCCCTGATCCAGGGTGCAGACGTCATCGTAATCGGTCCCGGGCTAGGAACGGACTCGGCGGCCCTGACAGTGCTCAACTTGCTAATTAGCACCGTCCAGGCCCAGCAAACCGTGATCATCGACGGTTCCGCCATCGACCTGTTCGCGCGGGAAAAGCTCACGCCGCCGCACTGTCACTTGGTCTGGACCCCGCACCAGATGGAATGGCAGCGTCTCAGTGGCATCCCCATCGCGCAGCAAAATCCAACCGTCTCCGCGCCAGCTGCCGCCCAAGTTGGCGGAATCGTCGTCGTGAAGGGCCCGGAAACACAAATTTTCGCTCCGGACATCCAGTGGTGCAGCACCGCTGGCGGGCCCTGGATGGCAACTGGCGGCTCTGGCGACACTCTTACCGGCGTCATCGCAGCCTTTTGCGCTCAATTCGGTTATCACGCCAAGGTCATCGCGGCAGCAGTGTGGACGCACAGCGCTGCAGCCAGCATCGTCGCGGAGAACGCATACGTGGCGCTGCCAACAGCCGTGAGCGCCGAATTACCCGCGTTAATGCATGAACTTAGTCGCGGCAGCACCAACTAAAAATACGGTTCCCGCATGCTCCAACCCCAATTGGGAGTTGCTCTGCGGGAACCGTATTTTGCTAACTACTTGATGTGCATCAGATTGCGAATCCGGACAACGCGCCCACCGAGAACACGATCTGCGAGCCGCGTCTTCAAAACCAGGTAGGCGTAGACCGCCACCCCCACTACAAGCGCCGCAACAATAATCACTGCGGACTGGGTTTTGCTGGCGGGATTCAGAACGTGGGACAGCAGGATCACCACGATCCGCGCGAACGCAAACATCACGAGGCTAAACGCGGTCATCCCCAGCACCCGGTGTGCGGTCTGGCGCACCTTGAAGCGGAAGTTCTTGCGCAGGTAGTGCAGCATGAAGCCGCAGGAGACCAGCATCCCGGCAATTGAAGTGAACATTGGTCCGTTCACGTTGAACAAGTACAGGAATGGCAGCTGCAAGATGAGCTTGGTGGCAACACCATAAAGCATGAGCCGAATCGCCGTTCCGTTTTGGAACAAGCCCTGCAGAATTGCCGCGAGCACCGTGAAGAGGCCGAGAAAAATGGCTAGCAGGCAGGAAATCTCGAGCATCAAGAAGCCCTGCTGGTTATATGCATAAAACAGCACGTACAAGGGGTGCGAGATTGCCGCCATCCCGATTGCGGCTGGCAACATCACGAAGAAGAATAGCTGCAAAATACTCGTAATCTGCGCGGCAACGTTCTTCATGTCCCGCTTGGTGATGGCCCGCGACAGGATCGGAATCGCCGTGACGGCCATCGCGGTCGCCAGCGACACAACGATCATGATGAGCTTGTTGGCGTTCCCAGCGTACATGGCGTAAAAGTAATTCAGTTGCGTCATGTTCGTGTGGTACAGGCTCAGCATGCCCTTAAAGAAGGTGTACTGGTCAATCAAGTAGTACCAGCTGATGGCCGAATCCATGATGATGAACGGCACAGCCTGCTTCACAATATCGATCAGCAGTTGGTTGGTGGACACATGCACCTGGTTCAAACTGCGGGCGTTCCGGGCGCGCAGCCACGGCAAGCGCCGCACAAACACGGCCAGCAGCAGCAAGATCCCGGCGATGGCACCAATGAAGGCCGCAAAAGTCGACTGGGTAACGGCGGTAACGTAGTTGTGATTGCCCACGACCATGATCATGTAGGCACTGACCAGCATGTAGCCGACGCGGACCAGTTGTTCGACAAACTGTGAAATGGCGCTCGGGGCCATTTCCGAATGTCCCTGGAAGAACCCACGCATAATACTCAGCAAGGGAATTATGAGCAACGCGGTAGCCAAGGAGTGGAACACGGGGATCATGTTGCGGTCACCGGCTGATAGCAGCGGCGCAAAGCCCCACATTAGGCCCGCTGCGACAAGACCCATGACGCTGACGGCCATCATTCCGTGCCAGAACAGCCGCCAGGACGTTGAGTACTCACCCATGGCGTCATAACGCGAAATCTGTTTGGAAACCGCGCCCGGGATACCAGCCGTGGAGATAATGATGAAAATCGAGTAGACTTGGTAGCCCTTAGTGAAGAGCGCATTGGCAGCATAAGCGGAGCTGCCCATCCAGATCCACCACGGCAGAATGTAGACCGCCCCGAGGATGCGGGACATGACACTACCGGCAGTCATCCACGCTGAACCTGTCAGCATCTTCTGGCGTTCGGTTTTCTCCTTGGGTTTGCGCGTTTGTTCCTTGTCATCCATGACTTTTCCTCTTTCCAGACGTATCAGACTAATTCTAATTGAATGGCGCCAGGCATGCAATTAGCACCGCAAAACTAAACCATAGCACAAAGTTTAAGATATTAACGGTGTCCTGCGCGTTGCGGCTAAATAACTTAACATTTTCGCTAATTTTGCGAGTGGATTTTTGACTTCTTGTCACATTTTGCCGCATGAAAAGAGCGTGCCCCTCCCAAAATTGGGAGCAGCACGCTCTTTTGGCATAGTCAGCCGGTATTACTACTGACTACTTGGCAACAATATTAACCAGCTTGTTAGGAACGACGATAACCTTCTTAACATCCTTGCCCTTGATGAACTTCTGGACGTTGTCGAGACCGCGGGCAATCTTCTCCGCTTCGTCCCGAGGTGTGTCTTTAGCCATCTTGGTCTGGGCCCGAAGCTTACCGTTGACCTGAACCACGACGTTAACCTCATCGCTGACCAGTGCGGATTCATCGTACTCTGGCCACTTGGAGTAACTGATACCGTCCTTGTGTCCGAAGATGGACCAAATTTCTTCCATCAGGTGTGGTGCAACTGGGGCCAGCATCTTGACGAAGCCTTCACAGTACTCGAATGGGAGTGCATCAACCTTGTTCGCCTCGTTGATGAAGACCATCAGCTGCGCGATTGCCGTGTTGAAGTGCAGGTCAGCGTAATCCTTCGTGACCTTCTTGACGGTCTCGTTGTATACCTTGTCGAGCTTACCGTCATTAATGGTCGTGATGTGGTCACGCATCTTCCCTTCCTTGTCAACAAAGGTCCGATAGACGCGGTCGAGGAACTTGTGCGCACCGGCGAGACCGTCTGTGCTCCAAGCAATCCCGGCATCCAGTGGGCCCATGAACATTTCGTAAACCCGCAGCGTGTCGGCACCGTATTCGGCAACAACATCGTCAGGGTTAACCACGTTGCCCTTACTCTTACTCATCTTTTCGTGGTTGTCGCCTAGGATCATGCCCTGGTTGAACAGCTTCTGGAATGGTTCCTTGTTCGGGATGACACCCAGGTCGTAGAGGAAGAGGTTCCAGAACCGGGCGTAGAGCAGGTGCAAAACGGCGTGTTCGGCACCGCCGATGTACAGATCAACGTTCATCCAGTACTTGAGCTTCTTCGGGTCGGCCAGCATGCGGCCGTTGTGCGGATCGGTGTAACGCAGGAAGTACCATGATGAACCAGCCCATTGCGGCATGGTGTTCGTCTCGCGCTTCCCCTTGCGCCCGTTCTTGTCCACAACGTTTACCCAGTCGTCAAGGTTAGCCAGTGGTGACTCACCGGTCCCGCTTGGCTTGATGTCAGCTTCTTCAGGGAGCCGCAGTGGCAGCTCGTCTTCGGGAACCAGTGTGGTCTCGCCGTCTTCCCAGTGGATAACGGGAATTGGTTCGCCCCAGTACCGCTGGCGGGAGAAGACCCAGTCGCGGAGCTTGTAGTTGACCTTAGCCTCACCGCAACCCTTGTCTTCTAGCCACTGCAGCATTGCTTCAATGGCTTCCTGCTTGTTCTTACCATCAAGGAACTCACTGTTGATGTGTTTACCATCGCCAGTGTAAGCTTCCTTAGTTACGTCGCCACCCTCAATTACAGGGGTGATTTCGAGGCCGAACTTCTTGGCAAAAGCCCAGTCGCGGTCATCATGCGCGGGAACCGCCATGATGGCACCAGTCCCGTAAGTGGCCAGAACGTAGTCAGAAATCCAGATTGGCAGCTTTTTGCCGTTAACTGGGTTGATGGCGTAAGCACCGGTGAACACACCAGTCTTGTCCTTGTTCAGGTCGGTCCGGTCGAGATCAGACTTGCGGGCCGCTTCAGCAACGTAGGCTTCAACCGCAGCCTTTTGCTCAGGCGTCGTGATCTGGGCAACCAGCTCGTGTTCTGGCGCCATAACGGAGTAGGTCGCCCCAAACAGGGTATCTGGCCGCGTCGTGAAGACGTCGTAAGACTTGTCCGTGCCGGCAATCTTGAAGGTCACGCTGGCACCCTTAGAGCGGCCGATCCAGTTGCGCTGCATCTGCTTGATGGATTCTGGCCAGTCGAGGTCATCCAGGTCATCGAGCAGGCGGTCAGCGTAAGCCGTGATTTTGAGCATCCACTGGCGCATTGGTTTGCGGATAACAGGGAAGCCGCCGCGCTCGGTCTTGCCGTCGATAACCTCTTCGTTTGCAACAACCGTGCCCAGGTCAGGACTCCAGTTAACTGGGATCTCGGCTTCATAAGCAAGGCCCTTCTTGTAGAGCTGTTCAAAAATCCATTGTGTCCACTTGTAATAGGATGGATCCGTGGTGTTGATTTCCCGGTCCCAGTCGTAGGAAAAGCCAAGGCTTTGGATCTGCCGCTTGAAGTTGGCGATGTTTTTGGCTGTGAAGGCCTTAGGAGCGTTCCCAGTCTTCAGTGCGTACTGCTCAGCGGGCAGACCGAATGCATCCCAGCCCATTGGGTGCAAAACATTGAAGCCCTGCATCCGTTTCATCCGGGCAACAATATCCGTTGCGGTGTAACCTTCCGGATGGCCAACGTGCAGGCCCTGCCCAGACGGGTAAGGGAACATGTCGAGGACGTAATACTTCGGCTTCTTCGGGTCCTTCCCCGTCTTGAATGTATCGTTCTCACGCCAATATTTCTGCCATTTTTTCTCGATGGCGTTGTGGTCAAAAGCCATTGCTATTTTCCTCCCTATTTATAGCTGAACGCAAAAAGCCGCCCTAACATTGTTAGGACGGCTTTAGCCGCGGTACCACCTAAATTCTGCACGCAAATGTGCAGCACTCTTACTGGGTAACGGACAGGCCGGTCAGTCTTACTTAGTTCGGACTGACAACTGCGGGAGCCAGTTCGCGGCATTCTCCGGTCGGCTCACAGTCCCGCCGACTTCCTGAACGAAGAATTAACCGCTAATACTCTCCCGTGCGTTTAGTATTAAAGCTAATATAACAAACAAACCGGCCCGCGACAAGCAATGCATTCAAGAAAATATGCTAGAATTGAGACATTATTGTTTGGAGGGATCAACATGCTTAATGCAAATGCAGCTTTCAAGAGCCGGAGCGTAAGCAACCAAATCTTACGCTATTACTTGTGGCGACGACCCGCACGTTTCTGGATCGTTTTCCCCATTTTCTGGTTCTACCTATTATTTAGCCTACATATCACTAGCGAGCGGGAATACTTGCGCAAGCGCTGGGGCTTCATCAACAGTAAACCACTCAGCACAGCTGAATGGCAGAACTTACGCAAGCGGTTGCCGCTCCGCCAGCAATTCCGCCATGCTAGCGGAATGACCGTCTGTGATGCGATCCCGCAATTCATTCTTGATTTACTACTCAAGGACAGTGGCCTCAAAGCCCAAGGTCTCCCCACCAATGCGGACGGCAGCGTTGTACCAAGTAGCAGCATTGCGGCTCAGTACGACGCCGCTGTGAACGAAACCGCCGTTGTCACCCCCGATTTCTACCGCCACTTTTTACGGCACGCAAGCAGTAAGCAGCAGGTACACATTTTTGACCTCGACCGCGAGTTCAGTTCCTACGCCAAGTACCAGTGGGCCCAACTGCTGTGGCAGGTCCGTAACATCGGTACCATTCTCGTTGCGGCACTGATTACGACCGCAATTGCGCTCTACATTGGCTATAATCAGTTCAGCCCCGACACAGTCAGCGACATTCTGGTCCATGGCCCTAAATTGATGCTGGCCAACACCCTCATCGTGTTCCTCCTGATGTTGTTGTTCTACTTTATCTGCAATTCCATTGGTTGGGGCATTATTATCGGCGGGGTGCCAGTTGTCGTTCTCGCCATTGTGAACTACTTCATGCTTGAATACCGCAACTTTCCTTTTGAGTTCCCGGACATTTTCCTGGCCAGTGAAGCCGGGGACATGGGCAAACACTACAGCTACGTGCCTCCGCTTCGCTACACAGCACTGCTGATCGGTGTGGTCATCATGGCCGTCGTTGCTCAGTACCTGCTCAAGAAATCCCGGCGTGGCTTCAGCTGGCGCCTCGTGACCGGCCTGGTGACCGTTGCCGCGATTGTTGTCAGCACCAAGTCCTTCTATCTTAATGACGACGAATTCAACGCCATCGCGCCCATCACCCACGGGAACATTTGGGAGAAAAACAACCGCGACGCGACGAATGGGTTCGTTTATTCCTTCATGAACACCCTGAATAAGGGCCAAGTCTTGGCGCCAAAAGGCTACACTAAGGCCGCCGCGGTCAAGAGCCTGAATAAGTACACCTACAAGAACATCCCCAAGAATAAACGCGTCAACGTGATCGAGATTCAGCTGGAAGCCTTCCAAGACTTCAGTAAGTACCCGCAGATCAACATTGACCCCGGCGTCTACGCGGGCCTGCACAAGGTCCAGAGCGAGGCCATGCACGGTGAACTCACCACTACCATCTTTGGCGGCGGGACCGTGGACACTGAGCGCAAGGCCCTGACCGGGTTCACCGACCTACCAAACATTCGCACGAACACCAATTCCTTCACGGATTACTTTAAACAGCAGGGCTACAACACATACTCCGCCCACGCAGGTTACGCCTGGTTCTACAACCGTCAGAACATCAACCGCTACTTGGGCTTCCCGACCCGCCTGTTCAAGGAGAATTACTACAACGACCACGTCAGCAAGGCGCCCATTATCCCGGACACCCTTGTCTTCAACGATTTGGTCAAGCAGATCAACAACCGGACCAAGAATGGGAAGTATGTCTATAACCAGACCGTTACCTACCAGAACCACGGACCATACCCCACCACCTTCTCCGGCCAACCAGTTGTGAAGTGGCAAAGTGGCTACAACAAGTCCGATTATGCCATCATCAACAACTACCTGACTGGGGTCGAGAAAACCAGCAACGCCCTTTTGGCACTGGTCAACCAGCTGCAGAACTCCAAGAAGCCGGTCGTCCTCGCGTTCTGGGGTGACCACAACCCGTGGGGCGGGCTCAACAACAGCACTTACAAAATGCTCGGCATCAACCTTGATCAGAGCACCCAGCAGGGCTTCGGCAACTTCTACGACACCCCTTACGTAATGTGGGCTAACAATGCCGCCAAGAAGCGGCTCAAGACTCAGTTTACGGGCGTCGGCCCGACCATCTCGCCGATGTACATCCTGCCCACGATTTTCCAGCACACCGGCTGGCAGGGTAATCAGTACATGCAAACACTGGCTAACATGCAAAAGACGATTCCAGTCTTCGGTAAGGGTAAGGACATGTACCAGGGTACCTACACGCCCGAAACATCCCTGCCAAAGAACGTTCAGACCAAAATCAATGAATTCCGGACGCTGCAATACTACGTCCAGACTGTTTACCAAGGTAACGCGCGGAAAGCGGGAAAGTAGCGTGATTTTGTGAGCCAAAAAGTTAAATTTAGTATTGCCGGCTGCTGCGCCCTGATCGTGCTAGTGCTGGGCTTCGGCGTCACGAATGGTGCGGGCTTCATCCCCGCAATCGACCACGCGGGTATCACCCTCATTGTGCACCGTTCAGCCTGGCTCAACCCCATCGTGATCGGTATCACCAGCATCGGCAACCCGCCAGTCGTCGCGGTTCTCAGCATCTGCCTCGCGCTGCTGTTTGCTTGGCGCCGCAAGCCGGCTGTCGTCGGTTTCATCGCCGCCAACATGATCGGCGTCAACCTCGCCAATTACATCATCAAGCACATCGTGTTGCGGCCGCGCCCCTTCGTGCAGGATCCGCACGTCCACAATCTCGTCGCCGCGGGGGGCTGGAGCTTCCCTAGTGGCCACTCGGCGGGCTCCGTCCTCTTCTTCGGCACCATCATTGTCTGCGCCGGACTGCTGGCTAAACGCCGCAGCACTCAGGCCAGGCTGCGCGTAATCTGCGTCTTGTTCATCCTGGCCATTGGCTGCAGCCGCATCTACGTCCAGGTGCACTTCCCGACTGACGTGCTTGCGGGCTATGCTTGCGGCACCTGCGGCTTGATGCTCAATTGGGCATTCTTCAGTAAGGCCCTGCGCAAAGAAGAACAGCAGTAACTGCAGCAAAAAAGACGTCTTCCACGCGAGGACGTCTTTTTTTGTGCCAACTCAATTAGTCAGCTGATTGCTTCTGCTTCCGGTCAAACAGGTTGATGACAATCGCGAGCACAACCACGATTGCGCTGGCAACGTACACCGTGTGCAACGCGGAGAAGAGCACCGTTCGCAATGGTTTGAGCACGGCCGGAGCGAGCTGAGTCGCCGTCTGCGGGTTGACCAACTTGTTCATCATGTTGGCGTTCAGTCCCGGGTGGGCGCCAGTCCCGGCCGCCACGCGCATGTTGAAGATGATGCCAAAAATCGCGACCATGATGGTTTGGCCCAAGGTCCGACTTAGCGTGTTCACACTGGTCGCAACGCCCACCTGGTCCTTTTCAACGGCCGCCTGCGAGGTCACGGTCGTAGTGGTGATACTGATTCCGAATCCGGTCCCGAGCACCGCTGAGACAGCCAAGAAGGCGACGTACGGCGTTGTTTGCGGCAGCAGCACGATTGCAACGATGCCGACCAGAATGATCAGCAGGGCGATGCTGAGCACCCGCCGAGGAACCATGTTCACAATCATGCGGCCCGCGATGAATGAACCCACGATCCACATCAGGCTACTTGGTGTCACCGCAAAGCCCCCAAGAGAGGCACTCAGACCGAGGATGCCCTGCATCCACATCGGAATGTAAACTTCGTGGCCCATTACGACACCGGAAACCAGCGCCGCCATGACATTTTGAATCGTGAAGGTCCGCGACTTGAACAGCTTGAGACTAATAATCGGGTCCTGAGCCCGGCCCTCCTGGCGGACAAACAGTGCTAACATCCCCGCCGTAAGCACCAGCAGCAATGCGAACAGTAGCGGTCCGTGCGCCGAGTCCAGCATCTGGAAGCCCATCAGCAGGAACAGCAAGGTCAATGCCAGATAAATTGTCCCCAGGATATCCACAGGCTTGTCGGTTTTGACAAAATTCTCGTGCATGTAAAACTGCGTCAGCAGCATCGTGATGACACCGATTGGAACATTGATGATGAAGACCCAGTGCCAGGACAGCCGGTCAACGATAAAGCCCCCAATCAGGGGTGCCGTGACGGACGCGATGCCCCAAGCCGAACCGTTAAAGCCAAGCACGCGGGCCCGTTTTTCGATGGGGTACATGTCGGCGATGATGGTGAAGGTCACCGGCATGATAGCGCCGGCCCCGATTCCTTGGATTGCCCGGAAAATAATTAGTTCGAGCATTGACTGCGACAGTCCGCTCAGCAGCGACCCCAGAACGAAAATCGCCAGGCCCACCAGCAGTACCGGCTTCCGGCCGATGCGGTCCGCCATTTTCCCATAAATCGGCGTTGCCATTGCGCTGGTCAATAGATAGGTGGTGAAGACCCAGTTCATCAGGCTGACGCCGTGCAATGCACCCAAAATTGTCGGCATGGCAGTGCTGACGATGGTTCCTTCAATTGCCGCCATGAACGTGGCGATGAACACCATGGCGGTGATAACTGGCACGTTGGTTTGTCGTTTCTTAGACATAATTGCTCCTTTTTACTGCTGCGCTGCGCTCTGTTTCATAGGCGAGCTGCGCGGGACTGAAGCTTGCGGCTAACACACTTCTGAAATAATGCCCAAAACCAGGCATTCTTCCAGAAGTACGTTAGTCCTCAGCTTCTGACCGCGGGCCTCCGCTCTGTGCACAAAAAAAGACGGGACATCAAATAATGTCCCGCCACCAATCGATCATTCTAGAGTAATGCTTTCAAAGCGTCGACCTTGTCCAGGTGTTCCCAAGGCAGGTCAACGTCTGTGCGGCCGAAATGACCATAAGCCGCTGTTTGTTCATATATTGGGCGCTGCAGGTCTAGCATCTTGATGATGCCGGCTGGGCGCAGATCGAAGTTGGCGCGAATGGCTTCAACGATCTTCTCTTCGGAAATGGCGTTTGTGCCAAAAGTGTTAACGGAAATTGAAACGGGCTTTGCGACCCCAATGGCGTACGCGAGTTGGACTTCGATCTGCTTAGCCAATCCCGCTGCCACAATGTTCTTGGCAATGTAGCGGGCGGCATAGGATGCAGAGCGGTCAACCTTGGTTGCGTCCTTCCCGGAGAAGGCACCACCACCATGACGGGCGTATGACCCGTAAGTATCAACGATGACCTTCCGTCCGGTCAAACCGGAATCGGCAGCCGGGCCACCAAGTACGAAGCGGCCGGTTGGGTTCACGTAAATTTTGGTGTTGGCATCCAGCAATTCAGCTGGGATAACCTTGCGGATGATCTGTTCCTCAACGTCGCTGCGGATCTGTTCGAGCGTCACGTCGGGGTTGTGCTGCGTTGACAATACGACCGTGTCCACGCGGAAAGGCTTGCCTTGGTCGTCATATTCGACGGTGACCTGGGCCTTAGCATCAGGCCGCAGGTACTTGAGGATGCCTTCATGCCGGGCCTTAGCAGTCCGCTGCATGAGTGCGTGGGCCAAAGCGATTGGTAATGGCATCAGCTGCGGCGTTTCGTCGCAAGCATAACCAAACATCATGCCCTGGTCACCGGCACCAATGCGGTCCAGTGGGTCGGTATCGGCGTTCCGGGCTTCCAGTGAGTCGTCAACCCCCTGCGCAATGTCAGGTGATTGTTCGTCTAAGGAAACTAGTACGGCGACGGAATCTGGATCAAAGCCACTGTCCTTGGTGTAGCCGATGCGGCGAATGGTGCCGCGGACAATGCTTTGAATGTCAACGTAGGCGGTTGTGGAGATCTCACCAACAACCAGCACCAAGCCGGTTGAAACGGTGGTTTCGCAGGCAACACGGGCCTTTGGATCTTGCTTCAGGATGGCATCGAGAATCGCATCACTAATCTGGTCAGCGACTTTGTCTGGGTGCCCTTCCGAAACTGATTCGGAAGTAAATAGATGTTTTTCTTGCATGGAATTGGTTTTCCCCCTTAAGTATTCGGTTACAAGGCACACTCAATAATTGAGCCCCATCGGGAAATGTTTGCAACTAATTTATGTTACCACATCTCGGGCGGCGAATAAACTTTTGCGTCTTGCTGATATATTTAGTAGCATATCCATTAAGAAGAAAGGAACTTATTATGTCATCTAATGTAGAAAAACCAGTGACCGCGCTGAGTTTTGGTCTGCTCGCGGTCGTCGCCCCGATCCTCGCAATCGGCGGCAGTCACCTAGTGTGGTCAGTCAACTTCATTGCCCTCCTCGCGCTGTGCGTGCTGCTGGCAGCGATGCTTTTGCAAAAACACGTCGCAATTCTGGCTGGTGCTGCACTGGTTTGCGCCATCATCGCCAGCAGTGGCCAGTGGATTCTCTTGCCCCTAGTCGTGGCCCAAATCGGTCTGGCCTGGATCATCAGTACCCAGTCACTAACGCATCCGGTGCAAGTCAGTGGGTTGCTCATTCTAGCGGCCTTCATGCAGGTTGCACTGACCATGACCGAGTCGCACGTACTCACTAGCACGTTCCTGCTGGACCTAGGTTTTGGACTGCTACCATTCATTTTGGCGGCTTTTGCCCGTCAGTTGCCCCTCCCAGTCATCGGGCTTGGCGAAATTGTCATCGTCGTTGCCGCTTACGTTGCGCAGCGCTTCACCCTGATCCCCGCTTTTGTCACCATTTTATGGACCTTGCTGCCAGCTAAACGCAAGCGCGACTGGCCCGAATATTACTGGCTCGGTGGCGCCCTGCTGGTCAGCATCCTCGTCCACCTGTCGATGCTACATGGTTAAGCCGATGAAGTTAAGCAAAATCCAAGCCAACCTCGCCCTCTTGCTCACCGCCACCATCTGGGGTGCGGGCTACATATTCTCAAAGCAGGCCACAAACGCCCACATGCCTGCTGGGGTCATCAATGCCATTCGCGGTTTGATCTACGCCAGCCTTGCGTTCTTATTCTTCCACCGCCAGATTCTGCGGATGAACAAAAGTGAGTTCAAAATCGGCCTGACCGCTGGAATCATCAACCTCATTGCCTACCAGCTGCAAACAGCCGGAATCATGTACACCACGCCCGGCAACAATGCATTCCTAACAGCCACCTATGTTGTCTTCGTGCCCTTCATCATGTGGCTATTGACCAGAGAGACACCCAGTCCTAAAGATTACCTCGCCATTACCCTGTGTATCATCGGCATGTGCGTTCTGACCAATATCTTTGGTGGCAATTTCGGGTTCCACACCGGTGACATCCTGGTTATCGTGTCGGCAATCTTCTACGCCATCCAAATTGTTTATTTTGGTCGTGAGGCAGCCACCGTCAACCCCTGGTGTATCGCCTTCATGCTTGGGGCAATTCAGGGGGCTGGCGGTCTGCTCTGGTCGCTCCTGACGGAATCACCGCACTACGCAGCCATTAACTGGTCCGCAGCAATTGGTCCGGTGATCATTCTCGGGGTCCTCTCGTCGTTCGGCGCCCAAACGCTCCAGCTGATTGGCCAGAAGTTCACCGACCCCACTGCCGCTGGTCTCATCATGATGACCGAATCGGTTTTTGGTAGCCTCTTCTCCGTCCTCTTTGGCTTCGAGGAATTAACCATCAGCCTTGTTGCCGGTGGCGGCCTGATCCTGCTGGCCATCCTCCTCATGCAAATTGATTTCCGCAAACTATTTATTAAGCGTGAACGACGTGCATGAACGAGCCACCAGAATATCTGGTTCCCGCCCCAGTCCACTTGTGGACTGGGGCTTTTATATTACTTTCACTATGAATAGTCACGACAATTCAAAAAGGATGAGCCACATTGCATTAACCTGCTAGCCGTTAACCAATCCCTCCGTAGTCCTCATAACCAGCTACGTACAACTAGCTGTGGTCTCTTGATTCAGCGCACCCACACTGCTATAAGGGACTTCTGGTCCGCGAACAGAGGTCCTCATACGCTAACCATCACGGCCCATAACTATTGTCGAAAGTGAGTGCGGGGAAACAACCACTGTTTATCAATTCATCAGGTCAGTACCAGTATCCCACCGCCCGGCATTCATGACAGAGCAATCATCCAGCTTCCAGTGCCTGAACGTCCGGGCGTTCAGCTTCAGCCATCCTCCGACTTTGCCTCACGACAAGCGGTGCAAGTCCCCAATCACTTGTCTGTTTCTGATTATTGTTTTTAGCACAAAAAAATACTGAAATCACTAAGCATAACTAGTGAATTCAGTATTTTTTGAAGTTGCTCGAAGGTTGTAAAACGGAGAGTAAGGGATTCGAACCCTTGATACAGGCAAAACCCGTATACATGGTTTCCAACCATGCTCCTTCAGCCTCTCGGACAACTCTCCATAACTCCGGTTGTCAGACTCGAACTGACGACAACCTGATTAACAGTCAGGTGCTCTACCAACTGAGCTAAACCGGAATG